>JAPLDF010000008.1 GCA_026391835.1 Bacteroidota bacterium
GGGAAACTAATCGAGGAAGGATACTTGCATGCCTATTTACCGAAATCCTGCATTCTTATTTACCGAATTTCTGCATCCTTATTTACCGATTTCTTGCATTCTTATTTGCCGAAATCTCGCATTGTTATTTACCGTTTACACCTATTCATAATCACAATTTTCAACTTGGGAACCCACCTAATCTTTGTCAATGGATTGTTGTTGTAAACCCTAGTTAAAGAAAATTCCCTGGTTTTTACCTTCCCGTCCTTACACGAAGACGGTGAAACAAGGACACTATTTATGAATTTTCCTTCTTTATATATGCTACTTTCCAACGGTTCGGCGATAATAGCCATATATTTCCTTCATTAATACCTTGAAAGGATTAATTTTACATTCAATTTATCATTTATACCAAATATTTCCACAAATGAGTGTTATTGTTTTTTGGGCCATAATTGGTTTAATTGCTATTGTTTTAATCACTTTAGCTAGAACATTGACTATACCGACGCATTCAGCGCCACCCATTCCGACGCATTCGGCGCCACCTATTCCGATGCATTCGGCGCCACCCTGTTAAGGTGCTTTTTTTAGCAATTAGCAGAAAAGTGAAAGGTCAAGCGACCTGACTGGACAGGCCGATGAAGTTAACCATCCCTTGCCGATCGTAATGGACAGTTCAGTTGGTTTATTATCAGACATATAAGATGGTCAGGCATAATTGGCGGTTGGTGGTCAGTTGTGCCGGCTTGTCCACTAAAAAGATAATAAGGAAAAAATGAAGAGTCATTCGGTGTTCACGTTCCAACCACTGGAACCTCTTGACAGTAAGTATTTAACCTTGGATTGCTAACGCTCAAACAAATTCAGGTACTTTTCAAAAATGAAGATGCGGTTTCTTTTGAATCCTGTTTTTTCGCTGAGGATTCCGAGTTTCTCAAAGTCCTGGATTAACCGGTTTGCCGTTGAAATATTCACTGCAAGTATTTTTGCCACTTCGGCGGCATCAATAACAGTCTTGGTGTATAAATACCGGATCAGTTTCATTGCAAGCGGGACCTTTTTGCCAAGTGTAATAATTTTTTTCTCTTCAAATTCAATACGTAGTTTCATGATTTCATGAAAGGTCTGAATTGAGTTTTCGGCAGTTTCCAGTACGCCTACGAGGAAGAAAGTCAACCATTGCACCAGGTTGTTCTGAGTTCTCACGGCGGTCAGGTTATCGTAATAATGTGAGCGATTCCGTTCAAAAAAATCGGAAAGATATAATGTAGGTTTGCCTGGTATTTTATTGCTTACAAGATAAAGTGTTATAAGTAACCGCCCTAATCTCCCGTTGCCATCAGGAAAAGGGTGAATGGATTCAAATTGATAATGTGCAATGCCAATTCGGATAAGCGGTGGCACCTGCAAATCCTCGTTGTTCAACCGTTTTTCAAGATCGCTCATCAATCCGGGCACTTCACTGTGATGGGGCGGAATATATGGACACGCCGTTGCTTATGACCATCCCGGGTCAAAGGAAATTGACCACCCTTATTCATTGATTGTTAAAAGGGTACGGTGATCAGGCAAAATCGGCTGACCATCTCAACCTGTTAATATCCAATACTTAGGGCTGGTCAATTTTTTTTCGGCGAAGACTTGTCAATGCAAGCGTTTCTTCCGGTCCGAAGCCACTCCAAATTCATTATGATGGTTGTCGCCCGGTTATGGGCTGCCCTGATCATATATAGATTCATCCTTGATAGTTATCTTTGCAATGCAAAACCATACCGTTACCATGAAAATCCTCATTGTTTTTACACATCCCCGCTTCGAGAAATCATTGAACCAACGACTCCTGGTGAATCAGATCCCGGTGTCGGACGAAATCACATTTCACGATCTGTATGAGCATTACCCGGGTTTCGACATCGACATGGAGGCGGAGCAGCATCTTCTCACAGAACATGACGTGATCGTATGGCAGCACCCTTTCTACTGGTACAGTGCACCTGCCCTGATGAAGCAGTGGATCGACATCGTGCTCGATTTCGGCTGGGCATACGGCCCGGGAGGAACAGCCCTTATGGGAAAATATTCCCTGAACGTAATCACTGCCGGAGGACCCCGTCAGGCCTACAGCAAAGCAGGGTACAACCGCTTTGCGATCCGTGAACTTATTTCGCCTTTCGACCAGACCGCGGCACTCTGCCGTATGACATACCTGCCTCCCTTCGTGCTTCATGGAACACACCGGCTTTCATTCGAAGAGGGGAAAGCGGCTGCTTCGGATTACCGCTTTCTTCTTGAAACGCTCCGCTCGGGTGATTTTTCCGCAGAAGACATGGTTAAGCATGTATACATGAACGACTGGATCGCACTTCAGAAACAGTAAACCGCATCGTATGGAATTTCTTTCACAAGCAATGATTTACCTGGCTGCCGCAGTGATCTGCGTCCCGGTGGCCAAACGGCTGGGTATGGGCTCGGTACTGGGCTACCTGCTGGCAGGCATAGTGATCGGTCCCTTTGTGCTCGGATTCATCGGCAAGGAAGGCCAGGACATCATGCATTTCGCTGAGTTCGGGGTGGTGATGATGCTGTTCCTGATCGGTCTCGAACTGGAACCAGCCCAATTTTGGAGACTGCGCAGGTCAATCCTTGGACTTGGATCCCTTCAGCTGGGGCTGACGACCTTTATTCTTTTTCCTGCGTTCCTGCTAACCGGGTTTTCATGGCAGGCCTCCCTCGCCGTATCGCTTGCCTTAGCGATGTCATCGACCGCCATCGCCCTGCAGACTGTCAAGGAGAAAGGACTGTCTCAGACCGCCGCCGGACAGGCCTCCTTTTCGGTGCTGCTTTTCCAGGATATTGCCGTGATCCCTGTACTTGCAATCCTGCCATTGCTTGCCATCAATGCCTCAGCGGCCCATGGACACACCACCTTCATAGACCGGTTCCCGGGGTGGGTGCAGACCCTTGCCCTCTTCCTGGCAGTTGGCACCATTTACTTTGCTGGCCGTTATCTGATCGTTCCACTGCTTCGCCTCATCGCCCGTACCCATCTACGCGAACTTTTCACCGCCTCCTCACTATTCCTGGTGGTGGCCATCGCCACATTGATGCAACTCGTCGGCCTCAGCCCTGCACTCGGGGCTTTCCTGGCCGGAGTAGTGCTTGCCAACAGCGAATACCGACATGAGCTGGAAAGTGACCTTCAACCCTTTAAGGGACTCCTCCTCGGACTGTTTTTCATCGGGGTAGGGGCATCGATCAACTTTGAACTCATCCGAACCAGCCCCGGAACGGTCTTCCAGCTTGTGGCAGGTATCATGTTAGTCAAATCGTTAGTTCTCTTCCTGAGCGGCAGCATCTTCCGCCTGAAAACTGACCAGAATCTTCTTTTCACCTTTGCCCTTTCGCAAGTGGGTGAATTTGCCTTCGTACTCTTCTCCTTCACCGGTCAGTTGGGAATCCTGTCGGCCGAATGGACCGGGACCCTCATGGCAGCAACTGCCATCACCATGACTGTCACCCCCTTCCTGCTGCTGCTCAACGAAAAGGTGATCGACCCCCGGTTCGGCGTCAGGGAGAAACCTGACGAACGGGAAGCCGACATCATCGAAGAACGCCACAAGGTAATCATTGCCGGATTCGGCCATTTTGGAAGCACCATCGGGCGTTTCCTGAGGGCCAATGGGGTGGAGGCAACGATCCTCGATAACGATTCCGACCGGGTGGAACTTCTGCGAAAGATGGGATTCAAGGTATATTACGGCGACGCAACACGCAGGGACCTGCTTGAATCGGCCGGGGCTGGCGAGGCAAAGATCCTGGTTGCCGCCATCGACGACCCGGAGTCTAACCGCAACCTTGCCAGCACCGTGAAAAAGTACTTTCCCCACCTTCGGACCCTGGTCAGGGCCCGGAACAGGATGGATGCCTACGATCTGATCGAACTCGGGGTGAACGACATCTACCGCGAAAGCCTTCATACTTCCATCGCGCTCGGCATCGATGTTCTGGCTGGGCTGGGTTACAGGCGATATACCGCATTGAGGCAGGGCCAAAAATTCCTCCATTACGATGAGAAGGCTATGGCAGGGATGGGTGCCATGCGACACGACACGAAACAGTACATCATCCAGGCCCGCGAAAACTTCCGGTTGCAGGAAGAGCTGCTGTCACGTGACCTGCACCAGGACCTCGCCGGGAACGATCATTCCTGGGACAGCGAAACGATCAGGGACAGCCTTTCCGGACAGCCGAAAGAATGATCCCGGGCCATTTTGCACGAACCTTTACCAGTACAGCAATAACTGGCCAACAAGGTGATCGGCCACATCGGCTCAAGGTGATTAACTGAGCCGGCTTGTGCAGTTTATTATTCCATCCGGCATGGAAATTTTTTATTATTGAATAAATCGACATCATAAATTATTCGAAAGGAATAATTCAATCGATTTTTTGCAACTTTGAGCAGTTAGGGAGGGCAAATTCAGCCGGGAGGTCAAAATTGACCTCTTTCTTTTTTTCCGCCCGCTGAAATCTATTGGTAATATTGAGTAACTACCTAAACTGGACAGACCGGACTTACTGAACACATTGCGCCGATTTTGGCTGACCACCTCAACTTATTAATATCCAATACTTATTGCTGGTCCATTTTTTTCGGCGAAGACTGGTCAATGCAAGCTTTTCTTCCAGGTATTGAAATGATTCGATCGTTTTCATAATGGCTTGTTTTTAAGTTATACCGCTTAATCGGTCGAACCTCTAAAAGGTAATACCAAAAAACCGCTGAGTTATCAACAATGCCAATTTAATCCCCTTCGAACAGGCCTTCATATCTTCCTGATATTCATTGCACTAAAATTGTTAATAACTTTAAAAAACACCCTTCACATCCGCCATTGGCCTAATACGCTCATTTATTGCTCATTGCTCATTCATCATTGTTCATTGCTTCAGCTTTCATGCTGCTCTGTTTCAGCTTTTATGCTGCGTTGTTTCAGATAGGGTTCAGTAAGGATTCAGGTTGGTGGCTGGGAAGAGAGCTCGCGTTGACTGGAGAAAACGGTCACGCTGATCACCTTCCGCCGATTTTGATTGACCACCCTACAATCTTAGATATCAAAGAGGTGAGGTGGTCAAGTTGCGCCGGCGGAGGCTGGTCAATGTTAGTGCTTTTTCCATCAGATGATCCGTTTTTATCCCGGGGGGGCAGGCATGACAAGGGTTTCAGAAGGCAACGAGGGCGATCCCTCCCTTTTTTTGCGCTATTTTTTATATCATTTGTGAGCGGCTCTTTTAATTGCAAAACTTATTTTTTATTTTTGCTTTACCTCAATTTCTGAGTCCATCAGTTTAAAGATATCGGAAATTTACCGTGGCTCGAATTAATCAATCACCCTTAAAACCAGACCCATGAGAAAGTTTACCTTTTTAGCCATTTGGGGAATGATCGCCCTGGCTCTGAATATCCCGGGATATGCGCAGGCCCCTTTTACCACAGGAAATGTCGTTGTTCTGCGAGCCGGTGACGGAGCGGCGAGCTTATCCACTTTATCAACCCTGTTATTTCTTGACGAGTTCACCCCGGCAGGCTCCCCGGTCCAGACCATCGCGATTCCATCCACCGGCCCGAACAGGCTTACAATTGTTGGCAACGCAACGACAGAAGGCCATATTACCTTGTCACCCGACGGATCGTACCTGGTCCTCCCCGGGTATGATGCCGGCCCCGGCATTGCATCCATCGGGTCCTCGACGGCTGCAGAGAACAACCGTAAACTGCTGCGCGTCGATCAACAGGTGAATTATTACCCGATCCTTTCCTCCACGGCCTTTTCGGGAACCAATATCCGGAGCGGGGTGTGCAGCGGCAACGATTACTGGGCCAGCGGAAGTTCGGGAGGGGCCGCCGGCACAAACGGTGTTCAGTACTTTGGTAGCGGACCCCCTGCCCAGGTCAGCAGTACAATCACAAATATAAGGGACATCAATATCTTCAACAATCAATTGTATATTTCGGCAACCATCGGAACTTATGGCATTTACGCTGTAGGCACAGGATTGCCGGTCACCGGGCCCCAAACTGCCACCAACGTAATAAACACAGGCATCGGGTTTCCCAACGCCTTTTCATTCAATTCAGCCAGCGATGTCTGCTATATTGCGGATGACCATACCACAGGTACCGGCGGAATACAAAAATGGGCATATTCAACAGGTGCCTGGGTGCTCAGTTACACAATCTCACTTGGCACTTCGACGGGCTCAAAGGGCCTGACGGTCGATTGGTCCGGTGCAAACCCGGTTATTTATGCAACGACCATAGGGTCACCGACATCCGCTCCGAATAAACTGGTGAAGGTAGTAGATGTCGGCATAGCCTCCACGTTCACGGTTCTCAGCACTGCAGGAACAAACACACAATACCGGAGCGTCGCTTTTACACCCGGTGTCGCGGTCATTTCCGCACCAACCAGCCAGGCACATGACATCAGTTTCACCGGCGTGGCGGAGACCGGCATGACGGCCGGCTGGGTGAACGGAAACGGCACGAACCGCATTGTGATCATGAATACCGCCAACAGTTTCACCGACCCGCTGAATGGCACAGATCCTGCTGCATCCGCTGCTTACAAAGGCCAGGGCGAACAGGTGGTTTACAATGGCAGCGGGAGTTCCGTGAGCGTGACCGGCCTCACCGGCTCGACCACCTGCTGGTTCAGGGTTTACGAATACAACGGAACCGGGGCCACCTCGAAATTCCTGGCAGCAACCGCCACGCTGAATCCCAACAGTCAGACCACCCTTGCCGCACCCGTTCCTCCTGCACTGGTTGTGCAGGACGTTACCCTTGGGAGCGGGCAATCCAATTGTTATAATGCCACCCAGACCATATCCATCGCCGGTAGCGGAACTTCTTTTATAGTTCAGAGCGGCGGTACCGCCAGCATGATCGCCGGTCAGGATATCTTTTTTTACCCGGGAACTGCCGTAGAGTCAGGAGGGTACCTGCATGGATCGATCGCACCGGGTGGCCCCTTCTGCGGCGGTGTTATTCCTTCACGCCCGGCCGTTATCAGCGGGGAGGAGGAAATCGCGGGCACCTCAGCCTCCACATCGTTCACGATATATCCTAACCCGACAACCGGAATTTTCACACTGGAATACCGTAACGACAAATCAGGCGGCAACGCATCGGTTGAAATTTACAGCATGCACGGCGAAAAGGTGCTCATCTCCGCAATGCCAGGGGAAAAGAAACATTCGTTTTCACTTTCAGGATTTCCGCCGGGGATCTACTTCGTACGGGTCGTTTCCGGGGATCTGACCGAAACCGTTAAACTGATCAGGCAATAATAGCTTGATTACCAGGCAAAAACGAAATATTCGCACGGTTCCTTTTAAATAAGGAACAAAACAAATATTTTTCTGCGATTAAGGTGCGCTTTCCCCGTTGAATCCTTTGTCAATCAACGATCTTGTGAATTGTATTAAATTTTTGTCATATACTCAGCCCATTTTAATAAATTTGTAAATGATAAACCTTAAAAAACCAAGACTATGGCGACAACTTCACGTTTTTCCGGTATAAATTACCGCATTGTGCTTTTTTGCCTCCTGGCATTTACATCTGTCCAGTTATTCAACGCGACGCAGGCTGCAGCGCAGATCTGGGAACCTGAAGGGTTGAACATGCCCGGCGGCTGGAACGGTTGGGATAACCCTCCGGCCAACCTTGCCCTGGCCAGCTACATGCAGGTGCCCGGTGGACGTGTAACGAAAATTTCAACAGGCATCCCCCGTTGGCAAACTCTCTTCAGTGTGGCTGCATCAGGTGGCGATATTGTTGGAGGCACCTATGAATGGCTCTTTACCAGCGGTCCTTCCGGCAGCCCCTGGAATAACAAATGGTCGAATACCAACGCAACCGTCAATACGCTGCAAACCTATACCAAAGAGGGTGCAGCAAATAACACGATCACTGTGACCAATGGAAAATGGTACACCATGAACTATGAAGATGCTGGTTACGTCAACACCCGCGCGATTTTCATGGAGACCAGTGCAGAACCGGTAAACATTGCAACGGTCTCAGTGCCAGCCACCGTCAACCAGGGTGTGCCAGCCACCGTCACCATCACCACACCGTTGGCTCCTTCTGCCGGAGAATTATTCTACCTGCGGTATACGACAGATGCCTGGGCCACCTCCGTCGCACTTCCCGTCACCATGACCCTAACCTCCGGAACTGCCACAATCCCGGGAATGACCACAGGCACCATCGTTTCCTATTATGCATTCTCCTCTACCATGCCCGCAATCACCGACAATTTCGACCTTTACACGATTAAATTGAACGCAAACGGAGGCGCCAACTACACCTATACGGTATCCGCCCCGCCTGCTGCCATTCCCACACTTTCTGAATGGGCTTTGATCTTGCTGGGCGTATTCCTTTTAGGCGTCGGCGGATTCTATATCATGCAACGGCGACAGGTTTGCTAAGAACTGTTTCTGTTTCGCATGTATGTTGGACTAGCCGGGCACTTTGACCAGTCTTCGCTTGGGCAATCTGACCTCCTCCCCTTGTTGATTGACAATAAGATATGGTGGTCAACGAAAATCGGCAGAGGGTGGTCAGGAACTCCGATTTTTCGGATCAATCGGAATTTCTGGGGAGAAGGGAAATCCGAAATCCGAAATTCCTTTTGATCCCTTACTCCGTTAGCCAAGACTGGTTTTGTTAAATCGGGCGAGGAGAGGTCAAGGTCTGATCTATAGACAATTTAATTATCTTTACTCATCCTTTTTAGAACGGTTGTCCATTGGACCCCAAATTCGGTGTCAATAGGAAAAATAGCCCCAATAATGAGGCGACAAAGTGGTGGGAATTTAAGACGATTGCACACAATGATTGACAGTAACGATATTTGGATAAAGACAGGTTATGAAATTTTTGCACAATTTGGTGTAAGTGGACTTATAATTGAATCACTTGCAAGGAAGGTAGGAATTAGCAAGTCATCTTTCTATCATCATTTTGCAGACCTTGAATTGTTTATGGAAGAATTGCTGCATTATCATATTCAGCAGTCTTATGTTATTGCAGACAAAGAAAAGAACGCAAAAAAGATTAACCCTGATTTAATTAGTATTCTCGTTGAACATAAAATAGACTTGCTTTTTAACAGGCAATTACGCATAAATAGAGAGCGGAAATTGTTTTATGAGACACTGAACCGGTCAAACCAAATAGCTGGAAATGCTTTTGTAATGGTTTGGATAAAGGACCTAAACTTACAACTTTCTCAAAAACAGCTGGAAGGAATTTTTGAATTGGCACTCGAAAATTTTTATTTGCAGATAAATCTGAACAACCTGAATCATCTTTGGCTATCGGAATACTTTGCAAATTTGAAACGGGTTATTTGCAATTTTGCTCAGCAGTAATTGTACGGAAGCGTCTAAAATATTATGTTTAGTCTTTCTAGGTTTGCACAAATATTAAATCAAATAAAGATGACACAATCAAACCAAAGAAAAAGCCTTTTAAAAGCCTTGCTGTTTTTCCAAACACTGGCATTAGTTATTTATACGGTTTACGCAGTCAAAAATGAAAGTTGGGGTTTAATCCAGGTTTTTACGGAAAACATTTATTCCCTTAATTGGAATGGTCAGTTTAATCTGGATTTCAGTAGCTATCTGACCCTGTCAGGATTATGGATAATGTGGCGTAATCAATGGTCGTTTTCTTCCATAATTATTGCAATTATTGCAATGATTATCGGAATTATGGCTTTTGCTCCGTATTTGTTCTATTTATTGACCGTTGAAAGAGGTGACTTGAAAAAGGTTCTGGTGGGTAATAGATTATGACACTTTATATTTGTAGGAAGGAAGTCCGATAGTTGCAACTTTGAATAGCAAATTGAGCCTCAATATGAGCCACTTACAAGAGTTTTTGTGAGTTTTTTGTTTTGTAGTATCATTTGTAGAAACGGGATGAAATTTTATTTTTCCTTTTCCGGGCATATTCCCATGCTTTCATTTTGGCCCCGGTAAATATCGAACGTATTTGAATGATTAAAATAAACAAATTAATACGGTTCAACGAATTACAATTATAAAATAAATATTATGGCAAACAATGGACCTGGACAGTCAGAATCTGCTGATTATGCAGCGCAGTGGCCCATCCCTAAATTTCACTTTTCCGTTGACCTGGGCTGTGGCGGAACTGCATCTTTCAGTGAGGTGTCCGGGATGAATGTCGAATCACAAATCACGGAATACCGGTTTGGAGATGAAACGAATTTCACCAGGGCAAAAATGCCCGGACTGAAAAAGTATGATAATGTTACCATGAAAAATGGCATCTTCAAGGGCGATATGGTCTTCCGGGACTGGTACAATAAAATAACTATGAACACCATCGAACGGACGGATGTCAAAATCACGCTCATGGATGATAAGGGCGGGGTCCTTATGCTTTGGACCCTGAAAAATGCCTGGCCGACCAGGATAACGGTCACCGATATGAAGGCTGATGGCAATGAGGTTGCGGTTGAGACCCTGGAACTCGCACATGAAGGGTTAACCCAGACAAAAGGATTTTAATTCCATCTGACCCCAGGAATAACTGGAAAACCCTGAACTCCTGACCACCCTCTGCCGATTTTGGCTGACCACCTCAACTTATTAATATCCAATACTTAGGGCTGGTCAATGTTTTTCGGCGAAGACTGGTCAATGCAAGCGTTTCTTCCAGTCTGCGGAGAAACGTAATCCACCCGCCTGGGGTTAACTTGATGAGATTTCAACATATTTTCAATGAACAACCAATTTTATGGTTCTCATTTTGCCTGCGTTGGCAATACGGGCAAAATAGAGTCCTGCTGGTAAAAGTAAGGGAATTCTTCGAGGTCCGCCGCTGCCGATCTGGTAATTCTGCAAATTCTGCCCATGAATATTAATAATGTCAATGGCGGTAGGTCCTTCACAGTTCGTTACAGTTAAGGTGCCTGCATGATACCAGGCGTTTATGGGTTGCTTGACTTTTAAATCGCTGATGCCAACATGGCCAAACCTGAGCAGGAATCGGTTTGGATTGTCGCCATCGTCTGATGTGAAAATATAGGGTGATTCTGAAATTTTCTGCTCGTGGTTTGTTTTAAGATCAACCAGGTAAAGTGTTTGAAACGGGATATTCCTGATTGTTTCGATGATAAACCGACTGTTTTGGTTTTTAACAAATCCCATCGGTACCACCAATTCATCTGTCAATTGCGGCAAGGTGTTAAGGGCGAAACGTCCATTTTGGCTGATGCTGTAAAACATCGGTGCAAAGCCGGCCATAAAGTAGCTGTCCAGGTCTGAATCAAAACCTTCGGTAGCTTCCGGGTTAAATGCCAGGGTGCTTTCCTGGGCGGTCAGGCCGTCGGGGTCCCTGGCAACCAAAACGATTTCATTGCCGGAGGCGGAATTCTTATACCAGGCAGAATCGCTGTGCAGGCGGGCATCGGCGGGGATGGTCAGCGCTCCTGTCTGACCTTCTGGTACATAGACCATAAAACCATTCTGGGCGGGGATTATCCCTTCACCTTGCAATACTTTGTAACTGGCGTTGGATTCATCCCAAATTTGCGGTATGGCTGCAATGTTTGTTTTCACCCAGGTGCCCTGGGTCCATTTTATTGCGCTGCTGAAAGGATTTCCGACAAGGTGCCAGCCCCTGTTGGTTTTGCCGGCAGTGTTTGTCAATCCGGCAAGTTCAACGTCGGAGATATTGAGGATGCCGGTAAATTCTTTTGTTTGGCTGGTGCTGTAGGTAATAAGATATCCTTTCCCGGTTTCAAAGGCAGGATTGGAACTATTTGACCAGTTTGTTGTACTGGAACCCTGGTTGTAGGTATTGGAACTGTTTTTAATGTTGATCCAGAGGTTATCCGGCTCGCTCCATTTGTACAGGTCAACCGCAGAACTCATCGGATTTGCCGTAATATCGGCAAACGTTGAGCTGATTGCCTGGCTGGCCACCGGGCTGCTCATAAAATGCCATCCGTGGCTGGCATCAGTCCAGCCGTCAATATAGCGCTGTGCGGTGGCTTTTACTCCTGCCGTGTGGTGAATGAGAGAGCCAGTTCCTGTAGCATCACTCCTGATGGTAAATGAGCCGTTGTTGGTAAAGGTTCCGTTCACGGTGAACTTCCTGGCCGGAGCAAGGGTCAACGCGGCGCCGCTTTGAATAGCCAGGTTGTTGCATTCGGTATTTGATGAAATGACAGGATCGTTACCTGTAATTGGAATCGTAACGTTGACGTAACTGTTTGGAATCGTGTTTGAATTCCAGTTGCCGGGCGTATTCCAGTCTGTAGATCCGCCATTCCATGAAAAATCATTATTCACGGTTACCTGGACCCCGGTTCTGGATGAAATACAATAAACGGCGGGCTCCTTTTTGGTGATCACCACATACCCGTGTCCAACCCTGCTGTCGGAGGTATTGGTCTGATTGGAACCATCGTTGAAGGATAAACCGCCAAGGCCTCCCCTGGTATTGATCCCTGCACCACCCTGATGACCACCACCACCGCCTCCACCATCGTATGCGCCACCACCACCGCCAAAACCTCCTCCACCATACGTGGCATTATACCCGGCGCCGCCATTTACAAATGAAATGCCGCCCAATGCAGCTCCGTCACCGGACAAACCACCACCACCACCGGCAGAGACCGCGGTTCCGCCGGTCGTACTGCCTGTGAGTGTTGCGCGGCCCCCCCCTGATGGTACGGGCATTGCGTCATCTCCACCGCCACCGCCTCCTGCGGCGGTAACCAGGGGCGAAATATATTTTGACAGGGAAGGTAAATAATAGGATGAAGAGGTTACCTCTTTTGTGACATAGGTTGCCCCACCACCGCCACCGCCATAGTCCGACCGGTTTTTGCTCATTCCCATCTGCCCTGCCATGATGTACAAAACATCGCCGGTGGCCAGGTCGAAATCACCTTTGATCCTTGCACCTTTTCCCCCTGCATGATGCGATCCGCTAACATGCAACCCTAGGTATGCATAGTTGTAGTCGGTCCCTGAAAGATTTGAAGTTACGGTTCCGCCCTGTGCACCATACGCATCAATGGTATAGGTTCCGGTGGCTGGTACAACCCATTTCTGTAACCCGGAGCCGTAAATTGTAACGCTCCCTTGCAGTGAAGTACCATTGTAGGCACTGTTGGCCTGTGTTTGATTGGGCCCCAACCGGCCATATACCCCGCAATTGGTAAAAGTATAGGTAGTGGCAGAAGGGGTCAGTGTCTGGGCATAGGCTTCTGCATAATAACTGGCGGTCTGGTTAAGGATCGGGGTTGAGTACGATGCGCCTGTCTGCATTAAATTACCGCCCGTCGGAGCATCGTACCATCTGTAATTGCCGGTTCCTCCGCTTGCACTGAGGTTTGCGCTGTTGCCGGAAAATATGCCGGTGCCGGGGGCAGTTGGAGCAGTGCCAGGATCAACGGTTACCGACAGGCTTGCAGCGTTGCTCCAGGTTGCGTCACAGGTCCTGAAGGAACGGATGTAGTATGTGCCGGAGGTTGAAACAACATTGATGTCTGCTGCATTATCGGTACCTGTCCCGGTGGCCGAAGTCTCCCAATACCAGGTTTCGCCTGAAGGAGATGTCCCGGTTCTTGTTATTGTGACATTGGCACATCCGGGAGAATTTGAGGTCGGTGTATCCGGCGTTGCAGGGACCGAGGAACTTGCTTCATCATAATATCCGGTAATTACATAACTTCCGGGCCAGGTGGTATAATTCTGACTGGTTATTCCATTTTGCATGCAACCTGTGTAGCTGCCCAGCCCAGGTCTGATCTCAATATACACAATGTAAATCCTTCCATAACTCAGCCCAAATGCATGCCGGGCGGCGGACTTAATATTTGAATCATCAGTAAAGGGTGTGGAACTGCAGCCGCCCCAGGCTGACCCCGCAGGCGCACATGCCAAATCAATTCTTATGGAATAAGTTACATAATTATTGCCACGGTAGGTGGTCATGTTTCCGGGGTCGCTGATGATCTGGGCATCAACCATCTCAACACTTAAGCTAAGTATTAAGATAATAGTATATTTCAGAATTTTCATAAGGGAACCTCCTTATACTCTTTTAGTTTTCATCCTATCTTCTACACCTACCCAAAATTCGAAAAAATATTGATACCGTTGACATCGGGGAATATTATAATATTTTCTTCACCCCGAATCTCCGGTCATTTACCGGATGTATAAAGGCATATATGGAATAAATTACCTAAGAGAAAGTCCTGGATCTATATTTGTCGGATAGACCAGCCACCAAATCATGAAAACAAAATTAACGCTTCCCGGATTGATTCTTTTTTTCAGCATTTCCTTATGGGCTCAGAACAACCTTCCTTATCTTGGTCAGACACCACCCGGATTGACTGCGCTGCGTTTCCCGCCCGATTCTCTCCTGGCAACGAATAGCTGGATGTGGCACGGAACACCAATGTTCACATACGATGGACTGGAAATGTTCTGGACAGAATATTCGGAACCAGCCACCGGCACATATAACCTGGAAATTTTTACTATGCGCGTTGAAAATAATAACTGGAGCTCCATTCAGCGGCCATCATTCGCTGATACCGGTTATAAGGAAAACAACCCGCTTTTTAATGCCGGCGACGATACCCTGTATTATTATTCTGCCAGAACGACAAGTTTTATCAACCAGGTAGTCAGAACCTCAACCAGCTGGGGTCAGCCCCGGGCACTTCAGATACCCCTTCCTCCGGGTGTCTTGCACGGAAACACATTTTCCGTTGCTAAAAACAGTGACATATACGTGGATCTGCTCGACACAACGACCAATGACGGCAATATCTGTATCGCTCATTTTCAAAACGGGAATTACCAGTTACCACAGGTATTGGGCCCGGAAATCAACTCGGGCTACGGTGAATTTTGTCCATTTATTGACCCTGATAAGCGTTACCTCATTTTTGGATCCGACAGGCCTGGCGGGTACGGTGGTCAGCTCGACCTGTATATCAGTTTTAAGAATGAAGACCAGAACTGGACGGATGCGGTCAATATGGGATTTGCTATTAATTCTACAGGTGCGTTCTTTCCCATTGTAACACTGGATAAGCAATACCTTTTCTTTAACACCGCTAAACCCGGGGATATCGGGTACAATCCTTACTGGATCAGCGCAGATATCATAGACAGCCTTCATGTACTGGTCGGTATTGATAAGGCAGGAAAATCCCCGGAACAGGTGAAACTATACCAGAACCGGCCAAACCCGGTCAGAGATCAAACTACCTTTTTCTTTGACCTGGATTATTCAGGCAAAATTTCCTTTGAAATATATTCCCTGGCAAAAGACAGGATAAAGGTTTTGTTTGAAAATAAATTCTTCCTGAAAGGGAAACATTCAATCGTATTCGATGCGTCTGAATTACCTGCCGGAATATACCTTTATAAGCTGACTTCATCTGCGGGGGGTATCTTAACAGGGAAAATGGTTGTCACAAAATGACATGCTGTAACTTTGAGCAGTTAGTGGATCTGAAAATAAGCCACTTACGAAGACAATCCGGGTGGCTTTTTTCTTTTGCAGTAACTTTCTTTGTTTTAGTGGTGGGTAAATTTCAGGAGGAATCACAAAGCCTCAAGGCAGAAATCTATCCATTATTTCTGTTGTGGGTACCATACAGGATTCACGCCTGCCAAATACAGTGTACCTGTTCTTTGCTACGATATCATAAGCAAAATTGCGAAAAGGCAGTGGGATGACGATCAGGATATAAAAAAGGTTCCATCCGTATCCCAAATCCCTTAAAATTTCCAAAATCGCCCTGGATTTGAAGCAGGGAACCCCGTTTTTTACATACACCACGGTTGACTGGTCTGTGGGGTCTATCCCGTGCTGCGCTAAAATATCCTGCCCGGTAATGGACTGGTATGCAGTGAATGAAAATTTCTTTTTTCTGTCCCGCTTGATTATGAATTGAACGGTACCGTTGCACAAATTGCATACGCCATCGAATATTACAAGCTGATCCTTCATCATTATGACAAAGGTACGGCTTTGTATAGCCCTTTGTACAGATATTAATATTCATGAAGCAGGCACACTCACCGGGGGCCAGTGCTGGACACGCCGGACAGGATGTCCACCTTTCGCCACTTTACGCCGAAAGTCTTAAATGAATTATTATCAGACCAATACGAAGATCAAGCTAAACCGGTACAGGGTGGTCAGTGGCTCCGGTTTTTCCACTATAGTGTATCATCCGAAATATTCCTTATAGGCTTCTTCGATGATTTTTACCTCTTTCTCCGTGATGGCTGCAAATTCTTTTTCTCTGGCTCTTTGGGAGAACCTGCCGTTGTTTTGAGATAAAAGCCTTATTAAAAGTGCAATGGTTTTATCCGGCATCTGGAAACGATCGTCCAGCCATACTTTCAATGCGTCATATTTTTGCAGATAGGCCACTTCACCGGGAATGATGGTGTTGATCGTATAATCAACGCATTCAAATAAAAATTCAGTTTGTACCGTGGCATCAAAATACCGGTAGTAATCCAGGGTGTCGTTCAGAACCTCCACATTGTTTTTAGGGGTCTTCTTCCATTGAATAAAATCAAGTATGGGATACGAATAAGATTCCAATACATTTCGGTAATCTGAAATACGTTCCAGGATGGCAGCAGAAACTGGAAAAATAATGCCTTGCGGGGTAAATTTCATCGTCATCAATATGTGATGAATCAAATATCGATGCAGCCTTCCATTGCCATCAACAAACGGATGAATAAATACGAATCCAAAAGCAATCAGGGCTGCCGTTAGAACTGGATCGAAAGATGCAGACTCCATTTGCCGGGCAGATTCCAGCAATCCTCCCATTAGTGGTTCAATATCCTGCCATCGGGCAGAGATATGTTCGGGAACAGGCTCACCGGTAGTACGGTCGTGTTCGCCAATAAAGCCGCCTTCGGTACGATACCCCATTTGAACAAACCGGTCGTCATCAATGACTATTTGTTGCAGCCTGAGCAGTTCTTCCTTGCTCATGGGTTTGCTTCCTGCCTGGCCGATGGCTTTACCCCACCGGACAGCCCTGTTTTGGGTGGGGTTTTCGCCTTCAATCGTAAAGGTTGCTTTTGAATCTTTCAGCAACAGGAATGCCGACGTACGCAGCAAAATATCTTTATGCACACCACTGATTGCCACACTTGTTTTATCGGCAAGGTTCTCTGCAATATAATGCTCAAGTTTGGCGGTTTTATGAATGAGCGGACAAAAGTTAACATTCCCTGCCAGGTTGTTCTTAATCCGGTGCCGGTTTGAATTGATACTTTTGGGGCTCGCGTATTGTTGCTTTTCATCTAACAGTGGAATGTAATTTCCTTCCCGCAGATCGGGAACTTGTAATGACTTCTGCATAAGCCATTCATAAAGAAACCAGATTCTCCGGCTGTACCGGCTCTGCGGTTCCCTGGCAATCCATTCTTCAATAGCAGTTGGTTGCAGCTTTTCAAACAGTTTTTTAAAAAACAGCAGGTTGACCCCTTCATATTTTAAGGCAAAAACAAGATGTGCATACAGGTTTTCTTCAGGCTGGTGCCTTGGTGTTAAAACAAGCCAGCCGTCTGTCTTATATTGTCTGCGCTTTTTGCTTATCAGCGCCAATCGCAATGGGATTGGTACAGAAAGTTTGAGGGCATCTATTATTGCGCCATAACCGACTAACTTTCCTTGTTCAGGTGCTGATATTCCGTGAAAAGCACTTATTTCCAGTGAAATATTCTTACTATTCGCCATTGGTCGTGAAAATTACGTATGCCAAATTTAGGTGAAAAACACTTACATCTCGTGAAATTCACTTATTATTCATTATATTTTGTGAATATTACTTATACATTGGCAGAATGAATTTGAGCCAGATATAAAGTGAAAATTCTATCGTGTCCGGTCAAGTCAACAGCATTTATCTGAGTGCCGCCATCGATGTATAATCTTCAAAATGTTTGATGATTAAAGTATCCTCAAAATTTTGAGCCTTGTTTCCAACAAACCATGGTATTTTTCTTTCATTTCATTTGACAGGAAGCTATGATCTGTCAATTCCTTCCATTTTGGAACACTTACGGAGATTGATTCAAGGACTTTGTCAACACTCTTTGTGGTCAGTTCGCATCTTTCCATGCCAAAATAGTTGACCAGGATGTTGCGGGTCAGGTGTTTCTTCTTCCCTTTAAGAGGCAAAGCAATTTCTTCATCCTGTTCCTTATATTCTATGGTCGAATTGACAAGGTCGTAACATGGCGACAGTGTTACTTTCCCCTGTTCTGTCAAACCGTTTGATGAAGTAGGTAAGCGTGTGGTCTTTTGACCAGATTAAACCGTGTTATGTCCGGTAGTTGTTTCGGTTCGTCTGTCAATCGCGTCTTGGGTCAAAGTCCACCATCCATTCAATACCATATTTGTCTCTGAACATTCCGAAATATGAACCCCAGGGGCTGTCAGCAATAGGCATTTCAATTTTCCCGCCTGCCGAAAGTCCATTAAACAATTTGTCTGCTTCTTCCTTACTTTCTGCACTGATTGAAATTTTACTTCTGTTTTCGTTTTCATTTACTTTTCCTAAAATTTCAGGAACGTCACTTGCCATTAACACATTATTTTTACCTATAGGCAAAGCAATGTGCATGATTCTATTTGCTTCACTTTCAGAAACAGGATGTCCGGGGCTTGAAAAATCGCTGAAACGGGATACCATTGCGAATTCTCCGCCAAAAATTGATTTGTAAAATGTAAATGCTTCTTCTGCATTTCCGTTGAAGTGAATGTAAGGATTTATGTGTGCCATATTATTTTCTATTTACGCTGTTAAAATTAATTCAATTTATCCGTTTGGTTGTTCGGTTGGAAATTTAGTAACATCCATATAGAAAATTTCCCATGTGTGTCCGTCAAAATCTTCAATAGTTCTTTGTTGCATAAAGCCATAATCTTTCATTTCGCTTGGCTCTGTACCACCTGCATCAAGTCCGTTGGTTAAAATCCTGTTCACTTCATCAACACTGTCCACCGACAGGGAAAAAAGTCCTGCCAAAGTTGATTTGGTGTCTGCAATGGGTTTGGTGGCAAAGGTTGCAAATTTTTCGTGTGTCATAATCATTACAAAAATGTTTTCACTCCAAACCATACATTTTGCCGTGTCGTCTGAAAATGTGGGATTGTTTTCAAATCCTAATGCAGTATAAAAGTCCAAAGATTTTTGCAGGTCTTTTACTGCTAAATTGATAAAAATTTGTTTTGCCATATTATTAAAATTTAGATGTAACGTTAATTTGAATTTTGCTTTTTCTGTTTGTCGCTGGACACACTGACCGGAGAAACATTTGAGGCTTTTATCCCTTTGATGGCCAATATGCTGACCAGAACGATGATTGCTGTAAATCTCATTATCGTTGGATGAAAATCTGCAGTAAAAGTAAAAATATTTTATATGTGTTTAGACTGAATATAAATAATAATAGTTAAATAATGTTAACAATCATACCTGAACATGGAAAGATTTGACCCCTGACTGTAGGCACGCCGGCCGGATCGTCCACATGATGACCATTCTCTTTGACCACGATGTTTTCGATGGTGCCCCGATGGCCAGGTTTATACGTGATTTGTCAAAAAACCTTAAAACCGGGACAGGGTTGTAATTGGAGTTCTTATTCACCATGCTTTGGATACGCCGGACGGCCCTGGCCATCCGGGGCAGTACAAAACCACTACCAGGTGGTGGTCATTTGATCTGCTTTGTCCGGGTCATCATTGAGCATCGGCAAATGTGATTGTGCCGTTCAGGACATCATTCGCCAAAATCTCTTTAACTTTTTGAGGCTCTTCAAAAAGTGGACTGTGAGCGGATTCATAAAATGAATAAAATCCTTTTACCGGTGCCTGCAATTTTGCCAGGTAAGCCCTAGACAGATCATGGTTTACTGTTAAATCGTATTTCCCGCTGAAAAAATAGACCGGTATTTCAAGTTTTGGCACCCTGGCAGGGATATTGGTTTCGAACAATTCGTCAATGAGTCCTGTTTTTTTGATGAATGAAAATTTCGATCGCCAGATATTTATTTTTTCCCGGATCGTGTAGGCTTTGCACATCCAAACCGGAATAAAAACACCTTTCAGAACCGATTTCATGTTGCGCATTGTTCCGATACCGAGGTCGTGCATCGATGCGTCGCGAATGGGTGATTTATAAAAAGGCACGATGTACCGCGAAGCGTCATTGACCGGGTATTTCCTCAATCCGGCCAGAGCCTTTTTATTTCCGCTGGCCATGTATTGCCCGGTCATGTATTTGTAGGCGATTTTTTCTGATTCCGCCTGTTGTGTGATCTGTGCCATGCCAACGTAGGCAAAATAGAGTTGTGGCGCCCTGGCAGCTGCCATGATCGCAAAGGGAGTCCCCCCTGAATGTGCCATGATATAAATTTTCTCCTTATGGAACCGCACCCGTAAATAGTTGGTAACTTCAATGGCATCCGAAGCAAGCTGATCGAAATTCATGCTTTCTGATGTAACTTCAGGAGTATAGGAAAGTCCGCCGCCTCGTTGCTCCCAGTAACAAACTGTAAAATGATCTTCCAGGCCGGGTTTGTATTTTTCAAAAAGGAAATAATTCGGGAAAGCGGGGCCTCCATGGATGTATAGCATTACCGGATTATACTTGTTTTTTCCCCGGATGAACATGCCCTGCATGATACCGCCGGCTTTTATGAAGGTTTTTTCCGAAATGCTTCCCTGGATGGTTTCTCCCCTGTCATTCAATAAAGGCCCTGGTTTTCCCTGGCTGTTGACCAGCAACACAATTGTAAGGATAAGAATACCGGTTAATAAAACGGTCGGTACAATGCAAATCATTGCGAAACAATTTTATTCAAAGTTCTTAAAATTGACCTGGTTTTCATCATCTCTTTTATTCGATACAGATCTTTCTGGTAACAATGTCATGATCTAGAAACACTTTGACCAGGTACAGGCCCCTGCGTTTATCTGCAAGATTAAGTAGGGCGGAATTTATAAATGTTGTTTTCAGAATTACTTCTCCTTCAAAATTAATGATTTCAACCATTGTCGTTTTCCCGGGTAATGTCCCTAACCTTATATTTATCAACCCATTTGCCGGATTCGGAAAGATCATGACTTTTTCAGACTGCCCGTTTTCCTGATCAATTGAAACGGGGTTATCTACCGTGATCTTCAGGTTTGTTGAAGCAGCCGCCCCGGCAGTATCGGTTGCTGTAACCCTGATATTCAAAGTCCCGGTTACTTCAGGGGTGCCGGTGAATACTCCTGCCAGGGTATCAAACGTTAACCACGCAGGCAAAGGGCTTCCATTGGTCAGCTTTGCCCCGTAGGTGAGGGTGTTGTTGCCGTCATCATCCACGAAGGTGCTGTCGGGAATTGTAAAAGTGAACAGCTCTCCTTTAACAGCCGGCTGGTCAGGGATCGGGTTTCGTACATAGGGTGTGAAATTGGTATACCGGAGACTGTCAATGAGGTCATCTGCTTTAATCCAGTAAATATCAGCCGCTGCACCCGGATCCCAGCCAGCCGGCCTGCTGAAAAAGTAATATTTGCCATCGGGACTTATATAAGAACCATATTCTATCGCAGTTGTATTGATGGATGGCCCCAGGTTTTTAGGATTGGTCCAGCTGCCGTTCCTGTTATAACTGATGTACTGGTCTGCCTGTTCGTAACCGTCGGAACGAATTGAGGAGAAAATGATATAACTTTCATCCGGGGCAATAAAAGGATCGTATGCGCCGTCCTGTTCCGTGTTATGTCGATTGATCGCGACGTCAAGTTTTTCGACGGTAGAATAATTCCCGTTTTCAGGCACTGAGCGATACAGGTAACCGTCAGGATTTTCGCGCATTGAACAAAAATAGAGGGTCCCGTCGAGGGATGTGGCCGGGTGATACTCTTCAGCGCCCGTATTGACCGGCGATGCAAGTAAAACCGGTGTTTGCCATGCCTGGTTTACACGTGTCGACATCAGGATGTTTGCAAAGCTGGTAAAAAACATGTGGAGACTGTCGGGGGAAAAAAATGGTTCGATCGGGCGGCTGTTTGGTATGAAATAAGCAGGTACGGGGGCCTTCCAAAAACCGCTGTAAAAATCGGTGTACAGGATCTGGAACGTATTGTTTATGCCAATGCCGATTAAACACTCTTCATTGTTCGGGGAATAAACCATTTTCGTCTCTCTCCTGTTGGGAAGAGAGATGGTGCCCGGCGCAAATACGATGGCGGAATCTCCCGGGGGGGCCTGTCCTAAATACAGGCTGTCGGCGGGGATTGTTTGAGAAGAGACAAAACTTCCGAAATACAACATGGAGATAAGGATGACGACGAACTTTTTCATAATGTGGAAAATTTGGTTTTAATGGACTATTTTTTTATATGGCATGTGTCCGATCTTATCAATTTTCCCTCCATATCCGTTAACTCAAGAAGGGTATTTTTATAAGTGGAGGCATCAAACAGAATATTTACCCTGGGATTGGCCGGGTTCGGGCGGATTTGAATATTATGTTTAAAGGCTGGAGGGACGGGGGATAAAACAGAATTTTTCAGGCTGTCGATGATGAAGGCAGACGCCCAGTAAATATCCATGCTGGTTCCGTTTTCACGTGTAAAAAAGAGATATTTTCCGTCGGTTGTTACCCGGGGACCGTATTCCTCGCCCATTGTATTGATATCGGCGCCCATATTGACAGGATCTGTCCATGAACTGTCCGGTTTCATAAAACAAATCCACAAATCCCATCCCCCGTGTCCGCCTGCCCTGGTTTCAGAAGTAAAGATCATATAACGCTCATCAGGCGCCATATATGGTTCCGATTCGCCCGGACCTGTCTGAATGATATTCCCCAAACTTTCAACCTGTGAATAGACACCCCCGGCAAGTTTTGACCTGTACAGAATAGAACCTCCGGTTCCACCTCCTCGAAGGGATTTAAAATATAATGTTCCGTTATTTGTGACACAGGCGGAACCATCTGCTGCACCGGAATTCACGGGTGAATCCAGGTGAACCGGAGTTGTCCGGGTTGAATCCGGTGTCCGGTCAGCCAGCCAGATATCGGTACCGGATGATGGCGGACGGGTTGATGTAAAAAATTGCCTGTTTCCGTCAGGTGAAAAAGATGATTCCCAATTGATGTAATTATTTACTGAAAAACAGGCCGTATCAACTGCGGTCCAGGTTCCGTTCACCTCCCGGGTATGTAATATTTTTCCGGAAGTCCAGGCTGCATTTACAACGGAGAAAAACAACTCTTTCCCGTCCGGTGAAAAGGTGGGATACGTTTCTCGCCTGTTATCAAGTGAAATTATGCCGGGGGCGAATTTCTGAGGTATATTCCCCGGAGCGGGTTGTCCCAGGTATGAACTGTCTGAACAGATTGTTCGTGACAAACCAGCATTTAATATTGTCAAAAATGCAACTGTACACAGGACTGATTTCATGTTTTTTTCTTTGAATTGAACAAGAAGAACGGCGAAAGGATCATCGCCGGGAAAATGCTGATGATGGTCGGAATGCGGAAAAAAATCAGCGTCATAATAAAATCATGTTAGAGCTTGCAAAGGAATATCGCAATACATATATAAAGAAATCAAATCTATAAATCCATCAAAATTTCCTGTAAGTAATGGCAATATCGTGGTGAATCAACCCTGTGCATTTCTTATATCCGCCACAGGATTCCTCCTGGCAACCCGGATGGTTTGCCGGTTCACGGCGATCAAGGAAAAGACCATGGTCAGTCAGACACGCCAATGGTTATGGCTGGAGGCTGTCTCAAAAGCATGAAACCTTATTTCACCGCGAAGACGCCAGGACGCAAAGAATTGATTATCAATAATTTTATTCTTTGCGTCTTCGCGGTGAAATTTAACTTTTGAGACAACCTCCTTCTGAGCCACAGGATCCTTCCCTCATGAATAAGTTTATCCTCTTCGCTGCGATTATTGTTTTTGCTATAGCCCGTGCTGCTGCCCAGGCAGGCATCAATTCCGACAACAGCACCCGAATTCTTCGGCAATGCCCGATGTAAAATCTGAAATCAAAGGCTTGCTTATACCCCGGATGACCACCGGCCAGATCCGGTTAATCCCGAGCCCGGAAAACGGACTGCAGGTATATTGCACGGATAACGGCAAATTGTATATTTTCGTCAGCAGTTCCGGCCAGTGGAAGGAAGTTGCTTATGGACCAACACTGGTCATCAGCGACGACTGTTTCTGTTCTTTTACCAATGAAGGCTCCTTATAATGCAAATTTAAAAGGTCCGAACACAACGAACATATTTGGGGATGTACTTATAATTACCCGAAAGGTTCTGACTGCCATCAGTGAAAAGCTGGAACCAGGCGTAGTATTCATTGTACTCGGAGGAACTCCAATAGTAGGAATCAGCAAAGCCACCAATTGCGGTTTTTTGCAGGTACATTTGATTGAGCTCGTCCTTCGATGGTAAAAACCAGTCGCTGAATCCACCCAATACAAGATCATTGCATATCCGGGATGCAATGCCAGCTTCACTACATACATTCACAATATGAGTAGTGTTGGATTGACCCGAACCAATTGCGGAGGAAGTGCCCCCAAGGATTAAGGTGTAACAACCCCATTGTGCTCCGGTACTTTGGTCGCTGGCAGCTGAAATAAATCCGTGCTGTCCTGTGCCATCTATATAAAAAATAATGCCTCCCATACGGTTTTGGCCAACCGCATATCCAAATGCCACTAAGGTGTTATCCATTTTGCGCCAGACTGTACCATCGTGATAAACAAAGTACTTGCCGGTTGTATTGAAAACAAGTAACCCTTCGACCGGTGATGGGATTAAGCCTATCTGAGTAAGGTCCATCCGGGGGGGCAGAAAGCCCTTATTGGTTGATTTCACATCCAGCATCGCCGAATTATTAGGCGGGGTGTTGTCAGCATTGATACTCACTTGCGGGAATGATGCATTGATGATCGTCAAACTCAATGCAATAAAAACGAACAATTTCTTCATGGTCTGAGGTTTTTGAGTGTGAAAAAGACTTTGCAGGAGTAAAATCAGAAAGAAAAAATAAAAATACAGTTTAATTGCCATATAATTCGCCGAAGATCAATAAGCACTTTCAAATCATGCAGGATGATGCCGGAAAGAGAAGTCCGTGCGCTGCTTATCCGGAGAGTTTTATTAAAACACCCTCAATATGACAATTCTCTTTGACCACGATGTTTTCGATGGTGCCCCGATGGCCAGGTTTATACGTGATTTTTCAAAAACCTTAATACCGGGACAGGGTTGTAATTGGTTTTTTTATTCACCACGCTTTGGGTATGCCGGTGGCCCTGGTCAGGATCGGCGGACGGTGGTCATGTGGAGTGGTTTATCCATCCTATATCAGACCATGCAAACATCCACCTATGCGGAGGTTTTGAAGATTCAATGAAAGTGAAATAATTAACCGAACCATATTTTTTTGCCGGACAGCTCCGGCGAAGCCGTTCAAAACAAGCGTTTTTACAGGTGATCCCTGTATTTTTAATCACAATTGTCACTGTTAAAAACATAACAAATTGACATCAGGAAGAATATGTTGTATATTGGCTTCGTATTTAAACATACTGGTACTATAATATGATTGGAGCATTCTGTTTTTACGATGGATAATTTCCAATATGATCATTTAAAATTAAATTATGCAAAATCAATTGTTCAACCAAACTGAAAAATTATGAAAAACCATATTCTATCTCTTTTTATCGTTGGCCTGTTCATCTCATCAGCCAATATGGTAAAAGCCCAGGTTTCGATCAACAACGACGGAACCGCCCCGCATGCGTCAGCAATGCTTGAGGTAAAATCCACCGCCAAAGGCTTCCTCCTCCCACGATTGACCACGGTGCAGCGGGTCGCCCTGGGTGCCACTGCCACCGCGGGTCTTGTAGTTTATGACACCGATCTGAAAAAAATATATTCTCACAACGGAATTACCTGGGATGAAGGCGGTGTTGGTAACTCCTGGCTGAAAAGCGGCAGCAATGTCTATCTCAGCCCGACCACTGATTTTGTTGGTATAGGATTGACAAATCCTTCCAAACCGCTTGAGGTCAGGGGTACCTGGCAAACGGTTCGGTTCAGTTCACCCAACCTTGGTGCAGGTCTTGAACTCGTTGGGTCATCTACCACAAACTGGTCGGTAACTACATGGCAGGATTTGCTGTACCTGCTCTCCAGCAATGATCAGTTTGCTACAAAAACAGATGAATACCGGTTCAGCAACACCGAGTTCAGTTCAGTTACCACGAACGATAAATCACTTGGTGCTTCAGCGAGAAGGTGGAGCAACTTTTACTCCGTAGCAGGTAATTTATCAGGAACACTGACAGGCGTTGACGCCCATTTCACAGGGAATGTGGGTATCGGGACGACCGCGCCGGTAGGAAAGCTGGATGTACATGACGCGGCAAGCAACAATACAACACTGTTTATCACCCCGAACAATGTTTCCATTGAAGACAGTTCGACACTTTTTATGTCGGAAGGTGCTGACGGGCAAACCGGAATGTACTGGCTTTACGACGGGGTTGGAAACCAGATGGAACTGTGGGGCCAGTATTTCGGTTCAAAGTACGGCCCCCACCTTTTAGTAAACCGCGACAATGGCAATGTTTCCCTTGGTGGCACATTTGCCTCAGGGTATAAACTTTCCGTCGGGGGAAAGGTCATCTGCACCGAACTCAGGGTGAATGCAATCGCCGACTGGCCCGATTATGTATTTAAAAAAGATTACAAACTGATGCCGCTGGCACAGCTGGGATCATTCATTGATGAAAACGGACATCTTCCCAACATACCAAAGGCTGCAGACGTGGCCAAATCAGGGCTTGAGGTTGGCGAAATGCAGCGCCGGATGATGGAAAAGATCGAAGAACTTTCATTGTACATCATCGGGCAGCAGAAGCAGATCGATGAACTGAAAGAAAAGCTTGCAACAACCACGCGATAGCCATCGATCATAAAATCTCTGACCTATGAAAAACAAGATATATATAATCCTCGCTACGCTCTTTTTGTATACATTACCCGGCATTTCGTTCGGGCAATTGTCCTTACTGAGGGCACAGATGGAGGGCAAGGAAACCCTCGATCAGGTGATGACGACTGTTGATGAATACCTTAAAACCCTGCCGGAAGGAAACGAAAGGGATCGCCTCGAAAAACACTTTGCCAGGTGGGCTTTCTACCGTGGGATGCACCTTGGCCCGAAAGGAGAATTTGTCAACATCGCCGAAAAAACAATGCAGGCATCCAGTCAGCAGTCCGATGCTCCTTTAACCTCTGCAAATGGTTCCTGGACGTTTATCGGGCCAAATACCGCGACACTGAACAATCCAAATGCAGACCTGCTGGGTAACGGCCGGGTCGACCGCATCGCGTTTCATCCTACCGATCCGAATACCATTTATGTGGGCACCCCCGCGGGTGGCTTGTGGAGATCAACGAATGGCGGGTTTAACTGGTCTCCCATTTCCAGTTATATTCCATCGCTTGGAATTTCCGGCATTGTGATCAGCCATGCCGATCCCAATACCATTTTCGTGCTGACAGGCGATGGAGATGCCAAAATCGGCGGGGGACTGGTAGAACTGGCCGGATACCTCCAATTATCGGTGGGTGTTTTGGTTTCTCATGATGCCGGGGCAACCTGGGAACAAACCGGGGCATTCCCGGTAGCCGGCGACTTTGTCGGCTACCGTCTTGCGCAAAATCCGGTCAATGCCAGTATACTCATTGCAGCAACTTCAGCAGGGATATTTCGTACAACCAATGGAGGAACCACATGGGTTCTGGAGCAATCAGGCAAGTACTTCGATATCGAATTCAAACCGGGGTCTTCCACTACAGTATATGCGAGCGGTGCCGGGTCCTTTGCTTATTCAACCGATGCCGGCAATACATGGAATACCGGGGCAACCTTCAATTTCCCATTGTGTGCCGGCGGGCGTTGTGAATTGGCTGTAACGCCCAATTCTGTAAATAAAGTGTACCTGTTTGCCGGTCCGGCTACAAACTTCGAAACAAACATCTGCGGATTCTATGTTTCGACAAACAGCGGCCTTTCCTTTACACGGTTGACCAACACACCCAATATCCTCGGCGATGAATCCGGAACCAGCGGCGACCAGTCGGATTATGACATGGGAGTCACGGTGAAACCATCAGATAACCAAAAGGTCCTGGTATGCGGGCTGGTCACCTGGAAATCGACCAACGGGGGCAGCACGTTTACCGATGCCACCACCTACCGCGAATCAGGCGGAAATTACATTCATCCCGATTGCCACGACGTGCAGTATAATCCATTGAATGATTATGTGTATGCTGCCACGGACGGCGGTTTTTACCGCAGTACCAACGATGGGGCTACCTGGACAAATCTCATGGCCGGCATCAATACAGCTCAATTCTATCACATGGCCGATTTCGATGCCAACGCGAATGCGATTCTGGCCGGTGCCCAGGACAATGGCGTGAAGTACCGTACGGCCAATACATCCACATTTTCACAGGTGTATTGCTGCGACGGGGCCGAAGGCGTGATAGATTACACAGACCAGGCGAAGGGATATGCAGTTGTAAACAAGGGGATCAAGCGTTTCGATAATTTCACGACAACAGGTCCGTTCACAGTTGCGAGTTCATCATTTTTCCCGATGCTGGAGCTGAATTCGAGCGACCCTGACGTGCTTTATTACAGTTTTGCGCAAATCATGAAATATGTGCGCTCAACCAACACCATCACTACTTTTGCGCCTGCAGCATTCCCCGGTGCATGGGCATTACGAACGTGCCCGAGCAACTCCGCCAGGGTCTATGCAGCCGGGGGTACCAGTTATTATTCTTCCACAGGCGATCTGTATATCACTTCGAATAGCGGTGCAAACTGGACAACAATTTCCAATAATCCCGGATTCCCTGCCACGTTCCCGCGAATTTCAGATATCGGCGTCAGGCCGGTTAATTCACCCCAGGTATTTGTTACTTTCAGCGGGTACACGGATGGGTTAAAAGTACTTTATTCCGGTGATGCAGGGCTGAACTGGACAAACATCAGTTATGACCTCCCGAATGTTCCGATCTGGAGTATTGAGGTGGATGATAACAACAACGCCTACATCGGAAGTGACATGGGTGTTTACTACAAGGCATCGGGTGCAACAAAATGGGAACCGTTTTACAATTTCCTTCCCAATGTTCCCGTCTCCGACCTGGAGATCAACCAGGGCGCAGATCAGTTACTTGCAGCCACCTTTGGCCGCGGGATCTGGAGATCATCCTTGCGCGACGTTTGTCCGGTCGACCTTGTTTTATCCTCCAACGTCAGCGGGCAATATTTCCGGTCGGCTTCCAACTCCATCACCATGAGCGGAAAGGTAACCGGTGGTGATGGTGCATCTGCCGTTTTACGTTCCGGGAACTATATAGACCTTACGACCGGATTCCAGGCAAATTCAGATCCGGGCAGTAAATTCCTGGCTTACAACGGACCCTGTGATGCCGGCCTGCCCCCGGTATTTGCCCCGGCCGGCACAATGGCATATCCTGCTGAACTCGGCACCTATCAGATGGATATGACGCGAAACCAGGGAACCCTTGAAGTTATGAATGGAATTGGCGGCCGGAAAGAGGTGGTTGTGCGCATTTTTGCAGACGAAAATGCAAATGCAAGGGTACTGCTTGCCGCCCCGGATGGAACTTTTCTTGGGGATGTGGCCACTTTCAAAGGCGGGAAGGGAAAATACACCTATCCTGTCAATACCACTGATTTAAAAAATGGCATGTATTTCCTTTACCTGATCGTAAACAATAAAGTTGTTCATCTCCAGGAAGTAGAAATATAGGATTTTTTGGTTTTAGCATCATGCATGAAGCCGCTCCCCTGTTCTGGTGCGGCTTCATTTTTTATCCGGCAATAATTTTCTTCAACTGCGGAACAAATGATAACGAAAAGGAACTAAACCCTTTTTGAAAAAAATGTCCGGCATAAAGGGGGTTAAGACAATAAGGACAGTACAACTTTGTTGACCAAACAACCTATTCCCGCAACCATTGATGCGATGGTCAGGATTAAACCACCCAGGGTTCTCAGGGCAAGTAGTCGCAACGATGGTAAATTGCCCAGATATAAGAGAGAAAAACAGGTGGTGGAAATTACTGCATACGTCACTGAAATCATGACAGAGGATGATCGTGATCTTCACTTTGTATTAAAATCGCCCACATCGGACAAGACCATGGTTGGAGAAATTCCTGACCCAACCTGTCCGGATTATGATAGCAACCCTGCACTAAGAGCCCATTTCTCAAAGACCAGGGAGGATGGCATGACGGTCAGGGATAAGTGGAAAGAAACCAATAAAAAACCAGTTAAAGTGAAAATTACGGGTATTCCTTTCTGGGATGGTGTTCATTCGGGCAATGTTACAGGGGCGAGCCAGTATTTCAGGGAGATACATCCAATATTGTCGATTGAAATCCAGTAGAGTTTGTCCCTGGCAAAGAGTATTTTACCTGGAATCAGGTTGATTCATTTCAATCGACAAGGTCTTGGCGCTATTTTGAACCCTCAGGCAGACACGTTGATGGTTCTGACCATCTCCGGCCAGGCTTCTGAAGCATTGCACAATTTTCAGAGATGCTTGAATGTTTCACATATTGCTTACCCCATCACGAAAAGTTGGCTAATTTTGCATGATACCGTTGGATTCAACCGGGGACCGGTTTATTACTATAGCCGGGTGAGACTCCGGAGTTGAAACCTGAAGTGCCCTTATCATATTGTAACTGCATGAACAAGAGAATAATTGTTTGTTTCTGGCTGCTCCTCTCCGCTCCGGCCGGTTTCCTTTTTGCCCAGCAAGGCCCCTGGGGTGCCGGAATCGAAGGCGGCCCCGGCCTGTCGCTCATCTATGGCAGTCAAAGCATCTACAGCCATTCCAGGTTCTCGCTGGCGGGAGCAGCGGGGATCTTTGGCGAATATGGATTCGCCCGCAACTTTTCGGCCAAGCTGGCCCTGCATTACGAGAGGGTCAGCACGCAGACCGACAATTATTCGGCCATACTACCCCCGGGCGGGATGTTGCAATACAACCTCGATTACCTCTCCCTGCCGGTGCTTGTTAAGTGGAGTTTCGGGGGCAGGATCAGGTTCTTTGTCAATGCCGGCCCCTGCCTTTCCCTGCTGCTGCAGGAGTCGCTCTGGCATCTGCCCGAAAACGGAAGCAAAGTGAAGGTGGCGATGGAAACAGACGCCTATCTGCCCGTCAACCTGGCTGTGACGGCTGGCTGCGGGGTGGCGATTCCTGTCGGGAAGCGCCTCCTTGTCACGCTGGAGCTACGCGACAACTTTGGCGTCATCAATATCCGCTCGTCTGTCTCCGACTTTGAAAAAAACAGCTATTTCTCCGGGGCGGAAATCAAGGGGTATACCAATTCAACCCTGCTGATGGCTGGAGTCTGTTACCGGTTCGGGGGGAGCAAGGGCCTGTCCTGCTCACCCAACGATCCGGATTTTCAGTATATCAGGAAATAGGCAGGCCCAAAGGATGTGGTCAGTCAAAACCGGCAGAGCCCGGCCGGGGACGCCGGCATTTCAATTTCATGCCAGGTTCATGCCGGAATCTTTTCAAAAATATCACCCCACGAGAGTGCGGTCTTCTCTTTCAACGGAATGTCCGGGTAACTGAAAGAGGGTGTTTTCATTTCGATACAGAAGGATTCTAACAGATCCTCGCTATGAATACCGTACTTCCGGATTCCAATTTTCTCAATTGAGATTCTTTCTGACAATACAGGTTGTTCATATTTCCTGTCGGTCAGCTTACACAATTGTTCAAGGATGGATTCCAGTTCCGGGTGTTGAATATCATTTCTAAGGTGGACAAGGAATGCAAATATCTTATCTGCAAGCCCTGCGTCCGTAATTTTCAGGGTAAGAATCGAAAAGTGCGGGTCTGAATAGAAATACAAACCTTTCTCCTGTTCTATCGGTGCATTAAAACCCAGGATATCACTTTTCAAAACCCGCAAATCGTCCCTGACAGTCCTTTCAGATATGAGATGATATCGCCCCCGCGATTCACCAAGTGTCTCGGAGCAGGCTTCAATCAGCTCCCGGATCGACCACTTGCGCCTGCCGCCATAAAGACAGCTGTTGATGGTTTTATAACGGATAAGGGCATTTAAATTGGCTGGCATTTCATATAATTTTTTCCATTGCAAATAGACTGCAACGGGCGGTTGTTTCTTTGTATCAAATAAGTTGATTTCGAAAAGCTAAAAATACGAAAAACACCAATCCGATATATTAACCCCCTAATAAATAAAGCTATGGAAACAACAACAAAAACTTTGACAACGCATGGAAACTGCACACTGGTTCAGTTTGAAATAAGGCCTGAATCCAAATTTTCTTTCAAACCCGGGGGCCCTGAAATAACAACCGGAGGGTTGATCATTTCAGAATCCGGCGGAAACGGGGTGGTCGGAAAACTTGTGGCATTGAATAACACAGGTTCATTTCTCCTTTTAACCGATGCCGATGTCCTTTCCGGGGCTAAGCAGAACAGGGTATTGAACAAATCAATACTTCTTCCACCCTGCTCCAAAACAATCATTGATGTCTCATGCGTTGAAAGAGGACGGTGGCAATACACTACCCGCAACTTTTGTTCACCATCGGCTGCAGCCGATCCCAACCTCAGGAAAATCAAGGCCCAGTCCCTTTCAGACAACATCATCCAGCCAGGCGAAATTTTCAGGACGCAGCAAACGGTGTGGTCTCATATCTCGGATAGTATGAATATGGAAGGATTTACCTCTGCCACTGAAAGTTATTCGGATTTAGTCGTTCGGAAGGAGGAAAAACAAAAACGCCATTTCCCTGTATTTGAACCTGAAAATGGCTGCAACGGACTGGCAGTTCTTATTGACCGAAAAATAGCGTGCATTGATGTTTTTGGCACCGAAGAAGTGTACAAACACTACTTCCCAAAACTGAGAGATTCAGCGTTCCTTCAGGCAATTGCCGGGAAAGAGGAACAAGCAATGGACGTACACGAAGCCTTTTTCAAGGTGCTCGATTTGTTCGACCGTTTTGAAATTGCTGAAAAAATGCCGGACGTAAATTATTCCGGGGCCGGTTCGTTATCGATCAGGGAAGAAAATGAATTTGTAGGAGTCGGGCTGGAATGTGAAGGCCAGATGATCCACTATGGCTTGTTTGGGAAATAAAAATTCAGATTGCATAGCTTTGGAAAAGTGCGTTTTTCGCATACGGCTGGCTATTGGAAAAACCGGAACCACCGACCACCCTGTGCCGGCACAGCCTGACCATCGTATTGATCTGATAATAATTCATTTAAGGTGGTCAATTTAAAATGGCGGAAGGTGGACGATCTGTCCGGCATGTCCACTTTTACTGCTATATTGATAAAAATTTGTTTGGCCATAATGTTAAAAATTTAGGGTTGAGAATTTTACCCGCCCGGCTATTTTTTGGTAAAAAACAGTCCGAGCGCCAGGGTGGAAAGGCCCTGCAAAGGCAGCAGGAAATTATTATACGTATTAAACGCCTCCATGATGCTTTTCTCATGTTCCTTATCCAGGCTCATATTCTGTTGCAAATGGATCACTGGGACAAGGATTGCCGACAGCAATAGAACAACCAGGAAAAACCAGGAGATGCCCTGTGAGAGCCGGAAGTAGAAAAGGTCGGTTTCGAAATCGGCTGCACTGCTCATAAGCTGGGCAATCAGGATCCCGATCATCAGCGAAAGGGGCGGCGTGAGCAGGTGGAAAAGCCATTCCCATACTTCCGGCACATGCGTGGTATATTTTCCCAGGATGGACTGGATAAAAAAAATGAGAAAAATGACAGCGGCCATGATGAGCCACAACATGAGCAGTTTTCTACGTGCAAGGTTATAACTGATCTTTTTCATGATCAATGGGTTAAAAGGTTCATTAAGTGTGTGTTACGGAAATGATCCCGAACGGTCAGCAGTTGCCTCGTATCCAGCACCGGTACCTCCCCGATATCACTCTGGTAGAAATTGTAAACAAGCGTAGTCAATGCTTTATCCGGGAGGGATGAGTCTTCCAGGTCCTGGGGAAGGGCCGCGTAACTGTTTTTCAGCAGCTGGCTCATGGCGCTGAACGAGGGAGCTGTGGTGGTTCTTTCTGCTTCCTGCGATGAAACGACAAAGGCAAGGATCCTGAAACTCCCATCCGTAGCAAAAAACATTGACTTGAAAATTGTATAGACCGAAAATTTCCCATCTGAGCCATACGACAGGTTCCACCGTTCATTTGCTGGAAGCTGGCTCCCATCCCTTTTGATTTTTTCCAGGCTCGTGGTTATCGCAAAACCATCGGCTGCATAATAGTAATGACACCGGCCGTCATACCCTGCCCTGTCCAAATTTTTTCTCAGGAATTTATCCACATCTGTCATGGTTTTTAATCCGGGATGAAAGTGTGGTACTACGGCAACAGCAGAAGGGAATGGAGCCGGATGGGGAAAAACGTACTTTGTCGGGACCGGAGAATCAGTCCTAATTGACTTGTTCACAATATAATCCAGGGTATCTTCAGGGTAATTTTTCTTTAACAGTTGAAGCAGGGCAGCGCAGGTCACAGAACCTATTTCCTTGTTGAAAAAGGTGTCCTTTTTGATCACACTATCCGGATACCTGAAGGTTAATGTGTCCGCCGGATCAAGTGCACTTACAAAACTCCTGTATTCAGTGTAAAGACGACTGATATCAATATGATCTCTTTTTTCCCTGGCAATGTAAAGCAGGTAAAGATATCTTTTGATCAGATCCGGTGCCGATGACATGAAAAACAAGCCCGAATCAGCAGGCTCTACCTGGAAATCAGACCGGTATAATTGCATATTTTGATTGTACCCGGCATTCCTGAAATGGTATAATCCGGCATACCATGAGAGGGAATCCAGGTATATCGTATCCGAATTTTTCGCGGAATAGAATATTCTTTTAAAATCGGGATAGATGTCGCGGTTGAACAAGGGTGAAATGACTGCCGCCAGTTGATTCAACCCATCGTTGAAATCATAGTAGGAACGGGTATCAAATTTTATGAATTCATAAAATGAATTGCATTCCAAATCAAGGCAATCTATTCCTGGTTCAAAATAACGGAGTCTGTTTGGATAATCACTTGCCCAATTCCTGATTAGAACCGGTACTCCCGTCTGGAAATAGCGTTCCCGGGATTCTACAAACAGATCCTTCCACTCCAGCAATGTTTTCCGGCTGGCCACCGTATCTTTTCTGAAGGTTTGTTTTCCCTTGTTGAGCGACCACAGGGCTTTTGTAAAATTGTACAGTTTGCTGTTCAACCTGATGAATTGCGTGTCGCGGATCGAGGATAATTCACTCTCTTCATACCGGAGGATTTTCGAGATCCGGTCCGGGCGGAGTGTGTCAAAATATTGGCACGTAAGGGAGAGGTTTACGAAAGCCTGCGCCAGGGTAAGAGAATCATTGGAGGCTTTTACCCCATTTATAGAAAATATGGTGATCAGTACGATGATTACTGCAAATCTCATGATCGCTGGATGAAAATCTGCCGTAAATGTAAAACTATTTTATATGTGTTTAGACTAATTACAAATAATAATGATTAATTATTGTTAATAATCATAACACCAATCCGTTCTGCTTCTTTGATCACAGTTTCATAACCCTTTAACGTATTCATCAGTAAATCTTCATCGATGCGGATTTTGTTTTTTTCAAACAGCAGCACGACCGTAGAACCCCCGAATTTGAAATACCCCTTCTCCTGCCCTTTTTTTACAAAATTCCCGGAATAAGTCTGTACGATACTTCCTACCATGGTTGCACCCACTTCAGTCATTACAACATCTCCGAACAAGGGGTTTGAAATGATGCAAAATTCTCTTTTGTTGAGGCAGAAAATTTCAGCCATTTTACGCAAAGCAAGGGGGTTAACTGAATAATAATCCCCATCAATCCGGGTGACGGGTGAGACACTCCCGCTGATCGGAAAATGGAAACGGTGGTAATCGAAAGGGGCCAGCCGGATGATCACCAGGGTGCCCTCAAGATAATTTTGAGCAAGGCGGGTATTGTTCAAAAACGAAAAAACATCGAAACGGTATCCTTTGATGATAAAATCGTTGTTGCTGATATTGGCATATGCCAGTATTTTTCCATCGGCAGGCGACACTGCAACGGTTACGCTGGTATCCACCGGCCTGGCATTGCTCTTTAGTTTCCGGGTAAAGAAATCGTTGAAGGAGCTGAACTCCTGTTTTTGGGCGGAACCCAGGTCGATACCAAATTCATCCACAAAGGGTTGTATTTTTTTTGCCGATGAAGGATGGTCCATGCTATTGCCATAAACAGACGAAACCACCTTTCTTTTCGCCAGCGCCCACAATGTTGCTTCGCCAACCGGATTATTATACAGCCACACCAGCCACTTTTCACCAGCCACTTTTTCCGTTTTTAACAAGCCGCTTTGCCTGTCGTAATACCGGATGGGAGCTTGTGGCGGCAACGGGTATAAAGCCAGGATGGCAATGACGGCAAGCAATAACAGGATGAGGCCCCACCTCTTTTTGGTTTTTAAAATGTTCATCTGTTATGATTTGTTTTTTATACGTCAGAAAGAATATGGGAAAAGCGTTCACATTAACCAATCTTTGCCGGCGTGAAATGATCACCCCTGTATGTGAATTATTAACAGGTTAAGGTGGTCAATCAAAACCGGCAGAAGGTGGTCAGATGGCTAGGCTTTTCCAATCAGGATCAGAATCTATCTGTTTACCAGAATTTTCCGAATAATCCGGCTGTCGGAATTTCGTAAAATAAGGGTATAGAGACCACCCGGGACAGGCCCCAGGTCCACAACTTTTTCTGCCTTCCCGCTGAGAATGGAAATACGACCACTGTATACCTGTTCTCCCAGTGTGTTATAAACTTCGACCTGGTACCCGTATGCTGGGCAATTGTGGATGGTAATTTTAAACCGGCCGATATTTGGGACCGGGAAGATCTCAATATTCCCGGCATTTTGATCATCGATACCAACAACAATGGAAATGGCGTTGGAAGTATCGGATGAACAGCCGTTAAGGGTTACCACGGCTGAGTATAATCCTGTTGCCAGTGTTACAACATATGATTGCCCGGTGGCTCCCGGAATGTTGGTTCCATTGTAGAGCCATTGATTTCCGGCAGGGGCGCTTGAAGTCAGAACATATCCTGCGGCAGTGACGATCGGGGCGGGTGGGATGGGGTTCACTGTTACGCCGAGGTTTGACGCGGTTCCGTTGCCGCAAATGTTGTTACCAATAACCGTGATGCTCCCCGAAACAGCACTGACAGCAAAATTCACCGTGATGGTATTGGTTCCCGCCCCGGTGGCAATGGTTGCCCCGGCCGGAAGGGTCCATAGATAAGTAACGGCACCCGGAATGGCAGCAACTGAATACGCTACCCCCTGGGTTCCTGCGCAAAGGGTTGAAAGGCCTGCGATGGTGCCTGCCGCAGATGGAAGACTGCTGACCGTGACATTGAATACCGTGGGGTTTTGTGCCTGGCAGCCGCTGCCATTGGTGTAGCTTATGCCTGTTGATTGCGCGCCTGTTGTATTCCATTGCACCATGATGGAATTAGAGCCACTCCCTGATACGATTGTACCGCCAGGTGATATGGTCCAGAGGTAATTGCTCATCCCCGGTTCGGTCGTATAGGAATAATTGCCTGTTCCCAGGCAGACGGTGTTTGCCCCGGTGACAGTAGGTACCGGCAGTTGGTTTACCGTGACGCCCAATGTTGAAGTTGGTCCTGCCGAACAGGAGTTACTCCCGGCAACAGTGATAATGCCTGAGACAGATCCGGCGGGGTAACTCACCGTTATGGCACTGGTACCCGCTCCAGCGGTGATGCTGGCCCCGCCCGGTACCGTCCAGATATAACTGGTGGCAAAGGTGACAGGTGCAACGCTGTATGTGACGCCGGCCTGGCCAAGGCATACGCTGTTGAGGCCTGTGATGGCTCCCGGTGTCAGGGGAGCCTGGCACCCGGTTGTAAAGCTCATATCCGAACCATAGGCAGTTCCGGCAGCGTTTGTTCCGGCACAGCGGAAGTGATAAAGGGTGTTGGCCGCGAGGCCGCTAATGGATGCCAAAACGGGTGTAGGCGTTGATCCGCTGAAAGAAGCAGGCGTCGCAGGCGTGTTGTTTCCGTAGCCGGTTGTTAAACCCCAGTCGAATGATGCCGTCGATGTGGTGTTGTTGGCATTGACAGATCCGTTCAATTGGGCATTGTTACCACCGATGTTTGTAGCCGCATTGGTCACAACAGCAGGTGCCACCGCCGTTGTGGTAAAAGAAAAATCACTGCCATAGCTGGTCCCTGATGAGTTGGTTCCGGCTACCCGGAAATGATACGTTGTTGCAGGCAATAATCCGGCCAGGTTGGCCAGAACGGGTGTGGGAGTTGTTCCGGTGACGGTGGGAGGTACGCCTGCAATTGAATTCCCGTACGAGGTTGTCAATCCCCAATGAAATGATACTGAGGTGCTCAGGCTGTTGGCATTGACTGAACCGTTCAGGGTGGCTCCTGTCGACGTGATTCCGGTAGCCGCGAGTGTGATGACGATCGGAAGCGTTGAAGGTTGTCCCGAAATGGTGATCAGCAGGGAATCCTTCATTGTAACATCCTGAACCGCTGTAGCTTTTGCATAAACCGTCCCATTGTTGAGGGCAGTGACCAGCCCGGTTGCACTGATCGATGCGGTCCCTGTTCCCGGGACAATACTCCAGGTGACGTTTTGATTGGAGGTGGCAGGTAATACGGTAGCAACCATCTGCAGCGTTCCGCCGAGGGTGGTGATGAGGGCAGGAACGCTCCCCTGGGTTGCAACGACCACACCGATGAGCCCGCCGATCGATATTCCCTGGGCGTAACCCATGTAATCAGTGCCCCGGTTCTCAGTCCACACACCCGCGCAGCGGTTTGGCCCGTCAGGGGTAAAACCATACCTCATCTTGCCCGATGCAGCCGTGGCTGTGGTAGAACTGATTTCAACCCGGTTTCCCGGCCACACAAAATTGCCATTGGCATCCAGCCTGGTTGCATAAATTTTATAACTCACATCATAACTCATGAACATGGGCGCATCAGATGTCAGGGCAAGGTTTCCGCAACGCTGGTCTGTATTGCCACTGATGGCATAAACAACCTTGCCCTGGTCTGTAAACTGCCGTGTACCCGTGGTTTTCAGGAATTTCTGAACATAAACACCATAGGTGGTCTGGTTGGGGTTTGAAAAATTGCAGACGGACCAAACATAGTTCGACCCGGGAGTCATGTTGATGCTTGTCTCTGCCTGGTAATTATCACCCGATGCAACTGACGTATTGAAATTGGAGCCGTTCATTCCCCAGGGTATGGTTCCGCCCGGGTTAATCCTCTGAAGAAAGGAGTTGAAGCGCATGCCGGATGCGGCATAATAGCCAAAATAGGTAGTGTCGGATTCAGCTAAAATGGAATAATACCTGTATCCGGCCGTGGTCTGGTTGCAGATCTGCAAAGGTGAATACAGGGCAGCCCCGGCATTATCAAACATCTGTGCGTATAAAGTGCTGTAAATACCACCCTTTTGATATACCATGGTGAATTTTCCGGCTGTATTCGCAATGATCTGGCCCCGGGTCGTAGTGGATGTTCCAACTAAAATGATGACGGGGGTGGCCCATGCGAGAGTCCCGCCCGTGGTAATCTTCTGAAGATTCAGGGTGTTCCCCGCATCAGCGTTCCAGGTTACCACGACCTCCCCTGTGTTTAAGGCTGCAGGATAAGGGGCAAGGCCACCACCCAGCACAATCCCGCCTGCCCCCCACAATTGGGTGCCGGTCTGGGATATCTTGTAAAGCACAGCCTGCATCGTTCCTGTTCTCTGGTCCTGGCAACCGATGATCAGGTTGTTTGAACCATCCACACAAACATTGAAAACATAAGTAGCTGTTCCCGACGACTGGTTGCTGACAAGCATTCCATCAGGGCCTAGCAATTTATAACCGTTTGCATCAATTAACTGGGCCCTCATGTCGTAATTACCGGCATTTTCATGGTAAAATGCGATCCATGTTTTTCCATCTGTTGTGGAAGCCGACTGGATATCGGCGGTGGGAAGTCCTGAAATCAGGAGGTTAACCGAGGTATTGGTGTTCCATTGTGCAAAGGATGCTCCCGGCAGAAGGGAGATGACAGCAGAGATGGAAAACAGGTAAATACCCCGGAACAACCGGGATATGCAAGAAATACAGGGAATGGATGTCATGGGTTGGAAATTTGTTTAGGGAATAAATCTGTTTCTGATAAGAGAGAATTTGAAGCAATAAAGAACAGGAACCTTCAGGGGTATGTCTGAAAACAGGTTTCAACCCGGTTAGCAGCACGATAAAGGTATAAAATTATTTCTTGCATGGTTAATCATTCCTTATTTTTACAGAAGAATTACATTTGTCACTGCTCACTGAAATATACAGAGCCAGGCGTCATCGGCTGCAACACATTTGCAATTTTAAACCTTACTGCCATGAAAAGGACAGCAATTATTCTTTGTTTCTCCCTGCTTGCCACATTGACTTACGCGCAATGGACATGGAAAAATCCCCTGCCACAAGGAAACACCCTTAATTCACTCTGTTTCATCGATGCAACTACAGGGTATTCTGCAGGAGAATGCGGTACTATTTTAAAAACCGAAGACAGCGGCCTGACCTGGACAATATTATCGGGCGGAACAACCTGCGACCTCTACTCGGTTTTCTTTACCGATCGGGATAACGGTTTCGTTGTGGGCGACCGGACCATCAGGAAAACCGTTGACGGTGGATTATCCTGGCAGGATGTCGGAGACGGGTATGACAATGTTGCATTCAGGGATGTTTTCTTCCCTGATGCACAAACAGGGTATGCGGCCGGGTACCTGGGTAAAATGTATAAAACCGTTGATGCTGGCCAAACATGGAACATCCTGGTGACCGGCACCACAAATGATATTTACTCCGTTTACTTTACCGATGTCAATACCGGGTTTGCGGTAGGTGAAGATGGTTTATTTGCAAAAACCACCGATGGCGGGTTGAACTGGACGCTGGATACCATTGGCCCCTGGGCATTAAACCTTTATACAGTTTGTTTTCCTGATGCCAATACCGGCTATGCTGCTGGTAGTTATGGGACCTTGTTAAAGACTGTCAACGGTGGTGCTACATGGTCTCCGCAAACATCCGGAATGTCCAGCCCGATCATGGATTTAGCCTTCCCGGATAACACTACAGGTTATGCGGCTGGTGGTTTCGGGACACTTTTAAAGACTGCCAACGGCGGTGCGACATGGACCATGATGAACTCCGATACGCTCGGGTTTCAGTTTAATGCAATTCACTTTACAGGTGCAGCAAATGGTATTGCTGTCGGCTATAAAGGGAAAATTGCCAGGACCGGTGACGGAGGTGCTACCTGGACCGGAACATCGAACATGAATTGTATGTACAATATCACATCCTTTTCATTTTCAGGATCCGATACTGCCTATGCTTCGGGCTACTGTTATTTGGGAAATTCAGTCAGAACGGCCATGCTGAAGAGTGTGAACGGAGGTGACGACTGGGTCTATTTGCCGGGAGGATCTGCAACCACAGGTGGCAGGTTGGCCGCCACAAACGGGCACACCGTTTACCAGGCTGGCCGGCAAGGCAGGATCATTAAAACCACTGACGGGGGAAACACCTGGAATGTTTTATCGACAGGAACTTCGTATGATTTATCTTCAATCTGTTTTATCAATGCTGATACCGGCCTGGCAACCGGCATGAACGGGAAAATGATAAAGACCATCAATGCCGGGAATTCCTGGTACAATGTAACAACCAATGTCTTTTATCCTCTCCATGGAATTTACTTTACTGATGCCAGTACCGGTTATGCCGTTGGTGATTCCGGGATTATTATAAAAACAACCAATGGCGGACAATCATGGCTGCCAAAGACCAGCGGAACAAAACTTGCCCTTATGTCGGTCTTTTTTCCCGATGCAAATACGGGTTACGCTGCAGGTGGATGGCATATGACCGGAATTGTCCTTAAAACCACCAACGGGGGGGCAACATGGCAAAAGGTATTCAACGGGAATAAAAACTGGCTGCAATCAGTTTATTGTACCGATGTTAACACCTGTTATGTTGCCAGTGGCGACGACTATTACGCAGGTGGTATCATCAAAACAACCGACGGGGGCCTGACCTGGTTTGAACAACCGCTGCCAAATACCTATGAGCCACTTTCACAAATCTTTTTTAAAGATGCAACCACAGGTTTTGTGACAGGAAATGCCGGCATTATTCTGAAAACTGATAATGGTGGCGGAACTGTCCGGATCAATGAAATCCAAAGTCCTGTATCTGCATTCTCTGTTTTCCCCAACCCGGCTGCCGGAAAAGTAGCTTTGACAACTAATGGAACCGGAAATGACGAAATCCGCGTGAACATTCTGACGGTGACAGGAAATGTCGTTTTCGAGGCTAAATTCAGGAATCTGAAGGTGTATGAGGTTGATGTGTCAAAGTTTATTCGTGGTTTGTACCTCGTAAAGATTCAGACCCCGGCCGGAACAGAGGTGAAAAAGTTGATGATTAATTGACCGGAGGTCACTGTTTGATGATCTTCTTCATTCCTGCATGCCCCCCGGCGACAACCCTCACAAGATAAATTCCCCGGACCTGGCCGGCAAGCGAGAAATCATGTTTCCTTCCCTGCTTCCGGGTGCTTTCAAAGATCAGTGATCCCATGCCGTTGTAACACATCACCGAAACAGCAGATTCCCCCGGATCGGCATACAATTCAACCGTGAACATGTTTGAGGTCGGGTTGGGCCAGATCCTGAAGAGATCGTCCCTCACTGGCTCGTGGATTGCGGATCCCGTGGAATCCCGGTTCTCCTGGTGCAGCATGTCGCGCTGACCGGCTCCGTTACCGGATACCGCAGAAAGCGGTTGCATCGAACCAAAAACAATGCCCGACACCTGGCTGCAGAACTGTCCTGTAGTTGTGATCCCCGCCCAGACCTGTGCTCCGTTTTTAGCAATGAAGCCCGGAAGAAAACTTATTTTCTGTCCGGCAATAAAATAGGCACGGCCGCCGGAAAAGGATGCCGGACCAACTAGAAGGGTTTGAAGGGCATTGTAGCAGGTTGTATCTGATGGCCCTTTCAATTCACCGGCCACCGGACATGACACGGGGATAATGCGTGTCTGCAATGTGTTTATGACGGAAGGATTGATGACAAGGTTAATCATCATGCTGTCACAGGGACTGTAAACATGAAAGTTGTTTGCGCCGTTCTGTGTGAACATCGGTATGCCGGGATACTCTGCAGAAATAGTGTATTCACCCTTATCCAGGACAAACCCGTATTTACCCCCGTTCTGGCTCCTTGTGTAATCCAGCAGCAATGATGAGCCTTGTGGCTTTATTTTCACGCCGACATTGTCGATGGGATCATTGGCCTTTGCAAGGCTATTCTTGAAAACCATGCCACCGGCAAAAGCCATCATGCGTGAATTCCAGGGATGCTGGCACATTTTCGGATAATGGATCGTATCTACTATCCTGCTTGACGATATATTGAGGGTATCAGCATCTTCCCACGAATAAACATCCCCCAGGTATGTCTCTATATCACAGGGGAACATGGGATCAGGCACCGTTAAAATGATGGAACCGCTGTTTGCACAGGTGTGAACAGCATATTGTCCGTTCACGATGGGAGCTGTTGCCAGGGTATCATATCCTCCGGTGCTGTTGCCTGTACCCAACAGGTAAGCCATGCCTCCTGAAAGAGGTGTTTGAGGCACTGTGTTCCTCACGATATCACCCGTGACTGTATATATACCAATGGTCATGGTGACCGTATTGGAAGAGACAGGATTAACCTGGACACAGGTAGCATTTGAAGTCATGATGCACATCACGGTATTGCCATTGGCCGGTACAAAGGAATAGGTTGAATTTGTGGCACCGGTAACAACGGTTCCGTTCTTTTTCCATTGGTATGCCGGTGAGGTTCCCCCGTTCACGGCGTTGGCCGTGAATGTCACCGTGGTCCCGGGGCACACCGGGTTGGCTGAGGCTGTGATTGTCACGCTGGCTGCAACGGCAGGCACAACACTTACGTCGACCGTTCCGTAGTAATATCCGCCGGATGGAGGACGGTAGTTAATCGTGAGTGAAAAGGTTCCTGATCCATATCCTTCCCCGTTGCACAGGCCGCTGCCGTTAACCGTCTGCCCGTTGCCAATCGTAACTGAGCCGGGCGGGTAAAGGGTGGGATTCTTAACATTGGCCGCCCAGGTTGATCCCTCTTTCAACCAGTGGAAGACGGCGTGCTCACTGTTGCACCCTTCAGGGAAATTACAGGAGAGCATGATCGGGTTCCCGTTGCAGACCGGGTTCTCAAGAACGGCCTGTGAAACGGCCCTGCAGGGACTCAGCGTGACCAGGGCGATTACAGCCAGGGCGAACACCCGGTTTACCAGCTTCTCGGGGGGAATTATGTTGCGCGTGTGATACCCTGACCTGGGAATGGCTGGTTGTAAATAACCGGTTTTGGCTCCAGGTAATCCTTTCCAGATCACCTTAACGCCGCTCATCATTGTTGTTTTCATATACATATTATTAAATATGTTTCCGTAACAACCGTCTGCACTTCAAAGATAAGGGACTTTCAACAAAACAGGATATCTCCAGGACATTTTATTCTATAAAATTTGTATATAATTAAATTCCTGTTGATTATATCAATATTCTTATGCTCATACGCATCAGGCAAATTGAAATTACGGGTGAATTGACAAAATGGATTTCCGATCCCGCATGGACACGCCGGACAAATCTCCTACCTTCCGACGTTTTAAATGACCACATGAATGAATTATTATCAGCCTGTGATGATTGTTCCGCTACACCGGAACAGGGTGGTCGGTGGTTCCGGTTTCTCCGCAACACCAGCAGGCGAACATCATAACTTGATGATCTTAACCGTACCAGTCCGGTTTCCACTCCTGACACGCAATTGATAGAGGCCAACAGGACAATTCCCCAGGGAAATGGTAAATGTACGCTGACCGGTCGATTCAAATCTTCCGGTCATCTTCCCTACCAGGTTGTAAGTCGCCACCTGAACGGGTATTCCGGGATCTCCCGGATCTTCCATCTGTATATGAATTTCCCCGGTGGTTGGATTCGGAAACACCCTGAACCATGTGCGGGCGGTTTGCTTCATGGACGATAACGTATCAGCAAAAGGAGTGGAAAATGCCACTTCCGGGATACTTTTCAGCGTGCCGCAGTATTGTCCGTTTGTCGAGATCCGGCCATCCAGGTAGCCTCCGTTGCTTACGGCAGCACCCGGCAGGAATTGGATATTCTGGCCTGCGATCAGGTTGACACTTCCGCCATTTTGCACCGTGAAGGTGGTTCCGGAGCCAGCCAGGGTGATCGTTTGGGTGGCGCCGAAACAGGTGACCTGCCCCGCGGTGACTGCGACATTCTGCAGTGTCTTGCTCGCAGGAGTGCAATACGCACTGTTGGAGGTAATATAGCCATGAAGGTATCCCCCGCTGTAAACCTGGCTGCCCGGCAGAAACCGGATGTTTTGTCCGGCCACGACAGTAGCGCTGGCCCCGGCCTGAACGGTGAAAGTTGATCCGTTACCGGCAAGGGTGAGGGTTTGCGTGGCGTTGTAACAATCAGTTTGACCTGGAGGAATGATTTCATTTCCCACCGCCACGATCGGGGGTACGCCTGCTGAAACAGCCACCTGCAACCCGGGCGATACCATGCCTCCCCCACAGGTGTTGGTGCCCCTCACTGTAACCGATCCCCCGGTTGCAGCATTTGAGAACAATAAAGTAATCGTATTCGTGCCGGCACCTGAAGTTATAGTGGTCCCGGCCGGTAACGTCCAGGCATACCCTGTGGCTCCTGTTACCGGGGCAACTGAACAGATAACTCCCGACTGGCCGGGCTGCACCTGCGTGGGACCGGAAATCGTTCCGGCTGCCCCGGGAATTGAATTCACCGTAACTGCGAATACCGGGGAGGCTGTCCCGCTGCCCCCGGCGTTCTTCCCGTATACTGTTACGTTGCCGCTTTGGGCGGCCATGGAATAATTGACGGTGATCGTGCGGGTACTGTCGCCCGCCACAATGGAAGCTCCCGCAGGAACCGACCAGATATACCACGCCGCATTGGTGATGACCGGTACCGAGTAAACCACACCAGCTGTTCCCTTGCAAACCACGGAGGTCCCTGTAATACCAGCTGCCGCCTGCGGCAACTGGATGGTGGAGGATTTGGTCAGACGGTTGCCCAGGGCGTCATAAGAATAGTGAACGACAAGGCCGTTTGAATAGCTGACTGTTGTCAACTGACTGTTGTTATCATACTGATATACAATAGATTGCTGGGCAACTGCCGAGAAAGGCCGGAACAGGACGGATAACAAAAGTAGCGCCAATTGCATCCGGCAATTATATAATATTGTTGGTTTCATACTATTTCACTGGACCTGTCCATATATAACGATTGAAACTCTGTGGGTTAACCGGCGCAACCGACCCGGCACCAACCTTTGCACTCTTGTCGAGCTTCCGTCTTAGCTCCGGCGACAAATATTTATACGGATCAATCCTGGCAACAAGAATTCCATCAATCGCCATATCCGCAATTTTACCAACAAACGATACCGCGAAAGGGACCAAGTCCCCCAGGCCTTCAATACCAACCAAGTAACCCAGTATATTGGCGACGTCAGTGGTCACATCCTCAATCAGGTCAGCCACATCCTGTGCACTTAAGTTCTTCTTGTTTTTAAACGCCTTGGTAATAAAACGGGTAAGGCCAAATAAAGTATTGACTGGAACTTTTGCTGCAAGTTTTGGTCCCAATTGATTAATCAACTGTGACGTGACGTATTTGGCATAATCGTATGCGGAAATATCTTCTAAATCTTTGCCATTATTTAATTTTTGGTCCGTATAAAAAGCCGTAAGATCTAAAAAAACATCGGATTGCCCCATAGGGTCAATCAGGTTCGTGGGATTATTTTCGGCATAGGGATAGAGATTTTTATTCCAGATCGGGTCTTCAGTCAAAAACCGACCGATCGTATTATCATAGTACCTTGAACGCATAAACACCAGCGAGCTGTCTTCGTACATCACCCCATATTTTCCAATGTACCTGAACGGGTTGAAATCAGTTTCCACAGATTTGGTGATGGTTCCAAAATCATCGTAGGCATATTGATGGGTGATGGCTGCTGCAGAGGTTCCATCCACCATGGCCACTGTACTCCCGCGAAAATCACTGATGTAATATCCGGTGGTATTATCAGGCTTTATCCGTGCGATCAGACCCAGTCCATATACATAATAATTCAGCGGCGTACCGTTTACGTTGGTCTCCATTAGCACCTTTGATATGCCAAGGACATCCAGGACATATTTTTTCACCGTCCCGTTACAGGAGGATTCCCGTCGCAGCCCGGCGCCATCATACGAATAATTTGCATTGAAGCGGCCACTGACAGAAATCAGGTTGTTTTTCAGATCGTATCCATAGGTATAACCGGTCTTGCTCAGTGTATTGCCGTTAAAATCGTAACCGAAGGATGTTGTGTCGGCTGTCAATATCCTGTTCGCGGCATTGTAGGTATAATTGATAAGGGGCTTTGCGAGCGAAGGGTTCACGGCAACAGGTTGTGCAATATTCTCCAGGGTGTGATTTCCCAGTTTGTCGAGCAGATAGGAATATTCGGCTATCACACTCCCGTTGGCCCGCTTTGAGGCCAACCCTGCCTGCCTGCCTGCAGGATCGTATGCATATGCAGTAATCACCCCGTTCGGGTAAACAGTGCTGAGCAATGAGCCATCGTCCCTGTAATTGTACAGTGTCGCCTGGTTGATCCAGTCGGTGACGCTCTGCATCCGGTTGGAGGCATCATACGTGTAGGTTACCGTTTTATTGCCAGGATAGATGAGTTTGGTAATGTTTCCGCCGTTGTCGTAGGTGTAACCCACGGTAAATCCGTCATATGCTACAGTACTCACCCGGTTGAACCCGTCGTAGGTAAAGGTGACCGATTTTCCTGCCCGGGTGATGCTCTGGAGGTTCCCGTTACTATAAAAAGAGTAGGCGGCATACCCGTCATTGGTCACACGGCCGGCGTTGTCATAAGTGTAGGTGAAGAGATTGCCGTTCGGATCGCTTGTTGTTTTAAGGCTGCCGTCATAATTATAGGTGTAGATCCGGGAATTTCCCTGGAACGTCTGTTTCAGCAACAAGTCGGTTGCTGTGTCGTAGGTCATGGTGGTGACGCCGTTTTTTGCATTGGTAATAGTGACCAGGTTGTCATTGGCATCATAGGAATAGGTGGTGGTATGGTTCAGGGCGTTTTTTTCCCATACCAGGTTGTCGTTGTAGTCGTACTGGTATTTTGTCGTATCCCCTTTGAAATCGGATACCGACAGCAACCGGCTGGACAGGTCAAAATTCATGGCTGAGCTGAGGCTGAGCGCCGGAATGGAAAAAGTGTTCTGCATGCCCGTTGTATTGCTGTAACCAAACTGGGTTGTGATCCCGTTGGGGTTGGTCATCGTAAGCGGCTGGCCGGATGAATTGTACGTCACCACCGTTTCTTTTCCCAGCGGATCGGTAACCTGCAGCAGATTTCCATTGGGGTCGTAGGTGTAACTGGTACTGTTCCCGTTGGCATCGGTTCGCCTGGTGATGTCATTGGTCAGGTTGTACTCGAAATACTCATGGGTGGTGGTCATTCCGGATCCCGACCTGGCGACCTGGATGATATTCCCCCGCGCATCGTAGGTATTATTGACAGCCATGCCATTGTTGTTATTGGTGACGGCCATCGGCAGCAGCGGGTCTGTGTTGCTGGTATACTGACTGGTAAAATTGGTTGCCGAGTTCCCGTAAACCTTTGTGGCGCTTCCGTTCCGGTTGAATTCAAAGTTTGTCGTGACTGACTGCCCTGTGGCCTGCGGAACCACGACGGTCGATTTATTGTAATCACCGGTTCCTGAAACATAATTCGGTGCCTGGGAAATGGTGAGCGGACTGTTGTTGTTGAACTTGCTGCTGATCAGTTTCCGCTGCAGGTACAGGTTGGTGATCGTATTGCCCTTGGGAAGCTGGATGGTGGTCAGCAGGTATTTCCCGGGAGTGGCAGGGTCATAGCCATAACTGGTCACATGGCTGTTCGCATCGGTAAAGGTTGCAAGTTGCTTGTTGGTCACCGTGAATTTGACCTGTCGGTTCAATGGATCGGTGATGCTGCTGATATAGTTGGTGCCTGCCTGGTAGGCAAATGTCAGCTGGCGGTTCAGCGGGTCCTTGACCATGGAGATACGCGGCATGTTATCAACACCGATCGCATAGCTCAGGTTGGAGGTGTTGCCGTTCCGGTCGGCGATCGCAGTCAGAACATAAGGTGCGCCGGTGGCCGATCCGTTGATTTTGGTAAAGGTATACAGCAACTGGGTTTTGGTCAGGACCGTATACACGGAAGAGGATACCCGTGTCAACTGGTCATATACCCCGAATGTAACGGGGGCCGGGTTGGCGGGTGTCCCGGTATTGTCGTATACATTCATTGTGCCGTCGGGCCAGAAGACGATAAGGCAGGGTTTCCCAATGGTCTGTCCGTAATCATCTTTCACCTCGATGGTGTTGATGATATAGGCGTTGTAGGAGTGGCTCCAACCTGCTCCCAGGGGGCTCATGGGAACGAATTCGTCGGGCAGTTCGGTGAGAAAGGAATTGTAGTTGTGGTCAAAATTCAGGGGGATGCCTTTGCCTGGGATCTTGAAACTGGATTTGGTATAATGGTTGAAATTCCCCTGCTCCGCGCCCACCATGGAAGAAAAATTATAGGGGGTGTAATTGCCCGGGATGAAAAAACTGGAGGTGCCCGGGTTCAGTGTATTAGAGACGGTTGGAATGGTTACCAGCGGGTTGCTGTGGATGGTGCGCTCGAGCATCACAAAGGCTTCGGCACGGGTGCAGTAGGCCAGGGGCCGGAACAACGGATTGGCCGTACTGATAATCCCCCTGTCAGCCGCTTCTTTCACATACCCGTAAAAGGGATCTCCCGGGCCGATATCCGTGAAAGGGCTCGGGCCGGTTTCATCGGGAGGGATGTTGAAGGTCTCCAGCAGCACTTTCAGCACCAGCACACGGACGATTTTTTCTTCGGGGTTGAAGTTGAACCGGTTCCGGTCAAATGGAGATATCCCGTCATTGTACTCAAGGTAACTCAGCGCCTTGGCATATCGGTAATAGTAGGTTCCTGTATTCTGGAGATCGTTGAACGGGCTAGGGAAAGCATCCGAGACTACGGAAACATTTCCAAGCAACCCCAGAAATGCAATTTTTGCCAGCTGCTGCCTTTTTAGGAGGGAGTCGGGGTAAACCTTGCAACTGGATCCGGAAACGATCCCCCGTCCGCATAAATACTGAATCTCATTGTAGGCCCAGTAACCGGTGGGCAGATCGGTGAAATTGCAACTGGGGGTAACGGTAACGGTTCCGTTGGTGTAGGTGGCCTGGATCGGGCTGCCGCCTGCATTGGTGATCTCACAATTGCCGGCCGTCTGGGTATCCCAGGTGTTTGTTACATTGCCGCCGGAGCAGTCGAACTTCAACCGGAACAGGGTATCGTTGCCCAGGCTGATAGCCGTTCCGGAGGCCCACACCACATAGATTTTCCCCTTGTAGTTGTTGACCTGGAAATAGGTGGAGTTAAACCCGGCATTTGGGTTTTCCAGGCCAATATACCGGAGGGTGTTGGTATCGTATTTCAGCACAAGTGACATGGCCGCTACCCCGTTGAAGCCGGTGGCATAGACCGGCTGCCGGATCAGCCCGGCACAGCTGGAGGAGACGGTTTTGGCAGTCACCTGGATCACCTGCGGAGCGGCTGTCACAGTGAGCGTTGCCACCGTTGAACTGGCAGCCGGGCTGCAGGTGCCGCTAACCATACAGAAGTACTTGTACCCGCTCATGACCGTGGTTGTATTCGAAACGGTCAGGGTGGCTGAGGTCACCCCAGAATAGGGGGCTGTGTTGGTCAGGCTTGTCCAGGTGCTGCCGCCATTGGTGCTGCCTTTCCATTGGTAGATAATCCCCGTAGCACCGGCACCCACCGAAAAAGTGGCAGCCTGACCTTCAGTAACGGCCTTATCGGCTGGCTGGCCGGTGATGGCCGGGGGCAGGTAAAAACCGGCCGTTCCGTTCGTATAGTTGGTCGTAATGGCGACCCCCGAGCCATCGGTGATCTCGCAGGCCCCCGGAGTCGTAATATCCCAAGTCAACGCGGAAGAGCCTCCGGGAGCGGTAAAAGATATCCGGAACAGGGTGTCGTTACCCACTGTTGCAGGGCTGGTGTTGGCCCAGGTCACATAGACTTTCCCATTGGCCGCATTGGCCGAAAATGTGCCGCCGGAAATGGCGCTGTGGCGGTTGACCACATCGACATAGGTCAACACCGACATGTTGTAGGCAATGGTCATGGAAAAACTTCCGACACTGTTGAAATTTACGGCATAGACCGGGACCAGGATGGCGCCCGGACAAACGGTTTTAGTGCCAACGGTGGCCGTGATCACCTGGGGTGTCGGGTTGACGGTAAGCATAGCGGAAGCAGTGGTGGCTGGTGACGGACATGTACCGCTGACGGTGCACCGGTAGCGGTACCCCGTCATCGCCAGTGTTGCGGCTGTAATGTTCAGGGTGGCCGCAGTCACATTGGAATAGGGCGCTACATTGGTGAGGTTGCTCCACGTTAATCCGCCATTGGTGCTCGACTGCCATTGATAGGTCAGCCCGGTTCCGGAAGCCCCAACCGAGAAACTGGTATTTTGAGACTGGGTGATGGTTTTGTCGACCGGCTGGGTTGTGATGGTGGGAGGAGCATAAAAACTCATACTGCCACCGGTATAGGTTGATGAAATAATTGTCCCTGAACCATCGCTGTATTCGCAGTTCCCAGGGGTTTGGGTATCCCAGGAAAGCGTTGAGGAACCCGTCGTCCCGCTGAACACCAGTTCCGCCAGCGTTCCTCCCGTGGCGATGGTGGCAGAAACCACCGAAGCCCAGGTGAGATACACCTTGCCATTGTATGCATTGGCTGTAAGGGTTCCTCCCGCCAGGGCGCTGTTTGCGTTCTGCACGCCCGAAAAAGCGAGGGTGCCTGTGCCGTAGCCCAGGGCAAGCGAAAAGCTGCCAACTGCGGTGAACCCGCTAACGGTCAACGGGATAATCACATTCCCGGGACAGATATTGACCGATCCGGCCGTGGTGGCAATAACCTGTGGCACAGGACTGACCGTAAGGATCGCGGTGCTGGATGTGACGGCCGGGGAGCAGGTACCCGATACAATGCAGCGGTAACGGTAGCCGGTGAAGCCAATCGGTGCAGCCAGGACGTTGAGCGATGCCCCGGTGACATTGCTGTAATTGGTTCCGTTGGTCAGGCTGGTCCAGGTAGAGCCACCGTTTGTGCTGACCTGCCATTGGTATACAATTCCGGTAGCAGCAGCGCCCACCGAAAACGATGTATTCTGACCTGCTGTCACGGAGGCATTCACCGGTTGGGTGGCAATCCCCGGCACCTGGTAAACGGTCGCTGTTCCATTTGTATATGCAGAGGTCTTGATGGTACCCGTTGAATCGCTGTACTCACAGTTCCCGGGTACCTGGGTGTCCCACGTCAGTGCAGATGATCCGGTTACACCGGTGAACCTGATTTTGATCAGTGTATCCGCCGCGATGTTGGCGGGTGTGACAGAAGCCCAGGTGAAATAGACCTTCCCGTTGTATGCATTCACGCTGAAAGTGCCTCCGCTCAGTTGCGGGTGCAGGTTCTGGTAACCCAGGTACGTCAGAACGCTGGTGTTATAAGAGAAGACCAATGAAAAAGCCCCGATGTGCGCACAGTTGGTCACCCGGAGCGGGATGGCGATCTCCCCGGGGCACTTCGATGCACTGACCAGTGTGGTTGTGATGGATTGGGCGGCCAGCAATCCCGGGAGAATGGTCAGCAGGCAAAGGATCACAAGGGTAAGGACGGTTCTTTTATTCATGGCTAAACCTGTTTCTGGAGTACGGGTAAGCTAGTCAATTACCAGTTTAAGGGTCATCTCGGTCACTTTCCCTCCGGCAATACACCGAAAACGGCAGAAATAGATACCGTGCACCAGGGATGAGAGATCAAGGGACTTCCGGTGCTCTCCTGGTCCGAATTCCTCCTCTGTCACCCGGGCGACAACCCGGCCTGTTATATCCGTAAGGCACAAGCTTACCATTCCCGGACCGGCCAGGTTGACAATAAAGGTAACACGGTCTTTTACCGGGTTGGGATAAAAAGAAAAGGAGGGTTCACCGGCTTGTGAGTCAATAGGATTCACGGTTGTCAGGGTTGCCGGGATTACGGGAACGCTCAATATCACTCCGCCATAAGGATCGGCATAAGGATCGGCAATCTCGCCTCCCTCTCCCAACGTGATGGAGACCGGGGCCGCAAGGGATCCCAGGTCCCTGGTCCTGAAACGGATGGTGACCAGTACATCGCCTTCCTGCGTGGCAACCGGGTTCAGGTTGTACCACCCGGTCTTCAACACTCTATCCTGGGCCGTGAAGGCGAGGTTTTCAGCTGTGGCGGCCAGTTGAACACCCAGCACCTCCAGGTATTCTGTGGGGTAATTGAAGACCAGGGAGATGGCGCCGGCATCAAGTTTGTTCAGCACCTTCACACGCATGCCAAACTCCTGCCGCGATCCGGGGTTGACAGTCCCGTTGTAAACCAGCGACAGACCCGGAGTCTTGCTGAGCGTAGAATACGATCCGTTTACATCCCCAAACCAGGTCCCGGCAAGGTTGTAATAGAAAGCAGGAGGGGTCGGAGTGACTGAATCGCAGTCAATCTGCAGGTTCCCGGCCGGAAAAGAGCTGATGATCCCAGTAAACCGCTGGAGGATCATCAGGGCATCCGTACCGTTCACCGTCCTGCTTTTATTGACATCGGCGATAAAAGAGTGGTTGGCATCCAGCAGGCTGATGAAGGTGAAATGCTGCATCACCTTCAGTGCGTCGGTTGAATTGATCCCGCCGAACTGGTCCTGGAGGGTGAAATCGATCTTTGTCGGGATCGAAAGCTGGAGCGGGGCAAAGGTGAACGCCCCGGTGGTGTTCGTGGTGGCAGTGGCCAGTGTGTTATTGGTGTAATCTTTCAACGTTAATACGGCATTGCGTAACGGTTTGGAAGCGTTATTGTCGTAGAGGAACTTTCCCGATACGTTGATCGCTGCAGGCTGGGCTGTGGGCAGCCAGGAAAATGGCATAAAGGTGATCTTTCCCAGCGAGGTGTTGTCGGTTTTGTCCCAGGTCTTTTTCTCAATATAGGAACTGTCGCAACTTCCCAGGAAGTTGTAGCGCATGTCGATGTTGTTCGAGGTGTTGTTGAAGATATTGTAATTATTGCTGTAGATATCGCAGGCATTGATGAAATTGTTGCCGATGGCCGGGTTGCTTGCGCTGGTGAGATATACGCCATAGCCCTGGTTTTCTTTGATGATCGAATTCTTCACCGTTACGTTGGCGGCATCGAGCCACAATCCGTACCCGGCGCTTTGAGACAGCGTTACGCGCTCCAGCGTGGGCTGGACGGTATTGTTGCACCAGATGTTGTACTGGTTTCCTTTCGTAACGGTACAATATTTCATGAGAGAGATGGCCGAATACATGTCACTGGCATCATGGAAATAAATACCGTTCCAGCCACCTATTGCATCGTTGAACGAAGTAAAATTAATAAGACTGTCGGGTGTACCGATGGCGTACAACTCTCCTACATACCAGTAACTATAAACATACCCAATTTGAAGTTGCTTGTCAGCGGCAAACTTCAGCGTGCAACCGGGTTTAATTGTCAACCGGGCCTTGGGACCGTTGTTCCCTTTCATAACCCTTACGTTGTCAGTGAACACATAGGGTTTATTTCCGAAACAATACCAGGTCCGGTCATCCGAAATATCCCCCCCGTTGACAAAAACACCATCAGTGTTGTTGCCGGTAAATTGCAGGTTCTTCAGGCTGCCTACATAATTAGCGCTATTGTAATACAAGCCATATCCGCCGTTATTGAGGAAGTTCATTTTGAAAAGGGTCAGCAGGGAATTGTTCGAACTGATCCCGATCCCGCCATTGTTAATTACACTGGTGTTGGTAATGGATAAGGGTGCCGTCTCCAGGTTCAACCCCATATTTAGTGAATATCTGATGGTGCAACTATCAATCGTTGGCTGCGTCGTATTATTGCACCAGATATTGAACTGGTTCCCTTTTTCAACGACACAGTTCTTCATCATGGAGGTAGCAGAATACAAATCACTCGCATCGTGAAAATAAATTCCATTCCAGCCACCTACTGCATCGTTATAAGAGGTAAATGTAATGAGGCTGTCGGAAGTGCCGGCCGCCCACAATTCACCGACATACCAGTAACTATAAACATACCCAATTTGAAGTTGTTTGTCAACAGCAAATTTCACAACGCATCCGGGTTTGACCGTCAATCTGGCCTTTGGGCCGTTGTTTCCTTTTATTACCCTGACATTGTCGAGGAATACATAGGGTTTGTTACCAAAGCAATACCAGGTCCGGTCATCTGAAATATCTCCTCCTGCACTAAAAACACCATCCTGGCTATTCCCGTATATCTGGAGTTTTTGAAGATTGTTTACATAGTAGGCATTATTATAATATAAGCCATATCCTCCGTTATTGAGAATGTTTGTCTTGGAGATGGTTAGGAGAGAATTGACGGAATTTATGCCAATTCCTCCATTATTGCTTATATTGCTATTAGAGATAGCCAGTGGCGACGACTCGAGATTCAACCCATAAATTAAAGAGTATTTTATAGTACAACTATCGATTGTAGGCTGGGAAGTGCTGTTGCTCCAGATATTATATGAATTACCTTTTTCCACGATGCAGTTTCTCATGACAGACATTCCGGTATATTCGTCGCTGGCATTGTTGAAATAAATTCCATTCCAGCCCCCGGTCAATCCGTTTAAAGCTGTAAAGGTTATTGGACTAGCAGCGGTCGCAACAGCATTTAACTCGCCAACATACCAATAACTGTCCACATACCCGATCTGAAGTTGTTTCGCTGCGGCAAACTTCAATGTACAGCCTGGCCTTATTGTCAGCCTGGCCTTCGGGCCGTTTACTCCTTTTAAAACCCTTACATTATCAAGGATAGCATACCCATAAGGATTGTAGTTCCAGGTCTGGTCGCTTGAGATGTCCCCGCCATTCATCGCAACCGATGCCGTCAGATTTGAAAATGTGATGTTGCTATAGGTTGGAACGCTGAAATTCGGGTTTGGATAATTGATACCATAGAGGGAGTTCTTCATCATGCACTGAGAATAGGTTGGCACTGTAAGAGCACTTGCGTGGTACACACAATTGAACTGGATGCTGTCTATGGTGACCAGGATCAGCGACGGGCTGGAATTATCAAGATAAATCCCCTGCTGTGCCTTTTTAACGGTGGTCTCCTCGATGTTGATGTTGGAGTTCTGGAGTTTTACGCCGTATGTGACCGAGTTGCGTATCGTGCTGAACATGATATGTGGTTCGTTGCTGTTGACCGAAAAAATGTTGTATTCGTTCCCCAGTTCAACGGTGCAGTAGCGCAAGGAGGAGGTGGAGTTGTAATCGCTGCCGTCGTTGAAGTAGAGTCCCTTCCAGCCGCCGGCAACGCCATTGGCCGCAGTGAAGGTGATCAGGCTGTCGGCCTTTCCAACCGCATACAGCTGGCCGCCCGTGGTACTGGCCCCGCCGATGTACAGCCCGTAATTTGGCATGACCTTGATCCGGGTCCCGGGGCCGATGGTCAGGGTGGGGTTGCCTCCGCCCTGGTTAACTGTCACGTCTCCCAGGAGGACATAACCGTTGGCAAAATACTTCCAGGCGCGGTTGGCGTAAATGACCCCGCCGGCGACGGCAATATCCGTGGTGTTGTTCAGGAACAGAAGCGTGGTCGCCGATTCGGGAATAAAACTGACATCGGGCGTGGGACTGTAAAGCCCGTAAAGATTGTTCTGACTTTTGGTATAGGAGTAGCTTGGATTCAGGTTGACGGAGGCGTAATAAATGCCGGCATATCCGTTATTCTGGGTAGCAACGTTGTTAAGGATCGGGTTGGATTGGTAAAGGTAGAGGCCGCTCTCCGCGTTGTCGCTGATGATCGTATTGTTGAGAATGAAGTTCGAATTTTCCATCCGGACCCCGTATCCGACGGCTTTCCGAAATGTGCAGTTGTTGACGACGGGCTGATTGGTATTGGAACACCACAGGTTGGCATTGTTGGTAGCGTTTCCCGCCCGTTCGATCGTGGTGTAGTTCATCTGGGAGCTGACGCCGGCATCACTGGCATCGGTAAAGTAAACGCCATTCCAGGTACCGTCGGTGGAATCGTAGGAAGCCAGCCTGACCGGCTGGGCTGCCGACCCGTTGAAACTCACAGAGGCCTGACCGATGGTGAGGCCTGTGTTGGGCGAAAATACGATCGTCACACCTGGTTGTATGATGTGGGAACCGGTGGTGAAGGTGATATCGCAGGTGGCCCAGTAAGGGCTTCCGGAACTGGCCAGGGTGGTCATCGCATCGAGGTTGCCGCAAAGCTGGGTATAACCTGAAACGGTGAGTGTGATGTCATTGAGAACGATATCGTTCGTGGAGTTGGCGTTCAGCCGGAACATATACTGTATGTAGCTCTTTGTCTGGTTAATGGTGGACGGGTTGCCCGTTCCGGCGGAGACCCAGTCGCCCCACACTTTGTCGGCACCGGCCAGGCGGTATAACAGTTCGTAAGTATCCCCGGATTGAATGGGAAGCGTGTAGGTTAGCTTCTGGATGTTCTTCGGCGCACCGACTACAAAAGGTGTGGATATAAATATGCCTTTTTTAACCCTGTTGACTGAGGATACGATGGAGACATACCGCATGGTGTTTACCGGAACCCCGGTTGAAATCACCCCACCGGTATAGACGATCTGGTTGTCGGCCGCAAATGCGCTCGAATTCTTTGCCCGGTCGAACAGGTATCGGTCCGATAACTCCCAGGCAAGCGAGGGGGCATTGTCGATATCGGCCAGGTAGAACTTATTGCTCAGGATCGTATTCTCTTCACCGCCGATCACTGTGATGATCCCGTTGGAACAGGTTGATATGTGATTGCTCACTGCCACAGGTAGCGGCGTGGCGCTGAGCCATGAACCACAGGTGCCGTTTGCATTCACCGTGGAATAGTAGACGGTGGTCTTCCGCACACCTGCATTGTCATAACCGCCAAGCACATATAGCTTCCCGTTGTATCTGGTCATGGAATGGCCGTTCCGGGCTTCAGGCAGTGCGGTGGTCGCCGTGAAGGCAGCCAGGTTGTCTTCTGCATCGATCTTCGCGTAATAAACCGCATTAAGCGCGGTAAATGTCCCCTCCACGTTGGTCCCGCCGGCGACATATAAAAAACCATTGACCAGCTGAGCCGTATGGCCCCAGAGTGGCTGCGGGAGCATGATGGCGATTTGCGACCAGGTCCCCAGCGAACCGTCGTCATTAATCGTGGCAACATAGATTTTGCTTGAAGGAAGTGCCCCTTTTTTACCCCCGATTACATATAACTTCGTGCCGGTGGCAATCATGGCATGGTAACCGACTGAATCGGGCAGAGAACTCACCTGGGTCCAGCTGCTTATACCTGCGGCATTTACCGCAGCCCTGTAGACGAAATTGTTGTACTTCGTCCCATTGAATCCCCCTGAAAGAAAGACAAAGCTGCGCCATGTGGTTACCTGTTGCCCCGCCAGGTTTTGCGGCAGGTTGGTTGTGGAAGTCCAGTCGTTGATGACCGACTTCTTGAATGGAAGCGACAGTCCATCGTTTTTCACAAGGACATTTTCCGTTATTCCTTTGTTGAAGTCGGCATTCAGCGTATGCGTGAAAGTAACCTGCGATGATACGCGAAGAAATACAATGACCAGAAACACCAGGAGGGACAGCTTGATTTTCATGAGATTCAGGTTTTAACTGAGGAATATTAGCGCGATAACAGCCAAATTTAAGGATAAGAATTTGACTAAACTACAAATTAATCCTTATGGCCGACTTATTGTATGAATGCTGACGGATTTTGTATGAACAAGACCGTTTGTCATACGAACCCGTGACCCCCCTCCAGTTCCATTAGAGCATGTTCGGCCAGACCGTTGCCAATGACTACTCACCTCCGAGCCCAATGACCCCTTCAACCTTTTAACAATCAATCGCCCAGGGTAGCCAATTTAAATCGGCAGACACTGGTCATATGGAGAGGTTTATCCACGATCAGGGAACCAACTTCCAAATAATCATTATTTTTGGCCTGATTAATCCTCACGTAAAATGACCAAGAACAGATTAGAAGCATTCAGCGACGGCGTACTCGCCATCATCATTACGATCATGGTACTGGAACTTCGTCCCCCGGCCGGCATCTCTTTCAGCTCCCTTCAGCCGCTGATCCCAAAGATCCTCAGTTATGTGATGAGCTTTGCATTCATTGGGATTTACTGGAACAACCATCACCATCTTCTGCATACCGTAAAAAAAGTGAATGGGGGGGATTCTTTGGGCAAACCTGAATCTCCTTTTCTGGCTTTCATTGATCCCTTTTACAACTGCCTGGATGGGAGAGCATGGTTTTGCCGGCACAGGTGCTTTATGCGTTGGTGGCCTTGATGTGGCTCATACCCGATATGCGGATTGAACGGCTCCTGGAGAAGGAGGAATAAAATGGACACGCCGCTGGTTGCCGTCCTGGAGCCATAGAAACGGCCAATCCTGGCCGGCAGAGGCTTCTTTGGTATCGTTGTAAGGCGCAGACTGTTACCTGAGGCAACGGACGGAGAATCCCAATATCTTGCTGTCGAAGGACAGGCCACAATAACTGCTTGTGAAGTATAAATAATAGCCTATTGAAATCGAGTACCTGACACTGCTCCAGTAGTGGCCGTCAACGCCCCGGTTGTGAAGCGAACCGTCACTGCTTTGAAGGTATCCGGCCGCATGTATTTTCAACCCTGAACTCCACGGTCCGGTCCAGTTGGCCCAGTACCCGCCGGAGGCGCCATCCACATTAATCCACTCGGTATTGGTGGGGATGCGCCATTGTGTGCCCAGTTCGAGGGTGCACGGGTCGTTGGAGGCCTGCCAGTCGAGTGCTTCATTGATTGCAATGGTGGTCCAGGAGGGAGACAGGTTGGTCCCATCTTGCCGGTACCCCTGCTTCCGGTTAAACTTCCAGTACCAGCCGGCGGAGGCTTCGGTGGCATCGCTTACCGAGGTGGCTTGCTGCGAAGCGCCCAGGTTCCTGGTAATCCAGCATTTGGATGGTTCTCCGGGAATCCCGGTAATGGTTCCGTAACTCACCAGTTTGTCGATCGGCGCAACCGTATCGGCCGAATGAAGAATGGTCAGCGGCTTCCCGCAACTCCATTGAGGCTGTTTGTCGAGCAAATACCAGGCACCGCCCAGGTACACAGTAAGATCGGCCCCGCTGCTTTCGCTGCAATCGGTACAAAGGACCACCAGACCCTCGACAGGAGAAGCAATGGCGGACCGTTGCGCCTGGGTCATCCGGGGAAGCAGGAGCCCTTTGGTGGTTGATTTCACATCGAGCATCGCCGATGGGTCGGAAGCGCTGCCATCGCTGCTGATGCTTACCTGGGCAAAGGCGCCGATCGTAAAAAAAAGAAAGAACACAAGAAACGGGGTGATTTTTTTCATTGTATTACAGGATTAATATGAATAAAGAAAATGGATCACCGGAGACAACGGATACTGCACCCGTTGGCTTTTAAGTGGTAGAACACATTGCTGACAGCATTGTAAAAGTTCAAATACCAGCCGCCGGTAGTGCCATTCTGCGCGCTGCTCCAGTAGAAGCCTGCCCAATGGTACCCAAGCGAGCCATTGTTGTAGTCAAGGACCCCTGCGGCATGCAGTTTCAGCCCGGAGTTCCAGGGGCCGTTCCAGTTGCCCCATCCGCCGGAATTGTCCACGTGATACCATTCGTTATAGGTGGGAACATGCCATCCGGAGCCCAGCATGATGGCACATGGATCGTTGGCAGCCTGCCAGCTGAGATCTTCATTGATCCCGGTAATGGTCCACGATGGGGTAAGGGTGGTACCATTGTTCATATAACCCTGCTTCCGGTTGAACTGCCAGTACCATCCTGCAGCCGCTTCGGTCGTATCGTCAACCGAAGCGGCTTGCTGCGAAGCACCCAGGTTCCGCGTGATCCAGCATTTGTCAGGCTCGCCGGGGATCCCGGTAACGGTTCCGTAGCTCACCTGTTTATCCACAGGCGCAACATTGCCGGCCGTATGGGTGACGATTATCGGCATCCCGCAACTCCATTGAGGCTGCTTGTTCATGGAATACCATTTGGCCCCGAGAAAAACCGTGAGTTCGGCCCCCCCGGTGACACCACAATCGGTGCAGATCACCATCAGGCCTTCGGCAGGGGAAGAGATGGCCCCCCGCTGCACCCGGGTCATCCGGGGCGGCAGAAAGCCGGAAGTTGTGGATTTGACATCGAGCATCGCCTTGGCGTTTGACACGCTGCCATCATCGTTGATGCCCACCTGTGCAAATGCGCCGGTAAGAAAAAGCTGGATTAACGCGAAACAGATTATTTGTTTTTTCATGGGATACGGGGTAATTCAAATACATGTTATGGATTCTTTTCGGGTCCGGAACAGGGGGCCAAACAGGTGCAGGGGGAATAGAGGAAGCGCTCCCTTTTCCGCCCGGCAGGCCCGGGAAATGTTATTCCCTGATACAACGAATACTCAGGCCCTGGTTTTTGCCCACACCGTTCATAAGGCTTATTTCAAAGGAGAAATCCAGGACCTTGCCCATTGTATAATCCCACTGCAAACTGCTCCAGTAATACCCGTAGTTTCCCCGACCAAGCATCGTTTCGGAAAAGATGGCACCTGCCGCATGCAGTTTCAGTCCGGAGTTCCATGGGCCGTTCCAGTTGGACCAACCCCCGGTGTTGTCCACATTGGTCCACTCGGTAAGGGTAGGGATGCGCCACGGGGTTCCCAATTCGAGGGCACAGGGATCGTTTGCCGGCTGCCAGTTTAAGTTTTCATTGATGAGGGTACCGGACCAGGCGGGGATAAACGTTGTGCCGTAGGATTTGTATCCCTGCTTGCGGTTGAACTGCCAGTACCAGCCGGCAGAGGCTTCGCTGGAATCATTTACGGCGGTGGCCTGCTGCGAAGCACCCAGGTTCCGGGTGGTCCAGCATTTGGACGCCTCGCCGGGAATGCCGGTAACGGTTCCGTAGCTCACCAGCTTTTCGACCGGGGCAACCGCGCCGGCCAGATGGTTGATGGTCACCGGCAACCCGCAGACCCACTGGGGCTGCTTGTCAATGGAATACCAGGTGCCTCCCAGGAAAACCGTGAGATCGGCTCCGCCGTTGCCGCTGCAATCGGTACAGAGGATCACCAGTCCGTCGGGCGGGGAAGCAATGGCAGAGCGCTGCACCTGGGTCATCCGGGGTGGCAGGAACCCTTTGCTGGTAGATTTCACTTCGAGCATCGCCGAAGGATCATTTGCGCTGCCATCGCTGTTAACGCTCACCTGGGCCACGGCGCCGGTCGAGCAAAGAAGAATGAAGGCGGCAAACAGGGTGGATTTTTTCATCGGAAATGGGTTAAGTATTGACAAAAGGAAACGTCCTTCGTTAAATTATATACAGAAAATAACATATATTTAGGGTATCAGACAAAGATAAATCAAAAACCAGGAATTTGATCACCCTCCAAAAAAATAATTTGAATGTACCCGATTTTTACCCTGACAGGGCGAAAAACGACCTTTTTTGCCTTTTTTCCGGATGTTTTATCGCAAAAAACTCAAATCCGGATCGGGTACTTCGAAAAATATAACTACCAGTGATGACCGCTGGATGAAAATATTGTTTTAAGATTCACAACCAAAATTGAATTTTATTACTTATATTTACTTAACAAAACGACTTATTCATTTTCTGAATCAAGTAGTTATGTATATACCATTACTGTACAATTCCCTTCCCTTTCATTATCAGCCGATAACATCGTCCAACATATATAATTCCACCATGTTACACCACACTGGATTCCGGTTGAAATTTACACAAACACTCACATTTTTAATCCCAGGTTATTATGAAACAGCTATTTTTTTTAATGGTCATTGCCATTATTTCTGCTTCAACTGCCTTTGGGCAGGTTGGTATTAATTCCGACAACAGCACGCCGGATCCATCGGCAATGCTTGACGTGAAATCAACGACGAAAGGGATGCTGGTCCCACGCATGACAATCGCCGAGCGAACGCTTATCAGCAATCCAGCCACCGGATTGCTTGTATTCTGTACCGATAACAACCTTTTTTATATGAACAGCGGGACACCCGCCACCCCGAACTGGGTCATGATGGCAAGTCAATGGGTCACTACCGGCAACGACATTTTCTACAATGCAGGGAATGTCGGAATCGGATGTCTTGGTGCAAACCAAAAACTCCAGGTTGCGGGAAAGATCTGCGCAGAATTCGGGACATCAGCAAGTCCTGCCTATGTTTTCGGGTATGGATTGGAGAACACCGGATTTTCAAGTCCTGCCCTGAACACAATTACCGTCATTACCAACGGGGCTGAAAGGGTCAGGGTGGATGGTGGCGGAAATATCGGCATCGGGAAAACAGCGCCTGCCTATCGCCTTGATGTTACCGGCGACATCAATACATCCGCCTATTTTCGTCAGAACGGGGTTCCCTTCACTGCAAGCCAATGGACATCAGCGGGGTCCAATATTTACTTTAACACGGGAAATATCGGCATTGGTGAGGCAAACCCGGTATACCCGTTAAATTTCGGATATGCAACAGGCGATAAAATTTCATTGCATGGTGCAGGCACGAATCATTATGGCCTCGGGATCCAGGCTTATCAAATGCAGATCTACACCGATGCAAGCAACAGTGATATTACGTTTGGGTATGGGAACAGTGCTGCATTTACCGAAAATGCCAGGATAAAAGGTACCGGCCAGGTTGGGATTGGCACCACAGCTCCCGCCAGCGCGGCAGCACTGGAGGTGAGCGCTGTCAACAGGGGGATCCTTCCTCCCCGGATGACCTCGACCCAGATGCTGGCCATCCCCTCCCCGCCCGAAGGACTCACTGTTTACAACACGAGCATAAACTCGCTCTGCTGGTTCAATGGAACATCATGGGATATGGGAGCCAACAGGGACGGGCAATCCTGTGCTGGCAATTACTTCTTTTACGGGGGGCAGAAATACACCTCGGTGATCATCGGGATGCAATGCTGGCTGAGAGAGAACCTCAACATCGGTATCGCAGTCGTTGGAGGTCAAACCAACAACAACATCGTCGAAAAGTACTGTTACGGCAACCTTGAGTCCAACTGCACCGAATATGGCGGGCTGTACCAGTGGGGTGAAATGATGAATTATACTGCTTCCAGCAACGCGAACCCAAGCGGCAGGCAGGGAATCTGCCCTCCCGGCTGGCATGTGCCTTCGGACGCTGAATGGTGCCAGATGAAAAAATATATAGATGCGACTGTCGACTGCGGTTCAACCGATCTGAGCGGTACAGATGCAGGGGCTAAAATGAAAGAAAAAGGCCAAGTGCATTGGAACAATCCCATTGGGACAAATTCAAGCGGGTTCACAGCCCTGGGTGCCGGCTTCAGACAACCCGGAGGCACCTTCCAGTACCAGCTAATGGATGCCCACTTCTGGTCATCAACCGAAAGTTCATCTGCAAATGCATGGGAACAATTCCTGTATACTGAAAAACTTACCGTTGGCCGCAGTTCAACCGATAAGGCATCCGGCTTTTCCGTGCGCTGCGTCAGGGATTGAGGTGCGCCATCCGCTGCTTCGGGCTCGTGGCGCACCTAATCCTTGAGGCAGCGCACATAGTACCCCCAACTCATAAAATCCCAGTTCGTGGATACAAAGCTGTAATTGAAGTACAGTGATATCCCGGTTCCGGTAGCGCTATAATAGGAAGAACAAAACCAGTATGCTCTGTTGTTCAAATAGTAGATCTTGCCATCTCATTTGATTGATATTTAATCACACAAGGTGGTCAGCCGAAAACAACGAAAGGTGATCAAATACTCCGTTTTTTCCATGTTTATTTGCTTTCGGTTTTTGCAGATTGTATATTTGTAACTGTCATTTAGGCTCTTTAAGTTTTTGAGTGATGACTGCTGAAGAATACGAAGACATTCTTTACAACCATCGCATCCTGCGGTGGTCGGCAAGGATCCTGGGGGCGATCGAGGTGGTACTGTTGTTTTACCTTGCCTTTACCGAATTCATGGAGGAAATAAATAACCACAGCCCTTCACCATTATTGACATTGATCAATGGACAGTATTTCTTAGCTGCCACATTGACGATCGCTTTTACAGGCCTTATCATTGCCTTTTGGAAAGAAGGCCTGGGTGGCGGGATCTCCCTTGCCGGTTTCATCGTGTTATTTATCGGGTGGTCCGATTTTCATGGAAATTTCATTCTTAGCATGTAATCGCTTCCCTTCCTGCCTTTTTATATGTTACATACTGGTTGACTGTTTATCTCGATCTTAAGAAGACAGAACGGGATCAAAGAACTGGCCTTTAGTGCACATTCCGCTGGCCGGAGCGGAAGTGCCGACACCCATCTGGCCGGCCTGCTTCAGCAATGCCAACATTCCCTGAGTTGCAATCAATGCCGATGGTAGTTCTCCCAACCCCTCTGCCGGACTGGATGTAAAGTTCAGCGACAAAGGTTTTCTTCTTCCCCGTTTGACACTGACACAAAGGGGCGCCATTGCGAATCCTCCCGCTGGCCTGATGGTTTATTGCACCGATTGCGGGTCCAACGGCTCTGCAAACGTGTATTCAACTGGAACACAGTTGCAAATGCGAAAGGATACAGGTGGAGCAGCGTGAACGATTTCGCAACTGCGACGGAAATTCCACTGCGACCGCATTGACGCAAACCACATCTGGACACGCCGATGGTTATGACCATCCCGGGCCGAAGTAAACTGGCCATCCTTGTTTATGTTTAATCAGTTTTGTGGGATAAAAGTGAAGGGTGTATTGATACGTTGTTTGATTGTGAGAAGTGAGATGTGAATCAGAAATCCGAAATTCCCTTCCCCCCGGATTTTTCTCTTGATCCATAAAGTGGTCAACCTGACCGTTGGCCGGTATTCAATAGCAACGGCTCGTCCTGAAGAAGAATGATAATTGTACCTGAGGTTTCGTCAAAGTTAAGCATACAATCTAAAATAATTGGGAAAGCCGGAGTTATGCCGGCTTTTTCTATTATTTTTACCAGGCTTTCCCTACCAGGGTATCATCATGCATGGTGACACACATAAATTACCGGATATGAAAAAGCACATCTTCCTTTTCGCTCTTTTCCTTTTGGCCGCAAATGCAAGCTTCGCACAGGTCTCCATAACCCCCGACAACGCACCGCCCGCCACCTCGGCCATGCTCGACGTCCAGTCCGCGACAAAAGGGATGCTCATCCCCCGAATGACTGCCGCACAGCGCACGGCCATCGCCTCCCCGGCCGTCGGGCTGATGGTTTACCAGACCGACGGAACGGCCGGGTTCTACTACTATAACGGGACAACCTGGAATGTCCTTTCTGCTGGCAACGGGGGCGGCACTGGCACGCACTACATCGGCGAGCTCTATGGCGGCGGAATCATCTTCTGGCTTGACAATACCGGCCAGCACGGCCTCATCGCCAGCCTCACCGACCTCAGCACCGCGGCGCAATGGTGTCCGACCTATTCCCCCATCGGGGCTGTAAGCACGTGGGACGGGCCGGCAAATACCGCGATGATCGCCGCGATCAGCCCTGCCGCTCAGCTGTGCGACGATTATGTCAATTCTTCAGTCTACGGCACGGGCACCTTTTCCGACTGGTACCTCCCCGCCATCGATGAATTGAACCTCATGAACAATGCACGCTATATCCTGAACAGGAACATTCAGCTCTCCGGCCTTGTGGCACAGATCATTGCCAACAGCATCTACTGGTCATCAACCGAGTACAGTTACAACTATGCCTTCTATTTTAACTTCACCACCGGCAATGCCTATAACTACTGCCTGAAGAGTACCAGCAACTGGGTGAGGGCGGTGAGGGCTTTTTAGGTTCTGGCGGGCAGTAAACTTCGCCGGAATCAAAATACTTTCGCCAACCCTGCGAACCATCACCAAATGGTCCGCCGCCAAAATATCCTGCTGAATTTTTTGTAAATCAGGTTCAAATTCTGAAACTACTCTGTAGCCGAACGTAGGTATTGGATAAAATTCCAAATCAATCAGGTGAACCAGTTTGCTTTGAGTCCCACTCATATCTGCACCTTTTTTGTAGCTTTCTGCCAAAGCAAAACAGAACTTTTTTTTTATCAGGATGTCCAATTACGTATACCGTGGTCGCGCTGAACAGGTGCTTTTTTATTGATAGGATAAAAGACTAACCCTCCGCGTGTTTTTTGAAATTATCTAAAATGGCTTGCCAACCTGCTTTTTGAAGTTCTAAAGTATTTATTTCCTCCGGCTCAAATTTTTCCGTTACAGTGGTTGCGTCGTCAATAACTTCGAATGTAACTGACATCTTCCTGCCATCACCCAAAATAATTTCAATAAATTTTTCAGTTTCTATTTTAATGTAAGTTCCCCAAAAGTCAAAACTGGCAGAGCCATCTTTTGCTGCCATGATAAAATGAAATTCGCCTCCGGGTACCAGGCTATTATCAGCTTTTGGACAGTGCCAATCTTCCCCTGCAAAGTTCCATTCCGTGATATGTTCTGTTTGGGTCCAGCATTGCCATACTTTATTTATTGTCGCTGCAATTATAGTTTTTACTGTTATTTCATTCATTTTGCCGGCACACTTTTAAGATTAAATGAAATTTGAATTTGTCTGAAACATAAACTTCTGCAAAGTTATAGAAATCTTAGCTTATTAATCTCCTTATGGTTATGATTCCTTAACTGTGTTTCCAGTTGCAACGTTGAATAGTAAGGGGGGCCAACAGGAAAGATTTCGATTCCCGGCTTTTTTCTTGTTTATGATCAATGTTGGTTCGTAATTAAACGGGTATGTTTAAAAAACAGCGTCAAATCTTGATTTTGTAATACGGTTTCAAACTGGTTCCTTAACCGATAGCGACCTGGAGATAAATAACCCGGGAAACTGTTAAAGATGAATGTTGACTGCCAATATTTCATTTGACTGCAACCGATAACGATCCAAAAACATGGTTCAAACCCATGAACAGGTTTTGTTCCAATATGTCATATTTGCCATCAGATAAAAACAGTTCTTTCACTTCGTTGAATAAACGGCCTGTGTCATCTTTCAGGTAACCATATTTTTCAAGCGTTGACCGTATTTTTTGGATGCTTTGGTAATCGTTATCCTTATCGAATTCATCATGGATTCTTTCAAAACTGTTTCCTATGGTCTTCGATTTGATAAAGGCTGTTTCAGCTTTCAATTCTGAAAAATTGGCATTGGCGCAGAAAATCAGGATATAGACTTTTAATTCTTCTTTCGTCCAGTATGTATCAAATTCGTTCATTGTTTTATGCTTAATTTTTAGCAACAATATTTTTTCAACAGCAACGGGTGGCTCCTGCTGATCCAGGCAAACCGGCGGCCCGGCCAGCCTGCCCGGAAGACACACAACTTTAACTGCTAACTTTCCAAACCGGTTTTTTCCCTGCAGGTTTTATCTGCACTGGTATCTCCTTAAGTTTTGCTGTTTGATGCAATAAGACATGGTCCCTCAAGCCGGTGTATCTCAAATCGATGGGTTTCCTGTCTTTTATTTGTTCCTTTTCGTTCTCCAGGTTTTGGGATGAGACATAGTCTCTCGAACTTTTGTACCTCAAATCGGGAGTCTTCCCGTCCTTCCTGTAAACAACGATAATTTTCTTTTCGGGGGTTTCTCCAGTTTTCATAGTGGTTTGTTTCTTAACTTTAGTCATGTCCCTGACCAGGGTTTGTTGAATTCGATTGATGATACAAAGTTCGTGGTGTTTCACTCCGAAAGTATTACACATTTCCGGGAATTCCTTACATGTTTCACACATTGCAGCTTCGTACAGCACCGAAGCAGCTGACCCCTTATGGCCGGTTAACAGGGATTACCCCATCCCGGACACGCCAACGGAGCCGACCATCACAGGTCAAAATATTGTTTTTTGGTAAAATTTCAGCGATTATTGAACGGGCATCCGGAATGCATTGGTATCAACCGGGTTATTCAGTTGTATTGTGTCAAACTGTAGTGTATTGTAAAGTTGACCGCCGAAATAAGTCACCTGGGTAAAAGCGAACAAAACCCCCTGGACCATTCGGTAATCTTTAAAATAATTCTCCACGGCAACTTCCTGCCCCCTCACCATACGGGAGTACGCTCTTTTTAAAATGGTGGATTTGATGGCATCCATGTAATAATATTCAATTCCCCCGTCTTTTTTTGTAACCTTCAACTTAAATGCCGGCGTTTTTTCAACGGTATCGCGGCCAACCAATTCTACTAAATGTCCCTTTTCCTTCCAGTGATAAAGCAATCCATCAAAATCCGCCCTGCTCCTCAGTTCTTTGGCCCGGTCATCGGGCATTACCTGTGGTTTGGGATTCCCCGACCAGGGGGCAGTAGTCCATGCCGTCTGCCCGTCATAACCCTGGAAACCGGTGATATCCTGGATATCGAACTCCATTAAATACTTATCAGGCCTCATTTTGATAATTTTCACGGGCATCGCGTCCTGCTGTATAATGGTCCCGGTCATGGTGATTGTATTTACCTTCCTGAGGTTCCCCAGCCCGATGGCTTTAGAATGATCTGAAAGGATGTTGTCAAGGTTGAGGTCCTGTGCACCGGCCATGCTGCAGATCATCAGGACCGCGACTGCCAGAGATATCTTTTTTGTCATACTTCCACTGTTTTCATTACCGGGTTTTCACCAGGTCATTATTTAATTTTATAAGCCAGGAGTGATTTACCATGCCTGATGTACAAGATCCCGTTGCAGATCACGGGATGTGAAAAATGTGCCTTGGTTCCCCTGGTCAGTTTGAAGGAACTAACTTGTTCCATTTTAGGTCCGTTGGGTTTGAACAATCCAACCTGGCCCTTTTCATTGTAGAGATAGAGCATGCCGTCAGCCAGGATGATGGTCCCCCGGTCGAATTTCGCCGAATCCACGATCTTTCCCCCGGTGGCTTCCACCGTGTAATACTGGCGTATTTCATATCCTGAGGTATAAATGAAATCGTTTACTTTGATAAATCCCCCCATCAGGTTGTCACACCTCCCGTTTTTCCAGATTTCTGTGATCTTTGTTCCCTCATCAGAAAGTTGCAGCTTGAAGGCGCCATTTCCGTTTCCGGCAACAGACCAGATGAACCCGTTTTCATAAATGGGGGTGTTGACCTGGCAGTCGACCCCCTCTCCTTCCTGTTTATAGGACCAGAGCAGGCTGCCATCCTTTGCATCGATGCCCAGCATGGTTGTTTTCGAAAAAGTAACGAGAATTGTGCGCTGGGGCAAACTGATGAGCATGGGCGAACAGTAAGAGGTAATCTCTCCCGCCCCTTTGCTGATCCAGTTGATCTTTCCTGTAAAACGATCGAGTGCGACAACATTGGTATCAGGGCTGCCGGGCGAACAGTACAGGGTATTCCCGCTGATCAGCACCGATTCGGCAAAGCCAAACCTTGGTGCTGTTCCGTGAAAGTCGGTCATCATATTAACCGACCACCGCTCTTTTCCCGACCGGGCCTCAAGACAGGCAACCTGCCCCCATCCGGAAGTGACATACACAAGGTCATCCACCACCGTTGGGGTGCTTCGGGAACCCGGGTAATTCAGGATCCATTCCATTCCGTATTTCGCTTTCCACAGGTATTTCCCTGAAAGGTCAAGCGCAAAAAGATAACTGGCTGTATCTGTTTCCCCATTGATAAAGATGTTCGTTTTCGTGATCACCGGGCTGCCATAACCGTTACCCAGGCCATCGAATTCCCATAACAGTTCAGGGCCCGCGGCTGGCCAGGTCGTCAGCAACCCGGTTTCATTGTAAACACCGTCGCGATTGAGGCCACGCCACTGAAGAATTTCCTGGCCGGAACCAGTGCCGGGCATCAGCAGCGCGAAGGCTGCAAAAATGCTGAAGAGAATGTGTTTCATAACAGACAATTTCCATAGATAGTTCAAAATTATATCAGCAGGGAGGATTGTGAAACAATTATCGGTGTACTCCTCTAATTCCTTGATGTAACGGCCGTGATGAAGGCAGTACTCCGGTTTAATACCGATCATCTTCTGTATGAATACTAACTGGTTGTTGCTGTTCAGATGGATGGGCGAAAACCTGAGAACCACAAAATACCCAAACGGGAACCCGGTTCCCTCCTTTGACGAATACCCGGTTCTGGCGACATATTTGGGAGGATCTCAGCTCTGTTTTATACATTAAAGCCGGGGCCTTTTTACGCTGCGGAAGGGATTAGGTGTGCCCGTGTGGACACATCGGACTAATCGTCCATCGTCCGACGTTTTTAATCAACCACTTATAAAAGTTGGTCAGGGAGAGCATTTTCCCCATTTATTTGGTCACCCCTCCAGCTATTTTGCCATATTCAATATCATTGGGCTGCCAAAGTTCAATTTTATTACCCTCTATATCAAGGATGTGAACGAATTTTCCATATTCATAAGATTCTATTGTATCCAGAATAGTAACACTGTCTGCCTTTAACAGCACGACAAGTGCCTGGAGGTTCTCCACCCGGTAATTGATCATGAAATCTTTGGTGGATGGTTCGAAGTATTTGGTTGATTCTTTGAATGGACTCCACTGGGTAAACCCCTTTTTCGTACTGTCTGCCCCTGTGCGCCACTCAAAGGTTGTCCCATACGCATCTGTTTGCAGTCCAAGGTTTTTAGAATACCATTCTTTCACTTTTTTCGGGTCTTTGCATTTGAAAAAGATACCACCAATACCCGTTACTTTTTTCATTGTCAGGGTTCCGGGTGTATCCGATACTATTTTACTGAATGCAAACCCGGCTCCAAATGCTGCAAGGAATGCAATTGTTAAAAGGATAGGTTTCAGCGTTCTGTTTTTCATGGTTCGTAGATTATTTGTTGTCCTGTATCATACAAGTGTATACATTTAATTTATCAAACTGGAATTTTTTTTACAATCCTCGTTTTTCAGGATTCAATTGATTGAATAACGCATCACGTTTTAACCTTAAATTGGCAGCAAATCCGATGGCAGCACCTTTTTTCCCTTCTTCCGCAAATGATAACAGTATTATCCTGCCGGAGGAATTCCTGGGCGAATCCGTGCCCGATACCTGTGGCACCGCCGGTGATAAGAATTGTGTTTTTCGAAATTTTCATGGTTACCGCTCGTTTGAATTTTGGATTTGAACAAAATTAACCATTAATAACGAAAGAAGCCGCCTTTTTACGACGGCTTCGGGGGACATATTGGGGGGCGTTTGCTTCTAAGTCACAAAGGTTTATGAAGTCATAGAATAAAAAAATTCACAAAAAGAATTAATCCTCCCCCAGCTGAGACAATAGATGCAGCAAATGGCAGTTTATTTTCCTGATTATTGATTTTGTGTAAAAAAACACAAAAGAAAAGACCAATCGCAATATATTTGCAGCAATTGATGATTGCGCCGGGATTGATCGCAATTCAATATCTAACAATTTTCTAAATGAGCAATGTTCTTATAGCCTGCGGGAAGTCAATCAGGGTAATTATCGATTTCTTCTATCCGCCTTTTCGTAAATTTATGACTTTGCAGTTTTTTCGGTATGGTATCACCGGGGCAGCAAATTTAGTGTTCGATTGGATATTGTATTTCATGATATATAATTTTGTTCTGCGGCACAAAATGCTGAACCTCGGATTTGTAACACTTAGTTCACACATTGCAGCCCTGGCAATTAAGGTGCCGATTGTTTTACTTTCCGGATTTTTGCTGCAGAAATATGTAACCTTTTCATCTTCCAGTTTAAATGGAAGAGTTCAGCTATTCCGGTATGCAATTGTGTTTTTTGTCAATCTTTGCATCAGTTATTTTGGTATAAAATTATTGGTTGACGGGTTCAACCTTTATCCTTCACCCTCAAATATCATCATTTCAATTTTTACTGTTTTCATCAGTTATTTCTCACAGAAACTTTATACGTTTAAGACATCAGATCCTGCGGTATTCCAGGAATTACAGGCATCCCCTCAGTCACTTAAGGGCTGAGGAACCTGCACGGATTTCGTTGACAGTCATCTAAAATCGATTTTTGGCCGGGTTACTCATTTAATCTTTGCCATTTTGCGTGCGAGACGTACGTATATTTGTGAAGAAATCTACATCCGGTGAGGTCAGGTAATAATTGTGGAATTGATCCTTCCTGTGTTTATTGAATAAAAGAAAATATGAACGTAAAAACAATATTTAGCAACTTGGTTATGGGAATTCTCGCTCTTCTGTTCAGTTCGTGTTCTACCATTCCGGAAGGAGTCGTTGCAATAAAACCATTCGACAAGGCGAAATACCTGGGCAAGTGGTATGAGATTGCCCGCTTCGATTTTAGATTTGAGCGAAATTTAAACAACACTACGGCTCAATATTCTGTGAAGGATGATGGCACCATTAAAGTCGTTAACCGCGGCTATAATTATGAGAAAAAGAAATGGGAGGAAGCCACCGGAATCGCAAAATTTGTCGGGAAACCAGATGTTGCCATGCTGAAAGTGTCGTTTTTCCGCCCGTTTTACGGAGGATATAATGTGATCGCCATCGACAATGATTACAAGTATGCACTTGTTTGCGGGAATAAGCTGAGTTATCTGTGGATTCTTTCCCGTGAGATCACCATCCCGGAAGAAATAAAACAGAACTACCTTACTATTGCCAAAAAACTGGGATTTGACACTGCTGCCCTCATTTGGGTTGAGCATGACAAGAATTAAACCCGGACATGACCCAGCCTGCATCATCACTCTTTCCGGGTCTTGAACATGTAGCTGATCGTGTTTATATCCAGGGCATTAAAGATGGCTTCAACCTGGTTGGTATACTGCGCATCATGGCCGATGATCGCGTCCCTGATGAGAAAGGCCTCGTAGTCATAGTTGGCAGCATCCATGTATGTTGCCAGGACGCACCCGACCGAACTCAGCCCGCAAAGGAACAGCGTATTGATGCCTTTATCCTTAAGCAGGTTGTTAAGTTCAGTCTTGTTGAATGCACTCGGGTAGGTTTTAATCACTTTCGGGTCCGACTGTTCGATTTTCAGTGAGTCGTGGAATTCAAAACCTGGTGAACCCGGTTCCGGACCCCACTTTTTGCTGGTATGGTAAACCCGTATGACAGGCAATCCATATTGCCTGAAGAGCCAGATAGACCAGTTCATCATTTCGAGGGCCCTCTCCTGGTCCTCTTTGGACATCATGGGCAGAAATTGTTTTTGGACATCGATCACCAGCAAAGCAGGTTTCATAAGAACTTTTTCGGGTTCGCCTGACTGGGCATAAACACCTTGAAATGCGAGCAAAAGTGCAAGCAGGGTAACAATCTTTTTCATGGGATAAGCATTTGTGTAAAAATACTGAAGACCAGCCCCCGGGTCAACAAGGATCGGTAAAACGGGTTGTAATATCTGTCAAAGGATATAGTTTAATGTTTTATAACACAGGTGAAGTTGCCGGGGGGCTGCACATTTGCGCAATAAGGTGAAATATAAAATGTATTACAAGTGATTCATTTTCCCTGAATCATTCCTACAACGACACATCTTGTCGTTCTCACGCATTAGCTTTGACCCGTCATAAAAAAAACAAACACCATGGGGTTAAAAGCCATCAACCTGAATCATCTGCAAGCCAGAACTGCTGAACTGGAGAAAACAACCGCAAAAATGAACCTGGAGGGAGTGTTCGCCGAAAGAACCCATTCCTACCTGAACGAATTCAATTTATTTCTCGCTCACTTCAACTCAATCCCAAATTTCATTCATGAAATCAATATTGACTGTAAAAGAGCCAACAAGTGGTTTGTGGACTATTTCCAGGGCGATATCAAGGACTTTTATTTTGATAAAATCTACTTAAGGAGTAAGAAAACAGCGGAATACGATGACATCTTCTACTTTTTATATGACGATTTGATTGTTGATTTTGACACCAATAATTCTGTTGTAAGATTTTTATTCCGCAAGACCGACATCTCCTTAGTTGAAGCGGTCATTGATGGGATCAAAAAATTTAAGGAACGCAAAGCGAAACACAAACCGGAAATGTCGCTCCTGGTAAACACCAAACATGGGATTGAAACCAAATCATTCCTTATTTCAAAACCAAAACTCAGTATTGACGATAATTACAACGACGATTTCAAAGAGATCCATCAAACCATCATTAAAAGGCTATCCAAAAAAAATGATAAAGGTTTGGTTCTATTGCATGGCCGGCCCGGGACAGGTAAAACTTCATATGTACGCCACCTGATTTCATCAATTAATAAGGATGTGATTTTTTTACCACCCAATATGGCAGGCGCAATTACCAATCCCGACCTGATTTCAGTATTGATTGACAACCCTAACTCCATTTTCGTCATTGAAGACGCTGAAAACATCGTTGTCGACAGGGAACAGGATGGTCATTCTCCTGTAACCGCGTTACTGAACATCTCCGACGGGTTACTTTCTGACTGTCTGAACATCCAGGTAATCTGCTCATTCAACACCGATATTTCAAAGGTGGATAGTGCATTGATGAGAAAAGGCAGGTTGATTGCCAAGTATGAATTCAAAGAATTAACGATTGATAAGGCTCAGAAACTTTCTAAGAAATTAGGCTTCGGCGCCAGTTTCAATACACCGATGACTTTGACGGCGATATACAACCAGGATGAAAAAGATTTTCAACAGGAGAAAAACAGGACCCGGATTGGATTCGGGGTTTGATAGAAATAGTACCTTTATAACCACGATTGAACGAGAAATCATGCCAAGTTTATACCTGGATGATACGATTCCGGGAACCAATGAAAAGAAGTATTGTTAACAAAATGATTTTTGCAATGTCAATAGAAAAAGGAACAAAAGAAAACCCATGGATACTGAAGACTCCTCCTCTGTCCTCCGATTTCACGATGCATAAGGATACCAGGGACGGCAAAGAAATATTAGTTTGCACCGTCGGTAAAACAGTTTTACACTACGATTTTCGCTGTCTGGCAGACCTTCACGTGATGCTGATAATACATGGTGACTGGATGGAGCTTGGAAGTGCAGATGAACTGAAACCCGCAAAAGAAGGCACGGTTGAAGCTTGGGGACGATCAGAAAACAACCAGGTTGGGGGTTGGTATGGGCTTAAAAAAGGGTTACGTGGTCGGTTCGGAATGTATGTTCCGCCTTTAATGGAAGAACTCGGACTTGCTAAACTCACGCACGAACCGAGGGGAAATAAAATGAGAGCGGTTTTTCCGGGCTTAGCTGAAAATTGAGACGAAACCCAGCTCTTTCGGTGCGATCGACATGACCGGAACCGGCGACAGCCGCACGAACTCCTGGGCGCGGGATCCCACGAAAAACTCTATAACGCCCGATTCCTGCTGGGTCATGATCATGATAAGGTCGATATCCCCCTGTTGTTCGGCATAATTCAACACTGTGGGGATGAGAGCTTTCTCATTTTCTACTCCTTCAATGATTTCTGCCGTACACCTGATGCCCTCCGTCTCGATAAATTGTTTTACCTGCCCGGCCAGGAATTTGAGCCTGCTGTGAACGGCAGGGTCGTTTTTACTCCAGATCCCGGAAACTACTTTTATACCGGCACCGTATATTTTGGCAATTTTAATGCCCCATGTCACCTTTTGCCTGCTTTCGGTAGTAAGGTCCAGGGGCAGCAGTATATTCCTGCAACCATCGAAATGATGCCGGGCATTGATGGTGATGACCGGGCATTTTGTCGAGCGCAGCACCCTTGAACTGTTGGCCCCCATCACCCCGACAGCGTCCCCGGGAAGCTCGGGTTGACTGTGTGTACCCATGACAATGAACTGGGCCTGGATCTTATCGGCTGTTTCCAGGATTTTCGAATAGACCCGGCCTGTTTCCATCATGGTTGAAACGGGCAACCCGGTTTCGGCCTGCACCCTGGAGGAGAGTTCGGCAAGTTTCACCTCCAGTTTATTCATAATCTCTTCATCATACGAGGCACCGAACAGGGACCTGATGCCGGCAGGAGGATCATAAACATAGAGCAGCACTATTTCTGCCGGGAGCAGGCGCGCCAGGTTGTAAGACTGTTCCAGGGCGATGAGCGACTGGGGTTCAAAATCGACGGGGACAAGAATCTGTTTCATGATCGATGGAATTATTTTAAAGTAATTGCACAAAGTTAGTTATTTCGATAGTTAAAGCCAGCCTGGTTGGTTTTATGTTCCGCTTTAAGTATTGCCTTTATTACCGGGCTATTCAGAGCATGCAGGGTGTTCAGGCTAAGTGTTATTCCAGTAATAATAATTCTGTCTTTTTCAGTATCGATAGCTGGTGCAGGGATATTTCCATTGCCGCTGAGTCGGGGACTCATTCCTGGACTATTTCCACTTTGACTCCAAATTCTTCAGGACAATTTTACCACTGCTCTATAAGCCAGGCTGGCTTACCCTCGAATACATGAGAGGCAGGCGAAAATCATTTGTAGAACCATTCAAAGTGTTCCTGGTCATCCGCGTTATCTATTTCCTTCTCATGCCTTTTGGAAAGGAACAGGAGGCTGAAAATACAAGTCCGGTGCTTTCAGACCCAGGCATGTCGCAGCCTGACCATCAAAAAACCGGGAAAAAGCATGTCAGCTATACCTTACAGGGTGTTCCATTAAGTAAATCCGGGAGGGATTCCGTTAAAAATGAAATTGACACTACCGGATTAAAAAACTATGTTGAAAAACATTTTTCAAAGGAATCAGGCTGGACGAAACTATTCATAAGGCAGGCCTTAAAGATCATGATCTCAACGGGACAATCTTTCACAACGGTTCTTGAACATACAGCATCAAAACTGATATTTATTTTAATCCCGGTTTTCGCCGCTCTTTTGAAGTTGTTTTATCTGCGGCGGAAGAGGCTGTACTTTGAACACCTGATTTTCTCACTGCATCTCCATGCCTTCATTTTTTTGCTATTCATCCTGTACCTGTTGATTGAACTGCTTTTTCCGCTTAACTTGTTTTACACCGCAATTATCATACTGGTCTATGGCTTCATTGCACTGAAAAAGTATTACGGGCAGGCGCTGTGGAAGACCTTGGCAAAAATGCTGCTGATCAGCTTGTCGTACCTGATTATCGGCCTCCCCCTGTTTATGATGCTGCTGATCCTTGTGGCGATGCTGTCGCTCTGATCCAACCCGTCCTGACATCTATTTTGCACCCAGGCTCGCCTGGTAGTATTCCCAGGATGAGTAAATGCCCTTAACCGTGACAAGCGCAGAGGTGTCCACCACAAACTCGCTCAAACCAACCGGATTGAGCGGGGTTGCCCAGTCGTAGGTATAGCCCAGCCGGGTCCAGGGGAAGGCGCTGGTTGTGGAGGTGTCGTATTTGCCCGCAAGCTGGTTCAGGAACCAGTCCCGGTGTTTCAGGGTGGCAGTTGAGGGGAAATAGAGACCGGCTTCATGGTCGGTGATCTCCGGATCGGGTGCAGGGCGGAAAAGGTTCACGGGGTAAACCCAGAATTCGACGAAATAATCATTCTGGCTGTCGGGCGGCATCCCCAGCAACTGGGCAATCCGCAAGTGCAGGGACGACTGGCCCGTAAAATTGTTTTTCTTCAGAAAACCGGCCATCTGGGGCACGGTGGTTATCCAGGCCATATGGGACTGGCTGCTGCTCGTTTTGAACGGTTGTCCCACCGGCCAGTACTGCGTGGAACTCTTTGTCATCCATGACACCACCAAAAGCCGCATCCTTCCTGCCGAATCAGCCGACCAGGTCAGATTCCCGTCTCCTGCCGAACTGTCGCCGTAATAGGTTACCGCCACCAGGCTCCTGTAAATCTCCCAGGGTTCGGCGGCTTTGGCATCCATTACCGCCAGTTTGTACTGGTGTGCCAGGCTGGTCATATCCGGCCCCGACGGTATATATTTTGTCACCTCTTTGCTGCACCCCGCAAACAGCATTACCGAAACAACAAAAACAACAACCAACCTGTTCACTGTCTTCATAAGATAATAATTTGCTGTTGAATGATTACATGGAATATCATGCATTTGAATTGTCAAACCATTTATGCTTTTCCTTCCCACCATTGTTTTTTTGCGTTTGAAATCGAACCGTAGATATTGAAGGAGCAATGCAAATTTATGCTGTTTCTGAAGGAATGAGCGTTTCATTTTAAAATAATTTTAATACACGTTGCAACATATAATGTTATTCCGTATATTTGCAGAGATTTTATAAACCATGTTTAAACAAGTTTAAATATAGCAACTATGAGCATTTCCAAAACAAGAATGACCGGTGGCATGAGCATCCTGTTGCCTTCTGTTGTCCTAATCATGGTATGGATTGTCGGATTTATCAGGAATCCTGAACTTTTAAAGAAACAGGCTTATGAAAATTGATGATGAAATAAAGGGCCGGTTCAGGAATGACTACCACAGGGGCATCATCAATCTGACATATACGGTCAATCAATTGGGCTACCAGCTTATGCAATCCATCAAAGCACACGGACTGACCGAGCCGCAGTACAATGTATTGAGGGTGTTGCGGGGGTTCCGGAAGGAGGGCCCGATTTCAATCAACTTCATCAAAGAGCGGATGCTGGATAAAAGTTCAGATGTGAGCAGGATCGTGGATAATTTATTGGAAAAAGAGCTGATTGTCAGGAAGGAAAGCCCGAATGACCGCAGGCAGAAGGAAATTGACATTACCGAAAAGGGGCTTACATTATTGTCGGATATGATCGTGTGTGACAAAAAATCAGACATGCTGTTGCAGAACCTGTCACCTGATGAGGTAAAGGAGTTAAACCGTCTGCTGGATAAAATCAGGGGCTGAAATCCATTTGGGAAAACCCACCTGGCAAGAAAAAGCAAGTAAATTTTAATCAAACAACCATTATGGAAAATATCAGAAAGATTAACCGCATTATCAAAGGACAGGCCACCTCAGACGGGGCCGGAGTTAAATTGACAAGAATCCTGGGCCACAACACACAGGACATCCTGGATCCGTTCCTGATGCTGGACTTTTTCGGTTCCGACAATCCGGATGATTTTATGGCAGGCTTCCCCTCGCATCCCCATCGCGGAATAGAGACCGTTACCTACATGCTTGACGGCAAGGTGGAACATAGCGACAGCATGGGCAACAGCGGGGTGATCGGCAAAGGAGATATCCAGTGGATGACGGCCGGCAGCGGTATCATTCATGAGGAGATGCCCAAATACGAAGGTGGCCGAATGCACGGGTTCCAGCTATGGGTGAACCTGCCATCAGCGTCAAAAATGATCGCCCCGCGCTACCAGGACATACCGGCAGGCAAAATCCCTGTCGTTGAACTTGAAAATAAATCCAGGGTGAAGGTGTTGGCCGGGACATTTAATGGGGTGAAGGGGCCGGTTGAAAATATCGTCGCCGATCCTGAATATTTCGATGTTGAGATGCCTGAAAATGCATCACTCTTGATCCCTGTAGCTACTGATCATACAGTATTTTCTTTTCTCTATGAGGGAGCGGCCAGTTTTGATGAGAACCTTAAAAATTCATTGCATGCCGGCGAAGGGGTCCTGTTCGGTGAGGGAGAAAATGTCAGGGTGCAAACGGGGGCGTCAACAGCCAGGTTTATCCTGATTGCAGGCAAACCGATTGGAGAACCTGTCGCCTGGAATGGCCCGATCGTGATGAACACGCAGGAGGAACTTAATGTTGCCTTCAGGGAGTTAAGAAGCGGCAATTTTATTAAGTAGCCCTGGACGCCCGGATGCTGCCTGTGAAAAAATCATAGGCATTTAGGCATTGATTAAAATGTTGTAATTTTGTTTAAATGATTTCAAAGAATGCTTGGCCCTGCAAAAAATAAAATCATCATAGATTACCTCCAGCAGTATAATCCTGCAAAAATCGGCATATTCGGTTCTTATGCCAGGGAAGAAAACCGGCCCGGCAGTGATCTTGATATCCTGATAAGTCTTAACACAACGATATCTTTGTTTCAATTGGTGCATATTGAGCGTGAATTATCTGAATTATTAGGGGTCAGGGTCGACCTGGTTTCCGATGGTGCAATTAAAAATCAAAAACTCCGAAACTATATTGAGGCTGACCTGAAAATAATTTTTCAAGAATGAAAGACGATACCATATACCTGGAGCATATTGAAAATAATCTTAAACGGATTATTTCCTATGCTTCAGGCATTACCAAAGAAGTCTTTCTGGAAAATATTCAATTGCAGGATGCTGGTATCAGGCAAATTGAGATTATGGGGGAGGCTACAAAAAGGATTTCCGAAACCTTCAAGGAAAAACATCCAGAAGTGCCCTGGAAAGATATGGCTGGCATGCGGGATAAACTCATTCACGATTATCTTGATGTGGATTTGAATATTGTTTATCAGACGGTTGCTGTGGATATTCCAACCCTCCTTCCTATAATTGAAAAAATCGCCGGATGATCCGTTGATCCTTGTTAATTTGGGTAAGCCGATTTTATCAATCACCTTCCGACGATAAACATGACCACCGTCTATACCTGCAAATAACAAAATAAACCGGAGGATAACGATCGCAACCCGATGGTCACACCTAAGGCATCTCACAGGTTGCCTCACTTGCATCCCAGTGAAGAGGATGTTCCTGAACAATGACACGGAAGGTCATACCCGGACGCTACTTTTCAAGGAATGATTTATTTCCTTTGTTATAAATACTTCATTGGAGTTTGAAGCATTCTGAAAGTAGAGAAACCAATCAACATGTACAAAACCAATCAACATGTACAAATCACTCAACCCGATACTTGGAGAAAAACCCGGGAATTGTGGCAGCATCCTGATGCTCAATCTTGCCTTAGGATTAAGCAGACGATATCATGTTTTTCTCATTCATATTGATAAAAACACCGATATTGTTGCAAAGGAACTTCAGTCTGTTCTCTTGCCCGGGAACGGCCTCGGGGAGAATGATAAAGACAGGCGGTGCTGTTACAGCAACCGGCAACTATTCCTCCTGGCTGGCAGGTCTTCGCCAGCTGGCAGGTCTTCGCCAAATTTCCTGCATTGGTCGCCATCATACTTTTAACGAGTCCTATCCTCCGTTCACCGGGTTTCAACCTTTGCCAGCCGATTTAAGTTGTTCCACCCCACCAGCCTGGTATATCTTTGCCACATCAACATCAAAAAATATAAAAATGAAAACTACAACAATGATCATCGCAGCGGTTCTGACCCTTCAGGCAGGTATTCTTTTTGCCGGAAATGACAACGCTCCTGCTTCATCAAACGATAATTCAACAATCACCCTGGTATCCATTGCACCGACAACTCCTGCAGAAGCCACCTTTGAAGAAGTTACAACCATCAACGAAGTTGCCCCACTGGTCCCTGCAACGCCAACAGAAGCTACATTTGACGATGTTACAAGCGATTTGGTGCCGGCCTGGAATTTAGCTCCCGTTACACCTGGTTCGGCAGATTTCAACGATGCTGTCGATGCAACTATTACCGAAAATGGAGTTCTGGCACCAGTTACGCCGACCGAAGCCGACTTCGAATAACCCGATATATTTTCCATTTTTTTTCGTAAAGCCGCCCACAAGGTGGCTTTTTTTTAACACGTTTAACCGTTTTGGAAACCCTGACTGCGGATCAAAAGAAATTTCCAGTGGGAAGGGAATTTCGGATTTCGGATTTCAGATTTCATGTATTCTCCAAAATATTCTACATTTGGTCAGGCAATTCGACAGGTTAGGTTAAATTCATTGCCGGAAGCAACCATGATACCAGATGTTCAACCTGTGTTTTTTGCAACGCAGTCAGGGTTCAGAACCTGGCTTGCCGAGAACCACGACAAGGCCGCCGAATTGTTTGTTGGCTATTACAAGGTCGGCAGCGGCAAGATGAGCATGACCTGGAGCGAGTCGGTTGACCAGGCGCTTTGTTTTGGCTGGATCGACGGTGTTCGCCAGTCTGTTGATAAAGAAAGTTATTTCATCCGGTTCACACCCCGCAAACCAAAGAGTATCTGGAGCGCCATAAACATAAAGAAAGTCGAAGTTTTAACTGCGCAAGGCATGATGAACCCCCCGGGGCTTGCCGCTTTTAATTTGCGGGAAGAGCATAAATCGAAAATATATACCTACGAAAATGAAGAGGCTGTCCTGGCGGACATATATGAGAAAGCATTCAAAGAAAATACCAGGGCATGGTCCTGGTTCCAGTCGATGGCGAAATCGTACAGAAAAACTGCTATCAGCTGGGTGATGAGCGCCCGGCAGGAAACGACAAGGGAAAAACGATTAAATGAACTTATCCGGGATTGCGAAGCAGGGCGAAAAATCAAACCATTAAGCTATTAACATTAAAATGGCAAATAAACTGCGAATGATAACGAATAACAAACTGGACAGGTCCTTTGGCCCCGTTGGCGCTTCGGCCGGGGTGTTTTTGTTTATTGCAGGAATAGCACTGTCATATTTCTATTTCTCCGGGCTAATCCTGGTGCTCCTCGGGGCATTTGTCGGGTTTACCTCTTCAAGCACCCTGGTTGATTATGAAAAGAGGCGTGTAAGATTCTCGAATAACCTGTTTGGATTTATACAAACCGGGAAGTGGATTCAGATTGAGCCATCGATGAAAATTGGCATCAGGCAGTCAAATCAAACTTACCGGGCATACAGCAGGGGGAACCGTCCGCTCGATATTGCCAGCAAAGATATCAGGCTTATCCTGTTTGATTCAGGCGGCAAAGAAATTATCCCGCTGAAAAAACTTGATTCTGCTGAGGCTGCCAGTATTGAACTTGAAAAGGAATGCAGCAGGCTGGATTTAAAGAGTGTCTGATCACCTTTTCAATGCTTTTACTGCAAGCAGGCTCACGAGTCCCAGTAAAATCAACCCTGAAAGGACGAATGCCCACACATTGATAATCCGTGACTCGACCTCCATCGTATAATCCTCCAGCAGAAAAGCCATCGGGAAGATGTCCCAGGATACCCGGTTGCCTTTCAATGCTGTTGAATTGGTGCCGGTGATCAGCCCCGGCATCTCTGTTTCAACATGGAAACCCTCCATGATTAACAGGTGTTCGAGGAACCCGGCTTTCCGGTTAAACTCCCCGAACAGCGGTGGCTGCAGTTCTTTGAGACGGTCAACGGTGCTGTTTCCCGTCCACCTCCGGTAGGAATCGATGCATGCCCCCGGGTCCCTGAAATTCCCATTCTTCAGGGTATTGCTTATGCTGTCGTGGAACTCCTTAACCCTGTTCGCATCAAGGCGCGGATCATTCAGTTTGCGAATTCCGTCGGCCAGGATCTTTTCGAACTCAGCGGTTGCCGATTCAGCAAGGTATGCCAGCGCCTTTTCTTCCGCATCCTTTATTTTAAGGCTGTCGGACGGGCCCTGGATGGCATGATTGCGCGTCAGCCAGAGTCGTTCTTCAGGCGTGAGGTATTCTTTGTAAGGAAGGGCTGTGAATGGATTCGCTGCCGCATACACCTCTTTATACATGACATATGAGTAAAAGAACCCGAACCTTTTACGAATATCGATTTGGCGTACCAGCTGCCTGAGCCAGCTGGTATCGCGGCCGATCTCCGCCTTCAGCTCTTCGCAATCCTTATAACGTTTTGTGTAGGTAACAATGAACTTCCCTTTACCTGATGTATCCTTTTTGGAGGTCATCGCCCAGGAGGTGTCGACAGGGTAAGGGAGTTCCTTTTTAAAGGCTTCCGACGAATCGCCTGAAACAGTGAGCATCCGGGAAAAGGTTCCGTCGCAGTTCACGGTAGTTGTAACTGTAATCTCCCTGCAGGCACTGAAAGCCATGATCAGAATGGCCAGTCTAAAAACCAGGTGTCGTGTTTTCATTTTATATTTCTTTGATTAATTCGTTGTTGAATATTTGAAAATGCAAGCGGGGTTGTTCCGCTAAAAGTGGACAGGCGTCTTTGAATTTCAGAAACGGAGATGCTGGCATTGTTGAAATCGATGGTTGAGGCCAGCAACATCGGGTATGAATGATGCGAATCTGTTTTGATCTGCGAGAACTGCATTTCCAGTTTGCTGACCTTTGTAACCACGACGTATTGCTCATATCCGAATAAAAGAAAAATGGCGACCGACGCGGCGGCAAGCATGCGCTGCAGAAGCAGTGGGAAATAGGCTGTTTTTGATGGCCCCTGCCCGATGGCGGACATAATATCATCCGTGAGCCCATCAGGATCACCGAGTACCGGCTCAAGGCCGCGGACCATGTCCATTACCCCGCGGGCTTTCAAAGCATCGCTGAAGGCCTGGCTGCATGACTGGCAGGCGTCCAGGTGATGCTGCAGGCCGGCATTTTCCGGAACATCTTCAAAAATGATCCTGTCAATAAGTTCTGTAGCTTCCCGGCAATTCATTGTATCCTCCTTTCTTTTTCAAGTATCCTTAGCAGTTGTTCCCGTACTTTCTTCCGCGCAAGGTAAAGGTTGCTTTTCACGGAGGTTTCGGTCATGTCAGTGATGGATTCCACCTCCTTCGACGCCATCCCTTCGATGTCGCGGAGGATGAAAACAAGCTTCTGTTTTTCAGGAAGCATCCCGGCGAGTCCTTTGATGAGCATGGCCAGCTCGTGGTTGTCGGCCGGGGTTGCCGAACCGTTCTGCTGCATTGCCTCGATGTTCTGCATTACCTGGTCGATCGGGATCATGGTGTGCCGGCGGATTTTCCGCAGATGGTCTGTCGAAGTGTTCGCCAGGATCCGGTACATCCATGGGATGAACTCCCTGGAAGGATCAAAAGAACCGATCTTCTGCCAGACCTTGATGAAACTTTCCTGGACAGCGTCCCTTGCCTCTTCGTCGTTGCCGAGGATCCTGAATGCGAGCCGGAATGCTGGTTGCTGGTACATGGCCACAAGTTTGCTGAATGCCGTTCGGTCCCCATTCCTGACACACCTGATAATTTCCTGAAGATTCTCCGGCATCATGCTGAGTTGTGCTGTTTAAAGATATACGGTGAAATTAAGAAAAAGTAAAATGCCGGGGGGCTGACGCCAGGAAAGATGTGTTTTTTTTATGTTTTAACAAATTCTTCTTACTTTTAACCACTGAACTGCAAAAACGCCTGCGGGCCTTTAAAAACACAATGTATGAAACAATCTGCCATGGTAAGTCATTTTTCCAGGAAACACATCATGTTGAAACTCCCGGTGATTCTTTTATTGAGCACCTTGTCGCTGGCCGGGCCGTCATTCTCACAGTACTCTTCACGACACCTGACGAGGGGTGCCGATACCGCCGAGATATACCTGAGCTGCCAGTGGTATGCCGACCAGAATTATATCACCTGGAATGGCATATTTCATTCAACAGACAATGGAAAAACCCTGTCGGTGCAGAGAAAAACAAACTTTCTCAAAGAGGCCGGGTCGATTTTCGGCGATTCTGTTCCCGGGTTTATCTACCAGATTCCTTTTATCGGCCAGGACACCTTTGGCGTCAGTTCGGATTATGGCGTGACCTTTGAAAAGAAATTTTTTAATGACATCTATAAAGAAGCGGCAGGCTGCCTGGCTGGGGAGTTGTATATTTCCGGCTGGGGACTTTACCGGGGAACGGATTACGGCAATAATTTCACATGGCAATCCTCCTATGATTCACTGCTGTTGCAGGATGTGGGAATGCTTCCGGGAGAGGTGTATTCGGCAAAAAGAATCGGGTATAATCCGCTTAAACTGGCGTACAGCAACAACTACGGCCAGACATTTTCAACCATTAATGTCACTTTCCCCGGCATTGGCTCCATGTATGATTATTGCGATACCCACCGGGGCGCGGCACCCGGCGAGCTCTATTTTGTGGTCTGGAAAAGCTACTGGCAGATCGCCCTGTTCCACACCTTCGATTACGGGCAGACGATCACCTTACAGAGTGAAAGAGACCAGACCTACGATGAGATCTTTTATACTGCAGGCCGGGCACCGGGTACTTTCTATTATGCACGTCGTGAGATATGCGGAACGGTGCCCTGTCTTCACTCCTGTGTGTGGATTTACTTCAGCCGCGATTACGGGGTAACCTTCGACACCTATTTTCACAACCTCGACAGCGTGTATACTGGTGTTCCCCGCAAGGAGATCCAGTGCGAAATGAAGGTGTTTCCCAACCCGGCCACGGACCGCGTAACCTTCCGTTTCGCCGGCATGCCACCTGCAGGAGATGCACATATCACGATGCATAACCTCCATGGCCAGGCTGTGGCTGAAGGAACCCTGCCAAAGGGGCAGCCGGAGGTGACGATGGCTGTCGGGCACCTGGCCAGGGGTGTTTACTATTATAAAATCTCACAGGAAAATTATTTTAAAACGGGGAAGGTTGTGATTGTAAAATGAAACCTTCCTTCCTTGGATTATAAAAGATAAAAACGTTCAATTATTAAACTGTACCCAATGGCATCGGATAAGAGTTTTGCTGAACTGATTGTTGACCAGATTGAAAATGCAGGCGAGATCACCTGCAAAAAGATGTTTGGAGAGTACGCGGTATACTGCAACGGAAAAGTTGTTGCACTGATATGCGATAACCGGCTCTTTGTAAAACCAACTTCAGGAGGAAGAGCATTTATCGGTGATGTTGTTGAAGCACCTCCCTATCCGGGGGCAAAATTAAGCTTCCTGATCGATGAACGATTTGAAGACCGTGAGTGGATCAGCAATCTGATCAGGATCACTTATAAAGAACTTCCCGAACCGAAAGCGAAGAAGTAGAAAGTATATCCCATTTCTTATAAATTCATCTGGTGTGAATAAGAATCCGGGTATTCATGTGGTTTTGACTATGGAAGATCGTTGCCCGTTGAGGCAATATAAATTTTGTACCACTGTTCGTGGCTCATCTCAATCTGTCCAGCAGCTGCCGCGTTTTTAATACGTTCAATATTCCCGGTTCCGACAACCGGAATTATTGAGGCAGGGTGTTTCAGCAGCCAGCAGTAAATGATCTTGTCTGTGGCTTCCACTGCCAGCTCCTCTGCCACTTCGTGCAATGCCTGAACGATCCTCCGGCCTTTTTCATCCGACGGGTTCATCAGCCGGCCACCGGCCAGCGGCGACCATGCCATGGGTTTTATTTTCTCTTTCAGAAAATAGTCGATGTTCCCGTTGTCGAACTGTTCCAGGCAATAGGGAGATATCTCCACCTGGTTGGTTGCGAGCAGTTCGGAGGTATAGGAATTCAGCATTTCAAATTGCTGCGGGTTGAAATTGGATACACCAAAATGCAGGACTTTCCCGCTTTTTTTCAGCTCGGAAAATGCGTGTGCAACTGTTTCCGGGTCAAAGAACGGCGCAGGGCGGTGCAGCAGGAGCAAATCGATATAATCGGTCCTGAGGTTTTTCAGGGAGTTGTTTACCGACGAAACAATGTGGTCGAACCCATAATCGTAGGTCTTTAGTTTTCGGTCAGGAAACTTGTCTGATTTTAGTTTAATTCCGCACTTGGTTACGATTTCGATCTCTTTGCGCAATCCTTTTTTCAATGAAATTGCATTGCCAAACAGTTCTTCACACTGGTAATTCCCATAAATATCAGCATGATCAAAGGTTGTCACCCCTGATTCTATGGCCTGTTCGGTTAATTTCAGCAATTCCCGGTCTGAAATTTTCCATTCGGCCAACCTCCAATGTCCATGGACTATCCGGGAAAGTTCCAACTCTTTTGTGAGTTTAATTCTGTTCATTGAGATGCTGGATTTATAATCTGAACAAAAGTAAGAATTTCATGTATAAGATGGTGATCTAAGTGACCATCTTGCCCTGGTTAATGGCCATTGGCTTTTTTGACGAACCTTGTCACGGGATGCAGTTCATTGATCGTACCTCTCCAGCATGTTTTCCGGGTGGGATTTGATTTTACACTCATGTTCTTATGTTCAAGATCGGCAAATTTAATCCCGGAGAAATCGACATAATTATTTTTCAGGGCAAGTATCACCGAGTCATTCCAGGAGTACTTTTCCTTAAACCCGGGTGTGATTTCTACGATAACATATTTGCTTTTGTCTCCCCTGTCTTCCGGATGAGGGACAACCACAATGTGAAAATCGCGGGCTATTTTACTTTTACAGTTGCAACTTTCCTGTCCCTGTTTTTTAACATCGACAACGTATCCCCCCACCAGTTCAAATGCCTTGCCGTCTCCCAGGCTGTCGTCGGGAAAGGCAAGAAAATCAGTGACAGAAATCTGCCTGTAATTTTTTGGAACATCCATCCTGTTTTTTTTCATGTTAAGCGCATAAACCAGGGTGCCTTCTCTTGCCAATCCCCACCGGGGACAAGGTGTTTGTGCATGGGCAACCCCCTGGATCAAAACCAATGCAATCAATATATTTTTCATCTGTTTAAATTTAATGGTTATCAATCGGTCATACGGTATATCTGCTGCAGCCATCCATTGTTTGGGTAAACAAATCTCTCATGTTTCTCCCATCCCGCATAAATGATGCTTTTTACATTCATATATCATTACAGTGAAACCATCAGGTAATTTCAGTTTGGCCGTCATCAGCAATTGCTGATGTGCCAATATACAAAAAATACTGGCTGAGGTCGAGGGTTTAATTTTTTTCAGATCAGGTGTGTGTCTGGTCCTGAAAGAACGAATACCAGAGGTCCTGATCCCGGTTGATCCTGTTTTAGACTGTTTGAGTAATCCATTGCCGATACTGAATATTTACCAGGGAATGAAAAAAAACTTGCATCTTAGGCTATTGTAATGTATATTTGCTCGTGATAACAGGAAAAATTCATTTGATTTCATTGATTCAACAAATGAACATCCTTACAATATGCTTATTATCAGCCACAAATTTCCCATTCTTATCAGAATCACATAAACAACTGCCATTCTTTCGTTAACTTGTGCAAAGGAGCACACATATGACACGATACTCGAATGATCAGCATACCAGGGAACCGCCCCTGTTTTGACAGGAAGGTTCTCTGAAAAGCCTCCCTCAAAAGATCCATTAAACAGTGGAATCCTGAAACCACTATAAAAACGGGGCGTTACCGAAAAGCCAGATGAGTAGGACAATCTTAAATATTCAATTTATGGCAACAACTAACCCTAAAGGCATCGTTATATCCGAAGAAATCCTCAGGCTGTTTAAAAATGAGGCACGGATCATCAACAAAAAGGAGTGGATTGGGATTTATGCCCTGAAAGCTAAATATATTAAAGAACTGCAATTGAAGTTCCCCGAACTGATGAGTGAAAAAATTGCAATGCATTATGACATTTCAATTGGCTACACCGGAACAACCGCGAAAATTGATTTTGCCAAATTCAGTCACACACTTCCCGAGGAAAAAGTTCAGAAATATAAGCTGATCCAGGGAATACCTGTTCCATGGCGGTTACTTCAGAAGGCAGGTCTGGATTATAAAAAATTCAACATGTTGCTTACGCCAAAACAATTGGGTTAAATAACGTTATACAGACATTTACCAGATCGAATATCACCTGCCAGGCATTGAAAAGCCTGGCAGGTGATTATTATTATAACTTTTATAACCGCCTAACATCATGGAAGAAAATCGAATGACCGAAGTTCCGTTTTTAAGCAATGTGGGGTTGATGCTGACCTATAAATGCACCGTAGCGTGCCCGCACTGCATTGTGAAGGCAGGGCCAAACAGAAAGGAGGAGATGTTGCTTGAATCGGCTTTCAAATGGCTCGACCAGATTAAATCATACAGGAACGGGATTGTTTTCGGCCTGTCGCTTACCGGGGGCGAACCTTTTTATAACCTGCCGCACCTGATCAGCATTTCTGACCATGCCCATGAAAAGGGGTTTATTGTTTCAGTTGTCAGCAACGCCTACTGGGCATCTTCAAAAGAAGAGGCGCTGCGGATCCTTACGTTATGCCGGTCCATCCAGATGATTTCAATCAGCGCTGATTTTCAACACCAGCTGATGATTCCATTTGCCAATGTCAAAAACGCGATCTGGGCAGCAAAAAAGCTGGGTAAATTATACAACATTGCCGTTGCCACCGAGAATGAGAGTTCACCTGAATATCTCAGCCTGATGGATGACCTGCTTGAGATAACCGATGCTGAATTTATTAATACTTCGATCATCGTACCTGTTGGCAGGGCGGAGAAGGGAATAGATCACGCTTTGTTGAAATACTCACCGGAACCTGCCGTTGCGGCATGTTCCATGGCCAGTTTCCCTGTCATTTTCCCAAATGGCAACGTAATCGCCTGTATCGGACCGCCGATAACATTGCCCGAATTTAGTCCGATGTTCCTGGGCAATCTTTATAAAGAAAAAATCAACGATATCTTTGACCGGGCCGAAAACAATTATGTGCTGCATGCCATCCGGGCATTTGGGCCCAGGGTATTGGTAAAGATGCTGAAGGATCACGGGTATGATCACCTGGTCCCCGAAAAATATATAGATGAAGCCATCTGCGACGTGTGTTTTCAACTTTTTTCAAAGAAGGAGATCTGCGAAGTGATTCAAACCCTTATCGAAAACGATGCAGATTTCCGCCTGAAGACAGAATACGGAAGGCTCTATTACTTTAATGAAAGTGAAATGATCAAAAGTGATGTGGCACCTTCCGACAATTGATTCCGCGCTGCTCCTGCATTAACTGTCAACCTCCAGGTCAATTCGCCTTCCTGAATCTCTTCTGCATAAGGTACGTGCAGGCAGGAATTATTTTCGCTTGCGAGATTTCTTTTCCGAACACATGATGAAGAAGTGAAAAAACTTGACTTTTCCCTTATTGTTTATATATTTGTATGTTCTTAACAGGCGGTTATTTCATTGACCCTTTACCAATGGTTTTTCTGACAAAACTTACATAATGCTCCTAGCCCCTGGTTTTTCCAAAAAATCCCCAAAAATTTCAGCCATGAAAACAACTCATTTTATAGTCTTTCTTTTTTTGATCCTTGTTCTGCCTTATTCCGGGAAATGTACCATCATCCATATACCGGAAACATACAGTACTATCCAGGAAGGCATCGATGCCTCAGTTGACGGAGATGTCGTCCTGGTAGATCCGGGTACCTATTATGAGCACTTAAACCTGAACGGCAAAAACATAGTTCTTTGTTCCAAATACTTTACTACCGGCAATACTGCTTTTATTGCATCTACGATCATTGACGGGAGCAATACGGGTCGTGTCATCACCATAAGTCAATATGAAACATCATCCTGCCAGGTTGTCGGGTTTACCATTCAGCATGGTAATGCAACATCAGAACCTGATGTTGATTATGGTGGCGGGATTCTTGTCAGTGACGCCTCTCCTCAAATCCTCCATTGCATCATTCAAAACAATTACGCCCCCGAATGGGGAGGCGGAGTATGTATTTATGCTGCAGGGTCAAGTATGAGGATGACGAAATGCACCATTCAAAACAATACTGCAGATAGTTTTGGCGGAGGCGTCTTTATGGGTGATTGCAGCCCGGATGCAGCAATCACCGAATGCATCATTTCGGGGAATACGATTACATGTGCCTGCGACTGGAACGGCGGAGGCGGTGGGGTAACCCTTTACCATGCTGCGAAACTGGCAAATTGCCTTATAAAAAACAACAGCGCTCCAAACTCATCGGTCGGCGGAGGAGGGGTTCACTGTGACTGGGGCGACGAGTTAAGCCAAAGTATTCTTGTGATCGGGTGTACGATTGTCAACAACACCGCTTTGAATAATGGAGGAGTAAGTTATGTGATCGCCGGGGGAGAGTTCAGGAATTGCATCATATGGGGGAATACCGATGGAAATGGCAACAGTTCCAATTATGACGGGAATACTTTCGTCAACTGCTGTACCGATCCGTTACCTTCAGGTACAGGAAATATTTCTTCAGATCCTGTTTTTATCAATCCGGTATCGGGGAATTTCAGGCTGGCAAGCGGAAGTCCTTGTATTGATGCAGGAGACAATGCTTTCAACACCGAGACCATTGACCTTGACGGAAATTCCAGGGTGTATAACGGCCTCATCGACATGGGGGCTTATGAGTCCGGAGCCGGGACAGGCATGACCGTTCAGATCGGAGATGGCCCCAATACGTATATATTCCCGATTTACTCCTGCTATAATTACAATTACAGCCAGCAGATCTATCTTGGCAGTGAAATAACTGCCGGCGGAGGGACAAGCGGGCTCATTACAAAGATCAGGTTCTTATATGTGGTAGGTGGTTCACAATTTTCAAACTGGAACAACTGGACCGTTTACCTTGGAAATACTTCCAGGACAGAGTTTACAAGCAATTCCGACTGGGTTCCCCTGGCTGGGCTGAATCAGGTCTTCTCAGGCGTAATTACAGTTACCGGTAATGGTACATGGGTTGAAATTACTTTGCCCACTCCTTTTTATTATTCCGGAGACAACATTGTAGTTGCTGTGGATGAAAATTCCAACGGGTATGACTGTTCAGCCCTGTGGGGCTCATATTATTGTGGCTCAAACCGCGGACTGCTCTTTTTCGATGACGGTGTCAATCCCAACCCTGCAGCACCGCCTAATGCCAATATCGGGCCGGACGGGGTTCTTGCGCAGGTACAATTCCAATTGAACCCTGCCGTAGGTACGCTTTACGGATTTGTAACCGAAGAACCGAATTGTACCGTTCCCATTGAAGGAGCAACCGTGGTAACCGGCACATATTCTACCACCACCGATGCTTCGGGCCATTACCAGCTGAATTTACCGGTCGGATCCTATGATAACATTACGGCCATCTATCATGATGCAAGCCAGACCATTTCGCCTGTTGATATTACACAAGGCAGCGCAACCAGCCTGGATTTCTGCCTGGCACCCTACTATGCACCGCCTGTAAATTTCCAGGCCAGCGTTACAGGACCGGTCCTGAACAATGCCCATTTAACCTGGATGGCACCCGGGTCGATCCCTGACCAGTGGATCCGCTGGAACAACGGAAGCATCTATGGCGGTCTTGGATATAACGGCCCCGCAACCTTCAGCGTTGCTTCGCGGTGGCCGGTCGCTGATATTGCACCATATAACGGCACCTACCTGAAGAAGATCCGTTTCATCATTACCGAGGCAACCGCCACCTATACGCTGAAAGTCTGGAAAGGGACCGATGCATCAACTTTGCTGCTCTCGCAGGTTGTTACCGATCCGATCATCAATGCCTGGTGTGAAGTTACATTGACAACACCCATCCTGATTGACGGAACCCAGGAATTCTGGTTTGGTTATGAAATTGTTCAAACTACCGGGTACCCCGCCGGGTTAAGCGGCGGGCCTGCCGTTACCGGTAAGGGTGATATGATAAACAGCGGTTATGGATGGTTCTCCGTTAAAGAAGCCTGGGGCTGGGAATTTAACTGGCTGGTCGATGGCTTTATTTCTGAAAACCCGGCGCTTGCTCCGCAGCAACTATTGCCTTTGGTTCAAAGCACCCTGCAGATACCCTATGAAAACAATCCGATCCCGGCAAGCGTTAAACCCGGGATCATTCGTATGGAACAAAACACCCCTCTCATCCCTTCCAATCTTACAAACAAGGATGAGCATGCATCAGCCATGTCGCCTTTGGCTCCGTCCTCGACACTGACAGGATACAATATTTACCGCGACAATGTCAAGATCGGGGATAATGTTCCCAACCTGTTCTATGATGACCCGAACCTTCCCTGGGGAGGATATAATTACGAAGTGTCTGCGCAATATGATTTTGGCGAATCTGCAAGGGTCGGGCCATTGCACGTAGATATCTACACCTGCTTCCCTCCAACCGGTTTATCGGTTCCCAATGCTACCCTTACGACCACATCGGCTTCTCTTTCATGGACACCATCAACCATTTCAACCAACCTTGAATGGTCACTTGAATGGGGGCCTGCCGGGTTTACGCCTGGATATGGCACCTATGTCCAAATAGCGGTAACCCCTGAATATACCCTGACAGGTCTGATCCCGGGAACTGAATATGACTTTTATGTAAATACCTACTGCAGTTCCACCGATGAGAGTGCCTGGATCAAGAAAACCTTTCGTACCCATTACTTTAACTGCCCGGCAGGTGCAACTGCCGAGACAGAATCCTGTGGTGCCAATACAAACGGTTGTGACCTTGTACCGCCTGCTTTTGAAACCATCAGCTGCGGTGAAACCAAATGCGGTACAGCCTGGCTGCACCGGTCGCAACGAGATTCCGACTGGTACTCATTCACACTCACCGAACCCAACGATGTAACACTTACCGGCAATTCAGAGTTTACCGGTTTCTTCAGTTTCGCTTCCTCGCCATGCCCTTCAACCGTTACGTATACATCCACTACCAACAATGCCGGCAGCAACATACAAATCGTCACCCAGCTTGGTGCAGCGGGGACCTATTTTGTAAACGTGGCGCCTTCCTATGCCGAACAGGTGGTATGTGATTCACTTAGCCGTTACTGGATAAAAATCACCTGCAACACCTGCCTGACACCGACTGCGCTCCATGCCACCAATATCACTTCAACTTCTGCCGACCTGGGATGGACCTCCGGTGCCGGCCTTTGGAACATCGAGTGGGGTATTACCGGTTTTAGCATGGGAACAGGGACCGTCATTAACGGTACAGGTTCGAATCCTTATCATTTATCAGGACTGACAGAGGGTTATTCCTACAGTTTTTACGTACAGGGTGATTGCGGCGGAGGCCAAACCAGCAATTGGGCAGGCCCCTATACTTTTTATTTACCCTGTCCTGCAATATCTTTGCCATATGCCGAAGACTTCATGTCGCAGACGGTTGGCATTACCCCGCAATGCTGGGAAGTAAAAAAGGCAGGATCACCCACAAACTGGATTGTCGATTTGAACAACTATGCAGGAGGGGAGTTTCCTCAACTCGCATTTTTCCCGTATAACCCATATTTCAGTGACAGTTCCATGATGACCTCTCCCGTCATGAATACAACGGGCCAGGCTTCGCTTAACCTGTCATTCAAACAATATATCAATGCATATAGCTCCGGCACTTTCTGTAAGATCCTGACAACCAGCAACGGCGGGCATTCCTGGCAAACAGCCTGGTCTAATTCCATGACCGGTGTTCTGGGACCACTGACAACGACTTTGTCCATAACTACTCCCGACGTCGGTTCAGCCACGTTCCAGTTTGCCTTTGCGGTAATTGGCAACTCCTGGGAAATCGGCACCTGGCAAATTGATGACATTACGCTCACCGGTGTACCTCAAACAGGAACACTGGAAGGAATTGTCACAGCCTGTTCCGGTGCCAGTTTACTGGCGGGAGGTACGGTCACTGCAGGGTTAAATACGACCACGACCAACGCTTCCGGGCTTTACCAGTTTCTGAACATACCTGTAGGGACCTACAGTGTTGGTTTCAGCAAGACAGGATACGTTACCAAGACAGTTCCAGGGGTTCAGGTGCTATATGGCACCACCACCACCCTCGATGAGTGCCTGGACCTCACCGGACCTCCTGTAACCAGGACCGTTCAGAATGAAACGATCCTGAATGGGCAGTCAACATGCTATGACGCAACGCAAACCATCACGGTTGCCGGCGGCGGAACAACATTCATTGTATCTAACGGCGGCTCTGTAACGATGATTGCCGGGGTCAATATCGACTACCTGCAGGGCACCCGTGTTTATGCGGGCGGGTACATGCATGGTAAAATCGCACCTGGCGGCCCCTGGTGCGGTGTGAAATCCGCTTCATTTGTCGAAGCCGGCGCCGGGGAAGACGAGAAAAACCCCACTGTTGCTGTAAAGCCGGAATTCAGGATCTATCCCAACCCCACCAACGATAAATTCAACCTGGAACTGACAGGCAGGATCCAGGCAGAACCGGTCCGGGTTGAAATCTATGGGATGCGCGGAGAAATGGTCTTATCGAAGACACTTCCCGGCGAACGGATCCACGAATTTTCACTGTCGGGAAAACCGGCCGGGATCTATTTCATCAAAGTGGCTGCCGGTGAAACCGTAATGACCGCCAAGCTGGTTAAAACAAGGTAATCAGCAGCGAACCTGCCGATTTTTTAAAGTACTTACCAGTACTTTTCATGAGATTTTTGCGTTCATTTTGTATCCTTGCGATACTACAATGATGCTTAAAACAATTTCATGAAGAAAACTCTCCAGGAGAAAATCACCTTTACAAGGGGTGATTATTCCGAAAGTAAATTGTCGGACACGGAATTTGACACCTGTACGTTTGTTGGCTGCAATTTCACAAAATGCGACATGTCCGACAGTGATTTTCTTGACTGTAAATTTGAAGACTGCAGTTTTGGCGCGGTTAAGCTTAACAATACAGGGTTGAAAAGTGCCAGTTTTAAGGGTTGCAAGCTCCTGGGTGTCGATTTTACAAAATGCAGGGACTTTCTCCTGGCTTTCTCTTTTGACAATTGCTCTCTTGATTACGCGACTTTTCACAAGAAAAAGATCAGGAATACCATTTTCAGGGACTGCACCATCAAAGAGGTAGATTTTTCAGAGGCGGACCTGACTTCGGCGCGCTTTCTGAACTGCGATTTATCCCGTACCGTATTTCAGCGGACAATTCTGGAAAAGGCAGATTTCCGCACGGCATACAATTATTCTTTTGACCTGGAGTCAAACAGTGTAAAGAATGCCAGGTTCTCATCCTCCGGAGTCATCGGGTTACTCGATAAATAATGTGAATCAAGGGTTAAAAATCAAATAAATAAACGCGGCAGCCAACTTACCGAAAACATGAACAAGAAGGCCTTTGGCTGATCGCACTTTACTCGCTCTTTGAAAATCTGTTTTTTCAATCAACCAATTGAACCATCC
>JAPLDF010000049.1 GCA_026391835.1 Bacteroidota bacterium
CAAAAGAAACAGGAACTACTTTGGATGCTTTCATCTATTGCAGTTGGCTTCAGCCAACTGTTGATGGTTGATGCAATTCATGGGCTTTAGCCCCATTGTTTGTTTTTCTTTTAGATGGGGCTAAAGCCCCAATGTTCATTGACCATCCCCCCTAAACAGTCAGCTAAAGCTGACTGCAATAAATAGTTTTTCATCAGCGGTCAACTATAGCAGGCTGCAATAAATAGTCCTTTATAATTTGGGCTGGCAGATTGGCTTTCATTCGTCATTCGTAATTCGTAATTCGTAATTCAAAACCACCCTGCATGCCGGCTCCACCGCCACCGCCCCATCCGCAACCCGGTACCACCTCCACAGCATCGTACCTTCATGGTGCCCGCAGGTGTTGATCCAGTTGGGTTTCCCGGGATCCCGGTGGGCGACAATCACTCGCACGGAGCCATCCGTCTCATAATGGGCGGAGGCCTTGTTGACACAGATGGTAAAATAGCGATAATCAAGCGATTCCATCCAGTAATTGTTGAGCTGAAAATTCCAGGAATCGCAGTCGGGCGGGCGTACTTCGATTACCAGCGACTCGTTGCCGGCCAGCTTCCAGTAACTGTGATAATAGATGATGCTGGCATCGCCGCCTGCAGCATTCGAAACTTCAGGACTGAACAGCGGGAGCTGGTTGGTGTGCTTCTGAAACCCGTTGGCCCATTTTGCAAACATCATGGAGGCCCCGGCAACGAACATGGAGGCGGTTTTCAGGCCTTCATCCATCATGGCCGGCGTTACCGGTCCGGGCGCCGTGCGGCCGTCAAGATTTTCAATGGTCACCTCGGCAGGGGTTTCGGCAAAACGGTCAAGGAAGGTCTGGCGTACCATCACCATGGTTGTTGCGGGTTCGGTTTTCAGCCAGTTCTTCCCACCGGGTGAACCACTCAGGATGATCTCAAAGCTGCCATCGGCCTCCAGTTGCAGGGCCGTATGTTCGAGCGCCCCGCAGGGTGCGAGTCCGCCGGTGGTTCCATAATTGCCATTCTGGGTGAAAAATCCGATGTAGTGCACCGAATTCCGCTTTCCCCGGATACGGTAGGTATATTGCCCGCTGATCTGGGCATTGAAATAGTAGTTGTCGGGGTTATCAGCACCAAGTTTCACTGTTTCATGGGCCATGCGCCGCAACACGGGGAAGGCCGGATCGCAATACTCCACGAAAGCTTCGAGGCCTCCTCGGGTAAGGCGCGACAGGTACCGAACCCCTTCGGCCTGGTTGAAGGCATCGCGCGGGGCGCCCGGGTACATCAGGGAGGCGCCGGCAGATTTAAGGTTGTCGCAGAACTCTTCCCAGGCTTTGCCGGTAACAATGCGTTCGGCATGAATATCAGCCTCTGTTTTGCCCCGCAGCCACAGGCCGATGCGGCGGAAGCGTTTCAGCAACCCTAAAAAGAGAAACAGGAGTTTGCGCATGTTGAAAATTATTACCTATTATTGCAGCGTCGGCAAAGATAGAAAAATCATGGCTTCACTGAGGGAAAGATATGGCAACTGGGCGCTGGTGGCGGGTGCTGCAGAGGGAGTCGGCGAAGGTTTTACAAACACACTGGCAGCAAGCGGGATCAACATCATCCTGGCGGATGTAAACAAACCTGCTATGGCTGCGCTTGCTGAAAAGGTCAGGGAGAAATACCGTGTCGAAACCCTGGAAGTTACGGTTGACCTGGCGACCCCTGATGCCGCTGATCAGTGCATGCAGGCCGCCACGGCCAAAGATTGCCGGCTGATGGTCTATGTTGCCGCTTACAGCAAAGTAAGCCGTTTCACCGACCTGGCCCCCGCCGATCTCGACGGTTTTCTTGCCGTCAACACCTGTACCCCGCTCCATTTGGTTCACGGCTTTTCGAACCGGCTGATCTCCTCAAAAAAAACCGGCGGCATCCTGCTGGTATCCTCCCTGGCCGGTTTGATCGGTCCGCAGTATGTGGCCACCTATGCGGCGACAAAGTCGTTCGGCATCAGGCTGACCGAGGCGCTTCACGAGGAGTTGAAAGGCAATGGCATCGACATCACCGTGTGCTGCGCCGGTACCGTTTCAACGCCAACCTACTGGGCAGGCAAACCGAGTTTTGAAAAGATGAAGCCACCTGTGATGCAGCCGGCCGATGTGGCCGCCTATGCGCTCGGAAAACTGGGGAGCAAAATCATCTGCATCCCCGGGCTGACCAACCGGTTGCAGTATTTTTTCCTGATGAACCTCATCCCCCGCCGCATTGCACGCCAGCTGGTGAACAGTGCCATGATCAAGATGTATGGCGCATTATAAAACGCGGATCAGATCTAAAAACCAATATGGTAAAATGGTAAAAATCCAGGTAATATTGCCATGGATATTGAATATTAATCCGATATTTTTGTATATTTGTGGGTAATATCGGGTTAAATTATCGGAACATGATACGCCGGAATATTCTCAACGGGTTATTGGACCATCTGAAGGAGCCTGAAATCACTTTGATCACAGGGCCGCGCCAGGTCGGGAAAACAACCCTGATGCATGAGCTGGCTAAAAAGCTTCGTGAGGATGGACATCCCTCCCTTTTCCTGCATCTCGACAATGAAGCTGACAGCCTGGTGCTCGCCTCACAGGCCTCTCTCATCCAAAGGATCCGGTCTGTATCCGCAATCGGGAAAGTCTTTGTATTCATCGATGAAATTCAACTGAAAGAGAATGCCGGCTTTTTCATGAAGGGTTTGTATGACATGCAACTGCCGGTCAAATTTATACTTTCCGGCTCCGGGAGTATGGAGTTGCGCGCCAGCATCCAGGAATCAATGGCAGGAAGGAAGAGGGTATTTGAGGTGATGCCGGTGAATTTTTTCGAATTTGCCGATTACCGGACCCATTATTTACATACTGATCGCCTGAATTCATATTTAATGGAAGATTTCCAGACGTCACTGGCATTGTTGAACGAATACCTGAACTTTGGAGGATATCCGCGGGTGATCATGGCCTCCACGATCCATGAAAAGATGGATGTGATCAACGAGATCTACCAGTCCTATATGACAAAGGACATTCAGAACCTGTTGAAGGGACATGGCCCTGAAGTATATGGCCGCATGATCTGCCTGCTGGCAGCCCAGACGGGCGGGATGGTCAATCTCTCAACCCTTTCGAACGAGACCAGGGCCGCCCAGCCAACAATCCAGAAATATCTCTGGTATGCCGGGCGCACCTGGTTTCTCAAGATGATCCCGCCATTGCATGGCAACAGGATCAAGGAGATCACCAAATCCCCTGTGGTTTACTTCGTTGATCACGGGATGCGGAACTTTTCCATCCGGATGTTCGGCAATGTCCACAACCACCGAGATTATGGTTTTGTGTTCCAAAACCTCGTATGCACCCTCTTGCTGGACACGCTTCAACGCCACATTTACGATCTTCATTTCTGGCGGACCATCAACAAGGCAGAGGTTGATTTTGTGATCGACCGGTATGAAAACCCATTGCCGGTAGAAGTAAAATATGCTTCCCTGCAAAAACCGGAGGTCACCCGGTCGTTGCGCAGTTTTATAGATCATTACCACCCGACGGATGCATGGGTCATCAACCTCTCTTATTCAGGAAAGTTGTTGCTGGACAAAACCGCGGTTCACTTCATCCCTTTCTTCCGGATCCAGCATTACCTTGATGACCTCAGGACCGAACCCGAGCGCCTTTTCCGGATCTCGGAGAAAGAGGTGGTGTACCGGCTGATGCAGCCACCAGGTACAGGCCGGATGAAAAAAAAGGGGCTTTACAGCAAAGGGGCTCCTGATTGACAGATTTTTGCAAACAGGTCAGGATCATGCTATCTTTACCCCATAATTTCCATCCCGTTCTTATGCACTTATATAATCATCCCAGCCATGAAACAGAATTACAACATGCCTTTCATCGTGTTTATGATGATAATGGCAACCATTTCCGGGCCATCCCGCGGACAGGCTACGAGGCCTGACAACAACCTATACACACTGTATCCCCCGCTCAACTTTGCCGGGAGCATGGTGGAGTGCAGCAGTTACCTGCACTGGCAAAAACCCCAGCTCCCCGGCGGCAACACCCCGGCAGGACTTGCCGGGTACTATCTCTACCGGGATGGCGCACTCTGCCATTATATCTCCGGCAGCGACACCCTCAATTTTTATGATTACGACATTGAATATGGGATTCACGCCTATACGATCACAGCCAACTATGACCTTACGACCTACGGGGTGCCCGGTCAGTTCGGGGAATCCCCGCCGGCAGGCCCCATCAGCATGATCCAGAACTGTGACATCACCCTCCCCTTCTATGAACTATGGGACGCGGGAACCTTTGCTTTTCAAAACTGGCGGTTTGTACCCGGCCAGGGCAACTGGTCCATGGATGTTACCCAGGGGAATCCCTTGCCTGCGGTAGTTTTTACAGGCATTCCGGCTACAGAAGATTACGAGGTGACGATGATGACCCCTTCCATGCCCGGCGGGCCATGGATCTGCGCCACCATGTACTTTGAGTTTGATTACAAGCTTGCCGATATCAGCGCCGACGGCACACAAAAAATGGTGGTGGAATATTTCATTGACAACACCTGGTTCCAAGCCACCGAGCTGACAAACCAGGGATCGACCGGCTGGATCCACGAGAAGCTGAACATTTCCCAGGTTATTGGCAAGAGATTCAAAGTTGGGTTTAAGGCGAAAGGCACCCTCAGCAATAAAATATCAAGCTGGGCCATCGACAACATAAAGATATCACCGGTTTGCAAGGGTCCGGCCGGGTGCAGTTTTACCAGGACGGGCAACGTCGTTCAACTCTCCTGGCAACATCCTCTCTGCGACAGCCTCCAGGTGGTAAACGGTTACAATGTTTACCGGACCAGCGAATATGGCACGCCACCCTACACAAAATTAAATACATCCGTGATCACAGGTTTGTCGTATACCGACGTGGTCACCTCCGCCATTCCCAACGGGATTTTCAGGTATTACGTTACCGATCTCCAGAAGGCGCCCCCACCGGACAATACCGTTTTATGCGAAGCCGCGGGAGATACGCTGGTGGTGGATTTTTCCCTGGGAATCGATGTACAAGGCACGCCCGGCCTCCTCATCTACCTGAACCAGGCAACAGGCCGGGTTGTTGTAAAAAGCAACAGCCCCGTTGAATCCTGTGAAATATTCAACATCCTGGGCCGGACCAGGCTAACCTTCTCCCCTGAAAAACGCACTGAGTTCACCATCCCGGCAGCCGGGCTGGAAAATGGCGTTTATATGGTAAGGATCAAAAATGCAAATGGAAACTTTGTCAGGAAAGTTGCGGTGGGGAATTAGTTTGATTTATTATAAAACGATTTACGATTTACGAATGACGATTTACGAATGCCAGCTAGCACACTTTAATCGTAAATCGTAAATCGTAATTCGTAAATTTTCAGATTATTTCTACTAGCGTTCTTCAAGTGGAATATAGTTCCTCGGCGGTTCCACCGTCTTATATGCCGGGCGGATAATTCTTCTTCCGCTGATCATCTCTTCAAGGCGGTGGGCGCACCATCCGCTGACGCGGGAGATGGCAAACAACGGCGTGTAAAGTTCCTTAGGGATCTTGAGGCATTCATATACGAACCCGGAATAGAAATCGACGTTGGGGGAGATCAGTTTGTCCTGGGTGCCTTTGAATTCATAAAAGATCCCAGGCCCGATGCGTTCGATGGACTCGTACAGCGCCATTTCATCTTCACGGCCTTTTTCGATGGAGAGCAAACGGGCTTTTTCCTTCAGCAGGATGGCCCTCGGGTCGGAAACCGTATACACGGCATGTCCGAAACCATAGATCAGTCCGGTTTTGTCGTGAGCTTCCTTCCGGGTGATCTTGCGCAGATATTCGGCAACCTCATCATCGTTGGCCCAGTTTTTCACATTGGCCTTGATATTTTCCATCATATCCATCACCTGCAGGTTGGCACCGCCGTGCAAGGGTCCTTTCAGCGAGCCAATGGCAGCAACGATAGCCGAATAGGTGTCGGTGCCGCTTGAGCTTACCACGCGGGTGGTGAAGGTGGAGTTGTTACCCCCGCTGTGCTCAGCATGCAGCACCAGCGAAAGGTCAAGGAGTTCGGCCTCGAGCGCGGTGTAGTCATTTCCCTTCAGCATGTAGAGGAAATTGGCCGCCGTGCTTAATTTTTTATCGGGATACCGCACCGTGAGCGTGTCATAATAGATCAGGTGGCGCATGGAATGGTATGAATAAACCGCGATGGTCGATATCTTCGCGATCAGGCTGATGGACTGCCTCAGGATGTTTTCAACAGAGGTGTCGTCGGCCTTTTCATCGAGGGTATACAAGGCGAGGATCGACCGTGCAAGCATGTTCATGATATCCTTGCCTTTCATGGTGAGGATCATGTCGCGGTTGAAATTTTCGGGCAGGGCACGCAGTTCGGCCAGCCCGTCGGAGAACTTGTCGAGTTCATCCTTTTGGGGAAGTCGCCCGAACAGCAGCAGGAACACGGTTTCATCAAAGCCCGGCCGTTTTGCAGCCTGGCACCCGTGCACCAGGTCGCGGATGTCGATGCCGCGGTAGATCAGTTTGCCGTCGATGGCTTCGAGCACGCCGTTGATCTTTTCGTACCCCACCACGCTGCCGACACGGGTCAGCCCGACAAGTACGCCGGTGTGATCGGCATTGCGCAGCCCCCGTTTTACATCAAATTGTTTGAATAAACTCTCTTCTATGGTACAGGATTCTTCTGTCAGTTTAGCCAGGTCCTGAAGGAATTCAGCGATTATCATATGTTTCGGATTAAAGGGTTTTCATGTAATTGAGGGCGCTGCCTGCCTTGAACCAGTGGATCTGCAGGTCGCTGTAACTGTGGTTGATTGCAAATTCTTCGTGTGTGCCGTCGGCATGCCGGAGGGTCAATGACAGGGGCGTCCCCGGCCGGAAAGTCTCCAGTCCGCCGAGATCGAACAAATCGTCTTCTCTGATCTTCAGGTAATCTTCGGGACTGGCGAAGGTAAGGGCCAGCATCCCCTGTTTTTTCAGGTTGGTTTCATGGATGCGGGCGAACGACTTCACCAGCACCACCCGCACGCCAAGATGGCGCGGCTCCATGGCCGCATGTTCGCGGGAGGAACCTTCGCCGTAGTTTTCATCACCGATGATGATAGAGGGGATTCCTTCGGATTTAAAGAGGCGGGCGGTTTGGGAAACCGCCCTTACGAGGCCGTCGGGGCCTTTGACGGCGTTCGTCTTTTCGTTGAAGAAGTTGACGGCACCCATCAGGAGGTTGTTCGAGATGTTGTCGAGATGCCCGCGGAATTTCAGCCAGGGGCCCGCCATCGAGATATGATCGGTGGTGCATTTCCCTTTTGCCTTGATCAGCAGGCGCATCCCGGTCAGGTCTTTTCCATCCCACGGGGCAAACGGCTCAAGGAGTTGCAGCCTGTCGGAACCGGGACTGACGCTGACCGTAATGGCGGAACCATTTTCAGGGGGCGCAAGGTAGCCGGCATCTTTCACCTCAAACCCATTGAGCGGAAGTTCCTCGCCATGGGGCTCATCCAGTTTCACCTGCTGTCCCGACTCATTGACCAGAAAATCAGTGAGTGGATTGAACAGGAGACTTCCTGCCAATGTGAGCGCCGTGACTATTTCGGGTGAGGCAATGAAGCTGTGTGTTCCGGCATTGCCATCGTTTCGTTTGGCAAAGTTCCGGTTGAATGAGTTCAGGATGGAGTTCTTGCGGTCGGGGTTGTCCATTTTCCGCGACCACTGCCCGATGCAGGGGCCGCAGGCATTGGCCATGATCACCCCGCCGATGTTGTTGAACACCTCCAGCAGCCCGTCGCGTTCGCAGGTATAGCGGATCTGCTCGGAGCCGGGGGTGACGACGAATTCAGCCTTCACCATTAACTTCTTCTCACCGGCCTGTTTTGCCACTGAGGCCGACCGTGAGATGTCTTCATAGGAGGAGTTGGTGCAGGAACCGATCAGTCCCACTTCCAGTGTTTCGGGGTAGTTGTTTTCCTGTACGAACGCTTTGAATTCAGAGATCGGATGTGCGATATCCGGCGAGAAGGGCCCATTGATGTAAGGCTCTACTTCCGAAAGATTGATCCTGATAAACTGATCGTAATACAATTCAGGATTTGCCCTGACCTCTGCATCCGGTGCAAGGTAACCGGCATAATTGTCTGCCAGTGCGGCCACTTCGGCACGCCCGGTGGCCTCCAGGTAGGCCTTCATTTTTGCATCATAGGTAAAGAGCGAACAGGTGGCACCGATTTCGGCGCCCATGTTGCAGATGGTTCCCTTGCCGGTACAGGAGAGGGATTCAGCTCCCTCGCCAAAATATTCCACGATGTATCCTGTGCCGCCCTTGACGGTAAGAATTCCGGCAATTTTCAGGATCACATCCTTGGCTGAAGCCCAGCCACTCAGTTTACCGGTAAGTTCAATTCCCAGGATCTTGGGCATCTTGAGTTCCAGCGGCATGCCCGACATTACATCCACGGCATCGGCCCCGCCAACCCCGATGGCAACCATGCCAAGTCCCCCGGCATTGGGTGTATGCGAATCGGTACCGATCATCATGCCACCCGGGAAGGCATAGTTTTCAAATATCACCTGGTGGATGATCCCTGCTCCCGGCTTCCAGAACCCGATCCCGTACCTGGCCGACACTGTCTCCAGGAAATTGTAAACCTCCTTGTTTTGGACCATTGCCGTTGCGAGGTCGGTTTTAACGCCAAGCTGTGCCTGGATGAGGTGGTCGCAGTGGACGGTGGAGGGGACGGCGGCACTGTCGCGGCCGGCGGTCATAAATTGCAGGAGGGCCATCTGAGCGGTGGCATCCTGCATGGCTACCCGGTCGGGCAGAAAATTGACATAATCCACCCCACGGTGGTATGGTTCGGATGGATTCAGATCGAATAAATGGCCATAAAGTATCTTTTCAGTCAGGGTCAATGGCTTGTCAAGCAGCTCTTTTGCATGGGAAACACCCCTGGATATTTTTTCGTAAGTACTATGTATTAATTTAGTATTCAGCAACATAAAACAAATTATTTGACTTGTAACTTAATGATATATTTAGAAGCGTAAATGTAACATTTTATTTTTAACGGGACAAAATTACAAAAGGAAAAAATTGGATTGGTGACCTCCTTTTTTTATTTTTGCAATAAAGAAAATAAGAATCAACCATTCATCCGACACCAAATGCGCGAACTCTATCAGAAAAACAAACTTTTTTTCCTGCTGCTTATTGCCGGGGTTGTGGGATTTCTGGTCTGGTATTTTGCAAACATTGTCATTTTCATCATCGTGGCAAGCGTATTGTCAATAATCGGGTCACCGCTGGTTGAGCAATTCGATAAAATAAAAATCGGCCGGTTTGCATTTCCGCATTCGCTGAGCGTTACGCTGACACTTTTACTGATCCTGGGATTGTTCTTTGGCATGTTCAGTTTGTTCATTCCACTGGTGATCAATGAGGCCAACATGATCAGCAGCATTGACGGGAAGCAGTTCATGTCGTATTACCAGGATGACATCACCGGTTTTCAGCATACGCTGATCCATTACGGCATCATGCCAAAAGGCGTCACCATTGAATCGGCAGCAAAACAGGCCATATTAAAGATCATCGATTTCGGCATGTTTTCCAATGTGCTGTCGTCGATCATTTCGTTCACGGGTACATTCTTTTTCAACCTGTTTTCCATCATTTTTCTCTCTTTCTTTTTCCTGAAGGACAACAAGATGCTGCCCAGGTTCATCCTGCTCATTACCCCCGAGAGATATGAAGAACAGGCCAGGACCGTGATGCTAAAAAGTAAAACCCTGTTGTCGCGCTATTTTATCGGACTGCTCATCCAGATCATCGCAAACATCATCACTTACTCCCTGGCCTTGTACCTGGTAGGTGTGAAAAGCCCGCTGGTGATAGGCTTCTTTACCGGCATCATCATCATCGTACCCTATCTTGGCGGGATCATATCCATGATCATGGGCGTAATCCTGGGTGTGACAGGCGTTATCAGCACCGGCGATTATGCGATGATCATGCCCATGGCCCTCCGGATCATGGGCGCCATGTTTGTGGTCCAGACAATTGACAACAATGTTTTCGCCCCGCTGATCCAGGGAAAGAGCGTGAAAGCCCATCCCGTGGAGATTTTCCTCGTGGTGATCGCTGCGGCCAGCCTTGGTGGCATTGCCGGGATGGTCGTGGCTGTTCCCGCCTATGGTTTCGTTAAAATAATCGCCCTTGAATTTCTGAGTAATTTCAGAATTGTTCGTCATATGTCGGAAAAGAGTTAACTTTACAAGATTCTAAACCGGTTAAAAGATTATCAACATGGCTAATTCAGGTTCAAAAGTAATGCTGGCCGCTCTTGTGGGAGTGGCCGCCGGTATCGGGGTGGGCCTGCTCATCGCCCCTGCAAAGGGTTCAAAAACCCGCAAACGGCTCAAAAAACGCATCATGGGAATTGCCGATATGATGCAGGACGACCTCTCTGAAAAGGTCAATGCCTTCAAGTCGGCCTTTGCGGTAAACGAGAAAGAAGAACTTTCCGGAGAAGAGCCCCGGATGGAAGGGAAGGAGGCCAGGTGATGGAATCGGGCAGAATTTCAGACAATATCAATTTACTTACCGAGAATGTCAAGGATTACGTGAACCTGCGGATTGATCTTGCAAAGCTGATCCTTACGGAGAAGATCGCCAAACTTGCTTCGTTTTTCCTGATCGCGGTTATTTTCTTTATCCTGGCGATGTTTCTTTTACTGTTTCTCTCCCTCTCGTTTGTATACTGGTTCGGGAATGATGTCGGTCCGGCATGGCTGGGGGCGCTGATCATTACAGCCGTATATGTCCTGGGCGGCCTGCTGATCTATGTCAAACGGCATCAGTTCTTTATCAATCCCCTGGTTACACATTTGACTAAAATCCTGATGGAGGACAAAGATGAAAACGACTAAGCGATACATGGTCAAGCCTGAGAAAATCCATTCGCTGCAGGATCTCAGTCTCGAAAAGGAGCGTTTGCGGCTTGAAATCATGAAAACGGAGCAGAACATCCATGCCGGCTACCGCGACATCCTCCACGCCCTTACTTTTAAAAATCTTGCCACCTCGATGATCCAGGATATTTCAGCCACATCATCCGTGCTGACAAAGGCAATTTCCATCGGCAAATCCTTCATGACCAGGAGAAAGAAAAAGAAACAGGATAAATTGAAAGAAATTTCCGACGATCTTTAGTCATGATCCTGCTGTTGAAGCGAGGCATAAACCTTATCAAAATTGTCAAGAGTTACCTTATTTCGCGCATCACGAAAAGGGTAATTCATTGGGGAAACCCGCTGGCGGTGAGCATTGAGCCCAACAACAGCTGCAACCTGCAATGTCCCGAATGCCCGGCAGGGATGAAAGAACTCACCCGCCCCCGGGGCTTCATGGAACCGGCCCTGTTCCGATCAATCATCAACCAGCTGTTGCCCCACCTCTCCTACCTTACCCTCTATTTCCAGGGGGAGCCTTTTATGAGCAAGCACTTTTTTGACTTCATCTCCTATGCCACCTCGAAAAAGATATTTGTGGCAACCTCAACCAATGGTCACTTTCTTGATGCGGCAACGGTTCAGAAAACCATTGCATCAGGGCTGAACCGGCTGATCATTTCGCTGGATGGGGCCGACCAGCAAAGTTATGAGGCCTATCGCCGGGGAGGTGATTTCAACAAGGTCATCACAGGGATCCGCCTGCTGGTGAGTGAAAAAAAACGGTTGAAAAAACAAACCCCCCAGGTTGTTCTTCAGTGCCTGGTGCTCAGCTCCAATGAACATCACCTCGACGAAATCAGGAAGATGGCGAAGGAGCTGGGTGCTGATAAGTTGGAATTCAAAACAGCGCAGTTCAACGACTTTGAACATGGAAACCCTCTGATGCCTGAAACGACAAAATACAGCAGATATAAACCTCCCGCTCACCCGCTCACCCGTTCACCTGTTCACCAGTTTACCCCGAAAAACCGCATGCCCGACTCCTGCTTCCGCATGTGGAGTTCCTGCGTGGTAACCTGGGACGGGCTGGTGGTACCCTGTTGTTTCGACAAGGATGCAACGCATGTGATGGGAGACCTGACAAAACAGGGTTTCCGGGATATCTGGCGGGGCACACGATACAATGACTTCCGGAAGAAGATCCTGCGGAACAGGAAATCGGTGGGGATTTGCGGGAATTGTTCGCAGAATTTTTAGGCAATGCAAACAATGCAAACAATTGCGCAAAGAATTGAAAATCAATAATATTTTTTTTCGCGTCTTTGCGTCTTTGCAGTAACAATTGACTTTATGAAAAATGTGTTGATTACGATGATTTTGGGGATGCTTCTTTTAATTTCAGGGATTGCTGTTTCGCAACAGGAGGCTGACCCAGGCCAACAGTTCCCGTTCGGCGCCGACCCGGCCGCGGGGAAACGCCTGCGGACGAGGGACTTCGGCATGTACTATGAAACCTATGGCAATGGAGCTCCCTTGCTGCTGATTCACGGGAATGGCGGGTCTATTGCCTCCATGGCAAGCCAGATCCCCTATTTTTCTCAAAAATACAAGGTAATTGCCGCCGACAGCCGTTCGCAGGGAAAATCGGCTGATCCCGGCGATTCCCTGTCGTACGAGATGATGGCCGATGATTGCAATGCCCTGATGGATTCGCTGCACATTAAAAGTGCCTATGTGGTGGGCTGGAGTGATGGAGGGATCATCGGGTTGCTCCTGGCAATCAGGCACCCTGACAAAGTAAGGAAACTAGCTGTAACAGGCGCAAATATACGTCCGGATACTACCGCTGTTTCAGCGGCAGACATCTCTTCCATGAAGGACCAGGTTGCCAGGTTGCTGCAACAGAAACAGGATCCTCAGACCAGGAACGAGATTAAACTTACCCGACTGATGATCTTTGAGCCGAATATTTCACGGCATTCGCTGCAGCAGATCCGTTGTCCCGTCCTTGTCATCGGCGGTGACCATGACATCATCAGGCCTGAGCACACCATGGAGATCTACCGGAGCATCCCGGGAGCAAGCCTCTGGATTTTACCCGGATCGGGCCACGACACCTGCATTCGGTTCAAAGACGACTTCAACCTCCAAACCGACAGGTTCTTCCATCTATAAATGAACCAGTTTACCCGTTTACCAGTTCACCATCAAAACCCCACCCCATGATCATCGAAGCCTGTGTAAATTCTGCTGTTTCCGCCATCGAAGCCCAGAAGGGAGGCGCCGGTCGTGTGGAACTTTGTGAAAACCTGCATGACGGGGGAACCACTCCCAGCGCCGGAACCATCCGTTATGCAAGAAAAAAACTCCATATCGGTCTGTTTGTGATGATCAGGCCGCGCGGGGGTGATTTCCTATACGGGGATGATGAATTTGAGATCATGAAAGAGGATGTCGCGACAGCAAAGGAGCTTGGCGCCGACGGGGTGGTATTCGGCATCCTCCTGCCTGATGGAACGATCGATGCCGGCCGGATGAAAATATTGATCGACCTTGCCCGGCCAATGGGTGTTACCTGCCATCGCGCCTTCGACATGACCGCCGATCCTGTCAAGGCATTGGAAGACCTGGTTGGGCTTGGCATCGACCGGGTGCTCACTTCAGGCCAGCAGCCTACCGCGCCCCAGGGCGCGCAACTGATCAGGGATTTAATCGTTCAAGCGGCGGGGCGCATCATTATCATGCCTGGCAGTGGCGTCAAAGAGCATAATGTTGCAGCCCTGGTGGCTGCCACTGGCGCAAAAGAGGTTCACGTCCATCTTGAAAAGCAGGAACAGAGCAGGATGTCATTCAGGCAACCCGGTGTTTTTATGGGAAAACCGGCACAACCGGAGTTTGAACACACGGTGACCGATTGGGAAAGGATTGAGAAATTACGAATGACGATTGACGAATGACTATTGTATTTATGCCAATGTGCTTTTTGTAATTCTTTTCCTGCCTGTAAGCGTCATTTCATACAATACATCAGGATCTATGTCAATTGGAGCCGGCCTTACTGTGCCATCAGTATCTTTCATGGAAATCCCATTTTCCCAATAGAGTGTTGTCCCATCACATTTAACTTCGCTAAATCGCTTGACATTAATCAGTTGGGTATAAGAATCATTTTGATTCTTCGCCCTCAGCCTGAGAAATGGTTCTAAATCAATGGTTCGGATAATGTCATCATTCCAAAGACAAGTGACCTTGAATGGTTCTACTTCCAATATTTTTATAATCCATCTCATCTATTCCAGCGGTTTGACTTTCGAAAAAAATTGAACATCTGATCTTAGCGAATTAAAGTTTTGGACCAATTCCTCCTTATGAATATCACACCAAACCTGAACATATTTCAACTGTTTTGCAGGAAGACTCCCCTGTAGAATTTCACCTGATTCTATCTCTATTATTGCCCTGAATTCATTGTAAATAACATGAAAATGAGGAGGATAGTGATCATTACCAAACATTTGAATAACAATCCCAAAAAACCTGCAAATTTCCGGCATCAGGGTGTTTTTTTTACAAAGTTAATATAAAACCATCCGGAAAATCAACCCTTAGCAAGCAGATTAATAAATTTATAGACTCCGGATGTCGCCTTTTCCCTGATTATTGTCAGATTCTTAAGGTAATAATGAGGTTCCGCCTCCGGATCAATTAAATATTTGGGCACCCCGGATGGCACATATTGCAGGAGTCCTGCAGCGGGATAGACTTTGAGGGAAGTTCCGATCACAAGGAAGATATCGGCCTCCCTTACCATCGATGTTGCCATCATGATGTTGGGAACCTGTTCGCCAAACCACACAATGTGCGGACGCAGTTGGGATCCTTTGCTGCAGCAGTCGCCCAGCTTCAGTTCCCAGCCATCGAGGGTATAAACCTGGCCGGGATCTGCCGTCGACCTCACCTTTTTCAGCTCCCCATGCAGGTGCAGGACCTTTGTGGAACCAGCCCGTTGGTGCAGGTCATCCACATTCTGGGTTATTATCTGAACGTCGTACTTTTTTTCAAGGTCAGCCAGTGCAATGTGGGCTTCATTCGGTTCTACCTCATAAAGTTGTTTGCGCCGCATGTTGTAAAAATCCAGCACCAGCTGGGGGGCGCGTTCCCAGGCATCCGGGGATGCTACTTCCTCGATCCGGTAATTGTTCCAGAGGCCGTCTGCATCCCTGAATGTCCTGATCCCGCTTTCCTGGCTGATGCCGGCGCCGGTTAAAACTACAAGTTTTTTCAACCGGTCAGAAAGTCCGGATTGCCCGGACATAATAGGTATAGTACTTGGCGACGGCATTCTGATAACCGCTTGGAAAATATTCATACCATGCTGCACTGGCCGCGTTCTCTGTAGAACTCCAGTAATAATCGCCGGTAAAACCTCCGATGGCGGCTTTTTGCAGGTACATCTGGTGCAGTTCGTCTTTTGATGGCAAATACCAGTCGCTGTAACTGTTCAGGACAAGGTCATTGCAAATTTTGGCTGCAATGCCGGCAGTAGCGCAACCGGCTGCAATTGCATTGGTGTTGGCCTGCCCGGTCCCCAAAGCAGCTGATGTTCCCGGAATTGAAGTACCGTTGCAGCCCCACGTGGCTGCGGTGCTCTGGTCGGCCGGGGCGGCAATTAACCCGTGCTGGCCTGTGCCATCAAGATAGAAGATGATCCCGCCGCCATAACTCTGACCGATATACAAACAGTTTTCAATTTCCCTGAAATAGACACCCTTGCTTAAACCACCCGGAGGCGGGGCAAAGCTCACCGTGAGATAAAATGCATCCGTTGCATAACCGGAAGGTGATGAAACCGGGATGACCGGGTGCTCAACATTTGCGGTCCACGACCCACTGGAATTTGTCCAGGTGTAAGTTGCTCCTGAAATTTCGCAACCTGATAGTGTACACCAGAGGTTGATAGGCTGCCCGTAGCAGATGGTCTCACATCCAACAGCTTCAAGAAAATTTGAAACCGTGGGGCTTCCTGAAATACAGGCGGCATTTGAAGTAAGCTGGCAGGAGAGGGTGCCCAGCGTGGTGGTTACAAACGTGGCATTGGTTGCCCCGGTCACAGCCGCACCGTTCAGGCTCCACTGGTATACCGGGTTGCTTCCTCCATTGGTCGGAGTTGCATAGAAAGTGTAGGTTGTATTGGCACAATCGGGATGCGGTGCAGCAGTTATCGCAACCCCGACCGGATTGGAAGCATACACCTGCATGGTGATCGCATTTGAGCTTGCCGGGTTGCCGGTCGGGCAGAGTGCATTGGATGTGAGCACGCATACGACCAGGTCGCTGTTGGCCGGGATATAGGTGTAAGTGGCATTGGTCGCCCCGGTGATGTTCGATCCGTTTACTTTCCACTGGTACAAAGGAGAGGTGCCGCCGTTTGATGTGGCAGAAGAAAATGTAACAGATGTTCCAGTACAAACGGGATTTGCCGATGCGGTGATCGTTATGCTTACAGGCAGCCCGGTGATCACCATCATGGTCACTGAATTTGAAACTGCAGGATTTCCCGACACGCATGGGGCATTCGAGGTCATCTGGCAGGTGATAACATCGTTGTTGGCGGGCGCATACGTATAGGCGGAGTTTGTTGCACCGGGAATGTTTACACCGCCTTTCTTCCAGATGTAGGATGGGTTGCTCCCTCCGTTGACCGGGGTTGCTGTAAATGTTACCAGGGTTCCGGCACATACCGGGTTGGCATTGGCGGCAATTGTGACGCTCACCGGCACCGGCTGGTTCACGATTATGACGATGGGGTTGGAAGTTGCCGGGCTCCCCGATTTGCAAATGAGATTTGACGTCAGTTCGCAGGTGATCGCATCATTGTTCACCGGCACATAGCTATAGGTGATGTTGGTAGCCCCGGGAATGCTTACGCCCCCTTTCTTCCATTGATAAAGCGGAGTTGAGCCGCCATTAACAGGCGTTGCTGTGAAAGTAACCGAACTCCCCGCGCACGACGGGTTGGCACTGGCTGCAATGGAAACGCTTACCGGCAGCACCGCATTTACAGTCATCGTAATGATATTGGAGGTGGCCGGATTACCCGACGGACAAAGGACATTGGAGGTAAGCACACAGGTGATGGCATCACCATTGACAGGGACATATGAATAGGTAACGTTTGTTGCGCCGGGTATGTTCACATTTGCTTTCTTCCATTGATATGCCGGTGCTGTTCCGCCATTCACCGGCACCGCTGTAAATATAACTGAGGTTCCAGCGCAAACCGGGTTTGCAGAAGCGGTAATTGAAACACTCACCGGCAGCAGGGAGACGACCGTCATTGCAATCGGGTTTGAGGTTGCCGGGTTGCCGGAGGTACATTGGGCGTTGGAGGTGAGCATACAAGTGATGATATCTCCATTGGCAGGTGCATATGAATAGGTGACGTTGGTTGCTCCGCTGATTGTGATGGCATTTTTCTTCCACTGGTAGGCTGGAACTGTTCCGCCATTCACCGGCACTGCCGTAAAGGTAACCGAGGTTCCGGCACAAACAGGATTGCTGGAAGCTGTGATAGATACACTCACGGGTATAGCCGACTGGAGTGTAATGGCCTGGCAACTCATGTTGCTTCTGTAACAATCGTTGTAGGCAGCAACACAGATCACCCCGCTGGAACTGCCAAAGGAAACCGTGATGGTGAGTGTTCCCTGGCCGGCGGTGATGGTTGCGCCGGCCGGAACGGTCCAGTGATAACCCGTTGCATTTGGAACAGCCGCGATGGAATAGGTCATCCCTGTTGCATTGTTGCAGGGTGTCGTATTTCCGCTGATTGCGCCTGGTGCGGCCAGCAACCCGATATTGCCCATCGGGATCCAACCGGCACTGTTATAATATTGAATGTCGTTGCAGTCGGTGTTATAGATCACCAATCCCGCTGCAGGAGCAGGAATCCCGTTGCGCTGCGTGGATGTCAGCCGCGGAGGGAGGAACCCTTTGTTGTTGAATTTCACATCCAGCCCTGCCGATGGATCGGGGGTACTGCTGTCGGTGTTGATACCTACCTGTGCAAAAACACCCATTCCTGATATAATGACCAGGAATAACAAAGTCATAACATTTTTCATGCGATAAGAATTAATTGTGAATTACTTAACATTTGTTTCGTTAGGAGAAAAACATAACATATAGTACTGTTAATGAATTTGTTAGCTAAGATAACCTGAAAAATGCGAAAAAGAAGAAATATTTTGGTAAAAATTTCCTATTTTCGGGAAAATAATCGGTTATGAAACTTTACATCCCCACGATGGCCCGCCATTCTGCCATGTCACCTTGTTACCATGTGACCATGTCACTCTATACCTGTTTCACCATTGCGATGTTTTCATGGTTTTCTGCCTTCTCCCAAACCCCTACCCTGCGCGACTGGGAGAACCCCCAACTCACGGGGATCAACAACGAGCCTCCCCATGCTACATTTCTTCCCTTTGACAATGAAGCGGATGCACTTAAAAATAACTGGCCGGGCTCACCATACTATATGTTGCTTAACGGGACCTGGAAGTTCAACTGGTCGGAAAATCCGGATAAACGCCCGGTCGATTTTTACAGGGAGGACTATGATGTAAGCCAGTGGAAGGACATAGAGGTTCCCTCTACCATCGAAATCCAGGGATACGGATACCCCATTTATGTCAACCAGCCTTATGAATTCATACACCTCATGAAACCCGATCCCCCCAGGGTCCCGCACGATTACAACCCGGTTGGCAGCTACCTGCGCGAATTTGAAGTTCCCGCAACATGGAATGACCGGGAAGTTTTTCTCCAGTTTGGGGCGGTAAAGTCATTTTGCTATGTCTACCTCAATGGCGTAAGGATCGGGATGGGAAAGGATGCCAAAACCCCGGTCGAATTCAACATCACAAAATATCTCAGGCGCGGGAAAAACACCCTGGGCATTGAAGTTTTCCGGTGGTCCGACGGCACTTACCTCGAATGCCAGGATATGTGGCGGATGAGCGGGATCAACCGCGATGTTTTTCTTTTTTCAACCCCAAAAACCAGGATAAGGGATTTTTTTGTCACAGGAGATCTTTTCTCAAACTACCAACACGGTATTTTAAAAGTCAATGCCATCATCAGGAGCGAAGAGACCAATCCGCCCACCGACCTTGACCGCCCTTTCAGGCAACCCGTTTTTACCCTGGATGTTAGCCTCTACCAATCAAAGGAGAGTAAAACGCCTGAAATCAGTGAAACGATAACGTTCAACCCCGCCGGCCCGCAGGACGATACCTTGTATTTCGAGCGGTTTATCCCCAGTCCCCGAACATGGAGTGCCGAAATCCCAAACCTTTACTATGTTGTCCTCGTCCTGAAGGATGAGGCCGGGAGGATCATTGAATCAACCGGTTGCCGGATGGGTTTCAGAACTTCGGAGGTCAGGAACGGGCAATTTCTCATCAACGGGAAACCCATCCTTGTGAAAGGGGTGAACAGGCACGAACATGACCCGGTGGCCGGCCATGTGATATCCAAAGAACTGATGTTAAAGGACATCACCCTGATGAAGGAGGCCAACATCAACACCGTTCGCACCTGCCACTATCCCGATGATCCATACTGGTACGAGCTATGCGATGAATACGGGTTGTATGTGATCGATGAAGCCAACATCGAATCGCACGGGATGGGGTACGATCCCGACCGTACCCTGGGAAACAAACCGGAATGGATGAACGCCCACCTCAACAGGACTGAACGCATGGTGGAACGGGATAAAAATCATCCCTGTGTCATCATTTGGTCGCTTGGAAATGAGGCGGGGAACGGGTGCAACTTTGAAGCAACCTACGACTGGGTCAAAAACCGCGACAAAACCAGGCCTGTTTGGTATGAACGGACCGAACAGGGCGCCAATACCGATATCTTCTGCCCCATGTACTGGGCGCCCTGGGACCTGAAGTGGTACGGCTATTCGCGGCAGCTGCGCCCGCTGATCATGTGCGAATATGCCCATGCCATGGGGAACAGCACCGGCAATTTCCAGGATTACTGGGATGTGATCGAAAAATACCCGCAGCTCCAGGGAGGCTGCATCTGGGACTGGGTCGACCAGGGAATTCTTAAACAAAACAATGATCGTCGCGGCGACTTCGGTAGTCAGGGCGACTTCGGCAGTCAGGGCGACTTCGGTAGTCAGGGCGACTTCGGTAGTCAGGACGACTTCGGTAGTCTGGGCGACTTCAGAAGTCGCCCAGACAAAAGCCGCCACGACACGTCCTATCTTTTCGGGGGCGACTTTGGCCCCAAAGATGTTCCAAGCGATGGAAACTTCCTGTGCAATGGCATTGTCTTTCCCGATCGCAAGCCTCATCCAGGTTTCTGGGAAGTAAAAAAGGTGTACCAAAATGTTAAATTCATATTAAAAGATCCACGAAAACTATCGTTTGAAGTGCAGAACAACTATGATTTCTATGATCTCTCAAATACGGTGATCACATGGGAATTGTTGGCCAACGGGAAAGTTGTTCTTGGCGGGACACAACCCTCCTTTTCACTTCTTCCCGGGGACAAAAGGGAAATGGAAATCGCGCTGCCTGTGTTGAAGCCTCAAACGGAAACCGAATATTTCGTCAATGTTTACCTGAAGACCACTGCACAATATGGATTGCTACAGGCCGGCCATGTGCTCGCCGCAGCGCAATTTCAACTCCCGACCCTTGGTGCAAAAGTTGCAATGTTCATTGCCGGCCCGCATCCGTCACTGGTCATGAAGGAAGATCAATCATCCGTCAATTTCTCCTGGGAACATTTTTCAATCGGGTTCGACAAAAATGAAGGCACACTTTCGTCGTGGAAATACAATGATAACGAACTGATTGTACGCGGCCCCTTGCCCAATTTCCGCAGGGCGCCAACCGACAACGACATCGGTAACGGCATGCCCCGGCGTTGCAAGGTTTGGTTTGATGCATCTGAAACGCGAAAGCTGGTAAAGACAGAAGTGAAAAAAATATCGCAGGAAGAAGCGATGATCACCTTCCAGTTTGCCTTTCCCGATTCGGTCGCAACGGAAACTGTCTCTTACCGGATCGTTACGGATGGAATAGTTACCGTGACCGCAACCCTGAAGCCGTTGAAAGAAAAACTGCCTGAGATGCCGCGGTTCGGGTTGAATATGCAGATCAACCCTGAACTAAAAAAAGTGGCATGGTATGGCCGGGGCCCGTGGGAGAACTACAGGGACCGCAACAGCGCCTCGTTTGCTGGCATTTATGAAAGTACGGTGGATGAGCAATTCACGCCCTATATCCGCCCCCAGGAGAATGGCTATAAAACCGATGTGCGGTGGATGTCGCTGGAAAGCGCGAAACACCTTGTTTTAAAGTTCACCGGGCAGCCCCTGGTGAGTTTCAGCGCACTTCCATACACCTACGACGATATGAAAGGATTCAAACAGGGAGGTAAACACCTGCACGACCTCGAAAAGAAGCCTTTTGCCGACCTGAACATCGATTTCGGGCAAATGGGAGTAGGCGGTGATGACAGCTGGGGAGCCAGGACGCATGACCAATATACATTGCCGGCCGGGGAGTACAGCTATTCGTTTACCATGGAAGCGTATTTAAACAGCGAAATGGTAAAATAGCGAACGGGGTGAGTTAGTCTTTATCCTTGAGGATCAACCTGAGGGAGGTGTCGCCGGTGAAGTAGTTCCATGCCCAGTTGATAAAGATGATGAGTTTGTTGCGAACGCTCAGGATCAGCATCAGGTGCAGGAACATCCAGGTGAACCAGGCCAGCCGGCCCTTAAAGGATATGAAAGGCAGGTCGACCACCGCTTTGTTGCGGCCGATGGTGGCCATAGAGCCGAGATTTGTGTACTCGTAAGGATTCATGGGTTCTCCCGACTGCAATGCCCTGAGGTTTTTCGCCAGGTTTTTCGCCTGGTTGATGGCGACGTTGGCCACCTGCGGATGCCCCTTCGGATACAGGGGTGTTTCCATGCTGGCGATATCCCCTGCCGCATAGATGTCGCTGTATCCCTTTACCAGGTTGAACCGGTCAACCCTGATGCGGTTTCCACCCATGAGCACCTCCTTGTTCAGCCCTGTGATGAGATTGCCTGTTACGCCGGCAGTCCAGATTACCTGACGGCTTTTGATGGTATCGCCATTGTTCAGCAGTACCGTACTGCCGTCATAATCTTTCACGAACACGCCGGTCACCACCTCCACCCCCATTGCCAGCAGGTAGGTCATTGAAGCGGTTTTCGCCAGTTCACTCATGCTGCCGAGCGTATCGGGGCTCCCTTCCAGCAGGATGATCCTGATCCTTTTGATATCGGCAGCCGAAAAATCTTTCGGCAGGATTTTACGCTTGATCTCGGCAAAGGATCCGGCAAGTTCCACCCCCGTGGGCCCGGCACCAACGATGACCACGTTGAGCAGGTACTCCTTTTCCTCTTCAGTGGCTGACAACAGTGCCTCAAAATTCTGGAGGATGTTGTTGCGGATCTTGATGGCGTCGTAGGTGGTTTTCAGCCCGTAGGCGTATTTTTCGAGGTTGCTGTTCCCAAAAAAATTTGTTTTGCAACCCGAAGCGATTACCAGGAAATCATAACTGAAATCGCCGATGGTTGTGGTGATCGTCTTTGCTCCCGGGTCAACCGACAGCACCCCGGCCAGCCTGATCTGCATGTTCTTCCGGTTCCGGAACAGCTTGCGCAGCGGGAACGAGATGCTGGTGGGTTCCAGCTGTGAAGTGGCGACCTGGTAAAAGAGCGGCTGGAACTGGTGATGGTTGAGCCGGTCGATCAACAATATTTCGAAGAGATCGGGATCAAGGTTCCTGACGAGTTGCACTCCGGCAAACCCGCCGCCGATGATGATTACTTTTTTCAAAGAAGAGGACATTTAGCAAAGGTACGTATAAAGGGCGGACAAGCGGACGGGCGGACGGGCGGACAAGCGGACGGGCGGACTGGCGGACTGGCGGACAAGCGGACAAGCGGACAGGACATTAAATTGCAAACCGGGCGATATCGTCGCTGGTGATGGTGCCATCGCAGAGGATGGCGAGGCGTTCCACCACATTTTTCAGTTCGCGGATGTTGCCGCTCCAGCGAATCTCTTTTAGAGCATCCATCGCTTCCGGGGAAATTTCCATGGCGGGTTTACCCATTCCCGTGCAGAAATCAGCAAGAAATTGCGTGACCAGCAGGGGAATATCATCTGTCCGTTTGTTCAGCGGGGGAACCTCGATCACAATCACACTTAACCGGTGATAAAGATCTTCGCGGAATGTTTTGTTTTTTATTTCCTCCCGCAGATTTTTATTGGTGGCGGCGATCACCCGCACGTCGACCGGGATCTCCTTCTCCCCGCCCACACGGGAGATCTTGTTTTCCTGGAGGGCCCGCAACACTTTCGACTGGGCCGAAAGGCTCATGTCGCCGATCTCATCCAGGAAAAGTGTGCCCCCGCTGGCCTGCTCGAAATCGCCCTTATGGAGCTTGATGGCCGAGGTAAACGAACCTTTTTCATGGCCAAAGAGGTTGCTTTCGATCAGTTCGGCCGGGATGGCAGCACAGTTCACCTCGACAAACGGCATGTTGTTCCGGGTGCTCAGGGCATGCAGGTGACGGGCAACCAGCTCCTTGCCGGTTCCGTTCTCACCGGTTATCAATACCCGCGCGTCGGTAGGCGCCACTTTTGCAATCAGGTTGCGGATCTGCATCATCGGTTCGCTGAGGCCGATCATTTCGTAGCTTGCCCCGATCCTGCGTTTCAGCAAACGGGTTTCATCAACCAGCCGGGTTCGGTCAAGGGCATTGCGGAGGGCGACCAGCAAACGATTCAGGTCAATGGGCTTGGAAATGTAATCATACGCCCCTTTTTTGATGGCCTCCACTGCCGTGTCAATGGTGCCATGTCCGGAGATCATGATGACCGGTGTATCTGCAATCTCGAAGATTTTTGCGAGTACCTCGATGCCGTCCATTTTCGGCATCTTAATGTCGCACAGGATGGTATCATACCTGTTTTCCCTGACCAGCTGCAAACCAGTCTCGCCATCCGCCGCATCATCAACCTGGTATTTCTCATACTCCAGGATCTCCCGGAGGGTATTGCGGATACTTTTTTCGTCGTCAATAACCAGGATGCGGGATGTCATGAATTGCGGATTTCGGATTGCGGATTTCGGATTTTTGATTCAAAGGTATATAAACTTTGGATAACTTTGTAAAACAATGCGAAGCACAGAACCAGCCTCCGGTATTTTCTTCCACTCAGTACTGATATTGCTTTTCACATGTTTCTTTGGGCTCAGCTATTCCCAGGTAGCACCTGCCCCCGTTCATTTAAATGCCTTGTCGAACCTGGAAACGGGGGCCATGGCTCCTGCAACTGGTTCCACCTTAAAATTCCCCTGGGCCGGGGGGGTGAATTCCTGCCAGTTCTGCGCCATCGACCTCAACCTCGACGGGATAAAGGACCTGCTGATATTCGACCGGCATGGCAACCGGAAACTGACCTTTATCAATCACGGCACGCCGGATGCCATCGATTATACGTTTGCACCGGAATATGCGCTGTTGCTGCCCGGCATGCACGACTGGGTGATTGCCATTGATTACAACTGCGACGGCAAACAGGATATTTTCACCTATGGCATGGGCGGGGTGCGGGTTTTTGAAAACATTTCGGATACTGAATTAAAATTCAGGCTGGTAACTGATTTACTCGCTTCGTTTTATTATACAGGCAAGGTGGGGATCCTGGTGACCAGTGTTGACTACCCGGCCCTGGCCGATATCGACAATGACGGTGATATGGACCTGCTTACTTTCTTCGGGCTGGGATCGTATGTTGAATACCATAAAAACCTGTCGATGGAGAAATACGGAAACTGCGACTCCCTCGATTTCCGGCTTGATGACCACTGCTGGGGTAAGTTTAAAGAGAGCGAGGGAGGAAATAATATTACGTTGAATGCGGGGTGCCCGTATATGGATGGGGATTTACGATTTTCGATTTACGATTTACGATTTACAAATGACAAGTTACCAGTGAGAAATGACACGTTACAAATGACAAATCCTGGTTTTATTTTCCAAAATCCGAAATCTGAAATCCGAAATCTGAAATCAAGACATACGGGCTCTACCCTTTTGGCTAAAGATTTAAACAACGACGGACTGAAAGACCTTATTCTCGGCGATGTTGATTACCCCGGCCTCGTGGCCCTTTACAATGGCGGATCGGTGGATTCGGCCTTTATGGTGGCAAAGGATACCGCCTTCCCGGCAACATCCGGCCCGGTAAACCTCTTCTCCTTTCCTTCGGTTTCATGCCTCGATATCGACAATGACGGGCTCGACGACCTGCTGGTTTCACCTTTTGACCCGGCCCTGCATACTTCAGACAACTATAACTGCGTATGGTTCTATAAAAACACAGGATCGAACAGCCAGCCGCATTTTGAGTTTCGGTCGGACCACCTGTTCATGGATGAAATGACGGAATTTGGATCTGCTTCGCATCCTGTACTCTATGATTTTGACGGCGACGGCCTTGAGGATATGTTTGTCGGGAACGACGGGTATTACGACTCTTCTTATTACAAGGACGCCGTGCTGCATTCGGTTTATACTTCAAAAATTTCCTATTTCAGGAACACCGGCACCGTTGCAGCACCGGTTTTCACCTGTGTAACCGCCGACCTAGGCGGGATTTCCCATATGAAGCTGCGCGGTGCCTACCCGGCATTTGGCGACCTGGATGGCGATGGCCGCACGGACCTGCTTATCGGAAACAGCGATGGGACTATAATGCTGTTCCTGAATGCAGGATCCGGCGCATCATTACCCCAGTTTGAAGCACCTCTTCTCCACTGGCAGAACATCGATGTTGGGGAGTACAGCGCCCCGCAGTTGTTTGACCTGGATAAGGACAATGTTTCCGAACTTATCGTGGGTGAACAAAACGGGAACCTCAATTGCTACAGAAACACAGGGACTGCTGAAAGTCCCGTATTTGTTTTGTTGACAGACAGCCTTGGCAAGGTAAATGTCACCAATTACAATCTCTCCTATGACGGGTTCAGTACCCCGTGCTTTGCAAGACGGACAGACGGAACGACATTCCTGGCAGCCGGTTCGAACGAAGGGCGCATCCATCTTTTCGAAAACATTGATCACAACCTGGCCGGAAAATTTACCGAAACCGGCGGGTTATACGACTGGCTCTCGTCAACCCCGGCCGATACCCTTTTCGGCTGGCAAACTTCACCTGCCATCGGTCACCTCACCGATCCCGGGGCATTTGACCTCATCACCGGCAACTTCGCCGGGGGACTGAATTACCTGACAAAAAGATCGCCCGCTGAAATCATTCCAGGCTTTCGAAAAACCGTTGCTTCCCGGGCCGGTTCTTTGAAGATCTTTCCCAACCCGGCAGACAAAAGTGTTACGATTCATGCGGCTGACAACAACAGGCAATACTTTTCCGGGAGAATTGACAATGTGTATGGCCAGAAAGTCCTTGAATTCCCTTTCAACGGGCAAACAACCATCTCCGTGTCAGCCCTTCCCCCAGGCATGTATGTTGTACACCTTGGGCAATCCGCCTCCAAACTGATCATCTCCCGCCACTGATCTTATTTCCCAGCACAATTCTTTTCGCTCACATCTCCCCTGAAATGAATAACTGAGGCCACAAAGGCACCAGGGCACGAAGGATTACACAGTAGAACAGTTTCCTTTATGACCTTGTGACTTTGTGACCTTGTGACTTTGTGACTTTGTGACTTTGTGACCTTGTGACCTTATTACTTTGTCACTTTGTTACTTTGTTACTCTATGGCCTCTTTCTTTCTATTTCCCCCCTTTTGTTCAAGTCCTGAAAAAATATTCCGGAGTACCTGTAAAATATTATTTCTGAAAAAAAGTTATCAACAAGTGGAGTGAAGTGGAGTGAAGTGGAGCAATTTTGACATATATTTACACTCGAAAAAAAAACAGGTGCCAACAACAAACTTGATCGGTGAATTTGAATGCAGGCTTGATGATAAAAGCCGCATCATTCTTCCTTCTGCGCTGAAAAAACAGATCAGTCCGGAGGCCCATGACAGGTTTGTCATCAACCGTGGTTTTGAAGGCTGCCTGGTACTTTACCCTCAGAATGTATGGGATGAGACCACCGGCAAAATGAACAGTCTGAACCTTTTCGTGAAGGAAAACCGCCAGTTTGTGCGGGCATTCAACAACGGAGCAACCCCGCTGTCGCTCGACAGCCAGAACAGGCTGCTCCTGCCAAAACCGTTGCTTGATTTTGCTTCCATTGACAGGGAGATTATTTTATTTGCGTATTCCGACCGCATCGAAGTCTGGAACAAGAAAACTTACCTGGATCTGGTATCCAATGAATCAGACGATTTTGCACAGTTGGCTGAAAAAGTAATGGGGAACCCGAAAACAAGCAACATTGCCGATGATTTATCATAAGAGTGTCCTGCTTGATGAAAGTATTGCAGCGCTGGATATCAGGCCCGATGGTATTTATGTGGACGCGACGTATGGCGGTGGAGGCCACGCAAGGGCTATCCTTGCCGGCATGCAGGGAGGCAGGCTGATTGCTTTTGACCAGGATGAGGAGGCGATCATGAACCGGATTGACGACCCCCGGCTGGTCATGGTCAACAACAACTTCCGCTTCCTCCGCAATTTTTTAAAGTTGCATCACGCTTCGCCGGTTGACGGGATCCTTGCCGACCTCGGTGTATCATCACACCAGATCGACCAGCCTGAACGGGGGTTCTCCACCAGGTTCGACGGCATCCTCGACATGCGTATGGACCAGAAAAAAAAACAAACGGCAAAGGACATTGTCAACCATTACAGCGAAGAAAACCTGAGCAACCTTCTATTTACGTACGGTGAAATCAGGAATGCACGGAAGCTGGCTTCCAGGATCGTGGAGGCAAGAAAGATCAAACCGGTTGAAACAACCGGCGCACTCAAGGAAATTGCGAATACCTGCGCCGAACGTGGCAAAGAGTTCAAATACCAGGCACAGATCTTCCAGGCCCTGCGCATCGAAGTGAACCAGGAAATGGAGTCGCTCCGTGATTTCCTGAAACAGGCAACCCAGGCATTAAAACCAGGAGGCAGGCTGGTGGTGATCGCATATCATTCGCTGGAGGATAAACTGGTTAAAAATTATTTCAGGTCGGGGAACTTTGAAGGCACCGTGGAAAAGGATTTTTACGGCAATGTTCTTGCGCCCCTGAAAGTGATTACCCGCAAGGCCATTGTGCCGGCGGATAAAGAAATTGAAGAAAACAACCGTTCCCGCAGCGCGAAATTGCGGGTGGCGGAAAAAATATAATGGTGAAGGAAAATCTTAAATACAACGAACAGAATCATGTTTTGAATGGTCCTCCTACGCCGGGTAGCGCCCCGGCGGAAGGGGACTTAGGGTTTGACACGCCCCAAAAGACCAAGGATCCGGTCAAAGCTGTAAAAAAAACCCACAAAAGCCGCAAGGCGGTACAGGACTTCCTGGGGGGTGATTATCTTTCAAAAGAATGGGTTACAGGGAATCTCAGTTATATCCTTTATGTAGCGTTGCTGGCAATGATTTACATCGCAAACACATATTCCACTGAAAAAATGTTCAAGACGATTGAACGGACGAAAAATGAACTGAAGGAGTTGCGATACGAGTACATCACCACCAAATCGATCCTGATGTTCCAGGGGCGCCAGTCGGAAATATCAAAACGCGCGGTGGTCCTGGGCCTCAGGGAAGCAAAAATGCCGCCCTATAAAATTCTCTATTCGGGTGAATCACTTCAGCCTAAAAAAGCAGAAAAGCCATGAAACAGATCAAGAAGGACATATTGATCCGCGTTTACCTGGTTTACCTGGCAGTACTGCTGTTCGGGCTCTTTATCCTTGCACGGGTGGTGATGATCCAGCAATTTGAGAAGAAAGAGTTCATGGATATGGCGAAAAAACAGGAGATACACCTGTTTGAGATGGAGGCGATCCGCGGGAACATCCTGGCCGATGATGGCAGCCTGCTTGCCGTTTCAATCCCCATTTTTGAGGTCAGGATGGATGTCATGACCGACTCGATCACCGAGAATGTATTCCATAACAACGTTGATTCCCTTGCAAGCTGTCTTTCGTCGCTTTTCAGGGACCGCACGCCGTCATCCTACAAAGAGATGCTCTGGGAAGGAAGAAGAAATAAAAACCGTTACCTGCTGATCCAGCGTGACGTCACTTATCCCGATCTGAATAAAATGCGCCATTTCCCGATTTTCAAGCGTGGAAAATTCAAAGGCGGATTGATCGTTCTGGCGCAGTATGAGCGCGAACTTCCTTACAAATCACTTGCCCGGCGCATCATTGGTTACGAAAGCGGGGAGGGGAAACAAAAGGTGTATGTGGGGCTGGAAGGTTCATTTACAAAAAACCTCCAGGGCGTCAACGGCCAGCGCCTCATGCGACGTATCGGCGGCCAGGCCTGGGTGCCGGTGGATCCCGAAAGCCAGATAGAGCCCCAGAACGGCAACGACATCATTACCACCCTTGATGTAAACCTCCAGGACCTGGCAGAATCATCCCTTCGGAAAGAACTTATTGCCGACAGTGCCGACCACGGCTGTGTAATCCTGATGGAGGTGAAAACCGGCTACCTGCGCGCCATGGCCAACCTCGGCCTTACGAAAAAAGGTACCTATGAGGAGATATTCAACTATGCGATCGGCGAAAGCCAGGAAACAGGTTCAACCTTTAAACTTGCCTCGTTCCTGGTAGCACTCAACGACCGTAAAATTGACCTCACCACGCCTGTCAATTGCTCAGGCGGCATCACCTATTATTCGGGTCGCAAAATGGAAGACTCCCACCATGGCCTCGGGGTGCTCCCTGCATTGCAGGTGTTCGAAAAATCTTCGAATGTAGGTACTTCAAGGATGATCTATAATGCTTACTCTGATTCGGCACAGCGTTATATTGACGGACTGTACCGCATCGGCATCAACAGGCCGCTGGGCCTTCAGATTGCCGGCGAAGGCAGGCCATACATCAAAACGACCAAAAGCAAATACTGGTCGGCGCTTTCATTGCCCTGGATATCGATCGGTTATGAAATCTCCCTGGCCCCCATCCATCTCCTGGCCCTCTACAATGCAGTGGCCAACAACGGGGTGATGGTGAAACCGCTGTTTGTGCGCGAAATTCGCAAGAACGGCCAGCTGGTGCAGCGATTCAACCCGGTTGTGGTCAACCCGCAGATTGTTTCTCCATGGGCAGTCCAGCAAGCCAAACTGTTGCTTGAAGGCGTGGTGACTGAAGGCACCGGGGCAAGCATCAAATCACCAAACTATGCGATTGCCGGTAAAACGGGAACCTGCCAGATTGCCGCAGGAAACAAAGGATACCGTCAGGGCACCAAACAGGTACAGTACAAGGGATCCTTTGTAGGATATTTTCCGGCCGACAACCCCAAATATTCGCTGATTGTTGTCATTGTCAACCCAAGGAAGGGCAAATATTATGGTGGGGCCGTTGCAGCTCCGGTGTTCCGTGAATTATCGGACAAACTTTATGCAATACGCCCCGATATCATGATCCCCTTGCCGGTCGATACCATCGCCTCACCCATTCCATTCGCCCAGGCAGGACAGGTCAAAGATCTCTCTGCAGCTTTTTCAATGCTCAACATGAAGGCCCGTGCCGAAAACGGGCAATCAACCTGGGCTCGCCCGGAATCATCCTCCGGCAATGTCGTATTCGCATCTGCCGGCATTTCAAAAGGAACCATGCCCGACGTCTGTGGCATGGGACTCAGGGACGCCCTTTACCTGCTTGAACAACAGGGCCTCAACGTGCTGGTGAATGGCAAAGGAACGGTTGTCAAACAATCCATCAGTGCCGGGTATACCATATATAAAGGTATGCCCGTGGTGATCGAGCTCAAAGTTACACCTGACAAACCCAAACCACAGGCATGATGCTGCTCAGCGAAATCATCGGCAATTATTCAGTCAGCGGTATTACCGGCAGGACCGACATTCCCATTACCGGGATACAGTTCGATTCGCGCAGGCTGATGCCGGGCAACCTGTTTTTTGCCGTTCGCGGAACAACATCCGACGGACACGATTTTATTGATGCAGCCATTGAAAAAGGAACATCTGCAGTAGTTTGCGAACAACTTCCCGCTGTCCTCCGGGATAAGGTAACCTACATTATCGCCCTGAAAAGCAACATGGCGCTCGGCTTCATGACCTCCAGGTATTATGGCGATCCGTCGAAAAAACTTAAGTTGATCGGTGTTACCGGGACCAACGGTAAGACCACCACGGTGACGCTCCTCCACCAGCTGTTTTTCGAACTTGGCTTTGGTACCGGGCTGATTTCCACCATTACCAATAAGGTAAACCAGGCGGAAGTGCCGGCAACCCATACCACACCTGATCCGGTGCAGCTCAACGAATTGCTGGCCAGCATGGTGAACGAAGGCTGTGAATACTGTTTCATGGAGGTATCCTCTCATGCAGTTGACCAGGAACGGATCGCAGGACTCACCTTCGCCGGAGGTGTTTTCACAAATCTCACACACGACCATCTCGATTATCATAAAACATTTGATGCCTACCTGCAGGCCAAAAAAACCTTTTTCGACAACCTGCCTGCCACAGCCTTCGCCCTCACTAACAAAGATGATAAAAATGGCAAGGTGATGGTGCAGAACACCCTCGCCTCAAAATACACATACAGTCTTCAGGCCATGGCCGATTTCCGGTGCAGGATTATCGAAAACCAGTTCCATGGGATACATCTCAGCATCGACGGACATGAAGTGTGGTTCAAGCTCATCGGTACGTTCAATGCATACAACCTGCTAACAGTATACGCTGCAGCCGTTTTGCTCGGGCAGGACAAAACAGAGGTGCTCACACAGCTCAGCCGGATGGAGCCGGTTGCAGGCCGGTTCAATTATGTCATGTCATCCGATAAAATCACCGGCATCGTGGATTACGCCCATACGCCGGATGCCCTCAAAAACGTCCTTGAAACCATCAATGAAATCCGCACACACCAGGAACAACTCATCACAGTGGTTGGCGCCGGGGGCAACCGGGATTCAGCAAAACGGCCTGTCATGGCCAAAATCGTTGCCAGCCTCAGCGACCGGGTAATCCTGACCTCCGATAATCCGCGCAATGAGGAACCCGAAGCCATCCTGGCCGAAATGCAATCGGGCGTGGAGATTCACCTGGTTAAAAAAGTGCTGGTCATTGTCAACCGCCTGGAGGCGATCAAAACAGCCTGCGCCCTCGCACGGCCGGGTGATATCATCCTGGTTGCCGGCAAGGGGCACGAAAACTACCAGGAGATCAAGGGGATCAGGCACCATTTCGACGACAAGGAGGTTCTCCGGGAGCTCTTTGGAAACACTAACATAGAAATAAATCGCTAAGACTATGTTGTACCATCTTTTCACCTGGTTGCACAAAGCATTCAACATCCCCGGCACGGGCGTGTTCCAGTACATTTCATTCAGGGCTGCTGCAGCGCTCATCACCTCCCTGTTCATCTCCCTGATCATCGGGAAGCGGCTCATCGCCTACCTGCGTAAAAAACAGGTCGGTGAAACTGTCAGGGACCTGGGACTTGAAGGGCAAACTTCAAAGCAGGGCACGCCAACGATGGGCGGGCTCATCATCCTGGCAGCCATCCTTGTACCATCGCTCCTGTTTGCCAACCTATACAACCTTTACATCATCATCGTACTGGTTGCCACGGTTTGGCTGGGATTGATCGGTTTTTTGGACGATTATATCAAAGTGTTTAAAAAAGACAAAAAGGGACTGTCCGGAAAACTGAAAGTGCTTGGCCAGATTGGATTGGGGCTGATCGTAGGTCTTACGATGTACTTCAGCGACAGCATTGTGATACGTGAGCGGGTAAGGCAATCCGCCTATGTGCCGGCTTCGGATGTTTTTGCCATGGAATCAACCACCGATAAAAGTAAAATATTCTCCAAAACACCTGTGAAATCAACTAAAACCACCATCCCGTTTGTGAAAAACAACGAGTTTGACTACAACTGGCTGATTTCCTGGATGGGTGAAGGGGCAAAAAAATGGACCTGGCTGGTCTTTATCCCGATCGTGATCTTTATCATCATTGCCGTATCAAACGGGGCCAATCTCACCGACGGTCTCGACGGGCTTGCCACCGGCACCTCTGCCATCATCGGGCTTACGCTGGGCGTGCTCGCCTATGTGTCCGGCAACATCGTATTTGCCAATTACCTGAATATCATGTATATTCCAAACACAGGAGAGCTCGCCATTTATATTTCGGCTTTCGTAGGGGCATGCATCGGGTTTCTCTGGTACAACTCCTTCCCGGCACAGGTATTCATGGGCGATACCGGCAGCCTGGCCCTGGGTGGGATCATTGCCGTGTTTGCCATCATGATACGAAAAGAGATCCTTATCCCCATTTTCTGCGGGGTTTTTCTGGCCGAAAACCTGTCGGTGGTCATGCAGGTCACCTGGTTCAAATATACAAAACACAAATACGGCGAAGGGCGGAGAATCTTCAGGATGTCTCCCCTGCACCACCATTTTCAGAAACTTGGCTACCATGAATCAAAGATCGTGATGCGATTCCTGATCGTTGGCATCATGCTGGCCGTTTTAACCATCGTCACACTCAAACTAAGATAGAAAAAATGACATTCGAAGCATTGGCAAAACAGGGACAAACAACGGTGTATCATTCATTGGTGGCCTCCATCGGCCCGAAGATCCGCGATATCAGGAAACAGTTCATCAAAGAGAGCTTTTTCGGGTTTGAGCAGGTGGAACATCGTCTTGAGACCGTGGCGGTCATCAAAGACATGGAATTTATCAACGATTCTCACTCATCCACCCTCAATGCCACCTGGTTTGCCCTTGAAAGCATTTCAAGGCCGATCATCTGGATCCTTGGAGGTGTGGAGAGTGGAAATGATTATTCAATGTTGCGTCACCTGGTGCGGACAAAAGTAAAAGGGATGGTATGTCTTGGCCTGGACACCACGCGCCTGCACGAAGCCTTTGACGAACTCAACATTCCTATTATTGATGCCCTGACGATGGATGAGGCTGTGGAGGCGGCATACTACATGGGAAATAACGGTGACGCTGTGCTTCTTTCGCCTGCCTGCCCTTCGTTCGATCTGTTCGATGATTATGAAGAGCGCGGCAAGGCTTTTCGCAAAGCAGTAAAAAATTTATAAGACGGTTTCTCCATGCTGAAAGTTGCAAAAGATATCAAAGGTGATAAGGTGATCTGGATCGTGGTGGTCATCCTTTGCATTTTTTCATTGTTGGCCGTGTATAGTTCAACAGGCACCCTGGCGTATAAAAAACAGCAGGGCAACACCGAGTACTATCTCTTCAAACACTTTATGATCCTGGCTTTTGGACTGGGACTGATGTACATTACCCATCTTGTAAAATACACCTATTATTCACGCATTTCGCAGATCGGTCTCTTCCTGACATTCCCCTTGCTGCTGGTAACGCTGATTTCAGGTACCAACCTCAACGAGGCGAACAGGTGGCTTACGGTTCCAATCGTCAACCTAACCTTTCAGAGTTCCGATGTGGCAAAGCTCTTTCTCATCATGTACCTGGCACGGGTGCTGAGCAAAAAGCAGGAACTGGTACAGGATTTCCGCAAAGGTTTTCTCCCGGTGATCCTGCCGGTAATTGCAGTGACCCTGCTGATCCTGCCTGCAAACTTTTCAACGGCAGCAATTTTGTTCGTTACCTGCATCGTGCTGATGTTCATTGGCAGGATCAGTCTGAAATACATGATATCACTCGCGATACTTGGTATTGTTGCCATTGTGATGATTTTCATGTTGTCAAAAACCTTTCCCGGTTTGTTTCCCCGCGGCACCACCTGGGTTGCCCGTATCGACCACTTTATCAATAAAAAGGAGGCAGATCCCGACGCCACCTACCAGGTCGACCAGGCTAAAATTGCCATCGTCCAGGGGGGTATATTCGGAAAGTCGCCCGGGAAAAGCACCCAGCGCAATTTCCTGCCCCACCCCTATTCCGATTTCATATTTGCCATCATCATTGAAGAGTATGGACTGGTTGGCGGTAGTTTCGTGCTGCTGCTCTACCTCATCCTGTTTTTCCGGGTAATCAGGATTGCCACCAAAAGCCAGGGAAACTTCGGATCGCTGCTGAGCATCGGGATTGGGTTCAGCCTGGTCTTCCAGGCGTTCATCAACATGGCTGTGGCCGTTAACCTGTTCCCGGTTACTGGCCAGACGCTCCCCCTTGTAAGTATGGGGGGCACTTCGATCTGGTTTACCAGCATTTCACTCGGAATTATCCTGAGTGTAAGCCGCACAGCGGAAATCGAAACCAAGGATGGCACCGAAGTCGAGATCCTCCAGGAGCCAACCCGCAGCAGAAACACTCAAACAGTGCCTGCCGTATGAAACGAATCATCATCAGCGGAGGTGGAACCGGCGGGCATATATTCCCGGCTATCGCCATTGCCAATGCCATCAGGGCAAAGGTCAGCGATGCTGATATCCTCTTTATTGGGGCAAAGGGGAGGATGGAGATGGAAAAGGTTCCCGAAGCGGGGTATCAAATCAAAGGACTTACCATCAGCGGTTTCCAGCGAAGACTTACGTGGAAAAACCTGCTGTTCCCGATCAAACTTACGGCAAGCATGCTGAAAGCCCGCTCGATCATCGCGAATTTCAAACCTGATGTTGTGATCGGGGTTGGCGGGTATGCAAGCGGGCCTACCCTGCGGATGGCCACCTCCAGGAAAATCCCGACACTCATCCAGGAGCAGAATTCCTTCCCGGGAATTACCAACAGGCTCCTTGGCGGTAGGGTGCAGAAAATTTGTGTGGCCTATGAAGGCATGAACAAGTACTTCCCGCAAAGTAAAATTATCCTTACCGGGAATCCCATCCGGCAGGATGTGGTGAAGATCAAAGGCAAACGTGACGAGGCATTCAGGTATTTCGGACTGGTTACCGGGCTGAAAACACTGGTTGTGATCGGTGGCAGCCTGGGCGCAGGGACCATCAACCAGGCCATCCTGAAATTTGTCATGGAAACCGCAGATAACGGCAATCTCCAGATCCTCTGGCAAACCGGAAAATATTATTATGAAAATATCAAAGCGGGATTAGAAGCCTCGAAAACCGAAAACCAAAAAGCGGGCATCGAAAATATTGTCCTCCTGCCATTTATCGACCACATGGACCTGGCATACGCCGCCGCCGACCTCATTGTTTCCCGGGCCGGTGCCATTGCCATTTCCGAACTCTGCGTGGTTGGAAAACCGGTTATCCTGGTTCCTTCACCAAATGTTACCGAAGACCACCAGACAAAGAATGCACGGGCACTCGAGTCACGCAAAGCCGCATTGCTGATTCCCGACGGTGAAGCCATCCATATCCTGGGAAAAACGATCATTGAAACACTTGCAAACGAGCAACTTCAAACTGACCTGGGCAGGAACATTGCCGCACTTGGGATTACCGACGCCGCTGACAAAATTGCCGAAATCGCCTTGTCACTCATTTCACCCGGATCTCAAAACCAAAATCGTAAATCCGAAATCGTAAATCCCAAATCCATCTACTTCCTTGGCATCGGGGGCATCGGCATGAGCGCCCTTGCCAGGTACTTTTTATCACAGGGTGCAACGGTGTCGGGCTATGATAAAACAGCGACAGATCTCACTGATCAGCTGATCAGCGAAGGAATGAACATCCATTTTACCGAGGACATCACCCTACTGCCGGCCAACCCCGACCTGGTTATTTATACGCCGGCAGTTCCCGCCGATCACCAGGAGTTCCGCTACTTCAGGGAACATGAAATCCCGATGAAAAAGAGGGCCGAAGTGCTGGGAATAATCTCGCGGAATCATTCAACCATTGCAGTTGCCGGTACCCACGGAAAAACCACCACCTCAACCATGATCGCCCACATGTTCCGGGTGGCAGGCGTTGAGACCATGGCGTTCCTTGGCGGGATCTCCAACAACTACGGAACGAATTTCTTCGCTGAACCCAGGAATAACAAAGTTGCAGAGCAACTACCAGGGAAAGCCAGAGGTTCTTTCTGCGTTGTGGAAGCGGATGAATACGACAAATCATTTCTGCAACTCTCACCATCCATTGCTGTTATCACTTCGGCTGATGCCGATCACCTGGATATTTATGGGAACCATGAAGACCTGAAAAAGACCTTCGCGGAGTTTACTTCGAAGATTGTCGCCGGTGGTTCGCTGGTGTTGAAATCCGGAACAGGGATCACCCCCCTGAACACCGGCGATTATAGCGTTTATGATTATGCCCTGACCTCAGGAGTTGCCTTTTCCGCGATAAATGTACGGGTTGAAGATGGGTTGTACCACTTCGATTTTGCCCATCCCGGCGGTATGATTTCCAGCCTCGTACTGGGGGTTCCCGGGAAATTCAACCTCGAGAATGCCATCGCCGCACTGGCAGTCGGCCACCTTGCCGGCATTGACGAACAGCATCTCAGAACTGCTCTCCGCTCCTACCAGGGAGTACAACGCCGCTTTGAGTTCAGGATCCGCAGGTCCGGCATGGTTTACATCGATGATTATGCCCATCATCCCGAAGAACTCAGGGCCTGTATCAGCGCAGCACGGGAGTTGTACCCCACGAAAAAAATTACGGGCGTGTTTCAGCCGCACCTCTTTTCACGCACCCGCGACTTCGCCGACGGTTTCGCACGAAGCCTTGAACTGCTCGATGAACTGATTTTGCTCGACATCTATCCTGCCCGTGAAAAGCCTATAGCTGGTATAACCTCGCAAATGCTCCTCGACCTGGTGAATCTCAAAGTTAAAAAGCTGGTATTGAAAGATGACCTCATCAGGGAACTCAGGAACAGCAAACCCGAAGTCCTGCTGACGATGGGTGCCGGGGATATTGACCGGCTTGTTGCACCAATCACAGAAATGCTTTCAGCACAAATTGTATAAATGAATAAAGTTTTAAAAATATTGTTGATCATCTTCTGGATACTCCTGGTTGCCGGTGCAGGGGTACTGGTAGGATTTGTAGAGGTAGCCCACTACAGCCGGCCCTGCAAAAAAGTGGAGATCCGCATCAGCTATGGTGCTGCAGATGTATTGATTACAAAGAGGGATGTCGACTCGATCCTATTGAAAACCGCCGGGATGCTGAAGGGCAAACCCCTGGGGTTCATCAACACCGGGGCCATTGAAGCTGCAATCAACAAACAGGCCTACGTGGCAAAAGTGGCTGTGTATGAAAACAATGAAGGAGCTTTGTTTGTCGAGATCCGCCAGCGCGAGCCATTGCTGCGCATAATCAACCGGAAATATGAGAGTTTTTATCTCGATGAGTCAGGTGCCCTGCTGCCGGTCAACCCGAATTTTTCCGCCCGGGTACTGGTTGCAAACGGAAACATCAACGATTCGTACATGAAAAAACCCAATTACCGTGTCAACATCCTTGCCCTGTCCGACTCCGTTTTTTACGATTCCCTGTTGACAAATCTCTACAAGCTGACCATGTACATCACCCATGATAAATTTCTTAAGTCACAGATCGCGCAGATCTATGTCAATGAATTCAATGAATTCGAGCTCATTCCCATCGTCGGAAATCATGTGATCCTGCTTGGAAAGGCCGAGGATCTTGATGATAAATTCAGGAGGTTGTTTGCCTTTTACCGCTACGGGCTCAATAAGATCGGATGGAATAAATACAATGTCATCAACATTAAATACAAGAATCAAGTGGTTTGTTCTAAAATTTAAATCAGCATGGAAAAATCAGGCATCATCGTCGGACTCGACATCGGTACAACCAAAATTGCGGTGATTGTCGGCCGTAAAAACGAATTCGGAAAAATTGATATTCTCGGATATGGCAAAGTGCCATCCATTGGTGTAAAACGTGGTGTTGTGGCGAACATCGACAACACCGTGCAGTCCATCAAGGATGCTGTGGCTGAAGCTGCATCCAAATCAGGGGTTGACATCAAATATGTGAATGTGGGGATAGCCGGGCAGCACATTAAAAGTCTGCAGCACCGGGGCAGCATGATCCGCGAGGACAGTGAAACTGAGATCAGCCAGCAGGATATCGACAAGTTATGCAACAGCATGTACAACCTGAACATGAACCCCGGCGAGGAGATCCTTGATGTGATCCCCCAGGAATTCAGCATCGACGGGGAGCATGGCAACACCACGCCGAAGGGAATGATCGGGAGTACGCTTGAAGCCAACTTCCATATCATCATCGGGCAGACTGCTGCGGCGAAAAATATTTACAAATGCGTGCACAAGGCCGGCCTCGAGGTGGTCGAACTGATCATTGAACCGATGGCCTCAGCCGAAGCCGTTCTCAGTGAGGAAGAAAAAGAGGCAGGCGTCGTGCTTGTTGACATCGGCGGCGGAACCTCCGACATCGCCATATTCCATGGCGGTATCATCCGGCATACTGCGGTAATACCTCTGGGCGGCGAAATCATCACGGAAGATATCAAGGAAGGCTGCTCCATCATAAAAAAACATGCCGAAGAGCTGAAGGTAAAATTTGGTTCGGCGCTGGCACGCGAAAACCGTGAAGAGGAGATCGTTGCGATACCGGGGCTGCGCGGCAGGACACCGAAGGAGATCAGCATCAAAAATCTCGCTTCGATCATCCAGGCCCGCATGGAGGAGATCATCGAACACATCTACTATGAAATTAAAAACTCGGGGTATGAGAAAAAACTCATCGGTGGCATCGTGCTCACCGGCGGCGGCGCCCAGCTGAAACATATTGCCCAGCTTACCGAATTCATGACCGGCCTCGACACCCGCATCGGCTACCCGAATGAGCATCTTTCAACCGACGTGATGACCGATATGGCCAGTCCGATGTTCGCAACCGGCGTTGGTCTCGTCATCGAAGGAATTGGCCGGTACCAGAAAGAGGTGGAAAAGATCAAACCGGAGGAGCCTGTGATACAGGCTGCAATCCCCGAGGTGGTGGATAAGAAGAAAAAGGGAAAAGAAAAAAAGGTCAGGGACCCTTTGACGGCCACCAAAACCTTTCCCGAAATTTTTCTCGATAAAATCAGGAACATGTTCGAGGAAGATGTTGACTAATCCCGCTATTAACAATCATTCGTTAATAAATAAAAGAAAATATACAAATTTCAATAAGCATTCTTAATACTTTTAACGCGATAAAAAACAAGATCATGGCCGAGATGTTAAAATTCGAATTACCTAAAAACCAGTCCTCTATAATTAAAGTGATCGGCGTTGGCGGTGGCGGCAGCAATGCTGTGAACCATATGTTCAAGCAGGGAATCAAGGGAGTGGATTTTATTATATGCAATACCGACGCTCAGGCCATGGAATCGAGCCCGGTTCCTACCCGGATCCAGCTGGGAGCAAATCTTACCGGGGGGCTGGGCGCAGGCGCCGCGCCGTCGGTCGGACGCAATGCCGCACTCGAAAATTCAGACGACATCAGGGCAGTGCTTGATAAAGGGACAAAAATGCTCTTCATCACGGCAGGCCTCGGGGGCGGTACCGGAACCGGTGCAGCGCCGGTCATTGCCCAGATTTCACGGGAGCTGGATATTCTTACCGTTGGCATTGTCACCATTCCCTTCTCCTTTGAAGGGCGGAAACGCCGCCAGTCAGCCGAGGATGGAATCCGCCAGCTGAAACAGAATGTGGACGCCCTGCTCATCATCAGCAACGACAAACTGCGGCTCCTGTGTGGCGATTTGCCCCTTTCGGAAGCCTTTACCCGTGCCGATAATGTATTGACGACTGCCGCAAAAGGCATCGCTGAAATCATCACCGTGGCCGGCTATATCAATGTCGACTTTGAAGACGTGAAAACAGTGATGAAGAACAGTGGGGTTGCCATCATGGGAACCGGCATCGCCAATGGCCCCAACCGTGCCCAGATGGCTGTTGAGGAAGCCCTCAATTCACCGCTGCTCGACAACAACGACATCAATGGTGCCGGAAATCTCCTGCTCTATATCTCCTCCGGGAAAAATGAGATCACCATGGATGAGGTTACGGAAATTACGGATTATATCCAGGAAAAAACGCAATCCACCGGGGATATCATCTGGGGCAATGGTTTTGAAGAGAGCCTCGATGACAAGATCAGTGTAACCATCATCGCCACAGGTTTTGATGAAGACCACAAACAAAAAGGCCCCAGTGAACCCGAACTGGTGAAAGTTTTTGGCCTTTATGACAACGAAGCCCCGAAAATCGAGAAGCGCATCTTTGTCCCGGAACCCTCCATTGCCGAAACCGTTGACACCAGGATCGAAGCAGTGATAACCCCGGTAATCCCTGAACCTGTCCAGCAAGTTCCCGAACCCAAAATTGAAACTGTTGAGCCCCCGCGAAACATAGAGTTCTCGTTCGAAAAACCCGAACCCGATTTTCAGCCCGAACCGGTTGAAACCCTTGTTGATGAGTCAATGCCTGCTATCCAGTCCGAGCTGATTGAGCCAAAGATCATGTTCCGGTCACAATCTGTGAATCATAACCCGCATCCGGCCGAACCCGATGTCGATGACTTTCAGTCAAAAAAAGCGTTTGAACGGGTTTCAAAACTGCGCCAGCTGAGTGAAAAATTAAAAACACACCTGCCAATCGAGCAGAATCTCCATGAACTCGAAAACATCCCGGCGTATAAACGTCGCAATGTCGAACTGAGTGATGTTACGCCCTCTTCTGAATCACAGATCTCTGATTACACGGTATCCGAAAATTCAGATAAGACAATAGAAATCAAAAGCGAGAACAAATTTCTGAATAAAAAAGTCGACTAAATGAGCCTCGAACTTAAAATTAATGGCGATATCAAAACTGCCATGCTTGCCCGCGATGCTGAAAAACTTGAAGCACTGCGGGCAATCAAGGCAGCCCTACTGCTAGAAAAGGCCAGGGAAGGTGCTACCGGCGAAATCGGGGATGAGGTTGAACTGAAAATCCTTCAGAAGCTGGTCAAACAACGCCGCGAATCAGCCGATATTTATAGCCAGGCAAATCGCCAGGACCTTGCAAAAAAGGAGCTGTATGATGCATCTGTCATTGAAACCTACCTGCCCCGGCAGATGTCGGAAGCAGAGGTTACAGAAATTATTAAAAAGATAGTTGCCGAAACCGGTGCAACCTCGGTTAAGGATATGGGCAAAGTGATGGGAGCTGCAGCGAAGGAACTTGCCGGGAAGGCTGACAATAAGATGATCTCGGTAATCGTCAAGAGTTTGCTGACAACGTAATTCCGGGCCTGACCATCTCCATGCTTATTTAAAACCCTGTTTCGAAAAACGACGCTCCTTATAATCTGAGACCACTTTTGAAAAAAGGCAGGCCAACCCCCACAGGACTTTCCATTTGCCAAAACCTGCCGGGACATCGGCATACCAGCGCTCCCCGCGCAAAATTCTGACGAACGCCTTCCAGGCGCGGTCATTGTCGCGCACAAAATGGTGTATTTTCAGCGGTACCGTGTTAAACAAATGCTTGATCCGGTTTGCATCCAGCAACTCTTGCATAAGTTCTTCATTCACCGAGGTGGTATATGATTCCAGGGAAGGTGTTTCGGCACAAAGATAGGCATGACAGCTCTTCGCGGCGAGGATGCCGCTTCTTACTGCATAATAGATTCCCTCGCCGGTAAGCGGATCGGTAAGCCCTGCCGCATCCCCGGCAACAAGTACACGCCCGTTGTGAAACGGGCTCTTTTTTATCCGTACAGGTATGGGCCAGGATTTGAGCGAAATTGTTTCAATAGCGCCAAGCTCAAGATATTCCAGCAGCTTCTGATAATACGGCATCATCCATTTTGACAGGCTTGCCGGGCCGCCCACCCCGATGGAGAAATGATCTCCTTTCGGGAAAACCCATCCATATCCTCCGGGGAAAGAGCCCCAGTCGAGAAATACAGTTTGAGAAAAAGCCCTGACGATTGCCGGGTCTGCCATGATTTCGGCTTCCCACGCCAGTCCCGGCAATATGTTGTCACGCAATCCTGCACTGCGGGCAACGGCACTCGACGCGCCATCGGCTCCTATCACAAGTTTTGAAGTGAAGGAACCATCACGGGTTGCCACGGTAACAAAATCCTTGTCCTGCTTCACATCCATCACCTTTGCACCGTGGATAACCCTGGCCCCGGCCTCCAGGGCTTTGTGCAGCAGGAAATCATCAAATTTATCGCGGTTTGCGCAAAACAACATCGGTTCAGGGGAACTGCGGGTAAAACAATCCCTGAAGCCGCTTGAAAAAACGATCGAATGAATCTTTGTCTCCAGTAGAGATGAAACATCAAAAGGGATCTCACGCAGGATTTTATAAGTCAGCCCTGCACCGCAGACCTTGTAACGTGGAAAAGATGATTTTTCAAGAATCAGGACAGAAACACCGCGGGTGGCAAGTTCATAACCAGCCAGCGAACCTGCAGGACCTGCACCGGCAATGATTACATCGGCATCTGTCGTCATGGGTTACATCAGGCCCATTACTTCCTTCAGCAGCTTATCCTTGTTGATGGGCACAACGCCTACCTCCTCGCACACAAGACCTCCTGCGAGGTTCGAAAGATAGGCGATCTCATTCGGGCTTCGGTTCAGCGCAAGGCACAACGATGCCAGGCTGATTACCGTATCTCCCGCACCCGACACATCGGAGATCATCCGCATATGTGCCGGGATGAAAATATTGCGTTCTTCGGTCCGGTCCTTCAGGGAGATTAAAACACCCTTGTCAGACATGGTTGTAAGCACGTATTTGCAATCAAGCATCACCCGCAGTTGCTGGGCGGCATCAATGACCGACTGGTTGTCCTCGAGTTCATTGTCAAGGTTCAGGCCCTCCCTCATCTCCTTCAGGTTGGGCTTAAACAGGGTAACCTGTTGAAATGCCAGGAAGTTTTTCTTTTTGGGATCAACCGTGACCGGTATTTTCGCTGCCAGGGCGCGTTTAACCACTTCAGTGATCAACTTTTGCGTGATGACACCTTTGTCATAATCCTGGAAGATGATGCAATCAATTTTCACCTTCGACAGGATCTGGTCGATGACACGGATCAGCGTGAGATAATCGCCCTGTACGAGATCGTTGTCAATCTCTTCATCAACCCGCAGCATCTGGTATGAATTCCCGAAAATCCTGAACTTGGTGGTGGTTATGCGCCGGGCACTGCGAACGATGCCGGTATCGGTAATTTTTTCTTTTTTCAGCAGTTCGAGAAACTGGTCTCCCTTATCATCCGAACCAATCACAGAACAGAGAATCGGGTTGGCTCCCATAGAACGGATGTTCATTGCCACGTTTGCAGCACCACCCATGCGGTTCTCGCGTTTACGCAAGGCGACGATCGGAATTGGTGCTTCGGGGGAGATACGCTCCACCTTGCCCCATAAATACGAATCAACCATCACATCACCAATGATCATGATGTTTAGCTGGTTAAAGTCTTCGAAAAGTTTCTTGTAATTTCCTTCTTTATGCATAGGTCAAAAAAAATTCCAGGGAAACCGGGTTACAAATTTACTGTGCTATTGCATTGAAATGATAATCGGCGATTGTTTTAATATTTTTGTTGGGTTCATCAACATTGATCCTTCCATCCATCAGCCGGATGATCCGGTGTGCATGCTGGGCAATATCCTCCTCATGGGTGACGATAATCACAGTGTTACCCATCTTATGGATCTCCTCAAGCAACCCGAGAATTTCAACAGAAGTCTTTGAATCGAGGTTCCCGGTTGGCTCATCAGCGAGGATAATGGCCGGGTGATTTACCAGCGCGCGGGCAATGGCTACCCGCTGGCGTTGCCCGCCCGACAATTCATTGGGTCTGTGAGCCATGCGGTCACCAAGTTTTACCTCTTCCAGCGTTTGCTTAGCAAGTTCCATGCGCTTTGCTTTGCCTATCCCGGCATAGATCAGCGGGAGCATCACATTTTCAAGGGCTGTCGACCGCGGCAGCAAATTGAATGTTTGAAACACAAAGCCAATCTGGCGGTTCCTGATCTCTGCCAGTGCGTTGTCATCCATTTTGCTCACATCCTCCCCGTTCAGCAGGTAATTCCCGCTGGTAGGCGTGTCGAGGCAACCCAGGATATTCATCAGGGTTGATTTCCCCGAGCCCGAAGGGCCCATCAGGGCAACAAATTCGTTTTTCCTGATCACCAGGGATACAGCACGCAACGCCTCAACCAGGATCGTTCCGATCTTATAGTTTTTTACAATGCTCTCAAGCCGTATAACTTCGTCGTTCATGAATCTCAGATATTAAAAGCGTATGGTAAAATCTTCTTTGCTTAACTCTTCCTTAAAAAACACGATCCCCATGTGGTAAATATCAATACTTACCTTTACAAGCGGGTGTTTCCGGATGATGTTCCAGGCATCCTCCATCCCGGCCGACCAGTGAATGTCATCGAAAACAAAAATCGTATCAGGATGAATATGTTGCAAACACTTTTCAAAATAGGCCAGGGTAGGCTCCTTTTTATGATTTCCATCAAAAAAAACAAGGTCCGGCGAAGGCATTTCGTTTAATGCTAACGCAAGTTTATCTTCAAAATTACCGGTGATGACATGGATATTTTTAAGCCCGGTTTTGTCAAAATTCTCGCGGGCCAGGTTGGCCGAATCAATGCAGCCTTCGATGGTGACAATCCTGCTGTCGGGAGCGGCGAGCGCAAAATAGATGGTGCTGATACCAAGCGAGGTTCCCAGTTCAAGAATGGACGATGGCTTGTAGTGACGAATCAGCCGGAAAAGGAATTCACCATTTTTCCGGTTCACAGATGAATGGTGTATGATATCCTTCACCCGCACAAACCGCTGATCACATGGATAGTCCTTGCACCTGGCACCCATATCCTTGCGCTTGATGAACCTGCTTACCGTTTCGAGCTCCTTGCGCAGCCTGTTGACCACCCTGTATTGAATATAAATATGCTCGTCCTTTAAGACATCCTGATAAAAGCCAAAGACGAACGGAGAGTGTATTTTGTACTTCGATTGCGCCCTGACCGTATGTTTCAGGTAACCAACCATCGCTTCGACCTGCCTGCTCATAGTTTAGAAATAATGCTACAAATTTAGCTTTAATTCAATAGAATGACAAGTTTGACGATTGTACGCCGAAATAGTTACAAGCGATATTCAAACAGGCAAACCTGTTTTTACTAACTTTGCTGCCAAATTAAGCCGGAATGCCTGTTGTGAGAAATTCAAAGATTGCAGACTATTTTTCCCTCGTTAAAATCAATCATACCATTTTTTCTTTACCATTTGCCCTTATTGGCTTTTTCCTGGCCGTAAATTCCAATCACTACGACCTGAGTATCCGTTCGTTGGTGCTCGTCTTGTTCTGTGTTCTTTTTGCGCGCAATGCAGCCATGGGATTTAACCGCTATGTTGACCGTGAGTTTGATAAAAAGAACCCCCGGACCGCTTTGCGTGAGATTCCGAACGAGGTCATCACTCCCGGATCAGCCCTTTTATTTGTGATCATCAATGCAGTGCTTTTTATCATGTCAAGCTACCTGCTTAATTTCCTGTGCTTCCTGCTCTCCCCGTTAGCGCTGCTGGTAGTGCTGGGTTACAGCCTTACCAAGCGTTTTACCTATTTGTCGCACGTATTCCTCGGGCTGGGCCTTGCCCTTGCTCCCATTGGCGCTTACCTGGCTGTTACGGCCCGTTTCGAACTGCTCCCGGTGATCTATTCGTTTATCGTCATTTTCTGGGTGGCCGGTTTCGATATTTTATATGCATTGCAGGATATCGAGTTTGACCGGAAAGAAAAACTGAAATCCCTGCCTGCAAGGCTGGGGCGGACCAAAGCGCTAGTCCTTTCCCTGCTGTTCCATCTCTTTGCACTCATCCTTGTCGCCGCCGGGGGGATCATCGGCGGTTTCCACCTGTTATACTGGATCGGTGCAGCCATATTCGCGATCCTGCTTTGCTATGAGCATATCATTGTAAAGCCGACCGACATTTCCCGTGTGAACCTTGCTTTTGCCACCATGAACGGCATGGCCTCCGTGATCTTCGCCTGTTTTCTCATCGCCGATCTCTATTTGCGTTAATCCATCCTGGCAGTCTGCAGAAGAAACATGATAGAAAATTTCGTCTTCTCAATGGGGCAGCGAAAGAACTGTTATGCCTCTCGAAAATCAGTTCATCATTCATAATCAATCACTTTGTGCCCTTTGTGCAGTACTTCGTGTCCTTTGTGGTTTAAAATATTCCTAAAATTTCACCGCGAATGAAACAAAGGGAATTCCCATAAAAAAGACTTGCGCAATGTCTTTGTTGTTAATAAATGCCAGGTCCACACTGATTGATTCACCCAGGAAACGCAGTCCATAAGAAAAAACAGCATAAGGAACTCCGTTTTCACCCGCGCCGGGAATGATCCAGTTTTCAGATACGAATGCGAGTTTTCGCGCTAACCTTGCCGTGCCGCTGAGCGTGATCATGGGGTTCTTCTGCCATACCCATTCCTCATGTTCACTTGAGGAATACGCCAGTCCTATACCACCGGTAATATTATAATCTGCCGTTCCGTAGGTCACAAGTCCGTAAAAGTTGGACATTCTGAACTGGTCACCGAGTACCTGGGCATATAAGACACCGGCGCCCAGTCTCAGGTTGTTAGCCACCTTAAATCCAACTTTCGGGGTGATATAAAAGGTAGGCATAAAATCACCCGCGGTCAATGACCCTATAGTAGTGAGAAACTCAATACCTCCGCCCACTGAGAACCATCTCGTCACGCCCACGTTAAATGAATTAAACACGACCAGGGTATTCTGGTAATACCCCTCTCCGGGCTCAAGCGTAAAAGCGGATGGTGCGAAGAAGTACCTTCCGGGAAGCGGGGTAGGGAACCAGTACTTCCCTTTCCTCACCATCTTGTTCTCCAGGATCTGGGCGCTCTTTATTTTACCGTAAGCTATCCTGATCGCTCCAAGGTCAGCCGTCAGAATGGTAAGGGTATCGTTCCTGTTTTCACTGAATTTGCCAATGTATGAGGATCCTTCTTTTAACTTAACCTGCACCGTGGCCGATGTATCATGGAATTTGGCGAGGGAGTCAATTTTAACCTGGCCTGATGCAACGGTACAAATGACCATGGCAACCAGCACCAGCATTGCTGAATAATTTATTCTTCGTGTTTTCATGGGGTTCCTTTTTTTATTGCATAGATAAAAGTACTGCCATGCCATAGGGAAACAAAATTGAACTTCCCTTCACCATGGCCGTAATTCGTGCCAAATCCAAATTTTGCTGGCCTCCTCGGTTCATCCTCCGCAGAAATTGCATATGGCAAAGACAAATCACTTTTTTTTGCGTTTTTTACTACTTTTTCTGTCCGGAACCGGGAACCTGAGATAAAAACTGATTTGCCCCACTGGTTGGTCAGGCGATTTACATGATGAAAGAATTTACAATTATTGTTTATAAGGCTATAAATCCAAATGATGCATGAAAGCGCACATATGTTGTTGGATGCATGTTAACCACAAAGGCGTAGAAGGAGGCACGAAGGCGCACGAAGGATTATTTTACAACTTTGCGGATCCCGTCTTTGAGGTGGCGGTGGTTGAAGTTGATGGAGCAAGCCCAACCTGCATCCGGAAATGTTCATATAAGTTCAAATCTGTGCAAGATGAAAATCATTCAGAGATTCAACTGCTTTAATCTCAATAATGATCTTATCTTCAACAAATAAATCCGATCTGTAGCCCAGATCAATCTTAAGATCACAAAAAAACAACGGCATACCCTGTTGTTTTTCAACCTTGAGTACTTTTCTGGATAAAGCATAATACAGGCATTGTTCATAGGCACTTTCCAACAACCCGGGCCCTGGCTCAGAATGAACAAAAAAAGTCGAATCCAATATCTGTTTATAAATAGCCTCCCTTTGTGCGCCTTCGTGCATCCTTCTTCGCCTTTGTGGTTAAAAAATCACCTCCCCCAACTATTCCGGACCAGCGACCGGTAACTAGATCGCCTCTGCCAGGTGCGCTGTCTGTATATCCGCGGAGTGATCCAGGCCGGCCATGGTTCTGGAAACCTTCAGAATCCGGTCATACGCCCGTGCGGAGGGCTCCAGTTTTTCTTTGGCGGTTTTTACCTAAAACTTGATGCGTGACATTTGTGTTTGCAATTTTTGCCTGCCATGTCTTGAAAATTGGAGGTTTTTCTGATTTTTTACAAATAAAAAAAATAGCCTGGCAAAGTTCAATTTGGAAAATCTTCAAAGCCGATGTATTTTTATATGTTCCATTAAATATGCACTAAAATGAAGGTTAACACATTTATTATCATAGCAATCATGTGTCTTGCTGATCCGCCGTTAACCCAATCGCAGGATAAAGTTGAGATGAAACGGGATTCAGCCCACTTTAACATCTACCGTACCTGGATTACGCCGGTTAAAAGTGGTCACACATTCACCGGTGCATTGTACAGTGTGAAAGATTCTTCGGTCCTGATAACAAACTCCTTTTCCATGAATGACTATGTATCAGGCAAATATAAATCCACCGCGATCAATGTTAAAAGCATCATGGGTGTAGATCTAAGGAAAAACAACCGTAAAATGGTCGGTGTGCTGATTGGAACTTTTTCTGGCCTGGCTGCTGGAATAACCATTGGAATCCTAGCTGGCAGTAGCAATACAGGTAAGAATACAAGCAAAGCAGGCGGTATAGTCAATGGAGCATTATCTGCCGGGGCCGGTGCAACTCTTGCAATTGGTACAACTCTGCTGGGTATTTCACTCGGTGCGATCATCGGGGGTCATAAAAAACACTTTGAGATCAATGGAAACATGGGGGAATATGAACGTCAAAGAAGGGAACTGGAGCACTATTCCATCACATACAATCGCTATGGTATTGAGTCGGCGGTGACTGATTTTTCACATCTTAAAGATTCAGTGACAGATACTGAAGGCAATGTGTATCACCTGCTGGCACTTGGCGACCAGGTCTGGATGGCGGAAAACCTCAGGGTTACCCGGTTTCCTGACGGCACAGCAATTACCGGAAGTACCAAAGGAAGATTTGAAAAGGAGATCCTCTATAACTGGCAGTCGGTAACAGATACCCGCCATATTTGTCCGGCCGGGTGGCATGTACCAACGATGGCCGAATGGGCCTCACTATGCAGTAAGCTCGGCGGAGAAAATTATGCTGCTGCTAAATTGGACGGGATTTTTACAGCGAGGGGCGGGCCGGTAAAATGGTGGTCATCGACAAGTTCGGATGCGGAAAATGCACTATGCTTTTATTGTAACCTGGAAACCGCAATTGTGTCATTTTTCAACCGGCAAAAAGCCACAAACCTGTCAGTGCGTTGCATCCGTGATTAATTAACCTGAACAACATTCTGAGCCTTATTAAGCCTGGCGAATGGCAGGATTATGGAGTATGGTTAAACCGAAAAGAATACGAGTCATTTCCTGAATGAAAATCCGTCATTAACAGGGGAAGGGAAAGTTATAAAAAACGAACCACAAAGGCGAAGAAGGATGCACGAAGGCGCACAAAGGATTATTTTACAACTCTGTGGATCCCGTCTTATGGGTAGCGTTGGTTAAAATTAAAAAGCAACCCCGGTCCAGGTTCAGAATGAACAAAAAAAAGGCATATCCAGAATCTGTTCATAAATAGCCTCCCTTTGTGCGCCTTGGTGCATCCTTCTTCGACTTAGTGGTTAAAGATAACCAGCTTTTATGCTATCCAGTTGAAGGTAGTTTAAATTCGATTAGACAAACGCAAATTATAACAACAACCATTGAAACACCTAAACGAATAAAGTTGCTTATTGTGGTTAATTTAGCCCACTATTCTACTCCCCATTTCTTAGACCAGCGAATGTCTTTTCTTAATTGAATTTAAAAGAGTTGTTTGTGTTGTAATTGCTGTTAATAGCGGGCAATAACTCGTTTTAGAGTTATTCTCGCTATTAGCGGCTTTTCTTTTTTGGTTCTTTTTTCTTTTGTTCATAACTATTTCAAGCAGCTACTTTAAACAATTGTACAGGACTTACCCGACCTATTCCCTGATGCGGCTTTCTATTATTGTATGTGTTGAAAAAGCCCTTCAGTCCTATAAACAATAGCGTTCCACTATCAACGGGATGCAAATAAACATAATCCTGTTTTACCGTACGCCAGAGCCGTTCGATGAAAATGTTATCAATGGCCCTGCCTTTACCGTCCATGCTTATCTTTATTTCTGCATTCTCAACATATTCCGTCCACAATGCACAAGTGAACTGACTGCCTTGGTCGGAGTTGATGATCTCTGGCTTGCCATGGCTTGCCACGGCTTGTTTAAATACCGCCAGGGTGTTTTCTGCATCCAGGGTGTTGAACACGTCCCAGCCAACAACAAACCGACTGTACAGGTCTATTATGGCAGTAAGATACATAAACCCGCCTGTCATCGGTATGTACGTAATATCGACCGCCCAGACCTGGTTAGGTCTCACTGCTTTCAGACCTCTTAAAAGATACGGTCGGATATATTTGGCACTGCCCAGTTTGCTCAGGTTTCGTTTGGGGTATATTGCCATAAGTCCCATCTTGCGAAGCAATCTGCGAACACGCTTGACATTGACCAAAAAACCGCATAAAAACAAATAATCCTGCATCTGTAGCACGCCATAGGTCGGATGATCCAGATAATGCTCATCCATCAGCCTCATGAATTCAAGGTTTTCCGCTGATTCACCAAGCGTTTGATAATACACATTACTGCGGCTTATCCCCACAAGATCACATTGGCTTCTGATGCTTATGTTCTTGTTTTCAACAATATAACTCATGACCTCTTTCACAGACCTGCCATTTTTGAAATTTTTTTTAGCCAATCACGCTCCATTTCGAGTCGCCCGATCTTGGCAAACAGCTTCTCTCGTTCTGCTTCAAAGTTTTCTTCGGGCGGAGCCGTTTCAAAGATCTCCGATGACCGCTCGATAAATTCCTGCTTCCACTTTGAGATCATGTTAGGATGAACCTCAAATCGCTTTGCTAATTCTGCCAGTGACTCCCGCTCTTTGAGCGCTTCAATGGCTACCTGGGCTTTAAAACCCGCTGTAAATTTTCTCCTTTTTGCTTTCATAATCCACGGTTAAATTAGTATAAATTTTCAACTTAACTCGTGGTCTGAAATTTGGGGAGTATTATACACACACCAGCTTATATTTCAGTTTATCCAACACTACCATTAATAACTAAAAATGGTTGGAGTGTAACAGGTGGTTATGATTTTATCAATAAAATCTATTATGCAGGTATAAGTAAAACCATATCATTCAGAAAGAGCATTTAACAATTACAAGAATATAAACTAAGAAAAACTAAACTACATGAGTGAAATATTTAGAAGTCCAGAATTTTGAACATTACCAGGTGC
>JAPLDF010000077.1:0-115299 GCA_026391835.1 Bacteroidota bacterium
GATCATCGTTCCGATGTTGTATCTCCGTTATATCTTAAAGACTATTTTCACAAAACTGAATTACGTTTTTGATGATTCATTCTTTGCATCCGATTCCGATTATAATTCCCTGGCGTTGTTCAACCTGGTTGACTGCAACACGACATCAACCGGATATTTCAAATATGATGAAAACAAATTGTTACTCAATTACCATGTTCCCATCATTTCCCTGAACAACTTCCTTTCAGGCCTTGAATCATTTTTCAATATCCGGTTTTTCATCAACAATTCAACCCGGACAATCAGGTTGCTTTCCCTTGATGCTATTGTAAAATCCACAGCATGTACCGATCTCACTAAATCCATCATCTCATTCAGCACCGAATTGGAGGATAAAATCAAGGGATGGGACGTTAAAATGACCATTGATTCTGATGATTTGGTGGCTGCACAAGCCGCTATTGTTGAAAAAGATGCGATTGACCATATTAAGGATTCTGTTCAATCGGTCGCATTATTGCCACCATGGCCTTCGTCAGAGGTCGTTGATATGCGTTTTGTCCATGATGAAGGGATCTATTACAGGATGTGGCAGGATTTCACCTGGCACCCGGCGCCATCTGATATCGGCCTCGTTTCCCTGTTCACGGAGGTACTTTATAAGGATAAAGACCAGTCCATCTCGACACCGTTTTCAACCTTGTTTTCAGATTTTACCACGGGTGAAGGCATTATCGGCAATGCTATGATCAACTGGAAGGCCGTTACTCCAAAGCTTTTCTTCATGAAATATCAACTCACCGGTGGCTCATTGGGGCAGCCAAGAGATACCGCCAATAGTTCCACCGCTACAAAAAATCTTTTTTACAACGGAGAAAACAGTCTGTTCAAGCAGAACTTCCTTAGTTTCCTTGATTTCCGATTATCAACAAAGCTTGTGATCAATGTCGCTCAGCTCGGTTTCAACGACCTTCGCGATTTTGACTTTTCCAGGAAGTACATGTTCAGGGGTGTGAAATATCTGGTCAAGTCAATCCAGGTCACGTTGAAAAAAGACAAGATCATGCCGGCGACGCTGGAGTGTTACAAATGTGAGTAAAGAAATCCGGGAAAGCCACAGCATTCGGCATCGTTTTCTTATTTATCCGTATATTTGCAATGAGTTACCATTGTTTATTTAAAACTGGAACGGGCATTTTGCCCGTTGTAAGTGTTTAAGAAACACAATCATAGTTCCAGTTGGATCAATGGTAACTCGGTACAACGGGTTTTTTAGTGGTAAAAAAATCCGTATGATACTATCTGTAAAACACCTCGCCATATTTATGCAGTGCAGTCAAAAGACTGCACAAAGACGCTCGAAAGAAATCAAAGATCTTTATGGGGTAAAGCACATTACAATATACCATTTGGCGGAGTATCTTGGTATTACACCAAAGCACCTCGCTTCATACTGGTTGCATGAAGCGACCAAACCAAATGGAGAAAAGATTGTATTTCCCCAATTAAAGACAAAAGTGGACAAATTGGGTCAAGGACAGTAAAGATAGGAACAGCATTTTCTCAATCTTATTCATACATGTACTTTTGTGAATAAATAGATAATAATGCCCAAGAAACCCAAAATACTGCCTGGTCTTACGAATTCCCGATCCCGAAAACAGGTTAAAAAGCTAATGAAACTGCCTAAGATTGTTCTGGCTGAACTTGTTCAGAATTACGAGGCTTGTTTTCGGGAGGCTTCGCAAAAGCACTGACCATCTGTTCTTTCATTATTTGCTTTTCCAACTTGGCATATATCAGAGTTGTTTCAATACTTGTGTGACCAAGTATGTTCGATATTGTTGTAATTGGCACGCCCTTTCTCAGCATCCAGCTCGCGGCTGTGTGACGCAGCACGTAGGAAGTTAATACCTTCGACAACCCACAAGCTGCAGCCAGCACCTTAAGGTCCCGGTTATATCCCCACAAATCCCTGCATGGTATCAAATGGTCATGACCGGTATTCCGGTCAATGATCTCCACCGCTTCGGGCAGAAGATATATTGTATACATTTCCCCGGACTTTTTTCGCAATCCTTCGAGCCAAACATCTGATCCGTCTCTCCTTAGATTTTTTTTAGTGAGTTGTTCGAGATCTTTATGGGTTATCCCTGTGAAAAGTTGGAAAACGGCACAATCTCTTGTCACCGATGCCGGTTGTTTTATCAATGCTTCTATCTCGTTGTCATCCAGCCTTGTCCTGATCTTATTCTTTCCCTTGCTGAATGTGAATTTCAGATAGGGATTAGATCCATAAGCTAAAAGGTTTGCTTTGGTGGCCATGTTGACATAGGTCTTTACTACCTGGTGATGTTTGGCAATAGAGGGCTGTGCTTTTAATTCCTTTGATATGAACTGGTCAAAAGAAACAATATTAATATAAGTAAGGTCTGTGAACTGTTTGATGCCATGCTGTTCCAGTCTGTTTGCAACTCTGGTATGCAAGTACCTGGTGCCGCTGGCAATGTCATTCCTTGCTGCTATTTGATCACGCATAAAGGCCACAAATGATCCCGCAGCTTTCTTTTCCAGGGCGATATTGATTTCATTTCCGGTTAGCAGTCTGTTGCTGTCAATCAGGATAAGCTCATGCGCCCTGATCTTTCCAACCTTATCTGAGATTTGATTATTCAGTTTAGTTGCAAATGGACTGTTGGTAATTTGCCGGGATTTGGCATCCCATTCATTTGCAGGTATTTTCAGCCCGGTTGCAACATATTTACGGGTTCCATCAGGAAGATGTATTTCAATCTCAACAGGTGCATTCCCTTTGCTTCCTCTACGATCCCAAACAATTTTATAGGTAGAATAGTTTCTCATAATAGCATCAATTATGTATCAATTTTGTATCACTTTTTGTATCAATATTGTATCAGGAATAGTGCAATATTACGCATTATTTACCTTTATTTAATGAAAGAGATACTAACAAAAGAAACCTTGAAACCCTTGTAAATACTATCATTACGTTGAATATCAGGCATAAAAAAAGGAGGCCGTTAAGCCTCCTTGGTGATCAGCCTGGGATTCGAACCCAGGACCCCCGCCTTAAAAGGGCGATGCTCTACCGGCTGAGCTAGCTAATCAGCCTCTGAATTTGAGGGTGCAAAAGTAAGACAAATTATTAAAAATTAAAAATTTATAATTAAAAAAATTGCAGGTTTCCAGGTACTAATCGCTAATAGGCTGATATGTCGCCCTTTCCGGCCCTGACGACGATCATTTCATCACCGGTGCAATCGATAACCGTTGAGGGAATGTTCCCGCAGGGCCCCGAATCGATCACGATATCAACCAGCTTATAAAACCTTTCGTAAATCAGTTCCGGATCTGTTTGATAATCAATAAACTCATCTTCCGAATGGATGGAGGTCGTCATGATCGGGTTCCCGAGCAGGTCGACGATCTGGGTGGGGACCTTGTGATCGGGGATCCGGATACCTACGGTCTTCTTCTTGCTCTGGAAAAAATGAGGAACCGTGTTGGTGGCATTCAGGATAAAGGTGAATGGCCCCGGCAACGCCCGCCGCATCACTTTGAACGTACTGTTGGGAATCGGTTTCGAATAACCCGAAAGCTGGCTGAGATCGCTGCAGACAAATGAAAAGTTTGCCTTTTCGCGTTTGATCCCCTTGATCTGCGCTACACGGTCGACTGCCTTGATCTGGGTGATGTCGCAACCCATCCCGTATACCGTATCGGAAGGGTAGATGATCACCCCGCCGGAACGCAGGCAATCAACGACGATCTTTAAAAGCCGTTCGCTGGGGTTGTCGGGGTGGATCTTTAGAAGCATTTTCGATTTAGGATTTTCGATTTACGATTTATGATTGCGCTGATGGTCCTGGAAAATAATTAGACGGATATGATATTGGAAATTTTATATGAGGATAATACAAAAGTAGCAATAAATCGTAAATCGTAAATCGTTCAATCGTAAATAAAAAATGGGTAAGCCCCTTATATCGCACCGCTCAACCATCGTACCCTTGCTTTCTTCCAAACCTGGGGGAGTTAGTTGGGAGCTGGTCGTATAAGACTTACCCGCTGCAAAAATACAAATTTATCAACCACTTTTAACAAGACTGTCGATTTTTTTGTAAGTTTGCCATTCTGGAAACCTTAAAACCTACAACCATGGAAGAAAAACCGCGTTCCGTCATGTCAAACGGTATCTATTATGGATTAATCACCGGTGGTGTCTTAATTGTTTTTTCACTGATCATGTTCCTCCTCGACCTTTACTTAAACAAGGCAGTGAACTGGATCGGCTATATTTTCCTTGTCGCAGGAATGATATGGGGAACGCTTGAATTCCGGAAAAAATATTCAAACGGATTCCTTACATACGGCAAAGCTTTCACTTCCTGCTTCTGGATAGGCTTGTTTGCAGGCATCCTGTCATCGGTATACCTGTTTGTTTTTATCAAATTCATCCATCCCGGGTTTATCAATGAACTGCTTGAACAGGCGCGCGCAAACATGCTGACCTCAAGACCCGAAATGTCGGAGGAACAGGTGGAGCAGGCTTTGTCGATATCGGCAAAATTCATGTCGCCGGTCATGATGGTTGCATGGGGACTGGCTGCCTATGCTGCCCTGTCGGCAATCATTGGCCTGATCCTTGCCATTTTCCTGAAAAAGGAAGACCCCTCTTTGAATACTACTGTGTAATCCATACCGGATGAATGTTTCTGTTGTTATCCCTCTCCTCAACGAAGAAGAATCCCTGCCTGAACTGGCATCCTGGATCGACCGCGTGATGCAGGCCAATCATTATTCCTACGAGATCATCTTCATCGACGATGGCAGCAAGGACCATTCATGGCAGGTCATACAGGATTTAAAGAAAACAAATCCGTGTGTGAAAGGGATAAAATTCCGCAGGAACTACGGGAAAGCCGCTGCACTGAATGTCGGGTTTATCGCGGCTGCCGGCGATGTCGTGTTTACCATGGATGCTGACCTGCAGGACAGCCCGGACGAACTGCCCGAGATGTACCGGATGATCGTCGACCAGGGCTACGACCTTGTTTCGGGATGGAAGAAAAAACGGCACGACCCGGTTTCAAAGACAATACCGACTAAATTTTATAACTGGTCGGCCCGGCGGATGTCGGGGATCAGGCTGCACGATTTTAACTGCGGGTTGAAAGCTTATAAAAATACCGTCGTGAAAAGCATTGAAGTGTATGGCGACATGCACCGCTACATTCCTTTCCTGGCAAAATGGGCAGGCTTTTCGAAAATCGGCGAAAAGATCGTGCATCACCAGAAACGGAAATTCGGCAAGACCAAATATGGCCTCGACCGCTTTTACAAAGGCTACCTCGACCTGGTCACCATTACCTTCACTTCGCGGTTTGGCAAAAGGCCCATGCATTTTTTCGGACTGTGGGGAAGCCTGATTTTCCTTGCCGGTCTTGGCATTGCAGGATACCTCGCGTATGAGAAATTTTTCAAACTGGCCTTCAAGATGACCGAGCGCCCGCTGTTCTTTTTTGGATTGCTTGCCATGATCATCGGAACGCAATTGTTTGTTGCCGGGTTCCTGGGTGAACTTGTTTCAAGAAGCTCTTCCGACCGCAATAACTACCTGATCGAGGAGAAACTGGGGGTGGAATGAAAGCCCCGCGAAAAATTGTGCTCATCGGGTCGGCCCATCCTTTAAGAGGAGGCCTTGCAACCTTCAATGAACGGCTGATCCGCGAATACCGCAACAACGGGGAGGATGCATACATCTACACCTTCAGCCTGCAGTATCCTTCGGTCTTATTTCCCGGGAAAACGCAGATCTCATCGGAACCGGCTCCCGAAAACCTTCCTATATTTATCAAGGTAAACAGCATCAATCCGTTCAACTGGATCAAAACTGGCCTTGAACTTCGAAAGCAGAAGCCTGACCTGGTGATTGTCAAATTCTGGATGCCATTCATGGCACCCTGTTTTGGCACCATCTGCCGGATCATCAAAGGGAACAGGCACTCAAGAGTCATCACCATCATCGACAACCTCATTCCGCACGAACACAGGCCGGGCGACAGGCTGCTTTCATCTTACTGGATCGGCAGTGTTGACGGGTGCGTGGCCATGTCGAAATCAGTGCTCGATGACCTTGAAACATTCGATGCGAAAAAACCGAAACTTTTTTGCCCGCATCCCCTGTACGATAATTTCGGGGATCCGGTTTCAAAACATGAGGCAGTATCCCGGTTAAACCTTGACCCGGCGTACCATTACGTTCTTTTTTTTGGATTTATCCGTGACTACAAGGGGCTGGACCTGCTCCTGGAGGCCTTCGCGGATGAGCGGTTGCACCAGCTCAACATCAGGCTGCTCGTGGCCGGCGAGTTTTACTGCGATCCAAAACCCTACCAGGAGATTATCGCAAAGCACCACATCGGGGATATGGTGATCATGAGCAACGATTTCATCCCCGACAGCAAGGTACTCGACTATTTCTGTGCCGCCGACCTGGTGGTGCAGCCCTATAAAAGCGCCACCCAGAGCGGCGTTACGCAGATCGCGTATCATTTCAACAAACCCATGATCATTACGGATGTTGGCGGCCTTGCTGAATTTGTGCCCCATGAAAAAGCCGGTTATGTCGTAAACCCCGTTCCGGCTGAAATTGCTGCGGCCATCGTTCGGTTTTACCGGGAAAACAAGGAATCCGAATTTTCGGCCAATGCGGCCATCGAAAAACAGAAGTATTCGTGGGCGAACATGGTGGATACTATTGACAAACTACTTGTTAGTCCATGATTTACCGGCATTGATACGGAGGCCTGATGAAATTCTTGGTTGTTACAATTATCTTATCCGGGGCGCTTTTCTTCTCAGGATATGCACAGCAAACTGTGACTATACAACCGGGACCAGCCGACGGGATCGACTGCTATATCAACAGCGCGTTTCCGGATTTGACAGGTGGATTGAATGAGGGACTGGTAGCCTGTGCGTGGACTTTCAGTGGTGAATTTGGTATCGGCCGGTCCCTGGTAAAATTTGATCTGACTGCCATTCCTGCCGGGGCCACCATTCTCAATGCCCGTCTCACACTCTATTTTGATGCATCCGTGGCAATCGGCCAGCAATATGGTGCGAATGCGAGCTATTTGCAGGCGATCACCGCCGACTGGGACCAGATGACCACGACCTGGAACAATAAACCTCCTGTGACAACACTCGGCCAGGTTTCCATTCCTGCCACACTGACCACAACATCGGATTTAGCCGATATCGATATGACCGCGATGGTACAGGGCTGGGTGAATGATCCGGCAACAAATTTCGGGTTCATGCATCGCATGCAGGTTGAAGTGACCTATTGCAGTGAGGTCTATGCTTCAAGCAATAAACCGGTTGCGACGATGCGTCCCAAACTGGTGGTGACTTATGAATGTGATCTTCCCGTTGCACTGGGTGCGGACAGGACAGTTTGTTCGGGCAATTCCACCACGTTTGATGCCGGATACTGTTCCGGCTGTACCTATCTGTGGGCAAACCTGACTACCGGGCAGCCGAATATCGGCACAGGGCAGACCTATACAACCGGTATTGCAGGGGAGTACCAGGCTACTGTCGTGGGTTCGAATGGCTGCGAGGGAAGTGATGTTATACAGTTATTTGTCGATCCGCTGCTCCCTGTCAGCGTAACCAATTCCGGGTCAGCCAATTTTATCTGTTCAGGCACCCCGGTGACCTTTACGGCCATACCGGTGAACGGTGGAACAACGCCGGCTTATCAATGGGCAGTAAATGGATTGAATGTTCCCGGCGCAACCAATTCAACGTACTCCTTCATCCCTTCCAACGACAACACGATCGAATGCATAATGACTTCCAGTGAGCCTTGCGCAATCGGAAACCCGGCGACCTCAAACGTCATCACCATGACCGCCAACACGTTGTTACCGGTGGGCCTGTCGGTGGCGGCCTCATCAAACCCGGTTTGCAGCGGCACACCGGTTACGTTTGCTGCCACACCGGTGAACGGCGGAACACTCCCGGCTTTTCAATGGATAGTGAATGGTGCAAATGTTCCAGGCGCCACCAATCCAACCTACATTTTCATCCCTTCAAATGGCAACACGATCGAATGCATGTTTACTTCCAATGAAACATGCGCCATCGGAAACCCCGCCACCTCGAATACCATCACCTTGAACGTTAACCCGCGGTTGCCGGTGAGCATTTCCATTGCAGTATCAGCGAACCCGGTGTGTGCCGGAACTTCGGTTACCTTCACTGCAACACCTGTGAACGGGGGGCCTGCACCCGGCTACCAGTGGATGGTCGGCGGTGGCGTTAATGGCACAAGCAGCGAAATATTCAACTATATTCCCGTTGCAGGTGACCTGGTATCCTGCGTGTTGAATTCAGCCCTGGCTTGTGTGAGCAACAATCCGGCCTCTTCAGACAATATAATGATGTCGACCTACCCGTTACCCGATGTAACCTTTGGCATCTGTTTCGACAACATCACAGCCACCAATGCCAAACCTTTCAAACTAAAAGGAGGCTTGCCATTGGGTGGAACTTACAGCGGACCGGGCGTCAATTCATTCACCGGCACCTTCGATCCCGGTGTAGCCGGAATCGGGATGCACCCGATCAGATATAGCTATATTAACACGTATTCCTGCAGTTCCGCTGCCACCGTGCATATTGAAAACCGCCCAGCTTCCTCCTTCACCTGCGGAAGCCTGCTCACCGACATCCGCGACAACAAAACCTATCCAACGGTTCAGATCGGATCCCAATGCTGGATGCAGGGGAATTTGGGTTTCGGATTTTCGATTTCGGAATTGGTGCCGCAAACCGACAACTGTGTAGTAGAAAATTACCTTCGAAATTCAAAATTCGTTGATCAATATTCAATATTCTACCAGTGGGACGAACTCATGCGTTACACCCCCTCCCAATCCTCCCAGGGGCTCTGTCCCGCAGGCTGGCATGTACCGACATCCGCCGAGTGGGATCAATTGCTCTCATTCAGCGACGGCGCGGGCCTTGCCGGCGGCACCCTGAAGGACATGCTGCTGTCCAATGGCTTTCAGTCAGAACAATATGGCATTTTCTACCTGAACACAGTGTGGAGTTTTACCACCGGGACAACCGCCGGATCGATGTACTGGACCTCCACCCCGTCGGGCACGACACGCGCAGTGGCAAGAGGGATGAATGATTTCAACCTGAGTGTTTCTAGGTATGAGGGAGCGAGGGGAGATGCGTTCCCGGTGAGATGTATAATAGATTGACAGAATTATCCGTTTGAATAACCTGATAATCCTGTAAATTTGCAGTGACGATTGCCGTTTTTTCGTACCAAACATTCAACACATGATCATTCGCAGCAAAGCCCCCCTGCGCCTTGGCCTGGCCGGCGGAGGCACCGATGTGGCCCCCTTTTCGGAACTCTATGGCGGCGCCATCCTCAATGCCACCATCAGCATGTACGCCTATGCCACCATCCAGCCCAGAAGCGACGGCAGGATCGTACTCAATTCCATGGATAAAAAGGAGTTTTACAACCTGGAAGCAACGGATCACCTGGCCATCGACGGCAACCTTGACCTTCACAAGGGAATCTATAACCGGGTTGTCAGTGACTATTCTAAAAAGCCGCTTTCATTCGAATTGTCGACCTATGTGGATGCTCCCCCGGGCTCGGGGCTGGGCACCTCCTCAACCCTGGTGGTGGCCATCGTGGGGGCATTTGCCGAATGGCTCAACCTCCCGATGGGGGAGTACGACCTGGCGCATCTTGCCTATGAGATCGAACGCAATGACCTGGGAATGGCCGGCGGTAAACAGGATCAGTATGCAGCAACATTTGGCGGCGTTAATTTCATGGAGTTTTCAAGGGAAGATAAGGTGATCGTAAACCCATTGAGAATCAGGGAGAAGTACCTCGATGAACTTGCCCACAACCTGATCCTTTACCATACGGAGACAAGCAGGCTCTCTTCAAAAATCATCGAGCAGCAGACTAAAAACGTACTTGCAAAAAATGTGAAATCCCTGGAAGCCATGCACAAGCTTAAAGACCAGGCCGTGATGATGAAGGAGGCCATCCTGATGGGCGAACTTGATAAAATCGGCGAAATACTCGATTTCGGCTGGCAATTTAAAAAGAACCTTGCCGAAGGTGTCAGCAACAGTTTCATTGACGAAATTTATGAAACGGCCATGAACAACGGCGCCACCGGGGGAAAGATTTCTGGTGCCGGCGGCGGGGGGTTTATGTTTTTCTATTGCCCGGGGAACAACCGTTCAAAAGTAATTGAATCACTCAACAGGTTCGGCGGACAGACAAAACGGTACGAGTTTACATCGAAGGGGCTTTCGACGTGGACCATATGACGCCTGCTCCCGCCTTCTCAAACGAAAATCGCTGCAGGAGATAATTCATTACGAAAGTTTTTAACTTTGCCATTTTACAATTTTACCATTTTAGCAGTTGAATTATGCGAATCATAGAATCCATCAAAGAATCCATAGAAGTAAAGCAGAAAATCCTGACGAACTCATACCTCATCAGCGATATCCGTAAAATTGCCGTGGCCTGTGCCAATGCATTTTCCAGGGGGAACAAGGTTCTGTTCTGCGGAAATGGCGGCAGTGCGGCCGATGCACAGCACCTTGCCGCCGAGTTTTCCGGCCGGTTCTATTACGATCGCCCGCCTTTGCCTGCCGAAGCGCTTCATGTGAACAGTTCGTTTCTGACGGCAGTAGCCAACGACTATTCCTACGACGAGGTGTATGCCAGGTTGCTTAAAGGCATCGGTAAAGAGGGAGATGTGCTGATCGGGCTTTCCACCTCCGGAAATTCGAAAAACATCATCCGGGCGTTTGAAGTGGCCAGGGAACTGCGAATGACCACCGTGGGACTGACGGGTGAGACCGGCGGGGACCTGGCCGGTTTGTGCGATTACCTGATCAACATACCTTCACGGGATACGCCCCGCATCCAGGAATCTCAAATCATGGTAGGACATATTATCTGTGATTTGGTTGAGTCAACCCTGTTTCCCAAAGAGGGCTGACCGTGGAAGCCATTGTTCTTGCCGGAGGTTTCGGTACCCGTCTGCAAAAGATGGTGAGTGATGTCCCAAAATCGATGGCGCTGATCAACCAGAGGCCATTCCTGGAATATCTCTTCGATTACCTTGTTTTACAGGGAGTTACAAGTATTGTCCTGTCGGTTGGGTACAAGCATGAGATGATCTCGGGGCATTTCGGGGAGCAGTATAAAACACTTTCAATTCAGTACGCGATTGAAACAGAACCCCTTGGAACAGGGGGTGGCATCCGGCTCGCGCTGTGGAAAATCAACGGTTTGCGCGCCCTGGTGATGAATGGCGACAGCCTGTTTAAGCTTGATTACAAAGCCCTGATGGAGTTTCACCTGAAGAAAAAAGCAGACGCGACGCTGGCACTCAGGAAGCTGAAAGATACAGGGAGGTATGGCCGGGTATCAGTAAACCGTTCAAGGCGCATCACGGGATTTGAAGAAAAAGGCCTCTCCGCTGCCCCCGGCTATATCAATGGCGGCGTTTACATTGTTGAAAAATACTTCCTGATGGAACCCGAATTCAGGGGCAGGTTCTCCATGGAAAAGGATTGCTTTGAACAATATTATCCGGCTGCGAACTTCTTCGGCTTTCCGGCCGAAGGCTATTTTCTCGATATTGGCATCCCCGAAGACTATTTGAAAGCCCAACATGAATTTGCATCCTTTACAGATTGACCGCAGCTGGACATTGTTCCTCGACCGGGATGGGGTGATCAACCGCCGCATCGTGGATGATTATGTCAAAACCTGGGAGCAGTTCGAATTTTTACCCGGCGTACCCGAGGCGATCAGGAGGTTCCACCAGGTATTCGGGAGGATCATCGTGGTAAGCAACCAGCAGGGAGTAGGCAAGGGGTGGATGCACGACCGGGATGTACAATCCATTCACCAGCGCATGATGCAGGAAATCAGCACTGCCGGGGGAAAAATCGATGCTGTGTTCTATTCGCCGCATCTCCAGTCAGATCATTCGGTGATGCGTAAACCCAATATCGGCATGGCCCTGAAGGCCCGCAGGCAATTTCCGGAGATCCGCTTAAACCGTTCGGTAATGGCCGGTGACTCCCTGTCAGACATGATCTTCGGCAAACGTGCCGGCATGCCCACAGTGCTCATCCTGCCGGATGCCACACTTGCAAGGCGGCACCCCCGGCTGGTAGATTTTATTTTCCCTGACCTGATATCCATGGCTGATGCATTATAACCGGTTCAGGAGAGACGCGGCGGGCCGGTACAGCCGCGGCATGCCGCGGCTTGTACAGACGCGGCATGCCGCGGCTCTACGAAAAAACATTCACAATTTAATTGATACACACAATTGACCCCAACCATCATCCTCCTCTGCTTTCTCGCCTACACCGCCATCCTGTTCGTCATTACCTGGCTTACCGCCCGCAAATCGACCAACCGCAGCTTTTTCCTTGGTAATAAGGCGTCGCCGTGGTTCGTGGTTGCCTATGGCATGATCGGGGCCTCCATGTCGGGTGTTACCTTCATGTCGGTGCCGGGGTGGGTGGGAACCGCAAACTTTTCGTACATGATGGTGGTGATCGGGTATGTGTTCGGTTACCTTGTGATCGGGAATGTACTGCTGCCGCTCTATTACAGGCTGAACCTCACATCGATCTATTCTTACCTTGAAACACGCTTCGGCTTCTGGTCTTACCGGACAGGGGCGTTTTATTTTATCCTGTCGCGCACCATCGGTGCCTCATTCAGGATGTTCCTCGTGGTGAATGTCCTGCAGGTATTCATCTTCGATGCATGGAACATCCCCTTCTTTGTGACAGTCATGATATTCATCATCCTGATACTTCTTTACACCTTCAAGGGAGGCATTAAAACAATCATCTGGACCGATACCATTCAAACCACCTTCATGCTGCTGTCGCTGGTGCTGTCAATTTATCTGATCATCAGCAGCATGGGGCTGAATCTCGGGGAGATGGTGAACAAGGTGTATTCAAGCACCTACTCGAAAATGATCTTTACCGATTGGAGTGACAAGCGGTTTTTCCTCAAGGAGCTCTTTAGCGGGGCATTTATCGCGATTGTCATGACCGGGCTTGACCAGGAGATGATGCAGAAAAACCTTAGCTGCCGGTCACTCAGAGATGCCCAGAAAAACATGTTTACCTTCACCGGGATCATGGTATTTGTCAATTTTGTGATTCTTTTCCTGGGGGCATGTCTCTACCTCTTCATCTCCGAAAAGGGGATCAGCGTACCGGCCAGGACAGATGATCTGTTCCCGGTGATCGCCATAAATCATCTCGGGCCGGTTGCCGGCCTCGTATTCCTGATCGGCCTCATCTCTGCAGCCTATCCCAGTGCCGACGGAGCTCTTACGTCGCTGACCACCTCGTTCAGCATCGATTTCCTCGGGATCAACAAACGGACAGGGCTGCCGGAAAAAGAGAAGAAACGCATCCGGCAAACGGTTCATATCGCTTTTGCAATCATCCTGCTGATGGTGATCGTACTTTTCAGGGCCATCAACGACCGGGCTGTCATCGACAAGTTATTCACTGTTGCAGGGTATACTTACGGGCCATTGCTTGGCCTCTATGCCTTCGGGTTATTCACAAAATATGCCGTGCGCGACCGCTGGGTGCCCCTGATCGCAATGGTTTCACCGGTAATATGTTTTTTCCTGAGCGAATATTCTGTTTATATCTTCCATGGTTACCGGTTTGGATTTGAACTGCTGATCTTAAATGGATTTATTACATTTGCCGGGCTGTTCTTTTTCAGAAAGAAGGCATACCCGAAAACTGACGTTTAATTTGATTTTTATATGGACAATTTACGTTTTAGAGCCCTGGGGATCGCCATGACGCGCAAGCAGCATGTGGTTGAATTCCCAAACCTCAAGGCTTCCGAATATTTTGGCGAACTTACGTTTAACAAGGCTGCCATGCGCGAATACCTTACCGAAGAGGCATTCAACCAGGTGATGAACTCCATTGAAAAAGGGGAGAAGATCGACCGGAAAATTGCCGACCAGGTTGCTGCTGGCATCAAAGCCTGGGCCATCAGCAACGGGGCCACCCATTACACGCACTGGTTTCTGCCTTTGACAGGCGCCACAGCCGAAAAACATGATGCGTTTGTTGACCCCGTGGAGGGAGGCAAAGGCATCGAAAAATTCAGGGGCAACGAACTTACACAGCAGGAACCCGACGCATCCAGTTTCCCAAGCGGCGGCATCAGGAGCACCTTCGAGGCCCGCGGCTATACCGCATGGGACCCCACTTCGCCGGCCTTTATCATGGACCGGACCCTGTGCATTCCAACGGTTTTCGTATCATATACCGGCGAGTCGCTCGACTATAAAACACCTCTGCTGAAGGCGATCTATTCAATAGATAAAGCAGCCGTGGACATTTGCCAGTATTTTGACAAGAATATCACCAAAGTTTTTGCAACACTGGGCTGGGAGCAGGAGTATTTCCTGGTTGACAATGCACTTTACCTTGCCCGGCCCGACCTTGTGCTGACCGGGAGAACCCTGTTCGGTCACTCTTCGGCCAAGGACCAGCAGCTCGAGGACCATTATTTCGGAACAATCCCGCAACGGGTGCTTGCATTCATGCAGGAATTTGAATACGAGGCACACCGCCTCGGCATTCCCGTAAAAACACGTCACAATGAGGTGGCGCCCAACCAGTTTGAATGTGCGCCGGTGTTTGAGGAGGTTAACCTCTCCATCGACCACAACCAGCTGATGATGCACCTGCTTGATAAAATTGCCAGGCATCATGATTTTACCGTCCTGCTCCACGAAAAGCCCTTCAGCGGGGTGAATGGCTCGGGAAAACACAACAACTGGTCGCTGGCGACAAATACCCGCGAAAACCTGCTCTCCCCGGGAAAAACGCCCAAAGAGAACCTTCGGTTCCTTGCCTTCCTTGTGAACATACTCAAGGCGGTTCACGATCACTCCGACCTCATCAGGGCGATCATTGCCTCACCGGGCAACGACCACCGCCTGGGTGCCAATGAGGCGCCTCCTGCCATCATTTCTGTATTTATCGGGACACAACTCACCCAGATGCTTGAAGCCATTGAAACTGCAGATAAGCATACCATGGCTAAAGCAGCAACCGACAGTGACCTGTTGAAAAATCTCCCGAAGATCCCCGAAATTCTCCTCGACAATACCGACCGTAACCGGACATCACCATTTGCCTTCACAGGAAACAAGTTTGAATTCCGTGCCGTAGGATCAGCACAAACCTGTGCCCCGCCGATGATCGTGCTGAACCTTATCGTCGCCGACCAGTTGCGCAAGTTTAAAATTGAGGTCGATGCACTGATCGCTAAGAAAATGGGGAAAGAGGACGCCCTCTTCCAGGTGATTAAAAAGTACAGCAAGGAATCAAAAAAGATCAGGTTCGAGGGGAATAATTATTCAGTGGAGTGGGTGAAGGAGGCCGCCAAACGCGGCATGTCGAACCGCAAAACAACCCCGGAAGCGCTGCAGGCGTTCGTTGATAAGAAAACAACCGACCTGTTTGAAAGAAACAACGTCCTCTCAAAGCGGGAACTGATGGCACGACATGAGATCGGCCTTGAAAACTACACAAAGAAAATCCAGATCGAATCACGCGTGCTGGGCGACCTTGCCGGGAATCACATCATTCCGGTTGCCATCCGTTATCAGAATACCCTCATCGAAAATGTGAAGGGGCTGAAGCAGGTCCTCGACCTGAAGACCTACGGCAAACTGTCGCAGAACCAGATGGAAACGATCACCGAAATCTCAGAACACGTCGATAAAATTAAAACCTACGTGAATGAAATGATCGATGCCAGGAAGGCCGCCAACCTGCTGCATGAGCCTGATGAAAAGGCTTTTGCATATTGCGACAAAGTCCTGCCTTTCTTTGAAAAGATCAGGTCGCATGCCGATAAGCTGGAACTGCTTGTTGATGACGAACTCTGGCCCTTGCCAAAATACCGTGAACTGTTATTTACACGATAAAACCGGGAGTATGAAAAAGAGCATAGCGATTGCAATATTGTTGCAGTTTGGATTGATCTGCACAATGTATGGCCAGATAAATGTTTTGCACATTGACAACAATGCTGCGCCGCAAACCAAGGACGGGGTTTTTTATTCCCTGCCGCGAACCGTGGTAAAAATAGATGTTAAAATTGATCGTGTCGAGAACTACAAAGGTCCTTATGCCGATTTCGCGCTCCGGTTCCTCGGGTTGAAAAACGTAGTGGCTGCAAACGCTGTCGACTACAAGATCAGCGACATCACCATCACGACCTATCCCGAGCCGGATCCGGATCAGTATTATTTTGTGGAACTTGGCGATAAAATTTCCAAAGGAGAGCAGGCAGGCATGATCTCGCTGAGTGATGCCGGGGTGATCCTGGGAACAATGGCCGGTAGCATTGATACCGTTGGTGATTTCAGAAACCGGCTGAAACAGTTGGAAACACCTGCTGATGCCGACAAAGATGCTTTCGGCGAGCTGTTTAAATATTCGGCGGATGTTAGCGTGTTTGAAAAGGTCGATACCATCATCAGAAAGATCAACATCGATACCATGACCGTTGAACGCCAGTATTACAAGCGCACCATGGTCGAAAAATCACCTGAACAGAAGGCCAAGGAGGCTGCCGACTATCTTTCAAAGATTAAGGATAACCGTTTCAGCCTCATCAGCGGTACCCAGGAAGTGAACTATAACAAGGAAACCCTGGAATACATGGACGACCAGCTGAACCGCATGGAAAAAGAGTATCTCAAACTGTTCACCGGCGTGAGCATTCACAAGAGCCTTACCTTCAGCTATAAATACATCCCGGTGCCCAACCAGATCAATACTGAAATCCCGATTTTCAAGTTCCTGCGGGCAAAAGGGGTGATCGACCTGGATGAGCAGGGTGGGAAAGTGGTTACCATCAAGATCCAGCGTGTTGGGAATACCAATACAGTTGCCAATTACCTGAAAAAAGCGGTAAAAGATTCAAAAGTACAGGGCTTTTCATACCGGATCCCTGAACTGGCGCGGGTATCTGTTAAACTTGACGAGAATACCCAGGAAGAGACCCAATGCCTGATCTCACAGCTGGGCGTTGTGACAAACCTGCCAGCCAGCAAATGGAAAGTTATGTTTCACAAGGAAACGGGTGGAATCAAGGGTATCGAGATTCAATAAACTGCTTTCCTGATTGCCACAAGTTTCTCAAGCAGATCTTCGAGATAGTCGATGCGCAGCATGTTTGCGCCGTCCGACAATGCATTGGCAGGATCGGGGTGGGTTTCAAGGAATATCCCGTCGGTACCGGCTGCAATGGCAGCTTTGGCAATGGTTTCGATCAGGTCGGGACGCCCGCCCGTGATGCCGGATCCCTGGTTGGGCTGCTGCAGCGAATGGGTGACATCAACAATTACCGGAACTCCGTTGGCCTGCATTTCCGGGATATTCCTGAAATCGACGATCAGGTCATTGTAGCCGAATGTCGTTCCCCGTTCGGTCAGCATTATTCGTGAATTGCCCGTTTGAAGGACCTTCTGAACGGCAAATTTCATGGATTCGGCAGATGCAAATTGTCCTTTTTTGATATTCACAACCTTGCCGGTTTTTCCGGCAGCAACCAGCAGTTCAGTCTGGCGGCTCAGGAAGGCGGGAATCTGTAATACATCGACATAGGCAGCTGCCATGGCTGCCTGTTCCTCCGAATGAATGTCGGTGAGCACCGGGATGTCCAGCTCTTTCCCGACCTGGCCGATGAGCCGGAGGGCTTTTTCGTGCCCGATGCCGGTAAAAGAATCGGAACGCGACCGGTTGGCCTTCAGGTAAGATGCCTTGAAAATAAACGGGATCCCAAGCCTGTCGGTGATTTTTTTTATGCGAACCGCTATGGCCATGGGCATCTCTTCATTTTCAACGACACACGGACCGGCAATCAGGAAAAAATTATTGCTATTATTATTTGTCAGGTCCGAAAAAAACAGGTCATTCATGCTATCAATTTTCAATTATAATAATATTTTACATTTTGCATTCTGCAATTTACATTTTGCACTTTAATATTTGTATTTCTCTTTCCAAAGCTCCCTCAACCTTGCCCTGAGCTCATTTTCCCGCGGATTATCCTGCGGATCATAAAATTTAGCTCCCCTGATCTTTTCCGGAAGGAACTCCTGGACAATGAAGTTTTTGTCATAATCGTGGGCATACTTATAATCCTTGCCATAACCGATCTTTTTCATGAGGCTGGTGGGGGCGTTTCGGATATGCAGCGGAACAGGAAGGTCCCCGGCCTCCCTAAATGATTTCTGTGCATTGCGGATGGCAAGATACGAGGCATTGCTTTTTACCGAACAGGCCAGGTAGATGGCTGTCTGGGATAGAATCAGGTCACACTCCGGGTAACCGATCACATCCACCGCCTGGAAACAGGATGTTGCCAGCAGCAATGCATTGGGATTGGCATTGCCGATGTCCTCGGATGCCAGGATCAGCATGCGCCGGGCGATGAATTTTGGGTCTTCGCCCGCCTCGATCATGCGTGCAAGCCAGTAAACAGTAGCATTCGGGTCACTTCCCCGCATCGACTTGATAAATGCCGAGATGATGTCGTAGTGCATCTCCCCGGTTTTATCATACATGGCCAGGTTTTGCTGTATGATCCTGATCGTCTTTTCATTCGTAATCGTAACGGGCGAGCCTTGCTTCACCTCGGTGGTCACAATAAGTTCGAGCGCATTCAGCAGCTTTCGTGCATCCCCGCCCGAGATGCGGAGCATTGCCTCCGGTTCGGAAATGACAATGTCGGTTTTCAGGCTGTTTTCAAGGTGAATCCGTCCCTGTTCCAGCAGCCTGAGCAGGTGATGCTCCTCCAGCGGTTTCAATATATAGATCTGGCACCTGGACAGGAGCGGGGAGATCACTTCGAACGATGGGTTTTCAGTAGTGGCGCCAATAAAGGTTACCACGCCTTTTTCGACAGCGCCCAACAGGGCGTCCTGCTGTGATTTGCTGAAACGGTGGATTTCGTCAATGAACAGGAACGGGCTGTCGCTTGCTTCCTGGGCCCGGGCAATGACTTCGCGCACCTCCTTCACCCCTGAACTTACAGCACTCAGGGTATAAAAGGTACGCTTCAACTGCTTTGATATGATATAGGCCAGGGTGGTCTTACCGATTCCCGGCGAACCCCACAGGATCATGGAAGGAACATTCCCCGACTCAATGGCCCGTTGCAAAATGGCTCCCTTGCCGATGAGATGCTCCTGTCCAAGGTAGTCTTCCAGCGATTCAGGACGTAACTGCTCTGCCAATGGTATTAACATGGAACAAAGATAGCTTTAAATCCAATAACTGTTCATAACTCTCCATTTCTTAACAAATGTTAAAATTATTCTCATTGATATTCAGGATGATAGATTAAATGTTAAAAAATGTTAAAAAAAAGTGGTCAAAATATTTGGAAGGTAGTATCGCATTGCTGTATCTTTGCATCATAATTCTAAAAAATCAATAGACAATGAAAAAACTTGCAACATTATTAGTTATCGGAGTAGTAGCTTTTATGTACTCCTGTGGCCCAAGCGCAAAACAGATCGAAGAAACAAGAATTGCTGACTCTATCCGCGTTGCTGACTCATTAGCAATGGTTCAGGCTGAACAGCAGAGAATCGCCGATTCAATTGCGAAAGTTCAACAAGAGAAAATGATTGCTGACTCTATCGCTCATGCTGATTCCGTGAAGAAATTCCCGAAATTATTCAAAGCTCCTAAAAAAGTTAAGTAGTCAACTCCGATCAAATAAAAAGAGGCTGTCTCAAATGCGGGACAGCCTCTTTTTTTATGTCCGCACCTTTGCGGATCAGCGGTGATGTTGTTGTTGAATATACTACAGGTTCTTGATTTCACTAACCAGTTTCTGCAGGGTAGCCTTTGCGTCGCCAAAAAGCATCCGTGATTTGGGCATAAAGAAAAGATTGTTCTCAATTGCCGCATATCCCTTGGCCATGCTGCGTTTCATGATGATGGTATTTTTCGCTTCCCACACCTTGATCACCGGCATCCCGTAAATCGGGCTCGAGGCATCATCCTCCGCCGCCGGGTTTACCACATCGTTGGCGCCCACCACAATAACCACATCGGTATTGTTCATCTCATTGTTGGCATCTTCCATCTCCTGCAGCTTTTCATAAGCCACGTCCGCTTCGGCAAGCAATACGTTCATGTGCCCCGGCATGCGGCCGGCAACCGGATGGATGCCATATTTCAGTTCCACCCCTTTTGAGGCAAGCAGGTTTTCCAGTTCATGACAAAGATGCTGTGCCTGGGCCACGGCGAGCCCGTAACCGGGAACAACCAGCACTTTTTGGGAATAGCTTAAAAGAACAGCCGCATCACTCAGCGAAATCTCTTTCACTGTTTTGTCACCGGTAGCCGGTCCGGCAGCTGAACTGCCCCCGAAAGCACCGATGATGACATTCAGCAGCGAGCGGTTCATGGCTTTGCACATCAGCATGGTGAGGATGGTGCCGGATGAACCTACAAGGATCCCGCCGGTAAGCATCGCCTGGTTGCTGTAAAGAAAACCTCCCATCGCCGCGGCAACACCCGTAAAGGAATTTAACAGGGAGATGACTACCGGCATATCTGCTCCGCCGATCGGCAAAACAAATGTGACACCATACACCAGTGCCAGTCCAGCCAGCGTGTAGATCATCCAGTTTTCGCCTGCTACAGGCGACTTGAACATGATGAAAACCACAAAACCAAGCAGTATGAATAAAAACGAAAGGTTGATATACCGCAGGACAGGGCTCTTCACATCGCCGATCCGTTCGTCAAGTTTCCCGAAAGCCACCATGCTGCCCGCAAATGAAACACCTCCGATCATCAGCCCCAGCAAAATTGCAAGGGCTTCGCCGTTCAGCATCGTTGTTGCCTGGTGCCCGGCAAGTTCGTTCTGCATCCTCGGAAATTCCATCATGGATATAAGCGCGGCGCAGGCGCCCCCCATTCCATTGAAGATAGAAACCATCTGGGGCATGGCGGTCATCTTTACCTTTCTGGCAGCAAGCCAGCCAACCACGGTCCCGATGATCAGTGCGCCCACAATCCAACCTATGTTGTGGATCCCCTGGTAGGTGCCATCTTCCAGTTTGGTCTTATGGAACAGGATGGTGAATACGATGGCGAGCCCCATGCCTGCTGCAGCCCAAAGATTTCCGCTCCGGGCGGTATCGGGATGGCTCAGTTTTTTCAGCCCCAGGATAAACAGGACTGAGGCCAAGATATAGGATAACTCAAGAATCGAGATATATTCTGAAAATTCAAATGTTTTTGTGAGTGTTTGTATCGTTTCCATAGTTACCCTTTAAAGCTGTTTTTTCTTTTTCCTGAACATCTCGAGCATGCGATCGGTCACGACAAATCCCCCAACCACATTGAGTGTGCCCAGCACCACGGCAATGAATCCAAGGATCATGGCTAAAATGTTGACGGCATGTCCCATCACGATGATGGCCCCGATGATCACGACGCCGTGTATGGCATTGGCACCCGACATCAGCGGGGTGTGCAATACGGAAGGCACATGCGAAATCACCTCAATTCCGAGGAAAATGGATAAAATAATGATGAAGATCGCCTCCCGGTACTCCAGCAGAAACTTTAATATATCATTCATAACTCTGTTATTTAAACGTTTATCATTGCCTTGACGCGCTCATGAACAATCTCATGGTTATGCGTCACACAGGTGCCTTTTACGATATCATCATCCCAGTTAAGGTTGAACTCTCCTTTTGCACTGATCATCAGCTTCAGAAAGTTGATCACATTCTTGCCGAACATTTTGCTGGCATCGGATGGCATGTCAACGGGAAATGATGAATTGCCGATAATTTTTACACCCCGGTACACCAGTGTTTCGTCGTTTCTGGTCACTTCACAGTTTCCGCCGGTGGATGCTGCAAGATCGATGATGACCGATCCTGGTTTCATCGCTTCAACCGTCTCTCTTTTTAACAGCAATGGTGCTTTCTTCCCGGGGATCTGCGCGGTACAGATGATCACGTCAGATTTTATGGCATGATCATGCACGGCAGCAGCCTGTTTTCTTTTAAATTCATCCGTTTGTTCAACGGCATATCCGCCGGCAGCCTTGTCGTCAATGGCGCCTTCCACTTCAACAAATTTGCCACCCAGCCCGACAACCTCTTCTTTCACAGCGGCCCTTACATCAAAAACTTCAACCACGGCTCCCAGTTTGCGCGAGGTGGCAAGTGCCTGCAACCCGGCAACGCCGGCACCCAGGATCAAAACTTTTGCAGGAGTGATCGTTCCGGCGGCAGTCATGAACATCGGGAAAAATTTGGGAAGTGCATTGGCCGCGGTCAGCACAGCCTTGTACCCCGATACGGTCGCCATGGATGAAAGGATATCCATCGACTGTGCCCGGCTGGTGCGGGGAATCACATCAAGGCTGAAAGCAGTAATGTTCTTCTGGGCGAGGGTTTTTATGAGGCCGGTGTTGAAAAAGGGATTGAGCACCGCCAGGAAGACCGTCTTCTCCCTGATCTGTGCCAGTTCATCATCCGACGGGGGATTGACCTTGATCAGCATATCAGATTGGGCGATCAGCTCAGCCCTGGAGGCGATTTTCGCCCCGGCAGCCTCATAGTCTGCGTCAGCAGCAAAGGCACGCAAACCGGCATCCTTTTCAACAAGCACAGTAACCAACATCTTTGTCAGCGTGGCAACAGATTCGGGAAGAAGGGCGACGCGGTTTTCCGGGCTTTCTTCTTTTAATATACCAATAATCATATGCGTAAGGGTTATGGGAAAGTGGGTATAATTTACGATTTACGATTAACGATTTACGATTTCGAATAAATTGACAGACTTGTATTTTCTATTATTCACAAAACAACTATGATTCACAATCGTAAATCGTAATTCAAAAATCGTAAATCCCTGCAGGGTTAATCTGTAAACCCAACCGTCTGATGGCTTCCGTCGCAGAAAGGTTTTTTCTTGCTGGCGCCGCAGCGGCAAATCGCGGCAACTTCATTGTCTACCTGGATTTTCTTTTTCTTGGAGTCACGCAGAATAAAATTCCCGGTGATGAGTGCAGGGCCGTTTTTCAGGATATGAACCCTTGCGAATTTCGACTTCATTTTAGCAGTGGCACGGGGTTTCGAGGTGACAAATTTGGTGCTCTTCAGGTAAGTAAGTGCGCGTGAGGGACATGTGTCAATAGCTTTCATGATCTCCTTGCTGCTAGCAGCATGCACATTGATCCATGGTTTTTTCTTGGAATTGAACACGCCAGGCAGTCCGATCAGGCAGTTTGCTGAATGAATGCACAACTCCGCTTTCCAGTAAACTGTAACTTCTCCGTTGGAGAACTCTTTGACCGTTTCTTTATTTGTTTTGAACTCTGTGAGTTCTGATTTTGTAACTTTGCTTGACATATAAATCGAATTTAAATTTTCTCAAAGGTAAAAATTAATTTGCTTTTTATCTACGGTTTACGCGAAAAATACTTTCTAAAATGACAAAACTCCACGCTTCGCTGCGTAAAGAATATTTATTTTCCACACTGGATGAAAAAGCTGCTGACCGCAACCCCCTGAAACAATTTTCGATATGGTTCGATGAGGCAATTGCAGCGGAAATTGAGGAACCAAATGCCATGGTTCTTTCAACCGCCGATCATGAAGGCAATGTGTCGGGAAGGGTTGTTTTGCTGAAGGGCTTGGAACAGGACGGGTTTGTCTTTTATACCAATTATGAAAGCCGGAAGGGAATGCAACTGGCATCGAATCCGAAAGCTGCACTGACATTCCTGTGGTTTTCAATCGAACGGCAAATCAGGGTGGAAGGCAGCGTGGTTAAAACCAGCAGGCTTGATACTGAGGAATATTTTAACAGCCGCCCTGCCGACAGCCGAATCAGCGCATGCGTGTCGCCCCAGAGCCGCGTGATCCCCGGCCGGCCTTTCCTTGAATCGTTGCGCACGGAATTTATTGCGCATGGAAACGGACAACCTCCCCGTTGTCCGGAACATTGGGGAGGATACCTGCTCAAACCGGTCATGATTGAATTCTGGCAGGGGAGGGCCCACCGCATGCACGACAGGCTTCGCTACCGGCTCGACGGGGAAAACTGGATCCTTGAGCGATTAGCTCCCTGAAGATCCCTGCATTTTACTCACCAGGAGCTTTGCAACACTTTCAGCCTGTTCCCGCAGCTCTTTCACCGCGGAACTTTCCCCGAGTACCCCTTTCAGCAGCGAACCGGTTGCCAACAGGTTTTTCCATGGTTCGCCCGATTTGCTGTGAACTTCGTATGAGACGGGATTTGCCATGATCCCCAGTTTCAAATCATCCTGGACAACTGTTCCCTTCAGGAGGCATTTTGTCAGATAACTTTCCTCCGCCTTCATCAGGTCGGTAGCCGGCCCGGTACAATTGATAACACCTGAGACAGTTATCTCTTTGACTGAGTTTTGTTTGAAATCGACAAACTGCACATTGACACCCGTTTCATTTTTTGAAATACCTGTTAGTTTCCCGGTATACCTGGTCAGTATGCCGGCATCAGCCAGTTGTTGCATACGGTCATGCATATGCATCGGGATCCGGTGCCTGGCGCTGTCCCAGAGATGCCGAATCCTCGCCATAAACAGCTGTTTTTCAGCAGGGGAGAGGTTTTGCCACAGTTGCTGGGTCAGCGGCCTGATCGCATCTATGACAGGCTCTGCCGTAAAGCCCAGTTTCCGGGCCATCCTGACATGCTTGGTGACAATCGCCACGATCTCACGAAGACCCTGTTTGCCATTGAGCTCCTTCAATATTGCAGTGTAAACGATCCCGGTGTGCCTATGCGGCAACATCGTAAATCCATGGGGGGAAATGGTATAGATGTTACTCCTGAAACCGTTTTCCAGGAGGCCCAGGACCGTATCGACCATTGACAGGCCATTCCCGAGGATAAGCACCGGCTTCTCAGGATCCTTGTCCATGACAGCCCTTGCATCCCAGGGATTCCGGAAATAGTTCCTGCTGCTCAAAAAATGCGTGTCTGCAATACCGGGATTTCCAGGCAGGTTGTTCCCGGATGCAAGCACGCAAAATTGAGCAGTTATCACTTCACCATTGTCAAGAACCAGCGCAATCGCATCTTCTGCAACCTCCATATCGAGGACCATTGAGTCCTTCCTGGTTATCCTGACTTTCTGTGCCGCAGGGGAACCGGCGGCTTCACGCCAGATCTCTTCGAGGTACCCGCCGTATAAATATCGCGGCAGATAGGTGTTTGCAAGAAGCCCCGGGTCTGTTCCCGAATATTCTTCCAGCTTTAATACCCATTGTAAAAAATGGTCAGGCCTGTCGCCGAAAGCACTCATCCGCCCCGCGGTTACATTCAGCAGCTGTTTCTTCGAACAGGGGTTGTATGCAATCCCTTTATTGAAAGATTCCTCTTTGCCGATTAAAATCAGTTCAAAGGGCCGGACTGAATTGTTTACCAGATGAACCGCAGTCATGGTTCCCGAAAATCCGCAACCTATTATGGCAATTTTATTCATGCTTGGGTGTTTGTTCCGGGGTTCGGTTGCTGATAATGATTCGGATGTCAGGGAATGACATAAAGTTAACCAATGAAAAGCCCTTCAATCCTTACTTTGTAGCTGCCATCGGGCATTTTGGTCACGGCATTGACCAGTCCGCTGTGCCGCCACTGGAGCATGCACCTGCGGGGCATAAACCAATACCTCCGGCCGAGTTCAATCTTCTCTTTCGACTCTTTGATGATGCCTTCATATCCCTGGGCGACATAGTACCCGATATCGATAAAACCCTCCGACCTGGGCCTCAGCGGACCGGTAACGCACCAGTTGATCACGCCGTTCCGTGGATCGGAATCGGTAACAACCCCGCAGTGGGTGATGGGGCATCCGCAAGACATTCCCATTGGCCTGCCAATCATCACATCTCCCTTTTTCACACCAAGGCTTTGTACCAGTGCCGGGTTGTACGGCAGGATCGTCTCCCTCGGGCCGGGCTCATTGTCAAAACAATCAAGGATAAAATCAAAATCCCGCTTCATATGGTCTTTCCATCCCATTTTTTCACCTACTTTGCCTGCATCCTTGCAATCGATGCAGTTGGGAATGCTCTTCGATTCCGATCCGTTCGCTTTCAGGTGGATGCACATTTTTAATGTGGTTGCAGAACTGTCGACCGCAACTGCAAATTCGTCACAGGTCCTGTATCCGCAAACTCCGCAATCGAGTTTTGGCAACCGGTCGAAGGTGGTACTTTCAATTACTTTTGTTTCCATGGTTTTGTTGTTTATGTTTGTTTCATTTTATTTTGAAGCGCCGGGTTCCGATTCTTCCTGTCGTTTGTCAAATATGTCCTGCAATTTCCGTATTGTCGTGCTGGTATGCGTTACGAACAGAAAAGGGAAAAACGCATGGATAAGCGACGCGACCGCACATTTTAATGTCTCCCCCGAAAGCATCAGGGCGAACTTTGTATGCTCGAGGTACGACATCTTCACCTCTTTCGGGTGCCGGGTAAATAAGTTTGAAGTACGCATGTTTACTGATTGATGGTTGAATATTCAGAAAAGATCGAGGTAAGGTTCCCCAGTGCTTTTCCCAATGATACGATAAAGGTATCCACTTCATTTTCGGTTGTAAACCTGCCAAGGCTCACCCTGATGGCTCCCCTTGCTTCAAACGGGTTCAGGCCGATGGCTTGCAGCACGTGTGAAGCATTGTGGGTCCTGTCATTTGATGAACAGGCCGATCCTGCTGAAACAGCAATTCCCATTTCGTCGAGCAGGAAAAGCAGCCTGGTGGTTTCCCCTTCGAGCCCGTGAAAGCTGAAACTCAGATGCCCCGGCAGGCGCTGATCGGGATGCCCGTTGACATAAGCGTTCGGATAACCTGAGAGGATATACCCGGCAAGTTTTTCCCTGAGGCCGGATAACCGCACCGCCTCACTGTTCATCTCCTCCATGCATAACGCTGCAGCCCTGGCAAAACCCGCAATACCGGGAATGTTTTCGGTTGACGACCGCAAGCCGGACTCCTGTCCGCCGCCATGCAGGAGAGGCGCGATGCTGACCCCTTTCCGGATGTATAAAGCGCCGACTCCTTTCGGACCATAGATTTTATGGGAATTGATCGTCAGCAAATCCACGCCGCTGGCATGCACATCGATGGGGATTTTTCCGAATGACTGGCAGGCATCGGAATGAAAGTAAACCTCATGCTGCCTGCAGATCCGCCCGATCTCCTCAATGGGTTCGATGGTGCCGATCTCATTGTTGGCATGCATCACCGAGACAAGGATCGTTTTTGGATTGATGTGTTGTTTCAGCGTATCCGGATCGACCATCCCATCGGAATCAACCGGCAGGCAGGTGATGTAAAACCCCTGTTCGGCAAGCCAGTTGCAGGTATTGAGCACACAGTCATGCTCGATGGCGGAAACGATGATATGACGGCCCTTCTGACGGTTTGCAAGCGCAATGCCTTTCAGCGCCCAGTTGTTGGATTCCGTTCCCCCGGAAGTGAAGCAGATTTCACCGGAATCCGCGCCAATGCAGCTGGCGATGGTCGCCCTGGCCTGTTCAAGGGATTCCTTTGCAAGCGTTCCGAAATGGTGCAGGCTTGAGGCGTTTCCGTATTCCATTGAAAACAACGGGATCATGGCCTGCAGCACCCGGTCATCGACGCGTGTGGTGGCCGCATTGTCCAGGTATATGCTTTTTTTTGTCATATGCGTATTATTCGCCGACATAAAACAGTTCCTGGTCAAGGGTGCGTAATACGCCGAAATGGTGTTTCGCCCCGATCTCCTTTTTTCCGACACAAATGGTACAGGTGCCAACCGGCGGGTTTCCCCTGAGAAACATCGGGAATTCGACCTCGGGGGTTTTCAGGATCTGCTTAACGATCGGATCGATTCCGATCCCATACAGGGCATTGCTTTCAACTACGGTGATCTTCTTTGCTGATTCAAGGACACGGTAACGGAAAACCTCCCGCTCGGCCTGTGAAATGAGGTCGATTTTTGTAATGACGCTGATGTCGGCAAGGGTAAGCATGGGGCCTATTTTCCTGGGGAGGTTCATGCCGCTGGTTGCCTCAAGGACAACAATTCCAAGTGAGTTTTCGACATACGGCGAGCAGCGAAGGCACAACCCTGCCGTTTCGACAAATAGAAAGCTTGCGCCGGATTGTTCCGCCCATTCAACGGCCTCATCCAGTACCACCACATTGCAATGGTCGGGGCACAATTCGCCCGAATAGATTTTTTTGACAGGGATGCCGAACTCTTTTGAAATAATGGTATCATCATCGGCGTACAGTACATCTATCTTAAGGTAGGCGGTTTTAATCTGCTTTGCTGCCATGCGTTTCAGGACCTGCCTGATCACAGTGGTTTTTCCACAGGTTGGAGGACCGGCAAAAATTACGAGTTTCATAAATTGTTATTAAAAGGTTAATACGTTAAAATTTTCATCGAAAATTGATTCCGTCAGTTCTTCTCCCGACCGGATTATCTGCCTGAAATCGAGCATCATGTCGTCGATCTGCTTCATCTTGGCGGCAACCCGCTTCTCTTCGGCCCGGGTGACGATCAATTGCTGCATGGCACCGTTCTGCATGACGATCCTGAAATCCGACATCAGGGCAATGCAGGGATCGTGGGTTACAAAGACGAAGATTTTCTTGTACCTTTTAAGTAGTTCCAGGGCTTTTGTGCGATGGATGCCTGCATTCTCAATCTCATCCAGTAAAATGATCGGCGAATTTCCAATAACCACGGCATCCGCAATCAGCAGCGAGCGGGTTTGTCCTCCCGACAACTCCGTCATGGCAATGTCTTTCATGATGGCTTCGCCGGTGAGTTCGTTTGCAAAGTCCAGCGTCTCTGAGATGATGGATTCAACATCCTTCGCCCCGCGCACGATCGCATGAATCGTCAGGAACTCCTCTACCGGCAGATCGCTCAGGAAATTCGTATGCTGCGAGATTAAAGCGATCGGGTGGTTTGAGGGATCGAAGATAAAATCCTCTGGTACCGGCTCCCCGTTGATCTCCACCCGCCGGCCGGAAGGTGTGTTTAAATTGGCAAAAAGCTCGATGTCATTGATCAGGGTAGTTTTGCCGCAACCTGTTGGCCCGACAATGCTTACGATGTCACCAACCTCCATGCTGAATTCTTTAACTTTCTCTGCGGAGCCGTCTTTTCCGAAACCTCCGAACAGGGTGATTTTATTTACTTCCATGGTATGTTTATTTTTTTTACAAAAATATACACTATGTTCACCATTTTAGTGTACATTTGTCCAGAATATTCAGGATCGTGATATTAAATATTCTATACCAAGCCCTATAAAAATATGGATACCACCGGCGACAGCGATACCCTTTTTAAATGCGACAACTGCTTTCTGAACAACATTACCAGCATGTTTTTAAGCGCAGAGGAGCGCCTGAAAATATGTGGCAGTGCGAACCAGCTGCATTTCAGGAAAGGCGAGATGATCCTGAAACAGGGAGCGACTTCAACAAACATCGGATTCCTGCACAAGGGAATTGTGAAATTCACCTACCAGAAAGATGCCAGGAAGAGTTATATCATGACGGTTGTTTCAGGCCCCAAACTGATCGGGCAGGCGAACCTGTTTTTTAGGGAGAAGAATATTTTCTCCATCGTAGCGGTGGAAGACTGTGATATCTGTTTTCTCGACAGCAGGGTCGTACTTGGTGTGCTTGAAAACCACGGCAAATTTTTAATTTCGCTTGTTGAACGTTCCTCAGATATGTTCCAGTCCTCCATTTTTAATTTTATCAGCCTTGCGCATAATCACGTGCATGGCAGAATTGCCGATATCCTGATCTTTTTGTGGGAAAACGTCTACATGAATTCGAATTATGATTTTACACTCACAAGAAAAGAGATTGCCGAATTTGCCGCCTGTTCCCACGAAAATGTGATCTCGGTGCTTTCCACCTATAATAAAGAGGGACTGATCGCATTTGAAGGCAGGAAAATTATCATCAAGGATTTGAACAAGTTAAAAGAAATCAGTAAAAACGGTTAATTGAATAACGATGCTCTCCCAAAAAACAAGATATGCCATGGTGGCCCTTACCAGGCTTGCCCGTGAATATGGCCAGGGGGCCATGCTGATCAGCGAACTTGCAAAAAGCGAACGGCTGCCCCAACGGTTTCTCGAAAACATTCTGCTGGAGTTGAAGAAAATGGGTATCCTCGGCAGCAAACTTGGAAAATCGGGAGGCTATTTCCTGTTACGCCACCCAAAGGATGTGAACCTGGCAGAAATTGTCCGCCAGTTTGAAGGACCCATTGCCCTGCTCTCCTGTGTGTCGGAGAAAGCTTACCAGTCCTGTGAATTTTGCAAGGATGAAACCGCCTGCAACATCCGCAAAGTGTTTAAGGAGATCAGGGACCTTACCTTCGAAAAACTTGAAAATGCGACACTTGAAGAGTTGATCAGGGAACATGCCCATGGAGTGTTGGGGGGGTGATGGAAATTCCTGCCTGCCTGGTGAAATAAACACCCTGTGGGGTTTATTCACAGGGTGCAACACATTCGGAATACAGCTATCGTAAGAGACTATCCGACAAGTTTGAAGGTGATCCTTACCTTATAATGCTGGTTGAAGGGAGCATCAATTCCTTTGCAGCAGATTGCCGATAACTGCTCTTTCACCATCTGTTCGATTTCAGCATTTTCGGCGAATGTTTTTTCGACTTTTATTTTTCCTTCTTCATCAAGCGTGAAGATGACATCAACAGAACCTGTGCAACATTTTTTAACAGCTTGTTCCGGATATCTGACATTTTCCTTGATAACTTTCTGCAGGTGGATGGCTGAAGCCACTGCCGGTTTTATGGCATAGGATGAAATTCCTGAAATACAAATCACCATCAGGATGATGAAGATGCCCCGTATTAAATTAATTGCTTTCATGGTTATTTTTTTTAGGTTAATACAATGGTTGAATAATCTTCCTTGTGACGTACATATTTATGATTTGTTACAAATTATGTACATATTTAACATATGTTTAACTTTTTCATTGATAAGCAAATTTACCATCAATAACCTATTGGAAACAAATAATATCTGTAACCTTATCGAAACTGAGGCCGAGATATTATAATAGGCGGATAACCTTTAAGTAAGGAAATAAACAGGGTGAAATAATCGGTAAAACCGGTCGGTTTTCCGGTCAATCAGGCAAGGATCACTTTGCAGGGGAATTGCCGTTCATTTGCTGGACCTTTATTTTGTCATTTATGGTCAACCCGGAAAGAACCTGGATGTTTATACCGTCGGATAGTCCGGTTTTAATGAACCTTTTTTCAAATTTCTGTGAAGCAGTCTCCACTTCAACATAGGCCGAATCACCCTGGAAGAGGAGGGCGGCTTCCTTCACCGCGAGCACGCCATTTTTATGGTCAAGAACAATGTCGGCATTGGCGCTGTATCCTGCCCTTATAAACTGGCCCTCTTTCAACTTTACATCGGCCTTGATCTCGAACTGGACAGCCCCGTTTTCGAGGAGTCCTTTCGGTGAAATGTATTTGAGGGTAGCATGAAACGTGTCGTTTTCGATGGCCCCGATGGTGAGCTGCAGGTCCATCCCGGGTTTTATCTTGCCAACTTCTGTTTCATCCACCTTCCCCTGGAAGATCATGTCGCCTACATCAGCTACTGTAGCGATGGTGGTGCCCGCATTGAAATTGTTGGTTTCAATCACGCTGTTCCCGACTTTGATGGGGATGTCGAGCAGCATGCCTTCAATGGTCGACCGGATCAGGGTGTTTGTTGTTTTGCCCGATTTTTTGTTCACCCCTTCGCGGATCAGTTCCAGGTTTGCCTCTGCAGCGTCAACTTCCTGCCGGGCATTTTTATAAAGAACCTGTGTTTGCTGATTCTCCACAGCAGAAATCACCCCCTGGCTGTAGAGCTTATCCTGCCTGTCGGCATTCAGCTTGGCATCGTCAAAGGCGATCTTTGCTTTTTCAAGGCGGCCTTCGGCATTGTTCAGGTTGATGAGGTCGGGAATAATCCGCACCCTGGCGATCACGTCGCCCTGCCTGACTTTCTTGCCTGCCTCGACGAAAAGTTCTTCAACGATCCCTGAAACCTGTGGTTTTATCTCGATCTCCTTTCGGGGGATCACGGAACCGGTTGCAACGGTCTTTTTTATAATATTCGTCATGAAAGGCTTTTCAGTCTGATATACGACCGGCTTTTCCTGTGATTTACGATAAAGGTAAACGATGGTAATGACGAATACCGCAAGGATGAGAATCAGGGCAGTGATCTTGATGACTTTTTTCATTGGCGTTGGTTGTTTTAATAATTTTTTTTTTACCCCAATAGGCACAGAAGGGCACATCAGATCACAATAGAATTTTTCTTTCCCGGACTGCTATTGTTCTCTAATGTCATCTATTGTTTCTATTGTGGTTATTTTTTTTCGGTTGCACCCGGCGTTTATCATTCATAACGTAATGCGTCGATGGGTTTCACCGAAACTGCTCTCCGTGCAGGGATCATCCCGGCCAGGGCACCGCAAAACACCAGGATCGAGAGTGCCGTGACGGCAACAGAAAAGTCAATCCCGGGATGTACAAACATCTCTGTGTTCGCGCCGGATGAATCGAGCAGAAAGTTGATCAGTTCAAGCAAACCCACACCGATCACAAGACCAAAATAACCCGCAAAAGTAGTAAGCACAACCGATTCCATGATGATCTGGCTGATCACCTTCCAGGGTGTCGCACCCAGAGCCCGCTGGATGCCGATTTCGCGCGTTCGCTCCCTGACCACCACGAGCATGATGTTACTGACGCCAATCACGCCGGCAAGCAAGGTGCCTGTGCCGACGATCCATACCAGGAAACGAATACCGAAGAACAACCCCTGCATCTGGTCGTACTCTTTTTTCAGGTTGAAATGGCCGACCGCGGCGTCATCCGCAGGTGCTACCGAATGCCGCTGCTTCAGCAACCGGATGGTTTTCTCTTCCACGACCGAAACAGGAATGTCATCCTGCGAGGTGATGGAAAAGAAACCGACCGCATTGCCATAGTTGTACGTTTGCTGCAGTGTGGTGAAGGGAATGTAAATATTGTTGTTCTCCTGGTCGGCCTGTTCCCCGTTTCTTTTGGACTTAAAAATCCCAACCACCTGGAAATAGACACCACGGATCTGGATATATTGGGAAATGGGGTTTTCATCTTTTTTAAAGAGGATCTCAACAACACGGGTGCCAACCACGGCTATCTTCCGTTTATCTTTGATATCCAGGTCGTTGATGAACCGGCCTTTGATGAAATTCAAGGGGTCAATCTTGTTGAATGCCGGGTAATCGCCCATGATGTTGAATATTCCCGATTTCAATCCCCTGATCACATTGTTGGTTTCCATGTATCCTCCTGCCTGCATGCGCGGGGCAAGATATTTTATTTCAGGAACCGAGTGCTGGATGGCGACCACATCTTCATTGTCAAAATTGTACCGCCGTCCCCTTGGGAACCCTTTGTACGGGATGGTGGTTTGCTGTGTCCATATGAAAACACTGTTGGTTGCCATGTCCCCGAAATTCTGGGTAACACCGCGCTGCAAACCATTGCCGGAGCCCAGCATGATCACAAGCATGAAGATGCCCCAGAAAACCCCAAAGGCAGTAAGAAATGTCCTGAGTTTATTCTTGCTCAGCACATGATAGATCTCCTGCCAGCGATCAAGATCGAACATGGAAAAAGTGTTAAGTGTTAAGTGTTAAGTGTTAAGTGTTAAGTGTTAAGTGTTGGTTCGATATTCGGCATTCAATGTTCATTATTCATTATTCTTTTTTTATTCGTCTCTAAGTGCTTCCACCGGGTTCACCTTTGCTGCTTTCATGGCCGGGAAAAATCCGGCAATGGCACCGGCCAGGATGAGCAGGATGGTCGCCATCACCGCAACCGAGAAGTCGGCTTCAGGGTTCCTGAAAAATTCGGAAGGAGGCATGTTTTTTGAAACCAGTTCAAGCAGCCCAACGCCGAGCACCAGCCCGATATAGCCGGCAAACGAAGTGATTACTACCGCTTCCTGCATGATCAGTGCAACAATTGACCACGGGGTCGCCCCCAGCGATTTCCTGATCCCGATCTCCTTGGTGCGTTCCTTTACCACGATCATCATGATGTTGCTTACCCCGACGATGCCTGCAATGATCGTTCCGATGCCGATGATCCAGATGAACAGCCTGATACCTGCAAACAGCGCCTTGAACCTCCGCACATCCTCGTTCTTGTTCCAGACGTTGATGGCACGATTGTCGTCGATATCGAACGTATGCATTTTCGAGAGCACGGCTTTGGATTTTTTTATCATAAGATCGGCTTCCTGCACCGAAGCCTGCCCGGTGGTAAAAGAGATCTGGTTGATCACATTTTCTCCCTGGAAAACACGCTGGGCGGTGGATATCGGGATGTAAACCCGCTTCTGCTCGTCGTCATTCCGGCTGTAATCCCTGAAAACACCGACAACCTGGAACAGAACCCCGTTTATTTTAACATACTTGCCCATGGCAACCGTATCGGTTCCCTTGAACAGCGTTGATTTTACTTTCTCCCCGATAATGGCCACTTTTCTGAATTCCCTGATGTCGATCGTGTTGAGAAACCGTCCCTGGATAATGTCGACTTCCTTGATAAATCCGTAATCAGGGTGACATGGTGATAAAAAGAAGGAACCATACTCATTCTTATAGGACACAAGTTTGTTCCCCAGGAACAACCTGGCCGAAATGTGGTCATACCCGTCGACAGTGGTTTTGATGGATTTATAATCTTCATTGGTGAATTTGATCTGCCTGCCGGTTTTCAAACCCTTGTATTTAAGGCTGGTCTGGCCGCTGCTGATCCACACCCCGTTGGTAGCGCCGCCTTTAAATTGTTCCTTTACGCCATTTTCAAGGCCCGAGCCGGAACCAAGCAAAAGGATCAGCATGAAGATTCCCCAGGCAACACTAAACCCGGTGAGGAACGTACGCAGTTTGTTCTTCTGGATCGTACTGTAAATCTCCTGCCATTTATCTATTTCGAACATTCGATTGGGTTATAGGTGACAAGGGAACAGGGTAAAAGGTAACAAGGTGACAGGGTAACAGGGTGACAGGGTGATATGGACCATTGAATCATTATGCATTTCCTTTTTTGCATTTTGTAATTTGCTTTTTTCTCTTAATTACTCACAATCTCTGTAATGTTCCCGTCGGTGATCCTGATCGTTTTTCTTGTCCGCATGGCAATATCATGTTCATGGGTAACGATGATCACGGTAATGCCGGTGGCATTTACTTCCTGGAGAATATCCATCACTTCAAGCGAAGTTGCCGAATCCAGCGCTCCGGTTGGTTCATCGGCCAGGATCACCTTGGGTTTCCCGATGAGCGCCCGGGCAATGGCAACCCGTTGTTTCTGGCCGCCCGAAAGTTCATTAGGAAGATGATGGGCCCAGTCTTTCAATCCCATGCGATCGAGGTACTCCATGGCGACGATGTTTCGCTTTTTGCGGGGCACATCCTGGTAATAGAGGGGCAATGCCACATTTTCCAGGGCGTTTTTAAAAGAGACCAGGTTGAACGACTGAAAAACAAACCCAAGCATTTTGTTTCTCAGCTGTGCTGCTTTTCGTTCACTTAACCTGTTTATTTTCAGTCCGTTCAGTAAATATTCGCCCGAATCATAATTGTCGAGGATCCCGAGAATATTCAGCAGGGTCGATTTGCCCGATCCCGAGGCCCCCATGATGGAGATCATCTCCCCGGCGCCTATCTCCAAATCGATTCCCTTTAAAACGTGCAAACTGTTTTGTCCGGTTACATAAGATTTATGAATCTGGCTAATCTTTATCATATGTTATATATATTCAAGGCAAATTTGATTATTATTCCATTGTCACTGAAATAAAATCGATATCTGTCACCCGGCACCCGCTGAATTGGTTATTTTTCCGGATATCATGGTGAATAGATGCAAAAAAGAGAAAAAGGTTACAAGATTTCAGATTTTTTTTAAATCTTTCCGATAACTTTGCAATCCCTATTCTCTAAAACCAATATCATGAAAATTCAATCAATAACGTTACTTGCCATGGGCTTGTTGCTTTTCTCCGGATTCAACCCTGAAAAAAAGAGGGATAATCCATTTTTTACCGAATACAAGACACCGTTCCAGGTGCCACCGTTCGATAAAATTGACACAGCAGATTACATGCCCGCCTTCATGGAAGGGATCAGGCAGCATAACGCCGAGATTGATGCCATTGTAGGCAATCCGGCTCAACCCGATTTTGCAAATACAATCCTTGCTTACGATAAATCAGGCAAGCTGCTTACGAAGGTGAGCAAGGTTTTTTATAACCTGAATGAGGCGGAAACCAATAAACAGTTGCAGGCAATAGCCCGCCAGCTCAGCCCGGTCATGTCGAAACACGGGGATGATATCGCGTTGAATGAAAAACTCTTTGCCAGGATCAAGTTGGTATATGAAAAACGGAAAGCGATGAAACTGGACGACCAGCAATTGCGGGTTGTTGAAAAATATTTTCGTGATTTTGAACGCCAGGGGGCCAATTTGTCACCTGAGAAAAAAGATAAGCTTAGAAAGCTTAATGAAGATCTTTCGATGCTTGCCCTCACCTTCGGAGAAAACCTGCTTGCCGAAACCAATGAAAATTTCAAACTGGTGATCACCGATAAAAAAGACCTGGAAGGTTTGCCGCAGGGTGTTGTCGACGGCGCTGCCGAGACCGCAAAGGAGAAGGGGATTACAGGCAGCTGGGTGTTTACATTGTCGAAACCCAGCATGATCCCGTTCCTCCAGTATGCCAAAAACCGCGAACTGCGTGAACAGATCTACCGGGGATATTTTATGCGTGGGAACAACGGCAATAAAAACGACAATAAGGAGACCATCTCCAAAATTGTAAAACTCCGCGTTGAGAAAGCAAAATTGCTTGGATTTGACAGCTATGCCGCCTATATTGTAGATGAAAACATGGCGAAAACACCGGCGAAAGTGGATGATTTTCTTGCAAAGCTCTGGACAGCAGCGCTGCCGGTGGCCAAGAAAGAGGTTGTTGAGATGCAGAAGATCATCGACCGTGAAGGAGGCAAATTCAAACTGCAGCCATGGGATTGGTGGTATTATGCCGAAATCATCCATAAGGAAAAATACAGCCTGGATGAAAATGAGCTGAAACCTTACTTCAGCCTTTCCAATGTCAGGGATGGTATGTTCCTGGTTGCAAATAAGTTGTATGGAATATCATTTACAAAACGAACTGACCTGCCAGTATTTCAGAAAGATGTGGAAACCTATGAGGTGAAGGAAGCCGACGGGCGCCATCTGGGCGTGCTGTACCTCGATTATTATCCCCGCGACGGCAAGCGTGGCGGAGCCTGGTGTACCGATTTCCAGGCTTCAGGCTGGGAGAACGGGAAAAAAATTGACCCAATCGTATCAGTCACCTGTAATTTCACAAAACCCACAGCCGATACCCCTTCATTGCTGAGCTGGGATGAAACCACGACGCTTTTTCATGAATTTGGACATGCTCTGCATGGATTGTTCACCGAGGGAAAGTATACCCGCACGGCCGGAAATGTTCCGCAGGATTATGTCGAAATGCCATCCCAGATAAACGAAAACTGGGCCGGGGAACCGAAAGTGCTGAAAGCCTATGCAAAACATTATAAAACGGGGGCGCCCATTCCGGATGACCTGATTGCCAAAATTCAAAACAGTGCGTTGTTCAACCAGGGATTTGAAACGATCGAATATCTTGCAGCCTCGATCCTGGATATGGATTACCACGAAATAACTGACGTTAAGGATGTGGATGTGTTGAAATTTGAGAGCGATGCCATGAATAAGATCGGCCTGATCTCTGAAATCATTCCCCGGTACAGGACGACCTATTTTGCACATATTTTTGGCGGTGGATATGCTGCGGGCTATTATGTATACATCTGGGCGGCGGTGTTGGATGCCGACGCATTTGATGCGTTCAAATCATCCGGCGATATCTACAACCAGGCCCTGGCAGCGAAATTCAGGAAATATTGCCTTGCCGAATCCGGCGATGATGAGGGCATGACGCAATACCGTAAATTCAGGGGGCAGGAGCCGTCCATTGATCCGTTGCTGAAACGGCGTGGTTTAAAATAAACCGGATATCTGTGAGAAAGCTCCATGTGCTGTGGACCACCGGCGAAAAAGAGGTGGCAATGAAGGTCATTTTTCCGTACCTGGTCAATGCAAAAGCAAATGGCTGGTGGGATGAGATCAACCTGATCATATGGGGGCCTTCGGCAAAATTGACGGCAGGAGACCCGGATATGCATCGCCACCTACAGGATGTTTTTGACAGCGGGATCACGGTTGAAGCCTGCCAGGCATGCACGGATGCCTACCTGGTGACGCAAACACTCATCAGCCTTGGCATAACAGTGAGGTATATGGGAGGTCCGTTTACGGAATATCTTGAAAGCGAAGCCAGGGTGATTACCTTTTAGGGCAAAATGCCGGGCAGTTGCCATTTCATCCGTTCTAATTCATGATGTCCTATGAAAACAATATTTGCGATGCTGGCGATCCTCATGCTGACGGGATGTTGCAGCGAATCGAAAAATGATGCATCAGTGCTGATCGCGACCGACAAAGCTTTCAGCAACATGAGTGTCGAAAAAGGGTTGAATGCCGCGTTCATTTTTTACGCAGCCGACAGTGTGGTGAAATTGAGGGACGGGGCATTTCCGATCATGGGAAAAAGCGAAATGGCCCGGGTTTACCTCGCTAGGCCTGATACCGGGATGGTCCTTAAATGGAGAGTTGTAAAAGCAGAGATCAGCCGGTCAAATGACCTCGGGTATACTTTTGGCGAGTGGGAGCTTTACCTGAAAGCCGGCGACACCACTTTATTCGGAAACTATGTATCGGTGTGGAAAAAGCAAACTGACGGAACCTGGAAATACGTGCTGGACGCAGGCAGTAATACACCAGAACTTTCTTCGACCAAACGCCTTCCATGAGGTTGACACGACAATTTGTTGATTTCTTTAACAGCGAGAAAGCGGGTGGGCTGATCCTCATCGTCTGCACTGTTGTTTCATTGCTGGCAGCGAACTCCTCCGTTGGGGCGGGGTATCTTGAGCTATGGAATCATCCGGCCGGAGGCCATTCGGTGCAGCACTGGATCAACGACGGGCTGATGACGATTTTTTTCCTGTTGATCGGGCTCGAACTTGAACGGGAAATCTATGCCGGGGAACTTTCAGATTTCAGGAATGCAACGTTGCCGATGGTCGCAGCGGCAGGAGGGATGCTTGTACCCGCCGGTCTCTATCTTTTATTCAATTTTAACACCGCCACCCAGTCGGGTGCCGGAATCCCGATGGCGACCGATATTGCGTTTGCAATCGGGATATTGTCGCTGCTTGGCAGCCGGGTGCCGGCGTCACTGAAGGTATTCCTGACGGCCCTGGCTGTAATAGATGACCTTGGTGCCATCCTGATCATTGCCTTTTTTTACACATCCACCCTTGTGTTGTCGAATATCATGATCGCGCTGGGCATTTTTGGTGTGCTCCTGATCTTAAACCGGCTGAAAATCCACACGATTTTCCCATACCTGGTAGGGGGGGGCTTCATGTGGTATTTCATGGAGCATTCCGGTATTCATGCCACGATCACCGGGGTATTGCTCGCGTTCGCAATTCCATTCGGCGACGGAGGAGAAAGATCGCCTTCCTCCAGGCTTCAGCACTTTTTGCATCGGCCTGTTGCCTTTATCATTTTACCTTTGTTTGCACTGGCAAATACGGGAATTTTTCTTGGCAGCAACTGGATGCACAGTATAGGGGATCCCTCCAGCATCGGAATTTTTGCAGGGCTTCTGTTCGGCAAACCGCTTGGTATTTTATTGTTTTCAATGGCAGGCGCCGGTTTGGGAATATGCTCGCTGCCTTCTGACCTTACATGGAAGGACATTGCGGGTGTGGGTTTCCTTGGAGGCATCGGGTTTACCATGTCCATCTTTATTACGCTCCTTGCATATGAGCATACAGCCTTGATCGACAGTTCCAAGATTGCTGTGCTGATGGCCTCTACGGTTGCAGGGATCGTCGGATTTTTGTGGTTGAGGAAGACATTGGCGAAAAGAATGACAAGTGACAAGTGACAAGTGACAAGGAAAACATGATAAAACACCCGGGTCATGTTGGTTCTGATTATCCGTATTGAAAAAATACCCGTAGTTTAAATTCAATATAAATTGTAACCTGTAAAATTTGGACGGTTATTTTTCATATATTTACCCCCTTATAATCCGTATTGATGCAAATTTTGTTCGTTTTTGAGATAACTATAGCAAGTAACATGAGCATAACTTCTTACGATCATGCCGTTTCATACCAGCGAGAACTCAAACTAACCATATTCCCCCCGAAAAATTATTCTTTGTAACCAAACACATCAAAACAAATAGCTATGAAAAAATTATTACTTTTTTTATTCGCACTTGCTCTTGGGGCAACAATGTTTGTGCAGAATTCAAATGCACAGGTTTCCACGAATGGAAGTTCTGGACTTTCCTTAACGTACCCCAGTCTGGCTGCTGCAATTACTGCACTAAACGTTGCCACCATTACCAGTTCGGTGGTGATTACACTGGACGCGGGTAATCCCCAGACTGCCCCGGCGGGCGGATATGCAATTACGGCTACAGGTGTCTCCGGCGTAACCATCGCTATTCACGGAAGCGGGAATACCATCACGGCATTTACACCGCAGGCATCAGGGAATCTGAACGATGCGATCTTTAAGATCATTGGAGGGGATTATATCACCATCGACAACTTTATCTTGCAGGAAAATGCGGCAAATACAACGTCTGCAGTTGCCACAAACAATATGACCGAATGGGGGGTTGCTTTGCTCTATAACACTTTGACCAACGGTGCGCAGAACAACATTATTCAAGGCAACACCATTTCCTTAAACAGAACATACCTCAACACGTTTGGGATCTACAGCAATACCCGTCACTCCGCGACGGCTGTTTCCACCGCTGCTGAAGTAACGGCTGCCACCGGGTCAAACAGCTTTAACAAAATTTACGGGAACATCATCAGCAATGTTAACTACGGCATCGTGTTTATTGGCGCCGGTACGACCATTGCGGCCATTGACAATGGCAACGATATCGGAGGTTCAATAGCCGGCACAGGAAACTCGATTTCCAACTGGGGCGGTGGCGCTGCGACGGGCGGTTACATTTCGCTGACCGGAAACAACTACGCTATTTTCGATAACCAGCAGATCAATGATAATATTTCATTTAACACGATTACCAGTGCTGCACTGGCGACTGCTGTGACTGAGGGAGGGATTTTAAAAAATTATTCTATAGCTTCTCCTGTAACAGGTCCTATCACCACGACAATTAACAACAACACAGTTACCATTACCAACAATCCTTCTGCTGCCGCTACCGGCGGCATAGTCGGGATCAACAACCAGGGGCTGACACCATTGCTGGCAACTGCCACAATGAGCATGAACAACAATACCGTGCAAAACTGTGTACTTGGTGGTACTACATCCACCACCAATGGCATTTCGTGTATTACCAATTTATCCCTGCCTGGTACAATGAACATGAATGGCAATAATGTGATAAACAATGCGATTACTGCCACGACAGCAACTACCGGTATCATAAACGGCATTGCAAACTCAGGAGCATGCGGTACCCTGAATATTACCAACAACATCATCAGGGGACATGCCTCCACCTCCACATCCGGACAACCCCAGGGTATTACAAATTCAGGTGTTGTGGTAACGGCGATTAATATCAATAATAACCAGTTGGGTAACGCTACTGGCGGCTTTTTTTCAACATCCACTGCAACAAGCGGAGGCCTGTTCGGCATATCCAATTCAGGAGGAGGGGCTGCCTGTGCACTTAGCATTCAAACAAATGATATCAGGGGTATAACCTACAATGTTGCAGCGTCGGCAACACAAACATATATAACCAACTCTGCCATTGTCCTTTCAGAGGTTATCAGTGGCAACACGTTTACAAACCTGAATGTGAATACCACCGGTGCCACGACTTTTATTTCTGAGACATATTCCGCAATTGCCACCGCAACCAAAACAGTTACAGGCAATTCCATTGTGACCGGGTTCACCAGGGGCGGTGCATCGGGGTCCGTGTTGCTGGTAACCGATAACGGGTCATCCGCAGCAGGTTGCGTTTCAACATGCACGAACAATAATTTTTCCAATATTACCGTGGCCGGGACATCAACCATTATCGGGTTAAATTTTACCGACGGGGGAACCGCCCCAACAAGAACAGTCACCGGAAATGTTTTAAATAACTGGACTGCTATTACGGGCGCTGTAAATGCAATGAATTTCAGCTATTGGAACGGTGTATCAAGCCTGTCATCCAATACCATTACAAACATAACCGGGCAAGCTGCCATAACAGGCATTACAATAGGTTCCAGCGTAAATTCCGCAACCTCCATTGCCATTGCCCTGAACACGATTAATAATTTGTCTTCCACGGGAACCGGCGGCACTGTGATTGGCATCAATTGTTCCAACACTTCAACCGCTATAAATATATCGGGTAATGTCATCAATACCCTTTCAACAACAAATACAACTGGCGTGGTATCCGGAATTTCAATCGGAGGAGCCGCGAATACAAGCATTTTCAAAAACAAGATTTATGACCTTTCAGGAAACCAGGCAGGGAGTATCATCAACGGGATCAATATCACTTCAGGCTCGACACTGAATATCTACAACAACCTGATCGGCGACCTGAGAGCGACAGCTGCCACCGGGTTGAATGCGATAAACGGAATCAATGCGAGTGCCACATCAACGTACAACGTATATTACAATTCCATCTATCTGAACGCCACCAGCAGCTCTGCCACCACGTTTGGTAACTCCTGTATGACATTCAGCAGTACTGCAACAGCTTTGAACAGCAGGAACAATATCCTCGTGAACCTCTCAACACCCGGCCTGAACGGGACGAATGTTGCCACGAATGGCATCGCTGCCTGTCTGAGGAGGTCAACCGGCACAACAGGCACCATCCCCGGGAATTATTCGCTTACCTCAAACAACAATGATTTCTGGTGCAACCCCACTTCAGGGACCAACAACCACCTGGTATATTGTGAAGGAACATCCACTGTAACGAATCCTTACAACACCATGCCCGCGCTTAAAGCGTTTTTTAGCACAAGGGACCAGGCGTCATTTGCTGAAAATCCGAACTTTCTCGGCACAACCGGCTCCGCTGCAAACTTTTTGCACATCAGTACTTTGACTGCCACACAGCTTGAAAGCGGTGGAGGCACCATTGCAACAGTTACCACCGACTACGACGGAGATTACCGCTTTGGTGATCCATCTTATGTTGGTACAGGAACAGCTCCTGATGTAGGTGCGGACGAATTTGCCGGTATTCCCTCTGACCTGACTGCGCCTGCAATTACATCCATTACCCTTGTAGGTAATTCATGCAACCTGACGAGCCGCAATGTTACTGCAATCATCAGCGATGCAAGCGGAGTTGACAATGCAAGCTTCAAGCCCAGGATCTATTTCCGCAAAAATGCAATTGCCTATTTTTCCGCCCCCGGTACATTGACCTCGGGTACGGTTAACTCGGGAACCTGGACCTTTACAATCACCTATGCGACATTAAGCGGGGTGACAACAACAGATGTAATCGACTATTTTATCGTTGCCCAGGACGCACTGGTCAATGTAGGCGGTGTTCCGGCAGCCGGACTTGTTTTATCAAACGTGAATACGGTAACTTCGCCGCCAACCGCCCCTTTGACGTATTCGATACAAAATGCGCTGAGCGGCGATTACAATGTTGGGTCGGGTCAAACCTACACCACCATTACGGCAGCCATCGCAGCCTATAATTCTTCATGTATGGCTGGTGCAGTTACTTTCCTTTTAACTGATGCTTCCTATACCGAAGCTGCGGCAATGACGATCAATGCAAATGCCGATGCAAGCCCGGCCAACATTCTTACCATTAAACCGTTACTTGCAAATACGACCATCGGGGTTACCGGGGGAAGCGTAACGGCTGTATTTATTTTAAACGGGGCCGACTATGTCACCATCGACGGGTCAATAAACAATACCGTTAACGCATGTTGTTCTGTGCCTGCAACCAGGGATCTGACCATTACAAATGCAAACAGCGGGGTAACGAGTGCCGTGATCTGGTTGCAGACTAACGTTCTCGACGGGGCCACAAATAATATCATTAAAAATTGCAACCTTGTGGGTAATAGCAATATAACCACTTTGTTTGGCGCAGGATCAGGCAGCTCTTCCATCGGCCTCTCCAGTTTAGGAACCGGTAATAACAACAACGCCTTTATCAACAACAATATCAGCAAGACACAATATGGCTTGTATTCCCAGGGGGCAAGTGCTGCAGCCAAGAACAGCGGCAATGTATTTTCTTTGAACCTGATGAACACCGCGACTCCGAACAATGTCGCAAAAGGTGGCATTGTGACAGGCTTTGAAAACAATCTTACCATTTCCTGCAATCAAGTTGACGGGATTGTACAAACCAGTTCTCCCGATGTATTTGGAATCACACTTGGTGTACAGGGAATCAGCACTTCATCTTTTTCAGGCAACGAGGTAACCAATGCTACCGTTGCTAAAAACCTGATCGGCAGCATCCGTAACACAGGCACATTCTCCGCCTGCGGTATTTGTGTGGCTCCTGCAACCACAGGGAACAACCTTATTGCAAACAATATGCTCAGTGGTGTATCTGCAAATGGAACAACCGGTGACTTTGGCGTAGGTATATTTATAGGAGGAGGTTCAGGCTCCACAACCCAGGTCTATTACAACACGGTAACGATGGTGGGTACGCAAACAGGCGGAAACGATAAGAGCTATTGCCTTGCCATTGGCGGGAGCAACCCGACTGTTGATGTCAGGAACAATATCCTGGTGAATACCCAAAACAATGGTACGGGCAGCAATTACGCGCTTGCCTATGGATATACTCCATTCACCAACCTTACTTCAAGCAACAATGATTTATATGTGACTGCCGATGCCACCCATTTTATCGGTGCAACTGCAAGCATTTCAGCACCGACCAACCAGGCTACACTGCTTAACCTGCAAACCGCGACCGGAAAAGACGGTGCTTCTGTGAACATTTTACCAATATTTGCGGGTCCTGCAGATTTACGCCTTGTTCCGGCAACCAATACCCTACTGAACGATCTTGGGATACCTGTTTCAGTAACTGATGATATCGAATGTGAAACAAGATCTGCAACTCCTGATATGGGTGCCGATGAATTCACTCCTCCTTCATGTGTGACTGCAGTCGGAGGTACTGCCTCAGGAAGCACCTCATTCTGCAGTTCGGGAACTCCTGCAATTACTGCAACCGGTTATTCGATCGGATTATTTTCAACCTACCAGTGGATGTATTCAACAACCATCGGAGACTACCCGACCGGAGGCAGTGCATTCGTGGGACAAACCAATCCGGCATCCCTTACAACCGGCGTTGTTTCCACAACTACCTATTATTGGCTGAGGGTAGGCTGTACGGTGAATGGCAATACCACCGATAACTCAACAATGGTTACCATTACCGTTAACCCTTCGATTGCACACATTTCGGGAACCTCCGTCAAATGTGCCAACGATCCGGCAGTTACGCTGACGGAAGACGGTGGTACCGGAACATCATGGGTATGGAGCACTACGGCGACAACCCAGTCTGTTTCAGTGAATCCAGCTGTTTCTACTGTTTATTCAGTAAGTGTTACAAGCCCCGGTTCCTGTATTGCAGTTGGTACATTCGCCCTGACTGTTAATCCGAATCCCCCGGGGGTTACTGCTTCAGCAAGCGCCAGCCCGTTGTGTGCCGGAACTCCATTCAATTTGACATCCACAGCAACATCGGCCAATCCGACAATCCTTTCCGAAGGGTTTGAATCCGGAGCATCAGGATGGGTATTTGAAGATTCACTCTCAACAGGAAGCAGCATTGCCGGCCAGATTTTCCATATCCAGGCTGCACCTTATACGGATGCTTCTGGCTCTGCAACTTTCTCGAACTTTTCAATCACCGGCAGCAAATTTGCATATGCCAATGCTGATGCAGGCGGAAGCGGTAGCTTTACCCGCACAAAAATGTATTCCCCGTCTTTCAGCACTGTCGGGTTTACAGGTTCCGGAACCCTTACTTTCAACCATGTTTACCGTTACTGGGCTTCAAGTGCTCCTCCTGAAAAAGTCCGGGTTTCGATTTCGATTGATGGCGGTGCTTCCTGGGCCGACCTCCAAAGCTATGAAGGTCTTGACAGGGGAACTGTCACAAACAACCTGCAGGTGGCTGCTCCGACTTCGATAACTGTTCCTGCCATCTACATGGGCCAGCCCAATGTGAAACTCCGTTGGAGATACATATCGAACTGGGGGTATTTCTGGTGCCTGGATGATATTCTTTTAACCGGAACTCCCGCTTCCTACACCTTTGGCTGGACATCAACACCTCCGGGATTTACTTCCTCAGACCAGAACCCGACAAATGTAACACAGACAGTTACAAGAGATTATCATGTAACTGTTACCGGACTCGGGGGATGTACTTCGCTTGCTTCCGCAACTGTAGTAAACAATCCCCTGCCAACCCCATCCATTTCAGGAAGCTTAATCATATGTGCAGGAAGTTCAAATACACTTGATGCCGGGGCATATGCAGGTTACCATTGGTCTACCGATGCAACAACCCGGACCATTTCGGTTAGCACAGCATCCACCTACGCGGTGACTGTAACCGATGTAAATGGTTGTGTGGGTTCAACTTCGGTTGTTACAAGCGTACACCCGTTACCTGAAATCAACCTGGCAACAGGTGGTACAAGCTCGATCTGTCCGGGTACAGGTACCAACATCACTGTTGAAGGTTCAATCATCGGAACTAACTACCAGTTAAGAAATGATGCCGATAATAGTCCTGTCGGCCTGCCAGTTGGCGGCGATGGCGGAACTATTAATTTGCCCACCGGGAACCTTGCAGTTACCACCACATTCAATGTGCTGGCTACCATTGCCTCCACCGGCTGTTCTGCCCAGTTGACCGGGAAAGTCACCATAATCGTTGGCGGCCCGATCACGACCATCTCAAACAGAATAGTTTGCGAGGGCACTGCCACCGTGGATGTTCCGGTACGCGTATCCTCATTTGACAATGTGGGCAGTTTGTCGCTGACATTCGGTTACAACAACGCCGAACTGACCAATCCTGTCATCGTTAGCCGGAATGCTGCCTTTGAAGGATTCTGGGATCCGTTCGAAGTAACCACTACCCCTGCAGGTACCTTTAAGGTTTCAGGGTTTGGACCGTTGCCAGGCGACGGGGTGACCATCGGCCCCAATGATATCCTGTTTACTTTACAGTTCAATATCGTGAGCGGTACAACCTATTCTCCGATAACCCTGAATGAAAACGTCCAGGGTACGGCCTGTGAGTACACAAGTATTGCTCCTGATTTTACGCCATTCTGTGATACACCTCCGTCAACATATTATATTGCCGGCAGTGTAACCGTGAATCCTCTGGGCCATGTGAATGATCCTGCCGACCAGGTGGTTTGCAACGGAGAGCTTACGGCTGATGTAATTTTCACCTCTTCTAAAGGCCCGGCATTAACCTCTTACACATGGACAAATACCAACACAACCATCGGGCTTGCTGCCAGTGGTTCTGCTGATATCCCGGCGTTTACAGCCATAAACACAGGAACCAGCCCTGCCATTGCCACGATCGAAGTAACCCCGACATACAACAATGGCGGAGTAGGCTGTGTTGGTCCTTCACAGACCTTTACGATCACAGTCAACCCGACCGGACAGGTAATTGATCCTGCCGACCAGGTTGTTTGCAATGGAGCCAGCACAGGTGCTGTCAGTTTTGCTACCAACAATTCCGATGGCATCACCACTTATTCATGGACAAATGATACCCCTCAGATTGGGCTTTCGGGCACAGGAACAGGTGACATTGACTCCTTTACTGCAATCAACACCGGAACTTCGCCGGTAGTTGCAACAATCACCGTAACTCCTTATTTTGAGAATGGTTCGGTCAGTTGCATCGGGCCTTTTGAGACGTTTACCATCACAGTAAATCCGACCGGTCAGGTAAATACACCTGCAGACCAGGTCGTTTGCAATGGAGGACTTACAACTGATGTAGACTTCATTTCAAACAACGGGGGTGGATCCGTCACCTATGCCTGGACAAACGACACTCCCGGTATTGGTTTAGACGCAAGCGGTTCCGGCAACATTCCTGCCTTCACGGCCAGCAACACAGGAACAGCACCAGTTGTTGCCAGCATCGCAGTAACACCTACTTTCACAAATAGTGGTGTAAGTTGTTCAGGAACACCCGTAACCTTTACGATAAATGTAAATCCCACAGGGCAGGTCAATGATCCTTCCAACCAGGTTGTATGCAATGGAACAACAACCGCTTTGGTTACCTTTGGTTCGGTCAATACAGGAGGAACAACCACTTACACCTGGGACAATACCACGACAAGCATTGGCCTTGCCGGTAGCGGAATCGGTAACATTGCCGGATTTATTGCATCCAACACCACAACGGCACCGGTATCAGCCACGATCACTGTCACTCCCCATTTCGAAAACGGACAGGTTATATGCGACGGGCCAACTGAGTCCTTCGACATTACGGTCAATCCCAGCGGGCAGGTGAATGATCCTGCCAACCAGGTTGTTTGTAACGGCGCAAATACATCGGTGACATTCGGGACCAACAATACAGGTGGAACCACCTCCTATACATGGGCCAACACCACCACAAGCATTGGCCTCGGCGCCAGCGGCTCAGGAGACATCTCTTCTTTTATGGCCACGAACACAACAACCACGCCGGTCATTGCAACTATTACTGTAACGCCTTTCTTTGAAAACGGTTTAGTGACATGCAGCGGACCAACTGAGAACTTTACTATAACGGTTAATCCTTCGGGGCAGGTGAACGATCCTGCCGACCAGGTTGTCTGCAATGGTGCATCAACCGGATCGGTAACCTTCGGCACCAACAACCTTGGGGGAACCACAACCTATACCTGGTCAAACAGTGCATCAGGCATAGGTCTTGCTGCAAGCGGCACAGGCGACATTGCCTCCTTCACCGCAGTCAACACCACCTTCATGCCAGTTGTTGCCACCATCACCGTAACACCTCATTTTGAAAACGGATCAGTCACATGTGACGGAACTGTGCAAACATTTACCATTGCTGTCAATCCGACCGGCCAGGTGAATGATCCCATTGACCAGGATCTATGCAACGGAGCAACGACTTCAGTTGTATTTGGCACCCTCAACTCCGGTGGAACCACCACTTATACATGGGTAAATAACACTACGAGCATTGGTCTTGGTGCCGCCGGTACAGGCAATATTCCTGCCTTTGCTGCCACAAACACCACTACGGCACCTGTCGTTGCGACAATTGTTGTAACGCCTCATTTTGAGAACGGAGGGGTTACCTGTGACGGGCTTTCCAAGTCTTTCACGATTACAGTCAACCCAACCGGACAGGTAGACGACCCGGCTAACCAGGTTGTTTGCAATGGTGCGAATACGACGGTTGTTAATTTCAGTACCATCAATACAGGCGGGACTACCACCTATGCATGGTCAAACAACAAACCCGGCATCGGACTTGCATCCACCGGTACCGGCGATATCGCAGCTTTCAGCGCTATCAATGCCTCAACTGCACCTGTCATTGCAACGATCACAGTAACACCTCATTTTGGTGACTGTTCCGGCCCGGCCGAGTCATTTACCATCACCGTCAATCCTACAGGACAGGTAAATCAGCCTACCAGCCAGGTCGTATGCAACGGAACAAATACTTCAGTTACCTTCGGTACCATTAACACCGGCGGATATACAACCTATTTCTGGACCAACACCACAACCAGCATCGGGCTTGGTACATTCGGTATTGGAGACATCGGTGTCTTTGCTGCCAGCAACACAGGCACTTCACCGGTTGTTGCCGTCATCAATGTCACACCCACATTCACCAATGATGGTGTAAGTTGTTCAGGCCCAACCAAAGCATTCACGATTACTGTTAACCCGACCGGCCAGGTAAATCAGCCAGGCAACCAGTTGGTATGCAATGGTGCAGCTACAGCAGTTGTTACGTTCACGACAATCAATACCGGTGGTAATACAACCTATGTATGGTCCAACAACACACCAGGCATCAACCTTACCGCAAACGGTACAGGCAACATCCCTTCTTTCACAGCCGTCAATACCGGTACAGCACCCGTTGTTGCGACCATTACCGTAACACCTGCTTTTGAAAAGAAGTCGGTGAGTTGTGTGGGTACATCTAAAACCTTTACCATCACGGTTAACCCAAGCGGGCAGGTGAATCAGCCAGGCAACCAGATCGTATGCAATGGCACCAGCAGTGGCGCTGTTACTTTCGGAACCAATAACACCGGAGGAACCACCACCTATACATGGGCCAATTCAAATACAACCGTTGGACTTGGAGCAAACGGGACTGGTGACATTGCTGCCTTTATGACATCAAACACCGGAACTGCACCGGCAGTTTCAACCATTACTGTCACACCTCATTTTGAGAATGGTTCAGTAACATGCGACGGGCCACCTGCGATCTTTACGATCACGGTTAACCCGACGGGCCAGGTAAATCAGCCAGCCAGCCAGGTTGTGTGCAATGCCGGATCTACATCAGATGTGATCTTTGCCACTGCCAATACGGGCGGGACTACTTCATATACATGGTCAAACAGTCTGCCGGCTATAGGTCTTGCAGCCCTGGGCACAGGTGATATTGCTTCTTTCACGGCATTAAACGCGACTACCGCACCTGTCGTTGCAACAATCACCGTAATACCCCATTTTGAAAACGGCGAAGTAATCTGCGATGGTACTGAAAAGACCTTCACCATCACGGTGAATCCTACAGGACAGGTGAACTTTACTGCCGACCAGTTGGTCTGCAATGGTACTTCTACTGCGGCCGTAACCTTCACTACCAATAATACTGTTGGAACGACAACCTACGCCTGGGCAAACGATACACCTTCCATCGGACTTGCTTCCACCGGAACCGGAAACATCGCTTCCTTTACCGCCGTCAACACAGGTACTGCACCTGTGGTTGCAACCATCGGTGTAACACCGACGTTTACCTATGGCGGAAAAAGCTGTACCGGGCCCGAAGCCTTCTTTACAATAACTGTGAACCCAACCGGACAAGTCATTCAGCCTGCAAACCAGGTCGTATGCAATGGTTCAACAACTTCGGTAACATTTGGAACCAACAATACCGGGGGTACTACCACCTATGCATGGTCAAATAATACTACTTCCATCGGGTTGGCAGCCAATGGTGCAGGGAATATTGCTCCTTTCAACGCTGTCAACACGGGTACTTCTCCCGTAACTGCCACGATTGTGGTGACACCTACTTTCTATATTGAGGGTTTTGTGAAGGATCTCCTGGTTCCCTGTACAGGACCTTCGGCCACCTTCACGATCACTGTAAATCCGACCGGCCAGGTAAATCAGCCTGCAAACCAGGTGCTCAGCAACGGCTCCAGCACAACAGCTGTTACCTTCGGAACTGTGAACACAGGCGGAACAACAACCTATGCATGGACAAACAACGACGCAAGCATCGGTCTCGGATCAACCGGAACCGGTAACATTGCAGCATTTACTGCAATCAACACCGGCGTTTCTCCTGTGGTTGCCACTATCTTTGTTACACCGACCTTTACAAACGGCGGAGTGAGTTGCACAGGTACAGGGAAGAGTTTCACCATCACGGTTAATCCCAAGCCAATCCTGGTCATCACGAATCCTTCAACATGTTCCCCGCACAAGGTTGACCTGACTGCACCATCAGTAACTGCAGGCAGTTCATATCCTCCGACAACTATACTTACCTATTGGTATGATGCAGCGGCCACAAACCAGATCCTGGTCCCAACTGCTGTTGGTAACGGAACCTACTACATCAAGGCAACAATTCCTCCGGGCGGATGGTATGACATCAAACCGGTAGTTGCTACTGTTCACCCGTTGCCAACCATATTTGCCGGTACAGGAAGCGGGAACTATTGCGGCAATCTGCCTAGCGTCGTTGTTGGCCTCGCAGGCTCGCAACTGGGAGTTGTTTATACGCTCTGGATCGGCATTACACAGGTTAGCCCAAGCCCGGTTCCGGGTAACGGAGGTCCGATCTCGTTTGGTTCGATTCCTCTTTTAACAGGTCAGTATTGGGTACTTGCAGAGAATGCAACAACCCACTGCCAGAACAGGATGTACAATTGTATCTATATCACCATCGACCCGGTATTGCCTGTCAGCGTGACGATCACCGCATCTGCAAACCCGGTTGCTGCCGACATCGATGTCACTTTTACAGCCGTTGCGGTAAACGGAGGATTGACTCCATCATACCAGTGGAAGGTTAATACGTTCAATGTTGGTGTAAACAGTCCGACATATACCTATAAACCCATCAATGGTGATCATGTGACCTGTGTGGTTACTTCCAGTGCAAGCTGCGTCTCCAACAATCCGGCCATCTCCAACCTGATCCATATGAATGTGACAGGTTTGCATGTTGGCAGTATTACTGTTAACGGAATTGTTCCGGGTGCCGAATCTGCCTGTTACAATTCACTTGCGACCATCACCGTTGCAGGCAGCGGAACAACTTTCATCGTCAACAATGGCGGCAGTGCCACCATGATCGCAGGGCAGAATATCATTTACCTGCCGGGAACCACGGTTCAGGCAGGAGGCTATATGCACGGGTACATCTCCCTTACCGATCGTTGCGGTGTGAAGTCAGCTTCCATTGTAGCTGCCGGAACAGGTGAAGATGAGCAACTGCTGGTTGGTCAAAAAACCTCCTTCAGAATCTATCCCAATCCGACTACCGGGAACTTCACTGTTGAACAGACAAGTGGCTCCCAGTACGAAACTGTGAAGGTCGAGATTTATGGAATGCGTGGTGAGAAGCTGCTTACCGGACAGTTGACCGGCGAAAAGAAGCATGAATTCTCAGTCACAGGATTCCCGGCCGGACTCTATTTCGTGAAAATTGTTGCCGGTAACGAGGCAGAAACACTCAAACTGATAAAGACAAATTAATCGTCAAACTGTCAGAAAACAAAAAATCCCGCGAAAGCGGGATTTTTTGTTTATGCAGGAATCCTTGTTTCTACAGCACACTGTCGAACGCACCTATGTAGGAATCTGTGATCGTGTCCCACTGGTAACTGGCATTGATTTTATTCACATTGTTGGTGAGAAAATGGGGATGGTCGCTCTTGCGGGGATCGGACCGGATCAGGCCGGCTATGTCGTGTTCATTGCTGAAATAAAAAGCATCTGAACCCAGGATCATATGTGTAAAACGATTCTCGTGGGCACAGATCAATGCTCCCGACGCCATGGCTTCCAGCAGCGAGGGATTCGTTCCGCCGGAAGAGTGGCCGTGGAAGTAAATGCAGGCATGATGCCTGAGCTGGTTTAACAGGTTGACATCAAAGATCCCGCCCAAAAACCTGATGTTTGCCGAGGGATATGCCGACTGCAAATATTTGCAGTATTTGTTGTTGGTGCTGCCGACAAGCAGCAACTGCTTAGCTGAACCCGATTCAATAAAACCCTTTATGATGATTTCGGTGTTGTTGTCGCTTTGGATTCTAGAGATCGCCAGGTAGTAGGAGCGGGGTTCCAGGTTGTAAATCTTAAGAAATGATTCATCCGGTCTTTCTAAAACATCTGCGCCGTAAGGTATAAATTCAGATTTGGCGCCATAGGTTGTTTGAAAATATTCCCGGATGTGGGGTGAATCAGCAATGAGCAAATCGCTGCTGTTAACAGCCAGCAATTCTGCATGCCGGATAAACGATTTCAGGAGCCGGTTGTATTTTGAACGCGACCACTCCAAACCATCCACATTGGTGATGACCCGGGCATCTGCCGGCAGAAACCTGTGCCAGACGGCAGCCGTGGCATATCCCAGTTGCAGGATTACATCAAAATTTCGTTTGCGGCTGTCAAGGATGCAGTTGAGGTCGTAAATGAACGGTCCTGCCGCACCAATGAGATACTCAGGATCATAACAATGTACAATGTGAACCCCGTTCCATTCGGATTCCCGGTACGGATGGTTGTGCGAATTATATACCCAAACCTCAATGCCCCGCTTTGCCAGCCTGGCCGAGAAGAATTCGGCAAACTGCTCAAAGCCCCCGTAATTGTTGGGGATGCCGCGGGTTCCCAGGATGCCGACCTTCATGTATGGATAAAGCGTTTAATAATTCTGACCGGAAAACAGATGCCAGCCAAAGCCAGGAAACAGTACCTTGTAACCCGGTTCGTTGAGAGCTGGTATTTCCTGTAAAAGTAGATATAATAGAAATAGAGCACTATCCTGATTTTTGGTGTTCGGGTACCCCAGATCCGGTCACGGATCCCGAATATGTTTTCTATTCCCTGAAAAGTGATGGTGCTTGTTGAACTTGCCGGGTGGATCCTCATCCGGTACAACGGCTCGGAAAGGTTGGCGAATTTAAAGCCGTCCCTTGCCAAACCGGAAAAAAATGTATAATCCTCTCCCGGAAACACTTTCTCGTACCTGTATCCTTGGATTATAGCCCTGCGGATGATGGCAGCGGGGTGCTGTATGCCATTGACCCCGTACCGGTAGGCTTTTACAATGTCGGCGTGTCCTGCCGGGAAATTGGAAACATTCAGGTTCCTGCCGGTTTTGAAATGAAAGTACTGAACCTGGCAGCCGGCAATTCCGGTTTCGGGATGCGCTTCCATGTAATGATACTGGCGTTCAATGCGTTCATGGAAAAGGGTGTCGTCCGGATCGGCGCGCATGATATACCTGCCGGTTGCGGCTTCCAGCCCGGCGTTAAGGGCATCGGTGATACCGCGGTGTTCAGCAAACCGGATTATTTTGAGGTATGCCAGGGAAGCAAATTTTTCGAGTACGGCAACTGACTCATCCGTTGACCCGTCATCAACCAGGATCAGTTCACGGGGAAGACAGGTGGAGTTGACAATGCTTTCAATAAACTCAGCCAGGAACCGGCCGTTGTTGTAATTGGGGGTGACGATGGATATGTCTGCGACCGGTTTTTCAGGCATGCTGGATTCTCCCTTTTTCGAGGTGGATAACCTGGTCGGCAATCCTGTGAAATTCCGTGCTGTGGGATATAATGACCATGGTGGTGGTTCCCTTGATACGTTCCAGCGCTTCGATGATCTTCCATTCGTTTTCCCGGTCGAGGGAGTTGGTTGCCTCATCAAGGATGAGCAGGGTTGGCTTGCGGACAAGCGCCCTGGCCAGGGCCAGGCGCTGCCTTTCACCTCCCGACAATTGCGCACCACGATCACCAACTACTGTTTCAAGCTGCGAGTTTAAATTGTTCACCATCTCATCAGCAGACGCTTTTTCCAAGGCATTCCACATCTCTTCCTCACTTGCATCCTGCTTTGTCCACAGCAGGTTGTTCCGAATTGTATCATTGAACAGGAAGGATTCCTGCGTGACGTAACCGATGCTCTTTCGCCACTTGTATATGGTGGCTTCACTGAGTGGCTGGTTGTCGACCAGGATATCCCCGGAACCCGGTTTCAGCAAGCCAAGGATCATATCGGCCATTGTTGTTTTTCCGGAACCGGATGAGCCCGTGATACAGGTTATTTTGTTAAGCGGGATTAAAAGGGAGAAATGTTCCAGTACGAGGTTGCCGCCATAACTGAACGAGACATCCCTGAATTCAATGGAACCTGCCAGTTGTACCGGGCTGTCATTTCTTATTAAATTCTCACTGTGCCGGTCACACTCTTTCTGCAGGTCCATGACCACGTTAAAGGCAGGGATCGATTGAAGGATGGACTGGTAGGCGGATTGCAGGGAGGAGACCTTGGGAAGCAACCTTGAAAAAATATAGATCAGGACCAGTAAAGTCGATGCACGCAACGCAAGAACTTCAATGGCAAGGTAGACATAGCAACTTAAAAGGATTACCGTTCCTGCAGAAAACATAAAAGAGGTGCGTGAGCTCAATTTCACGTAATCAATTTTACGGTTTTCAAGATCTTCGGTATGTTTAATAAATTCGTCGATATACTTGTCTTCTTCTGCAAAACTTTTTGCAACTTTCATTCCTGACAAGTGTTCCAGAACAACCTGGTACATTTTTCGGGCAGCATGCTGGCTGGATTTCCCAAGGTACGAAGCTGACTTGTTTTTCTTCTGACCCAAAAGCAATAAAATGAGTGCCCCGGCTAAGGAGATTGAGGCCATTGACGGGGATAGTAAAAAGGCCACCACCAGGTAGGCCAGCATGGTTATGAGTGTGCTGGTGGACCTTAATACCTGGAAAATGACCTGCCCGGCCCGCTGAACCTCTGAGGTGATGGTATGCGCCACATCCGAAATGCGCAGGCGTGAGGCAAAAAGCCATTGGCTGTGCCCCAGGGATATGTATAATTTATCTTTCAGGAACCTGACAAACCTGTGCTGGATCTTTGCATTGACAATGCCCTGGTAGTTGGTGAGCGCTGAGTTCATTGTTACAATTACAATGTAAAACAGCAGGATGGTTATAATGCCACCGGGAATGCCTGTTTTATGAAGGAATGAGAGCATTTTCCCTATGAAATCAGATTCTTTTGCCTGTTTGTCGAAAATGCCGATCAGGCTTAGCAACGGGATCAACAGCAAAATACCTATGCCCTGTGTGAACCCGGTTAAAACCTGGAGGACCAGGGATATGATCACCTTTTTACCGGAAAAAGCAAACAGGTCTTTTGTCAGACGGATTAAAAAAGAATATTCCTTATGCTGGAGTTTCATCTCTTTCCAGGTTCATTAACAGGGTTAAAACAAAAACAGCAGGTGATACCTGCTGTTTGAATGTTGTTCTATACTCAAACTTGACTTCTGTCTGCATTGAAGTCGAAAATGATTAAACATCAAGAAGACCTACGACCCATACGGATCAGTATAATGTGCATCTTCCTTTGTCCATGGATGACCGCCACCACTTGTCATCTTTGAATTAATAATTTCAATTTCAGGACATTGCCAGGTCTTTCTCTTAGGAGCGTCCTGTTTTTTAACTTGGGAATCATTTTCCATGGCCGAAGAATAATAGTGTAAATTATACGATCTGTAACGAGACAGCAAGTATAAGCAAAATTCTGTCAAATTGCAAATATATTTTCAACAATATTTTTAAAGCGGTATAGTTGAAAATATTTATTGATCAATGATTTGTAATTTAACATGTTAGGGTCTTTGTCCAGGAGCAGGTGATTAACAGCCTCGGGATTAAATATCCTGGAGAAGCAACTCTCGCCATCCCGGATGATCTCACTGAGGACTTCTTTTATCCGTATTGAATCGTTGCTGAATAGGAGGGAAAGCCCAGGGTTGATGGTAACATGTTTATCCTGCCGCCAGATGATTGGTTCCGGAAGATGACCCTGCATGGCTATCCGGTGCAGGTACCTGCCGACCCGGAACCTGCGTCTCAGTTCATCAGGGACGGACAGGTAATACCCAATGAGATCAACATCATACATAGGATACCTGTATTCAATTGAATCATGCCCGGCCGTCAGCGCTGTTGTCTCAATCCGGTCGTTCATGTGCCTGTTTGTGATTTTTAAAATAAGTTCCTGCAGGTTTGAAGTCATCAGGATGGCTGTTTCCCGCTGTTTAAGGTAGTTGTGCTCAAGATTGTATTGTCTGACAAGTTCAGGGTTTAACCCATACTTCAGCATTTTTTTGAGCTCACTTCTTTTTTTACCGCTGCCATTCCCTGCCGGACGCATGTTCAGAAGGTGTTTTATGGATTGTAAAATGGGCAGTTCCTGCGGGGTTCCCCTGGCCTGGATTTCATTCAGTAGCGTCAGGTACCGGTGTTTTTTGTAGTAATCATGGTAAACAAAAGCGGCCGGGCTGGTAACCATTTGGTCGCCGCCATGCCCCGAAAGCATCGTCCGGATTCCGGCAGACCTTGCCTTGTGATGAATGGCGAGGTTGTACGCTGCATAATTGCTCGCATAGGGGGACCTTAACACATCAACAACACTGGAAATATTATCGCTTATTTTTTCACCTTCCATGGTAATCAGGTGCGGGTTTCCGATGCCACAGAAGTTACACACCAGATTGATTCCACTGGTTTCATCATCATTGTCCTTTTCCTGGTCCGGTAATTTCCGGTCAGGCAGCACACGGGCAAAAACATGAAGTTGTTCATGATCTGCAGGCATTTGTTCCTGTGCAAATGAAACAACCGATGATGAGTCCAACCCGCCACTCAGCTCTGCACCAACCGGGTACGCCGACCGGGTGCGATCCTTTACCGCCTTTGCAAACAAGGTTTTATATCCTTCAATATACTCCCGGTCGGTCTTCTTTTCCTGTTTTTCTGGCAGCGCAAGCTCCCAGTATTTATCCAGGGATACATTCCCGTTGCCGATAGTTATGGAGTGGCCGGGAGGAAGCGATAAAATTCCTTTGTAAAATGTATCACGGGCTTCACGGTCAACATTGATCAGGAAATCGAGCAACCAGACGTTGTTAACCTCCCGGTTAAAAAACGGCAATGCGAGTATCCCGCGGAGTTCGGTGGAAAAGATGAAAAACCGGGGATGATCATAATAAAACAGTGGCCGCATGCCAAAATGGTCGCGCGCAAGAAAAAACCGGTATGAACGGATATCATAAATTCCGAAAGAGAAATCGCCTCGCAAATATGCGCAACACCCGGTTTCCCATTTTTGCCATGCTTTCAGGATGAGTGAACTATCTGACATCGTTCTCAGTTCACCCTCGTTAATCCGCAGCAGGCCGGCCAGCTGGCTCCGGTTATCAATCCTCGAATCGCTGCAGATGGCAACACCTGATTCAAAGTCCTCATGCGGCAGGATCTCTTTGAGGGATTCGGGCGTGTTAAATACCTGCAGGTTGCCAATTCCGGCATTTCCGTTCTGCCACAGACCCGAATGATCCGGATTCCCATGAGCAAGGTCAGCCCCCATCAGTTCGAGCCATTGCCGGTCGAATCCCTGCCCGGATTTATCAATGATCCCGAATATTGTACTCATCTGGCTGGTCTTAGAAGATTTCTTGAACTACAGTATGTTTTTTATTACCATCCTTCCCGCAAATAAACTGGTTTCCGGATTTAAGCCATGCATGGGCCTTCAGGCGGCCCCCTTCCCTGGCAACTCCCAGGTATATTGTACCGGGCAGGTGCAGGATTTTCAGCAACAACTTTCCTGTAAGGGCCTGTACAAGGCATTTCCCGTTCCAGGGCAGGTAATGAAGTCCCCGCAGCAAAGCTTTACGGACAATCAATATCCGTTCGACAGTGATTTTCCGATAGGTACGGTTTGATTTATCTGTAAAAAGAGGAATATACCAGCGAAACGGCACGAACAGTACGAGCAGCTGGCACAGATAAAGGAAAACAGTGGCTACCAAAAAATACCAAATGTCGGCTGCACCAATTTTTTTCTGAACCATTTATGCGGCAGTTTCCGTCTTAACCATTCACGACAATCAGGCTTTCGTTGAAGAGTTTTTCAACATAGGCAATGACTTCGTTTTGACAAGTATCCTGGTCCACGTCAAATTCCTCCATCAGCCGGTCACAAATTGCCTGGACAGTCATCGGTTCGGTGAGCATCTCCCAGATTTCCGCAGCAACCGGATTCAGGCCGTAATAATTTCCTTTTTCAATGTTCATCATCACAACCTCATCATCCATCTTACTTGAAATGATCGACGCATTCTTGGAAATGACTGAAAGTAAATTTAATGCCATGGTTGAATCCTGTTAGTTTTTTTCTGTGCTTTAAAGGAAAAATCATCAAATGCGGCAGATCGCATTTATCAGGTAAAAGTACTCATTTTTGTTATTCCCGGCAATTTCTATTAACGAATGTCGTCTGCCGGTTTCGGGGAAAGGGTATCGAAAGCGGGTTCCAGGTATCCGAACCGAGCCATTAAATGATGGTGTTCACTGGTTATTCTTTTTACCTGCAATTCATTTAAAAATGTTTTCCATGTTCCTTCTTTCCCGTATCTGAAAAAAGATTCACATTTCTGAAGTTTTTCTTTAAACCCGAATTCAGCTTCCGATTTTTTCAATGTTTCAAAGGATGTTTCTGACACGGCTTGCCACACCTGTTCTTCAGAAAAGCTTAAGTTAAGAAACCTGAGTGCGTTCGTAAATGTTTGCACAGGGCAGGCGAGCATGTCCTCATACCGGATTATATGAACCCTGATTCCCGAATTCAGCCAGCTTGTAACATGATCGCTCCAGGAGCCAAGCCATTCTTCAAGTAATGGCTTTAAACTATCGTTAGAAGTATGCAGCGTCTGGCCGGGATTGTTCAGGGCAAGGATTATCTCATCCACCGGTTTTCCGAAGTACAAGGCATTGGATACAACTACATCAAGGGGGTTACGGATAAAATAAACGCATCCATATGAATATCCCGGGGGGAATAGAGGATCTCCGGCCGGGGTGATATAGAACCTGTCGTGGGATTTCAAATAAACAGGATTCTCAGATTGTTCTGAGAGCAACTGATAGACAACCGGGCGAAGATTTCTGATTTCCTCAACAGTAAGTTCGGAGGCCCGGAGCCCGGCCAGTTCATCGAACATGTTCCTGGAACTTGCCAGCTGATCAATTTCCAGGTGGTTCAAATCCTTTCCATGGAACCCGGACAGGAAGTTCGATAAAAATATCCTGAACCAGGTATTGCCCGATCGCGGATAAGATGCCAGCCATACCAGGTTTTTCATTCAACAGTATTGATGATTCCTGATTGGTGAAGATCCTGTTCGATCATTTCCATTGTTTCGTCCAGGTGTGTCATCCCATGCTGTCGCTGCAGGTTGCAAATCCTGATCCCGGAGACAATCTGGGACGCCTCCGTAAAAATATCAGCTGTGCCGGACTGTTCCCTTTTCAGGTAATTCTTCCTGAAGATCTTTCCCAGGAACAGGTCCAGTTTTTTAAAACCGCTCACTTCCGTTATTTCAGCCGGCCCGCCATTCTTATACGCAAGGAGATACAACTGTTGCAATGGAACTGCCTGTTTGACAAACCGTTCCTGGATATTTACCACCATTTTATTCACACTTTTGCGAATCAGCCTCGTATCATCCCACTCGAATCCAAGTTTTTCAGAAGAATCACGCCAGAGTTTCATCAGCGGATAACCGGGCAATACGATGGGAATGCCTGTCGGGTCCAGGGAAATGGCCGAAATGTCATCAGAAATGATCATAGCATTTTTTTTGGTTACAAAGGCCGAGGCAATGGTCGATTTTCCGCTTCCGGACGGGCCGGAAAAAATGACAGCATGATTGCCTCTTTTTATCGCACTACCGTGAACAATGACAATTCCCCGCTGGTGCATCAATACAGCTATGGCCGAGGCCCATAAAAACACGATTATTTCATGTGTTGCAACCCCGGGATTCTTCTCGATGGTGATGGTTTCTCCGTTTTCGATCAGGTAACGGCCAACATTATTAACGTTCAGCAAAAACCGGGTTCCTTGTGACTGATAAGCCCCTCCGGTTACGTCAGGGTTGCTCAACCTTTGCGGAACCGCGCCGAAGTTTATCCTGCAATCAGGTTTGGAGGATGCTGGTTCAGCAAAAAAATCAGGGTGCTCAATGCACGACTGAAAGACCAGTCCGAAAGCTTTATAATAATGGTAGTGCTGATTCATGAAAGAGAAACAAGGAGTGAATAACGACCAAATCAAGGGCAAATATAAATATTAATCGGCGTTTTCAGTTTACACCTTATATTTTAAGCTAATTTTACAATTCAAAACGAACCTGGGCAAAAGGAATGAAAGAATTGTTTAAAAATGTCGTTGACCTTAAGACCAGTCACGAAATGTTTAAGAACCCTGCGTATTCCTACTCGGTTTCTGGCAGATGGATCACCCCTAAATCCGACATTGTTAAATATTTGCAGTTTTTCTTTATTTACATTGATTTTGCCCGGATATCCTCCGTTTTCGGAAGTACGGCGGAGCCTTCAGCATTTTATGGGGGCAGGGTTTATGATGCAAAGAAATCACTGACTCAAAACCAGATCGACATACTTTACCGGAAAAAGATCAACTTGGCGCTGACACTCACCAACCATTTTTATTCTGCTGAACTATACGGTCAGAACCAATCCTTTCTCGATAAATACCACCGCAAGGGGAATGTCATCATATGTACTTCAGATGAATTGGCAAGGATGATCAGGAAGGATTTTCCACTATACCACATCAGGGCGAGCATCATCAAAAACCTGAATTCGGTGGCGAAAGTCAGGAAGGCATTCGAACTGTACGACGATGTGGTGATCCCGATGGATATGAACGATGATGACGAGTTCCTGGAAAGCGTCCCTGAAAAAGACCGGATCATGTTGTTTGCCAATGCTGCATGTGCCTACAACTGCCCGTCAAGAGTCTGCTATCCTGAAATTTCCAAATTCAACCAGGCTAAAACGGATAAGGTCCGCTGCAAAAAACAGGAACTCGGATTGCTTGAATATGCCTTCTATTTCTTCAATGTTGAAAAGTTTCATGATATGGGATTTTCAAACTTCAAACTGATCCCGACAAAACTCTTTGGCAGCTACCTGAAATCATCTGCGCAATGACGAAGGATGGTGATATTTGCCTCGTAACCGTCACAACTGCGAGTTATACGCAGTGGACCATGATCATGTTCTTTTCGTTTCTTCAGTCCAATCCGTGGTTTAGTGGCGATTTGATTGTGATATGCAAGGACATGAACGCTGAAGATAAGGCCAGGTTTGGGATTTTTCCCAACATACGGTTTGTAACCCCTTCGGAACAAATGTTATCCAGAATAGCCGGACTATGCAGGGCTATTCCCGGGTTTACCAGGCTTGCCCCGATGTTTTACTCTCTGGAGACGTTTAACCTGTCCGGGTATAAAAAAGTGATGTTCCTCGACAGTGACATGCTGGTCGTCAAACCGGTGGAGGAGATGTTCAGTTTTGCAGCGCCATTCGGTGCGGTAGCCGAATCCTGCTGGTACCATGGAAAAGGAAGAAGAACCGACACGTATGAAGGCGTTGACAGCTGCACTATACCAGGATTGTTCCTTGAAAATCCGGTGAATTCAGGATTCCTCGTTCTTGATGAGACAATAGTTCACGGATCAAATTACAACCACCTGGTAAAGATGGTTGAACCGGGGTTATGGGCCAATAAAAACACGCTGCATGCCGATCAGCTCATCATAAACCTTTTTTTCAGGGAACGGATTGAACTGGTCAGTGCACGTTACAATTTCAGGCCGACCAACGCCACTGAGATTTATGCAAAGGAGGGTATCAGCCTGGAGGATGCAAAAATTATCCACTATTTCCGGCAATACAAACCCTGGAATTTCAAAGAAGTGCTGGAATTATCACAAAACGACATGGTGCAACTTAAAGCTTTCAACATATGGTACACCTGGTATGTGAAATTTTTGAAATTCAACCATTTAAAACGAAAAATCAACAACTTAAAAAACAATGAGCAACCCGGTGCCTGACTTTCTGATCATCGGTGCAGCAAAGTCAGGAACTACTTCGCTGATTGCCGACCTGAAAAGTCACCCCGGTATCTATACCCCGGGTGCAGAACTCAACTATTTTTCACACTTTTTCGGGAAGGGTGCCGAATGGTATTGCTCACAATTCAACCAACCTGGCAAAATCCAGGGAGAAAAATCCACCTCTTATTTATACGAGACAACATGCCATGAAAGGATTTTTCAACACAACCCGGGCATGAAGCTGATTGTATTGCTCAGGGAACCTGTTAAGCGTGCCTTTTCGAACTGGACGATGCGGTATATGCAAAGCCGTTTGTTAAAACAAGTCCATACATTCAACAGCAGAAACCCGGGTAAAATTGAAAATATTGGGTTTTCTCACCTTTTTCACCACTATTTGTCTTGCCAGCCGGATTCAACCAGGCGGGGGGAACCGCTTGACATTTTTGGACGTGGCCTGTACATCGAACAAATTGAACACCTGCTGGGGATTTTTCCGCCTGAACAGTTGCTGATTTTGATTTCAGAACAATATTTCCAAAAGCCGGCTGAATCGTTGTTGAAGGTAAGCAGGTTTTTTAATATCAGTGAATTCCCGGCAGGCCATCACGCCTGGAAACGCAAAAGCAGCTATCCTGTAAAACTTGACGAACAGCTGGCATTCGAAATTCATAAGTACTACAAACCCTTTAATGAACGGCTTTTCGCGTTCCTTGGCAGAGAAATTGAAGAATGGCAACGAAAATAATGGGCACTTCATGAGCAACGACCAAAGATACTGCCTCGCAACTGTAACCACCGAAAACTATTTCCAGTGGACCATGACCATGCTTTATTCCTTTGTAAAAACAAATCCGTGGTTCCAGGGGGATATCGTGATCATCTGCAAGGACCTTCCTGTCATGATGGCCTGCGACCTTAACCTTTTCGACCGGGTAAAACTTGTTGAACCATCGGTTCCACTTCTCGACAGGCTTATGGAATTTGGCAATTGCATGAAAGGCTTCCGGGATAAAATCGCAAGGTTCCATTCATTGGAGATATTCAGGCTCACTGGCTATGACAAACTCCTCTTTCTCGACAGCGACATGGTGGTGGTAAAATCCGTTGAAGAGCTGTTCACTCTTCCAGGGTTATTTTATGCCAGTGCTGAATTGTGCTGGTACAAAGGGAAAGGAAGAAACGCAGCTACCTTTATCAGTGAACCTCAATCTCCTGAAAACCAGGCTGATTTCCTGGAGAAGCCTGTCAATACCGGGTTCATGCTCCTGGATGGAACAACATTGGCCGGCAGACACTTTGACGGGTTGATCAACCTGATCACCCCTGGTCTATGGCAAAACAGCAGTTTAACATACACAGATGAACTGGTCATTAACCAATATTTCAAAAATTCGATCAGTTTGCTTGACACCCGGTATAACTATCGCGCCAGGGCGGCAAGGATCATCAGGGAGAAGGAACAGATTTCACCAGGTGATGCCAGTATAATCCATTTTTATTCCAAATTCAAACCATGGAATTTTGACGAAGTTCTGGCCTCTTCAACCAACAACATGAGCTGGCTTGAAGCTTATGAAATATGGTATGACTGGTACTTCGCATTTTTAAAATTTTACCATTTGCAAAAGAAAATAACCGGTTTGAGAAACCCTAACAGTCCGGAAGATGTATGATGTTGTACTGGATCCCAGCGCCATAGGCCAGCTGAAGTATTTCTGCATGTTCATTGGTTATCCCTACAGCGGGCATAGCCTGGTGGGAGCGATTATTGATGCACATCCCAATGCTGTTATTTCACATGAGCTCCATGTTGGGAGGCTGTTAAAGAAAGGATTGTCAAAGGAGAAAATCTTCCCCATGATCATCATGAATTCAATCAGGTTCGCCCAACAGGGAAGAACCTGGAACAATTATTCGTATCTCATTCCGGGGGAGTGGAACGGGCGGTATACCAGCATCCGGGTGATCGGTGATAAAAAAGGAGGCAGGAGCACCAGGTTTTTTACAAAAAAATCGGAGGTTTTTGAGTGTGTTGACAGCAGTTTTGGGGTTCCGGTCAGATACGTCCATGTAATGAGAAACCCGTATGACCTCATCAGCACCCTGTACCTCAGGCGCACAGTAAACGCTCCTGACAAGTTGAAACTGCTGATCGACAGGTGCTTTCAGCATATTGAACATGTGGAGGATCTGCGCAAACACATAGAGCCGGATAGCTGGCTCGATATTTACCATGAGCATTTTTTGGGTGATCCCGATGAATCTATTGAAACATTGTTCCGGTTTATCGGGTTGGAGGTTCCGGCAGGCTTCATTGATCATTGCAAGCAAATCATGTTTAAAACCCCCCATAAAAGCAGGCTTGATATTCCGTGGAAGGAAGAAGAAATTAATTACGTTGCCGGCAAACTTGCTGAATTCAGGCGGTTTTCAGCCTATACCTTCAATTCATGACCGAAAACCGCCCACATACCGGCACACAAGTTAAACCCGGTTTCATCATCATCGGTGCCCAGAAATGCGGTACTTCCACGATGTTCAGAAACCTGGGAAAACATCCCGGTATTCAATTACCCGGCAGAAAAGAACTTCATTTTTTTGATGAGAACTATTCCCGGGGACTTGACTGGTATCTCCATTTTTTTAATAAAAAGGAGGGGCCGGGGGCCGTTTGTTCAGGTGAGGCTTCCCCTTACTACTTTTTTCATCCTCTTGCACCTTCCCGGATATTTGAGACATTCCCTCAAATCAGGCTCATCCTGTTGCTGCGGAACCCGGTGAACCGTGCGTACTCGCAATATTACCACATGAAACGGAAGGGGAGGGTGTCGTTGTCGTTTGAACATTGTATAACACTGGAAGAGCGGATACTGGAAGGAAGAAAAGAAGCCTTTTACCGGCATGAGGACCATTCGGACCTGATGTATCGCCGGTTTTCGTTCCTGTCACGCAGCAGGTATGCCGAGCAGTTGAGTGAATGGATGAAATATTTTCCGCTCAGCCAGATATTGATCATAAGGAGCGAAGACTATTTTTTACATACGGAACAAAATGTTTCAGAGGTGTTTCATTTCCTTGGCCTACCGGCTTTTACAGTAAACCTTTCAAAAAAACACGAAAGCCCGGGTTATCCGCCCGTGAATGCAGAGACAAGAGCCAGGCTTGTGACCTATTTCGAGCCGTTCAACCAGCAGTTGTATGGGATGATTGGGCGGGATTTTGGGTGGAAGTGAAGGGGACGAGGGGACGAGGGGACAAGGTGACAGTGTACTAGGGTAACAGGGTAACAGGGTGACAGGGTAACAGGGTGATGGGTAATATGGTTGATATGGATTTAAATTCAGGAAAGACGGGTATTTGCACGGTGACAAGTGCTGAATTTGTCCAGGGGACGCTTGTGCTGATCCAGTCCTTTTTAAACCACAATCCATGGTTCGCAGGGGATATCGTAATAATTGCCGACGGGCTGGAACCTGGCGAGGCTGAACTGTTTGATATCTTTCCGAAGGTGGTGTTCCACAAACCCGGCGAAGATTTGCTATTGCGCATCGGGCACCTTTGCAATGCACTGCCGGCAATCATTCCAAGGCGGAAGCGGTTTTATTCCATAGAACTCTTCAACCTGGACGGCTATGACCGGCTGTTCTTTTTCGACAGCGACATGCTCGTCACGGGAAATATTGCAGAATTGCTTTCATATCCCGAACAGTTGCTGGCCTGCCCGGATCAGCCGAACCGCCATGCCGGGAAAGTACGTGACCGCAGCACGTTCAAACGGATCAGCGCCGATAGAGCCGGCCAGCGTGACGTACTGGAAAAAACCTTCAATGCCGGTTTTATGGCTGCCGGAAAATCGTTGCTGAATCAACATACATATGAAGGATTAAAGGAGCTGATCCACATCTCCACGTTCATGAACATCCGCACGCATAACACCGACCAGGTGGTCCTCAACCTGCTTTTCGACGGGAAAGCCAGGTTCCTTCCTTTGACCTACAACATGATCATCAGCAAATGGGCGGAATTTTCAGCAGCCGGTAAAATCGTTCCCACAGATATAAAAATCCTGCATTTTACCGGAAGTTACAAACCCTGGGAAACAGGCTCTAAAATGAATGACTTCACGGATAATCCTGTCGTCAGGGCGTTTTACGATGCCTGGTTTGTTGTTAATGATGAAATCCGGGGAAAAATTTCCCGGAGATAGCCATAAGAAAAAATTATTTTTTCCTGATCTTGCCAAGTTTATTCATCCTCCCCGACAGGATGAACTTCATCCATTTGACCTGTGTCAGTACCAGGTATACCAGGTTGTTGTGCGGAATTTTTGCCGAATCTTCCCACACATAGGGTTTGATCAGGGTGTTGACAAGTACTCTTTTTTTACTTGCCCGGTCATCGGTCATCAGCATCAGGTAGATCTGCGACGAAAACCGCTGCCTTACAGTATTGATAAAACGGCTGAACCTGCTGGCCGGATTCACCGCCCCGGTTCCGGTTATTGTATCAACACACTGGTTGTATATAAATTGTTCTTTTGTAGTCAGCTTTTTCAATTGCCGGAAATCCCCGGTTTCCCGGAGGTTAAACAGTGAATGCGCAAGTGCCAGGCTCACATTTACAGATGTCGTGCAGTTGAATTTTTCGGCAGTGGCAAGCAACTCGTTCCTGTTTATTTCGGGCATCGACATCAGGTGCCCTATATCATATAGCCAGAACAGCAGTTCGTACCGGTGATAAATGCCGTGAGTGGCCAACACGATAAAATAGTCATGCATGGAGAATGTATTGAATATCCTGCCATGAACGACTATTTGGGTTTTGTGGTCAAACAGTGCCGCAGTTTCAATGGTTGTAAAATATTTTGAAACGGTCCAGTGCAGCTCTAAAAATATCATCTTATGCGGATGCCTGAACCTGACATGGTTCTCCCTTTTCAGGTAAAGCGTGCGTTTTTCGGGATGACGGCAGAAATAGCCATCAATCAGGTGATAGCCTGCCCCTGACAAAACTGAAATGGCGGCATTAATGTCTGCTTCTTCAACCAGGATATCGAGGTCCCTGGTTTGCCGGCATGAATAGCTGCCATACAACTGGTGCACCATCAGGGGGCCTTTCATGCTGATGAATGTGATGTTGTTTGTTCCCAGGAGTTGATGAAGCGCATTGAGTTCGCCGGCCAGGTTCATCATCCTTTTCAGGTTCTTTGACGCATTATCAGCTATTTCATGCAGGACCGGAACCGGGATTGCTGTGCCGGACTTTTTTAATATTTGATGAACCATAGGGAACATCCGGTGGGTGGCAACCAACGCAACGAAAATGGGCCAGTCGAATGATTGGCTGGAGATATACCTGGTTATTTCTTCAGAACTGTTTTCAATGCAGCACCTGCAACACAAAAGCAGCAATTTCATTTCTGCTGAAAAGCCACTATTTCCCGCACCAAACCTGCTAGACACCTGTCCTGTTCTTTTTGTCCTTTTTGCCTGTTTTGTGATGGTGTTTCTTAACCTTCAGTGAATCTGCCGGAAATCCCAGCAATTTTTCCAGGGCCCTGCGGTTCTGTTTAATTTCAGGCATCCGGCTTCCTCCCCTGATGCCCCTGAGCATTTCGTAGCTTTGTTTGAAATCACCCCTGACGTAATAGAGTGTTGACAAATTCACCCTGGCTTCCTTGTATCCCGGGACAATTTCAAGTGCTTTCCGGTAATAGTGTTCGGCTGACCCGAAATACCCGGTTGCATAGTAACTTTTGCCAAGATTATTCAGTAAAGCGATGTGATTCGGATGATCGGCCAGCGCGGACCTGTAAGCGACAATGGCGGCGTGGTGGTCGTTCATCGATGCGTATATCATGCCGGCATAATAATCAACCGGGGAACCGGCCGCATCAAGGTTCCGCCATGTGGTATGTGCTACTGTAATTTCATTCAGCGCCCCGGTCATATCCCCTGCTTTTTGTAAAGCAATGGCCTTCTTTACATGGGTTTCAACTTTCAGTGCCTGGAATCCATACACCGCACTCAAGACCAGGAAGAGCATGACAGGCACAAGCAACATATGCCGGTTGACATTTGCCGGTTTTCCGGCCCGGGACTCTTGAAATAAGGCCACCAGGCCGCCAATGATGACGGCAAACATCACCTGGTGGTCGATTCGCTGGTAGGGGAAATCAAAAAAGGCAACGGCCAGGTATCCGATCAGCCCGGCACAGAGAAAAACGGCCTGCCATTTTGCCGATTTGTCAGCCTGGCCCCGGAAGATACGCAGGAGCAACCATGCGGCTGCCAGGAGCATTCCAAGGTAGAGCGCAAGCCCGATAAACCCCTTCTCGGAGAGGATCCAGAGGTAATCATTGTGTGGCGAGATCCAGTTAACATCCTTGTCCCTTAACCCGATCCTGCTGTAATATTCGGGGATGGCGATCTGCCAGTTCCCCGCACCAACTCCTGCAACAGGGTTGTCCATGGCCATCCTGGCTGTTATCTTCCACATGCCAAGCCTGAAATGGTTGTTGTCAGCTTCCGGCCGTACGATGGAACCCAGCTTTTCCATGTATTTGCTATGGGTGTATTTTCCACCTTCAAGGATACCTGCTGCAAGGACGATCACAACCGATGAAGTGATAATTACAATTGTTTTCACCTGGCGGGCACTTATCTCAAGTTTCTTATAATTAACAATTGCAATCACTGTTGCTGCGAAGCCCGCGATGAAGAGACCAACCCAGGCAGCCCTGGTGGCTACGAGTGCCAGCATGACAAACAACAGGATGGTGGCGGCAACGCCAGAAAGACGCCAGTTGCCCTTCCCGGAAACAGCAGCATATATTGTAAATGGTACAAGGAGCATCAGGTAGCTGGCATATTCGTTTTTATTTCCCATCAACCCTTTGACCACATTGATGATATCCCTGCCATTTGCCAGATGCTCCGCCTGGTGGCCGGGTACCTGGGTGAAAAACTGGTAAAACCCGATTAGTATCGCAATGCTGGCGGCAATGACGGCCAGGTTCGACAGCCTGGCAAACCATCCTGGTGTGACAGAAAACAACTGTGCTGCATAAACCACAACGAGCAGCGTCAGACCTGTCTTTGTTATGTCAAATAGACCTTCACTTCTGTTCAACGCCGGTACAAGCGAAATAACGGACATGAACAGGTAGAGCGCGCCGAGGATCAGCACCGGGTTTTTCAGCAGGTCTAAGTTTATGATGGTTTCCCGATGGAAAACATAGATGTAGCCTGAATAACCCAGTAAAAACAAGGACAGAACCATCATCCTGGGCAGGAGGGATGCGTCCTGTGCCGTTTGAAAAAACACGAGTGGAAGGATCACAACCAGGAAAAAGAAGAAGACATTAAAAAGGAACCCTTTATTCCGGGTTGCCGGCGTTTTTAAATTTTTGTTTTTTGCTGACATGGTTACCTGGTGTTACAATGTTTATTTATTATTCCCGGATAATTTGCAATTATATCGGCCGCACAAGTTACAAACAAAAGACAAAAATCCGGAACCTGTTTTCCGGTTTTTTTGTAGGGCAAACACCTACATAAAAATCATGATTCCCCCTACAATCAATTTTTTATATTTTCAATACTTTTCCAACCTCAAACTATTCTCTTGCGATTACTTTTTTTGATGCGTAATAACAGTCTTTTTCAATAAAATAAACCACTAAAATCACCAACATGAAAAACTTTTTATTCATTATCGGGATGATTCTTCTGCTTGGGAACCAGGGTATTGCCCAGTTGCCTGACAAAGATTTTGTAATTGTAGGAGCAGGGTCAGCCGATGCGAATTTGCGACAGGTTCAGAAACGGTACGAGAAGAAAAGCGATGCTTATTTTATGAAGGAGACACAGGCCAATCCGCTGAAACAGATTTCAAAGGCAATCAATGGCCGGACGATCCGGGACCTGCACCTATACCTGCAGTCCAAACCCGGCGCACTTGTTTTTAACAATGAGTCGGTTACCACCGAAAAATTAAACACACTGAAGGAACCGCTTATGCAGTGGAAAAATTTTGTTTCAGGCAGGGTGGTCATCCACAGCCTGGTGGTGTTTACCGGGCCGGAAGGGATCGAACTCAAAAACCAGCTGGAGAAAAGTTCAGGGCTGGTGTTTGTCATGGCCAGGTAGTTTGGCCGGCAGGCATTCGTAAAGGAAAATACTAAAACAAATACAATAAATACAGGAGGTCATCATGAAAAACATTTATGAAAATCAGCGCTTCGTTCATCTCACAGGGGCAACAGTATTGACATTCTTATTGGTACTATTGTTAGCCCTTCCCTCCCGGATGATCGGAGGGACCATTTCGGGGATATTTACCACCCTGCCGGATTGCCCGCAATCGCTAAACGCGATGTGCATTGATCCGGCATCGGGTTTTATGTATGCTTTGGGAAATGATAACAGTTCTGCCTATTTCAAATACGATATTGCACTGGGTACCTGGACTACCCTGGCCAGTGCGTCGCATATCACAGACAACAATGCCGGCGCAACCCTGGTAAACGGGAAGATATACATTTCCTATACGGAGTATGCCGATCTGGAGGTTTATACCATTGCCACCAATTCGTGGGCAACCCTCACCGGCCCTCCTTCTAGTGATGGTACCGGGAATATTTCCAACGATGGTACCAACTTATACATTGCCTGCGAAGGTACTCCTGGCGACTTCTGGAGATACAATATTGCTGCCGGCACCTATACTGCCCTGGCATCTGCACCGGTTGTGGAAAAGTGGGGAGGCCTTGCCTATAAAAACGGATATTTTTATTGCAGCGAAGGCAATGGAAATACGGGTTTCAGCAGGTATCATGTTGCCACCAACACATGGGAAGTTTTAACCGCTGTTCCTGACGGAGCAGTACTGGGTGCAGCCATTTATGACGCTTATTATTATTGTATGGGTGGCTACGGCGGATCAAATCTCTATTCTTACGATCTTGGTGCACAGGAATGGAACAACACACTTACGCTTCCCTGGGAAATTGATGATGCCAGCATCTGTGTGTATAATGGCTCGCTGTATATCTTCCAGGGTGAGGCCGGAACCGGCTTTACCAAATTCACCCCGAACAACCCCATGCTTACAAACATGGAGCCCATCCCGCTGAGATATACCCTTGGGGCTGCAGCTAAGGTTATTACCTCAACGCTGACAGCATCACAAAACACGGGTACAAACTTTGTGAGCGGAACTGTGACCATCTCCGGCAATTTTGAGTCTGGGAAAGACGTGCTTTCTTTTGTAAACGCCTATGGCATTACCGGGTCATGGAACTCAACGACGGGAGTGCTCACTTTAACCGGTACCACCACCATCGCCAATTACCAGGCAGCGCTCAGGTCAGTTAAGTACAGCAACACAGTTGGATCCTCAGGTGCCACCCGCACCATCGACTTTTCAGTTACTGACGGTGTACTTAATTCCAATACAGCCAGCAGGGATGTCCTTGCTCCGGGGCCACCCAGTGTATCGACAGCCGCGATATCGGCAATATCTGCAACATCTGCCACATCCGGAGGCAATGTGCTTGATGATGGCGGTGCCACGGTAACAGTCCGTGGTGTTTGCTGGAACAATGTAGGTACGCCCGTCACCGCGAATCCTAATACCACCAATGGAACAGGAATGGGTGCTTTCACCAGCTCTATCACAGGGCTTATTAATGGAACCACCTGGTATGTGAGGGCATATGCGACCAATAGTTATGGTACCTCCTATGGTTCTGAAGAAAGTTTCGTTGCCGCTGACTACCCGCCAACTGTTACTACAACAGCTATTTCTGCAATTAATGCGACTTCTGCAACTTCCGGAGGAGATGTTACCATTGCAGGCAGCTATCCTGTTACTGCCCGGGGTGTTTGCTGGAATACCATTGGATCGCCCACCACGGCCGATCCCAAAACAAGCAACGGAACGGGAACAGGTGCTTTCACCAGTTCCATCACCGGGCTCACGCTTGGAACCACCTATTATGTAAGGGCCTATGCAACCAGTTCAGCTGGCACATCATATGGTAATGAGTTATATTTTATGGCAACAGATGGCCCAACAGTTGATGCCGGACCGGATGCAACAACCTGCGACACGGATTACGAAGTTTCAGGCAGCACCGGTGGTCCGTATTCTGTAAATTATACTGAATGGTCGACCGGTGGGGATGGCTATTTCGACAATACCTCTAGCCTGGCAACGACATACTATCCTGGTTCGGGAGACATCAGTACTGGTTTCGTTACTCTAACCCTTTTTGCTGAATTTTCGGATCCAGCCACAACTACACTGACGGATGATATGACGCTAACCATCAGCAACACAGTTGGTGGCGCTATTAGTCCCACAATAGGCGGCGTGTGTGCAGGTACCAACAGCACGCTGCTGACACTTGAAAACTACACCGGAACAATCCAGAAATGGCAATACAGTGCCAATGGTACTGATGCCTGGACAGATATTGCGGCTTCAACTGCTTCGACTTATACAGCGACGGATCTTTCAGCATCAAGATATTACCGGGTTGTGGTCAAAAATGGCACCTGTTATGCTGCCAATTCCGAACTTGCACTGATCAATGCCGAAGTGACGCCTGTCTCAGGCTCACTGGCTAAAACGCCAGACGTCGCCACTGTATTTGACGGAACCGATGTTTCTGCAGTCCTTACACCCGGAACCGGTGGTAAAGGAACAGATGCGCTTTTATACAGAACCAAGACCGGAGCCGTTTGGTCAGCACCATTGGCATATACGTCAGGGACTGCAATTGCCACAACCGGGAAAACTGGAGTAAACATCTATACATGGCGCGAATTCACATACTGTGATCCGGGAAGTTCAATTGTCTCCGTGGAATGGACAGTTGAATTAAAACCAACCCCGGGAGCGATCGCGGCGAGCCAGACTATCTGCTACAATACCACTCCTGCCGCATTTACCTCCACCACTGCGGGAACCGGGATCGGAACCATCTCGTACGAATGGCAGACCAATGCCTCAGGGAGTTATGTCACCATCAGCGGGGCGACGGTGGCAACCTACCAGGCGCCAACCCTGACGGCAACTACCAGTTACCAAAGGAGAACAGTTGCCTATTCAGGAGGCACCTATTATTATTCGGACTATACCACACCGGTCACAATTACCGTTCAATCAACACCCACTGCGGGAGCTATTGCAACGGACCAGACAGTATGTTACGGTACCGCCCCGGCCTTGCTCACTTCGACGGCAGGAACCGGATCGGGAACAATTTCCTATGAATGGCAAACGAATGCTTCCGGAAGCTATCTTAATATAAGTGGTGCAACGGCAGCAACCTACCAGCCACCTTCACTTACTTCAACAAGGAGCTACCAGAGAAGAACCGTTTCGACACTGAATGGCAATGTTTGTTATTCTGACTATACGACACCGGTGGTGATCACGGTTCAAACCGTTCCTTTATCCTTTCCGCTTGGAACGGCCCAGACCATCTGCTACAATACGGCACCGGCACCGCTCACCTCAGACGCAGGAACCGGATCGGGAACAATCTCTTATGAATGGCAAACGAATGCTTCCGGAAGTTACCTTGATATTAGTGGTGCAACGGATGTATCCTATCAGCCACCGGCTTTGACGGCGACAACAAGTTACAAGAAAAGGACCGTTTCGACACTCAACGGAAACAGTTGTTATTCGGTCTATAGCAATATTGTAACAATAACCGTTCAATCGATTCCGGGAGCGGGAGCAATCGGAACTGCCCAGACAATTTGCTATAATACAACTCCGAATGCGCTCTCATCCTTAGTTTTAACCCCGGGGTCACCTTCGATTTCATATGAATGGCAAACCAATGCCAGCGGAAGTTATGCTGACATCAGCGGAGCAACAGCAGCATCTTACCAGCCACCCGCACTCACTGCCACAACAAGCTACCAGCGTAGAACTGTTTCAACGCTCAATGGCAATGTCTGTTACTCCGGCTATACCACACCGGTCACAATTACCGTTCAATCAACACCCACAGCAGGAGCGACTTCAAGTAACCAGATCATATGCTACAATACCGTTCCGGCTTTGATCACTTCAATAACCGAAGGAACCGGTTCGGGTACGATCTCCTACGAATGGACTACCGCTTCCAACGGATCACCCTGGCACAACGTGACAGGGGCGACGCAGGCAACTTACCAGCCGCCTGCGCTGACAGCCTCCACCAATTACGCGCGGAGAACTGTTTCGACCCTCAACGGCAATAGCTGTTATTCAGTCTATGCCAACGAGGTAGTGATAACAGTGCAAACCACGCCGACAGCGGGAGCCATTGCAACGGCGCAGACCATTTGCAGCAATACCGCACCGGCACTGCTCACCTCGGCAACCGTTGGAACCGGAGACGGCACGATCAGCTATGAATGGCAGACCAATGCCAGTGGAAGTTATGTGACCATCGATGGGGCCACCGATGCCACCTATCAACCACCTACCCTTACAGCAGCAACCAGTTATAAGCGGAGAACAGTTTCAACAAGCTGGGGGACCAGCTGTTATTCGGTCTATACCACACCAGTCACCATAACGATTGACCCGGTAAGTGTCGGCGGAACAGTTGGCACAAGCACCCATGTTTGCACAGGCACCAACAGCACCCTGCTGACCTTAACAGGCAAAACGGGTGTGGTTCAGCGCTGGCAGTATTCGACCAACAGTGGTACCGACTGGACTGACATCAACAGCGCGACCAATACCACCTATACAGCCACCAACCTGACCGTTACGACAGATTACCGAGCCGTGGTCAAGAGCGGCACCTGCCCGGAAGCCTATTCGGTTGCAGCCACCATCACGGTAGATCCGACCTCCAATGGCGGCAACGTATCAGGGAGCTCGATCGTATGTTACGGCACCAACAGCACGTTATTAACATTATACGGTCAAACGGGCACTGTCGTGAAGTGGCAATACACCAGCGATGGCGGCTACCACTGGATAGACATTGCCAGCGCCACCAATACAACCTATACTGCCACCAACCTGACCACTACGACCAGTTTCAGGGTAGTGGTTCAAAGCGGGGTTTGCGGTGCAACACCAGGCGGATACGCCAATGTTACCGTTCGGACCCAGTTTGTCGCCCCTGTTGCCAGTGGTGCGCAAACCATCTGCTGGAACACCACAGCCGGATCGCTCAGTGCAACTGCAGCGGCCGGGGGAACAGGACCCTTCAGCTACCAGTGGCAGTATAGTTATGATCAAAGCACCTGGGAAGACATTGAAGGCGAAACATCCTTGTCGCTTTTGCCCGGTGACCTCTATGAAACCACCTACTACCGCCTGCTTGCCACCGACCAGGGAACGCCTTCGTGTTCACTGGATGTGCCATCCAATACGGTTACAGTAACTGTACGCGATCCGTTTACCGCATCTGAACTTTCTATTGCAGGCGACCAGGCATCCACCTGTTACAACACGGCACCCGGTTTGATCACGGCCACCCCCACCACCGGTGGAAGCGGTCCGCCGTTTACCTACCAGTGGCAGATGAAGACCACCGGAAGCTGGACCAATACAGGCACAAACAGCCTGACCTACCAGCCCGGCAACCTGACTGTATACACCCAGTTCAGGCTGATAGCCTATGATGGCGGCGTTCCTTCATGCGGTGCGGTATTCAGCCTTAACAACATTGCTTTGACGATTGACCCCTTGCCGGATGCAATTGCAGGTGACGACAGGGCGATTTGCCTGAATGAAAGCACAACCCTTGGACGTCCTCCATTAAAGTCCAGTTCAAACACCTACAGTTGGACATCGGTACCGGCAGGATTTACTTCAACCCTTGCCAGGCCAATCGTCAGCCCGACAGTAACGACAACATATACGCTCGTCGAAACCATCACGGCCACCGGATGCATCAACTCACACAGCGTGACAGTAACAGTGAACCCATTGCCGGCAGCAGTTGCCGGGGCTGACCGCCCGATCTGCCTGAATGCCAGCACAACAATCGGCGCAGCGGCAGTAAGCGGGAACACCTATGCCTGGACGTCAGTTCCTGCAGGCTTTACGTCAACCCTTGCCAATCCAACGGTTAGTCCGACAGTGACAACAACGTATACTGTTGTGGAAACGATTACACTGACCGGCTGCAACAACACACACGATGTAACGGTAACAGTGAACCCATTGCCGGTGGCAGCCTCCGGATCAGACCGGGATATCTGCCTGAATGGCAGCACCACCCTGGGCGCGGCAGCCGTTTCAGGCAGCACCTACAGCTGGAGCTCAACCCCGGCGGGATTTACATCAACCCTTGCGGAACCAACCGTGAGCCCGACTGTTACGACAACCTATACTGTTGTGGAAACCATTACGGCTACGGGATGCAGCAACAACAACGCGGTAGTGGTAACGGTGAACCCGTTGCCCGCAGCGGTGGCAGGAGCTGACCGTGCGATTTGCCTCAATGAAAGCACCACACTTGGCGCCCCGCCATTAAAGACGACCGGTAACTCCTTTAGCTGGACATCAGTGCCGGCAGGCTTTACCTCAACACTGGCCAACCCGGTGGTGAGTCCTACGGTAACGACTACCTATACCGTAACAGAAACCATCACATTGACCGGATGTACCAATACACATAGTGTTACAGTGACAGTGAACCCGTTGCCTGCCGCAATTGCAGGTGCCGACAGGGCGATTTGCCTCAATGAAAGCACTACCCTGGGCGCCCCGCCGCTCAAGATACCGAACAACTCTTTCAGCTGGACCTCAGTTCCTGTTGGGTTTACTTCAACCCTTGCCAGGCCGGTTGTCAGCCCGACGGTTACTACAACCTATACAGTTGTGGAGACCATCAACCTGACCGGGTGTACCAACAGCAACAGTGTAACGGTCACCGTGAACCCATTGCCTGCGGCAGAAGCAGGTGCCGACAGGGACATCTGCCTGAATGAAAGCACCGATATCGGCGCAACTGCCGTAACAGGCAACACCTACAGCTGGACCTCGGTACCGGCAGGCTTTACTTCAGCCCTTGCCAATCCAAATGTCAGCCCGACAGTAACGACCACCTATTCGGTTGTGGAAACCATCACCGCCACCGGGTGTCACAATACACACAGTGTTGTTGTAACCGTGAACCCATTGCCGCCTGCAATTGCAGGAGCAGACCGTGAGATTTGCCTCAATGCCAGCACGACACTTGGTGCGTCAACATTAAAGGGCATTTCCAGCACTTTCAGCTGGACATCAGTACCGGCAGGATTTACCTCCACCCTGGCAAGACCATCTGTCAGCCCCACGGTGACTACAGTTTATACCGTTGAAGAAACCTACACTGCTACAGGATGCACCAATTCAAACAGTGTGACGGTAACAGTGAACCCCTTGCCGGAGGCAGCAGCCGGATCAGACCGGGATATCTGCCTGAATGGCAGTACCACCCTGGGTGCGTCAGCCGTCACAGGCAGCACCTACAGCTGGACATCCGCCCCTGCAGGCTTTACTTCAGCGCTGGCCGAACCAACAGTAAGCCCGACGGTAACCACAACCTACACGGTTGTTGAAACCTTTACGGCTACCGGATGCGCCAACAACAACAGTGTTGTGGTAACAGTGAACCCATTGCCAGTGGCAGCCGCCGGAAGCGCCGGTACCATTTGCTACGGTTCAAGTACTTCCATCGGTGCGGCGGCTGTTACAGGCAGCACCTACAGCTGGTCATCCGTACCCGCAGGATTCACCTCCACGCTGGCCAATCCAACGGTCAGCCCGACGGTAACCACAACGTATACAGTCGCTGAGACCATAACCCTCACCGGGTGTACGCATTCCAACAGTGTCATCCTAACCGTCAGGCCTGAATTCATCCAGGCTTCATGCGCTGCCGATCATCAGCAGATCTGCTACAACAATCATGCAGCGCCCATTGTTGCAACCCCTGCCAGCGGTGGATCCGGTGGATATACCTACCAGTGGCAATACAGCGATAATGGTACCGGTGGGTGGAACAACATCGCCGGTGCAACTACACTTACATATTCTTCCGGTATCCTGATAAGCACAATTTATTACCGGATACTGACGACTGATATCGGCACCCCATGTTGTGGAACTGATGTTGCGGGCAATGCTGTTGAAGTTATCGTAAATGACCCGCTGTACCCGTCGGTTGTCACCATTAACCCGAGCACGACGGCCATCTGCTTAAACGCAACCCCGGGGTTACTGTCAGCCACGGCTGCAACCGGCGGCACCGGCCCGTTCACGTACCAGTGGCAAAAGCGGCTCACTGCCGTGGGCGCCTGGACAAATGTGGGGCCGAACACCATCGGCAATACTACCTACCAGCCTGGCCCGGCTTTGGTAAATACCTATTACAGGGTTATTGCAAAAGACATAGGTTTACCCAGTTGCGGTTCAACATTCAGCAATGCGGTTTACATCACGATTTTACCAATCCCGGCTGCAGTGGCCGGATCTGATGCGACGATCTGCAACGGTTTCAGTGCAAGTCTTGGTGCAACTGCGGTAAGCGGAAGCACTTATTCATGGAGTTCAGTCCCGGCAGGGTATAGTTCGACATTGTCGAATCCAACAGTTAGCCCGACTGTCACAACAACCTATACTGTAGTTGAAACCATCACAGCGACCGGATGCACCAATTCACATAGTGTCACCATCACGGTAAACCCGTTACCCGCTGCAGCAGCAGGATCAGACAGGGATATTTGCCTGAATGCAAGTACCACGCTTGGGGCTGATGCAATAGCTGGCAGCACCTATAGCTGGAGCGCTGTTCCATCTGGCTTTACTTCAACCCTGGCCAACCCGGCAGTCAGCCCGACGGTAACAACCACTTATACAGTTGTTGAGACCATCACGGCGACCGGTTGCACAGATACGCACAGCGTTACGGTAACAGTGAACCCGTTGCCGGAGGCAATTGCAGGTGCCGACAGGGCGATATGCCTGAACGAAAGCACCATACTGGGAGCGCCGCCATTAAGGACCACCGGCAACTCCTTCAGCTGGACATCAGTCCCGGCAGGCTTTACTTCAACACTGGCCAACCCGGAGGTTAGTCCTTCGGTAACTACAACCTATACAGTGGTTGAAACCATCACCCTGACCGGGTGTACCAATACACATAGTGTAACAGTAACCGTTAACCCGTTGCCGGACGCAGATGCCGGTGCCGACAGGGATATTTGCCTCAATGAAAGCACCACACTGGGAGCGCCACCATTAAAGAATGGCAGTGTCAACCTGTTCAGCTGGACATCCGACCCTGTAGGATTTACCTCGACGCTTGCCAGGCCGGTTGTAAGCCCGACGGTTACCACGACCTATACGGTTGTAGAAACCATCGTTTTGACCGGTTGCACCAATACGCACAGTGTAACAGTAACTGTCAATCCTTTGCCGCTGGCAGTGGCCGGCGACGACAGGGCGATCTGCCTCAACGAAAGTACCACCCTGGGAGCGCCAATCTCAAAAACCCCCGGCAATACTTTCAGCTGGACATCAGTCCCTGCAGGATTTACCTCAACACTGGCCAACCCGGTGGTAAGCCCGACGGTGACGACGACCTATACAGTTGTGGAAACCATCCTGCTGACCGGATGTACCAACTCACACAGTGTAACCGTAACGGTGAACCCGCTGCCTGACGCCGTGGCCGGGGATGACAGGGCAATCTGCCTGAATGAAAGCACCACCCTTGGAGCACAGGATACAAAAGGCCTGGAAAACTCCTTCAGCTGGACCTCTGTTCCTGTTGGGTTTACCTCAAGCCTTGCCAGGCCGGTTGTCAGCCCGACGGTTACCACAACTTATACTGTTGTTGAAACCATCGATCTGACCGGATGCAGCAATACACATAGTGTTACGGTAACGGTGAATCCGTTGCCTGATGCAGTGACCGGAGATGACAGGGCAATTTGCCTGAATGAAAACACCACCATCGGAGCGGCAGCGGTTGCCGGCAACACATACAGCTGGAGCTCAACACCGGCCGGGTTTACTTCAACACTGGCCAATCCGACAGTCAGTCCTGTGGTAACCAGGACGTATACCCTGGTGGAAGCCATTACCCTCACCGGGTGTACCAACATACGCAGCGTCACGGTAACGGTTAATCCATTGCCGGCAGCAGTTGCAGGATCAGACAGGGCGATCTGCCTGAACGCAAACACTACGCTGGGCGGGTCTGTCGTAACAGGCAGCACCTACATCTGGAGTTCAAATCCATCCGGATTTACTTCAACAGAGGCAAATCCTATGGTCAGCCCAACGATAACCACCACATATTCTGTGGTAGAAACCATTACTGCCACAGGATGCACCAATACACACGACGTAACGGTAACAGTGAACCCGTTGCCGGCTGCAATAGCTGGTGCCGACAGGGCGATCTGCCTCAATGAAAGCACGACACTTGGTGCCCCGCCGTTAAAATACGTAACCAACACTTTCAGCTGGACCTCATCCCCGGCAGGATTTACCTCAACCCTTGCCAGGCCGGTTGTCAGCCCGACGGTTACCACAACCTATACAGTTGTAGAAACCATCCTGCTGACCGGATGCACCAATACGCATAGTGTTACGGTAACGGTGAATCCATTGCCTGACGCCATAGCCGGAGCTGACAGGGCGATCTGCCTGAATGAAAGCACCGACATCGGCGCAGCTGCCGTAGATGGCAACACTTACAGCTGGACATCGGTACCGGCAGGCTTTACTTCAGCCCTTGCCAACCCGACTGTAAGCCCAACAGTAACCACCACATATTCGGTTGTAGAAACCATTACTGCCACCGGGTGCAGCAATACACACAGTGTCACAGTAACAGTGAACCCGTTGCCGGCTGCAATTGCCGGTGCCGACAGGGAGATTTGCCTGAATGAAAGCACCACCCTGGGAGCTCCGCCGTTAAAGTATACATCCAACTCCTTCAGCTGGACCTCAGTTCCTGTCGGGTTTACTTCAACCCTTGCCAGGCCGGTTGTCAGCCCGACGGTTACCACAACTTATACTGTTGTTGAAACCATCGATCTGACCGGATGCACCAATACGCATAGTGTCACGGTAACGGTAAATCCATTACCGGATGCTGTGGCCGGAGATGACAGGGCAATTTGCCTGAACGACAATACCACCCTTGGCTCAGATGCCGTAACGGGCAGCACCTACAGTTGGAGCGCAGTTCCCGCTGGCTTTACATCAACGCTGGCCAATCCACTGGTTAGTCCTACGGTAACGACAACCTATACGGTTGTTGAGACCATCACGGCGACCGGCTGTACCAATACCAACAGTGTCATTGTAACGGTTAATCCATTGCCTGCAGCTGTTGCAGGATCAGACAGGGCCATTTGCCTGAATGAAAACACCACCATAGGTGCATCCTCCGTTACAGGCAATACCTACAGCTGGACCGCGGTACCTTCAGGATTTACTTCAACAGAGGCCAATCCTTCGGTAAGTCCTGTAGTTACTACAACCTACACCCTTGTAGAAACTGTTTCTTTAACAGGTTGCAGTAATACGCACAGTGTAACAGTAACAGTGAACCCGTTGCCGTCGGCAATAGCCGGTGCCGACAGGGATATCTGCCTCAATGAAAGCACCACCCTGGGAGCGCCGCCATTAAAGAACGGCAGTAGTAACCTGTTCAGCTGGACCTCGGTTCCTGTTGGGTTTACCTCAACCCTTGCCAGGCCGGTTGTCAGCCCGACGGTTACCACGACCTATACGGTTGTAGAGACCATTGTTTTGACTGGGTGCACCAATACGCACAGTGTTACGGTAACGGTGAATCCATTGCCGGATGCCGTGGCCGGAGCCGACAGGGCGATCTGCCTGAACGAAAGCACCGACATCGGCGAAGTTGCCGTAACTGGCAACACTTACAGCTGGACATCGGTACCGGCAGGCTATACATCAGCCCTTGCCAACCCGACGGTCAGTCCAACGGTAACGACAACCTATACTGTTGTAGAAACCATCACAGCCACCGGGTGCAACAATACACACAGTGTCACGGTAACAGTGAACCCGTTGCCGGAAGCAGTGGCCGGGGATGACAGGGCAATCTGCCTGAATGAAAGCACCACCCTTGGTGCTCCCGATTCAAAGATTTTGCTCAACTCCTTCAGCTGGACCTCCGTTCCTGTTGGGTTTACTTCAACCCTTGCCAGGCCGGTTGTAAGTCCGACTGTTACGACAACCTATACCGTTGTTGAAACCATCCTGCTTACCGGGTGTAACAATACACATAGTGTTACGGTAACGGTGAATCCATTGCCTGCAGCTGTTGCAGGAGCCGACAGGGACATTTGCCTGAACGACAATACCACGCTTGGCGCAGATGCCGTAAGTGGCAGTACCTACAGCTGGAGCGCTGTTCCCGCTGGCTTTACATCAGCACTGGCCAATCCAGTGGTTAGTCCTACGGTTACCACAACCTACACCGTTGTTGAAACAATCACACTGACCGGTTGCATCAATACCAACAGTGTGACAGTAACAGTAAATCCATTGCCTGAAGCTTTAGCAGGTGCCGACAGGGCGATTTGCCTGAATGAAAGCACCACGCTTGGTGGTCCTGCATTAAAGACCAGTTCAAACTCCTTCAGCTGGACCTCTGTCCCGGCAGGGTTTACTTCAACCCTTGCCAGGCCCATCGTAAGCCCGACAGTTACCACAACCTATACCGTTGTGGAAACCATCACGCTGACCGGATGTACCAATACGCACAGTGTCACGGTAACAGTGAACCCGTTGCCGGCGGCAATAGCCGGTGCCGACAGGGAGATCTGTCTCAATGAAAGCACGACCCTGGGAGCGCCGCCGTTAAAGAACGGCGTTGGGAACTCCTTCAGCTGGACCTCGGTTCCTGTAGGGTTTACCTCAACGCTTGCCAATCCGGTTGTCAGTCCGACAGTAACAACAACCTACACCGTTGTTGAAACCATCACACTGACTGGTTGCACCAATACCAACAGTGTCACGGTAACAGTGAACCCATTACCGGAAGCAGTGGCTGGCGCAGACAGGGAGATTTGTCTGAATGAAAGCACAACCCTGGGAGCTCCGCAATTAAAAACGACCGGTAACTCCTTCAGCTGGACCTCTGTCCCGGCAGGATTTACTTCAACCCTTGCCAGGCCGGTCGTCAGCCCGACAGTAACTACAACCTATACTGTTGTAGAAACCATCATCCTCACCGGGTGTACCAATACACACAGTGTCACGGTAACAGTGAACCCGTTGCCGGAGGCAGTGGCCGGGGCTGACAGGGCAATTTGCCTGAATGAAAGCACGACACTGGGCGCTCCACCTTTGAAGACGATCCTCAACTCCTTCAGCTGGACCTCAGTTCCTGTCGGGTTTACTTCAACCCTTGCCAGGCCGGTTGTAAGTCCGACTGTTACGACAACCTATACCGTTGTTGAAACCATCCTGCTTACCGGGTGTAACAATACACATAGTGTAACAGTAACCGTGAATCCATTGCCGGTGGCAGTGGCGGGAACCGACAGGGATATCTGCTTCAATTCAAACACCATCATTGGTGCAGAAGCAGTTGCAGGAAGTACGTACAGCTGGACAGCGGTTCCGGCGGGATTTACTTCAGCTCTTGCCAATCCAACGGTCAGCCCGACGGTCACGACGACTTATACTGTTGTTGAGACCATCACACTTACCGGCTGTACCAATACGCACAGCGTTACGGTAACTGTGATTCCGCTCTCATACCTCAGCGGCACGTTAACCCCGTCAGCCATTTGCAGTGGCGCAACCTTCGGTTATACTGCAACAAGTGCCACCGCGGGGGCAACCTTTGCCTGGTCAAGGGCAACCGTTGCAGGAATAACCGAACCTGGTACTTCCGGAACAGTTGATGTAAGTGAAGTGCTCACCAATACCACAACTTCACCCATAGCTGTTACGTATGTTTACATTACCACTGCCAATGGCTGCAGCAATGCCGGTGAAAATGTTGTGGTTACCGTAAACCCGATACCGGTTTTGAGCAGTACGTTAACACCGGCATCGGTCTGCAACGGCGTAACTTTTGGCTACACAGCCTTAAGTGCCACCCCGGGTGCAACCTTCGCATGGTCGCGTGCAACCATTACAGGGATCACACAGGCGGGAACGACAGGAGCGGGAAATGTGAGCGAGATGCTTTCGAACACGACCACCGCGCCCATTGATGTTACCTATGTTTACACCACCACCGCCAACGGATGCAGCAATACATTCCAGGATGTGGTTGTAAAGGTCAATCCCACTGCGGTACTCAGCAGTACACTAACACCGGCCGCTATCAACAGTGCGGTAACCTTTGTTTATACGGCTGCAAGTGCCACGACCGGTGCAACCTTTACCTGGTCGCGGGCTACCATTGCAGGCATCACGCAGCCGGGTAGTTCAGGAAGCGGAAATGTAAGTGAAAAACTGACCAATACCTCTACGTTGCCCATTGCGGTTACCTACCTGTACACAACAACCATCAACGGATGCAGCAATGCACCCGAGCATGTTGTCGTCACTGTTTATCCTACAGCAGACCTGAGCAGCACATTGACCCCGCCGGCAGTTTGCAGCGCGGCACCTTTTATCTATACAGCTACAAGTACCACCCCGGGGGCGACTTTTGCCTGGACGAGGGCTACTTTGGCAGGTGTGATCCCGGTTGGTACAGGCGGAACAGGAAATGTGTTCGAAGTGCTGATCAACACAACGACAGCGCCCATTGCGGTAATGTACGTTTATACAACGACCGTAAACGGATACAGCAATACGCCTCAGAATGTGGTGGTCATGCTGAACCCGACGCCTGCGCTGAGCAGCTCGTTAACACCACCGGGCATCTGCAGCGGTTCTGTATTTTCCTATACAGCTACAAGTGCAACGCCGGGATCGACTTATGGATGGTCCAGGGCGACAAAACCAGGCATCATTCAGCCTGGCAGATCCGGAACGGGTAATGTCAATGAAGTGCTGACCAGTAGTGTCGCAGCGCCGGTTAATGTTACCTATGTATACACCACCACTGCGAATGGATGCAGTGGGGCGTCTCAACAGGTTGTGGTAACGGTGAGCCCGGTCTTACCGGTAAGTTTAACGATAACCGCCGATGCCACCGAGGTGTGTATGGGAACGGTTGTCCACTTTACAGCTACACCGGTCAATGGAGGAATCACCCCCGGTTACCAGTGGAAGCTTAATAACAGCAATGTGACGGGAGCAACCAATTCCACCTATTCGCTTACGACGTATGCCGTCGGAACTTCGGTAAGTTGCGTGCTGACTTCATCTGCAACACCATGTACCACCGGAAACCCGGCAACTTCCAACACTGTATTCATCACTGTTACGGATATTTGTCCGACGGTGGATGTTGTTGGAATTGTCGCCGATGGTGAGACCATGTGTTACAATGCCAGCCAAACCATCACAGTCGCCGGCAACGGGACTACCTTCACGGTGAATTCCGGGGGCCACGCGACCATGATCGCCGGTCAGAACATTATCTATAACCCGGGAACCACTGTTTATGCGGGGGGCTACATGCGCGGCTACATCTCTGAAACCGATCGTTGCGGGGCGAAGTCAGCCTCTATTGTCAATGCCGGATCAGGTGAAGATGAACAGGTGTTTGTTCAGAAAACTGCCTTCAGACTCTATCCCAACCCGACAACCGGGACCTTCACTGTTGAACAAACCCGTGGTGTGTTGCATGAGGTTGTAAAGGTTGAGATTTACAGCATGCTCGGAGGAAAAGTGATGACAGGACAGCTGAACGGTGAAACAAAACGTGAGTTCTCCATCTCTGAATTCCCTGTTGGCGTCTATTTTGTAAAGGTGCTCGCCGGCAGTGAGGCAGAGACGATCAAATTGATCAAAGTAAATTAAATCCAAAGAAGAATGAATAACCAGACAAAAAATCCCGTGAAAGCGGGATTTTTTGTTTTAACCAGGTGCGATCGATTTTTCAGAACATCCCTTCAAGGAACTCGCTGGTTGTCAGTCCGGAAAAGTAATTGTCAATAATGAATGGTTCCAGTGCCTTTTGAATGTCATGTTCATGGTGCACAACGCCTGTAAGTGCATGCTCTATTTCTTCCGTATCGAATTTGCTGAAATAGTCACCAAAAATTTTTATATGCATGATCGTGCCATTGTGTACATCCAGGTCGAATTCGATGGTGCCGCTTTTTTCGGTACGCACCACTTTCCTGAAATTGTAATTGGGAGAATAGCCGAAATTCCATTCCCAGGTGTTGTATTTGGTCCTGACCAGTTCATGGATGTTATCATGGTCCTCTTCTGTAAGTTCAATCAGCCGGGCATCCGGGTATTTGGCAACAATGTGATCCTGGATCAGTGTGGCAAACTGCATCACATCCATAGGATGTGCGAGGTGTTCGCTGATGTTCGTCACCCTGCTTCGCACCGATTTCACAGCTTTGTCCTGGAACTTCAGCGGATCGGCACGAAGCGCCTCTGCAAGGTTCGGCATGTGTGAGGAAAAGAGGAGCGTGCCATGATGCAATACCTTGTTTTTCCATATATGCTCGGCATTTCCCGAAAATTTTTTTCCATCGATGGTGAGGTCATTCCGGCCTTCAAACCTGGCATTGATCCCCATGTTTTGCAACACATCAAGGATCGGCTCAGTATATTTTCGGAAGTCAATGAGACTATCCTTTTGACCGGTTTGGATGAATGTAAAGTTCAGGTTTCCCAGGTCATGAAACACTGCGCCACCGCCGCTGAGCCTGCGCACCACGGGAATGTTGTTCTGTTTGACGTAATCGACATTGATCTCCGCAAGGGTATTCTGGTGCTTGCCCACAATGATGCACGGCAGGTTGCGCCACAGCATGAAGGAGTCTTCCTGGTAGTTTTTTAACACATATTCTTCCGTGGCGAGGTTGAAATAGGGGTCGGTGTTGTGCCGTCTGATGATGATCATGTACGAATTATTTTGAAGCAAAATTACGGCTTTCTTGCAAATAGGTCGTTATATTTGCAGCCCAAACATGGTTAACTGGTTACCAAATCTGCCGTATGAATTATTTCACCTACCTGGTATTTCGTGGTTTTATCTTCCTGTTCAGGTTTGTTCCGTTCCGCATACTGTTCGGATTCTCCGATGTTGTTTTTTACATCGTTTATTACCTTGCCGGCTATCGGAAAAATGTGGTATTTGAGAATCTGCGCAACTCTTTCCCGGAGAAATCAGAACTGGAAATCGAAAAGGTGGCAAAAGGATTTTACCATCACTTTACCGACATGCTGGTAGAGAGCCTGAAGGCTTTTACGATGACAGAAGAGGCCATTATCAAACGGTATAAATTTGAAAATACCTCTTCTCCGGATGGGTTTTACCGCGAAGGGCGGCCGGTGATCTGTGTGGCTGGCCATTATGGAAACTGGGAGTGGGCGGGGATTGCTGCCGGCAGGCAGATGCTTCACAAACCGGTTGGATTTTACAAACCGCTCTCAAATAAATTCATTGACCGTTATATTCAACGTACCCGGGTGCAGGGACGGTCAAAACTGGCCTCCATAACCAAAACAGCCGAAACTTTTAAAACAGATTGGGGTGAGCCTGCTGCATTTTACATGGTGGCCGATCAGAGTCCGTCAAGCCCCAGGCTGGCCTACTGGGTTAATTTTATGAACCAGGATACTGCTGCGTTGCACGGACCCGAAAAATATGCCCGAATTTATAACTTCCCGGTCGTGTTCGCGAGCGTGAAAAAGATCAGGCGCGGCTATTATTCAGTGGATTTCAAACTGCTTGAAGCCGAACCAAACCAAACAAAAACCGGCGATATTACTGGCCGGTTTATGAAAATGCTGGAAAATGTGATCAATGAGAATCCCGAATACTATCTCTGGTCTCACCGCCGGTGGAAATTAAAAAGGTAAATTTTGCTGTTTCGCAATTTCCCTTTTATAAGAGTCCGCCATTCTGGTAGATAGCCAGCTGGGCCTCATAGAATTTGCCGATCTGCACGGTTTTTCCTGTCCCGAGGTTTGTTAACATCCCTGAAACAAAGTCGATCCTGATGCTGTCGCCGTTTTGAATTTCCGCCTGTGCCATAATTTCCGGTTTATAGGTAAGGATCGGCATGGCAGCGTTGATGGCATTGCGTTCGTAAATTGCTCCGTATGATTCTGCCAGGATGCAATTGATGCCAAGTGACAGGAAACAATCCACCGCCTGCTGGCGTGAACTGCCGGCGCCAAAATTCTTCCGGGTGATCACAATGTTGCCTGGTTTTGCTTTTTTGGCAAAATCTTCAAATCCCTTCAGGTTGTCAAACGTATATTGTCCCATTTCCCTGATATCGGTGATCGTCAGATACCTGTTGTGGAAAATCATGTCGGTATCGATATCGTCTTTGGGAATGATCCAGACGGTGCCTTCAACGACAGTAGGCTTTACGGTTTTCTCTTTTTCACGACGTACTGCACGTGATGTGTTACCGTCGCCGGTAGCATGGAAAAGTGCCGGCTTGTCAGGAATCTGGTCGGGTGTCGTGATGAACCCGGCCACGGCAGAAGCGGCAACAACGGCAGGAGATGCAAGATATACAAAACCCTTGCCCTGTTTTCCTTCAAAATTGCGGTTCCCGGTGCTGATCGTCACCTCGCCCGGGCCATTCTGCCCGACTTGTCCTGCAGCGCAACCTGCACAGCCAGCGTTTGAAACCATCACACCGGCTTCTTTAAAAGTCTGGATGATTCCCTCATCCATCGCCTGTGTCCAGATGGCATCTGTTGCCGGAACAATTTTTAACACCACACCCGGCGCAATTTTCCTGCCTCTCAACACGTCGGCTGCCGCGCGGAGGTCTTCGATGCGGCCATTGGTGCAGCTGCCGATAAATCCTGAATCGATTTTCTGGTTACGAACGGTCTCGATGGAGGTGTCGTCGTGCGGATGCCCAGGTTTTGCCACCATGGTGACAAATTTGCTCATGTCGATGTCGAAAGTTTGCTCGTATACCGCATCGGCACCGGCTGAAACAGCCTTGTAGTCCTTGCCTGTAATCCGTTTTAATTCCTGTAACAGGGTAGGGGAGGTTGGAAACAGCACAATAATCGCACCCATCTCCGTCCCCATCGAAGCAATGGTGATGCGGTCGGCCAGGGTGAACTTTTCGGTTTCCTCACCATAGATCTCAACTGAATAGCCGAGGAGCTTGTTGGCACCAAAGACAGACAACAGGTTGAGCACAACGTCCTTGGCCGAAACGCCCGGCTGCCTCTTTCCCGTGAGGTTGATTTTTACCGAAGCCGGTACCTTGAACCATACTGCCCCCTTCGCCCATGCGGCGGCGATATCCTGGTCGCCCATACCCTGCCCGAAGGCCGCAATGGCACCCATGATGTTGGCATGGGAGTCGGTCGAAACGAACGTACTTCCCGGCCATGTCAAACCGTTGTCGATGGCAAGGTGTGTTCCTATCCCGGCATCAACATCGTAAACCCTGATGCCGTTTTCACGCGCATACTGCCTGCAGTAGTGCTGGTTGGCTGCATATTTCTGATCCGATCCCCCGGGGTTGCAGTCGAACGTGAAGATGGTCTTGTTGGGATCTGCAATTGTCAGCCCGTTGTCCAGCAGATTTTTAACCACGTTGGCCCCGCCAAAATCACGGGCGGCGCGGGTATCGATGATAACATCCACAATATCTCCGGGTTTTACAACAGCCTGGTTTGAATGCGATGCAATTATTTTTTCTATAATGGTCATATTCATCTTTTTAGTTTTCGCTATTTCACTGTTTCGCTATTTATTTCAGCCTGTCCCTGAACGGTTCAAATGTCATAAAATCAGCATGATGAACGACATAGGCCTCGGTAGTGCGTTTCACCATATCGCCTTCACCTGCATGGGTGGCGATGATATGACACACGGCAGCAGGAACGCCGCATTGTTCGGCCAGGGATACACCTGAAAATGGATGGCGCAGGTATTTGCCGTATTTTCCCTGGAAGGATTTTCCATTCGCATCGAGCTCATATTCGAGCAACTTGCCGACATCGGCCAGGATGGCACCGGCAATCAGGACATCCATGTTGACAGGAAGATCATCTTTGAAAAATTCATTCATTTTATTGCCGGCATCACGGGCTACATGAACCACGCAACGCTTGTGGGCCATGAATGAAACCTTCATATCCGGCCCTGCCAGCAGGGTGAATGGGATGATTTTCAGGTCTTCGGGTGTAAGAACGCTCCTTTCAAGCGCCAGTTCCCATGTTTTTGCAGTCTTTTCACGGAGGTCGGGATCCTGGATCCACATCAACTCCGGCCAGAGGGCGATAATTTCTTGGGTCATAGGGTTGTGTTTTGGTAACAAAGTGACTAGGTGACAGGGTAACAGGGTAACAAGGTGACAAGGTAACATAGTGACAAGGTAACAAAGTGATAAGGTAATTGGGTTAGAATCCTGAAAATGCTCCGTACCCTAATACCCTGTTACACTATTACCCTGTTACCCTGTTACCCTGTCACCTGTTTTCAATTAAAGCTTACTGATAATTGCATCCGCCATCTGCTGCGTTGTCGCCGCACCCCTGCTGAACGCTTCGGGTGTTCCGGGAAGTTTCATCATGTCGTATGTCATCACTTTCCCCTCTTCCACAACAGTGGCAACAGCTTTGGAAATTTTAGCGGCCAGTTCCATTTCGCCCAGGTGCTCGAGCATCATCACGGCGGAAAGGATCATGGCGGTCGGGTTAACGATTGACGGGTTGAATTCGGCATATTTGGGAGCCGACCCGTGGGTAGGTTCGAACACGGCGATTTCAGGACCGATGTTGGCGCTGCAGGCGAACCCGAGGCCGCCGATCAACCCGGCAAAACCATCAGAAACAATATCTCCGAACATGTTACCCGCAACCATCACATGATACGTTTCGGGGTTCTTGGTAAGCCACATCATCTGGGCATCAATATTGGTATCCTGGACCTTGATCCCGGGATACTCATTTTTTGCCATCTCCTGTGCCATTTTCAGCATCATGCCTGATGTTTCGCGGATCACGTTGGGTTTTTCACAAACGGTAACGGTATTAAATCCGCGGGCTTTGGCATATTCAAATGCAGCTTTCAGGATGCGGCCGGTATATTTTTTTGTAAAAATCCGGGTCGAAACCGCCAGCTCAGGGCGCGGGCACCATGCAAAGTTATCCCTGAATTTCTTGTGTGTCATCAAAGCGTCATACACCTGGTCGGATGGATTTGACCATTCAACGCCACCATATAAACATTCAGTATTCTGGCGGAAGATCATGGTGTCAATAATGGGCTCTTCAATAACACCGCCAAACCCGCGACGGATAAAGTTAAGCGGGTTTCCCTTGAAGGTTTTGCATGGCCTCATGCAGATATCCAGGTCGTACTTCTGCCGCATGGTCACGATAGGACTGTAATAGGCGAATCCTTTGCATTTCAGCTCGGGAGCAAGTTCGGCATCCGTTTTATCCTTAGGTTTGGAGGTAATGGCACCGAAAAGCCCGATCTTATGCTTCTCCAGCAGTTTCTGGGTACGTTCGGGAAATGGATCACCCTCCTTGCACCAGAATTCCCATCCGATATCTCCGTGAACATATTCCGCATCAAAACCGGCAGCATCCAATACGCGGATGGCCTCATCAAGGACGACTTTTCCGATGCCGTCACCGGGCATCGCAACGATTGTTCTTCTTGCCATAAGTAGGTTGTTTGTTTGTAGTTAAATAAATAACAATTAGGCGCCAAAGATACAACACCGCACGAAATCCACAAAGACGTATTTGCACATTTTTCCCGATTTTTTCAGTCACTATTTGTTACTTTTGCAGAATGGACGGATGGTCAGGGAGTCACAGGGTAACAGGGTGACAGGGTGACAGGGTAACAGGGTAACAGGGTAACAAGGCAAATAATATTTTTTTTGGAAAAACATCTCTCAAATCCCATTTTTTCGGTGATATCGCAGGTTGCGGATGAACTGCAGGTTAAGGCTTTCGTGATCGGAGGTTTTGTGAGGGACTTGTTGCTGCACCGCGACAACAAGCAGGATATCGACATTGTCGTTCTGGGCAGCGGCATCGACTTTGCGCACATGGTTGCGGCTAAGCTCGATGGCGACATCCCCGTGAAGTTTTTTAAAAATTTCGGCACAGCCATGTTGAATTTCCGTGGCTGGAAGATTGAATTTGTGGGTGCCCGAAAGGAATCGTACCGGCGAAATTCGCGCAAGCCGATTGTGGAGGATGGTACGATCGAAGATGACCAGGACCGCCGTGATTTCACCATCAATGCTATGGCCATTGACCTGACAAAAGAGAAGTACGGCCAGCTGATCGATCCTTTCAACGGCATCAGGGATCTTGAGGATAAAATAATCAAAACCCCGCTGGATCCGGATGTTACGTTTTCTGACGATCCCCTGCGCATGATGCGTGCAATCAGGTTTGCAACCCAACTTGAATTTACCATCGAACCATCCTGCTTTGAAGCCATAACGCGGAACGCCGAACGTATTTCGATCGTATCCATGGAGCGGGTTTCTGATGAATTTAACCTGATCATCCAGGCCAAGGTTCCTTCGGGAGGGTTCAGGATGCTTGACGAAACCGGGCTGCTGAAACTGATATTCCCGGAATTCTGTGAACTCAAAGGAGCTGAAATCATTGAGGGAAAGGGGCACAAGGACAATTTTTACCATACCCTTGCGGTACTTGACAACGTTGCAGCCGTTTCCAATGATCTTTGGCTCAGGTGGGCCGCCATTCTGCATGATATTGCCAAACCAGTCACGAAAAAATTCGTCCAGGGCACCGGCTGGACCTTTCATGCACATGAATTCAGGGGGGCCAAAATGGTTCCGAATATCTTCAGGAAGCTGAAACTTCCCCTCAACGAGAAAATGCATTACGTTGAAAAACTGGTGCTTCTCCATCTCCGCCCCATCGTGCTGGCCGAAGATGTGGTTACCGATTCGGCCGTGCGCAGGCTGCTCTTTGAGGCCGGCGACGACATCGACGACCTGATGCTCCTCTGCAATGCCGATATCACATCTAAAAACCCGAATAAGGTCCGACGGTTCATTGCAAACTTTAATATTGTACGTCAGAAACTCAAAGAAATTGAAGAGAAGGACCAGCTGCGCAACTGGCAGCCGCCGATCACAGGAGAGGTGATCATGCAAACTTTTGGCATACCCCCTTCAAAACCGGTAGGACTGATCAAGGATGCAATTACCGAAGCCATTCTTGAAGGCGAGATTCCGAACAACTATGAAGCCGCATTTCAGCTGATGATCCGTGAAGGTGAAAAACTTGGGTTGCATCAAATAAACAGTTGAACCTTTTTCCTTTTTGTTTCGTGGAATTTTATATTTTTGACGCGAATTTATAGTTGGAACCGACATGTTGATTTATCGTTTTAGAATAACATGCGAAGAGCATGATGGATTTCTCAGGGAGATCGAAATTCAGCCGAATCAGACTTTTCTTGATTTTCACCATATAATGTTGGATTCAAGTGAATTGCTTCATTGCGAGCGGGCTTCCTTTTTTATGACGGATAAAAAGTATAAAAAAGATAAGGAAATATCACTGAAGGCCGAAAAACGGCAGGTCCGGAAATATGATGAAGATCTCGACCAGGTGGTCACTGAATCAATAACATTGCCGTTGATGAAAACGGAAAAATTGAAACATTATATCGAAGATCCGCATCAGAAGATGATCTATGAATTTATAGGACGCGATATTTTTTCATTTCACATTGAATTGTTTAAAATTTTCCCCTCCGACGGGATGCCCTCTTTCCCCAGGTGTATCAAACGGGTTGCTGAATTGCCGAAAAAGGCTGAACAGCCTGCTGCTGTTGCAGAGGCACCGGTGGCGCCAAAGATCGTGATCCCAAAGGTGCCCCTTCCCAAACTTCAGGAACTTGTGAAATTCGACGACATTGTTGAAGATGAGCATGAACTTGCCGCCATTGAAAATGAACTCAGCGGGCTGATTGAAGAGGAGGAAGAGGAAACAGTCATGGAATCTTCAGAAACTGAGGAGAACGGAAACAACGACTTCTTATACGGGGAGCATGAAGAAACCGAAGAAGATGAAAAACTCGACCATTTAGAGGATTACGAGGATATCGAAAGCCTGGATAAGCGCTTGTCGGGGTTTGACCATGATTCGGATGACTATTGATGACAGGTTGCTGGTCGTCATAGCAGGCCCGACAGCCGTCGGTAAAACAGCTGTGGCGATTTCCCTTGCACAACACTTCCATACCGGGATCATCTCCGCCGATTCAAGGCAGTTTTTTCGTGAGATGAGCATTGGAACTGCTACGCCCACCACCGTGGAATTGTCCCTGGCACCCCATCACTTTGTTCACCATCTCTCGATCCGGGATCCCTACAATGTTTCGCTGTTTGAAGCGGATGCTCTTGCACTGGCCGATGTCCTTTTCAGGGAGCATCCTGTAGTATTCTTGGTGGGAGGTTCCGGGTTGTATCTCAACGCAGTGTGCCATGGCATCGACCTGCTTCCTGATCCCGATCCGGAAATCCGCCACCGGTTAAAGCAAACCCTTGCATCTTCAGGTATTGCTGCCCTCCGGCAGGAACTGGCCCTGCTTGACCCCGTATATGCCGGAAAGGTCGACCTTGCAAACCCGGCAAGGCTGATGCGGGCGATAGAAATATGCCTTGCAACAGGTGTTCCCTATTCAACGTTAAGAAGCAATCAGCCGAAGCAGCGAAATTTCAGGATATTGAAAGCCGGCATCGAACTTCCGCGGGAATTACTCTACCAGAGGATCAACGACAGGGTGGATGCCATGATGCAGGCCGGATTGTACGACGAAGCGCTTGCGCTGTATCCCGACCGGCACCTGAATGCGCTCAACACGGTGGGATACAAGGAACTGTTCGACCATTTTGCCGGGCTCACATCCCTTGAGCATGCCATTGAGAAAATCAAAACAAACAGCCGCCGTTATGCAAAGCGGCAGCTTACATGGTTTAAAAAAGACCTGGATTACCACTGGTTTCAACCGGGAGAGACCGGTCATATTATTTCAATGATTGACAGCTATCTTTTGTGATATTCAACAAGCCCTTCGGCCGGTGATGGCAAAATCCTGCTGATCTCCACATCCTCGAGGGTGGCGACCTTTGCCAGGACTTCACTGTAATTATAGGCGATTGACCCGATAAACCCGATCGCCATATCGCGGTACCCTGCATATTTCACGATATGGGCCGAAAAGAAATCCTTAAAGGAACGAAATAAAAGTCCCTGGACAAAAGGATGTTCCCGGTTCGGGCTCAGGAAGTGGCTGAAACTTGCCAGGAACCTGTTTGGAGAGGGTTGATTATACAATGAATTGAGGATGTCTTCAAGCGTATAGCTGTATTGAGCGTCAAAAGCGGCCCGCAGATCGGCAGGGAGCTCCTTTTTCAGGTATGCGCCAAGGAATAGTTTCCCAAGATATGATCCTGCGCCTTCATCCCCGAAAAGATACCCAAGCGAATCAACCCGGGAATGGGTGGTGACGCCGTCGAAAAAGCAGGAGTTGCAACCTGTACCTAGAATACAGGCAATTCCTTTGCCGTCGCCAAACAGCGCCCTAGCGGCTCCCAGGATGTCGTGGTAGATTTCGATCCTGGCATGACGGAAGAAAACACGCAGGACATCGCTGATCATGTTGTTGTTGTAAACGGTCGAACATCCTGCCCCGTAAAAATGAATTTCGGACACATGGGATTCGACAAGAAAAGGAGCCAGGTCGGCCCGGATGACTGCCTCCACACTCTCCGCATTGTAGAAATAGGGGTTTAACCCGCAGGTCGTGATGGTATTTTTAACGGTATCTCCCTCAAGGAGTATCCAGGTCGTTTTTGTTGAGCCACTGTCAGCGATCAGTTTCATATATCTATTTTAGCCGGGCGGTCATGGGATTTTTCAACCCCTTGGCATCTTTCAGGTAGGCCTTCACCGTTCCCACAATGATTTTTGCTTCAATATAAATTGGAATTTTGTTGGCATCGTCGGTAACCCAGACGAGTACATCCTCCTCACCTTTAAAGATCGTTCCCTGTACCATCCTTGCTGCAAATTTGATACACCTGTAGCGGTTGCCATCCGTCGATTCCACGATCTCCCTGCTTATCGGCCTGATATAGATGTCATAATAGGCATCATCGATCAGGATGGTCACATATTGCCTGATGTCGGGATGCAAATCCGAAAAATCAAGCGTCCTGGTATAATAAATTGCCGACAGCATGTCAAAAACACAGGTGCGGACAGGCAGGGTATCAGTACGTTGCGGGTGGTTTTTGGTTTTTGTGTTTGAAAAGACCTTTTGCGCATTGTAATCGAAATTCAGGGTGTTAAGCAACGTGTATCCGCCTTCAAAAACATTCCTTCTGAAATCGTATGAACGGAAAGTCTCCGGTTCAATCCACGAGTCGAAATAATCACGAACCTTGAAAAGGATGTCGTAGGAAGCGTAAGATTTTCCCGTGCCCTTCAGGTGCCAGGCAGGTTTGCCCCGGAACTGGTCGCTGCTTACCGAGAAGGTCACCAACCCTGCATCCACCCATACCGGTCCCCAGTTGTACGAAACGGTATACCGGATCTGCTCGCCATCACCAAACACTGTATTTGTGATTGGGCACTGGGCTTCTGCAAAAAAAGGATCAACAATTGCAGACACCAGCATTAAAACTCCGGTCAAAACTATACGATGTACTTTCAAAATCTTATACCTTTATTACTGCTGTTTTCACCCGTTTTTTATTTTTTCCGCCACAGAAAATATACCGGGATCCCTAGTATAACGATGATCAGCCCCGGCCAGGTATATCCGGGCTTATAAATAAACAGGATTGCCATGACCGTCAAAGCCAGTATGATGTATATCAGTGGAATCACCGGGTACCCGAATGCCTTGTAGGGCCGTTCAACGTCAGGCCGGTTTTTACGGAGCCGGAACAACCCGAATATCGTGAGCACATAAAAAATAAGGACGGCAAATACAACATAATCAAGCAATTGCCCATAAGTTCCCGACAGGCACAACATCCCTGCCCAGAAGCCTTGTAAAATCAGCCCGGTTTCGGGTACCCCTTTGTCATTGAGGATACCGACCTTTTTAAAAAATATCCCGTCCACGGCCATTGCATAATAAACCCTTGCACCTGCAAGAATTAGCCCGTTGTTGCATCCAAAGGTGGAAATGACAATGAATGCGGCCATGATCAGTACGGTATAGTTGCCGAAAATACCGGAAATAGATGCTGTTCCAAGCCGGTCGTTGATGGCATACTGCATGCCGCGCGCCGCTATGTCGGCCCCTTCGGGCGAACCTCTCACAGGCAGTGCCGTGATGTATACAATGTTTGCAAGGAGGTAAAGAATAGTCACAATGAGCGTCCCAAGGAACAAACTCAATGGAATATTTTTCCGCGGATTGATCACCTCACCGGCCGTAAAGGTGATGTTGTTCCATGCGTCCGACGAAAAGAGGCTGCCGACCATGGCCATCCCGATAGCTGCAACCAGTGCCATGCCGGCAAGCGGCAGGTCATTTCCCGCCGAGCCTTCCTGTTCAGGGCTCCAGAAGATTGCTTTGTTTGCATTGATCGCCGGTAAATTCGAGGCGAACCCGAGCCCGATGACAATGAATAAAATCAGGAGGATGAACTTCCCGGATGTAAACGCATTCTGTACTTTCTTCCCTTCCTTGATTCCCCGTGTATTGAGCCAGGTTAAAAAAGCGATGGAGCCGATGGCGACCAGCTGGACAGGCCCAAATTTGAAGAAGCCCGTTTTGTACCAGACGACACTCTCGGAGATTGCCGGGATCAGCACCCCTGAAAATTTCGCAAATGCCATTCCCACTGCCGCAATGGTGCCGGTCTGGATCACCAGGAACAGTGTCCACCCGTACAAAAAGCCGGTGAGCGGGTTGTAGGCCTCCTTGAGATAAACATACTGGCCGCCTGCCCGCGGAAACATGCCCGCAAGTTCGCCGTAACTCAGGGCTGCAAAAACCGTCATGAACCCAGTGATGATCCATACCAGCATCAGCCATCCCGGCGAACCCACCATCCGGGCGATGTCGGCGCTTACAATGAAAATGCCCGAACCGATCATCGATCCCACCACGATTGCCGTGGAATCGAACAAGGTTAACCTTCTCTGAAAAGCATGTTCCTCTGTCATAGTTCTTGTTTTTTTTCGTTTCAACTTGTCATGGGCGAGGTTGTCTTAAAAGTCAAATTTCACCGCTAAGACGCAAAGACGCGAAAAATATAATTACTGATAATCAATTCTTTGCGCCTTTGCGTCTTAGCGGTGAAGATGAGTTTTCAAACATTTGAGACAGCCTTATAGTTGAACGTTATGTTTTTCAAGTGCAATTTATGTGATTTTTTGCAATCTGGACTAGTTTTTAAATGCCGGGTGAATGAAATGGGCAATTAAAAACCCATTTTTCGGAAACCTCGGTTTCGAAATAGTCCGGCATTCCTGCTTTCCCTGCTGAAAGAGCAATTTAAAACATGCAATTCAGAATCCTAATTGGTGCAACTTTGTTTGATTAAATCTATTGATGTAGTTTTTGAGGAATTAGTTGACTACAATTGCAATTGGCATTGGAATTTTATATTAATTTACAGTCTCAACGCACCATTCTATGAGAAAACTATTCCATTTTTTTGTTCTGACGGGATTCTTTTTTATGATCCCCTCACTTTGCATTTTCGGCCAGGTTGGCATCAATTCCAACCTCAGCGCCCCTGACCCGTCAGCGGGCCTGGATGTGAATTTCAATAACAAAGGAGTGCTGTTTCCCCGTTTAACCCAGGGCCAGATCGAGGCAATTGTCAACCCTGCAAATGGCCTCGTGGTTTTTTGTACGACCAGCAACAAGTTTTTCACTTACCTTTCTGATCTCAACAAATGGAAAGAAATAGCGTATGGGTTCTCAATTATCAACCCGGGAGGGGGATGGTATTGCGGTGATCCTTTTACAACCTCTCATATAGTTGTAAACGGCGTAGCCCCGGTTGATAAAACTGTAACGTATGGTACTGTGACAAATATCCCCGGCGAGCCAGCGAAATGCTGGATTACTGGTAATTTGGGCTCCGACCACCAGGCAAATGCTGTTGACGATGCCAGCGAAGCATCTGCAGGCTGGTACTGGCAGTTTAACCGGAAACAGGGTTACAGGCATGACGGCACTGCAAGAACGCCCAATACGGCCTGGATAACTTCTATTGGTGAAAATTTCGACTGGCAGGCCGCCAATGACCCCTGCAGCCTTGAGTTTGGCAATGGCTGGCGCATTCCAACCGCTACAGAGTGGACCAATGTGGATGCGGCCGGAAACTGGACAAATCCGAACAGTGCATGGAATTCTGCTTTAAAGATGCATGCTGCCGGCTACCTGTTCGACACTGGTGGTTCGCTGGATGGCCGCGGCACAAACGGCATTTACTGGAGTAATATGCAGTCGGCCTCAGGAAAAAGCTGGGGATTGTACTTCTTTTCGAGTTCCTGCTTCATTTCCGAATACAACAAGTCGTATGGCTTTAGCATCCGTTGCATCCGTTAACGGGGCCAATGGATCAAATATTTCTTGGGGCTGTTCATGCTGGGCATCCGGGCATCTGCCATATATTCCGGGCACCACTACACCATTGATGTAATTCTTGGGATCCTCTGTGCCGTGGCCGGCATCCTTGTTTATGAATTGGTTGTAAGCAAACAGCAATTCTGCCGGAAATTCTTTGGCAGCTATTACGGTTAATCAGAAAAAAATAATCCTAATAATAAAAGAAATTGTATTTTTAACCCTGTCTTTGCATAAAACATTGCCGCTTTCCGTTGGCTATAAGATCACCGATCCAATGAAGGATTGTATCATCCGAATAAACCCGTAACCCATTCTCATCATACTCCCGCTGCAGTGCATTGGCGAGGATGGTGTACTCTTTCACCAGCGACGTATAAAATACCCCCTGGTCATCGGTGTTGACACTTGTGTTGATCCGCAACAAACCACTTTTAGTCTCGCTGACCGGGAATAACTTGAAGATGGGGAGGTGAATAGCATCGTCCAGGTTGCTGATCCTCAGGTTTGATGTCGGGTTGGATTCAATGGCCACCCCTTTTTTCAACATGAAGTTTCGCATGATTGCCTGGAGCTGCCGGGTTAATTGAATATAGTCCTCGTCAATCCTGAATTCTACGATGGTGGCTGCCTGCCGCTTCAAGCTTGTGTCGAAATGGTACCAATGGTAAAGGTTGTAGGTGTTTTCATCTAATTCACTGTACTTGGATCTGTCCAGAAAATTATTCCGGTCCCACTCGAAATCTCCGCTCAGATTTTTTCGATTCCGGTCGCGTTTGAACTTCTTGAAGTAACACCCGGGATTATCTCCACGCAACTTCCATGAATTGATGTAGGTCATCAGGTCGGATGGGCCGGGTTTACCTTTATCCGGGATATTCTGATGAAGCATGTTGTAATACCGGTCGAAACTGACTTTAAGGAATGCGTAAAATGATGTTGATATGGGGACTTTCAGTTTCTCGATGCAATATAGGCACCATACGATGTTGTCCAGGGCGTTTTGAAGCGGCATGGAAATGTTCTTACGCGACTTGTAATATTTCTCAGGATCGAGGCCCAATGCAACACCATGCCCTATCCGGTCGCCATGCTTCAACCCCAGGAACAACACTGCCTCATCAATGGCCCGTAACCCGTCGATGATGTCATAGAAGTCCTCGCCCACGTGAAAGGTTTTATGCAGGTCGGGCAGATGGACCCTGTCAGGATCATAATGCAGATAATTATAGGTATGACGCAGGTTAGAGAGGAAACGGAAAGCCTGGCCAAAGTTTTCCGGGCGGCAGTCGACTTCGTGGCTGGCGGCATCAATCCCGAAGATACGGAAAGAGACATTGCGGGGTTCCCGCCTGAGTTTCTCAACAACAAAAGCCTCCCTCTTTAGTTTAGAGCGCAGTGCCGCCTCCCGGCACACCGGAATAAAGGTCTCCTGTTTGTTGCTGCCGGTTTCAAAATGGTTCATTTCTTTAATAAAGTGAAGTACATAAAAAAACTGTCCTTTATCGATTCCTGCCTCATTGTCGTAATTATCTATCTTCTTATGTAATTTGGTTTGTTCATTTTCGGGTGAGATCCGAACCTCCAGTTTGTCGATAAAATTCTCTCTTACATTGTATTTTAAAGCCATTCTTACCGCGATCTTCTGGTAAATGGTGCCGCGTATGATGTCCATTTTCGAATGTTCATGCCTGTGGAAATTATTGAACCCGTATTTGTTGTTCTTTTGTATGAAAAGGCCGCTGAAATGATTCTTTATCAGCAGGTAGATATAGAACAGGACCTGGATGTCGAAAGACTTTGTATCATATCTGAATATCTGACGGAGACAACAATAAACGAAGTGCCGCTCACCCGAGATCTCTATATAGTTCAGGTCGTCCCGCTTGATATAATCGGTAATTGCGTAATCGACCACATACCGGCCATCCTCCCGGTAAGAACTTAAAAAACTGCAGACGTTGATCATTTCCGACATGTAGTCTTTGTAGATAACTGCCCGGTTGTTCTTGATTTCCAAAATTTTTTGGGTCACGTAATAGAGGTTCCAGCGATTCCTGTTCTCTTCAAGGCAGCACGCTTCAAAAAGCCGGATTCGGATATATGCAGCAATACGGACGAGAATCTTCATCTCTTCAAGGTACTTTTCCGGTCCCATGCCGCCCAGTTCATAGGGGTCTTCACGGGGAAACCTCCGGAACCGTTCCTCCGACCCAAAAGGATTGTTCATCAGGCAGATCCACGACAGATCAACATTGGGCGAGGATCCGGAGAGGTGATAGTGATTCTCGACAAGTTGCTCCTCCGAAAGCAGGTTGTTCAGAGAGGAAAAACTTGAAGGGATGATGTAATTCCATTGAAAATGTCCGGGAGGTGCACCCTGTTTGTCGAAAATATTTGCTAACAGTGTGGTCACAAAGATATCTTCTCCCATTTCGGAGGTCAGTGCATTCCAGATATTGGCCTTGCTGATCTTATATACGGGCATATCCCTCTGCAGAATCAGTATCCTCTCGACAAATCTCTTCATCAGTTCAAACGGGGAGGAGGTGCCGGTATGTCGAATTGAATCCCATTGAGCATTTGCAATAAGTTCGTATGAACGGATTACCTCGTCGTTGTATTGAGGCATCATCCACTGCTCGATGTTCCTCCGGGCAAGTTCCCTGATCGTATAATCAAATCTTTCCTGGGTTGGAGGAAAATCTACAGCAAGAAAATGGTCAATAAAACGACCTGGATCATTACGGAAAGTGGCTTGCAGGAACTGATAAACCGGGCTGTTATCAATGACTTCTGATATCATTAGGCAATCTGTTTTTCATTGTTTTATTTGAAAATATTGTCGATAAAGCACGATTTGCCATCCATATAAATCTTGTTATACAGTTTTGAAATTGTACTGATAGGTGTATCTGATTTATCAGGATCCAAAGCATCCTTCTCATTACTGATTTTATTTAGCGCCCTTAGCATTCTTTTATTTAAGGCATCATAATAGTTGATAATAACTGCTTCAGTTCGAACTTGACTTTCCATTTTCTTTCTGTCTTTTGTTTCGGTGATTCCAATTTCTGTTGCCTCCTCGGGCTCTCGCAAGTACCCAAGCATTAGATCAACTGAATAAATTGGTAAGATAAAATTTTGAATACGGCATAATGGATCATCATCATTCAAGTGATTGTTTCTCCAATTTATAATGTTCTTTATTTTCTTATCATTAAGATTATATTTATAATCAGACCGGGCTACAGTTTGCAATGGGTTTAATGAATTAACTAAAAGGCTTAAAATGTCAAATCGAAATTTATTCTGCTCTGTATCCTCTAGGTCTCGCTCTTTTGTATCATAGATATGCTTGTCGTAACTCCGGTCCGGCCTTTTTTCACCATAGTATAGAATAAAAAACAGGAATCCGAATTTGTCAATTTTACTTTTACTATACAAATTGTAATATAAGTGATCCGGTTCACTAGGTGCATTTTTCAATCGATCATAGGCAGAACTTTTGATTATCGTAAAATAGTGCGGAAAGAATAGGGTCCCCCCGATGAGAGCCTGGATCCTGGAAATCTCCTTTACTTGCTTGCTCTGGTCCTTTTGCGCCTGCTTAACTTGCTCGACAAAAAACATCGTTTCGAATAGCAACATTGAATAAAATATCTTGACTGCTTCGATAAATTTCGTCTGGTTTGCTGCTTCAAAATAGGTGTTGTATTTATCAATCAGCAGCAGGATATCCCCTGCTGTATTGTTCGATGGGTAGTTGAAAATGTCGGAGATCTTATTGGCGATGTCGAACCTCGGATCGTTTCGACTGACGAAGGTATATATATCCCTGACTTCTTTATTCTTATCACCTGATTCCGCCCTGTCAAGATTTGATTCTATTTCCTTTAATAGCAGCAATTTTTTGTATTTCTGGCCGATCACGTTGATGGATTGGATCAGGTGCTTATTGATCCTTTTTATATCCTTCGGTATATTGTCGAACACCTTTTTTTCCTCAAAACTAACATTGGTGGGTATCCAGATGTTCATTATGTAATCCTTGAATTTATAAAAATTGTTTCGGGCTTTCTCGAACTCAGTGTTATTTATAAAAAATTTAGGGTATTCTTGTCCGCTTTTTGATGTATCCTGGCTAGTGAACTCAACGAGGATATCGTCCATGTCAATCAATACCTGGATAAACTGGTTCAGGGCCCGGAGGTTGGTCGGGATGATCGGATGCAACTGGTACTCCTCCGGGATGAAAATAAGGCGGGTCTTCATCCAGATCAGGTTAAGTACTACACGCTGGAGATTTCCTTTTATTTCAATTTTATCATTAATACCAGAAAGAATCGAAAGATCCGTTTCAATCAACTTGCTTGCCGCATCGCTGATATGGATGCGCTGCAAGGGTGGGAAAAGTTTCAGCAGGTACTTGGTGGCCATGTCTTCGACATCAACGTTGATGCTGGTGGATTGCTGTGACGATTCGTTAATCTTTACGTAATACTTACTGTAGTATTCCTTCATTTCAAACTGCAACTGGTCTATATTCGTAGCGAAAAGAATGATGATGTTGTCCTGGATCAGAAATTTTCGAATCTGTTCAAGCATGGTGGCAGCATACGAAACATTCATGTCAAGGTCATCGATCATTAGGACCAGGTAATCATGCCCTCCTTCAAAAAACTTCAGGAACGATTTAACAAGGTCCCGAATCGATGGATTCAAGTCGGTAGAACCGCTCAGTTCGTTGAGGTACTCCAGTGAGTTCTCCTGCGGAATGATCTCATCCATCTTTTTCACTGCTGTGAACACCTTGTCGAATTTCCTCAGGAGATCGGTAAACCCCGGATTGTGCTGTTCCAGACTTGCATCTTTTCTTAACTCCTCATTCCGCTTTTTCGCCATCCGGAACATGATGGTCACCACGTTTAACAATATGCTCTCATTGTTTTTGAAATAACTGGGATCAACGATGTCGAGCAACTTGTATTTGTTTTCTGTTTTTGGTTTTTCCTCCAGGTACTTACCAAATGAAACCATTGCGGATGTTTTCCCGCTTCCTCGGTCTCCCGTGAATATGATGATGTTGTTCCGGACGTCAAATAAATTGCCACGAACTTTCGGTTGGCGCCGGGCAAAATCTGATTCCTGTTCGCCGGGTTTTACCCTGATCTCAGGAGGATCCAATTGGGTTATTTTCAATAGGATTGAATCGGCTTTGGCATATTCCGTATGAAAAAAAGTAGCGGATCCCTCCTCCGGCTTGCTCTTGTAGTTTTCAACCACAATATCTTTGGTCTTGTTCTGCTGGATGCTTATCTGGTACTTTGACATGTTATTGGAGTTTATTAATTCGTAAAAGGTGAATTGATATGAAAAAATGAATTCCAGTTATTTTTCGATTGTTTTATTGTTGATTAAAGCGAGGGGCCGCTTATCTCGCGACAAACCTGTGATTAAATACACTCATTTGATTGATTTATCCTTTATTTTAGCAATAGGGCAGTCGATCCCATCATCTCGTTCAACACACTCTTTCAAGCGGAGAAATGTAGTTTCGACCCTGAGGCCCCTCCTCAGGAGTGGATAGAAACAATACATAGTTATGTTATTGCGTTGCTAATATAAGACATATATCATAACAAACAACAAGTAAAAAGAAAATCAACTTTTTTTTGGCTCTGCTTGTGATGTGATAACCAACAAGTCTGCCATCCCGCTAATTATATAGCCATTTAGCAGGTTATTGCAAATACTCCTGGGGTGTATAAAAGTTCAAATCCTCCTTGATTTAATAGTGAGTACTCCCATTATTTTTTATATCCCAGAAGTATTGGTTCCTATGCGGTTAACCACTATGTTTTGGCAGCCATCTGCAATTATCTGACAGTTGAATTTATCAAGCATCAGCCAAAGAGCGATCTATTGGTCTGTTAAAAGAACTATTTGCAGACAATTATGTCAACTGAAATTTTGACAAGAAAAATAGTTTAATGACATTTGATATCAGAACTTTACCAGGTCGAAGATTTTCCTTCTGGCATCCCCCCGATAAGCCCCACTTGATTAAAGCGTATTCCCCCTTCGGTTCAGAATATTGCATTCAAATTGAACTGGATGATCAGGACACAGTTCCCGTTGAGCTGACCTTCAAGCCCTGCCAGTCGCTGATGCTCACCCTCAATGAAAAGGGTACCTTGAAATTTGATGATATCTGTTTTATGCCAAAAATTCCGTCAAAAGAGTAGCAAATTCAACAGGAATATCGTATATTTGTTCCGGTGTTTTCTATCCATCCCGATCTCCTTTTCAGGCATGTGCACCTCAATTCCTTGTTTCATTTCACTGACTTTCCTCTAACCTTCCTCTAACCTTCCTGTAACCTTCCTGTAACCTGTCCCCAGTCAAGGTTTATGGTAAGTCTATGGTAGGTCTATGGTAGGTCTATGGTCGGTATATGATCGGAATATGATCGGTAAATGAAAAAAACAGGATAATAATACACCCCAAGTTGCAGGCTTATTCAAACGAAACTCCCCCATAAATTTGAGGATGAGAGATACTTCAATAGGATAATGATTAAAAAAAAATAGAAATTATTTTCACAAAAACATATCTAAATATCAATAATTGAACATATTGAAATGGCTATGTGAATTAAATCTAAATAAAATTATTATTTTTGCATGAATAAGAACATGTCAAAATATGTTAAATGTCCGATATCATGAAAAATAAATACCGAATCCTCTGTACCCTCATCATTATAAGTCTTTTTGCATTGTCAGCCTGCAAGAAAGATGCTAATCCGGCTGCACCATCCGGCGTTGTTCAGGTTGTAACCACCGGCACATGGAGGGTGACCTATTTTATTGAGGCAAGTGAAGACAAGACATCCGATTTTACCAGCTATACTTTTAGTTTTAACAGCAATGGCATACTTACGGCTTCACTTTCCGGGACCAATACGACAGGCAGTTGGGGATGGGATGACAACAGCAGCAAGTTGCATATTTCAATCGGTAACAGCAACCCACTTTCAGGACTCACCGGTGATTGGCTGATTATAGAAAAAACAGAGACGCTGATCATGTTAAAAAACGACAATGCGGCGAAGAACGAATTGCTGACTTTTACCAGGAATTGATACTTCCTTTAAAACGTCATCCAGGACAATTGTGTGAATCCCAATATGATCAATGTATTTAATTGTTAGATTTATGAGAAGTACCATACTCTTAATATTCTTCCTGACACTGTCACTTTTTTCCATGGCCCAACCGCCCTACCAGTATGCATGGAAGTATTATACCACAGGAAATACAGGGATCTTGGGAGATTATTCAGAAGCATTATGGATTGATCATGACGGTGATCCATACCTTGCTGCGTACACTCCCGGTTGGGAGGAGGGAGGATTTTCGAAATTTATTCAAACAGGTAACCATTGGGTTAACTATTCCAATGTTGAATACCCGGTAATTGGCAGTACCGCGGATGTCGGTTCTTCACGAATTTCAGACATTGCGGAAGATTCCAATGGCAACCTTTGGATGGCCGCCTGGAGGGGAATTCTCAAATTTGATCCCTCTGTGGGCGGAAGTTCACTCATGTGCTGGGGAGCAAATAATTCCATCCACCCGGGAGGCAGGACCATGGATATTGATATTGCACCGGACGGGTCGGTCTGGGCAGCCGTTCAATCGGTAACCTGGGGAGGTGGAGGCCTGGTCCACTATAACCCTGCCACCAATGCATGGCAATACTGGGGATACGGCATAACCGCAAACAACTGGCCCGGTCTCATCGGGTTTTGCGAACAGGTTTCCATTCAGGCCAAGCCGGCCGGAGGCTACAAGGTATGGATCGATGGTGAAGGATGGAACACGATGATAACTTTTGACAGTGATACCCAGCTTTTTACTTTATTGCCGCAGAATCTTGTTTCGGGTGAAGTGGTTGCACTTCCCGGCAACGATTGTACAGATGGAGAAGGGAACCTGTGGGCGCTTCGGTACACTTCTGGCGGCAATGCATTTTCACTTGATTACAGGAAGCCTGACGGCACCTGGGTTTCACCTGCACAGCCATCTTCGGTAATTGCTGATATCTGGGCATTTAAGGCATTTGGAAACCATGAAGCCCTGATCACAGGGTTAAATAGTGAAGTATTCCAGTTTGACGGGACATCCTGGCAGAGCAAGGGAATTTGGCGGGATGGAGCATATACCTATTCGCTGGATATTGATGCGGCAGGTAATATATGGGCATGTGGCGTGGGGGGAGCGGCAAGAAGAGATGTTACGACAGGTAATTGGCAGCGCCATCGCATCACAAACTCATCCCAGATAGATTATTTTGTAGATGATATGTCAATTGATAATGAGGGTAACGTATGGATGACCGGAAACGCAGGACCTGGTGTTGGCGGTTTTCAGAAATTTGACGGAACCACCTGGACTGGCTTCAATGAACAAAATTACGGACTTGGATATCCATTCCCTTTCCCTACGGATAACTCAGAGGCAATCTGTTATCGACCGTCAAATGGCACAGTTGTGATAAATCCAATGTTTAATAACCTGCACAGCTGGAATGGTACCTCCTATACTTCATTGAATTACAATAGCTCAAAATCAAAGGGGTTGGTTGAAGATTCACAAGGCCGGTTATGGAGTTACGGAGAAAATTCAGAGCTTTCCTACTATTCGGATGCAAACCAAACCTGGACTTCTCAGCCTTTTTTCGGGACAGGAGAAGGAATTAAGAAAGACCCGACGCGGCCGGGAACAATTTGGGCATCATCGGGTTCTGAGGTACGTAGAACAGACGGCGCCTACAATTATTCAAAAGTAGTTGGTGATTTTCAGGAACTTGATCCTCAGAGCGATGTACTGACAACAGTCATACCTGCCCCTGACGGTATCGCATGGGTGGGTTCAAACAAAGGTTTGTTTAAACTTGATGCCAATAGCGACACGTACCAGTTTTTCTCCCCCTCTGACAGTGGAATCCCTGGTGAAAATGTAACGCCACTGGCATATAGTCCTGACGGCCGACTTTGGTTTACTAATTTCATGAGTGTTGACACCACAAGAATAGGATTATGCTGGTATGACGGGACTCAGTTTGGTGTTTTCCCTGTTGAGGCGGGAGGCTTACCTCATGCCCAGATCCCCGACATTGAAGTAAAAGATGTCCCGAATGGATATGAGTTATGGATGAGCTGCTTAAGCCGGGGTATTGCTGTTCTTAATGTGACGACCAATCCTGTTGGAGTTGCCCGGCCACCATCACCCGAATCGATCTTTTCTGTTATGAATTATCCCAATCCTTTAACCACCAGAACAAGTGTGGGCTTTTCTTTGGTTAATGACGCATTTATTGTCATAACTGTTTATGATATGAAAGGCAATATTGTCCGTAACATGGCCAGTGCTTCATTTAAACCCGGAAAATCAACTGTTGAATGGGATGGATGCGATAACCAGGGTGAAAAGGTTATTCCGGGAATTTATACCATCCAGCTCAAAGAAGGAAATTATTCAAAATCTATTCTGGTCATTTTACAGTAACCTGCTCAAATCTGCCCCCAATTTGGTGATTTTTGACCACCCCTCCCGGCCGGTTTAACAGGATGGTAAACTGGCAAATTGACCACCAAGTAGCCAATTTGAAGGTGAAAGTCAGAAATGTTTCTGAATCGAGAAACTAACTTATCTTATTTTTTGCTTTAAGCTGTGCCACCCGCCGCCAGTAAACACGTTGAGGTACCCGTTTGAAATTAAAATATTTTTCGCAAAGCGACTTCTTTCGCCTGACGCACAGCAGGTTATAATGTGCTGCGTTTATCCTTAAACTTATTCAGGTTGTTTCCAAGCTGGTCTGCCTGAATGTTAATTGAACCATTGATGGGGCTTGGATGCTACGTAAAAAACGAAACTTTTCAAATGCAAAATTACGGCTATTTTGGGTGAGATTACTCATTAATGAACGACCCTGCCGCAGAGCCGCGCAGCCATTCAGGTTAAATTATTGAGACCGGACTCCCTTTGCGTGATCTCAGAATAAATTGTCATATACTTCCAGGCTTTCTTTGTAGTTTAGCCAGGTTGTTCATTATAAATGCTGTGAAATTATTCTTTCACCCTGAGCTGAAATGTTTAAGTAGATCCACAATGATTTTCCTTTTTATGAAATGTCCATAAAAACATCGTTCATGCAAACCGTGCTTGATAAAATATGGCTGTTGCGGATGGCCCGAAAAATAAATATTATCTTATGAAAAACATCTTAATTTTTTTCATCGCATTTCTTTTTGCTGAAATAAACATTAAGGCTCAGGTGGGGATCAATACCGATAACAGCCAGCCGAATTCATCAGCCATGCTGGATGTAAAATCAACGGACAAAGGATTTTTACTCCCGCGAATGTCACAAACGGAGATTTTGGCAATTCCAGGTCCGGTCAATGGATTGCAGGTTTTTTGTACTTCCGACAGTAAGATGTATATTTATGTCGCGACGTTGGGAAGATGGAAGGAAGTTGCCTACGGATCAGGCACGCTTCCACAGTTCGTGTGTGGCAATTCAATGACCATCATGCATTTGACTATGGGCGGTATAGCCCCGGTTGACAAGACGGTGACATATGGCACAGTCAACAACATTCCCGGCGAAACTCCCAAGTGCTGGATTACCCGGAACCTGGGTGCCAGTCAGCAGGCAACCGAGGTATCCGATGGCACCGAGGCTTCGGCAGGATGGTACTGGCAGTTTAACCGCAAGCAGGGGTTTCAGTATATCAGTTCAAGAATCCCCAACAGTACATGGATAAACAGTATCAGTGAAAGTTTAAACTGGACAACCGTCAGCGATCCCTGTGCCATAGAACTTGGAACTGGCTGGCGCATCCCAACCCTCACTGAATGGACCAATGTAATTGCTGGTGGAAGTTGGACAAACTGGAACGGACCTTATATTTCACCGTTAAAACTCCATGCGGCAGGGTGCCTGAGCTACGGTGATGGTTCGCTGTTAAACCGGGGTTCAGTCGGCTACTACTGGAGTGGTTTGCAGGGCGATGCCACGTTCGGCTGGTACCTGAGTTTCAGCAGCGGGTACAATACCATGGGCAGCAACCAAAAGGCATATGGCTTTTCCATCCGCTGTTTGAGGGACAATTAACCAAGATAACCTCTTAAGCATTGATTTTTGTGTAAGATTAAATTGGCTGGGATGATTAACTGTTCAAAAAGACGATAGTTCACAAAAAGTGAACATTAATGAAGTTAACTGATCGTTGGGTGAGTGTCCCGGTCTTCGTGTCCAGCGTTTTTACAACCTCCTTATAAGGTGGTTTCCATGTTATACTTTGGCTAAAAAATCGTAACCGTCACATTTTTGATTTGGAAGAGGGTTTCGACCATTGCCGTTCTGGTTATCACTTTGGCAGGCCGGAACCCTATACTCCCGTGTCAATTGTCAACAAGTGTAACGTTATTTTAATTTCTTCCCCCAAAAAAAGTCCAGGTAAAACGGGCTAAACAAAACACCTGGTTGATCCAACGGACGGCATGATCCTGTTAAACAAAATTCCCATCAATATATTCCTGGAATTTTTCTTTGTATTGATCGCTGACAGGGATATATACTTTGCCATCGAACACAATTCTGTTCCGCTCTATAACTGAAATCTTTTTAAGACTGACGATAAAGGAACGGTGAACCCTCATGAAGCGGTCGGGGGGGAGTTGCTCTTCGATCGTCTTCATGCTAAGTTGGGTCACCACGGGGGCACTGTTGATCAAATGGACCTTGATATACTCGTGCTGGCTCTCAATGAATTTAATGTCATCCAGTTCGATGCGGAGAAGTTTGTAATCTGATTTGACAAACAAATGACTCGCCGTTGCCCTGATGCTTTCCTTTTGGCTGCTCGCGGTTAAATCAATAAGATTTTTCACCTTGTTGGCCGCTTTCAAAAAACTGCTGTAGGTAATGGGTTTTAATAAGTAGTCTGCTGCATCTACCAGGAAACCTTCCACAGCATATTCACTGTAGGCGGTGGTAAATACGATATAGGGTTTGTTTGTCAGCGATTTTACAAACTCCAGTCCGCTCAGGTCAGGCATGTTGATATCAATGAATATAACCTGGACCGCCCGGTTGTTGATGATTTCCATCGCTTCGAATGCACTCCGGCATTCAGCCACCAGTTCCAGGAATGGGGTTTTCTGAATATATGCTGATATTTTTTTTACTGCCAGGGGTTCATCGTCAATGGCAATGCAGGAGATCTTCATAATGGAATTTTCAGGTCAACTTCAAATTCACTTTCTTTATCCCGGATGTTCAACTGGAAATTATCCTCATATAATAACTTTAAACTCTCTTTGATATTATCAAGACCGATTCCCGAATATTCGCCCTGGTAATTTGCTGCAACTTTATGCTTGCTGTTTTTAATGATACACGTAAGGAACGTGTTGCTAACCTGGAGTTCAAAATAAATAAACGACTTATACGGGTAACTCACACCATGTTTAAAGGCATTTTCAAGCAATGAAATAAAAAGCATCGGGGGGATTTTCGCAACTGGAACCTTCTCAGGAATCACAACAGTGACTTCCACCTCGTCGGAATGCCTTAGCTGCATCAGCGAAATGAAACTGTTGATGAATTCGATCTCCTTTTTCAGTTCGATCGTGTTCCGGGCTGAATCATAAAGCAGGTAACGCATGAGCGTTGAAAGCCGAAAGACTGCATCCTGGGCTTTTTCCGAATCTATTTCAATTAGCGAATGGATGTTGTTCAGGGTGTTCATGAAAAAATGGGGACTAACCTGGTGCCTCAGCAAAGCAAGGTTGGTTTTGAGTTGTTCTTTCTCGGCATCCTTTCTCATCCTCTCTTCACTCAGCCATTTCGACATCAGCTTGATCGTTGTTCCGGCCCCCAGGGTAAGAATGCACATGATTAGCGTATCAAAAAACACCATGAAAAGCGGTTTCGGATTGGATGTGTTGGGGCCGCGGGGGGTGAATCCATCGGGCATTACATCCATTCCCGGACCGGAGTTCTGAAAAAAGGCCGGAGGAATGATGATATTTACCGCAATCACCAGGAGGATCATAACAGTTGTCAGCACAAAATAATTCAGATATCGCTTCTTTAAAAGTAAGTGGGGAACCAGGATATAAACATTTACCAGGAAAACAAGGAGATATCCCGAAAGTCCTGTCCAATGCCGTGCAATGCTGTTCCAGTTGAGGTGTCCGGAACTGCGTTCGCTGAAATAGGGCACCGAGAAAATGAGCACCCATGTCAGAACATAAAATAAAATTTCGATTTTCCTGCTGTTAAGCGAAAGTGCTTTCATTTCACAAAGTTATATAATTTATTCACCTCATCCCCTGCACCCCTTCTCCTTTAGGCTACTCTTTATACACATCTTTTTAAAATACATTTTGTGATGCCAAAAGGTATAGCTACTTACAATACAGTATTAAAGATAATTATTTGGTTTAAAGGATGTATCTTCTTATGCCATTTTTCAGTACTGTAACCTTAAA
>JAPLDF010000077.1:115337-121515 GCA_026391835.1 Bacteroidota bacterium
ACAGAGCGGTTAACACCAGATCAATTAATCATAAGGAATATTGCTATCCTTAATTATTGATTAATCGGAAAAACAGGAAAAGGTAATCATACTTTCAGCATTTTTTTTGGCTGGGAAAGATGTGTATAAAGAGTAGCTCCTTTAGGAGAAGGGGACGGGGGTTGAGGTTGCTGAGTCAGATCATCTTCTTTAAAATTGTATTTTGTAAATAAAATTTGGGAAAAAGCCCAGTTGGTATGTCGTACTGACAGACTTGCTTCTGTCATCGTAACTTTGTGAGAATACGTTTTTATTGTTCGTTACGTTTTGCATATCCAGGGAAATCGATTGCGACAATTTTTTTGTCCTGCTGTTCAGGGTAAATCCAATCTTGAAATCCATCCTGAAATAATCCGGGTATGTGCTTGTATAGGCATATTCATCACCTTTCAGAACCTCCCTGCCTCTGGCCTGGGATGCTGTTAAATCTATCGGTGTAAAATAACGTCCTCCGGCATAGGTAACTTTGATGTCTGTTGTGATGGCATTCCTTTTTTCCTTACCAGGCTTCCATTCTTTCCCTGCCAGGAAGTTGGCCACATATCTTCCGTTAAACGCAGTATTTCTTTCTGTTCCGTCACTGGCGGTGTATTTTGACTGGTAAAGTGAAGCAGTAAATAAGCCATAATACCCCCTGCTGAAGAACTTCTCAACAGTAAGTTCAACACCGTAGTTTCTCCCGGTGCCGGTGTTCGCCAGGCTGTCTTCCAGGTCGGTATTAAAACTTGCCCCGGTATTCAGCATGGAGTAACTGCTTGGGTATGTATTGACAGGCACATTGATGAGATGCTGGTAATAGGCTTCAATTTTCAAACGCCAGTCTTTGAAGGGTTGCACATCATATCCCAGGACAAAATGATTGCTTTTCGTAAAACCCAGCTCCAGGTTATCATAATTGTATGAACCATCAGCATTTGGTGTTTGTAAAAAATAGATATTCAAAGGTTGGGTTTGCGAATGCAATCCATAACCAAAACTAAAACTGTTTCTATTATTCAATTCATATTTTAATCCCAGGCGGGGTTCAAGCGAGAATGAATTATTCAGGAAGAACTGCTGGGCATGGAGACCTGCATTCAGCGTGAGCTTTTCGCTGATGTTGTATTTCAGATGAGCATAAACCTGGGCCAGCGTGGTGTAACTGTTGTAATCCCAGATCTGGCTCCATTCCTCACCCTCGCGCCTTCTGATCTTGTTGTACAGGTAAAGATTCATATATTCGGCCTGCATACCTGCTTTAAAAAACAGCCTGGAATTGATTTTCAGATTGTAGTTGGTTATGAATTCGTAACCTGTTCTGGCAACCTTATTTTCCTCTTTGCTGTACGAATTCCGCAACGAATCCATCCCGTAGTTCAACTGGTTGGTCCCCGAATAATTGATGCCGATCGTAGAACTTATGTACGATTTACCAGTGATCTGTTTGAAGTGTTTCAGTCCGCCGATGGCAATTTTGCTCCTGAAATCTGTTGACTGTCCGCCCCCATATAATTCATTCGAACTGCCTCCCTCTATTGATATGCTGCTGTTGGCCAGGATGCCAAACAGGCTGAATCTTCCAAGTTTTGTTTCCCCGCTGTTAATTTTGAATGAAAGATCCTGGTAAGTGGGCGTTGCCGTAGTACCAATATTTACTCCCATGGCCTGGGCTATACCTGCAAGTGAATAGCGGTAACCGATTAAATAGGAGGAACCGTTTGATCTGCTGATGGGGCCTTCCGTCATCGCTTCAAGCCCGGTTGTTAACCCAAGCTGAACAGTGGTCTCTCTTTTTTGCGTATTCCCGTTTCTGAAACCGATGTCGAAAACTCCCGAAATCGCATTGCCATATTCTGCCGGCCAGGCCGAGGTGAAGAAATCGGAACTCTTCAGCATATTGGTGTTCAGGGCGCTTACTGCACCGCCTGTTGTACCTACTGATGCAAAGTGGTTGGGATTGGTTGCATCCATGCCGTCGATGCGCCATAAAACACCCACTGGTGAGTTGCCACGGATCACGATGTCATTCCTGCTGTCGTCGGTGGCGCTGACGCCGGCAAAATTCGCTGCCAGCCGTGCCGGATCGCTTCGCCCGCCGGCAAACCGGTTTACCTCTTCCATTGAAAATGTACGGCCGCTGATGGTTGATAAACTGTTGATGGTTTTGTCCTTGCTGTTGGCTGTGATCACGACCTCATTCAGGGATTTTACATCCTCTTCCATCGCAATATCCAGGATTGTCTCTTTTCCTGAAGTCACCACAACACTGGATACAAATACATCTTTGTAGCCGACATACGAAATTTTCAGTTCATACCTGCCCGGCAACACATCGGGAATCACATAGGTCCCCTTTTCATTGGTTACCGCTCCCCTTTTCTCCACTTCATTCATTATTTGAACGGTGGCTCCGGGAAGGGTCGTTTGAGAAAGCTTATCAACAATTACGCCCCTTATTTTCTGCCTGTTGTTTTGGGCATAAGATAAATGAGCTGTTATCAGGAAAATAATCAAAAAGTATCTTTTCATTTTTTCGTTGATATCGAATTGAAAATCCATCTTAACATGGTGGTTTTTTTACCAACCGGTTCAAACGGATACCTATTCTTTTATGATTTTTTTAACTTCTAAAGTATTTCCGTGTTGAAGTTTTATCAAATAAACCCCGGTTACAAGGTTGCTGGTCTGTATTATGGTTTTATCAATCAAACTGCCTTTGCGCACAACCTGACCGATAGAATTTAAAAGCTCATAATTTGCCTTTTCCCTGTTACCTTTCAATTCGATCGTAAGTTCATTGGAAACAGGATTAGGATAAGCATTAAATATTTTATTGTCTTTGTTTTCATTTATTCCGGTTGAAGATTCATTTCTTACCAGACGCACATAATTGTATATCCTGACGGCATCGCCCTGTGGAGCATTGGCATTGTAATATCCATTTCCATTATGCGTGTATGCGGCAAAGCTTCCGGGTTTAGGATCGCTTCGCTGACATCCGGCGCCATGTATATCAATCCACCCACCAAAAGGGGGCATATAGCCCATGGCTCTTCCGAAGCAAACATAGGTGGCGCTTGCTCCGTTTGTCTGCGCTTGCGAAGAAAAAGTAGTGTTGCTCCAATACCAGGGATAATCTGCGACACCTCCTTCATTGGTAATCCGGGTGCAGTTGAACATCGGGTTTATTGCTGCAGAATTGCTTGTCGCCGGAGAACGGGTATAGTCAACGATACTTTGCAATTCTTTGGTGTCAGGTAATCGCCAATCCGAATATTCTGCATAGGTGAAATTTTCAGCATAACTTAATGCGTTCTCCCATAAAACACCTGTCCCGTTGTCGTTTTGCATCCACATCAGTCCGGTAGCATTATCCGTGATTGTTCCGTTTCCGTTGTTTACGAATTGATTTGTCCCATACACAGTATTGCCGCGAACATACAATACATAGAAATGCTTCGATTGTCCGTCTTCCGGAACGGGGGAAGTCGCTGGATATCCTTTAATACGTCCATCAATAAAATTGAACCCGAACAAAGTTTCCTGCCCATTCATGGTAGTGCTTATATATTTCGTCGAGGATGCAATTTGACCATCAATAATCCTTTCAGTTCCAAGGTCGCCGTGTGCCAGTGAGTTTACGTCACCGAAACCGACAGAGAAATATGTCGTATCAATATATTTTATACAAGCAGACGGTGGCGGGCCCGGTTCTGCTCCAAAAAACATGGCAATCGAATATAGCTCTTTAATATTAGGTAAACGCCAATCGTGGTAACCACCCGTGTTACATGTTGCAGCGCTGTCCACTGCCTCATAAAACTTCAGTTTATCATAGAAATTAATTGCTCCGTCACCGTTTCTGTCCTCGGTTTGCTGCCACATCAGCCCCGTTAAATTGTCGGTTACGGTGCCATTGCCATTGTTGGTATATGTTCGCATGTTTCCGGGATGGTTCGAATTCTGTCCGTAGAATGCCTGCCCTGGAGTAGGCATTGTTATTGCAACTGTTGTGTCATAAGATATTGTCTGACCTGTTCCGACAATTGGATAAGTATTGGTTTGGCCAAATCCAATAAAGTTTGTCATTGTTACAAGGCAAATGGTTGCAATAATATTGACTGTAAAGAATTTGCTTGATGATTTTTTCATGGTAAATTTTTTCCTTTTTGTGAAGGCAAAAGTACCGGGTAGGATATCTTTCAAAAAAATGAAATCACCATATACAATGGATTCATCACCCAATATTGGTTTTTTGTCACTGAATGGTTTTAAGAAATCAGGTTGACAGCGTGCTATTCACCATTTATACTTGTAACTGAATGCAATATCTAACCATTACTTTACCTCGAATCCAGCAGCGAAGATGATCTGAACCACCTCATTGCAGTTCTGTACCGCCCTGCCAGGCCTTGGTTGTGGCTGCGAAAACTCCTGCCGTCGTTCGATGTCCACTGGAAGGCCTCCAGGGATATGAGAAAATGATCCTTGACATTTATAAGGGCTCCGTTCCAACGATAGCCGATCTTCCGGCGTTTCCGAATGGGGAGGCCGGCACCTGCTATTATGTTGAAAACCTGGGCCAATCATGCCTCCATGATGGGAGTCCACGAAACTGTGGATCACAGCCTGTTTTATCGATGGGAAATCGGTATTTACAGCAGGTTCTGGAAAGAGTACCTGACTCTGCTTGCTAATTCAAAGACTGTGAAGTTTCAGAAAAGCATGGACTTCCTTGAATTCCGGAACTTTGACTTCTCCCGGAAATACATGATTGGCGGTTTGAAATAACTGGCTAAGAGCATCCAGGTGGCCTTGAAGAAGGATCAGGGTATGCCTGCAACGTTGGAATGCCTTACATGTGATTGAAAGTCTGGCTTTAGTTCTGGCCTCTAAGCCGTTGCCGATGATTTTTTCATAACACAATCATTTGAGAAAGAAATTTTAGTATATCTTTACTCATTGTGTTCTCCATGTGGTGTCTATAGTCAATTATAGCTGCCATATGGCGGTTAGCGATAAGTGTGTTGTGTGCAATTAGATGAAACCAGAAAAGAAAAATAATAAGAAAACGGGCTTACCTGATAAATTAAAATCTGGAATTGAAAACCTTTCTGGCGTCTCAATGGATGATGTGAAAGTTAATTATAATTCGAACAAGGCAGCTCAATTACAAGCACATGCCTATGCCCAAGGCACAGTCATTCATTTGGCTGCTGGACAGGAAAAGCATTTACCTCACGAAGCTTGGCATGTTGTACAGCAAAAACAAGGACTTTCAAAAATGTCTATATATAACAATACAGGACGTATAAATGTACAACGTCCGTTTCAGATATTCGGGCCGTTACCAACTAAAGGAAGTTATTTACTTTTTGGCAGCAGTGAATGGCTGAATAAAGGCATTGCTGAAATCAAAGTTCAACTATTTTGGGAAAAGAACATTCCAATTGACTTTGTTAGTCACTATTCCGCCTACCCACAGGATTTTAAGAATACATCTTTTAAGGTAGCTTTCAGCGTCCACAAAGATGGTGTATGGAAATTGTTGAATGATAAATCCTTTACGCTATTTGAAGAAAATAATGATAATACTATTTCACATATAAGTACATTTAAGTTAATTCTTCGAAATAATTTCATTTTAGCTGAATCTGAAGAAAATAGTGATATGTTTGAATATAATGATAAAACAAGGGATGGTTTTATTAAGATGCAATTAATAGCACCAGAGTATGCTTTTGGTCATTCAATCTTTCAAGAGGTAATAACCAATGAAGCACTTGGAAAAGTGAAAGAGTCTGGTCGTGTGCGTTCCTTTGATTTCATAAAATTCTGGAGGAAAAGAGCGAATCCAACAACCATGCCATCCCAGCCCTATACTCCGTTAGTAAATAAAATTAATGTTAGTATTACCTATTTGAATCCTTCAGAAAAAGGAAACTAAATTTATGGATATGAATTATTTGAGTAATAAACCGCACACAAATACAAGGAGAACACATTAACAAATGAACTATTGTAAACGGTAAATAACAATGCGAGATTTCGGCAAATAAGAATGCAAGAAATCGGTAAATAAGGATGCAGAAATTCGGTAAATAAGAATGCAGGATTTCGGTAAATAGGCATGCAAGTATCCTTCCTCGATTAGTTTCCC
>JAPLDF010000085.1 GCA_026391835.1 Bacteroidota bacterium
GGGAAACTAATCGAGGAAGGATACTTGCATGCCTATTTACCGAAATCCTGCATTCTTATTTACCGAATTTCTGCATCCTTATTTACCGATTTCTTGCATTCTTATTTGCCGAAATCTCGCATTGTTATTTACCGTTTACAAAAGAATTAACAGGCCTACACTGGTGAAACCGGTGAAAACAATGATAAAATGCAGGCATAATCAAAAAAAAACCGGGAGGCAAGGTCCGGCGACCTGCCTCCCGGGGAATGTGCGGGAATGTGTGAAATGAAATCCCGAAGGGATTAACTTTTAATGCCTGGTTTTTACCAGTTTAAAAGTTTCGACATAGTTATCGGCGGTGATTTTCACAAAATAGAGTCCATGCTGAAGCTCTGAGATCCAGAATTCATGCTTGTTTTCACCAATCATCGCACCTGTCATTACCCGTTCACCATGCATTGCATAAACCTCCACCAGGATTTTCCCGTAAACTTTTCCACTTTTTTGTTCAACGGTGAAATTTCCGGTAGTGGGATTCGGATAGAGGGTAAACATTGTCTGTTGCAGATTCAATGCAGGGGTTTCCACTCCGGACACAACAGCTGGTATTGAAGGAGCCATTTGTCCGCAGTAGCTGTTGTCGGTTGAGATATAACCGTGCATGTAGCCACCATGAAGAACTGAGGTACCGGGGAGGTAAATGATGTTCTGCCCGGCAACCATAACAGCGCTGCCCCCGCCCTGAACAGTAAAGGTTTTTCCGTTGCCTGCCACTGTGAGGGTTTGAGTTGCATTGTAACACTTTGACTGTCCGTTGACGATTATCCCGGCAACTATGATGTTCGTGGTTACGCCATGAACTGTCATAATAACAGTACCGGTAGCCGGGTTGCCCGAAACACAATATTCATTGGATGTCAAGGTGCAGGTTACCTCATCGTCGTTAAGCGGGGTGTAAGTAAAAGCCGGGCTGTTCGTTCCGACGGCAAGACCGTTTACTTTCCATTGATACGAAGGCGTTGTGCCTCCGTTGGTTGGCGTAGCTGTGAAGTTAACAAGGGTACCAGCATCAACCGGGTTGGCTGATGCAACTACCGAGATACTTACCGGCAATGGCTCATTGATCCAGATATAGACACAGTTATTCATCTTGTTCGTACAATGGGTCGTGATGTTTTCACCGTATATTGTATATAATCCGGGCAACGTATGGAACCCAAAAGATATCGGCGGGCCCCATCCCATCACACCTATCCCGATCTGGTTGCAGCAATCAAACCAGAGGGTATACAGAACACCTGGCTGTGAGCCGCTCAGGATAATTTCCCTTCCTTCTCCGCCTGCACAATAACCTCCGCCGCCAAGGACATTGAACATTGTCGGCAGCGGATTGATGGTTACCGTTACCGGCTTGATCACAATGCATCCTGTGGAGGTGGTGGCCTTGATGTAATAGGTGCCGTTTCCTGCAGTTGTGGGATTCGGCATCGGGATGGTTGCAGTTGCATTCATCCAGTAGGTAAAAGCAACTGTTCCGTAAAAGGAGCTGCCTTCAGTAACAACCGGAGAAGTGAGATCAATCCTGCCGGGCGAACAAACTGACTGTGGATGGGTTACCAGCTGGTTAACATAAAGTGTCACCGAAGCATCCAAACCCTGCATTCCGGCTGCATCTATGAAAGCATAATTAAATACGGCAGCCAAACCGCCATCATTTGGATCGAAGGCAAGTAAAGCAGGGTTGTAATTATGGATTACCTGGAGCAGGCTAACCAGGATTCCATTGTAATAAAGCGTTCCATTGGTTGCCAATGAAGTAATCACAATGGTGCTGCCACTTCCAAGCCCTGCATCCTCTGCATCATTTCCTGTAAGCAGTGGAACCGCTACCGTTGCGGTATTGCCCGGGTTTGAATAACATGCTGATGCCGGGTTCGCAACAGGCAACTGGTCGAGTCCGAAATTGGCATTGGTTACTGTTCCAATGGCGGTGCTGATATATAGAATCCCGTCAATGGAA
>JAPLDF010000046.1 GCA_026391835.1 Bacteroidota bacterium
ACAAACCTTCACCATCACGGTGAACCCCTCGGGCCAGGTGAACGATCCTGCAGACATGGTTGTCTGCAATGATGCATCGGCTTCGGTGACCTTTGGAACGCTGAATACAGGAGGTACTACAACATATAGCTGGTCCAACAATACCACTTCGATCGGGCTGGGTGCAAGCGGAACAGGCAATATATCGTCATTTACAGCAACAAACACCGGGACTTCCCCGGTTTTAGCAACTATTACTGTCATACCAACTTTCACCAATGAGTTTATCAGTTGCACGGGTGCGGCACAAACCTTCACCATCACTGTGAACCCCTCGGGCCAGGTGAACGATCCGGCAGACCAGGTGGTCTGCAACAGCGCATCGGCTTCAGTGACCTTTGGTACGCTGAATTCAGGAGGCACTACAACCTATAGCTGGTCCAACAATACTACTTCAATTGGACTGGGAGCAAGCGGAACAGGCAATATATCTTCATTCACGACAACAAACACCGGGACTTCCCCGGTTGTGGCGACCATTTCAGTCACTCCAACATTCACCAATGAGTTTATCAGTTGCACGGGTGCAGCACAAACCTTCACCATTACGGTGAATCCCTCGGGCCAGGTGAACGATCCTGCCGACCTTGTGGTCTGCAACACTGCATCGGCCTCGGTGACCTTTGGTACGCTGAATACAGGAGGCACTACAACGTATAGCTGGTCCAACAATACCACTTCGATAGGGCTGGGTGCAAGCGGAACAGGCAATATCACTTCATTTACTGCAACAAATACCGGGACTTCCCCGGTTTTAGCAACTATTACTGTCACACCAACTTTCACCAATGAGTTTGTCAGTTGCCCGGGTGCGGCACAAACCTTCACCATTACGGTGAACCCTTCTGGCCAGGTGAACGATCCTGCAGACATGGTTGTCTGCAACAACTCATCGGCTTCGGTGACCTTTGGAACGCTGAATACAGGAGGAACGACAACGTACAGCTGGTCCAACAATACCACCTCGATCGGGCTGGGAGCAAGCGGAACAGGCGATATCTCGTCATTTACCGCGACAAACACGGGGACCTCCCCGGTTGTAGGTACCATTTCGGTCACGCCCACCTTTACCAATCAACTGATCAGTTGCGCGGGCACTGTACAAACCTTCACCATCACGGTGAACCCCTCGGGACAGGTGAACGATCCGGCAGACATGGTTGTCTGCAACTCGGCTTTGGCTTCGGTGACCTTTGGAACGCTGAATTCAGGAGGCACTACAACATATAGCTGGTCCAACAATACCACCTCGATCGGGCTGGGTGCAAGCGGAACAGGCAATATATCTTCATTCACGGCAACAAACACCGGGACCTCCCCGGTTGCAGCGACCATTTCGGTCACTCCGACATTCACCAATGAGTTTGTCAGTTGCACGGGTGCTGCACAATCGGGCTGGGTGCAAGCGGAACAGGCAATATATCTTCATTCACGGCAACAAACACCGGGACCTCCCCGGTTGCAGCGACCATTTCGGTCACTCCGACATTCACCAATGAGTTTGTCAGTTGCACGGGTGCTGCACAAATCTTCACCATCACGGTGAACCCCTCGGGCCAGGTGAACGATCCTGCAGACATGGTTGTCTGCAACACCGCATCGGCTTCAGTGACCTTTGGGACGCTGAATACAGGAGGCACTACAACTTATAGCTGGTTCAACAATACCACATCGATCGGGCTGGGTGCAAGCGGAACAGGCAATATATCTTCATTCACGGCAACAAACACCGGGACCTCCCCGGTTGCAGCGACCATTTCGGTCACTCCGACATTCACCAATGAGTTTGTCAGTTGCACGGGTGCTGCACAACGGGTGCATCACAAACCTTCACCATCACGGTGAACCCCTCGGGCCAGGTGAACGATCCTGCCGACCTTGTGGTCTGCAATACTGCATCTGCTTCGGTGACCTTTGGAACGCTGAATTCAGGAGGCACTACAACGTATAGCTGGTCCAACAATACCACATCGATCGGACTGGGGGCAACTGGTATTGGAGATATCTCTTTGTTTACAACCACCAATACCGGAACTTCACCAGTTGTGGCGACCATTTCGGTCACACCAACGTTCACCAATGAGTTTATCAGTTGCACGGGTGCGGCACAAACCTTCACCATCACGGTGAACCCATCAGGCCATGTCAACAGCATCGTGGACAAATCATTATGTCACATGGAAATCACCGCGCCAATGTACTTTACAACCAACAACACAGGAGGCACTACCAGCTATACCTGGTCAAATGACAATGTTTCCATCGGATTGGGATCCTCAGGAATAGATTATATTCCATCGTTTACGGCAATAAATACAAGTATATCAAACGTAGTGGGTAACATCTCTGTTATACCAACCTTTACAAACGGGTCCTCGGGATGTACGGGATCACCGGGAGCATTTACCATTACAGTAAATCAAACTCCGATCATCCCGAACCGCACCCTGACTGTTTGCAGTGGTCATGCATTTACCATTACTCCCCACACCTTTATCCCGGATACAATTGTACCTGCAAACACAACATATTCCTGGAATACACCGGCTGTTTCATCCCCACTGCTATTAGGGGGCATTGCAGGCACGGGGATGTCAAATATAAGCTGCATACTTACCAACTATTCAACGGCAAACCAAACGGCTGTTTATACAGTGACTCCAAAATCCGGGACTTCAGGCAATTGCGACGGTGCACCTTTTACCATCACCATAGAAGTCGTTCTTCCCCAAACACCAACGATTTCTTCGACTGCCCAGGCTGTGACACCATGTGTTAACTCTGCAAATAATGTCTATTCTACCGAGCCCGGAATGACAAATTATACCTGGACAGGTGTCAATCCGCCAAATACATTTACAGTCGGGCCGACATCAAATTCGATCACGGTAACATGGGTAACACCCGGACTGAAAATGTTAAATGTCAGTTACGCTTCTCCCTATTGCGATCAGGTCAACTCTTCAATACCATACCAGGTTTTTGTGATGCCATTGCCAACCCCTTCAATTACCAGTGTTCCGCCAGGGATAAATTCATGTTGTATGGGTGATCCTCCAATAACATTTTCGACGGAATCAGGAATGACGGGTTACAGTTGGGTGGTAACCGGTGGTGTGCAGGTTGGCGGGAACGGAAATACAATTTCTGTATTGTGGAATTCGATTGGTCCACCGCCCCCACCATACAATGTTAGTGTGAGCTATACAGATGGCTTTGGTTGCACATCTGCATCACCAACAATTTATCCTTTCACTGTAAATCCCATACCACCGACACCAACTGTTTTTGGCAATTCAACTGCCTGCGAAGGTTCAACGGTAAATTACACGACCGAAGGAGGAATGTCAGGATACAATTGGAATGTAACACCCCCGGGGACCATCACTTTTACAGGGAATTCTGCTGTTGCCACCTTTCCATCACCTGGAACATACCAGGTGACCGCTTACTTTCATAACGCAAGCAACTGCTATCCTTTACTCCCGGGCACAAAAACTGTTGTTGTCCACCCGGTTCCTGTTCCTGTTGTGACCTCCGGCCCGGAAAGTGTTTGCGATTCCTCGACAGCCATATACTCGACCGTACCGAACCAGTCCTCTTATTTTTGGACAATTGACCCACCCAGTACCATTCCCAGTGGTCAGGGTACCAGTACGGTAACAGTAAAATGGATCAGGAACGGGAATTCATCACACACTATTCGCGTGAACTATACGAGTCCTGACACATGTGCCGGGGTTGATCCCACGCCGGTATACAATGTTACCGTAAACCCGGTTCCTGTTCCATCCTTTATCAACACTCCTCCGGTATCGGCCTGTGTGGACTCCATTAGTGACACTTATAAGTTCACCACCCAGTCAGGCAAAGTGAATTATGTCTGGGATTATCCCCTGGCAATGCTTCAAGGTGGTGGTGGAAGCAATGACGATTTTGTCAGGCTGTCCTGGAATTCCCCCGGTCAGAAAACAGTACAGGTGTCCTATTCTGAACCCGGGCCCCCTGAATGTCCTGCACTGACTCCTGCAATTCATCATATTGCCGTTGAACCACGCCCTGCGCCCTACATTATTGGTGCAGATACGGTTTGCAAAGGCGACGTGAAGCAATATTTTACACAAAGCGGCATGGCTGAGTATATTTGGGCTGTTTCAGGCGGAGGTGAATTTGTCCCGGCCGGTGTTTCGAACACAAATCCTGTTACCGTAAGATGGAGGGACCATGGCATACAATCAATTTCCGTGGATGTAAAGAATTCAAATGGCTGCTGGGCTTCCCAATCCACTGATTCAATTGTCTGGGTCAATCCAAAACCCTCGGCAACGATTATGGCAATGCAAAATGAACGCATCTGCGCGGGAACTGGTGGCTGGATGTACCGGACAATCCCAGGGCAGGAACAATATGAATGGACAACCTCCGAGGGAAGTATAAATATTTTGGGAAACGGATTGTATGAAGTCACCGTAACATGGAATACACCGGGACCACAATGGATTAAATGCAAGGTAACCAATGCATCCCATTGTGACTCGGTGAGCGACCCATATCCCGTTGAGGTAGTACCCAGGGCAAATCCGGTGATTACCGCACCCTTTGGTCAGACCATCAGTTGCTCGGACTCTTTAAACAACATCTACAGGACTGATCCTGGCATGCTACAATACCATTGGACTGTCGAGGGGGGGACATTTATACCACCTTATGATGGTTATGAAGTGACGGTTACCTGGGGGGCTACAGGACCTTATTCAGTAAGTGTGAATTATGAAAATGCAAATAACCTTTGTCTTGCGGTGGAACCTGCAACACTTACCGTCGATGTGCGTCCGCGTCCGACCGCTGCATTTACCTATTCCCTGAGCGTTTGTGACAGTACAATCACATTGATGAACAATTCCGGCCCAAACAATCCGCCAAATACAACATTCCAGTGGAACTTTGGAGACGGAACCATTGTGCCAAACAATCCTGCTCCAATCCCGCACGACTATCGGACCACCAATCTTTATCGTCCGAGTTATCTCGTATCACTGAAAGTAATCAACACAAACCTGTGTCCCGACACAACTTCCACACGGGTGATGATGCGGCCTTGTGTGAAAGCTGATTTCACCTATAATGCCCTCATGGGATGTGCCAGGTATGACATGCTGTTCAAAGATAACTCCATGGATACAAACTACATTTCCAAAATGACATGGGATTGGGATGATGGTTTTAAAACCACCTACAATTCATATCATGCTACGGCAACGCACTCCTTTGAAGCGAGTGGCACATATCATGTGAACTTGTTGATCGAGACGTCTGTGGGCACTTCTCTGGTGACCGACAACGTCACAAAACCAGTGACCATCAACCCCACACCCTTGCCTGATTTTACGAGCAAAGGCATGTGCAGGGACCAGGTGGCATTGTTTACGGATAAGTCGGTTACGTATGATCCTTACGGAGATCTTGATATTACCCGCCTCTGGAATTTTGGAGACCCGACCACACTGCTTAACAACCAATCAACACTGACGAATCCCGGTCATAAATTTTCCAAAGTTGGGTTATTCGAGGTCAAACTCGTTATTAACAACAAATACGGATGTTCTGATACCAGGATTGATACCTTACGGGTTCATCGCCTGCCCACTGCTGAGTTTACGCATTCCATGGCGTGTACCGACAAACCTGTGAACTTTACAAATCAAACATTAATTTCCGATACCACCATTCACACATGGGGATGGGATTTTGGCGATTTAACCACCTACACCGATGTTTCTGCTGATTCATGCCCGGCCTACCAGTATAATTATGATTCAAACTACCTGGTAAGACTGATTATTGAGGATAACTTTGGATGCCTTGATACCGCAAGTTCAACTTTAAAAGTATATACTTCCCCGGTTTCTGCTTTTACGGTTACCAGCAATTATAATGGAAAGCAAGGGCAGATAGAGCTCAACAACCAGTCTGTCGGGGATAGTTTGAGCTATTTATGGAATTTCGGCAACGGGAAGCATTCGACGGAAAAAGATCCGGTGGCCCTGTATACGGAAGATAACAGCTATACAATCATGCTTATATCACGGAATAAACATGATTGTGCCGACACTACCTATTTCCAGTACGAAATGCTTTTCAAAGGTCTGTTCGTCCCAAATGCCTTTCAACCCGAGAGTACCAACCTTGGGGTGAGATTATTCAAGCCGATCGGGGGAAATCTCAAACAGTACCATGTTTCGGTGTTTGACATCTGGGGCCACCTTATGTGGGAGTCGACTGCAATTGACGCCAAGGGCATGCCTGCCCAGGGATGGGATGGCACCTTTGAGGGTGTACTCCAGCCCCAGGGCAACTATATATGGAAAATCAGTGCCTTGTTTCTCGATGATTCGCAGTGGGAGGGATCGGATATTGGTGTAGGAACCTCTACCAAGACCATGGGCACAGTAACATTAATCCGATAACCGCTAAAAACATTCCCTATGAAAAACCGATACCTGTACCCGATTCTTGTGATTCTGAGTACGTCTGGGATTGTTCCGCATGCGCACAGCCAGGACATGAACTATTCGCAGTATTTCAGCACACCGATGTACTACAATCCGGCCTTCACGGGCATTAACACGGGTGTAAGGGCGAGGTTTCTCTATCGCAACCAGTGGCCGAGCCTGCCGATTTCGTTCAAGTCGTACTTTTTTTCAGCAGACCTTGGCGACAGGAGCCTGCCTGGAGCAGGTGGCATCGGGATCATGATCAACCAGGATACACCTGGCGTGGGCCTGATCAACAACTTCGGCGCAGCCCTGACGATCGGCGTACGTATCCCCATCACAAGTTTCATGGTCAGCCAGATCGGCATCAAGGCGGGCATTATGCAGCGCAGGATCAACTGGGACGACCTGGTGTATTCCAACAACCTTGATCCGAAATATGGCAACATCTATCCTTCAATGGTGGCTTCACCGGACGCGAACAAACGCGTGGTACCAGATTTTGGGGTAGGCGGCGTTTTGCAGTTCATCAACCCGGGCGGGAATGTGAGCGGGAATATCGGCCTTGCGGTTGATCATATCTTCAAACCGGATGTAAGCTTTCTCTCCACAGGTTCATCACCCTACCCGCGCAAATGGGTTGGCCAGTTCGACGTGATCATCGCCACCGGTCCCGGTGGTTCATCGATGATGTCGCGCAGCAGTGACGATCCCTTAAAGGTGAACATCGGCGGGATCTACCAGAACCAGGGGGGCCTGAATTCATTGCAGGCCGGGCTTAACCTGTTGAAATATAATATTTATGTAGGCGGCTGGTTCAAATCAACCATGACGGGTGTGGTCAACAGCGCGATTGCGCTGGTAGCCGGGTACAAGTACAATTTTTACGAAGACATGAACCTCAAGTTCATGTACAGTTACGACCTCCAGATCTCCGGGGCCCTCCAGGGCACCGGTGGGGCACATGAAATCTCGCTGATCCTGGAGTTTGACAAGTTGTCGATCTTCGGAGGCGGCAGTGGTGGTGGCTTTGTTCCCGGCGGCAGTGGCCGGCGGGGGAATGGTGGCGGAGCGATGGAATGCCCGACATTTTATTGATAACAGAAATCTAGTAAATACTATCCATGAAAATCCCTACAATCCTCCTCCTCCTCCTAACCCTTACCACCCTCCAAAGCTTCCCGCAAATAAACAGGCAAAACACCAGGATGACCATCGCCTACAGGTCAAACTACCAGCGTATTTCAGCGGGGCATTCGCACGCTCTTGAATTGCGGGGAGGCAAACTTTGGGTCTGGGGTGGAAATGCCTATGGCGAACTGGGAGATGGCACCACTGTGAATAAAATCAGCCCGGTGCAAATTGGCAACGACAGCAACTGGGTAATCGTGGCGGCAGGGAACTGTTTTACGCTGGGGTTGAAGTCCGACGGCACCTTGTGGGCCTGGGGAAGAAATAACTATGGTCAGCTGGGTGATGGCACGATCGTGAATAACAGCAGTCCCTTGCAAATAGGTACCGGAAACAATTGGATCAGCATCACGGCAGGGAATGAATGCTCCTTTGGATTGAAGTCTGATGGCACATTGTGGAGCTGGGGCAGGAATAATTACGGGCAGTTGGGCAATGGCAGCATCATTGATAAACTGGTCCCTGTGCAGGTCGGGTCCGATTTTAAATGGATCAGCATCGCAGCAGGCGAAAACCATACACTGGGATTGAAAGCAAACGGTACCTTATGGTCCTGGGGCCGGAACAATGCCGGCCAACTTGGTGATGGAACCCTGGCGGACAAAACCAGCCCTGTACAAACCGGAACGGACAATAAATGGGTCAGCCTGGTGGCTGGCGACAACCACTCCCTTGGATTGAAATCAGACGGTACGGTATGGGCATGGGGAGCCAATGCCGGCGGACAGCTGGGCGATGGAACAAATGCCGATAAAAACATTCCCGTCCAGGCTGGTACCGATAACAAATGGGTAAGTATCAGTGCAGGAACCTCGTACTCCCTGGGATTGAAATCAACCGGCACCCTCTGGTCCTGGGGCCTCAATGACAGGGGGCAACTGGGCGATGGTACCAATGTGAACAAAAACAGCCCTGTCCAGGTCGGTACGGATAATAAATGGGCAGGCATGGAAACCGGGATGAATTATACTTTTGGCTTAAAAACAAAAGGTACCCTCTGGGGATGGGGCGATAATTCATCCGGGCAGCTGGGCGACAACACCACCATCGATAAAATCATCCCCTCCAGGACCAGCGTCACACTTGATCTTTGGCTTGGCCTTGCAGGAGGCGGGGGGCATTGTATGGGTGTAAAAACAAACGGTACGCTCTGGGGTTGGGGAGCAAACTATCCAGGCCAACTGGGAAATGGATCCAATGCAAATGTAAATACCCCTGTTCAGGTAACTGTCGACAGCAGCTGGGTGGGGGTTTCAACAGGCGAAGGTTATACCTTTGGTTTGAAATCAGACGGTTCCCTGTGGTCATGGGGATACAATAGTTACGGTGGGCTGGGGAACGGAACCAATGTAAATGCAAACTGCCCCGTACATATTGGCGCGGATGTCAATTGGGTAAGTGCCGGTGGAGGAATCCAGCACTCAATCGGGTTGAAGGCCGATGGCACGCTTTGGTCCTGGGGATTCAACAATTACGGGCAACTGGGAATCGGAACAACCGTGAACAGCTACACCCCGGTGCAGATTGGCACTGATAATAAATGGAAAAGCATTGCTGTTATGGTGTATAGCTCTTATGGTATGAAATCTGATGGCACCCTTTGGGCATGGGGACATAATTTTTCGGGACAGTTGGGTGATGGCACTACGGTGGACAAAAGCACGCCGGTGCAAATAGGGACGGATAATACCTGGGTTAAAATAATTGCCAGCAACAGCACCGTCCTGGCCATTAAATCGAATGGAACCCTCTGGGCCTGGGGCATGAATGGCACCGGAGAATTTGGCAACGGAACTACCACAGGATCAAAATTCCCGATCCAGATCGGCACTGAAAATACATGGCTGACGCTCGGGGCAGGCACGAGCAGTTCGCACACCCTGGCTGTGAAATCAAATGGTACTTTATGGGCATGGGGCTACAATGCCGATGGCCAGTTAGGCGATGGTACTACGGTTAACAGGAAAAGTCCCGTGCAGATCGGCAATGAGACAGGATGGACAGGTGTTACCGGGGGCGATTACTATTCTGCAGGCATGAAAGCCGGCAGGACCACGTTCTGTGCCACGGGAGCCAATCCCTATGGACAACTGGGGAATGGCACTTTCATCGGCAGCAAGGTATTTCTTTGTTCCACCAACCCGCCTCCGCCGGCACCGGTAAACAGTACACCACCCTCCGGTGCAACCATTTGCAGTGGAACCAGCACTGCCCTGACAGCAACGGGAACAGGCACCCTGGGATGGTACAGCGCTTTAACCGGTGGAACCTATTTAGGGGGAGGGGATACCTACATCACACCCGTACTTTCTGATTCGGTAACATATTATGTCCAGGACAGCATTGTCTGTGCCTGCGGGGGTATAACCATCCTGCGCACGCCGGTGCATGTTGCAGTCCACCCGTTGCCGGCAAATGCAGGGATCATTACAGGCATCCAGGCTGTCTGCCAGGGACCTGACGCTTTGATCTATTCCGTTGCAGCAATCGAGCATGCAACCTCCTATATATGGACATTGCCTTCGGGGGCAACCGGGGCCAGCACGACCGACAGCATAACTGTTACGTTTGGATTATCAGCAGTTTCAGGATATATTACCGTGTCGGGACACGATTCCTGCGGAAATGGAATGTCCTCCTTGCTTGAAGTTACGGTATCCAGGGTTCCCGGAAATGCATGTACAATTACCGGCAGCCCGGTTGTATGCCAGTTGCAGAATGCAGTGACCTATGCAGTGCCCGAAATAGCAGGTGCAACATCCTATGTCTGGACATTGCCTGCAGGTGCCGCGGGAACAAGTTCAACAAACAGTATTTCGGTGGATTTCGGGGCATCGGCTCTTTCCGGCGACATTTCCGTGATGGGTGTTAATACGTGTGGAGATGGCGCCGCATCATTGCTGCCGGTGGTCGTAAATCCGCGGCCTCCTGATCCTGCGATTGTATTGAATGGGAATACATTGACTTCCAGCGCTGCTTCCGGGAATCAGTGGTATGACCAGAACGGGGTGATCACCGGGGCAACAAACCAGTCGTACATAGCCGCAACCAATGGCGATTATTATGTGATTGTCACGGATAATGGCTGTAGTTCCGGCCCGTCCAATGTGATACACGTGGTAATCGAAGGATTCGGAAGCACGGCATTGCATGAAGCGGTAAAAGTCTATCCCAATCCGGTGTCGGACGAATTGATCATTGAAATCCCCGGTAACACCCGGCCCGCGACTTTTGAAATACTGAATTCAATTGGCAGGATCGTCTTCACCGGTGTCTTGCTCGAAATGACAACCGTGAATACATCGTCCGTTGCTGCGGGAATTTACCTGGTTAAACTTCAGGTTGATAACACTATCGAATTCAGGAAAATTCTCAAAGAATAAGCCTGCATAACTTTGTGACTTTGTGACTCTGTGACTTTGTGACCCTGTGACTTTGTGACTCTGTAACCCTGTGACTCTGTGACCTTGTGACCTCCCCGCTTTTCTCCCTCTAAAAAAGTTATTAACAATCCCGCACCTTTCTCCTTCATTCCCGATTAAGCTGAAAAACGGGCTATGAAAACAACATTGCTTGAACCGGGGAAATACTACCACGTATACAACCGGGCAAAAAACGGCGATCCGCTGTTCGAAAGCGAAGAGGCCTATCGCTTCTTCCTCAAACTCTACCAGGCGCATATCTGTCCCATCGCGGAAACCTATGCCTATTGCCTGCTGAGCGACCACCTCCATTTCCTGATCCGCATCCGCGACGATGCCGGGGGAAGCCTCTACAAACCCTTTGCGTTGCTCTTCAACGGCTACGCAAAAGGTTATAACCGGCACAATGAAAAAGAGGGTAAGGTCTTTAAATTCAAACTCAAAAGGAAGGAGATCCGGTCAACGCCAAGCTTCCTGGAAATGATCCGGTACGTTAACCAGAACCCCTGGCGGCATGGTGCCACCGAGCACCCGGCAAACTACCGGTACTCCTCCTTCAGGGCGACGATGTCCGCCTCACCGACCATGGTGGCGAAAGAGCAGGTCCGGGAGCATTTTGGCTCACATGAAAACCTGGCAGCCAACCTCCTTACACTGGTCGATGAAACCGCCATCCGGTCGTTGCTGCTTGAAGAGTAACCTGAAAAAAATCAGTTTTGAAAAGTTAAATTAATTCGTTTTGTTCCGTGGTTGATTAAGTGGTGTTTTCTGGTGGTTGAGGGGAGGGGACGTGGTTTATCCCCTTCCCCTTTTTTCCCTACCTTTATTGAAATTTTCCAACGCATGCAAAAAATCGGTTTCCTGGCGGTCGTATTGTTTCTTTTACAGTCATTCTTGGGGAGCCGGGCAATTTCACAGGAAGTTGCGGCACTGTCAGGCACTGTATTTGACTCCGCTACCGGGATTGCCCTTCCTTTTGCCCAGATATCCGTTCAAAACAGCACCATTGGTACCGTTACCAATGAAGAGGGCCAATTCAAACTGGATGTTCCGGCGAGATTTGCAAAAGATACCCTGCTGGCAACCTATATGGGCTATGAAACACTGAAGCTTCCTGTTTCGGGGATTGCAGGGAATCCCACCCGGCTGGCATTAAAACAACATGCGCTGCAACTCGCCGAGGTTGAAATTCTTGCCCTTTCGGCGGAAGAGGTGATCCGGCGGGTGGTGGCAAACATTCCCGACAATTATGGCAGGGACTCCCTGATCCTCACCGCATTTGTCCGCTCACAAAAATTTGCCGGCGGCAAACTGGCCGAATATACAGAGGCCATCATCGAGGACCTGAAAACAGGGTACAATCTGTACAAGCGCAAGGATGAGAAGGAGAGGAGCCGTCAGTCCAACATCCCATTGTTGCTGAAGGGACGCGTCATCTCCGACACCAGCCTCGTGAATTCCATCGGCGACCTTGGAAAAAGTGCGGGCTGCCTTGGTTGCAATTTTATCCATGATTTCGTGGAATTCTACTACCAGACCGTACTGGATGAGAAACTGTTCCGGTTTTATAATTTCAAGATTGAAGAGTTGCTCAAACCCGAAGGGGGAAAGATCTACCATATCCGGTTCGACCAGAAAAAAGGGGTGAAAGAGACCTTGTGGAAAGGAGAGATGTTCATCAACGGGGGTGACTTTGCCCTGCTGAAGATCACCCAGAAACCAAGTTTTGAAGCATATGACCAGTTTGAAAAGCAGAAGTACAGGAAACCCTATACGATCCTGAACAGCACCGGCTGGTACCAGGAAATGCCGCTGATGGAGTGGACCACAACCTATTCCGCCAGGAACGGCAAATATTACCTCAATACCATCCAGGTCCAGAACTGGCTGACATTCATCAACCCTGCAACAAGGAGAAAATTAAAATTTGCCCACCGGAATGAAGTCGTTGTCACCGGGGCCACGCGCGACCCGGAAAAAATCAAAAACTTCAAAGGGGATAAATCGATCGGCGTCAACCAGCGCTGGGACCAGGTGGTCGGATCATCGGATGACCTGTTCTGGGAAAAATTCAATTACCTGCCCATCGAGGAGAAGCTGAAAAAAGAGCTGGTTCAGATCGGCAGGTAAAATTTTCCGGAAGAAAACCGTTTTATGCAATAATTCCGCACCTACGGCGCGGAAAATCAACATGAAACCCAACGGGCTACCATAATAAAGCTCCTCCGGAGCAAAACAACCGGCAATCTTCAGCCCTCATTGTCTATGTTGCCTGCATTGCCTGCATTGCCTGCATTGCCTGCATTGCCTTCATTGCCTTCATTGTTTGCATTGCCTTCATTGTTTGCATTGCCTGCATTGCCTTCATTGTTTGCATTGCCTGCATTTCTCAAAGATCCATATTGTACTGGATCACCATCTCCATGCTCCCGAGTTCCAGGGCAACCAGGTTGCCGAAACCATCTTTTCCCGAAAGATAGGGGCCGTTGTCGAGGTCGATGAATTTGTATACCTTGTTCCTGATCGACTGGGTGATCAGCTCCATGTTGACCGGTACATGGCCGTGAATGATGCGCCTGCCGCCGATTTTTTCAGGTTTGATCTCGTACTCGCGCAGCCAGAGCATTGACTGCAGGTCTTCGTACGGGTTCTCATTCCTGAAGTTCAGCCCGGCATGGACGAGCACAAACCGGTCCAGTTCAACATAATGGGTGAGGTTCCGCATCCATTCGATATAATCGGCAGGAACATCCCGGATGTGCGACGCATCGAAACTCGCGAGCGTTGGCTTTCCTCCGATTTCAAGCCAGGTCTTGTGTTTTTTGTTGCCAAAGTTGTGCCACCAGGCATTTTTCGATCTCTTTTCGGCATCATACAGTTCCACCATGAAATCCTCGTGGTTCCCCTTGAGTGCAGTGACATTGTACCCGCTTTTCTCCAGCGACCTGATAAAGTCGATCACCCCTTTCGAGTCGGGGCCCCGGTCGACATAATCACCGAGGAAGTAGATCTCATCAGTGCGCATCGGCCTGATCAGTTCCTCGACCAGCGATGTAACCGTCTTTACGTAACCGTGTATGTCGGGGATTACCCAGCGTTTTGGCATATCTTATATTCATTGGGCGAGTCGGGGACTCGCCCTTACGGAACATACTATTTTTTCTTGCCCTGGTTGGCTACCTCGTCCATCAGTTTTTTGATGACATCCGGATCGCCGAGGAAGTAGTCCTTCTGCAGCTTCATCTGGTCATCGAACTCGAAAACGTATGGTATCCCTGTTGGGAGGTTGATGCCTACGATATCCTGGTCGGAGATGTTTTTCAAATATTTCAGGATGCCGCGGAGGCTGTTGCCATGCGCAGCAACCACGATCTGCTTGTGCCTGGCAAGTGCAGGTTCCATCTGCTCTTTCCAGTAGGGCACGATGCGTTCAACGGTATCTTTCAGGGCTTCGGTGCCGGGAATATCCCTGGGATCAAGATCACGGTAGCGATGGTCGAAACGCGGATGACGCGGATCGTCCATTTCCAGAGCGGGTGGCCGTACATCATAACTCCTGCGCCAGGTCAGTACCTGCGCATCACCATATTTTTCGGCCATTTCCGATTTATTCAGTCCCTGCAGCACGCCATAATGTTTTTCGTTCAGGCGCCAGGATTTCTCCACCGGGATCCATTGCAGGTCCATCTGCTCAAGTACCAGCCACAAGGTGCGAAGGGCGCGCGTGAGATAGCTGGTATAGGCCACTTTAAATTCAAATCCCTCTTTTTTCAGTACTTTGCCGGCTTCGATGGCTTCGGCGATCCCGCGTTCAGAGAGGTCGACATCCGTCCATCCGGTAAACCGGTTTTCCTTGTTCCAGGTGCTTTCACCATGGCGTATCAATACGAGTTTGTTCATGCATGAAGGTTTTACAATAGCCGGCAAAAATACAAAAATGTTGCTATTTTTCCTACCTTTGCCGCGCTTTAAGCCATACCCCATGAACAGCTATAAAAAGATCAACAACATCCTTGGTTGGATAGTGTTTGCCATTGCCTCCACCGTCTATATCCTTACCTCCGAGCCTACGATGAGTTTCTGGGATTGCGGGGAATATATCGCCACCGCTTTCAAACTCGAAGTAGGCCACCCGCCGGGAGCCCCCCTGTTCCAGCTGCTCGGCAGGTTCTTTTCGCTGTTTGCATTCGGCAACCTGGCACATGTGGCCCGGATGGTGAATACCATGTCGGCCCTCTCCAGCGGATTTACCATCCTCTTCCTCTTCTGGACCATCACCATGATCGCCAAAAAAATCATGACCAGGAACGGCGCGATCACCAAGCAGAAAACCCATACCATCATGGCTGCTGCGCTGGTCGGTTCACTGGCTTATACCTTCACCGACTCCTTCTGGTTTTCGGCTGTTGAGGGCGAAGTGTATGCCATGTCGTCATTTTTTACCGCGATTGTTGTGTGGGCGATTTTCAAGTGGGAGGAACACGCCGATGAAAAGCACGCCTACCGCTGGCTTATCCTGATCGCCTACCTGATGGGGCTCTCCATCGGGGTTCACCTGCTCAACCTGCTGGCCATACCTGCCATAACGTTCGTCTATTATTTTAAAAAACACCCCAGGCCCGAATGGAAAGGAATGGTCATCACCTTCGTGCTTTCCATCCTGATCCTTGCCGTGGTCATGTACCTGATCATCCCCTGGATCATCAAACTGGCCGGCCTGTTCGAACTGTTTTTTATCAATTCGGTGGGACTTCCCTTCAATTCCGGAACGATCATCTATTTCGTCCTGCTGATAGGGAGCATCATCTGGGGGCTCTCCTATACCCGGAAGATCGGGAAACCGGTGTGGAATGCCATCATCCTTGGAATAACATTTATCGTTGTAGGGTACTCATCATTCCTGCTGCTGGTGATCCGCAGCAATGCCGACACCCCGATTGACGAGAACAATCCTGAAAATGCCATGTACCTGCTGGCGTATCTGAACCGCGAACAATACGGTGACTGGCCCCTTGTGAAAGGCCAGTATTACAATGCACCCGTGATTGACCGCACCGACGGAAACCCCGTGTATGCCAAAGACGTCAAATCGGGCAAATATATCATCACCGACAAGCGGGAGAAAGTGACCCCTGTTTACGATCCCCGTTTCACCACGATTTTTCCACGTATGTGGGACCAGTCGGAACCTCGTTTTGAAGATGAGTATGTAAAATGGGGCCATGTGAAAGGCGTGCCGGTTGAACTTCAAATGGGCGAAAAGCCCGAAACACGCAATATTCCTACCTTCTCCGAAAACCTGGCATTTTTCTGGAACTACCAGCTGGTCCATATGTACTATCGCTATTTCATGTGGAACTTCGCCGGGAAACAGAATGATGTCCAGGGAATGGGCAACAAACTTGACGGGAACTGGAAAAGCGGGATCAAATTTATCGACCAGATGAGGCTGGGGCCGCAGGATATTCCTGAAGGGCGGAAAAACAAGGGGGACAACAGCTTTTTTTTCCTGCCGCTTCTGCTTGGGTTAATCGGGATATATTATACTTACCGCAACGACAAACAAAGCGCCTGGGTGATCTTCCTGCTCTTTTTTATGACCGGTATTGCCATCGTCCTCTATCTCAACTCTCATTCGCCGCAGCCCCGTGAACGGGACTATTCTTTTGCCGGGTCGTTTTATGCCTTTGCCATCTGGATTGGCCTTGCGATTCCGCAACTGGTTGAATGGCTTGAGAAGGTACTGGGCAACTTCAGTGCCAAAATAGTTGCTTTTGTTTTCGGGCTGGGTGTTGTACAGTTGATGGCCCAGCAGGGATGGGATGACCATGACCGTTCAAACCGCTATACCTCGCTTGCCATTGCTGAGAATTACCTCAATTCCTGTGCCCCGGATGCCATCCTCTTCACCAACGGGGACAACGATACCTTCCCCCTGTGGTACGCCCAGGAGGTAGAGGGCATCCGTACCGATGTGCGGGTGGTGAATCTCAGCCTGCTCAATACCGAATGGTATATTGACCAGATGAAACGCAAAGCCTATGATTCTGATCCCGTGCCGTTTTCGCTCACGAAAGAGAAATACCGGCAGGGCAACCATGATGTGACCTACCTGATCCAGGACGAGGGGATCAAAAATACCTATGTAGATGTGAAGGCGTTGTTCGGCATCCTGGCCCAGGATGATACCAAGCTGAAGATGAACACTTCCCAGATCGGCATGATCGACTATTTCCCGACCAAAAAATTCATGGTCACTTACGATTCTGCGGCCCTGATGAAAACCGGAAGCATCGCTCCAAAAATGGCCGGCCGCCTCGATACCATCCGGTGGGAGGTGAAAGCCCAGGGCCTTGAAAAAGCGAACCTGATGATCCTTGACCTGCTTGCCACCAACGATTGGAAGCGTCCGGTATATTTTGTGATGACCACCGGTGCCGATACCTATATCGGGCTTGAGAAATATTTCCAACTCGAAGGACTTGCATACAGGCTTCTGCCGGTTAAGGCAAACAGCATCGAAGGCCAGGTGGGAGAGGTAAACACCGAGGTGATGTATGATAATCTCATGAACAGGTTTAAATGGGGGAACATGAACAATCCCGGGGTGTACATCGATGAAACCAACTCCCGGATGATCATGAACATACGCGGTCTTTTCGGAAGGCTTGCCGAAGCCCTTATCCGTGAAGGCAAAGCTGATTCTGCTAAAAAAGTCCTTGACCGCTGTTTCGAAATGATGCCGGAAACCACCGTCGGCTATGATTTCTTTACAGTGCCGCTGATAGGTGCATACTATAAAACCGGTGAAACTGCAAAGGCAAATGCCATTGCCGAAAAACTCAGCAGGAGTGTTACGGATGATCTTGTGTATCTCTTTTCATTCCCCGACAAGGACCTGAAGCCCATGGACATGAGCATCCAGGAAGCAGTATTCACCATGCAGCGGCTTACCGTGGTGGTGAAGGAGGGCGGACAGGAGAAGCTTGCTGCCAGCACCGAAGCGACCCTGAAAAAGTATTACGACCTGTACGTCGAAAAGGTTTATCAGCCCTGAAAGCCATGAACGCTGTACAGCCGCCCTTTTTTTTCAGGTGGTTAAGTCCCCGGTACCTCGTGTGCGATCAGCCCGGGAACGGGAAGGTGATCTATCTCACATTCGATGATGGCCCTGTTCCGGAAGCAACACCGGAAGTGCTTGATATCCTTGCAAAATACAAGGCAAAAGCCACCTTTTTTATGGTGGGTGACAATGTCCGCAGGTATCCTGGTATTTTCAACAGGGTTGTGCAGGATGGTCATGCCATCGGCAACCATACATTTCACCATGTCAATGGCTGGCACACCCCGCCGGGGGCCTACATGGATGATGTGTGTCGCTGCAGGGAATATTTTGAAACAAGGTTGTTCAGGCCGCCCTATGGCCGGTTCACCCCTTCACAGTATTTCCTGCTGCGCAAAGATTTCCGGTTCATCCTCTGGTCGGTGCTTACCTATGATTTTCACAGGCATACCACACCTGAACAATGTCTGGACAATGCCATCGGCAACTCCGGCAGTGGTTCCGTCGTCGTTTTCCACGACAGCCCGAAATCAATGAATAACGTAAGGTACGCCCTGCCCCGGTTTCTGCAGCACTTTATGGATTTGGGATTCAGGTTTGAGCCAATTCACAGCGCCCCTTCATCGGCAAAACTATAGTACGTGTCATCCCCGATGATCAGGTGGTCGAGCACTGTCACCTCCAGCATGGCACCTGCATCGCACAGCTTTTTGGTGATCCTGCAATCAGCCTCACTGGGTGTGACAAGGCCCGACGGGTGGTTGTGCCCCAGGATGATGGAGGATGCGTGGTTGTCGAGGCTGATTTTGAAGATTTTCTTCGGATCGACGACTGTCCCAGAGATGCCGCCTTCGCTGATGTTGCATTTTTTCAATACTTTATTCGCCCTGTTCAGCAGGATGATCCAGAACTCCTCATAGGGGCGGTCGCCGATGGTACTTCGGAATATTTCAAAGGCGTCGCGGCTGGTTTTGATTTTGTCGCGCACCAGCACCTCCGATTCATTTCTCCTGCGCCCCAGTTCCATCGCCGCCAGGATCGTTACCGCCCGCACCTGGCCGATACCTTTCACTTTGACCAGGTCGGTAATGCTCAGCTTTGACAATTCGGCAAGGTTGAAGGAGGCAAGCTGCAGGATGTTTTTTGCCAGGTCGACTGCTGTTTCGTTCCTGTTGCCGGAGCCGATGAGGATGGCCAGGAGCTCGGCATCGCTCATGCTGTGCCTGCCCTTTAGGATCAGTTTTTCACGGGGACGGTCATCCTCGCCCCAGTTCCTGATCGTTGCATGGTTTGTGTAGGTTTCCATGGAAAATTTTCTGCTTAATCGGGTTAGCAGGCAAAAGGTAATACAACCGGGTGATAATTTTATTTCATGAAGCGGATAAGGGCAATCTCACATGCAATAAAAATGAGCACCAGAATGATGAAGAATTTCCAGAGCGGGGTGCCCTGCTTGATCTGGTGGATTTCCCGGGTGAGCGACGACTTTTTCTCTTTCAGGATGCGGATATCCTTCAAAGGCAACCGGCTGATCTGTTGCTCCAGCTCAGAAGAGGCCAGGCAACTTAAATCCGACTCCCTGCGGTTGAAATTGAATGCGAGTCCTGCAACTGGCTTGTTTCCCCGGCCGACCGAATAAAAACCAGCGTCTTTGATCTGGTCATGGGTAATGAGTGATATGTTTGTTCCGAATTTCCTGATTTCAGGGATGACTTCGTAACCTGATTCGAGTTTTTTAAGCTTGTAAATGTTCGTTTCCGAAATTGAATCAGCAGGTATCTCGATTGTCGCATTTTCGCCGGTAATGTAGTAGAGTGGGTGGACCGGGTTGCTCAGCAAGGCGATTTTATACAAGGTCGGAACAAAGATCATGTGTTTCGGGAACATGGTCCAGGCGTCGTCGGCAGGCGCCGAAAACAGGTACACCCTGCCTTTGCCGACCGGTGCTGACATCAGGAAAGGCTGGTTGTTCTGGAGCTTCAGCAGCACCTCTTCACCACTCCTGGTCTCCTGCTGCAGCACATAATGTTTCTGAACTACCGGCAGGTCGATATTCTCGGGAAGAACAACTTTACCGCTGCCGTTTTTTTCAAAAACATCATTGTATATGGCACTCTCCACGTTGATGCCCGCAATGCGCTGTTTTACTGTGTCAATACCGGAATAGCCCGGAAGGTTAAACAGGGATAACAATGCGTTGTAAGAGTCTGTTTTGCCTTTCACCGGCGGAAAAACAACCAGGTTGCCGCCCGCACGGATGTACCTGTTCAATTCCTGTGCAAGCCCGGAAGATATCTCTTCAACCCCGTTGACAATCAGCAAGGCATTGGCAAAGAGGTTGCCATAATCAAGTTGTTTGACCTGGCTGTTGGTGAAACGGATGGTGGAGTCATTGTCAAACAGCGCGTTCAGGTAACTGTTTTCTGCTTTTTCGTTGATGCAAAGTACAGGAATTGAGGGCAAGACCGGATATGAAAAATAGAATTTATCGTCGTAAAAAATCGGGTAATCAACAACTTCTGCTTGCCCGTACTGGATGCCGGAGGTGTTTTCTGTAAATGGCAGGGTAACTTCAGTGGTTGAATTGGCCTCAACTGAAAAACTTGCCAGGGCTTTCTGAACGGAATTGATCGATAGTTTAACCGGGATCTTTTCGAGTGCTTCGCCGGATGCATTATGGATACGGATCCGAAGGTTAACCGGTTGCCCCGGCTGATGCACCGGTGAAAGAAAATAGACTGTATCGATATACAGGTTGTCTTTTTTCTCAGCGACCAGGGGAACCAGGAACCAGCTGATGCCTGAGTCGGGCCTGGCCTGCAGGAACGAGGCTGTATTTTTCTGAAAATCAGAAACAAGATAGGCATCCCTGCTCATTTTTTGATTTTCCGAAAGAAAGTCGTTTTGCCTGGTAATTACTTCTGAAATCATTTTTGTTGAAGCGGAGATTTGCACCTCTTCAACCAGCTTGCGGAAATCTTCCTGGCTGACAAACCGCTGGTGCCGCCCTTCAAAATCGTTGGTTACAAGTTGAAACAGATCCGACTGGGCATAGGCTGCAGCAATTTCAAGGGCCTTGGTTTTTGCCACATCCATCAGTTTCCCTTCGGTTGCCACCGCCTCCATCGAGAAGGAGTTGTCAAGGTAAATGCTGACGGCACGCTGCCCGGTGATTTTTTTTTGCTGCTTTGAAGCGGGGAGGTATGGCTGGGCGAAGGCAAAGACCAGGCATGCTACGGCCAGCAAACGGGCCAGCAGGATAAGCAATTGGCGGAGTTGTGACTGTTTTTTTGTCTCCTGCTGGATCTCCTGGAGGAAATGGACATTGGTAAAATAGACCTTTTTATATTTCCTGAAATTAAAAAGGTGTATCAGTATTGGGATTGCCAGTGCTGCTAAGGCAACCAGGAAAAATGGGCTTACAAATTGCATGGCCAAAGATAAAAAAAATCCCGGCAGGGTGGCCGGGATTTTTTTATGACATGGAGACGCAGCATGCTGCGTCTCTACAAATACAATGATTAAATGACACCCTGGTCCAGCATGGCGTTGGCAACCTTGAGGAAGCCGGCCACATTGGCGCCTTTTACATAGTTCACATAGCCTTCGCGGTCTTTGCCGTATTTTACGCAGGCTTCATGAATGCTGCACATGATATGATGGAGGCGTTCATCAACCTCTTTGCTTGGCCAGCTCAGTTTCATGGCATTCTGTGACATTTCAAGTCCGGAAGTGGCAACACCGCCGGCATTAACGGCTTTTCCGGGGGCAAAAAGAATTTTGTTTTCGAGGAATTGCTCAATAGCTTCAGGTGTGCTTGGCATATTGGCGCCTTCTGCAACACACATGACCCCGTTTTTGATCAGGGCCAGAGCATCGTCCTTGCCGAGTTCGTTCTGGGTGGCACATGGCAGGGCAATGTCGCACTTCACTTCCCATGGGCGTTTGCCCTGGTGGAACTGTGCATTGGGGAATTCATAGGAATATGGTTTTACGATATCCTGGTTCGAAGCTCTCAGTTCGAGGAGAAATTCGATTTTTTCACCCGAGATACCGTCCGGATCGTAAATATATCCATCGGGGCCGGAGATGGTAACAACTTTGGCGCCGAGTTCAGTAGCCTTGATGGCAGCACCCCATGCAACATTGCCGAAGCCGGAAATGGCGACAACCTTGTTCTTGAATGTTTCACCCTTTGTGGCAAGCATCTCTTTTGCAAAATACACAGCGCCGAAACCTGTAGCTTCGGGGCGCACGAGGCTGCCGCCCCAGTTGAGTCCTTTGCCGGTGAGCACACCGGTATTTTCACGTGCAAGTTTCCGGTACATCCCGTACAGAAAACCGATTTCACGGCCGCCAACACCAATATCGCCGGCAGGAACGTCTGTTTCCGGGCCGATAAGCCTCCACAGTTCCAGCATGAATGACTGGCAGAAACGCATAATTTCAGCATTGGATTTTCCCTTGGGATCGAAATCGGAACCTCCCTTGGCACCTCCCATCGGAAGTGTGGTGAGGCTGTTTTTGAAAATCTGTTCGAATCCCAAAAATTTCAAAATGCTCAGGTTGACGCTGGGATGGAAGCGTAAGCCGCCCTTGTAAGGACCGATTGCGTTGTTGAACTGGATTCTGTAACCCAGGTTTACCTGTACTTTCCCACTGTCGTCAACCCAGCAAACTTTGAAGGTTAGGATACGATCGGGCTCTACGAGCCGGTCGATGATGTTTGCCGATTCGAAGTGCGGGTTCTCGTTGTAAACTTCTTCGATCGATTCCAGTACTTCCCTGACAGCCTGGAGGTACTCATTTTCGCCCGGATGTTTTTTCTCCAGGTCGTTCATGATTTTCTCTAAGTTCATTTTGATTCAGTTTTAATGATTAATGACCAGTTATTATACGCAGTTAAAACACTATAATTGTGAACAAAATAACAAATACAAAATTACTGAGTTCCCGCCGACTGACCAAACAAAAACACATAATAATTTTATCCGGTCACTTTTTGATTTTATTTACCAGCTTTCCGAGTACAAAAACATTTACCACATCAGGGGAGCCATCGGGTTTGAAAAAAACCTCCTCGCCGTCTTTCTTGTTTTTTGTATAATGCGTCAGCTGTTTCGTGGTGCCGTTTTCATAAAAAGATTTTTGAACCCCCGTTCCACGGGTGAAATTTCCTTCACCCACGATCATTCCCGAGGGGTCATAATAGAGCCAGAGTCCTTCGTGGTCACCGTCAAGATAATTGCCTTCAAGTTTTAAGGCTTTATTTTCGTAATATTCCGCATATCGGCCATGTATCACGTCATTCCGGTAATGTGCTTCCGACTGGAGATTTCCCTCCTTATCCCATGATTTTACGGTACCGTTCAGCTTCCCGCCGGTGAAATACTGTTCCGCCTGGATCCTCCCGGATGGGTAGTAACTCCGCAACACACCGTCGACCAGGTTGTTCCTGTAGTTGCAGGAATTCTGAAGGGTGCCGTCATCATACCAGTAACTGGCAGCACCTTCATATTTGTCTCCATCCGTGTGGATCTCGGATTTTTTGTTCCCGTTGGGCCAGTACTCCGTTTTGGTTCTGGAGCAGGAAGCAAGCAGGAGGGCCGCAACAACCAGGACAACTATGTTTCGTGTCATCGCTGGGGCTGGCTGAAAATATCCACTGTTCCCTCGATGCCATTGATCATCATCTGAACCGCGATAACGGCCAGGATCAGCCCCATGATGCGTGATACCACCTTGAGCATGCTGGGGTTTATCCTATTGGCGATTACGCGGGAAGAGATAAAGAGCAGGTAGGTGATCAGGCACATGATTCCGAAAATGACAATAACCAGAATCACATTGGTTACTGATTTTTCAGCGCCAACAAAATTCATGGCAGTGGATATGGTTCCCGGGCCTGCAAGCAGCGGGATTCCCAAGGGTGTGATGGCCATGTCGTGCGCAATTTTCAGCATCTGTTCCTTTTCATCGGCCGATTGGGCATGGATGGGATTTTCTTTGGCATTCAGCATCTGGAAACCGATTATAAACACGATGATGCCCCCTGCGATCTGGAAGGCGGGCACCGTGATGCCGAAAACCCTGAAAATGATGTGCCCGAACACGCAGAAGATGGCGATGATCGTAAACGCAGTTGCGGTAGCACGGAGGGCTACCTTGTTTTGTGTTTTTTTATCAAAATCCTGGACCATGCCAAGAAACACCGGGATGTTGCCGATCGGGTTCAGCATGGCGAAAAAGCCCATGAACACCGTGAGTCCGTGGAGATAAAGATCGTGTATCCTCATATGTTGAATTTATTGATGTTTGTATGAATAGGTTGCCGACTGCAGTAAAAACTCCTCCGCGATTCTTGCCGAGAGCGGGTTCGCCTGCTCCATCCGTTCCGGGTGCCACTGAACGCCCAGTAAAAATGATTTGTCGTCGGGGTTTCGCCATTCAATGCCCTCGATGAGTTGGTCATCCGACATGGCATTGGCACGCAATGGGGGTGCCAGCCGGTTAACTGCCTGGTGGTGGTTCGTGGTGACCCGGGCTGAGTCGCACATGCTGATTCTGGCCAGCAGGGTTGAGTTCTGTATATTGACCATGTGAAAACAATGCAGGTAATCATCGCACTGGTGAATGGTACCTGGTTTGTAATCCTTTGGGATGTCAATAATTAATGTGCCGCCAAAATATACATTGAGAATCTGGTGGCCGCGGCAAATGCCAACAATGGGGATTTTTAAAGAAAGCGCCTTTTCGATCAGGGCCATGTCGAGGCTGTCGCGATGCGGGTTCATTTCGGTGCATCTCAGGGTGTCGGCAAGTTTGCCATACCTGCCCGGGTAAACATCTTCCCCGCCGGTGAGCAGCAGTCCGCTGCACTGGCTGAGTTGCTGAACTGCCACGGAAATGGGCATCAGGTAGAGGTCGATTGTTTGCACCGAAGGATCGGTGCGCTTCAACCAGTTGACATAATTTGATGAGGATTTGGAAATGCCTATTTTCAATGGGGCTGGCTGGCAATTGGCCTGGTTCAGCAGCAGAAACCCTGCAATGAAACCGGTAAGCACTGTCATCACAGTTGATCTGATTTGCTCCATTCCCTGCATTTTAACTAATGTCGAAGTTGAAGTCTGGTTATGATTTCACGAAGTTACACGAAGTAAACACGAAATTACACGAAGAAATAAAAAAACTTCGTGGATCTTCCGGCATACTTCGTGGACCTTCGTGCCACAAAGACCTTTTGATGCAAAAATAAACATTAAAAATTGTGAAAGCAATCAGTAAGCGCTAAATATTCTGAAGTGTATTTTCCTGTTCTGTCAAGAATGGTCAATTCGGATGTTAAAGGTTGGGTGCAGGTGTGCCTGGTGAACTCCATCAGGGTTCGTTTCGGCGGGAGTCCATACTTTGGGTAAACCACCATGCTGCGGGAGGGAAACAACCTGTTTTCGGCGCAAATGGCCTGGAACCTGTCTGCCTGTTCAACGGGTAGAATGATTGCCAGGCAACCTGCAGGGGCCAGCAAAATGTACGACAAACGGACCAGTTCGGTGAGAGAAAGCTTGTCGTCGTGCCGGGCAAGGTTGACCCGCTCCGAGGGTGACTTTAAGGAATTGGAGAAATAGGGGGGATTCGTGATGATGAAATCGAATATGGTCCTGGTTTTACAGGTAAATGCCTGCAGTGAATCGTGGACCGAGGTGATCCTTTCAGGCCAGGGGCTGCTGTAAAAGTTTGCCCGTGCTTCATCAACCGATGGCTGATCGATTTCGACCGCTTCGATCAATGCCTCGCTTTTCTGGGCCATCATCAGGGCAAGCACCCCGCAACCTGTCCCAACATCAAGGATTGTTTTAGCCATTCCCGGGTTTGCCCACGATCCTATCAGCATGGCATCGGTGCCAACCCGCAGGGTGCTCTGTTTATCTTCGATGGTAAATTTGCGAAAACTGAAAGCCATGGGGCCGGTCAGAGGTAAATCTCGATCAACCCCGGAGGGGCTTCGATCATGAGGAGTTTTTTCTTCCTGTCAACTTTCCGGATGATATCATCCACGATGGGGATGAGGATCTCCTTGTCCCCGTGAAGGATCTGGAAAAGGGACTGATGCGGTAATTCAAGGATGTCGCCGATCACGCCGATATTTCCATGGATATGATCGACAACCTGGAATCCTTTAATCTCATGGTAATAAAACTGGTTGCCTTTGAGTGCGGGAAGTTCGGTGATGGGCAGGTACATCTCAAGCCCCTGGAGGCTTTCGGCATCCTCAAGTGTGTCAAAGTCCTGGAATTTTACGATTGCTTTCCTGTTGTGTTTCAGTTCCAGCGCGGTGATGAAAAACGGGATCCGTTCACCATGTAAATCGAGGAAAACGGATTCCAGTTCCTGGTAAGTTTCGGGATCATCCACATCGAGATGCAACTGTACCTGGCCCCTGTTACCATGCGTTTTCAGGATTTTTCCCAGGTAATAAAAGTCATCCTTGTTCATCCGGAGGCGGTTTTGGAAAGTCAAATGTAACGTGGTAAAATGCAAAATGGCAAAACAGTAAACAAGTTACCATTTTGCCATTTTCTATTTTAGCATTTGTTCTTAGGCTTCGGGAGTTGTTTCGGGAGCTTCGTCAGCAGGTGTTTCAGCTACTTCGGCAACAGGTGCTTCAACTGCTTCGGCAACAGGAGCTTCAACAACTTCGGCAACAGGTGCTTCAACAACTTCGGCAACAGGAGCTTCAACTACTTCGGCAACAGGTGCTTCAACTACTTCGGCAACAGGTGCTTCAGCTGCTTCAGCGGCGGCTTTGGCTGCTTCAGCGGCTTCTGCCATTTCGGCTACCTTTGCGGCGAGGGCAGCAGCGGCGGCTTCGCGGGCTTCGGCGGCCTGTGCAGCTTCATCCAGACGCACTTTATTTAATTTTTTGGCAATGGCTTCAGATTTGGCTTCATTGACTTTCACTTCATTTTCCAGTTTCTTTTTACGCGCATCCTTGAGATTCAGGTCCTGTTCGTTTTTCTTGCTGGAGATTTTAACGTGTTTTTCGTCAAGCCACGTCTGGAATTTGGCATCAGCCTGTTCCAGTGTCATGGCACCTTTGTCGACACCTTTCAGAAGGTGGTTTTTGTACATGACACCCTTGTAGGCCAGGATGGCTTTTACGGTGTCGGTAGGTTGAGCGCCTTTCTTCAGCCAGTCGAGGGCTTTGTCGAATTCGAGCTCAATTTCTGCGGGTATTGCAACAGGGTTATAGATGCCAATTCGTTCTATGAACTTTCCGTCACGTGGTGCACGACCATCCGCAATAACAATGTGGTAAAAAGCTTGTCCCTTTTTACCTCTTCTTTGTAATCTGATTTTGGTTGGCATTTGTTAAATGATTGATTGAATGAAATATTGAATTGATTATTAAAAGGGGTGCAAAATTCGGGATTTTTTTTGAATTAACCAATAAAAATAAAAGAGATGTTCGATTTACGATATACGATTTACAATTTACGATTGAAAACACCCCCTGTCCGCCCGTCCGCCTGTCCGCCTGTCCGCTTGTCCGCCTGTCCGCCCGTCCGCCTGTCCGCCTGTCCGCTTGTCCGCCTGTCCGCTTGTCCGCCTGTCCGCCTGTTTATTTCCCAAACTTAATAAACTTCTCCTTCTTTGTGCTGCAAAACGAGCAGGAAGCTTCCGGAGCAGCCACATCATAGGTATTCCCGCACTTCGGGCAAACCCAGTAAACTTTTGGCAGCGTATCCGTTTTTTTATTGTTCAGTGCATTCAATGCATTCTGGTACATCACCTGGTGTTTCTTTTCGGTTTCCATGGCCCAGCGAAATGATTTTGCAGCGCCAGCGGCATCCTCCGCTTTGGCGGTTGCAATAAACCCGGGATACATCGTTGTCATTTCATAGGTTTCACCGCTGATGGCATCCTGCAGGTTTTCAGGCGTTGTTTTCAGGGTGAATTCAGGCTTCACAGGGTCAGCCTTCTGTCCCATCTGAACCAGGACGGTCTGATGATTTGCCGCATGAATTTGTTCAGCCCTTGAAGTTGCCTCAAACATGGCTGCGATCTGGATCTGCCCTTCCTGCCGGGCCTGCCGGGCATATGCTGCATATTTGGCACTGGCTGTCGATTCTCCTTTGAAGGCGGCTTTGAGGTTTTCGATGGTTTTATCAGCTCCGCCGGCAATCATCTGCTGTCCGGCACCGAATATCAGCGCCAGGCAGATTAACATCATTTTTTTCATGTTGGTTGTTTTTGGTGGTTCAATTGTTGAGTATGCTCCGAAAAATATTTGTTTGACAAGAAGTCACAAAGTCACAAAGTCACAAGGTCACAAAGTCACAAAGTCACAAAGTCACAAAGTCACAAGGTCACAAAGTCACAAGGTTACAAAGTCACAAAGTCACAAGGAATGTTGTGCAAATGGTTGATCTTTTTGTGCAGCTTCGTGTCCTGGTGCCCTGGTGGCATATTGGCATGTTGGCCTTGTGTTACAACCCTATCATGTAATCGATCACCAGCGATCCGCCAAGGTACCCGGTTACAGATACAAATACGAATGCGAGGAAGAACAGGCAGAGCGAGAGGTATTTCATGCTGGTGTTTTCTTTGTGAAGGTATGTTATCACGATCCTGAACAATGTGGCGGCAATGATGGAAATAAGGGTGAAGGTTGCATACAACTCATGTTTTTCGCGCATGATGCCTGCTTCGCCATCCATCGGGCTGGTGAAAAAGTAACCTGAACCAAAGGCGAAGATGGCTCCTGCCATCCCGATGATTTCAAGCCAGTAGCCGGTCCTGGACAAACAAGGGTCCTTCTTTGCAATGAGCGAAACCAGGTCGAAAAGAAAACCAACGGTGATGATGGCGATCGGGAAATGGACCAGCATCGGGTGAAAATGAGTTGAAGCAAGCATGACTGTCTATTTTTTAACAAATATACGCCAAAAGTAATTTATCAACAACGGCATTTCGATGGCGATTTTAAAATAATTTTACAAACCCGTTCCACACGATTTATTTTCCCTTATCCATGGTCGATTTTATACACTTACATTTACACACCCAATATTCAATACTCGACGGCGCATGCCGGATAAAGGAAATGGTTGGCAAAGCGGTAGCTCTGGGCATGAAAGGCGTTGCCGTGACGGATCATGGCAATTTATTCGGCATGATGGAGTTTTCGGAAGCCGCCGCAAAAAAGGATGGTTTCAAGCCGATTTTCGGATGCGAAACCTATGTTGCAAGGCGGAGCCGGTTTGAAAAAACCGAAATCATTGACCGCAAGGGGGACCACCTCATTTTGCTGGCAAAAAATGCCACCGGTTACAAGAACCTGCTCAAACTCATCTCGTTTTCATGGACCCAGGGGCATTATTACAAACCCCGGATCGACAAAGAACTCCTGAAACAATACCACGAGGGGCTGATTGCCTCTTCGGCATGCCTTGCAGGTGAGATACCACGCGCCATCCACGCCGGAAACCTGGAGAGAGCCGAGCAGGTTATCCTTGAATACAAGGAGTTGTTTGGCGAGGATTTCTACCTTGAACTGATGCGCCATCCGGCCACGGACCCAACCCGCGACGGCGATGTGTATAAACGGCAGATGGTTGTCGGTGATGAGCTTATCAAGCTGGCCCACAAGCACCAGGTGAAATTACTGGCAACCAACGATGTCCATTTTTTAAATGAGATTGATGCGGAAGCGCATGACCGGCTGCTCTGTGTGAACACCGGCAAGTTCATGGATGATATCGACCGGATGCGTTACACCGGGCAGGAGTGGTTCAAGTCGAAGGAGGAGATGAACAAGCTCTTTGCCGATATCCCTGAGGCACTGGAGAATACGATTGAGGTGCTCAACAAGGTTGAAGCCTACAGCCTGCGGCGCGATCCCATCATGCCCGATTTCCCGCTTCCTGACGAATTTACCGACCCCGATGAATACCTGAGGCATATCGCCTACGAAGGAGCGCGGAAACGATACCCGGAACTCACGCCTGAAATCGTTGACCGGATTGATTTTGAACTTGCCACCATCAAGAAGATGGGATTTCCCGGCTACTTCCTGATTGTCCAGGATTTTTTAAATGCAGCCCGTGACATGGGGGTCTCCGTGGGACCGGGCCGTGGTTCCGCGGCAGGATCAGTGGTTGCTTACTGCATCCGCATCACCGATGTGGAACCCCTGAGGTTCGATTTGCTGTTCGAGCGGTTCCTGAACCCCGACCGTGTGTCCATGCCCGATATCGATATCGATTTCGATGAAGATGGCCGCGACCGCGTTCTGAAATGGGTTGTTAACAAATATGGCAAAGATAAGGTTGCCCAGGTGATCACCTTTGGAACAATGGCTGCCAAGGGCGCCATCCGCGATGTGGGAAGGGTGCAGCGGCTGCCGCTGGACGAGGTGAGCAGGCTTACAAAGTTGATCCCTACCCGGCCGGGTATAACCCTCAAGACCGCCTACGAGGAGGTGCCCGAGCTGAAGGCCGCACGCACTTCTTCAAACAAGGCAATTGCCGAAACCCTCCGGTTTGCTGAAAGTCTCGAGGGATCGGTTCGCCAGACGGGCATCCATGCCTGCGGGATCATCATCAGCCGCGATAACCTGATGGAATACATCCCGGTTACCACATCTAAGGAGTCGGAATTGCTTGTTACCCAGTTTGATGGTGAATATATCGAAAAGGTGGGCATGCTCAAGATGGATTTCCTGGGATTAAAAACGCTTGCCATTATCAAAGATGCGGTGCAAAACATCCGCGATTCGCGCGGCGTTGAGGTGGATCCCGAAAACCTGCCTTTCGATGATGCCCTTACCTACGAATTGTTCAGTCTTGGTAAAACAACCGGGATTTTCCAGTTCGAGTCGGATGGAATGAAAAAATACCTGAGGGACCTGAAACCCAATAAAATTGAGGACCTGATCGCCATGAACGCGCTCTACAGGCCGGGCCCCATGGACTACATCCCAAGCTTCATTGCACGGAAACACGGAAGGGAAAAAATCGCCTACGACATCCCGGTGATGGATAAATACCTCAAGGATACCTACGGCGTTACCGTGTACCAGGAGCAGGTGATGCTTCTGTCGCAGGAGCTGGCCGGGTTTACCAAGGGACAGGCTGACTCGTTGCGCAAAGCCATGGGCAAGAAGATCGAATCGATGATGAATGACCTGAGGCCGAAATTTTTCGACGGCTGCAAAAACAACGGGCACGATCTGACCGTGGTAACAAAAATATGGAAGGACTGGGAGGCATTTGCAAATTATGCTTTTAACAAGTCACACTCAGCATGTTACGCGTATGTTGCTTACCGCATGGCCTATCTCAAGGCACACTATCCTGCCGAATTTATGGCAGCAGTGCTTAGCCGCAACATCACCGAACTGAAGGAAATCACCCTTTTTCTCGACGAATGCAAGCGCATGCACATCCCTGTGCTGGGACCCGACGTGAACGAAAGTTCCACAGGCTTTGTGGCAAATAAGAAAGGCGAGATCAGGTTTGGCATGGCAGGAATAAAAAATGTCGGCGAGGCTGCTGTCAAGGCCATTGTTGCTGAGCGGATTGCAAATGGTCCATATCTCAACATCTTTGACATGACCCGCCGGATAAACTCCCACATGGTCAACAAAAGATGCATGGAGTCACTGGCCAAGGCCGGCGCATTTGATTGTTTTGAGAATACCCACCGTGCACAATATTTTTTCCAGGAAAACAGTGATGACATGATATTCCTGGAGAAGATCGTGCGGCATGCCGCCGATTACCAGGCCCGGAAGGACTCCATCCAGCAGTCGCTGTTTGGGGAAGCGGAAGAGGTTCATTTCAAAGAAATTACCTTGCCCGACTGCCGGCCATGGTCAAAGCTGGAACAACTTAAATTTGAAAAGGATGTCACCGGTTTTTACATGAGCGGTCATCCGCTCGATGACTACCATTTTGAGATGGACCAGTTCTGCAACAAGACCATCGAAGATCTTAAACAGGACCTGAAGCATTTAAAAGGCAAGGAGATCACCTTTGCCGGGATTGTGATCGAGGCCAACCATAAAATCGGTAAGACCGGAAAACCTTACGGCTCATTCGTGGTTGAAGATTATTTCAACTTTATCTCGCTCACCATGTTTTCCGAAGAGTACCTCAAATGGAAACACATGCTGGAGGAGGGGCAATATGTATTTCTGAAAGCCCGCATCGAATCGAGGTTCGACAGCCCCGACCAGATGACGATCCGCATCAACCAGGTCATCCTGCTTTCGGAAGTGATGGAGAAATTTTCAAAGGTGCTGTCGCTTACCCTGATACTCAATGAACTCACCGTTGATACGATCCACAAGCTGCACCAGGCTGCCAATAAGAACAAGGGAAAGTGCCGGATGCGCATCAGGGTTCATGACCCTGATGATAACATCACCATTGACCTGCCTTCAAGAAAATACAGGGTAAACCCCAAGGAGATGATCCATGCCCTCGAAGACCTGCCTGAAATTCATGTCCGGGTATTTGGCGAAACACAGTGAAATAATTAATTACGAATTACGAAAGGAGATGCATTCAAGTCCGCCTGTCCGCTTGTTCACCCGTTTAATCTGAAAGGTTTTTTGTAATTTTGCACCAGAAGTTATTCACACGTTAAAAGTATATTCATATGTTCGAAACATTGACTGATTCAAATTTTGAGGAGAAGGTTGTAAAGAGCGATAAGCTTGCGGTTGTTGACCTGTCGGCTGCCTGGTGCGGCCCCTGCCGGATGGTATCACCCATCATCCATGAACTTGCAACGGAGTACGAAGGACGTATCGTGGCCGGCGAGCTCAACGTAGATGATAACCCCACTGTGACTGCATTGTATAAGGTCAGGAATATTCCCACCGTCCTTTTTATCAAAGGCGGCCAGGTTGTTGACAAACAAGTTGGAGCAGTTCCAAAGGCAACGTACAAAGCGTTGATTGAAAAGTATATATAAATTATCAGCAAAGCCTTTCCGTGTCCGCTACCATTGAACAAAGTCGCCTGGAGCAGTTCTCCTCACTTGAATTCCTGGCCCGCCAGGTGGTGGAGGGGTTTATAACCGGTTTGCACAAAAGCCCTTTCCATGGCTTCAGTGTTGAGTTTGCCGAACACCGGTTATACAATGCAGGCGAATCGATCCGTTCGATCGACTGGAAGCTTTTCGGACGCACCGACCGATTGTATACGAAACGGTACGAGGAGGAGACCAACCTGCGGTGCCAGGTGTTTATCGATAACTCATCATCGATGTACTACCCCGTGCTGGCCAAACCCGACATCGACCATCCCAATAAAATCACCTTTTCGGTGTATGTCGCCGCAGCCCTCATCTACCTTTTCAGGAAACAACGGGATGCCGCGGGGCTCAGCATTTTTTCGGATGAGGTGGAGCTGCATACGCAGACAAAATCAAACCCGGTTCACAACAGGTACCTCTATGCTGAACTTGAAAAGCTTTTAATTCCCCGGCCGCCTGACCAGTTGAGGGGTACCAACGTGGCCCGCACCATCCACGAACTGGCCGAAAGGATACACAAACGCTCGCTGGTGATTATTTTCAGCGACATGTTTGATAAATCGGCGCAGCCTGAAGAGTTGTTTTCGGCGCTGCAGCACCTGAAACACAACAAGCACGAGGTGATCCTGTTTCACGTGGTTGATAAAAGCAAGGAACTTGACTTTGACTTTGAAGACCGTCCCTACAAATTCATTGATATTGAGACCGGGGAACAGCTCCGGGTGCATCCCTCCAAACTCAGGGAAAAATACGTGGAGTCCCTTGCCAGGTTTCGCAACGAACTCAAACTCCGGTGCGGGCAATACCATATCGATCTGCTTGAAGCCGATATCAATGCGGGGTTTGAACAGGTGTTGCTTCCTTACCTCGTCAAGCGGAGCAAGTTGTTTTAACCTTCCCTTATTTTTACTAATTTTGCCGTTTGGCCATTTCGCCACGTTGCGATTTTGCCATTTCGCTATTTAACACATAAATTTATGGAAATTGCTTCCAAATACGACTCTTACGGGGTTGAAGACAAGTGGTATGATTACTGGATGAAACAGGGTTTCTTCCACTCCGTTCCCGATGAACGTGAACCATATTGCATTGTGATCCCGCCGCCGAATGTTACAGGTGTCCTGCACATGGGGCATATGCTCAACAATACCATCCAGGATATCCTCGTCCGCCGTGCAAGGATGCTTGGAAAAAATGCCTGCTGGGTTCCGGGAACCGACCATGCCTCCATTGCGACCGAGGCAAAGGTGGTTGCGAAACTCAGGGAACAGGGCATTGACAAAGCCAGCCTTACGCGTGACGAGTTTCTCGAACATGCCTGGGAATGGAAAACCAAGCATGGAGGCATCATCCTCGACCAGCTGAAAAAGCTTGGCGCTTCCTGCGACTGGGAGCGTACCTGTTTTACCATGGACGACGGGTTGTACGATTCAGTCATCGACGTATTCATCGACCTCTACAACAAGGGGCTGATATACCGTGGCATCAGGATGGTGAACTGGGACCCGAAGGCGCTTACCGCCGTTTCTGACGAGGAGGTGAACTACAAGGAGGTCAATTCAAAACTCTATTATGTGCGGTATAAGGTTGAAGGCACACAGGATGAGTGGATTACCATTGCAACCACCCGGCCCGAGACGATTCTAGGGGATACGGCCATCTGCGTGCATCCTGAGGATGAGCGTTACAGTCACCTGCGGGGAAAACGGATTCTTGTTCCGCTGCTCAACCGGTCGGTGCCGATGATTTTTGACGAATATGTCGACCGGGAATTCGGAACAGGTGCCCTGAAGGTGACTCCGGCACATGATATCAACGACTACAACCTCGGGCTCAAATATAAGCTCGAAGTGATCGATACCTTCAATCCGAACGGCACCATGAGCGAGGCCGCCCGGCTGTTTGTGGGGGAGGACCGGTTTGTGGTACGGCGAAAAATCACCGAAGAGCTTAAAAACAATGGGCACATAGTTAAGATTGAAGAGTACACCAATAAAGTAGGATATTCTGAACGCACGGATGAGGTGATCGAGCCGCGCATCTCGGTACAGTGGTTCATGAAAATGAAAGAACTTTCAAAGCCTGCTCTCGACATGGTTGAAGATGATACGATCCTGTTTCATCCCGCCAAATATAAAAACATGTACCGCCACTGGATGGCCAATGTGACCGACTGGTGCATCTCCCGCCAGTTGTGGTGGGGACAGCGTATCCCGGCCTTCTACCTGCCAAACGGCGAATTCATTGTCGCAAAATCAAAGGAAGAAGCCCTGGCAATTGCCCGGTCAAAAACCGAATATCGTGATGCTGAAATCACCCTTGATGATCTCAAACAGGATGAAGATGTGCTCGATACCTGGTTTTCGAGCTGGCTCTGGCCAATCTCCGTTTTCGACGGCATCCGCAATCCCGGCAACCCGGATATCAACTACTATTACCCGACCAACGACCTGATTACCGCTCCTGAAATCATCTTTTTCTGGGTGGCCAGGATGATCATGGCCGGCTGGGAATACCGCAAGGCGATCCCGTTCAAAAATGTTTACTTCACCGGGATCGTTCGCGACAAGCAAGGCCGGAAAATGTCAAAATCGCTAGGCAATTCGCCGGAGCCGCTCGACCTCATCAGGCAGAACGGCGCCGACGCCGTACGTGTGGGAATGCTGCTCTGCTCCCCGGCAGGGAACGATTTGCTTTACGATGATGCCCTGATTGAGCAGGGTCGTAATTTCTGCAACAAATTATGGAATGCCATGCGGCTTGTTAAAGGCTGGCCGGTGGATGATTCCCTTGCACAACCTGAGGTGAACAAGGTGTCGGTTGACTGGTTTAACTCGGCATTCAACGCCTCGTTGCTGAATATCAACGCACTTTATGACGATTACCGGCTTTCGGAGGCATTGATGGCCGCATACAAACTGGTGTGGGATGACTTCTGTTCCTGGTTTTTAGAAATGATCAAGCCGGCGTACCAGCAACCCATCGACCGCCCTACTTTTGAAGCGGTGACCGGGTACTTTGAAAAACTGCTGAAGGTGCTGCATCCGTTCATGCCTTTTATCACCGAAGAGATCTGGCATATCCTTGCTGAACGGGGAAGCACCGAATCGATCATGCTGAGTCTGCAGCCTGTCCCCGACGGGTATGACCAGTCGCTGATCGATAAGTTTGTCTTTGCCGAAGATGTGATCATGGCCGTCCGCAATGTAAGGAAGGAAAAGAATATCCCCCAGAAGGAATCGATCCGGCTGTTCATCCGGAAAAACAACAATGAAGAACCGGATACCACCTTCGATACCCTGGTTGGAAAACTCTGCAACATCTCCGAACTTGGATATGTCGCTGAAAAGGTTGACGGGAGCGTCTCTTTTATCGTTGGTTCCACTGAATTTTTTATTCCGTTAACCGGAACGATCGATATCGCTGAAGAGCTGAAGAAACTTGAAGAGGAGCTGACCTATACCACAGGTTTCCTGGGGAAGGTAATGCAAAAACTTGGCAATGAAAGCTTTGTAAACCATGCGCCCGCTGCCGTCGTTGATGTTGAGCGCAAAAAACAGGAGGATGCGGCATCCCGTATCCGGGTTTTGGAAGAGCAGATCAGGGGCCTTAAAGTACAGCAACAGTAACCACTGAGGCACTAAGAACACTTAGTGGCACTAAGTAAGAATGTGTTTTTATGACAATGGATTGTTTTGTCATAAAAACCTGCATCTTAGTGTTTCTTAGTGTCCTTAGTGCCTTCGTGGTAAAAAAACAATCAAAACAAAAAAAAATGACAAACATAGATAAAAGCAAACCGGTGATGGTCACCGGCGCCACAGGTTACGTAGCCGGCTGGCTGATCAAAAAACTGCTGGAAGAAGGGATCACGGTTCATGCAACTGTTCGGAACCCGGAAAAAAAGGAGTCGCTGAAATACCTTGATGCCATTGCCGCTAATACAAAAGGAAGCATCAGCTATTTCAAGGCAGACCTGCTTACCGAAGGTGCCTACGACGAGGCGATGAAAGGATGCGAACTGGTATTTCACACGGCATCACCCTTTACAAGCAAGATCAAAGATGCACAGAGGGATCTCGTGGACCCGGCACTCAAAGGGACCAGGAATGTCCTTGGATCTGTTAATCGCACTGAATCAGTAAAACGGGTGGTGCTGACCAGCAGTTGCGCTGCCATCATCGGCGATGCCAAAGATTGCCTGGGCTATCCCGGGGGGATCGCTACCGAAGCACAGTGGAACCTCACCTCAACAGTTGATCACCAGCCATACTCATACTCGAAAACGGTCGCAGAACAAGCCGCGTGGGAAATCAGCAAGGCGCAAAACCGCTGGGATCTTGTGGTCATCAATCCATCGTTCGTCATCGGCCCGGGGATCAATCCCGACGCCACCTCCGAAAGTTTCAGCCTCGTCAGGCAGCTGGGCGATGGCAGCATGAAATCAGGGGTTCCCGCGTTTTTTATCGGGGTTGTTGATGTCAGGGACCTGGCAGAGGCACATTTCAAGGCCGGGTTTACACCGGAAGCCAGTGGCAGGCATATCATTTCAGCCGAAAATACTGATTTTATGACATTGTCCTCATTTCTGCAAAAGAAGTTTGGCAATGCCTATCCCTTTCCGAAAAAGATATTGCCGAAGTCTCTCATATGGCTCATGGCGCCGGCCGCAGGTTTCACACGAAAAATGATCCGGCTGAACGTCGGCTATCCCTGGCGGGTTGACAACGCAAAAAGCATCAGGGAACTGGGCATGAAATACCGGCCAGTCGAAGGTTCGATCATCGATTTCTTCCAGCAGATGATTGACAACAAGGTATTCGTGAAGGGAAAAAAATAAGACCGCCGGACTTTAGCTGCCCGAAATTCCTAAGAATTTCTGGCAGACCTGATTTGAAAAGAGACCTTGTTGCGGTGGCAGATAATTTTGGCAACATCGCGTGCCGATTTGACCGCAACAGGCAAACCGCCCCCCGGAATTGACCAGTGGCCGACAAAGTAAAAGTCCTTCAACCCTGGCAGCTCACTTTTTACCGGTGACTGCGCAACAAGGTTTTTCCCCGGGAGCCAGCCCTGCACGCTGCCTTTCCAGTTGTTGGTGTATCGCTCGAATGTAGCAGGGGTTGCAATGTCGACCACCTCGATGTTCTCTTTCAACCCGGGAACCTTTTCATCTGCCAGGTCGATGATTTTTTCAGCGAATTTCTGCTTGGTGAGCCTGTAGTCTTCCGGGTTCGCCTTCCGTGCCTCAATCCAATAGTCGGCCCGGAGGGTGTAAAAACTGATGTAGATCACCGATTTTCCCTCGGGGGCAAGCGTCGGATCGTAATTGTTGAAGTGTACCTCGATAAACTCGTATTGCGTGCCGTCAGGGGATACCAGGGGTTGGGCAAGCGGGTACCGGTGAATATAGGATTGACCGTCGAAGGTGCTGTTCACCCCCAGCGATACCACGAACACGGAATAGTAAACCTTCATTTTTTCCTGGCTTTTAAGGCTCAGAATGACCGGATTCACATATTTCCCTTCCAGTGCCGTGAATAGGGTGAAATTCCAGTCGGCTGCCGAGATGGTGATATCAGATAATGAAGTTTCCCCGGTTTTTAAAAGGACTCCCTTTGCGTGGTTGTTTTCTGTCAGGATTTTTTCGACTTCGGTTGAATACCTTATTTTTCCGCCCAGTTCAAGGTACCTCTGCTCAATTTTCGAAACGAAGCCAACCGATCCGCCAATGGGGTACCCGGTTCCTTTCAGGTCGTTGAAGGCTAGCGGCAGCGTAACGATCAGCATGGATAGTTCATCGCCGTCAAAGAGCATCCTGAAAGCCTCCTTCAAAAATGGACTCTTAAATTTTTCAGCCAGGGTGAAATTGGTTTCCCGTTTTACCCGGTTGAGGAAGAGCAGCAATGGAAGGTATTTGGCATACCTGATTTTCTTATACCAGGGCATTAGCTGGGGAACCTCCCTGATCATGGGGGGTATTTCAAATGACTGTATCCTGCGCATGGTCCGGATCAGTTTCCTGATCACGGCAGTGTCCATGGGCGCTATGGAGAGCATGTATTGCTCAAGCCGGTCCAGGTTTGAATAGATGTGAAAGACCTTATCGCCAAAGATGTCGGTGTTGTCTCTTAATTCTATTTCCAGCCTCACGTCATGATGGATGAACCTGATTGAACCCATATCGGCCAGTTCCGACCATAGGAGGTAAAAGGGATTGCTGTCACCTGATCCAAGCAGCCACTGCAGCCCGCTGTCGAAAGTGAACCCCTTTCGCTGCCAGCCCGTGCAAAGGCCGCCGAAGGTGGAATGGCGTTCGAAAATTTCGGTATCGAACCCGTTCATCTGCAGGTAGCACCCGGCCGACAACCCTGCGACACCGGCACCGATGATGTTAATTTTCATGAGGTAAAGATAGGCCAAATCCTGACACTCACCAGGCTAAAGGTGAGGACTTAATCCTCCCCCAAATCGTAAATCCTAAATCGTCAATCGTAAATGTTTGTTGCGTCGATATTTAGCGTACCTTTGCAGACCATTTCAAATAGCCATTTTAAGATTTTAACATGCAGGATATCAGAAATATCGCCATTATTGCCCACGTCGACCACGGTAAAACAACCTTGGTTGACCGCATCTTACACCAGGTACATATGTTCCGTGACAACCAGGAGATGGGGGATCTCATCCTTGATTCAAACGACCTGGAGCGTGAGCGCGGAATCACCATATTGTCAAAAAATGTCTCCGTCAGGTACAAGGGAGTTAAAATTAACATCATCGACACACCCGGCCATAGCGATTTCGGAGGCGAAGTTGAACGCGTGCTCAACATGGCCGACGGCGTGCTGATCCTCGTGGATGCTTTCGAAGGCCCCATGCCGCAAACCCGTTTTGTATTGCAAAAGGCACTCGAACTCGGCAAGAAACCCATTGTTGTGATCAACAAGGTAGATAAACCAAACTGTTCCCCGGATGAGGTGCACGAGGCGATGTTTGACCTGATGTTCAGCCTCGATGCCAGTGAAGACCAGTTGAATTTCCCCACTGTGTACGGTTCTTCGAAAAACGGATGGATGTCGGACGACTGGCGCAATGAGACCACCGATGTCAGTTACCTCCTCGACCAGATCATTGAACATATCCCTGCCCCGTTGCAACTGCCGGGTACCCTGCAGATGCAGATCAGTTCACTCGATTATTCCTCGTATGTAGGCAGGATTGCCGTAGGAAGGATAACCCGCGGATCGGTGAAAGCCGGTATGCCCATCTGCCTTGTTAAAAACGACCGGACGGTTGTCAAATCGGTTGTAAAGGAGTTGTATCTCTTCGAAGGGCTCAGCAAGGAGAAGGTTAAAGTGGAAGTGAGTGCCGGCGAGATCTGCGCCATCCTCGGTCCCGAAAATTTTGACATTGGCGATACCATTGCTGATTTTGAAAACCCTGAAGGCATGTCACCCATCAGCGTGGATGAACCCACCATGAGCATGCTTTTCACCATCAACAACTCCCCGTTCGCAGGAAAGGAAGGCACATTCGTCACTTCCCGTCATATCCGTGAACGGCTTTTCAAGGAGACGGAAAAAAATCTTGCCCTGAAAGTTGAGGAGATGGATTCTCCCGACCGTTTCCAGGTTTTTGGCCGCGGTATCCTTCACCTGGCCATCCTTGTGGAGACCATGCGCCGTGAAGGGTATGAGTTTCAGCTGGGGCAGCCGCAGATATTGACAAAGGAAATTGACGGCCAGCGGTGTGAACCGGTTGAATTGCTGAAAGTACAGGTTCCCGAAGCATTTGCCGGCAAGGTGATTGAACTTGTCAGCCGCAGGAAAGGCGACATGACCCACATGGAGCACAAACGTGAACGCGTCATCCTGGAGTTTGATATCCCGGCCCGCGGGTTGATCGGTCTACGGAACCCCGTTCTTACAGCTACCGAAGGTGAAGCCGTGATGGCGCACCGCTTCAAAGCATACCAGCCGTGGAAAGGCGACCTGCCCGGCCGCAACAATGGTTCGCTCATATCGATGTATACCGGGCTTGCCATTACCTACGCCATTGACAAACTGCAGGACCGCGGCAAGTTTTTCATCGAACCCTTCGAAGATGTCTACAACGGGCAGGTGATCGGCGAAAGCACCCGCAGCGACGATATCGTGATCAATGTGAACAAGACCAAAAAGCTCTCCAACGTCCGTGCATCGGGTTCCGATGACAAGGCTGTGATCTACCCGGCTACCAAGTTTTCGCTCGAGGAGGCCATGGAATATATCAAAGGGGATGAATACGTGGAGGTTACACCGAAATCAATTCGTCTTCGTAAGATTTTGCTGGATGAGATTGACCGGAAACGGAGCAGCAAACAGTCTTAGGCAGGGACTCATAAACCAGTTCAGCAATATCCTTTACAGCAACCGGGGATTGTTTTTCCAATGTTTTCTTACACAACGGGCAAGCCGTGGCCAGAACATCAGGCTGCGCTTGCAGCAGGATGTTCAATACTCCGGCCGTCATCGTATTGCGTTGTCCCTGGGATGCTTCAAACATGCCGAGGCTTCCGCCGCAGCACAGCGCCTTGTTTGCCTCCTGTGACACAGGAACGGAAATCGCAAAATGACCAATCAGGTCACGGGGCGCCTCATACACACCTGAGCCTCGTCCAAGGTCGCAGGGATCGTGATAGGCAACTTTTTTATAGTCGCCCTCAAATGAAATTTTTCCCGTCTTCACCAGGTCAAGGATGAACTGCGTATGGTGCTGGATCCGGATGGGAATGTTATACTCTTCCCTGAAAACACGGTAGCAGATCGGGCAGGAGGTAACCAGTGTTTTCGCCCCGGTAAGCCGGATAAGCTTTTTGTTAAATTCAATCAGTTCATTTGCCTGGCGGTCTTTTCCGGCGAGTTTCAGCGGGCGGCCGCAGCAAATGCTTTTGTCGGCATCCAGGTGGGTGAATGAAACCCCTGCATGTTCCATGATACCTTTCATCGCCCGGATGATGGAAGGTGTAAGGTGAGACATACATCCGGCAAAATAGGCCACTTCACCCTGCCGGGGGGGCTCATCAAACCGGGACGCGGCACCTGGCCGGGGTGCGAGGTAACTGAAATCGGATGCCTGCCCCGAAACCAGCTCTCTCCGCTTGATCAGCCTCAGTGAATCCGTGCTGATGCCAACCGGGCACGCCTCCTGGCAGCGGCCGCACACCAGGCACTTTCGCGAAATTTCTTCGGGAACATATTTGTCCCGCACGCCACGGATAAAATAGACCGCCTGGGAATCATGGATGCCGGCCTCGTTCAGCTGGCAAACATCGATACACACGCCGCAACGGGAACAGGCCTGCACTTCAACATCCGAAAAACTTGAATACCATTTCCCGGGCTGGATTCCGAAATGGCGAAAAAATATCAGTAAAATTTCGGTCGGGATATGCATGTAACGTGAGTAGGGGAGCGTGATAAAGAAAATTCCCAGTACAAGTGAATAGCCCCACCATAATCCATAAGCCACAAAATCATCGCGAAAAGGGACGATCCACACTAATAAGTTTCCAAGGGGCTGCGTCAAAAAGCCTCCCCCGCTGCCATAATACCCTGCCGTATAACTTTCGGCAAGCAGCCGCATCGGGAATATAAGCCACAGTGAGCCAAGGGAAACAATATCCGTCAGCTGGAATGCCGTGGTCCGTTTCATGCCGAACCAGTTTGACTTCTGCCTTTTGATCAGGGCAAGCACCAGCCCGCTTAACACGAATAAAAGCAGAAAGTCCATCAGGAACCTGAAGATCCCCGGCACGGAGAATACTTCGAAAAATATGACCAGCCTGTCATGGATAAAAAACTTGAGAAAAATCGGGTAGTAGGGGGCATTGAGGTGGGTGCCGCTGTAAAAACGGCTTTCGATGTTGCCAAATACGATCAGCAGGAACCAGCCCAGCGCGAAACTCATGTGCATGTAACCGAGCAGCGGGTTCTGTTTCCACATGCGGCGGTGGATAAGCCCTTCAAGAAAGACCTCTTTGAGTGCGCCAAAAATCTGTCCGGGGCTCCGGATCCCTGAAATAAACCTCACTTTGTCTATGGCCGGCAGTTTCCGGACCCACCTGTACCAGCTTTTTCCTATGGCAATCACCACATAGATGAGCCCCAGGAAAAACGGAAGTACAAACAGGTTGAAATTAATCATCCGAGATGCTCAATGGCACGGTTAATGGTTAATATAACATTCCTCAGATTCACACCTCTCGGGCAAACCAGCTGGCATTTTCCGCAAAACATACACTTCTGGATCTCTTTCTTGATGTGTTTTGTTTCGCCACGCAGGATAAATGTATGCATCCGGCGGATGTTGAAATCGGTAAAGTGGCCTGTTGAACAGGTTGCCGTACAACTTCCGCAACCGATGCACAGGTTTATGGAAGGTTCATGTTCAACCAGGTACCTGGCGATAAGCTTGTCGTTACGATCAAAATCGATAGACTCACCTGGAAGAATCTTGTATCCGAAGTTTTTGGCCATTTCGTTACTTCAACATTTCGCCATTTAAATAGCTCTTTACCTGCATTGCCGTCGCCCTTGCATCAGCCATTGAATTTACAATGCACGCCGGCCCTTTGACTGCACCGGCAAGAAACAGCCCGGGGATGGTGGTGGTGTTGTCGTGAAAATGTTCATCGGCGGGCAGTAAAAATCCATCCGGACCGGATGACAGTCCTAACATTCGGGCAATTCTCACTGTTTCAGGGGAGGGGACAAATCCGACAAGCAGGATCATCATATCAACAGTCATCTTGAGGGGCCGCCCGGTAAGCGTGTCTTCGGTTTTCAGCACCAGTGAGTGATCAGGATTTTCGGCACATTCCGACAGGCGCCCCCGGATAAAGCTGACTCCCCATTTCTGCTGGGCTTCAAAGTAGAGCTCCTCGAAGTTCCTGTCGTACATCCGCAGGTCCATGTAAAAGGAAAACACTTCGCAGCCTGGCAGCATCTCCCTGATCTCAATGGCCTGTTTCACCCCGGTTACGCAGCACACTTTGGAACAGTAGAGATTTCCCACTTTCTCATCGCGTGAACCGACACAGTGAATGATCCCGATCCTCTGCGGTGTTGTGCCCTGGTGGGTGGTAAGTTTTTTCCCCTCGCTGAAGATGGTTTCCAGCTCGGCAGACGTGATCACATTGTCGTAAATGCCGTATCCGTATTCCTCCTTTTTCCGGGCATCGAAAAGATCATATCCCGTGGCAAGTACCACGCTCATGGCGTTAACAGGCTCGCCTTTCACCGGGCGGATCGTGAAAATCCCCTTGTTGTGTCCGATTGATTCTACAGCGCTCCCGCACCGGATGTCAACACCCGTGGCCATACTTTTTCCGGTGAAGTCAAGCACCTCTTTCGCGGGCCGGCGGCTGGGAAACAGGCGGTCCCAGTTTTTAACATGTCCGCCCGTATGCTCCTCTTTTTCGAGTAAAATCACATCGATTCCCAGTTCCGAGAGTGCGCCTGCGGCTGTCATGCCGGTAATGCCCGCACCGATTACGGCTACCTGCCTATTCATGCTGGTAGAATTTCAGGTGCGAAGGCGGCTCGGGCTGCCCCATCAACTGGCCGTCCATGGTAAGGAATTTCCGCCGCGAATCATATGGGATACCGATTTTGTCAAGCAAAGGCTCAACCGGGACCTGGTGAACCTGCAAACCGATATCCCAGGGATCATACCCTAGGAGCATTCCTGCCAGTTCTTCATAGGTTAAAACCGGAATACCCAGGCCGTTGGCACCATAGGTAATGCCTTCCATCTCGCTGAGGGCATATTGCCACCGGTCAAGGAACATCGGACAACCGGGGCAGTTGGTGAGGATAAAATCAGGCTTGTAGGGAGCCATGGAATCAAATTTCTTTTTCGAACACGCCAGCGAGTACCCGCGGTTTGCCTGGACCAGGTACTGCCTGAATCCGAATCCGCAGCAATGCCTGCGTTCAGGGTAGTCGATCACTTCGCCGCCCCAGTCTTCGATCATTCCTGCCAGCACGTAAGGGTATTCAGCGCCCCCCACACCTTTGGAAGGAAACATCTTCGAATAATGACAGCCGATGTGCTCAACCACCTGCAGCGGTTGCCCGGTATGCCTGTTTACCAGCCTGTAGGTGCTGTTTTCAGCGATCTCACGCCTGAATTTAAAAAATACATCACTGGCATGTGAAAGATTGGCAGGTTTTAAGAAGGTTCTCCCCGTCGCATTGAGCAAATGTTGCCTTACCCGCTCTTCAACTTCGGGGAAATGGTGCCAGGTTTCAAGGATCTCGGAATAGAGCCCGAACGAGGTGATGCAGGAGGTCGTAAAATTTTCATAACCCGATTCCGTCATGATTGAAAACTGGCGTGCCACCATGGTCATGGCGGTTTCGAAGGGAACCACATCGCTGTGATAACCGATGCCGGAGCAGGTGGTATGGGCTGCATTTTCAAATACATCTTTGTGCAGCACATCTTTCATGATCCGCAGAAAAGTCTTTTCGGAACCAGGGAAAAAATTCTGGCGCACGCAACTCCTTACATAGAAAAACCGGTCGGTGGCGATCTCTTTCTGGTAATCTTTCCAGATACTTCTTTTTCCTTCGATTTTCATGCGTCCTTTGTATGATCGATATCGTTGGTGGTATAGATATGGCGGATGTAATCGTTGTCAAGGCCCTCTCCAAGGCTGATCCCCATCTCTTCGGCTTTGATGCGGGAGAACTCTTCGATCTGCCGGTAGCGCTCTGTGGCCCCGGTTTCATCAAAAATCCGCTGCACTTCATCCAGGTCCTCCTGTGGGATCTTCCGCAGGATGCCGGGACCGGTTTTACGGTAGTTTGCGCCAAGCCGGTGCATCACGGCATCGATGTTTTCATGCTCCCATTCCCAGATCGGACCCTGTTCGGGGTGCATGGCAGGTAAGATTTCGGAAGGATAGAGACAATACCCGTATTTGAGGATCCATTCACCCACCGTGCGTTTGATGGCAAGCTGCTGCCGGCCTTTTTCCGACTCGACAAAATATCCCAGCTCCTGGGATACCGCGCGAAGCACTGTGATCAGCAGTCCCGGCGCATTGCCACGGGGGCAGCGTGTAACGCATGACATGCATTCGCCGCAATACCAGATGGTTTCGCTTTTCAGAAGGGATTCGATCTCTGCATCGTCGCGCGATTGGAGGAGGTCGACAATCTGGCGCGGCTGGTAATTGTAAAATTCAGCAGCAGGGCATATGGCAGTGCATGTGCCGCAATTCAGGCAGGCTTTCAATCCTTCAGTGAAGCGGACATCTTCGGCGAGTTTGTCGTAGAGTTTTCCCATGAGCAGTCAAAGTTATGAAAAAAACTGCCCTGAAGGTCATTCGGGTGAAAGTTATTGAGCCGGCTCACAGGTATAGCTGAGTTTCCATCCTTTGCCCACTGAATGACCATCTGTTAAAAACCAGACCAGGATTTTATTGGAGAGTGAGGTTATCACGGGAGGCTGGGTGATGCCCGAAAATTTTGCCAGGAGATTTTCAGGCAGCGTGGAGGTCCCGTCAAAAATCCACACAAAATCCACGTTGGGCTGGGTATCAATGTCGGAAAATTCCAGCCTGATGCGCTTATCCGCAGGAACGGATATCTGCCACTTGCAGGAACTGTTGTTTGCATAGTTCCCGTCGCCACTTCCGTCCTCAATGGATCCATTATCCGCGGAAACATATTGGATATCATGACAATAAAGTGATGTGGAGTCAATGGTTTCCATATAATAGCTCAATCCCAGGTCCTTCGGAAGGCCGGTTTTGGGTTGCAGTTCAACCTTGAACCTGCTTCCCGGGATGAACATCCATTTTGAGAGGCCACCCAGCGTCCCGTTGTACCAGAGTGAATCACCGGTGTAAATTTTGACAATTTTCCTGTTGTCGGGGCAAACCGAGGATATATGGACCCCCTTGTAGGCCCCATACGGCCGGATGTTCCATGTTTGAAGGCGCTCCTTTTTTCTGAAAAATATTTTCCCTTTGGAGCGTGATGACGCAAAGCCCGAAAATTTGTAATCCGGATCTGAGATATACGCGATTGCCTTTGACATGTCGGGCAACCCTGCACCAAGTTTCCCGCACCAGCTCAGGTTCAGGCTGTCAACCGGTGTGGCGGTGTTTGTGAGGGCGTCAAAAATGTCCGACGCGGAAGCTTTCGGGTTGATGGCTTTTAACATTGCGGCACATCCTGTTATAATTGCAGTGGCGGGCGAGGTTCCATTTTCATGAATGAATGCATTGTCTGCCAGCGGATGCGGACCGTACACCGAATCGCCCGGTGCTGCAATGTCGATCCTCATGCCATAGTTTGAGTACCTGCTTTTTTTCAGGGTACTGTCAAGTGCCGCCACACAGAACACACCGGCGTAAGAGGCAGGAGGATCAACCTTTTCCGCATATAAATTCCCTGCCGAACCGATGATCATGATTCCTTTGCGGATGGCACCATCCAGGATGGATTTTTCCTCCTCCGAAATTTTGCCTCCGCTCCACGCGCAGCAGATGATGTCGGCCCCGAGGTCACTGGCATATTTGATCCCTTTGTATCCATCCTGGAGATAGAGGTTGTTCGCATGGTCGGATAGCACTTTTACCGGGATGATCTGCAAAACCTTGCCTGCATCCCCGCCAAAACACGACTGAAATAAGTTTGCTATGATCCCTGCCACATAGGTGCCATGGTAAAACATGTTCTCCCTCCCTTTCGGAACAGAGACGTCGGGATCATTGTCCGAAATATCCCATCCATGTAAGTCATCCTGGTAGCCGTTGTTGTCATCATCCTGGAAATTTCCGGGAGATTCCAGCCTGTTTGTATAGATAAAATCCTTCAGCGACAGGTGCGAAAGCCTGAATCCGTCGTCAATCACCGCAACCTTTACCACAGCACCGGCTGCGGCCTTTTGCCGGACCATGTTCAGTATAGCGTAAACCCGGGTATCGGGAATCCCCTTTTTTACAGTATCATCCTGTAATTGAGAAACAAGTCCTGCGTGACCTCTGGGCAGAAATGCAAAAAAGATCAGTGCGAACAGGCAGAAGTACTTCATTTATCCGGGTTGTCCTCAATTGGCCGATGTGCAATTACTGGAATGTCACGGTGTGGGCATGCGCAGGAATTTGAGGTACAGATAAGTAGAAGTAATCACTTCCGCCGGTTTGTCCCATGACCCTGTTGGTCAATCCGGGACCTGTACCCTGGTTGATAGGAACCCGGCCCCTTAAATCAGGTAACCCGAATGTGTTAACACCATCACCGCCATACGTAGTTCCAAGCAAGGCAAACAATGCCGTGTTTTCACTGATGGACATCAGTTGGCCATTGCATGCCGCCCAGCCGTTTGGCGTATAGCCAAAACCAAAAAGTTCAATCTCACCTGTAAATGCATCAGTTCCGCTCTGGGCAGGCCAGATACCATAAAGTGCAATGCAGTAATTCATGCAGAGATAGGGTTGCAGATGGGTTACCGGCTGGCTCCCTCCGGTTAATCCTACAACGATATTCTTCGCAACCCAGTTTGTCCCGTCAAACGTCAGGAGATTGTTTGCTGGTGGATTGGCCGCAGTTGCCAGCGCATCAATCATCTGCTTCCAGCTGGTGCCGGTGTAATAATAATATCCCGCAGGAGCGTTGGTCTGATAAACCATTAACCCTGCAACAGGGCCGGAAATCAGGCCCCGCTCGGCGGAGGTCATCCGTGGAATAAGAATTCCCTTTGAACTTGACTTTACGTCGAGCATGGCCGAAGAATTCGGTGCGCTGCCATCGGTATTGATGGCTACCTGGGCACTGGTAAAGAGGCTGCAAAGCAACAACGAGCTTGCAAGTAGTATATTGATTTTCATGTTTGTCTGAATGTGGTTGATAATTGTTTACTGTCTGATGATTTTACGGGTTTCGGCCATGTTTCCCGAGATCACCCGGATAAAATAGATTCCTGCCGGCTTTGCTGACAAAGAAAACACATGCTTCATTTCGTCTTTCAGTGTTGCTGAAATGATCTTTTCACCCTGCATTCCGAAAATTTCAATATTCGACTGCCCGGAAGTACCTGCCTGGCCCAATACCAGGGTAAAATCTCCGGAAGTGGGGTTTGGGTAAACCTTGAACAGGGGCTGCGCCACTTCCTTGAAGGTCTCTTCCGTTCCTGCTGCCACCGGGGCAAAAGGAGGAAAAACGCAATAGGGGCCGCCCGGTGCAATGTAACCATGCATATAACCTCCGGCGTAAACTTTCGTGCCCGGCAGGTAAAGAATATTCTGCCCGGCGATCATGGTTGCGTACCCCCCGTTCTGAACCGTAAAAGTGTTGCCCGCCCCGGCTATGGTGATGGTACTGGTGGCACTGTAACACTTTGTTTGTCCGCCCGGGATGTCCGCCACAACGGCGAGGTTGACAGGAACAGTGCTCACCGTCATGACCAGCGGGCCGGAAGTGACCGGGTTGGTGGTTATACACGCTGCGTTTGAAGTCAGTACACATGTAACGGCATCATTGTTTAACGGTACATATGAATAGGTCTGATTGGTTGCTCCTGTGATGGCTATTCCATTCACTTTCCACTGGAAAAGTGGTCCAGGCCCGCCATTTTTTGGTGTTGCAGTAAATGTGACAGGGTTTCCTGAATAAACAGGGTTGACAGATGCAGCAACAGTAACACCCACAGGGAGATTCGGATTAACCCCCGAAATGTAACCGCTGAGGTCGACCAATGGATTAGGAATCCCTTCATTCAGGGTTACCGCGTTCAATTGCAGAAATGGCTGCGATCCAAGGATGAAAGCCGGCTTGAGCAGGAATCTCATCTTTATAATGATTCCGGCCGTATTGAAGGCAGTTGCCCCTGAACCTGCAAAAATCACCTGCCCGGTGGTCGGGTTGGTCACAAAAGTCCATCCCTGGGTTTGTGTTCCTGTTGTCTCCAGTGCCTGGAAGGCGAGATAGGCCGAATTGTAGGTAACAGTTGCCTGGACTGAACTTACCGATTCCCCCGACGGCAATGCAGTTATAAAGATGGGATAATAAAACTCACCGGCTGCTGGACAGGTATTCGTATCCGGCATGATCACCTGGGTATCGTAAACCAGCCAGTTTGCGGTAGTCGCAGAAGCCCCGTGAACATCTGTAGCAGTAACGGTAACATTTCCGCCTTTGAAAGTTGTCATCAGGCCGGTTTGACTGATGGTGGCAACCAGCGGGTTGCTGGTGCTCCAAACAATTGGCGGTGCGCCGCCACCATTCAGGGTGAACTGTTTGGTCTGCCCCGCAACCATCGTTCCACTGTTGGGTGTTATCGACAGAACCGGCAGGTTGATGGTTGAAAAATACCCGTCTGTATAATTCGGAATAAAGCTTTCGTTGAATAGTCCATTGCTGAATGTGATGGATGAAGCACCTGTATTCAATGAAGAAACGTGAAATCTCACATATAGTAGGATCCCGCTTCCCGATAACGGTGTCGCTCCGGCAAAGTCGAGTGCAAGAGTTCCCGGGTTATTTATGTTAACCAACGGTGCCGGGTAAGAAGCCAGCAGGGTTCCTGCCTGGATAACCCCGACAGGCGTTAGGATGTTTTGATTGAAACCAAGACTGAAACTACCCGAATAGATGTTTAAACCGCTGAGATCAGTTGTGTTCACCGGCACATCAATATCCAGTCCCTGCCACTGGCTTAGCGTGGTTGAAATGGAAAGCCGCATGGCCCGCACTTCAACCTGGGCATTTGTCGTATCCCGCAAACCGTTATTGTCCACCGCAACCACTTTTGTAAAACCCGCCAGGGTCCCGGTAAGCAGTCCTGAAGCACTGATGGCGGCCACCGACGGATTTGTCACAAACCATTGATAGGGCGCTGCCCCGCCCGAAACACTGAATTGCTGTGTTTCTCCTTTGGTTATGAGCCCTGAATTCGGTGACACGGAAATTGATGGAGGTGCTGAGATATTCATGTACCCATTGTGAAAACTCATGGCAGGGAGCCCCTCATTGAAGTAGTTATTCTGTGCTCCGGTAAAAATTATATAGAGACCTCCTGGTTGGAGGGCTTTAAAACGGATATAGATAAATTTCCCCGAACCGGAAAGCGGATTGGTACCTGCGCCTGCAATGGTGATCTGCCCTGGCACGGATGTGTTCACTGCCGGACTGCCGTAAGGTGCACTGATCGTCCCGGCCGTAATCACCGACACGACCTGGAAATAAGTCTGGCTGAAGGATAATTGCAATACATATGAGAGTACATTCTTGCCTGTCAGGGTGTTGTCGGCATATATGGGTATATCGATGTTATTCCCTGCCACCACGGTACTATCCGGAACCCTCATGCCGATGACCTGTGCCTGCAAAACAGGACAAGCCAGCATAATCAGCAAAAGAAGGGCAATGGTTGTAAATCTTTTCATTGTTTTTTCTGTAAAAATGAATAATACTCACTTTGATTTGGTTCGGGTTAAATCAGGTAGATTTTCCCCGCAGATTTTAACAGATTCAATGATGTATTATCTTTTAATCTGCGAAAACCTGCGGGAAATATCCGCGAGAAAAATCATCGTATTATCTGAAGTGTCTGTGTCTGTGAATAGCCATTCACCGTCATCCTGATGAAATAAGAGCCGGCATCAAGAATAGTGCCATGATCTGAAATAGATACAGTATATTTTCCTGTGCCCATGGTTGCATTCACCAGTGTTAAAACCTTTTGTCCCAACATGTTGAATACTTCTATGGTTACAGGGAGGTTGTCTCCACTCAGCTGGTAGTTCAGCGTTGCATTGCCTGATGACGGGTTCGGATAAACTGGCAAAAGTTTACCCTGCATCATGCCTGAGTTTGCTGCAATTCCGGTGGTGTTGTCGGTAATGGTCACACTTCCGGGAATAACACCCGCTGTCTGATCCATTTCATTGGCAAGGAAGCTGTCGGCAGTCAGCATCGTTGTGACCTGGTTTCCGCCGGGGACCATTGCATGGAAAGAGACATCTGCCAGCGTGGTATCGGTGGTCAACGCATTAGTCCCTGCAAGAGCAATCGACAGGATACCGTTCACACTGTCGTTGTGAAAGACCAGGTTCATATCGGTGAGCGTCGATGTGACCTGCCTTAGCTGCAGGTATGCCGGGTCATAATGAAGTTTTATGTCGGCAGAAACCATTCCCGAATCATTGATTACCTGCAGGGGAATATTGAAATCCGCACCGTTCACTACATTGGCGCTGCCAATGACCAGTTGCTGGCCGGTAAGGGAAGAGAAAACAGGTTTTGCAAGTTCTGCCGGGAAATATTTGATCAGCCCGACCACATATTGCAGGATCAGTGAGGCATCGTAGGCGGTTATGCCTGCTGCAAAACTGACATCTGCAACCTGTTGCTGGGTGGCGTTCAGGGTGATGCTCCCAACCACATGCTGCAAGACCAGTGAGGCATCGAACGCCTGAACAACTCCGTTTAGACTCACATCGCCCATCATTGGGTTCGAGGCGCCGGTTAACAGGTATGGCGTATAATTTACCGCCGTTGTGACCAGTTCCTGGATGCTGGTTCCATTCCCCTGGGTGTTCGTTTGGATTGGTCCAAGGTTGCTCCCCCACCAGCAGTTCGTTGCATCGATGACAAAGGATTTGTTCACATTGTTGATTGACCAGTAATAATTGTTGTCGAAATCGCAGTTGTGAAACACCGGGTTTGAAGCGGCAGCAGCGTAAACACCATAATAATTATTTGCAATGGTGCTGTATGTAACCAGCGGACTAGCACTGGTAATATTCAACCCGGAGTTGCTGTATTTGAGAATGCAGTGTCTTAAACGGCAGAGCGGATCAAGGGCCTGGTCGTTGAACCCGATGTAGTTCCAGTTAGCCAGGGCAGGGGTTGTCAGGGTAGAGTCGGAATTGGAATCACCTCCATAAAAATCATCCTTGATGCTGGTGAATACAATATTGCTGTCGGCACGGAATCCACCTTCCGCAATCAACCCTTTATTGACCGTGAGGCTGCCTCCGCCGTTGAATTTGCAAACAACACCCGGGTTGATCGTCAAAGTGGCCCCGGTGCCTACAACATATGATCCGAAAAGGTATGAAATGTTGGGAACACCGCCAAACGATTGTTTTGCGAGGCTTACGTCCTGCGTGAGCGTTTCATCCCTCACTTTGATGACTTTGTATGTTGAGCCGGTAATGGTATTGTTCAAAATTGAAGCGGGGAAGGAAACAAGTGATAATTGTATCGGGTAATACTGGAGGTCCTGGAACTGGCTGTTGTCAAGTTTAGGCTGTGATACGCCATTCAGGTCAACACCGTAATTCAGGGACCGGAAGATAACACGGTCGATGGTAGGCGAAGCGCTTGTCATGGCAATTCCCGCGTTCCCATATTTCAGGTTCGTGTACTGGATGATGCTTGAATCATTGGAAACATCATTGAAGGTAATCCAGGTTCCGCCCCAGCCGCCGGTTGGAGGCGCCGTGGCCGATCCATCCTGGTTCATGTCGGGAGGATTTCCGACAAGGTCATCACGGTAATCGGTAAACCTGACCCTGTTTGAAGAGATTCCCATTACATTTAACCTTCCGTTTACAGTAAACCCGTTTGCCCCGTTAGATTTAAAAGCAATTCCTGCAGGTATTGTGATCGTGGTTCCGGAATTAATAACACAGGTTCCTTCCATGTAGTAGGTGATGTTGGTATAGCCGCCAAAATCCCTCATCGGGACAACCGCACTTTGTGAATATGTTTCAGGACGAACAGTCAAAGCCATCCTGCCCACATTGAGGGAAGTACAGTTCGTAAAGGTCGGGTTCGAGAACATGCTTAACCTTATCGGAGAGTTCTGAATGTTGTTAAACTGGCAGTTCCTGATATCTGGATTTGACGAGCCAAAGACATCGATGCCGCAGTCCGACACCTGCTGAATAACGCAGTTGTCTACAATGGCGTGTGCATTGCTGAAAAAGACGCCCATATAGGGATACGATATTTCACAATTGACAAGGCTGTCATTGGCATGATTGGAATAATTGATCCCGCCTGTGGAATAACCCCAGTCGCCGCGGCTTGGCACGGAGGCATTCCCGTCATTGTTAGAATCGCCGCCCTTTGAATCGTCGGCATAGGAGGTGAAATAGATTTTGTTCCCCGGAAGTCCTTTGGCTATAAGGTGCCCAAGCACACTGATGTTTGCATACCATACATTGAATTTTATAACAACACCAGGCTGAATCGTCAGTTTGGCATTGGTCGAAATGGTCAGGTTCGTAATGATATAGGCAATGTTGGTAATCCCGGCAACATTACGGGTGGCAAGTGTGGCATCGGATGAAAGTGTTCCTTCGATAATCTTGATTGCTTTGCTTCCGTTGGCCGAAAAAGTGATGTTTGTCAGGGTGGGGTTTGAAAGCAGGGACATGGCGATCGGGTCGAGCCTGGAATTCTGGATAACCAGGTTATCCACGAGGGGTGTCGAATTCCCGTTGACATAGATGCCATAATAGTAACTGTCGGTGATGGTTGAAAAGTTGATCTGTCCGCCGGCATTCTCAAATGTGATCCCGCCCTCACCGGTACTGCCGCCATATTTAACGGTGGTGTAGTTTATCTTGCAATAGGCATCATCACTGGTCGCCCTGAACTTTATATTTCCCCAGTTTCCTGAAGCAGGTGCGGTTGCATTTCCATCGCCGTTTGTATCAAACGGGTTCCCTTCATTGTCATCCTTCAGGCTGGTGAACACCACCTTCTGTATGGCAACGCCGTCGGTTTTAAACCCGCCGTCAACATAGAGGTTGCAGCTGTTCACTTTGATGACAACGCCCGGTTCCACATTGACATTGGTCCCGCTTTTAATGGTCATGTCGGCAAGCAGCACATAGGTAATGTTGGTATACCCTGCCACATCGCGTTTTTTAATGGTTCCGTTCTGGCACACATATCCGCCCAGCAGTCCTATTGCCCTCCACTTCACATTTGTAAAAGTGTTGCCGATAAAAGTTGGGTCTGAAGAACCCGAGATACAGAACGGGGTATAGGTGATGTTGATCATATCGTTGTTGGAGATAACCGGGTTGGAGACCCGGTAGCAGGAAATGCCATAATTTAGATCCTTGAATTCGCAGTTGGAGATGGTAGGGCTTGCATCGATCATCCCGACGCCTGCATCATTGATATAATCACTGGTGCTGCAGGTCGAAAAATAGTAATTCCATACGGAGGCATATTTGAGCCGGCAATAGTTGAGGATACCGGTGCTCCCGGGGTCGAATACGATCCCGCCCCAGTCGCCGATCGCGGGGGAGGTAATTGTTCCGTCTTTATTGGTATCGCCAGGGTGTCCATAGTTGTCATCTTTTGACGAGGTGAAGGTGATCAGGCTGTCGGCCGTGGCATTGGCGGTGAGGGTTCCGTCCACAATGATCCGGTGCGCATAGGAGTATGATTTGATGACGATACCCTTGTTAATCGTCAGTGTTTTGCCGGCCGGAATGATGATCTGATCGAGCATCAGGTAGGTGATGTTCTGAATAGCGGTAACATTCCGTTTAATGATCACGGCGTTTGCAGTTAAAGTTCCGCCGATAAGCCCGATGGCATCATATGCATTGTCTGAAAAAGAGAGGATGTTGTTAGGCATGTTGGGATTGGCTTCGAACGACATGGCTATCGGCGTAAACTGGCTCGAACCGATGGTGTTGGATGAAAATACAGGATTTGAGGCAAACTGCATGTACACGCCGTAATAGTTGTTCGAAAGGTCACACAAATCGATGGTCGGGCTCGCGTTGAACATTGAGATGCCGCCTGTATTGCCGCCACCTGCATACCGCACCTTGCACCGGCGCATCAAACAGGTTGCATCATTGCTGGGATCATTAAACCTCACACCATACCAGTTGCTTTGGGCCGGGGCGGTGGTGGTCCCGTCATTGTTGGTATCGCCTCCCCAGTTATCGTCACGGTAAGAGGTGAAAAAAATGTTTTCGCCGGGGTTGGCATTGGCAACCAGGGCGCCGTTTACATCAAGTGCATACCCTATCTGGAACTTTAATATGTTGTTGGAACCTACAACCATCCGGGCACCTGTGTTGATCGTCATGCCGTATTGAAAGAAGTAAGGTATGTTTAAAACGGGCAGGGTAATGGTATCGGACAAACTTGTGAACGCCATATTGACAGCCGTATTCACATTGCCGGTGAAAATATTGGTGCCATGAACAGTCAGGTCGGCTGAAGCCGCATACCAGATCGGCCATCTGCAGCCGGTAATGGTAACGTTGGTGATGTCGATGCCGGCGTTTGCCGCAAGAAAAAGACCGTAGTAAGTATTCTGCATGGTGACGCCGGAAAGTGTGGAATGGGCATTTGCGCTTGTCAGTATGGAGCAACCGTTTGCAAGGGCCCATGCACTGCTGGTGTTCATTGATCCGCCAAGCATATTGAGTGTTCCCAGTGTGCTGATTTGGGCCCCGTGATACAAAAAGTTCAGTAAACTGCAATTTGTCAGCGATGCCTTGCCGTTGTATACATAGAGTTGCTGCGCGTACTGGACCTGGCAGGCGTTCATGGTAACCCTGCCTGAATCAGCGACAGTACCCGAGCCAACCTGTATGTGTCCCCAGTCTCCGGGAACCGGGACTGCATTGGCTGAGGTGAAACTTGAACCTGTGGCATCCAGTCTGCCGTAGATGTAAAGATATTGATTGCCGCCCACTTTGAATGTGTTACCTGTCTGGAGGGTAAGCCATGAGCCATGCTGCACGGTCAAAGAACCCGGCAGGTAATAGGGCAGGCTGATGGTGGGTAAGGTCATGGTGTCGGTCATATTCGTAAAGGCAAGGTTGACCAGCGAATTGGTGTTCCCGGTAAGGGTGTTGACGCCATGAAGGGTGAGATCGGCAGATGCCTGGTAATAGATGGGCCAGTTACAGCTGGTAATGATGGTGTTGGTAAGGTCAAATACCGAATTGAGCCGCATATACAAACCATATTGAAAGTGCTGGATGGTTACGCCCGAAATGGTGTCCATCGACTTGCTGTACCCCCCGATCCCGTAGCCGGAAGCTGCAGCAGTGACACTGTTGGTGTTGATGCTGCCGCCGGTCATCTTAAACCGGCAGTTTGCCTGGACGTCCACACCGTTGTTGTTGAAATTCAACAAATCCGTATTTGTGAGGTTGGCCTTTCCCCTGTATACATTGAAAGAGGACGCATAAAGGACCTGGCAGCCGTTCATGATGACCGACCCGACATCGGTAATAAGTGTGCCTCCCGTCTGGATATAGGACCATATCCCGGGGACAGGACTGACGTTGTTTGATGTGAAGGTGGCACTGGTGGCATTCAGGGTACCATATACCAGCATATACTGGGCATCAGCGAACTTTACTGTTACCCCCGCATCAACGGTTAGCGTTACACCATTATTAACAGTTATGAATGATGTAACGATGTAAGGACTGCCTGCAAGATTCCAGGTTGTATTGGCTGCAATCACACCTGCCACGTTGGTTGCCTTAATAGTTGTCAGGGTACAAATCATGAACAGGACCAGTAGGGTAATTGTTTTTTTCATTGGTTTGGTTTTATTTTTAGAAACTGTTATTGTTTACCGGTGAAGAAAAAAAGTGAATTAACGAGGGTACTGGCAGTTACGGGAAGGAGTAGTAGGTTAAAGGTCAAATATTTATAAATAAACTAACAAATTTATTTATTATCAAATATTTAGAGCATATATTCAGATTAATTCCAAACAAAGATACATCTGTTTTATCCTGTTGTTTGAACAATTAACATTTTTTAACATAACTGGCGGACTCAAGGCAATTGTCTGCGGTTAACCCGGGTGCCATGAAAATGAAATTGATCATGGGCACAAGGATATTTTAAGTATATTTACCCAACGTTTGCAAAAAGGGAATACAACTTGGAACTTTGAATTAATAATATTTGGTATGAATGATAAACTGTCGGTTCTTATCATTGAAGACAGCCAGGACGACGCTGAATTGAATGCCTGGTATTTGAAGAAAGCGGGGTATAATATTGATTTTACACGGGTGGAAACTCCCGGCGAGATGAAAAATGCCGTCGCCTCACAAAAATGGGATATGATCCTGTCCGATTACTCAATGCCAATGTTTGATGTTCTCTCAGCCCTTGCCATCTACCACGCATCGGGTCTTGATATACCGTTCATCGTCATTTCCGGTGCCATTGGCGAAGAAAAGGCGGTTGAAATGATCAAGGCAGGTGCACACGACTATTTGCTGAAGGATAACATGATGCGCTTTGCCCCGGTTGTAAAGCGTGAACTCAGGGAGGCCCACCTGCGGCAAAACCTGTCTGATGCGAATATAGCGCTTTCTGCAAGCGAAGAGCGGTATCGCACGATGATCAAGGCCTCTCCCGATGGTATTTTTATTTTGGATATCAATGGTGTAATCACGGAAGTTACTGCAGCCGGTCTTGCCTTGTTCGGAACGGATGCTCCGGCCGACCTGGTTGGCAAACCTTTTTCAGAGTTTGTTCCGGCTCCTGAAATCAGGGAGCTGGCAGAAATTTATGAAAAAACAATCAGGGAAGGACTTGCGCAAAATATTGAAATAAGATTGCTGAAAAAAGATAAATCGTTGCTGGTTACCGAGGCCAGTGCGACATTGCTGCATGATCCGGTCGGGAGGCCGATCTCTTTTATGATCATCATCCGGGATATTTCACAACGGAAAAACCTCGAAATGCAGCTGATCCATTCCGACCGGATGGCCGGATTGGGTGAAATGGCTTCAGGTATTGCCCATGAGATCAATCAGCCGCTGAATACCATATCCATGGCCATGGACAATATATTGGGTGAACTTGCCACTGATGAGAAAATAGAGAAGACCTACCTTCAGAAAAAAACCGATAAGATATTCGAAAACATCACCCGCATCAGGAACATCATCGACCACATCCGGGTTTTTTCAAGGGGGCACGACGACTATATCTCTACCGCTTTCAGCATCAATTCAAGCATCCGGAATGCCATCTCGATGGTGTCGGAACAGTTTAAATACCATGCTATTAACCTTAATTTGCTGCTTGATGACGGATTGCCACAAGTTGTTGGAAATACCTTTAAATTTGAACAGGTTATCCTCAATTTGCTCTCAAATGCCAAAGATGCATTGCTTGAAAAGGAGAGCGGCCAGGACACTTGGGTCGACAAATCGATCGAAATCAGGTCATTTGCTGAAAAACAGCAGTTGATTGTCGAAGTATCTGACAATGGAGCAGGCATTGCAGATGAAAATCTCCAGCAGGTGATGCTGCCGTTTTATACCACCAAGGATCCCGGGAAGGGAACAGGGCTGGGATTGTCAGTTTCTTACCAGATCATCAAGGAGATGCACGGAACCATTGAGTTTTCAAGTACAGTGTCGGTAGGAACAAAAATTAAGATAATTTTGAATATTCAAAACGCCAGGGAAGAATGACAAAGCACGAAAAGATCGAAATCCTGATTCTTGATGATGAAAAGCAATTCACGGAAGAATTACATGAATTTTTACAAAAATCGGGATTTGAGTCCTTTGAAACCAATACCTACCAGGATGCCAAACATATCCTGGCAGACCATGAAATTGATTTGCTGATCCTGGATGTACGTTTGCCGGGCATCAATGGTCTCGATATATTAAAAGAAGTTAAAATCCAGTATCCCAACCTGGAAGTTGTGATCATTTCCGCACATGGCGATATGGATACTGTTATCAAAGCCATGCGACTCGGCGCCTTCGACTATCTGCGCAAACCATTCAGGCATATCGACATTCAAATCACCATCGAGCGTACGCAAAAATATCTCCATCTCCAGCGAAAACTTAAGCGGGTCCAGGAAAGGAATTCGCTCATTTCAAAAACACTGGAGGAGAAAATCGATCGTCACTTTATCGGGATAAGCCCGCTGATCCGCGAAGTGTTTGACGCTGCCCTGACTGCCGCAAACTACCCCGACGCCAATGTGCTGATTACCGGCGAAAGCGGTACAGGCAAGGAAAATATTGCCAGGATCATCCATTTCTCAAGCCTCCGGAAGGAACATATTTTTTGCGCGGTAAACAGCAGCGCTATCACGGACTCTTTGCTTGAAAGCGAATTTTTCGGGCATAAAAAAGGGTCCTTTACCGGGGCGGTTGTGGATAAGATGGGCTTTTTCGAGGTATGCAACCAGGGTACCCTTTTTCTGGACGAGATCGCCGACATGCCGCTGAACCTCCAGGCAAAAATTTTGCGTGCCGCCGAGGAAAAAGTGATCACGAGGGTGGGGGATACAACCCCGATCCACACGGATTTCCGTATCATCTCATCGACCAACCATGACATTGAGAAGCGTGTGGAGGAAAATAAATTCAGGCTCGACCTTCTTCACCGGCTGAACACTCTCCACATTCACATCCCGCCGCTCAGGCAGAGACCTGAAGACATCAGGCCGCTGCTGGTCCATTTTACGGAATCCTTTGCACAGAAGTTGAACCGTCCAAATCTTTCGATCCACAAGGATGTGTTTAAAACACTTGAAAAATATGCGTTCCCCGGAAATATCAGGGAGTTGAAGAACATGTCGGAACGAGCCATCATGCTTTGTAAAAACAATTCGCTGACAGTTCACGATTTTCCATTGAAATCGCACACAATCTCATCTCCTGTTCCAGGTACAAAGTTGGCAAACCTGAAGAACCAGGAGATTGACCTGATACGCAAAGCGCTGGTATCCACACAATTCAATCAAAAAGCGGCGGCCGACGTGCTTGGCATTACCCGTGATGCCCTCATCCGCAAAATGAAGAAGTACAGCCTGACTATTGAGAAAAGCGGAAATTAACGTTAAAACCGCACACCTGTGCGATTATTTCACTTTTCTTACCTATAGCCTCCATAACAAACAGGTGAACTTCGCTTCGCTGAAAAATAGTTAAAATATTTTATTATACTCATAATAAGATAATTAGGTTCCATATTCTTTCCTGAATCAAATGCCCCCGGATTTCCGGACCGCTTTTTGCATTGTCTGCAATATTGTTGAGAAATTATCATCAAAAAATTGCAGATGTCGTTGCAGGGGATTCTTAAAATAACCACTTCCGTTTTCCTGATCATGGTTCTTTTTGTACCGGATTCTATTTGCCGTGACCCTTATTACACGCAGTTTTCGAATGTTCCCTTGTTTTACAATCCCGCTTTTACCGGGATTTATACCGGAGCCAGGGTGAGGTTCTGCTCACGCAGCCAAAGCCCTACACCTGCATCGGGGTTTAATTCTTACTATTTATCCGCAGATATCGGCGACAGGAATTTACCTGGTAGCGGAGGTTTTGGTGTCATCGTTAACCAGGACAATGAAGGAATCGGATTTATTAAGAATTTTAACCTCGGTGCATCTTTTTCGGCAAGGGTACCGCTTAGCCGCCTGATCATCGGCCAGGTTGGGATCAAGGCATCCTGGCTGCAAAAGCGTGTTTCGTGGGACGACTTTGTATCTTCCCAAAAAGTATCCGAGAAATATGGCCACGTATATGATTCAGGTTTTGTCAGGCCGGATATCAATGTGTTGAATCTTCCCGATTTTGGCATCGGCGGACTGATACAGTTCACCAACTCCCAGGGTTGTTTATCCGGTACCGTCGGATTTGCAGTTGACCACCTGTTTGAGCCGGATGAGTCATTTCTTGAAACGGCGAAGTCCCCGTTGGCCAGGAAGTATACAGGACATGCCGATGTGGTTTTTTCGGTCAGGTGCCCGTCCGGGTTCAATGCCAGGGAAGATGATGCGTTGAAAATCAATCCCGGGATTATTTTTCAGAACCAGGGCAAAGCAAACGAACTTCAGGCAGGACTCAACCTTACAAACTACGGGATCTATTTTGGCGCATGGTACAAGGGAACATATGGTCCTGTAACCGACCATTCGGTTGCCCTGCTGGGCGGTTACAGGTATGTGTTTGCCGAAAGCATGAGCATCAAGCTGACATACAGCTACGACATGCATGTCATGGGCCCGCAGAAAAAGAGTGGTGGTGTGCATGAAGTAAGCCTGGTGCTGGAATTCAGCAGCCTGCATCTGTTCAGGAACGGTGGCGGTTCTTCCTTCCGCTCCCTGACCCAGGCCCAGAAGTATAATTCGCAACTGGCCTATTCCGACTTTTAACTATTTCTCCTCTGTTTTATCCTTTTCAGGATTCGGAATCAAATGAATCTGGAGTCCTTCGATGTTATCTCCCTGCGCCAGTGCCTGTATTTCAAACTTCAATGCACCCTGTGGGTTTGTGACATCAAGGAACCCAAGTTGCGCCTTGTCTACCTCGATGGTGTATTTGCCAGGAGGGACGTCCATGATGTAAAACCCGCCATCAGAAAAAGTACGAACGGTCTCCTCATATTTATTGGTAATGCCTTTTATCAAAAGTCTTAACCCGCCCTGTGCCTGCGGGCCGGTGGCCTTGTCAACAAAGACCTTCCCGTCAACGATTCCTCCCCGGTAAAAAGCAATCTCGATGCGCTTGTACTGGTTCGGGTCGGTTACAAACGAGAATTCAGTTTCCAACGGCACCAGCGTCGGGTCCGAGATGGCATTGCGGTTGACTTTCAGGTTATACCGGTAATAACTTTGAAGCTGGCTTAATCGCAATACCCCGTCTCTGCCAACTTTTGAAGAAACCGGATTGTCAAGGGTTACAGAATTATAAGGCAATATTTCATCCCCCTTGTCATAAACTCCAGAATTATTGTTGTCGATATACGAAACAATGGATACCGCTGAACGCCCAACCTGCTCACGATTTGACATGTCCAGTTTCCCGTTACGGGCATCCACACCAACGGAGCCATTTAGACTTTCACGAAATGCAGTTTCACTTCCAAATGAGTTGAATGTCGTGGTCGACCGGATTGCATTCAGGTCAAGTGTAAATCCCACTTCAGTAGCAATATTTTTCTGAAGGAAGTTATAACCCAGGTTTATGTTTAGTCTGCCATTCTTGAATAAGGTCCGGGATAACTGTAAGTCAGCCTGTATGAAAGTTGTATAGTTAAAGTTATACTGTGCCTGAGCTCTGATGAACATACCACGCACATAGACAGGTACACCGGGTGTCCGGGCAATGGTATATGTGAGGGATGTTGTCAGTGATTGTTCTGTATTCAGGATAAAATCATGGATATGACTTAAGGCATGCCGGTAGTTGGCCCTAAAGTTGAACTGCCATATCCTTGAACTTAAGTCAACATTGTATTTTGTCGTGGTACTGCCCGGAAGTTGCGTTTGCTGACCACCTAACCTGATACCCGCATTCATTCCGAAAATGTTAAGAGGCAGATAAACATTGCCTACTATGTCGTCCATCGCCCCAACGAGGTTAAATTTTCCCTGATGCGGAAAATGTGAATACACCAGGTTGATGCTGAGGTCAGATGGATACATGACACTTCCAGAAAGCCGATAATAATTGTCAGGGGCTATGTCTGCCGTTATCAGGTATTGCTTTGCTATCCTGGTGGAGATACTGCTGTATAAAAGTGGAGTTGACGCCCAGAGTTCTTTGGCGAAATAGTCAGCACCTGCTGAGACCGTTAGCCATTTTGCGATCCCCACTCCTACATCGCCATGTCCGACATATTTTTCCTTAGCCAATTCGGTTGGTGAATCTTCAACAATACCACCCTGCAGGTTATAAGAAACAACCCCCTGAGGTAAAAAGGTAAAGGGTACCTGCATCTCACGGTCTATCATTTTTACTTCCCCTGAAGGTGTATATACACGGGTGCTCAGGCGTGATGTGCCGTAAGTGATCGGTACGTTGAACCGGTAATAACCGAGTTCATCGGCACGCATATAGCCGATCAGTCGGTCGTTCAGGTAGAGTTCTACCTCTGATTCCGGTTCTGTATGGCCATCAAACACATAGGTGTCGTAATTCCTGCGGGGTTCAACTGGATCATTGCTGATTGAGATTCCCCTTATTTGTCCGCGTAGCAATCCAGTGGTTGACATTTGGCCGGCGGTAAAGGTTGCAAAAAACGGGTTGTCACGCACTACGAATCTCCATCTCAAACCACTGGCTAGTAAACTGTTCGGTGAATTGACGGTTTTTGCTCCAATGACAGTACCTTGTATATCACCGCCAAGGACTTCCATGCCTCCGGTGAAAGTGTATCCAAAACTTTGGGAATTGGCTGTGTAAATACCATTAAGTGCATAATCAACCATTGCGCCGCCAAGAATTTTCCGCGCTCGGTTATATGCAAGGGGATAATCCTTTTTTAATTCGCCCGTTTGCGTTTTATTCCTTTGTTCTTCCCGTTCTTGTTTTTCCTGCACCGGAAGTTTCTTATCCGTGACAAGGGTAAGGTTTAGGTAATCGATATTCACGGTAAAAACCAGGCCGAACACTTTTTCAAAAATAAAAGGGCTGAGATAAAAATCCATGTCGCGGATACGAAAATCATCAGGGGTGAGGGCGAACGACTCTCTCCCGAGTTGAATCTGCATGGTATTCAGATTGATCACAAAAGGATTCTCGGAGCTCAGGTAATTTCCGCGAATCGTAAAGTTCTTTACGTCAGGTTCATAACCGATCTCAAAAAGCGTGAAAAGTTCTGTAACTGGAAGAAAGGTCTGGTTGGTTTCGTTATTTAAGATACAACTTAAATAAACAGCTCCGATGGCCGGGAACCTGAAAGCAAGCATGACATCTTCGTCTTGGGAAGTTTGCGGGAAGGCACTAAAACATATGAATATAAGGAAAATAGCAAGGAAAAATGAATTAATGGTATTTTTCATTTTCCTCTTAACCCAACACTATTTTATTACAACATCAACCGTTTCCTTGACAGGTTGTGCCTGTACAAGGTCGCTTGCGGCCATGTCGCTACGTTTGGTCTCAAAACTTACTTCAAGTTTGTAAGTTCCAGGTGCAACCCTCGCAATTGCGAGGTCTATACGCCTGAGTACTTTGAAATATGCGGTGGCGGAGGTTTGTGTATTGGCGACGACCTTTCCTTTGGCATCCATCAGTTTGGCATGCATGGTTCCTATGAAAGGAGCATCTCCCAAACGGTCAAGCTGGGTTTTGATTACGAGCAGGGAATCTTTCTGGGTGGCATCGATCTTTTCGATCTTTAGGCCGGTAGTTACTTTTCCGCGTTTGTAGAAGGCAGGGATAACCTGTTCGAAATTGAAACTGATTTTCGTGCTGATACCTTCTACGGTAGTTTTTGCAACCTCTGTGGTTTGGGGTTTGGCAAGGATTTTGGCCCTGGTAAAATAATAACCATCTTTCATCCCTGGGGTAGGCTTAATCTGAACACGAATGGTGCGCTGTTGGTTTGCAGGCAGGATAAATGTACGCGGGAAGGCACGTACTATCGGATCAATTGCAAATAGCTTAAAGGCAATAGAATCGGTATAATTCATCACGAGGTTGCCCTCTGCATCGGAACCAGGATAACCGAAAGCAAATGAAATCTCGACTTCCTGGGGTTGCGCTGAATTGTTGGTGATGTAGATGTTTCCTACACCGCTTTTACCATCAACAGAAACGTAAGGAGGAGAAATCGCCAGTTGTGCGAGCAAAACAGTAAAATTTGATAAAACCAATATTACAATAAGTGTGATTGAAAACCTTAACTTATTCATTTTTATTTAGTTTATTGGGTGAGTAATAATTGGCTAAATTGAAAAATTCGTTCATTCGTGAACAAATATACATAATAAAAAATGAAAAGGTAAAAATATTTACTTTCTACCTTTTCATTTTTTATTTAATAACGTGTCAATTGCACGTAAATTCTCGTCGGTAACACAAGACTAGTTATACTCAGCTGAAAGTGTGATTGTACCTGAGTATACACCAGCAATCTGACCGGCCAGTGGTTTCACGGTACCACCAATATGAACATAGACAAGTGGCTCTGTAGCAGACGCAGCAACTCTAGTCTGATTTGTTACTACGGGAACTCCAAGTACCTGGGTGCCTCCAGTAGTACCAATAGTATAAGCAGTTGTGTAATTGTCAAATACCATTGTATGCGAAGCGCCATCCGACAGAAATCCGGTTGTAGTTGTTAAGTGATAGTCAATGGAGGCGCCAAGTGCTCTTGTTATTTTACCAATACCTTGGCTAACACCTTGTTGACTTGGATTAGACCCACCCGTAGCCACGCCAAGGGTACTAACTGTTTTATCACTTCCTATAACCACAACACCAAAATCCAATGCATGCTCAGATGCAACGGCAATCTCTGCATAAACGGTAGCATTTGCAGTGATCGGTGCGGTCTTTGCATTTTGTGCGTAATTACTCATTGAAAATCCAAACACCATCGTAATGGCGGCAAACATGCTGATAATCGTTGTTTTTTTCATAATTTTTGTTTTTGTTTGTGAATGATTTTTTTGTTTAATTAAATTTGGTTTATTTTGGTTTTTTTGTTAGGGTATTCTTATTTAGTGCTTTTATACGCTGTATTTTTTAAAAGGTTTCGTGGTGGTAATTCAGGATGAATTGATTGTTTTCATGGGTTGGGTTTTGGTTAACAAGGTGTTTGTTAATACTCGATGGTTAAGTGTATCTCGCCTTCGAACGGGCTTTCGGCATTTGAAGGAACTTCGGCCGTACTTTTCAGGTAGAGGTATGCCTGCAGGTCGTCATCCTTCATGTTTTTCTCCTGCACGACGCCCGGGCCCTTGCTTAATTTAAACACATTGTTCTTGTTGTTCAGCCAGTTCAGCTTGTGTACATCGCTGCCACTGCTGGTTTGCCATGCCATGTTCATGCTGAAGGGCATGGTTTGTTTTTCCTTGTTCACCAGTACCTCGGGAGCGTCCATCCGTACCAGGATATCGGTGTTCTCTTTTCCGGTGATCGTAAAGGCGCCGATGGCATTGACTGAATGCTGCGCGGATAAACCCTCTTTTGTATTTCCAAACTCATTTTCAGGAATAATCTCAAAAGGCATCATCTGCTGCATGCCAACGGTTGAATTGACGTTGATGTTCACTTTCAGGGATTGAGCGGAAATCCCGGCTGTCATGAAAAAACAACCAAAAAGGCTGAGTGCCAGTGCACCTGTCAGTCCGATTTGATTTGTTTTTTTCATTTTATTTGTTTTTTTATTGTGTGAAAAATGCAATTTGCTTGTAAATCTTTCGCCGAAGCAACAAAAATATTCTTTGATTTTTTCTTTCGCAATTGCAGGTAACCGTAAAATTAAATTGTGGAAACCCGTAATGTTGTTTATTTATTTTTTGTTAACTATCTAATTTGATGTATGTTGAAATTAAATTTTGTCTGAAAAAGTGTCTGTCAATATTACGCCTTAAAAAATGATATTTTGCTGTTAAAATGTGATTATTATTGATTTTATTTAAAAAAAGCCACTTTTTTGTTATGTTCCTTAAAAATTACTCCCTAGCATGTTATGTCACTTTTTTATGCTCTTACAGATATAGTATATGCCAAAATCATTCCAATTCAGGATAATTTATTACATCACTGATTATCAGTGATATGAAAAACACTCCACCCTTGAAATATTCTCTAAATGAGAAAATTTGAACCGTTTTTGGAATTTTTACCTTAAAAGAAGGTTAATTGAACTTGCTGTATTCGACTGTCACATTTACCGTACCCTCATAAAGTCCGGCATCTACATTCCCAACCGGGCCCAGGATGCCGTATATGAACAGGTAGGCTTTTTTTCGCGGCGGTGTATACCCGGAAGAAGGCGGGGTGGGTGGCGGACCCGGAGGGCCGTTGATCCTGCGCAAAATAGGAAAGGTAGCCGTGTTAAACCCGTCGGGCACTTCAACAGCCTGCATTTTTGCAGAAACAACATCGGCGGGATTGAGATTTGAATACGCAAACCGGAACCTCACCGGGATGGTGTTTGAAGGATCCAGGTCCAGGGTGGCCGGGGCATCGACGTAAACTGTGACATCAAGATATTCAGTGCCTTCAATGGTCATGACGGCAGCCTGGGGATCGTTCAGGTTGATGGTGACAGTCTGGCTGGCTCCAGGGTTGATAACCTGGGTTTTATCGTTGAAATTGAGATTCTCAGGAGTACCCTTGGTGATGACAATATCTTCATTGTCGCGGGAATAAGATCCGAAACTGACATGTTGCGCCTTGCCGGCCATACAGGTCCCCAGGAGAAAAAGCAAAATGATTAAATGTACCTTTTGAATGATTGAATGCATATCAGATATATTCGATTTGAATAGTGAATTCCCCGTCATAACTTCCCGGCCTGGCACGGGATAAGTCAACCCTGCCGCCTAACCAGAGGTAGAATTCGCCCTTTTCATTGAACTGAACGATTCGTTCAACCTGGTCGAGCAGTTGTGAGGCGCTTTGGTTATCAGTCCTGTAGCCGCTTACCACATATTTGCAAACAAGGGTTCCGTCGCCCGAGGTATTCACCAGTGCCATTTCATTTAAATACGACAGCCTGATGCTGGAATTGACCTTTCCCTTTACAAGGAGCTTCCCGGCCTTCTCATCCGTGACCGGTGAAATGTTGAGGATGCCATCCTGTGCTGAGGCTTCATCAATGATCATATCCTTCATGGGGATCAGCTGGATGCCGGTTGCTTCAACAACCGTGGCAGAGGCCCGGATAATGCCGGATGTCTGCCCCTGCAGTGACGAAATGAGGAAAAAGCAGCTAAGCAATCCAGCCATATGACAAACAATAATTATTTTCCTGATTTCTTTCATTTTACCAACCTGAAATTTGTAATAAAAGGCACTACTGTGTTGTGATCACCAGTTTTTTTGTCTTTACGATTTCACCGGCATCCATCTGAAGCATGTAAAAGCCAGGCTTCTCGGTTTCGCGGTTCCATTGCAGGCTGTGAATTCCTGCTTCAAAATCTTTGTTCGCCACCTCCTCGATCAATTGTCCCTGGATACTGAAAATTTTCAGCGTAACGTGTGCTGGCAGCGGCAGGCTGAAACGGAGGGTGGTGTGCTGACTGAAAGGATTGGGGAAATTCTGCAACAATGCAGGCTCAGGTGCAAAGTAGACAGGATTATCCTGGGTGTTTCCCTTCTCGATCACGATCGAAAATGGCGGCACCTGGGTGGCGCTTTTCAACTGGCTGCCGGCTGATACCGGGTTTATGACCGATAGCGGGAGGCTGGGGATGCCATCGCCGGAGCCAACGCCTGAACTCTTTACCGGGGTGCTCTTGATATTGCCTGAAGTAAATGAATAGGAGTGTTCACGTCGCATCGAAATTGCTTTTTTCAGCGAGTGGTCGTTCAGGCTGATTGCCCAATCGGCCGGCCAGTCGGGGGGCAGTTCCCAGTTCATGGTATAAGTGCCAGTGAGTTGTTCCCCGCCAAGCTGCCCGCCAACATAAACGGGAAGGTTGATGCACCCGGAGTCGCCCGCAGGGAGGTTGTTAATGACAAGCGGCATGGTGTGGGCAGGGGAGGAGAGGGTGAAAAACTCCATCCAGGAGTTGGAAAGCGGCTCCAGCCGGTAGGCATCCCAGGTATCCGGACCGGCCTTGCCGTCGTCCTTGAAAGAAACCAGGATATTGCTTTGAAGGCCCGCTGAACTCAGCCGAAGGTTGATGGCCGGTGGTGCCTCGGTGAGCGGTTTTGACTTAACTGATGTGCCTCCGTAAAAAGTGCCGCCACTGGATAAAACTTCACTGGTAAAGCCCAGTCCCGGGTTTGGGTTGTTGGCCTTCACCCAGAATGCCTGGAACGGACTGATCAGTCCGTTGCCCAGGGTGCCGTTAATTCCGTTCCAGACCTTGAATTCGTTTGCTGCAGGATCCCATATATATATGGTGTTGTCGACATTGGTCTTTGTCCAGCCCTGCGGGGCGTCCCAGTCCAGTGTTGAAATGGTGGGATTCCCCATCAGGTTCCATCCCTGGTCGTCGATGTTGGTGTCATAAAACACGGTGTCGTTTGGTGATTGGCTTGTTTGACCGCCAACCCTGGGTGTATAGGTAACAGGATGGGTCAAGCCGGAATAAGTAAATGTGCCCGGGAAGTATGCATTTCCGGAGGATGTCATCTGCCGGGGAAGTTTGTCGCTATAGCTGCCTGAGATGGAATCGAACACATAGAAATAGTATCCGCGGCCGGGAGCAAGATTGTTGGTGTAGGGAGTTGTCCGCCAGCTCATATTGGTTGTAAGTGTATCTGTTTCATCAAACCAGAGGAAATTCGGTTGTTTCTCCGGGTATGATGCACCTGCCACTCCCTGGGTAATAAAGTTGGAGAGGAGGTCGGCACTCGTGGTAATGGTTGGTGAAGTGATCATCCGCCAGCCTTTTGTCCCCATAAATGTTACATAAACAGACCTGGCAAGAGACCAGGGGTGTTCGTTGAAGGCAGTGGCAAAATAACCTACATCGGCGATTGATGTGCCGACCCAGTTATCTGTCGAACTCTGGCCGGTTCTGGCATGCTTTTCAAGCATCACGGGAGAGGGTACGGCATGATAGTCCCAAGGATAAAGATCATCTTCCTGGATCTCGTTCAGTTCACTGTCAAGATAATGCAGGTTCATGGTCACCGGGGTTGTACTGCCGCCGGTATGGATGATATCGTACGATCGCTGGATGGCATCCTGTTTCCAGGAAGGCACCACGCCAAGGGTGATCTTTACCCCGATTCCTGTCGGGAGGGTTCCCCCCGGGGCGAATGTCATTGTTGTGAACTGATTTCCAAAAGAGTACGATGTGTTGGCGACGAAGGATGACCTGGTAACGGTGCCATTCACGTCCCCCGGCCCGATGGTGGTGGCGGAAACTTCCATTGATACGGCATTGGCACCGGTTTCGAGGCATCCCCGGGTGGCAGATGGATTCGCAGCCTGCAGATTCAGTACACCTGAAACAGAGAGACTGCTGTTGATCACGGCACCTGCAGGTCTGCTGATCGTAAAATTGCCGGCACTGTTGGCAGTAAAACTGCCGGCCGGGATATTGAGTTGTACACCGGTTCCTCCAATACTGACCGTCGACGTGCTTCCTGCAGTAACTGTGCCTGTTGTGCGGGCGATGGTTCCGTTGATTCCAAAGGTGCCTGTTCCCAGTGTCAGTGCCCCGGACGAAAGATTCAGCACCCCGTTGACATCCAGGTCTCCGTCGAGGGTTGCGCCACTGCTGTTGACGAGTGTAAAGTTATTGACAGTGTTATTTGTAAACGCTCCTGGAGGGATTGATTGCAGGCTGACACCTGAAAAAGAGATGGTGGACCCGGCTGATCCGGCATCAATTTGCCCGCTGTTGGTTAACAGAAGGTTGCCGTTCAGGGCTAAAAGATGTCCGTTCAGAACCATTTTGTCAATAGGCTGGTTGATAGTGAGATTGCCTATAGTTCTGTCAATATCGAGGTAGCAATCGCGGTCGGGGTCATCATCAAAAATGATGTTCTCCCCCGAAAGCGGAACAGTCCCGTCTGTCCAGTTGGCGGCGGTGGCAAAATCAGTGCTGAGGTTTCCTTTCCATTTGCGCAGCATTTTCTCCCATGCTCCCATGCTTGGCGGATTGCCCCTGAGGGTGCCGCCGAAATCAGTTGTGATCCCTGGGATTCCGATGCCTGAAAGATTGATGTTGATCATGTAATTCGCTGCCAGACTACCGCCGGGACTTATAAAGGAGGGATTGAGGTCCAAACTGTTCGCGTCACCGGAGATGGATAATAATGCTGCCTTCCATGTTGGCAATGTCCCACAGACGGTGGTATTTAACCTTCCGGTCGCGCCACCGGTTCCATTGGCCAGGTAATCGTTGTAATTTATGGTTACTCCGGTTACTGCCGCAAGACGTATCGCAAAATGGTAGTTTGATCCTGACGATGATGACCGGGCGTTGTTGAAGACGTTGTTCTGGATGGTCCTGGTCGTATTTCCTCCTGCTAAGTTGTTGAAGAACGCATAGGTCAGTGTTGTTGATGAAGTGGTTCCACCTATATATACGGTATTGAAATAGAAAAGATTACTGCTGTATGATGTCCCGCTTGAATATCCTGTTTCGTAAATCCCCTGTATGATGGTGCCTGCCGTTATACCGGTACCCAGGCTGACGATGTTGTTATAAAAGGATGTTGTAACAACATTGGCAGTCGCAACAAAGATGGACCTGATCCCGGTAATGGTAGCCGATGTGCTTGTGTTCAGGTTGTTAATTGTCAGGTTGTTGATGAAATTCCCGGAAACTGTATGCGTTCCCGCAACAGTGCCATTTGAGATATAGATCCCGTAAACCTGCACGGCACGCGAAGTATTGCATGTGTTGGCCAGGTTATAAATTGAATTCCCTGAGATATGCTGCCCGGCAAGGGTGCTGGTGACCGCGATACCGATTATGGAGGCAGTCAGGTTGGAGGTGCCTGTACTGCCACTGGGGGTAGACAATCCCCATACAATGTTGTTGTCAATGATATTCACCCCGGCGGTTGAAAGAATCCCGACGATCTGTCCGCTTGTCGAACTGCGGGAGAATGCATTGAACATGTTGGCGATGGTATTCCCTGTAACAAGGATGGTTCCGCTCCCTGAATTTGAAATACCAACTACACTTTGTATGGTACCACTTGTTACATTGGAGCTTGCCTGCACGCTGTTTGATGTGACCGTACTCCCTATGGTATTGTTGCTGATATTCAGGTTGCCGGTACCCGATTTAATAATACCTGTAAAATTGTGGGCGATGGCAGCAGATCCGACTGTTGTAACCGATCCTATGATGTTGTTCGAGATGAGGACAGTACCTGTTGAGGAACAATAAATCCCGTACGATGTTGCACCGACTGTTGAATTTGTTACTGTGATGGATCCATTACCTGTCGAAGAACCAATTTCATTACCAGCTTCTGTTCCGACAAATACATCGCCGGCAGTGAGCCGTATTCCCTGCCAGGGAGTGGTACTTGTACTGGTGCAACTTAAGTTACGGATCGTATTTCCCTGGATGGAAGAAGGAGCTGAGATTCCGACGTTAAGTTCAATCCCGTAAAACAGGTTGGCGGCTCCTGAAATTGTCATTGGAGATCCACTGCATCCGGGTTCACGGCCGCCTATATAATTATTTGAAATGTCGAAATTATTGCCTGATGTATTTGTAATATAAACAGCCCGGTAGGTATATGCACCGGTAGGGATAAAAGAGGTTGTTTCATAAATGCTGTTACCCAGAATTGTCCAGTCTGATGTGTTTCCCCCAAGGTAGATGCCGTATGATGTGGCTGCAGGCCTGAAAAAATCATGGATGTTGTTGTTTCTGATGATATTGCCGCTATTTACAAACCCTGCACTTCCGGTGGAGAAAATTGCGCTGACAGGCCGGTTTCCCCCGGCATTGGTAATGTCGCAAAACTCTACAACATTGTTGTCATTTCCATTCCCGGCCGTTGATGATGAAAAGAAAATCACACCTGCTGTAGTGCTGATACAGGAGCCGGCGATATCGCAATACCGGATCGTGTTGTTCTCAGCCGAATTGATGAAACGGAAAGTCCGGGTGTTTGTACTTGCGGATTCGGCTTGTATAAATGTCAGACCAATGGCTGAGCCGGTCAGGTTGACCCGGCCATCAATGGTTACGTTGTCGGCACCATTAAAATCGATAAGGTTGCTGGCGAAATTCCCGGATACGGAGAAGTTCCCGGTTGGGTACATCAGGATGGTTGAATAAATTGCAGCTCCCGACAGGCTGGCATTGAGGACAGCAGATGCTGTTTCAGTGGTATTCCCGTGAATTTTAATTTCAATAATACCCTTGTGTGTACCATCGTTTATCTTGTCGAACGCGGCTTTTACCGTGGGATAACACGCATCCGTTGTGCCAATGGTTGCAGTAACTTCAACCTGGTTGACTGTAACAGCCAATATGCTGGCAGCGCCTGTACCGCAAAAGTTGGATGCTGTTACAGAAATATTGCCATTCTGTCCGGCTGAACCGGTAGTGACTGTGATGGATGGAGTGCCGGCACCTGCTGTGATCGTCCATCCAATAGGGACACTCCAATTGTAATCGGTTGCATTGGGTACCGAAATGATACTATAGGTTTGACCGGTTTGGTTTGGGCATTGAGCAATACTTCCTGTGATTGCGCCAGGTACAGCCGGAGTGAGGCTAATGGTAACAGGCGATGTGGAGACAACCTGGGCGCAACCTCCGCTGGCGGCAATTGTGTTGGTAACAGTGTAGGTTCCGGGGGTGCTTCCTGCAATGTTAATCTCTCCTGTTGATGTGCTGACAAACACCAGTCCTGCAGTGGATGAAAATGTTCCTGCTACTCCGCCGCCGCTAAACGTTGGAAACGGGTTGGATGAAGTGTTGCAGTAAGGACTCCCGGCATAGCTGAATGTTCCAATTGGTAACTCATTGATTGTTATGGCTGTAGTGGCGGTCACCTCTGAGCATCCTCCTGATGGTGCAAGGGTATAGGTGATGGTATATGGGCCCGGATTGCTCGCACCAGGTGTAATTTCACCTGTGGATGAGTTGAGTGCAAGTCCAATAGGGGATGCAGTGTAGATACCGCCTGTTGTACCTGTCAGTGTAACTGGCTGTGGGGTCGAAACAGTTTGGCAGAAAGGTGTTCCGGCATAGGAGATCATAGCAGTGGGCAAAGCTGTTATTGTCACCGAGGTCGTCACCGGGACAGCTGCGCAGCCACCTGAAGACGGAATGGCATAGGTAACCGTGTAGGTTCCGGCGGTACTGGTTGAAGGAGTGATGGCACCTGTTGAGGTGTTGATGGTCAATCCTGCGGTCGAACTGAAAGTTCCCCCTGTGTATGCGCCTGTACCTGAAAAGGTTACAGCCTGACCTGTGAGTAATGATGTGCAGAATGGTGTTCCTGCGTAGAAAATGGTTGCAGTGGGGACCGCCGTAATGGTCACCGAAGTTGTTGCAGTCACCACCCCGCAACCCCCGCCGGCAGCAATGGTATAGTTAACTGTATAAACCCCGGCAGTACTTGAGCCCGGCGTAATTGCCCCGGTTGAGCTGTTGATGGATAAGCCGGCGGGTGAGGCGGAATAGGTTCCACCGGTTGTTCCGGTAGCAGTAACCGGTTGTGCAGTCGCCACGCTTTGACAGAAAGGAGTGCCTGAATAGGAGATCGTTGCAGCGGGCAACGTGGTAATGGTAATCGGGCTCGTTGCAGTGACCTGTGCACACCCGCCTGATGCAGCAATGGTATTGGTTACTGTATAAGTCCCTGCTGTGCTGGAGGCCAGGTTTACCTGCCCGGTTGAGGTGTTAACAAAATTCAACCCGGCCGTCGATGAAAATGTTCCTGCCACTCCGCCGCTGAACGTCGGGAACGGGTTGGAAGCGTTTGAACAATAGGGTGTTCCGGAGTAGGTGAAAGAAGCCACCGGCAATGTTGTGATTGTCACCGAAGTGGTCACCGGGACAGCTGCGCAGCCACCCGAAGACGGAATGGTATAGGTAACTGTGTATGTTCCTGCTGTACTTGTGGAAGGAGTGATTGAACCATTAGAACTGTTGATGGTCAAACCTGCCGTTGGGCTGTAAGTTCCGCCTGTATATGCCCCTGTACCTGATAAGGTTACAGCCTGGCCTGTGGCCAATGATGTGCAGAAGGGTGTTCCGGCGTAGCTGACGGTTGCAAAGGGGATTACAGTTACAGTGACTGTGGCGGTGCCTGAAACCGGGTTTGAACAAGCGGGTGCAGTTTGATATATCACACTGACAAGGTTATACGCAAATACTCCCGGAATATTTGTCGGTACGGCAAGGGTGGCAGTGGTGCTTGCCCCAACATTGATGGTCGATTGATTTGCACCATTAATGTTATAGGTGATTGTGACCGGTAAAGTTTGTGGATTGGTGAAAGTTACGAACGGATTGGTTGAATTCTGGCAAACCGTTGCAGTCCCACCAATCGTGGCGGTCGGAGCAGGACGCACTGTTACAGCCAGTATGCGTTCACTACTTGTTCCACAACTGTTGCCGGCGGTGACCCGGATGTTTCCATTTTGCCCTGCCGCACCTGTAGTGACTGTAATGGAATTTGTTCCTGAACCGGAGGTCACCGTCCAGCCTGTAGGAACTGTCCAGGTGTACGTCGATGCATTGATAACTGCAGCAATACTGTAAATTTGTCCAGTTAAGGCCGGGCACTGGATAACGGAGCCTGCTATTGTACCTGGCGCAGGCGGGATACCCGGATTTATTGTCAGATCACTTGAATTCGGCGTTCCTGTAATGACCGGACCGCTCCCGACAACACGGATCCTGTATCCTGTTCCAGCAGATGCTCCCGGTGGAATTGTGCCCGATATTGTTCCGGCGATGGTCTGCGCCAGGGTTCCAATCACCGAAGGTGAAGAAAAACTGCCGCCGGCATCAGACAATTGCGCGGTGAACACGTTCCCGGAGATAAAAGTGCCCGTGATGGAGAAAGGAACTGAAACTGCGGCACCCGGACAAAACGGGGAACCGGAGATGGACCCGGTCGAAATGGTCTGTTTCATCCCGGCGAAAACAAAATACCTGTTTGAACCAACCGGATCTGAACCGGTTACACCATATATACCAGGTGTTCCGGATAGGGACGTATAGGTGCCGGCCACCGCAGTACTTCCTCCCATCACATCAAAAGGTGCGATCGCGGATGGCCGGGTCAGTGCTGCCGAGCTGTTCGTAAAATTACCCGCAGTGGTCAACGACCAGTATTCCGTGTTGCCAATGGAAGCCAGTGTGGCATCATAGGTTCCGCCAGTACCTGATGCAGTTGCTTCAACCTGTGCACTTACAACTCCTGCGCCTGTATTGGGATTAACCAGGTCAAATGGCAGGTAGGTGGTGCCGTTTCCTACCGGGAAATGGTAAGTTGAACCGGAAGAAAGGTTGGCGGGCAATGACCATTTAATGGGTCCGTTAATAAAGGAAGCTGCCGATGTGCCTGTAATGGCATTGGTTGAAGCATTGGTAACCGACAGCAAATTTGTTGCGGTGGTTGTTAACATCCCTGAGGAAAAGTTAAGTGTCCCTGAAACCGCGGTCGCCGTGCTCAAACTTACAATATTATTACCTGCTGAACCAGTATTGGCGATGGTAAGATTATTGGCGCCTGTGAGACCTGCACCGGTTGTTTGGCTTGATGTGCCATTGTAGGTGTAATTGGCACCGGCATTATAGGTTCGCGGACCGTTGAACTGCACTGATCCTGTGTTCCCGGTAAGGGATAGTCCGTCAGGATTGGCAGTGATAAGACTGGCCCCGCTGTTTAATACAAAATGAGAAGCATTCGCCTGGTTCCCATTGGGAAGATCGTTGAGAACAAACGTTCCGAAATCAATTGTTCCTGATACAACCAAATCAGCATAATACTGTGCAGCCGAGTAATCTCCTGTCAGCGTAACATTTGACCCAAGTTTTACATAGCTGCCAGATTTGACGGCACAAGTCGTCCAGATGACTGCATTTGAATTGGAAAGGGTTACCGTTTGGGTAGCGGTCCCGTTAAATATTATCTGGCCATTTGTTGCCCCTGACCCGTCCGTGGTTATGGATCCTGTTCCTGCAGTACTTGTAAGGTTCCCCGCAAGGTTAAGTACCGATGCTGCCCCGTATCCAGTTGGGTTAAAGTCGAAAATACCTCCGGTTTGCTCATAATTGCCTGCAATGGTCAGAGTGTCGCGGAGCGTCGTACTTGCATTCACAGCAAAGTTCCCCGAAATGACCGTAAAATTTCCATTAACCACTATATTCCCGGTTTCAGTTTTGGTTCCCGTGCCCCCGATGATGACATGGTTAAAATTGCTTGCGCCTATCGTGTTTGAAGCACCATTGAAGTTGACCGTGGATCCCGTTGCCGTAAATACCCCGGAATTGGTCCAGTTCCCTCCGACAGCATGCGTGAATGCTCCCGCTATAAAATTATTGCTGATATTTACGCTGCCGGTGATGGTTAAAATGCCTGCCGCTGTCTTTGTTCCGGCACCACTAAAAACGACGTTATTGAAATTGCCGGCCCCGATATTGCCGGCCCCGGTCCCATTGAAGTTGACTGTGGAGGCTGTCGCGTTGAAGGTGCCTCCGTTGGTCCAATCCCCGCCTGCTGAATGGGTAAATGCACCTGCAGTGAAATTATTGCTGACAGTTACATTACCGGTGATTGCCAATGCTCCGGTAGCCGTTTTCACTCCGGCCCCGCTGAAGGTAATGTTGTTGAAATTGCTGGCCCCGATGCTGGCAGCCCCCGCACCGTTAAAATCAACCGTTGAACTGTTCGCGGTGAATGATCCATTATTGGTCCAGTTACCGCCAACAGCCAGGGTGTTTGAACCGGTAATGGTCAGAGATGCCCCGGTATTTATCGTAATGTTATTGCATACAGCCGCGGCACTGATCACGGGTTGGTTTCCCCCCGGGGGAATGGTGACGTTTGTTGCAGAAGTTGGCACACCCCCGCACCAGTTGGAAGCTGTGTGCCAGTCGGTACTCGTAATTCCGGTCCAGTTCCCGGTCGAATTGACAACCATGGTTACCGCATCGGAAGTTGCTGGATTCCCGGTGGCGCAGGTTGCATTTGAAGTCAGCACACAGGTTACCAAATCGTTGTTCACTGGTGCATAGGCATATGTAGCGCTGTTGGTTCCGGCATTGATCCCGTTCACCTTCCATTGATAGGTGGGGGTTGTACCTCCGTTGACAGGCGTAGCAGTGAAGGTAACCGATGTTCCCGTGCAAACCGGGTTTGCTGATGGTGCAATAGAAAGGCTCATCGGCAGGCTCTGGTTGATTGTTATTGAGGATGTTGCCGTGACCAACGGGCAGCCGCCTGATGCAGCAATGGTGTTGGTAACAGTATAGCTTCCGGGTGTACTGGCGGCAATGTTGACTTGTCCTGTAGAAGTGCTGACAAATACCAGCCCGGCCGTCGATGAAAATGTTCCTGCCACTCCGCCACTGAATGTCGGGAACGGGTTGGAAGCATCTGAACAATAGGGTGTTCCGGTGTAGCTGAACGTAGCCACCGGCAATGTTGTTATTGTCACCGAAGTCGTCACCGGGACAGCTGCGCAGCCACCCGTAGACGGAATGGTATAGGTGACCGTGTAGGTTCCTGCTGTACTGGTGGAAGGTGTGATTGAACCAGTAGAACTGTTGATAGTCAATCCCGCTGTTGAGGTGTAAGTTCCTCCTGTATATGCTCCTGTACCTGATAAGGTTACAGCCTGGCCTGTGGCCACTGATGTGCAGAAGGGTGTTCCGGTGTAGCTGATGGTTGCAGTGGGGACCGCTGTAATGGTCACCGAAGTAGTTGCAGTCACCACCCCGCAACCCCCGCCGGCAGCGATGGTATACGTAACTGTATAAACCCCGGCAGTACTGGTCCCTGGTGTAATAGCCCCGGTTGAGCTGTTGATGGTTAAGCCGGCCGGTGAGGCGGAATAGGTCCCACCGGTTGTTCCGGTAACAGTAACCGGTTGTGCAGTTGCCACACTTTTACAGAAAGGAGTGCCTGCATAAGAGATCGTGGCAGCGGGCAACGTGGTAATGGTAATCGGACTCGTTGCAGTTACCTGTACACATCCACCCGATGCTGCAATGGTGTTGGTAACGGTATAGCTTCCGGGTGTGCTGGCGGTAAGGTTTACTTGTCCTGTGGCAGTGCTGACAAATACCAACCCGGCCGTCGATGAAAATGTTCCTGCCACTCCGCCACTGAATGTCGGGAACGGGTTGGAAGCATTTGAACAATAGGGTGTTCCGGTGTAGCTGAACGTAGCTGCCGGCAATGTTGTTATTGTAACCGAGGTCGTCACCGGGACCGCTACGCAGCCACCCGACGATGGAATTGTATAGGTAACCGTGTAAGTTCCGGCGGTGCTGGTGGAAGGTGTGATTGAACCAGTAGAACTGTTGATGGTCAATCCTGCCGCTGAGCTGTAAGCCCCTCCTGTGTATGCCCCTGTACCGGATAAGGATACAGCCTGGCCTGTGGCAACTGATGTGCAGAAGGGTGTTCCGGAGTAGCTGATGGTTGCAGTGGGGACCGCCGTAATGGTCACCGAAGTGGTTGCAGTCACCACCCCGCAACCCCCGCCGGCAGCGATGGTATAGGTAACTGTATAAACCCCGGCAGTACTGGTGGAAGGGGTGATGGCACCTGTTGAGCTGTTAATGGTTAGTCCTGCTGGCGAAGCTGTATAGGTTCCACCGGTTGTTCCGGTAGCAATAACCGGTTGTGCCGTTGCCACACTTTTGCAGAAAGGAGTGCCTGCATAGGAGATCGTTGCAGCGGGCAAGGTGGTAATGGTAATCGGACTCGTTGCAGTTACCTGTGCACATCCGCCCGATGCAGCAATGGTGTTGGTAACAGTATAGCTTCCGGGAGTGCTGGTGGTAAGGTTGACTTGTCCTGTGGCAGTGCTGACAAATACCAGCCCGGCCGTCGATGAAAAAGTTCCTGCCACTCCGCCGCTGAACGTCGGGAGCGGGTTGGAAGCATTTGAACAATAGGGTGTTCCTGTATAGGTGAACGTAGCCACCGGCAATGTTGTTATTGTCACCGAAGTCGTCACCGGGACAGCTGCGCAGCCACCAGTAGACGGAATGGTATAGGTAACCGTGTACGTTCCTGCAGTACTGGTTGAAGGTGTAATTGAACCTGTAGAACTGTTGATGGTCAATCCCGCAGTTGAGGTGTAAGTTCCGCCTGTATATGACCCTGTGCCGGTTCTGGTCACAGGTTGAGCGGTGGCAACCGAGGTACAGAATGGGGCCCCGGCATAGCTGATTGTTGCAGTGGGGATAGCAGTAATGGTTACTGACTGGGAAATAATTTGCGTACAACTTCCAAAAACGGCTGTAACCGTTACATCTCCTGAGCCTGGGACGAAACCCCAATTAACACTGATCTGGGATGTTCCTTGTCCTGAGGAAATTGTTCCGCCCGTAACGACCCATGTGTAGGTAGTGCCTGATAAGTTCTGCACTGAATAATTCATCCCTGCTGCACCTACACATGTTTGAGATGGATGTAAGATCCAGTTTGGACTTAAATTCGTCTGAATGACTACTGAATAATTTTTCACCTTCTGGCAACCCCAGTCAATATCTGTTATGGTAAGCTGATAGTTATAAGTGCCTGGGGAAAGAGAATAACTTGTTATCCAAATATAATTATTCGTGGTTGAACCGGGGACAAAGAGACTCGATGCACCAGGTGTTACCACTTGCCATGAATAACTGTAATTTCCACTCCCCCCGCTGACATTTGCTGTAACCGACTGTAAATTATACTGGCATAACTGGGATGGTGCATCATCCATGATTGTCATATCGGGCCTGATGGTAATTGTTGCCGATCCTGTTTGTAACTGTGAGCATCCTGTTGCTGATGAAACACTTACCAAAGTATAAACGAAGGTGCCGGCTGTACTGGTGGAGGCAGGTACCAAAACACTGTTTCCTGATATGGTCGTCACATTTTGACTCGCTCCTCCGTTTATGGTATAAGTAAAGGTATATGGTGCGGAAGCGCCTGCTCCGGTAAAGGTGATATTTGGCTGGGATGCATTCAAACACAATGTTGTAGTGCCTGAAATTGTGGCGGTTGGAATCGGGTTAATGGTTATGGGACTTGTTGCTGTTACTTGCGCACATCCGCCCGATGCTGCAATGGTGTTGGAAACAGAATAACTACCCGGTGCACTGGCAGCAAGATTGACTTGCCCTGTAGCTGTGCTGACAAATACCAGCCCAACCGTCGATGAAAATATTCCTGCAACTCCGCCACTGAAAGTCGGGAACGGGTTGGAAGCATATGAACAATATGGTGTTCCGGTATAGCTGAAGGTTGCTACCGGCAATTTTGTTATGGTAACCGAAGTCGTCACCGGGACAGCTGTACAGCCACCCGACGACGGAATGGTATATGTAACCGTATAAGTCCCGGCGGAACTGGTGGAAGGTGTGATTGAACCAGTAGAGCTGTTGATGGTCAAACCTGCCGTTGCGCTGTAAGTTCCGCCTGTATATGCCCCTGTACCTGATAAGGTTACAGCCTGGCCTGTAGCCACTGATGTGCAGAAGGGTGTTCCGGCGTAGCTGATGGATGCAGTGGGGACCGCCGTAATGGTCACCGAAGTTGTTGCAGTCACCACCCCGCAACCACCTCCGGCAGCAATGGTATACGTAACTGTATAAACCCCTGCAGTACTTGTGCCCGGCGTAATTGCCCCGGTTGAGCTGTTGATGGTTAAACCGGCCGGCGAAGCGGAATAGGTTCCACCGGTTGTTCCGGTAGCAGTAACTGGTTGTGCCGTTGCCACATTTTTACAGAAAGGAGTACCTGAATAGGAGATCGTTGCAGCGGGCAACGTGGTAATGGTGATCGGGCTCATTGCAGTAGCCTGTGCACATCCGCCCGATGCGGCAATGGTGTTGGTTACTGTATAAGTCCCTGCTGTGCTGGTGGCCAGGTTTGCCTGCCCGGTTGAGGTGCTGACAAAGTTCAACCCGGCCGTCGATGAAAATGTTCCTGCCACTCCGCCGCTGAATGTCGGGAACGGGTTGGAAACATTTGAACAATAGGGTGTTCCGGTGTAGCTGAAAGAAGCCACCGGCAAGGCTGTTATTGTCACCGAAGTCGTCACCGGGAATGCTGCGCAGCCACCCGAAGACGGAATGGTATAGGTAACCGTGTAGGATCCTGCGGTACTGGTGGAAGGTGTGATTGAACCAGTAGAACTGTTGATGGTCAATCCTGCCGTTGAGCTGTAAGCCCCTCCTGTATATGCCCCTGTACCTGATAAGGCTACAGCCTGGCCTGTTGCCACTGATGTGCAGAAGGGTGTTCCGGCATAGCTTATCGTTGCAGTCGGAATTGCTGTAATTGTAACAGAAGTCGTCGCAGTTACAATGGCGCATCCTCCTGCCGCTGCAATGGTATATGTCACCGTATAACTTCCTGCGATGCTTGTACCTGGAGTAATTGCACCTGTCGCACCGTCGATGGTCAGCCCGGCGGGTGAAGCGGAGTAGGTACCCCCGGCAGAACCGGTCCTGGTTGCGGACTGTGCCGTTGCGAGACTTTTACAAAACGGCGTTCCTGCATAGGAGATTGTGGCAGCGGGCAACGTAGTTATGGTTATCGGGCTTGTTGCAGAGACAAGTGCGCAACCACCTGAAGCAGCAATCGTATTGGTGACGGTATAAGCACCGGCAGTGCTGGTGGCAAGGTTTACCTGGCCGGTTGAAGTATTAACGAAGACTAACCCGGCTGTTGATGAAAATGTTCCAGCCAATCCGCCGCTGAACGTCGGGAACGGGTTGGAAGCATTTGAACAATAGGGTGTGCCGGTGTAGCTGAATGTAGCAACCGGCAATGTTGTGATGGTGACCGAAGTGGTAACCGGAACAGCCACACACCCGCCAGAAGCAGGAATGGTGTAGGCTACCGTGTAAGTGCCGGCAGTGCTTGTCCCTGGTGTGATGGCACCTGTTGAGGCATTGATGCTCAGCCCGGCGGCTGAACTGAAGGTTCCCCCGGTATATGCTCCAGTGCCGGCCAGGGTAACGGATTGTGCAGCAACCAGCGAAGAACAGAAGGGAGCCCCCGGGTAACTTATCGATGCAGTCGGAATAGCTGTGATTGTTACTGGAGTTGTCGCAGTTACAATACCGCATCCTCCTGCCGCTGCAATGGCATATGCCACCGTATAACTTCCTGCGATGCTTGTACCTGGCGTAATTGCACCTGTCGCCCCGTCGATGGTCAGTCCGGCGGGCAAAGCGGAATAAGTACCCCCGGCAGAACCGGTCCTGGTTACTGCCTGTGCGGTAGCAAGGCTTTTACAGAATGGCGTTCCTGCGTAGGAGATCGTCGCAGCCGGCAGAGTCGTAATGGTTAAAGTTTTTGTGGAGACAGCATTTCCGCAGGGTGAATTTCCGATAGCCGTGAGTGTGAGCGTTATACTGCCTGCGGCAATGTCAGCTGCACTTGGGGCATACGTTGCTATTGTAAGCGAATTGGCGTTGGTAAATGTACCCGTTCCGTTTGAAGTCCAGGTAACACTTGCATAATTTGTCGCAGCACATCCTGGGGTAATATTGACTGCTCCTGCATTTGAGCAGGTTAGCACCGTTGTTCCAGCAGTGGCAGTTGGTGGTGCCGTAATCGAAACCGTCCGGTCGGCAATTGCCACGCAGGTTCCAACGAGGTTGGTTGTCAGTCTTAAAACAGCTGTCCCGCTGTAATTGGCTGCAGGGGTATAAGTTACTGTTGCCGGATTGGCCGTTTGAGCTGTAGAACTCAAGGATCCCCCTCCGGATATAATTGACCATGCACCTGTTGCAGCACCTCCACCCACGCTTGCCCCGCTTAATGTGATTGCCGACGGAGTGGCTGACTGGCATACTGTATTTGGCCCGCCCGTTGTAGCAGTTGGTCCGTTCACTGTGATGGTTATCGGGGTTGTATAGGGTGAATAACAGGTTATTCCTCCACTGACTGAAATTGTTCTTCTCTGGTAACTGGTTGTTGTATTCAATGCCGGTGGGGCATAGGTTGCCGAAGTTGCCCCGCTGATGGTAATGTAACTCCCGCTGGCATTGGTTTGCCACTCATACGTAATGGTGCCTGATCCGGTTCCGGCCGAAACTGAAGTAAGCAATGCAGGTGTAGCCCCCCTGCATATAGATTGTGTGCTCCCGATGGACCCGGAGGTTACCTCCGCATTCACCACTACATTCACCGATAATCCGGCGGGAGCATCCGCCTGGTAGGGGTAATCACCTGAGATTGGTGCACAAATGGGCTGAAATACAATATCGTCCAGGGCAAAATCATTGCCATTCGCAACTATGTTCTGATTTTCAAGGGATAAAAGAGCTGTGGCGCTGGAACCTGAATTCCAGTTGTAGATAAACTGAATCCATTGACAGGTAGGTGTTAATGCGGTATATACAGGTCCGGCTGCAATGCCATTGACATACAACTGCAATTGAGAAGGATTCCCTGCAACTACGCTCTGGACCCAATAACTGTACTGGTAGTCGGTACCAGGTGTGACATTCACTGTTTGCTCCCAAATCGGCACGTTGGCATTAATGGTGCCGTTGATGACCATTTGCAAACCAGTTCCTGAGGTGTGGTCAATACACGCTACAAAGTTTGGATGTCTTGATTGCGGATCAGCAACTACATCATATGTTCCTTCGTTCCAGAGTCCATTGTATACAGGCAGGCCAAGCGTGTATACACTGGTAAACCCGGTATTCCCAAGTTCAAAATCCCCATTGCTTACAAGGTTGATTCCGCTTAGGGCACTTCCAATTACCGTGTAAGTGCCACTCATGGCCGTGGTGGCATTGGTGAGTACTGGATTTTGTTCTGTCGAGTAAAAACTGTTGGGACCAACCCAGTACTGATCAGTGACGTTGGTACCTGTACTCGTAAGGGTAAACGTTGATCCAAAACAAAAGGTTCCCCCTCCTCCGGTTGTAATCGTGGGCGGGTTGATAATTGAGGCAAGAACTGGCGTTCTGGGCGCAGAAGTACAGCTTCCAAATGTTGCGTCAACATAATAGGTAACAGATGCCGATAAACTGGGTGTGGTAAAAGAAGGCCCGGTACCAAGAGAACTGCCCCCTGTTAATGCTGCATACCAGTAGATGGTTCCGGCAGAGGCCGTGGCACCTAAAGTGACCGGTCCGGGCCCGCAATTGCTGCCTGCAAAAGTCGCTGTAATGGTTGGAACGGCAATGCTGATATCAGCCCCGTTAATGCTTCCTGTTACTGCCGGATTGTTTGAAACGACCCTGATCCGATATGCTGAGCCCACAGCCTGGCCGGCCGGGATGGTTGCACTGATGGTCCCGGAATTCTGGGAAGTCAGCGAGCCAATATCCACAGGAGCTGCAAATGAACCGGTGGCATCCGATAACTGGGCTGTAAAAACATTGCCGGTGTTGAAATTTCCTGTTTTGGTATATGGTACACCAAACGATGCTCCCGGGCATAAAGCAGATGGAGAAATCGTACCCGTGGTAATGGACCTGGTGGAGGCCATTGCGAAATATCCAAGGGAAGTCCCGGTATTGTCAGAATTTATCACCGACATTCCGCTAACGGTGCCGTTAAGTGTGGTATATGCTCCTGCCAGTGTCGCACTTCTGCCGATGGACTCAAATTCGTTGAGCGGCGTTTGCCTGGTCAGGGATACGGAACCACCACTGTAGGTTCCTGATACGACAGATGCCAGCCAGTACTCGGTATTGCTGAGTGTGGTCAAGGGACTTGATGCTGAGCCACCCGTGCTTGCCGAAAAGGCTTCCACACGCACCCGGGGGCTTGTTCCGGTAATGCCTGTAAAACCAAATGGCAGGTAGACGGATCCTTTCCCGACCATGAAGTTGTAATTTTGTCCGGCAACCATCGCCCATATTAACGCCCCGTTGATAAAACTCGTACCCGATCCGCCTGTAACGGCGCCAGGGGCTGTATTGACAACGGTTACTGTATTTGTTCCTGTGGTTACAATTCCATTGGTTAAACTGAAAATCCCATTCACGGTAATACCTGTGGCAAGGGTCACTCCTGATCCGTTGCTGACGGTAAGGTTGTTATACGTGGTCGACGCAGTTCCCCCGATGGTCTGGGTTGTGGTGCCATTCAGGCTTACGGTCCCTGATCCGGTCGTAAATGTGCCGCCATTGTTGGTCCAGTTGCCTGCAACCGATAATGTCGATGTCGTTCCGCCGTTTAGCGTTCCCCCGGTAAGAGTTATTGCACCGGAGATTATATGCGACAGGCTTGTTCCTGAATTCAGGGTACCGCCGACCCCGTTAATTGCCAGGGAAGCCCCGGAAATATTCCCCGTAAGTGTTGCAGTGCCTCCGGTTTTTGTCATGGATACAGCACCGGTTGTCGTAAATGCACCGATACTCTGGGTGGCAGTTCCTGCTATTGTAACTCCGCCAGTCGTGCCGCTTACCGTTCCGCCGTTGTTTATTAAATTGCCATTCAGCGTCAACGAAAAGGTCGACATTGACAGTGAGGCGCCACTGCCGACAGTGAGGGGGACCGAGGTGTTAAACACCTTGGACTCATTCAACGTAATTGTACCGGTACCGGCAATAATTACGCCTCCTGTGGCGGCAAAGGGGGTAAGCCATTCTTCGGATGTGGCTGCTCTTGCGGTTGATGTATTGTACTGCAGGGTTGCATTTGTACCAAAGGTTACTACACCGGTTGTTGCGACGATCGTTGCAGTACCTTCCAGGGAAAGGACGCTGTTGACGGTAGGTGTGGTTAAGAACGTTTTTACACCTGAGCCTGAAAGTGTAAGTTTGTCATAGGTGGTAACTTTACATACAGCCTGTGCTGTGGCAGCGTTGTAGTTTACAGTGTTTCCAGCAGCAGTTGCGGTGAGGGTGCTTATTGCAGACGTTCCGCCGAGATACAAGGTGCCGGTTGCTGAATTGGTCAGCCCTCCCGTTCCTGCAAGTGCAGTTGCAACCGTGAGTGATCCGTTGTTTGTAAGGGTGATGGTTGTGACTGTCAGGCTGGGTATTGAAATTGTTCCCGTAAGAGCCTGGGCAGACGTGGTAAAACTTTGAACCCCCGAGCCCGCAGTAAAGGTGCCGTTGTTGGTGATCCCTCCGCGAAATTCAATGGTTGAGTTCCCTGAATTGTTCCAGTTGCCCCCCGAATTTATTGTAATTAACCCGATATAGACCTTTGTTCCGTTGGAGTTATTATGGGTAAGCGTGCCGCTCACAGAGGTAGTGCCTGAAACTGTGATTGAGTTGTTTCCAACAATAAGAGCAGATCCTGCTGCAATATTCAGGTTTGTACAGGCGGCATTGGCAGTCAGCGTAACTGTGTATGAACCTTCAATATTTACATAGTCTCCGGCAACCGGAAAACTTACACCGGGTGTTCCTCCCGAAGTTGCCGACCATGTTGCTGTTGAATTCCAGTTGCCGGTTGCAACGGCATAACGGGTTGCAGCTTCAGCCCCCGTTATCCCAACCAGTAAGATCAGCACAACAACGACGATGAAAAAATTCACCTGGTTGCGTCTCTTAAAGGTCTTGAAATCCCTCATATTAACAGTTAAGTATCAGTATATTTAGTATAATAATTGTGCCAGATTCAGAATAGTATGTCAACTTGCAGGGATACTGTTATTTAGGATTGTCTACCCGGTTTTGTGCCTGTTAAAAGAGTCTCAAAATGAGAACGGTTGTGTCAAATATTCCGTAACTGGTAATTTACCTCCCGTAAAACCGCTTCCAGTTTTAACCATAGGTCAGAAAAGGCGGACTTATCCAATGCAGAGAAATCCATCTTTTCAATTTTTTCAATTATTTCGGTTACGGTAACGACCCCCATGACCATAAAAGAGGGTTTCATTTTATGCAGGATAGCTTTAATTTCGACATAATCCCCATTTTCCAGTTGATTTTTCATGTCCGTCAAAGCAGACTCAACCTGATCGATAAAAAGATTGACCATCTCCGTTTCAAAACCATCATCACCGGCCGCAATCAATCGTAACTCCTTCAGATCGTATAATTTGTTTGATTCAGTATTCATTAACTTGGCTGGTATCAGATCAGGTTGTTTTGTTTCATCCGGTACAGGGTAGATTTCCCGATACCCAGTTTTTCTGCCACGAGCACCATGTCGTCCTTGTATTTTTCAAGGTACGATTTGATGATCATCCGGTTGTATTCGTCCAGTGTCATTTCTCCCGAATTGAGAAAGTCTGTTGGCTGCAATGTCTGGGAAAAGATGATATCTTCAGGTTTCAGTATCGATCCATTTGACATCACAACAGCAAGATCAATGATGGCTTTTAATTCCCTTATGTTGCCGGGATATGTGTAACGGAGCAGTTTCTCACTCCCTTCGCTTGAAAAACCGATCGGTGGCAGGTTGTTCTCTTTGCAAAACCCGACGGCAAAATGCTTTGCAAGTACCAGGATATCAGTGGCACGTTCCCGCAAAGGAGGCAGGTGAATCGGCAATCCCAGCAAACGATAGAAAAGATCCTGCCTGAAATTGCCTTTGCCGACCTCCTCCTTGAGGTCCCTGTGTGTTGCCACTATCAACCTGAGGTCAAGTGATATAGTCTCTTTTCCGCCAATCCGCACCAGTTCCCGCTCCTGGATGACCCTGAGCAATTTGGCCTGGAGGGCCAGGTCCATGTCCCCGATCTCATCGAGAAACAGCGAGCCTTCTGTCGCTTCCTCAAACTTACCTGTTTTCCTGGTGTTCGCCCCGGTAAATGCCCCCTTTTCATACCCAAAAAGTTCGCTCTCCAGCAGATCCCTTGGGATGGCAGACATGTTTACGGCAACAAACGGTTTCTTACGGCGTGCTGAATTATAGTGGATTGCCTTGGCCACCACCTCTTTTCCCGTGCCGGTCTCACCGGTTATTGAAACGTTTATGTTGGTATTGCTTGCTTTTTCAATGAGAGCGTAAATGTTTTTGATTGCCTGGCTATTCCCGATTATGGTCTTCTCAAAATCGTATTTTGTGCTTACCTCTTCCTGGAGTTTCTCAACCTGGATTTTTAATGTCCTGTTTTCAAGGATACGCAGGATAACATTCCACAGCCGGGTTCGTGTATCCTGGTCCTTCACGATATAATCATAGGCCCCGTCTTTGATTAAATCAAGCGCAGTCAGGATGTCCTTTTGTCCGGAAACTATAATTACCTGTGTTTCAGGGCTTAGTTGCCTGATTTTTTTCAATACTGCAGCTCCGTTCATGTCAGGGAGGCTATAATCCAAGGTGACTACATCGGGCTTTTTATGGAGATTGTCGAAAAAATCCTTCCCGGTTAAAAAATGCCGGATCTCATAATCAGGGTTCGAGGACAGATAATGTTTTAAATATTCTCCGTAGAATTTTTCGTCCTCCACAATGAAAATTGAAAAACTGGTCATATTTTCCGGGTTTGGCAATTGCTTATCAATCCTATAGAGAATTTCTAGTAGACAAATATATAGAAAAATTACGTAGGAGTCCTGTCAAAGGTTACATCTGTTAAGAATTAAAATTAAATATACCCTGGGGAGCCTTGAAAAACGCACGCTTCCGGCATTCCGGCCTGCTATGTTAACAGCCCTGGGGCGGCACTTACAGGCAGCAACAAGCTTTGTGATCAATGGATTGGTTTGAAGCTAGCGCCTGATGATTTTAAACGTTCCGGTGTTTTTCCCCGACACGACCCGGAAGAGGTATATACCGGCAGGTTCGTCACCTAAGGAAAACTTATATATTCTTCCCCCGGATAAATTCTTTGAAAATACTTTTCTCCCGGTGATACTGGAAACCTCTGCCCGGACATGATCATAGTCGTCCATCCCGTTTAATTCAACCGTAAAAAGGCCATCCGTGGGATTTGGGTAAGCCTTAATAAATGGCTGCTCCGGGCCATCGCCTGTGCCCTGTCCGCCATCAGCACCTGCAATTGAAGGCGCCTGGCCGCTGCAGTACTGGCCGGTTTCGGTAATGCTGCCTTTCATGTACCCGCCTGACCTGACAAGGGTGCCGGGCAGGTAACTGATCTTTTCCCCCGCGATCATGGTTGCATTTCCGCCATTCTCTACAATAAAGGTCGTTCCGTTGCCCGCCACGGTAATTGTCTGGATTGCATCGAAACATTGTGTTCCCGTAATGCCAAGGTTCTGAAGGATATTGACAGCCGGGAAGTTGCTGACTGACATAATCACTGAATTGGATATGGCAGGATTATTTATGACACAGGCAGCATTGGAAGTTAAAACACATGTTATCTCGTCATTGTTTGCAGGGATATTGGAAAATGAAGCATTGGTCGCCCCTGCAATGGTTGTCCCTCCAACTTTCCATTGGTATGCTGGTGACGTACCTCCGTTGCAGGGAACCGCGGAATTGGTTACAACCGTTCCCGTTAATACGGGGTTCATAGACGCGGTAATTGAAATACTGACAGGAAGATAACCTGCACAGCTGCTTGCAATCTGAACATCATCAAGACAAACACCATATCCGAATTTTGCGTTTCCTTCAAACGCGAGGTAGTAGGTGGCGCTTCCATTGGGTAAGCTGATGGTTTCCTGTGTCCAGGCCGGGATGCTGCCGGCAAATGACGACAGCAGCGTCCATGAGCCTCCGGGAGAAGTTTTATAGTAAACGGATAGTTGATCCTGGTCGGTACTCCAGATGGGCTGCGTGTGCCAGAAAGTGAGTTGCGGGTTTGTCGTAAGCGTCAGGTCCAGGGCCGGGGTGATCAGCCGGGTTTTAGTATCCGCGGCGGTTTTATCTTTCAGGCAGGCGTTGTAAGCACCGGAATGGGAAACTGCAGGGGCTGTTCCGCCGTTACCGGTAGGGAAATTCCAGTTGAGGCCGGAGTTGTTTACCTGTTCCTGTGTCCAGCAACCTGGTATCATACCGGAATTTTCAAATCCTTCAACCCATGGGAATGAAGAGATTACGCCGCAAAAGGTTGTCCCCCGCGAAGTGACACCCATCGAATAGGTGTTGCCTGCCAGGATTGACCATGCTTTGTAATAGTACGTCGTACTTGCATTTAACCCGGTGTGGGGAAAACTTGTGTTTGTCCCGTTGTAAATTACGGTGCCGCCTCCCGGTATCATGCTGCCTGCCTGATAACCGGAGCCATCTGCCGGTGTTCCGAAAGCTGGCGTTGTGCCGCAGGCAATGAGAACCGGGCTGCTGTTTGTGTTAAGGCCCCACGAGAGGTTTACCTGGCTTATACCCGAAGGTGTTGCCGCGAAATTGGTCGGATCGGCGGGGGTGTTGCAGCTGATGAAACAAAATGACACCTCCCCGGTGGGTGTATATTCAAAGATACCGGTTAACGGGAAGCCCGAATTGGCATTGGCCCAGGAATGTGCATATGGAGTTGAAACATCTGTAAAGGAAGACTTGGTGCCTGTTCCCGGAAACGGACACCCGGTTCCGTTGATGGTACCGTAGGATGCTGTGGGATTTCCCGTGGAATTTGCACAAACCGGGTACAATCCCTGGTGGGAGGATGTATTGATGCTGTTTGAACTCATTTGCGCATAGAGAAAATTACCGTCGATGTGGTAAATGATCATTCCATGTCCCGGGATCCCTGCATCAAACCCCGTTTGCTGGCGGTTTTCACAAAGAAAATATTCATTAGCCGACTGCGTGTTAAATCTCACAACATCCGGGTACGCCTGCGCGTTGCGGAGCGTGACATTCTGTACGGTACTCAGGATGACGGGAGCAGTCCAGTTGAGAAACGTTTTTATCCAGGCATTGGGATGGGCGGGTTTTGATCCGGATACCCCGTTCCAGGATCCACCGGCCATCAGGTCCCATTTTCCTGTGCCGGTGTAAGATCCTCCTGTCGCATAATCCGTATCATAAAAATCAGGCGATCCTAAGTTATGGCAAAACTCATGACAGATCACCCCGATGGTTCCCATTCCTGTAGCGTTTTTTTCAGGCATGGTGATATACGAATTAACCTGGACCCCGTCAAATGTCCTTTGAGCAGCGGTATACCCGGCTGATGTCAGATTCCAGCTGTGCGACCAGATATCCGTGATGTTGCCGGTTTCTTCCTGGCCCTGCCCCTGGTGGATGACAGAAATTCCATCTACGATGCCATCCAGGTTGTTGTCATATTCCGAAAAATTCACAGAAGCCTGGTTGTTTGCTGCAACCACAGCGTCGTAGGCAAATTCACCCCACTTCGTATCCGGACCGTAGTAATCATGTGTATTTGGTAAAGTTACCCAAACCGTCACTGTTGTGTTTACTGTAAGCTGTCCGTATGAAACTTCTATATAATAATCCCTGAAACTGCCGGTTCCGTTGTAATTCACCTGGTTCATATAATTGTTGAAACTGGCCTGGTTGTATGTTACCGCCGTATTGCTGAAATTTGCGAGAATCATAAGCAGTTTCCGCGTCCCGGTTGATGGAAATCCACCCAATAACGGGGCATCCCCGTTATTCCCTTTTTCCAGCAGGCTTTTCATTTCCCCGACCTGCGATTTGCTGAAAAACAATCCCTTGCTGATTTTATCAAGCCACGACCATTCGGAAAGGTTGCGCTTTTCAGGATCATTTGCCTGGATACCTGAGAATACCAGTTTTCCCAGGTGATCTGTTTCGCCGTATTCATATGCCCCTTTTGCATTTGGCATGATGGTATAGCCGTCTGAAGTGACGGCCCAATGAATGAATTCATCTCCCATGATGAGGATGGTAAGTTTTGATCCGTCAGGCTGGGTATAGCTTACCGGATCTGGGTTTGCAATCACTGCCATAGCGATATCAGGATGTATTGACAGATATCCCAGCGCAAGCAGTACTGTGCAGAAAAGCTGAATCTTGTTTTTCATTTCATTTTTTAAAAATGTTGAATTTTTATTTCATTATACCTATAAGCAATTGTAAGATAGGGGATTATGGAAAATCTGGCAATACCGGGAATCAATAAAAACCTTTTACGTAAATCCACCATTGAATTGACCGGTGAAAGTGGTTATGCCATTCATTATCATATAGATGATGGGAATAAATGGCGTGTTTCCCTTACGCCGTGTTTAGGCATCATTTTGAGATTTTCTGCATTTTTGGGAAGGAGCGGGAGCATTGAAAATGCCCCGGGGAAATTGTCCCTGCATCTCAGGGGACTATTTTAACCTGTAATTTTGACCGTATTATAACATAACAAATTTTGACCAAACAAAATATATGTTTTGTTTTTGCTCCTGTTTAGGGAGAAAATTCAGCGTGCTTTTTTTTATATTATTGGAATTGTAAGGGTGATTTAAGTTGGCGCTGGCAGCCAGGGATGGCTGATATGTATCGGCAGATCAGGAATGATCACACATGCACTTTGACCCCATTTTTTTAAATTATGCTGTATAAATAATTGAAGTGCGCCATGAGCGCGAAGCGGCGAATGGAGCACACCACTCAAAGCCAAGCGCATAACTGTTGCAATGATGATAGAAAACAATTGATTATTAACATTTAACAAACAATTGAAAGGCCTATCGGTATCGGCTAACA
>JAPLDF010000047.1 GCA_026391835.1 Bacteroidota bacterium
CCGGCCAGTTCAAGGTGTTTAATGCTGCTGAAAACTTTGCCATCCTGAGATCCATTATTGACACTGCCATAAAAAATGGACAAAATGTGTTGCCTGCTTTGAATGTCATTGCCGATTACAAAAGCTACTGATTAGTTACAAGGATTAAAATATTTAAAAAATGAACGACACACCAATTGGCCAGGTTTCCCCGTCAGCACCTCCGCCGGGAATGACCCAGCTTTCAGCCCTTCACTGTTTTGGTAAGACCTCCGGGGCCGGGAAGAGGCCATTGAAAAGGGGAAAGCCATCGCCGGAAGAGATCCGGCCCGGTCCGCTGGTGGACAGCGGCCCGATACCCCTCTCACCCGGACGGCTGCGTGACCTGTTCCCGGAAGCAGTCAACACGGGGAAAAATGAAAAACCTGGTGATTCAGCGCCCGGGGCGGTGCATAAATAGTGATGGCACCCGGCAGAGACGAACAAGAAAATCGAAATATTTTCCCGGGAGGGGGATGTCGTGTTGACAACAAGTTTTGCTAACTTAGCAAATGATTAACCTGTGTTTATGGAAGCCTGGATTTACCTGGTCATCTTAGCCATATTCTGTTTTATCCTTGAAATTTTCATCCCCGCCTTTATCGCGTTGTCGGTTGGCGCCGGGCTCCTGGCAGCCATGGCCGGCATGCTCTTCGGCCTGGGAGCCGGCTGGCTTTTCGTTCTCTTCATATGGGGCGTGCTGATTGCATTTTTCTTATTAAAGCCGCTGATGCTCAGGGCAGGATACCGCCGCAACCTCCTGAACCGGTCGAAACACAATTCATTGATCGGAAAGACCGGCCTGGTGGTTGAGGAGATCCCGGGGGCGGTCATCCCCGGGAGAATAAAAATTGACGGCGATGTATGGCCGGCAGTATCAACAAATGGTTCGACAATTGCGGCAAACACCCTGGCCGTGGTTGACGGGACCGACAGCATAATCCTGATTGTTAAACCTTTAATTTCATAAATATGGGACTGGTTATCATTTTGGCTGTCATCGCAGTCTGCATTGCCGCTTTCGCCGTTGCCGGGTTCCGCATTATCCAGCAGGCCGAAACAATGGTTATTGAACGTCTTGGCGTATTTCACCGGATACTTGAATCGGGCGTCAACATCATCTGGCCTGTCATCGACAAGCCCAGGGAAATTGCATGGAAAACCGTCACCGACGACGGTCATGGCCACCGGATCTACCGGGTGAAGAAGCGGAGCCGCATCGACCTGCGTGAAACTGTCTATGATTTTCCGAGCCAGCATGTCATCACCAGGGACGAGATCAACATCAGCATCGATGCCATCATCTATTTCCAGGTTGTAGATGCTCAAAAGGCGATCTACGGTCCCGAGAACCTGCCCGATGCCATTGAAAAGCTTACCCAGGCAACCCTGAGGGATGAGATCGGGAAACTGCTCCTGAACGAATCCCTGAATTCCCGCGTCGATATCAACCGGAATCTGCAGGTGATCCTTGACGAGGCAACCAAGAAATGGGGCGTCAAGATCAACAGGGTTGAACTGATGAACATCGAGATCCCGGAAGCGGTCAAAGCGGCCATGGAGACGCAGATGCGCGCCGAACGCGACCGCCAGGCCGCCATTACCACGGCCGAGGGTATCAGGGATTCAGAAATATTCAAAGCCGAAGGACAAAGGCAATCGGACATCCTCCGGGCCGACGGCATTGCACAGGCGACGGTTAAAACAGCCCAGGCCAATGCCGAGGCGATCAGCCTGATCACCCGGGCAATTGCACAGGCGGGGAGCGATGAAGTCAAATATCTCATCACCACGAAGTATATTGATGCGCTTACCGAAATGGGATCAGGGAAGGAGACGAAGACCGTTTTCATGCCCTATGAAACATCCGGCCTGATAAGCTCCCTCGGCGGAATCAGGGAGTTGTTTGCAAAATAGGCAGGCCATCCCGGAGGAAACCAATACAGTGAAACGATAACTTCATAAACAAAAAAACTGCATGAGAACCAAACTTAAAAACAACGAAACCGTAGCCATCATCATCCGCCCGCACTGGTTTACCCTGGTCCTGCCATCGGTCATTGCGGTCATTGGCCTTGCCATTGGAATCGCCATCGGCACCTACGGGCCGGGGTACGGGTATTTTCTTACATTGATTCCATTGGGTTACCTTGGCTATAAAGTCATTGAACGGAACAACAACCTCTGGGCCGTCACCAACCTGCGTGTTATCGACGAATACGGGGTGATCTCCCTCAATTCAAAGGAGAGCCCGCTCGACAAGATCAACAACGTCACCTACGAACAGTCCATCTGGGGAAGGATGTTCGGCTACGGGAATGTCCAGATACAGACAGCTGCGGAGGTTGGCTCGACGGTTTATTACCAGGTGGAACGGCCGAAAGAACTCAAAGACACCATCACCCAGATGCAGGAGGAGTATAAACGGTCACAGATCATGAGCCAGGCACAGGAACTGGCAAAGGCCATCTCCCATACCGCAAACAAACCGTCACAGTCGGACGTGGCTGCCGAAATCGAAAAATTGTTCGAACTGAAACAGCGGGGAATCCTTACGGAAGAGGAGTTTATGGAGAGGAAACGGAAATTGTTATCGTAACAAAAGTGTTAAGTGATTAAGTGTTAAGTGTTAAGTTCGCTCCATGAATTTTGGTGCACCTGCTCCCCTCTCCGTGGCGGAGAGGGGTTGGGGGTGAGGTATCAATAGCTTATACAAAGCATATACAATAGCATATACAAAACTAGTCTGTTGCTTAAATCTCTCACGTGGAAACCTCATAAATCCACGTTCACTTGACACTGAATACTTAACACTTAACACTTAACACTTAACACTGAATACTGAATACTTAACACTTAATGCCTGATGAGTACTTTGAGTACCCCTGGTTTTGCTGCAAATTCAAATGCCTGCAGGATGTCCCCGAAATCGTACGTTGCAGTTATGATGGGCCGGGGATCTACCAAACCACTTGCCAGGAGCCGCAAGGCGGGTGCAAAGGGCCCGCACCGGGAACCGATGATCTCAACTTCATTGATCACTACCTGGTTGAGGTCGATCATGTCAGGATTTGCCACCGTTGTTTTCAGAACCAGTTTTCCACGGGGATACAGATGGGCCAGGGCAATTGTAATTCCTTCGGGACTTCCGGTACAATCAACGCATACTTCGGCCTTATCCGTATCGTTCAGCGTTGAGATCAAAGCAGCATTGATTCCCATTGACTCTGCTTTTCCAGCACTTGTTTCGCTGCGCGAAAGCACCTGGTAATTGCAACCGTTCAGCCTGAATACCTGGGCGATAAGCAGTCCCAGCTTCCCCGCCCCGAAAATAAACACCTTTTGGGCTGGCCGGATGTGTACCTGCTGGAATATCTCAACAGCAGCGGCCAGTGGTTCGGTAAATACGGCGGAGGTTTGCGCAAGGTTATCGGGAATGGAATGCAGGTTTTCTTCGGGCAGTACCAGGTAATCGGCAAATGCACCGTTGCGGTTGAATATTCCGAGGACAGACCGGTCGGGGCAATGGGTGCGGCGGCCGGTGTTGCAGAGGTAACAATCGCCGCAGGGGCAGTTGATCTCCCCGACGACCATGCGGCCCGAAAGTTTCCTGCCGGGAGTGACCACTTCGCCCACAAACTCATGCCCCGGGATGCCATGGAATCCCATATATCCCTTCAGGATCTCCAGGTCGGTATTGCAGATAGCCGAGTAAAGAATCCTCACCAGGACCTCATGTTCCTTGGGTTCCGGGACGGGAACCTCTTTAACTGCCAGTGATCCGTCAAAGAAAAGCGCCTTCATGGATTAAAATTTATTCAAAATTACAAAATTGCAGTAACTTTACCTTTAAATTCCACGACATCCAGCGCCCTGTAAGGTATGATTGACAAATGCCTCCCCTTCAAAGCCAGCCATTCCCTGCACCGGATCATGTTTTATTGCCTGGTCCTTTTCCTGGCAGCCTCCTGCACAGGCAAGGACCGTGACCTGGAGAAAGTCCCGGGAACCGTGGCTGAAGACCGCCCCGATTCACTGCACACCAGGCTGCGAAAAGTGCGGCTGATGCCCTATTGGGTCACCAACGCGCAGTTTTCGGGCTACTATGTCGGGATTGAAAAAGGAATATTCCGCAAACACGGCATCGACCTGGAGATCCTTCCGTTTGACCCGTTCACGCCGACAAGGAAGGATATCGAAGACGGCAGGGCCGATTTTTCGTTGCTATGGCTGTCGAACGCCATCGGCCTCAGATCGCAGGGTGTTGACATTGTGAACATTGCGCAACTTTCGTACCGTTCTTCCCTGATGCTCCTGGCAAAGAAAAGCAGCGGCATCCGGAAACTCGGTGACCTGAACGGGAAAAAGGCGGCGATCTGGTCGGGATATGAACTGCAACCCCGGGCGCTCTTCTCAAAGTACCACCTGGATGTTAAAATGGTCTCCATCGGCTCCACAAACACCCTTTTTCTCCTCGACGGGGTGGATGTGATCAATGCCAACTGGTTTGACGAATACCATGCAATTCTCAACAATGGCTACGATACAAATGAACTGGTCCCCTTCTTTTTTGCCGATTACGGCCTGAATTTCCCGGAAGACGGGATTTATTGCCTGTCGGAGAAAACACGCACCGACCCGGGCCTGTGTGCCGATTTCGTGAATGCCTCCCTTGAAAGCTGGATGTATGCCTTCGGCCACCCCGACGAAACGCTTGACCTCGTCATCCGGATCGCCCGCAAGGAGAATCACCCGGTGAACAGGTCCCACCAGCGCTGGATGCTCAGCAGGTACAGGGAACTGTATATCCCCAAAGGTTCTGCGGCGATCAATACAGTGCTTTTGCAAAAAGATTATGACAACGTGAACGAGATCATGTCAGAGAGCAAACAAATTGACCGGATCACTCCTTTTGACAGTTTTTACATCCCGTTCACATCATTGACGCAATCCGGCAAACCGTTAAACAAACCTGCCGGGAAATGATAAACAAGGAGATCTTCCGGAAAGGACTTGCATTCAAGCTGATCATTTCGATCATGATCACCCTTGGGATTATTTTTATCCTGCTCTTCTCTTATAACCTTTTGATTACACGGAAGATCATTGTAAAAAACCTTGAAACCAATGCCGAAAATCTAACGGGTGCAACGGTGGCCAGGATCGACAAGGTGCTCAGCAGCATTCAAAAGATCCCCGATAATTTCGCCCCCATTATCGAACGCCACCTCGATTCGGAAAAGGATATGAAGGACATGGTTGCACTGATGGTTTCCAACAACAGCGAGATTCTCGGCGCATGCCTGGCCTTTGAACCATATTCCCGCGATCCCGGTAAAAAGTACTTTTCCTACTATTATTACCGGCAAAGCGATACGCTTGCCTTCAAGGTCCTTGGGAACGACCAGTATGATTATTTTACGCTCGACTGGTATGAAGTTCCCAAAGAACTGGGAAAGGGCGTGTGGAGTGAGCCCTATTTTGATGAAGGAGGGGTGAACCAACTGGTTTCAACCTACTCTGTTCCCATATACGACCGGCGAAACGGGCAGAAAAAATTCGCCGGGATCCTGACCATCGACCTGTCGCTCGACTGGTTCCAGAAGAACATCAGCGGGATCAAGGTTTATGAAACCGGTTTCGGGTTCCTGATTTCAAAGAGTGGTGTCATCGTAAGCCACCCGGTGAAGGATTTCATCATGAACGAAACCATATTCAGCATCGCCGATGAACGAGATTCGCGTGACCTGAGGCAGATCGGCCGGAAAATGCTGAAAGGCGAACGAGGCTTCGGCGAGATCAGTTATAAAAATGCCCGGAACGGGAAGCCAAGCTGGCTGGCATATGCACCAATCACACTCAACGGCTGGTCGATCGGCGTGGTTTTCCCGGTGGATGAGTTTATGGCCGATGCCACCCACCTCAGCAGGGTGATCGGGATGCTCGCCCTCGGCGGCTTCGTGGTACTGCTCATCCTCCTTATTGCCATCGCCCGCTCCATCACCCGGCCGCTGCGCCAGCTGACGCTTGCCTCGGAGAAGTTCGCCATGGGTGATTTTGAGGTAGAACTTCCCGTGATCACCTCGAAAGATGAGATCGGCCGGTTAAACACCTCGTTCATTTCGATGCAGAAACAACTGGCACAGACCATCCGTGAACTAAGGGAGGCATCGGACCAGTTGCAGTCGTCAAATGAAAAACTGGAGGAGTACAACAGGACCCTGGAGCAGAAAGTCGATGAACGTACCACAGAACTTCAGCAGAAGCACGATGAGCTTGATGCCGCGTTCCATAAGCTGCAGGCCGCCCAGGCCCAGCTGGTCCAGTCGGAAAAGATGGCATCCCTTGGCCAGCTTACGGCAGGGATTGCGCACGAAATCAAGAACCCGCTGAATTTCGTAAACAACTTCTCGGAACTTTCGGTCGAACTCACACAGGAGATGCTGGAGGAACTTGGCAAACTGTCCGGAACGCTTGCACCGAAGGACATGGAGTACCTTACCGGGATCATCACCGATTTGCAGGGCAATGTGAAAAAGATCAATGACCACGGAAAGCGCGCCGACAGCATCATCCGCGGCATGCTGCTCCATTCGCGCGGAAAATCGGGCGACCGGCTGCCCACCGATCTCAACGCCATGCTTGCCGAATATGTCAACCTCGGGTATCACGGGATGCGTGCCACCGACAACACGTTCAACATCAGGATTGAAAGCGATTACGATCCTGCACTGGGAATGGTTACCGTAGTGCCCCAGGAGATCAGCCGTGTGTTCCTCAATATGATCAACAATGCCTTCTATTCCACGGCCCAGAAAAAAAAGGAGCTTTCGGAATCCTATTTCCCGCTCCTGGCTGTCAGCACCAGGGATCTCGGCGAAACCGCAGAGATCAGGATACGCGACAATGGCAAGGGCATGCCGGCTGCCGTTGCCGAAAAGGTTTTCAACCCGTTCTTCACCACCAAACCCGCCGGATCCGGCACAGGGCTAGGGCTTTCGATCAGTTTCGACATCATCGTTCAACAGCACCGCGGGCGGATCGTTGTTGACAGCGTGGAGGGGGATTATGCTGAATTTATCATCACACTGCCAAAAACTTAATGGAAATGTCCGAATCCAAATACAAGAATGTGAAAATCATGGTCGTAGACGATGAAGTTGACCTTGAATCACTGATCATCCAGAAGTTCAGGCGCCAGATCCGCGACGGGCTATACGACTTTGTTTTTGCACACAACGGGCTCGAGGCCCTCACAAAGCTGATTGAATACCCCGAAATCGGGATCATCCTTTCCGACATCAACATGCCGGAGATGGATGGCCTGACCCTGCTGATGAAGCTGAAGGAACTGAAGAACCCGGGATTAAAAACGGTGATCGTTTCCGCCTACGGGGACATGGACAACATCCGCACTGCGATGAACCGCGGCGCATTCGATTTCCTGACCAAACCGATCAGTTTTGACGATCTTGAGATCACCATCAACAAGACCATGGAGGAGATCATCCAGGTGCGTCATTCCATGGAGGAGCACGACAAACTCCTTTTTATCCAGCAGGACCTGCAAACAGCGCATGAGATCCAGCAGGCGATCCTACCGAAAACATTCCCCCCGTTCCCGGCCCGGACCGATTTCGATGTATATGCCGCCATGGTTGCCGCGCGCGAAGTGGGAGGCGATTTTTTCGACTTTTTCATGATCGACAACGACCGGCTGGGATTCGTCATCGGCGATGTTTCAGGGAAAGGTGTTCCGGCTGCCATCTTTATGGCCGTAAGCCGCACCCTGATCAGGGCCACCGGGCTGAAGGCCATCCCGGCGGCGGAGTGCATGCATTATGTAAACAACCTGCTCTGCAATGAGAGTGTTTCGTGCATGTTTGTCACCGTCTTTTACGGAATTCTGAATACACATACCGGTGAACTTGAATATGTTAATGCAGGGCACAATCCCCCCTACCTGTTGAGCCAGGGAGGCCTGAAAAAATTAGAAATGACAGGCGGCACCATTTTGGGTTACCTTGAAAACTATCAATACAATTCCAGCAAGATCATGCTTGAACCTGGCGACCGCCTGTTCCTTTACACCGACGGGGTTACCGAAGCCTTTACCAAACAGGAAGAGGCTTACGGGGACAAGCGGCTGGAGTCGTTTTTACAGGAGCATCCCGGCCATTCCATCGAAGAACTTGTGAAAGGGCTCCTGCAGGAGGTCAACGACCATTCGGCGGGGATACCGCAGTCCGATGATATTACCCTGCTGTCAATATGTTTCACCGGAAGAAATTAATAACACAGTCATGAAAAAACTTCAATTCTCTGTGCTCCTTTCCCTCTTCCTGGTCGGGAATTTTGCCTGCACCAAGCAGAAGGAGACCACGTATGTGCCTTACGGCGGCGAGGCGATTCATGTCGGAGTCCTTCTCCCGCTGACAGGATCGGGAAATTCATCGGGGCAGTCGATGCAGGCATCCCTTGAACTTGCCCGCCAGGATATTGCCGGCTATTTTGCATCTGCAGGAATAGCGGAAACGCTTGTGGTTGATATTGCGGATACCAGGACCGATACCGCTGAAGCCCTGAAACAGCTGAAATTGTTCTACGGAAAGGGAATACGCATGATCATCGGGCCCTACAGCAGCGCCGAGGTGGCCCATATTAAAAGTTTTGCCGACACCCACGACATGCTGATCATCAGTCCTTCGAGTGTTGCGGTTTCGCTGGCCATCCCCGATGACAATATTTTCAGGTTTGTCTCCTCCGATGTGATCCAGGGAAAAGCGATGAGCAAGATGCTTACGGAAGACAAGATCAGGGTGATCGTCCCGCTTATCCGCGACGACCTCTGGGGACACGACCTTGTTGCGGCCACGGGCGCTGATTTTATTAAAAGCGGGGGGATGGTGCAGCCTTCCGTGAAATTCGATGCCGGCACGACCGATTTCAGCCATGTCCTGGATAAACTTGACACGGCAGTTGCAGCCGAACTGACACACCACAATCCAAACGAAGTGGCGGTATACATGCTCTCATTTGCCGAGGGAACGAAGATCATGGCCGAGGCGAAACAGCATTCCCATCTCAACAATGTTTACTGGTACGGGGGCTCCGCCTTTGCGCTGAATGCCTCCATGCTGAGCGATACAAATGCCGCGCTTTTCTCCTATACGCACGGGTTGCCATGTCCTGCATTCGGGCTGGACGATGCGGCGAAAAACAGGTGGCTGCCTTTGAGAGACCGGATTGAGCAACAGATCAGCCGGATTCCCGATGTATATGCGTTCACCGCATATGACGCCTTGTGGGTGCTGACCGATGCGTATCGTGCCGCCGGCAGGGATGCCTCCTTCGCAACGTTGAAGTATGTGTTTGTAAATGAAGCAGCCAGCTATTTTGGCGCATCCGGAAACACCCAACTGGATAAAAACGGAGACAGGGCTGTTGGAAACTATGATTTCTGGGCGGTGAAATCCGACTCAACAGGTTACGGATGGAAACGGGTTGCCAGGTATAACTCCCTGTATGGCACCCTCACCCGTCTGACCGAATAAATACCGGTGGATTGCCTAATGTTTATAGTCGTTTGACGAAAAAAACCTTTCCGTCTCCCTCTTTGTAAAAATCATCGATCCGGGCTTCCAGTGTATAGCCTATCCGGTCATAAAAATGCCGCGTCGGGGTGTATTTTTCCAGTGTGGAAGTTTCCGCGATCACGATCCTCCCCCCCATCTCCCGGATGGCGCGGTGCGTCTCTTCTATCAAAAGGTTGCCTATCCCTTTACCGCGGAAGTCGTTGTGGGTGGCGATCCAGTACAGGTCAAAACTCCCTTCGGTAGCCGCAATGGGGCCGAAACAGCTGTACGACACCGTCTTTCCATCCTCCTCTGCAAACAGGAAATGGTAGTCGCTCTGATCTCCCAGGTCAAGCCTGTCCTGCACCAGTTCCACTGCAACAGGCACTTCGAAATCGTAAAAAAAACCGGAGGATATGATGATATCCCTTACAATTTCAACATCTTCGGGGCGAACCTCGTTACGAAACGTGATCATATTCTGACTTTTAATACTATTAACTTGTTGTATCAATTTCCCCCTGGAGGGGTGTTCGGGCTACCTGGTCGCATCCTCCAGTACCCTTGCGACGACCTCTTCGAACGTCAGCCCTTTCTTTTTGGAGGCAGCCATAAAGCCGCCCGATTCGGAGAGGCACGGGTTCAGGTTGATGTCGATGACCAGCGGAACGGATTTGTTTGTCACCCTGAAGTCGATCCGGACATATCCTTTCAGTCCAAGCTCAATCCAGCATTTTTTACAGATGGCAACCAGCTGGTCTTTCAACTGGGCATCTTCCTTCCCCAGCCGGAACGTCCTCCGGGTATGGGAATACTCGAACGATTTGTCGTCCCATTTTGACTTATAGCCCATCATCCGGGGTTTGCCTTCCGGGTAATCATGGAAAGTCATCTCGGCCAGCGGAAGCACCTCGGGGCCGTCGGCGCCGTAAAGGATTGAAATGTTAAACTCCCGGCCTTCGATGAACTCCTCTATAAAATAGTGCTGCCGGCTTTTGTTCATGATCCGGCTGATGAAGCCGGTATCGGAGCCAGTGAAGACACAATCCTCGTCAAGTTCAAGCGACCCCTCTTCCCATATCGGCTTGATGATGTATTTTTTATCCGGCCTGAGCTTATGGCATTCATCGAGGGTAAAGCCCCGGGGGGTTTTTACGCCGATGGCATTCAGTTCTTTCTTGGCAAGATACTTATTGGAACATTGAAACATGGGGATCAGCGGGGAACCGGTATAGGGTATCCGCACAAAATTCAGCACCGAATTCGCCAGGAAGGTGAACTCGCCCTTGTTCCCGATGGTTTCGGCAAGGTTGAATATGATGTCGGGTCTGGCGCGCTGTATGCTGCTGATGGCTGCTTTTAAATTCAGGTCTATCTGCAGGCAGGCTATATCATAGCCCAGGTTCTGCAGGGCAACGGTAACGAGGTTGACCTGTTCGATCACATCAGCCTCGTCATCTTTGGGTGTTTTAGATAATTTGTTATAAAGTATCAGGACTGTTTTTTTCATTTTCGGGAAATTCTTTTTACAGTAGTCCGGTGCGTTTCCTGGCAGAAAGCATGATCTCACCGATGATCCGTTCGAAATCATAACCATGCATGTAAGCCAGGATTGGCAAATCGGAATGAACCTTGTCGAGGCCGGCCAACGGGTTTACCTCGATGAAATTTGGCGTGCCGAACCGGTCAACCCGGATATCAACCCTGCCCCCATCGCGGCAGCCCAGGACCTGCCAGGTTTTCAACGCAAGCGCCACGCACTTTTCGGCGATCTCCGGCCCGGGGATCGTATATTCAACCGCCTTCAGGTAATCGGATTTCGTTTCGTACGAGTAAATACTTTTTGCATCCTCCTTTTTATAAAGAATCTCCATGATGCCGACGGAGTAGCCCTCACGGCCGGTTCCGAGGATGCCGACGGTGAATTCACGCCCGGGCAGGAACTCCTCCACCAGCAACCCTGAAGGGTAACGCACAAGGAGTTCACTGCATATGCTGTTCAGCTCCCCTGGGTTGTTTACTTTCGACAAGGAGTTGATTCCCTTGCCGGTGCCTTCGGCATTCGGTTTCACAAACAGGGGATACTGCAAACCGACCGTTGCACAGTCGGCCATGTTTTCGATGATGACAAAAGCCGGGGTGGGAATTCCGTAATCCCGCACGACCCGCTTGGTCATTCCCTTGTGCAGGGTCAATGACAGGACAAGCGGATCCGAAAATGTATATGGAATCCGGTATACGTCGAGCAAAGCCGGGACCTGGGCTTCGCGCCCGATCCCGTGCATGCCTTCGCAGATGTTGAATACCATGTCCCAGCGGTCGCCGCCTGCAAGGCGTTGAACCAGGTGCCTGACATGCCCGATGCGATCGGTTTGATAACCCAGTTGCAGGAGTGCCTGTTCAATGGCTTCAACGGTACTTTCACGGTCAAATTCCGCTGTTTCCTCTTCGCTGTAGCCTTCGTTCCGGTAATCTGACCGCAAATCGTACGTTAATCCTATGGTCATATGTTATTGGGTAAAATCGGGGTATCGGAATACCTTCTCTTCATAATTTTTCAAAAGCACGTAATCATCTTCACGGCCGACAAAATAGTCGGGTAGCAGGGGGATCTTGCCACCACCCCCGGGAGCATCGACAACATACGTCGGAACGGCGTATCCGCTTGTATGTCCGCGCAGGCCCCGGATGATCTCGAGCCCTTTAGCGATGGTGGTGCGAAAATGCCCCGTTCCTACCACCGGGTCGCACTGATACAGGTAATACGGGCGCACCCTGATCTTCAGCAAAGCGTGCATGAGGTTTTTCATCACCTCCACATCATCATTGATCCCTTTCAGCAGAACGGTCTGGCTGCCCAGCGGAATGCCTGCGTTGGCAAGCCTTTCGCAGGCTTCTTTGACCTCCACGGTTATCTCGTCTGCATGGGTGAAATGAATGCTCATGAACAGCGGGTGATACTTTTTGAGCATGTTCACCAGTGGCCGGGTAATGCGCTGGGGCAGTACTGCGGGAACTTTGGTGCCGATCCGGATGATCTCCACGTGCGGAATGCTCCGCAACCGTGAAAGCAGGTATTCAACGTGTAAATCGGGCATCGTGAGCGGATCGCCGCCCGAAACCAGGACATCGCGAACCTCCGTGTGCTGTTCAATATAATTCAGCCCGGCCTCCCAGGATTTGACCCCGATATGACATTTGTTTTTTGCCACCATTCGGGTCCGGGTACAATAACGGCAATAGGTTGAACAAAAACCAGTCACCAGGAACAAAACCCTGTCAGGATATCGGTGTACGATATTCGGCACGGGACTGTCATGTTCTTCCGACAGGGGATCTGATGCCTCGCCGGCATGCAGCAGGAACTCGTCGAACACGGGAACTACGCTTTTCCGCAACGCCTGTTCAGGATTGTCAGGATCCAGGAGGCTCAGGTAATATGGCGAAATCCTCAGGGGCAATGATTGGCCGCTGGCGCCGTCGGGCTTTACCTCATTGTCGGTAAGCCTGATAAACCGGGCAAGCTGGGATATGGACCGGGCACTGTTCTTGATTTGCCAGTGCCAGCTGTTCCAGTCTTTGACCGTGGCTTCGGGGAAGTAGGTTTGCAGAAAAGACAGTGAACGATCGCTGATAGCGGTCTTGTCGCGATCAACACGTGATTTTAGATATTCGTCGAGGAGGGATGCTTCGTCTATGAAGGTGGGCTGACTTGGGGGTTCTTCTTCTTCTGATAATTCTATTGATGGGATAACCAGTTTTTCTGAAGGGTTCTTTTCCATTTTAGTATTTCTCGGTTTGGAGGTTAAATTTAACGATGCCCTCTACCTGTATAATGAATGTTTAATTGTTTATAAATCAATTTATTATATGTCGAAATAGAGATCATCACGAATAGTAAAAATACAACTGCAAATAGGGCACAAATTTATGTACTTTTGACACCATCAAACGATTATTTTTCAACAAAATTATGTTAATAAATCACGCCTGAATGAAGTTGTTTTGCCGTCGTTTTGGAACAGGTCAGCCTGTCGTAATATTGCATGGATTGTTTGGCCTTTCCGACAACTGGGTAAGCTTTGGGCGCCAGCTGGGTGACCACTATTCAGTGTACATCCCCGACCTGCGGAATCATGGCCAATCGCCTCACAGCAAGGTGTTTGATTTCCCATCCCTGGAGGATGACCTTGTTGAACTGGTGGAAGAAAATGAACTTGAAAGCATTTTCCTGGTCGGCCACTCCCTGGGTGGCAAAACAGCCATGTTTTTCGCACTTCATCACCCCGCACTTGTTAAAAAGCTGGTCGTTGTCGACATTTCTCTACGCAAGTCGCCACCCAACCGCGAACATCAGCTCTTGCTCAACGCGATGATGGCGGTTGATTTTGGTGCGGCAACGTCGAGAAGTGATGTGGACAAACAACTGCACGCAACGGTAAAAAGTTCCAAACTCCGGCAATTCCTCCTGAAGAACGTTTACTGGCGCGACCGTCATAGCCTCGGCTGGAGGCTCAACCTGCAGGCAATCAATGAAAACCTTTTATCTGTTTTTGAAGGGGTCAGTGTTCCGGGAAGCTATCCCGGGCCAACGCTGTTCATCCGCGGGGGGCTGTCAGATTATGTCGCCGAAACCGACATCGGCGACCTGAAAATAAAATTCCCCGGGGCTGAGGTTAAAACCATTGCGAATGCTTCACACTGGGTTCACGCAGATGCTCCCGGGGAGTTTTACGATATTGTCAAAGATTTCCTGGACAGGTGACACTTCGGGACACTTCGGCTGCGCTCAGTGTCCGGTTAGTACCGGTTGATCTCGATCTTGGAAATCGCCGTTTTGATGGTCAGGAAGATCTTGTTCCTGCCCGTGTTGAAGTTGTCGGTCTGATATATGCCATCCCCTTTTTTGGTAAACCCGTCAAACTCCTTGCTGATCATAAAAGATTCAGATTTGATCTGGCATCCCGACTCTTTGGGGATATCCACCTTGATGGATGAAGCCCCTGCATTGAACGTCATGACGGTGAGGGGATTCCTGCTGCCGATCTTGATGTCGATGGACGAAGCCCCTGCATCAATATTCGTGGTATCGATCTTGTAATCCCTCAGATCCATCAGGATCTCGGCAGCGCCAATATCAAAGTCGAGATTCCAGGATGGCTTTTCGTTGAGCTTGATCTCAACCTTGTTTTCATTCACCGTGTGCCGCACGCCCGTTTTTTCCAGTGAAAGGTTGATCTGTTTGCGGCCGTTCTCGTTGGTTGTGGTGATGGAATAGTTCCCGATGTCGCCTGTCTTGTTGAATGTCAGGAAATCGGAAGTCCCGCCCTGCAGGTTAAAATTGCCTGCCGCAGCTTCGAGTTTCAATTCACCCCTGTTTGTCAGGGAATCGTAGGGAACACTCAGGTTCTGCGGTTGATAGTTGTAGGTTGAGGTGCTGTCTTCATCATCTTCCCAGTCCTTGTCGGAGAAACCACGGAAATTGTGAAAGTGGAACCACGACGACCGGTCGGCAATCCGGTTGAAAAAGATGACGGTGAGTGCGAGCACGGAAACAAGTGCGATGATCTTTATCCCGTCTTTTATTGGCAATATTGAGATTCCCCAAAGGATAAGGATCAGGGGCCAAAGGCTCCAGAGGGTGCGAAAACCAAACTCCAGTACCCCGAAATTGTTTAGCATAAACAGGATCCCGATGGCAATCAGGATAAAAGCCCAAAATACATGACGATATTTCATTGGATATGGATGTTAGGATTGGTTTATATTGCGGTTTCTTTTTGTTATGGCATTTATGAGCAGTCCGGCGCCGATAACAATCAGGATAACCGGCCAGAGGTCTCCGAAATTGACCTGCGGGATCATTTCATCTGCCAGGAAGAGTGCGCCCAGGGTGATCAGCACCAGGCCACCGATGAGGCTGCCTTTGTTCCGTTCAATGGTTTGTGGTACCGGCGGCGGTGCTGAAAACCCTGGTTCGGCATTCCGGGTTTCTGAGGCAGACCCGTTCGGCTGGGTCGTAAAGTCGGGGGACCCGCTGTTTGGCTGCTGGAAATCCTGGGCTGGCTGGTTCACGGATGGCATGATCCTGACAGGATTTTCAGGCGTGACGATCCAGAGGACCAGGTAGATCAGGAACCCGCCGCCTCCTGCGAACGTAAGGACTACAAAGGCAAGTCGGATAAGCAGCGGATCCATTATAAAATATTCGGCAAGGCCTCCTGCAACTCCGGCAAATTTGCGGTCAGTAAGGCTGCGGTAAAGTCGTTTCGGTTCCATGATATTGATTATTTAATTGAGTTCACGGTTTAGACGGCATCCGCATGAATTGGTTACACCCGGAAATCACCGCGGTCCTATCCGGCCAGTTCCTGTTTTTTCCGGTACATCCGTGAAGAGATGGCGAGACTTAATTCAAACAAGGCATAGAGCGGAAATGCAACGATGACCTGGCTGAACACATCGGGACTGGGGGTGATGATGCCGGCGATGATCAGGATGCCGATCATGGTATGCTTCCTGTATTTCCGAAGGTATTTGGGCGTAACGATGCCAATTTTGGTAAGGAACAGGACGAGTACCGGCAACTCAAACAAAAGCCCCATCAGCAGTGTCATCAGCGTGATGGAACTGACATAGGAAGTCAGTGCGATCTGGTTCGACACGGCAGCGCTCACGGCATATCCGCCAAGGAAATTGATCATCAGGGGGGCTACGATGAAATAACTGAAAAGGACACCTAGCAGGAACAATATTGTAATGATGGTAACAGCTCCCCTCGAGCTCCTGATCTCCTGCTCATTCAATCCCGGTTTGACGAACCTCCACAATTCCCACAGGATATAGGGCAGGGCAATGATGAGCCCGGCCACCAGTGAAATATTCATGTGGGATGTAAACTGACCGGCAAGGTTGATGTTGATCAGCTGGAATTGTGACGGGTCTATGCAAAGTGACGGCATCGAAAGCCATTCACCCAGTTTGCAGAAAGCCCTGTATGTGATGAAAGTCTTTGACTTTGGGGCAAGGATAATATCATCGAATAAAACCTCCTTGAAGGCGAAGGCGGTTATCGACGTGACCAGGATGGCGATGATGATCCGCCAGAGTGTTCCGCGCAATTCATCGAGATGCTCCCAAAAAGTCATCTCCTTCTCCTCTTCCGGCTCTGCTGCGTATGATTGTTTCATCCGTGGGATTTAATGAAAAGCAAAGGTATAGATAAAAATTTTTCATCATAAGGTTTGTATAAAGGATTTAACTTTGTATATTTGAATAAATAAATTTATCATGGCCGAACAACGCGAAATAATCCTTGAACAAATGCTCAAGGTTTTAAAGGATATTGAGACAAATACCTGCGACAAACAATTCTTCCCCGACACCAACCTGCTTGAGAAGAAACTTGATCATATCATCGAATTGCATGAAAAAGAGATCGAACTGATCAAAGTCCTTGGCAACGATCGCTGCACCTGCAAGAAAAACAAGTCAGGCAAACAGAAAAAAGAAAAAAAGGAGAAGAAAGAAAAAAAAGAGAAGAAGATCAGGAAAGCCTGAGTTATTCACACCGCGGCTTTTGAGCATTATCCTGCCCGTGACGGTACCGGTGTTGTTTTTCACCGTTCTGCATCGGGCAGCCATACAGGTCGCGGTACAGGGCTGAGAGTCTCTGGGCCTGGTCAGGTGTACACACACGTTTCAATTCGCGGTACTGCCTAATATTTTCCTTCTGGATTTCCACCTGCAACAATGCAAGCTGTTCAGTCAATGCATTCAAATGAATTGAATCGGGAACATCCTTTTCCAGTTCGGTCAGGATGGCTGTCCTGTTCTCCTTGATCGCACTTGCAATGGGTCCGGCCGACCCGGCATACTGCTTGTTGATGGCGTTCACTTTCAGCGTTTGTGCGGCAGACAGTTTCAGTTCATCCCTGAAAGCCATGCATTGCTGTTGTTCCGGGGAGCAACATTGCCTGGTATCCGCGGTTTTTGTAAAGAGGAAAAAGCTGGCAAGCGCCGAAATGTTAATGACCACCAGGATTACCAGCAGCCAGAAAACCAGGCGGTTTTTACTAAAAAAGTTCATGTTTTTATTTGTTTAAAACCAGGATTTTATCTTCATCTGCGAAATCGGAGATAAAAAGATTCGATCTCAGGAATTCAATATTACCGGGGGAGGTTACCAGTTGATCCGTGCCGGGGGTTCCTTTTGTTGCTGTATATGAGCCAATGAGAATGCCGCATAACAGGGCGATTGCGATGGCAACAGGCTGTAACATGCGGACCCATCCGTGAGAATGTATTTTCCCCGGCCTTTCAAATTCATTTTCAATGCGCTGCAGAATGCGCGTAGCAGCGAACGTATTCGGACTGGCAGCTTTCTGCTCCGCGATGACCGCATCCAGGCTGTTGAATTGTGCCAGCAACCCGGAACAGGCCGGGCAGGCCGCCAGGTGGCGTTCAGCCGACCGGCGCTGATCGCCTGAAAGGGTATCCTCCCTGAAAGCGGTTATGCTGGTTTTAAATTGCGTACAATCCATTGGTCAGGTTTTTTGATATTCTGAAAACTGGTATACCAGGTGTTTCTGCAGGTTGAGTTTTGCACGGTGAATCAACGATTCAACAGCAGGCAACCCGATTTTCATGATGTCGGCAATTTGCCTGTAGGTTTGCTCCTCAAATTTGCATAAAACAAAGGCGATCCGCTGGTTTTCGGGAAGGCGGCTGATGGCTGCATGCAGCATTTCGTTCATCTCCTTCTTTTCAACTTCGTTGCCTGTATGCGATGGTTCAGCCTCCTTTGCCACACCGTGATCCGGCACAGACCTGAAATATGATTCAAGCCGCACCATGATTCCCCGCCGTTGCTGTTTTTTAACCATATTCAGCGATTTGTTGACGGTGATCCTGTAAATCCAGGTCGACAGTGTTGAAGAGCGTTTAAAAGAACCCATGCTGTAAATGATATCAAGAAAAATCTCCTGCGACAAGTCTTCAGCATCTTCCATGTTGCCGATAAAGTAAAAGGCGGTCTTGATCACCTGTTTCTCATATCGGTTCACCAGGTATTGAAAGGCATTGCGATCACGCCGTAAGATTCCTTCAATCAACTCCGGTTCTGTCATCCTGTTCTTTAAATCAATAACACGAGATTGTCTCAAAAGTCAAATTTCACCGCTAAGACGCCAAGACGCAAAAAATATAATTATTGGTAATCAATTCTTTGCGCCTTGGCGTCTTCGCGGTGAAGATCAGTATTCAGGCTTTTGAGACAGCCTCCTTCATGATGTTGTATTTATTTAACTGGCTGGGTGGCGGGTGCGTTGCCGCCCTGTGATGAAGAACAGCCGGTTTTATGCTGGCTGCATTTTTCACCGCAGTTACCTTTTCCCTGGCCTTTCCCGCATCCTTTTTCGCAATTCGGGCCACCGGCGCCACAGTTACCGGCTTGTTTGCATTTGCCGGCTGTTCCGCAGTTGTCGCATTTGCCATCGCCGTTTTTATCCACGAAATTCTTCCCCTGCGCACAGGATCCTTTGGGTTCCTGGTTGCAGCAGGCAGCGCTCTTTCCGGCATCACATGCTTTTCCTGGTGCAGCAACTGCCGCTTTGGTTGAGGTTTTGCCCGGAGTGCCGGTTGAAGCCACCTGGGAGTAAGTCATGCCGGAGAAAAAAGCCAGCATGATAAAAGTCATAAAAATTCTGGATGCAGTTTTCATAGATTGTCTGTTTTAAAAGTTTAAGTGATTATACCTATTAGACAATTAAAAAATGAAAAACTTGCGGTCAGCCGGAAAAATTATTCTTTTTTCCCGGTATTGATTCCGAAAGGCAGGTAAAGCGGGCAGAAACTGATTAAACTTGTCAGGATGAAAATCCCTGCAAAGATCAACAGGATGATGGCCAGTAAGCCTGAAATCACGTGTGTGAAATATAATGCAATCACTACAACGGCAATCAGTATCCTGACTACCTTGTCATATAATCCCATGTTTTTTTTCATTGTCGGCAATTTTAAGGTGAATAAATAATAAACTGCCTGCAAAGATAATGCAAAAAGTGATATTTAAGCGATTTATTAATTAACTTTCCTGTTATGCCTTCCTGCAGGGAAAATCGAACGGCCGCAGATCGCAGTTACCCATTTCGCAACAGGTATCGCACACACGTTTGAACACGTTAAACCCTGTAAGTTCAATATGCCCCGATTCGTAGTCATCCCTGGGGGGCTCTTCGCGCATGAGGTCGGTGCTGAGGTATTTTTTATTGCAGTCGGCAAATACGGTTACAACGGATGCTTTGGCCCCGAGTTCATGCTGGACCCTGAGGGCTCCGAGGAAATTGGCGCCCGAGGAGATCCCGACGGCAAGTCCGAGCTCGCTGGCAAGTTTCCGGGCAAGAATGATCGAATCGCCATCCGGCACTGCGACAATGTGATCAAGCTCGCCGAGCTTCACGATGGCCGGTATAAACTCATCACTGATCCCCTGTATGCGGTGCGAACCGACCTTGTGGCCGGTTGACATTGTCGGAGATTCAGCAGGTTCAAGCGGGTGTATCTTTATTGCCGGGTTCATCGACTTCAGGTAGCGTCCGACGCCCATTACCGTTCCTCCTGTTCCGACACCGGCCACAAAGGCATCCGGTGTGACACCATTGTACCTGAGCTGGTGCCATATTTCCGGCCCGGTTGTTTTTTCGTGCGCTTCCGCGTTGGCATCGTTGGAAAATTGCTGCGGAAGGAATATATCGGGTTCCCTGGCGGCAATCTCTTCAGAGATCCGGATACTGCCGATAAAACCACCCTGCTCTTTTGAAACCGGGATGATTTTTGCCCCTAGGCTTTTAATAATGTCAACACGCTCCTTGCTCATCCAGTCGGGCATGATGATGCGGACCTGGTGCCCAAGGGCCTTCCCGATGGCTGCAAATGCGATGCCGGTATTGCCGCTTGTTGCTTCCACGATGGTATCGCCCGGTTTGATCCTGTTTTCGGCATAAGCCCTTTCAAGGATATATAGTGCCATGCGGTCTTTGATGCTTCCGGTTACGTTGTAATGTTCAGCCTTGGCATAAATCACCCGCTTTTCGCCTTTGTATTTGAAATGGATAGCAAGCAGGGGCGAATTACCGATAAGCCTCCATAAATCGAGGAAACGAAGTTTAAATTGACTGTCAGCACTGGGGTTCATGATACTATTTCTATTCCGGCTATGAGTAGTGAAGGATTACCGGATACAAAAATAGCAAAAAATGGCACCGAAAATTATCAGGCCATGAACTTCCTAAAGAAAACGCGTCGGTGGTGAATTGCTCACCCCCGTTTGGAGAGGCTAAACCAGGAATCGATCAGGCCATTGCCCGTCGCGCCCTGTTTATGCCTGAATTCATTGGTATGCTTGTCGTAGGTATAATCTGCTTCCCACTCTTTATGGTTTTTCACAATCTGCCCGATGGCATCCAGGATGAAATTCAACTCTTTATCCTTCAAGGTAGGATGCAGCGACAGCCTTACCCATCCGGGTTTTTCCGAAAGGTCCCCGGTATTGATCTTGTCGGTGATCTTTTTTGACTTGTCGTGGCTTACGTTGAGCAGGTAGTGCCCGTAAGTACCCGCACACGCACAACCTCCCCTCACCTGGACGCCGAACCTGTCGCTCAGAAGGCGCACAATAAGGTTGTAGTGAATGGAATCGGCATAAAACGAGATGATTCCCAGGCGGTCTATAATATTGTCGGCCAGGATATGAATACCCGGGATCATTTGTAATTTTTTAAAGGCCATGCCGACCAGTACCTTTTCGCGTTTGTGCATCTGCTGCACACCCATCTGGTCCTTCAGTTCAATGGCCAGGGCTGTTTTGATGGCCTGTAAAAACCCGGGCGTTCCGCCATCTTCGCGAATCTCAATATCATCAATGAATTTGTACTCTCCCCAGGCATTGGTCCAGTCGACCGTGCCGCCACCGGGCTGATCGGGCACTTTGCTGTGGTATAGCGATGAGTCAAAGATAAGTACGCCTGAGGAACCCGGTCCTCCCAGGAATTTATGCGGGGAGAACATGACGGCATCCAGTTTCTCTATCGCGTTGGCGGGATGCATGTCGATCGCCTCGTAGGGTGCTGATGCCGCAAAGTCAATGAAGGCCAGTCCCCCGTATTCATGCATCAGGCGGGCCATGGCATGGTAGGGTGTGCGTATCCCCGTGACATTGGAACAGGCAGTGAAGGAACCAATCTTCAGCTTGCGGTCTTTGTGTTTTATCAGTGCTTTTTCAAGGTTTCCCAGGTCAACCAGCAGGTCGGCGCCCGGTTCAATGACCACCACATCGGCAGCTGTTTCGTACCAGGAGGTATGATTTGAATGGTGCTCCATGTGGGTGATAAAAACCACGGGACGGTCGGAATCCTTCAGGCATGGATGGCCTGCTAGTTCTCCGCAGGATTTCAAACCAAGGATGCGCTGGAACTTCACCACAGCGCCGGTCATCCCGAAGCCGGTGGTAATGATTACATCGCTGGGGCCTGCGTTGACATGCTTTTTGATCCTGATATGGGCCTGGTGGTATGCTTCGGTCATCAGGCGGCCATTTTCACTGGTTTCGGTATGGGTGTTGCCGATAAAAGGGCCGATGGAATTGCTTATTTTATCTTCGATCGTACTGTATAACCTGCCGCTGGCAATCCAGTCGGCATAAACCATTTTTTTTCGCCCGTAGGGTGAACGAAAATACTGGTTCTGCCCGATAATGCGCTTGCGGAACTTTTTGAAATATTTTTCTGCGTTCATAATCAAAGCGGGAGATCAGGGACAGCAACAGGTGTTGGCTTCCCTGCGAAGGGTGTTTTCCTTGTATTGAAGGAATGCATTGGTAATGATTGATTCGGAGGTGTGGGTAACCGCAATGTTTTTCCCTGCAAGCAGGGCTTTAGAGGAATTCCCGATGGCATCGGCAAGGACAATCTGGCAATCGTGGATCGGGGCGAGCAGACCGTCATCTGAACAAAGAATGTCACTGAGTTTGTTCCAGCGCATCTCCTCCCGGATAATTTCACCCAATTCAACCGTGAGGACAAGAAATCCCCTGGAATGTCCGAAATCATGGCAAAGCATGAGCCCGTCGTTGCTTGGTATCGCTATTTTCATAACTTTTCGGTTCACAATTATGTATTCAATTATCTGAATATCTGACAGCACAAAGGTAGCCGGTTCATTTGCCGGGGTATGCTGAATTACCGTGATAGTTGATACATCAATTGATGATAGCCGTCATGATATAATATGATACCATCGTTGTTCTGGTGTGAAATGCAACATGGTCATGTGTGACATATATCACATATGACCATGCCTGAACAGAACACAACCGAAATGATTGCCAGGAAAAGAGAAGGGGATTCGGATCAGGTGAAGATGATCTGTGTTTGAAGGCCGCCGCATTTTTCATAGAACTGGCCAACTGTAAGCACATCCTTCACACCTTCCCAAAGATCCTCCTTCTTCAGCTTGAACATATCCATTGCCAGTTTGCACGCGTACACTTCGCCGCCGCCAGCTTCTATCATTTCAAGAAACTCTTTGACAGGCGGAATGTCCAGCTTGTCCATCTGGCTGCGCATCATGGCAGATACACCGGTTTCCACGCCGGGGATGATGCCCAGCAGTGTGGGAAAAGGCAGCCCACCGGGCATGCGCATGGCCGGGTTGCCGACCACGCCGGTATGCAGGCTGTTCATGGTTTTTTTCGTGATGGCATCCAGGCCAAAGAAGGTAAAGAACATTTTCGTTTCAATGCCTTCCATTACAGCGCCGTTGCTCATCACCAATGCTGCATACACATCCTCGATGGTGCCTTTCGCACAGATGATGCAGACCTTTTTCAAAGGAAATTCTTCGTTAGCCATTTTCTACTTTTTAAGATCATAAATTATAAAATATTCTGAGGGGTTCCCTGTGGTAATTCCCAGTGGTTCGATGTGTAAAAAATAATTACACGAAGGAGACACGAAGGACCACGAAGAAAAAAGCATCTGTAAAATATCAGACACAGGATGCCGGTTTTGGTATTCCTGCGATTTTTGCGGCCTTCTTCATGGGCGCTCCCGGGAACAGGCCATAGAAGCCCTTGATGTCGATAATCCCGGAATTTCCTACCGACCTGATCGTAAGGGCTTCACCTTTTGAAAATCGTTCACGCAGAAATTCCAGGACTGCGTAGTGCTTGTCGGTAAGTGCGATTCCTTCTTCAGCGGCAATCGCCAACGCCAGGTCTTTGGTCCACTGGGCCGGATTTGTAAAGTAACCTTCTTCATTCACGTCGACGGTTACACCTGCGATAACTTTTTGGGACATAGAAAATGATTTTAGATTTGAGATTTACGAATATATATGGAGTTTGCGTTTTTACTTTGTACCGGCATGATGAGGATTCATGGCCTGTACAAGTCTCAGGGTATAGGACAATGATTTCCTGACATCGGGTGAATTCAGCTGTTTCAGGATAGCGAAAAGCGATTTGTTGTCGAGTCTGTCATCCATGGTGGTTTCGGCAAGGGCTTTTGAAGTGCGGCTGAGTGCGGCTATGATATCGGGTTGCGTCAGGTTCCTGACAATGTCGAAATAGCCTTTCTGGTCAAACTCATTCATTTTGTTTACAGCATCCAGCCCCATCTGGTGGAGTACAGGGGAAATGTCTTTCATGAAATCCTTTGCGCTCTCTATCATTTCGAGCATTTCATAAAACGTGTCGATATTCTGAAGGATCTTTATCAGAAGCATGGGGATCCCGCTGTGGTCAAAGTCAACCTGTGATTTATCGAGCATCACCACCGTATGATGGAAGGCATCTTTTGCCACAATGCTCAGGTCTGATACCAGGTCGTCGAATTCTTCGCGATTCCGCTTCTGTTGCTCGACACTTTCAAGGATCAGGTCCAGTTTACGGTTGATCTGGTCGATTTGTTCCTGGATATTGTTTTCTGACATAACGCTACGGATTACATTTTTTTACCAGCCATCGTCATTTTTGAATCGATGGGCATCTCTTTGCCTTTGAGCAGGATATGCCAGTAAATCCACCGGAACAGGAGTTTGCCGTAATGGTTCATCCGCGTTTCCTTCAGCAACCCGAAAGGGCCGATCCCGGGAAAAGGGAAGGATCCGGGAAGTGGCTCGGTATCATAGTTGAAGTCAATCAGGGCGCCTTTTCCAAAACCGGTTTCGATGTAGCAGTTGGAATGTCCGTCGAACGACTCGGTGAACGGACGGTTTTCAATGGCGCACATCAGGTTTTCGGTCAGCACATCAGCCTGGAAATGCACAACCGATCCGGCCTTGGAGGTGGGGAAATTCCCGGCATCGCCGATCACAAAAATATTGGGAAAGAAATCTGATTGCAGGGTATGTTTGTGGGCTTTTGCAAAATCCATCTCATCCCCGAGACCGCTGCGGCCGATCATTGCGTCACCTTTATGCACAGGAACGGTTACGAGGCAGTCGAAGGGGATTTCCCGGTCATCATAGGAGACAAGCATTTTGCGGTCATTGTCAACTTTTTCGAGATAGAAATCCGGGATGATATTGATATTTTTCTCCTCCAGCAACGCCCCCAGGACCTTCGACGCCCGTGGTTTTGTGAACGCCCCTGACATCGGGGTGGCGTAGGAGATATTCACTTTGCTGCGAACGCCCCTTTCAACAAAGAAGGCATCTGCGAACATCACAAATTCGAGGGGCGCTACCGGGCATTTGATCGGAACATCAGCGATATTGAGCACCAGCTCACCTCCCGGCCAGGTTTTAAAAAAATCGGCAAGTGCTGTGGCACCCTCGATGGTATAAAAATCGAAGATGTTTTTATGCCACAGCGGTCCTTTCAAACCGGGTGTCTCTTCGGGAACCACCCGTGTGCCGGTGGCAATAATCAGGTAGTCATATCTCAGGGAGATGCCATCTTTTAACATGACATGATTGTTGGCGCCGTCGATGCGGTCGATCTCCTGAAAAATCACCTCCACCCCCAGCGGAAGGAAACTGGTTTTTGGCTTCACGACATCCGGCCGGGTGTACATCCCAAACGGGATAAACAAAAACCCGGGCTGGTAGTAGTGTGTTTTGTGCTGGTCCACAATGGTGATTTCCCACTCGTCGCGGGCCAGGAGTTTCCGCATTTTGTTGGCCATGATGGTGCCACCGGTGCCTGCTCCAAGGATTAACAGTCGCTTCATGTTTCAGAAATTAGTTAAATATGTTCGCTTGAAATATTTCTTCAACGTATATGTATGCACAAAAATAGATATATAATTTATACGATTTAATAGTTTGTTAAAAATTTAACAAAATATTTTTGGTTACGTGGAATTCTGCCGGTGGATATAACTTTAGCTCCCAGGGACCCTTCCCTGGCTCCTTAAAGGACTGCTCTTAATAGACATCTTTTAAATCAAGAAATGCCAATTCTGATTCTGTGTGTATGTGAATTTCTTCAAGCTGAATCCCGGTCTGGTTCAACCCCTGCCGGGGCTGGCTACAAGCGGATATTACGTAGATGAAATTGACAAATCAGGATGAGTTGGTACAATTACGATAAATCAAAAATGTATTACATGCGTGATTCATAATTACGTTTATCGTGTCCCTGGCAAACACCGTAACCGGAATGCCCCTCCATTTCGTCAGTTAACGGAATGTGTGAATTATATAACTTTTATCCATAATTGTATAATAATACCCGGCATAAAGGGGTTGATATTTGCAGCGTTCTTAGTTTATTAGAATATTTATGATTTTCTCCTTATTTTTGCCTCAAATTAAAAACCAATTCAAATGAAAAATTACTTTTTGCTTTTATTAATCCCGGTGTTTTTTGCCTGCGGACGTGCAGCTGAGAAAAAAGCCCTGGAATTGCAGTCGAAGACTGACAGTCTTATGAGCCAAACCATGCAAAAAGATGAAGCGATCAACGAGTTTATCCGCTCCATCAACGACATCCAGGGAACCCTGGATACCATCAAGCAGAAAGAGAACATCATCAACCTGACAACGGATCGTGGTGGTGAATTAAAACTTTCAGCCAAGGATCAGATCAAGAACGATATCCAGACCATTTATGGTTTGATGCAAAAGAACAAGGAGACTATCAGCGCCCTTTCAAGAAAATTGAAAAATTCGAACCTGAAGGTCAGTGAGCTAAATAAAATGGTTGAGCGGTTAAACAAGGACCTTGCCGACAAAGCTGTCCAGATTGAGGATTTGCGCAGTAAACTTTCAAAACTCAACGCTTCTTTTGAAATGGCCAACCTGAAGATCGATACCCTCTCGCGTACTGTAAAAGACCAGGGATCGCAGATCAACAACCAGTCGCAGACACTTGCCGCCCAGGATGAGGCGCTGCATACAGCCTATTACGTGATCGGCACCAACAAAGAACTGAAGAAAAGCGGCATTATCAAAAGCGGCGAAGTGCTCTCTGATTTCAACAAGGACCTTTTCACAAAAATCGATGACCGCAAAGTGACTGAGATTCCAATCCTGAGCAAAAAGGCAAAAATCCTTTCAAGTCACCCGACGAGCGCCTATAAGTTCACCGGTGATAAAAAAGTGATCCAGGCCTTGCAGATCCTTGACTACAAAGCTTTCTGGTCAAATTCAAAATACCTCGTTATCGTCGTTGATTGATAATTAACCAATGAATATGAAGGGGGCCTCGTCAGGGGTACCCCTTTTTTTTTGATCTTTGCCCAAAAATAAATACTCCCATTATGCGCCTGATTTTTTTTGTTACCCTCATTTCTCTTACAGCTGCTTTGCAGGTGAATGCCCAGAAAGGGCAGACGGGCCAGTTTAAAATTGCCTTTTACAATACTGAGAACTGTTTTGACACCATCGATGATCCAAATAAAAGCGACGAAGACTTTTTACCATCTTCAAAGGTTGCCTGGACCAGCGCCCGGTATACGCACAAAATCAACAACATCGCCAGGGCACTGGCTTCGATTGACAGCGTAAACCTTCCCGCCATCATTGGACTGGCAGAGGTTGAAAACATTTCCGTTCTGAACGACCTGATCACCAAAACCCGCCTTCGGTCGGGGAACTACCAGGCAATACTGGAGGAGGGAAGTGATCCGAGAGGCATTGATGTCGCGTTGATTTTCAGGAAGAACATCATGAAGTATATCAGCCATCACGCCTTTCCATCGGCACAATCCTTTAAAACCCGGTCAGTTTTATACGTCAGGCTCGCCGATGCAAAGAAAGACACCTTCCACCTCTTTGTAAATCACTGGAAGTCGCGTTCCGGCGGTGCCACTGAAACAGAACCCCAGCGCCTTGAGAATGCCACGACCTTGAAACATCTTACAGATTCACTGCTGGCGCGCAACCCAAAATCGAACATCGTGATCATGGGCGACTTCAATGATGAGCCCGCCAACAAAAGCCTTTCAGAAGTTCTTGGCGCGCAGCAACCTGGAAAGAAAATCACGCCGACCGGGTTGTATAACCTGATGTACGAACGTTTCCTGAAAGGCGAAGGGACATTGTATTACAAGGACTGGGACCTGTTCGATCAATTTGTTGTCACAGGAAATCTGCTGGAGAAGAAAAACGGTAAAGGCGCGGTGATCCGGTCGCCCTATGCATACATCTTCAAACCTGAATGGCTGTTGTATAAAAACAAGGCCGGCGAGATGTTGCCAAACCGCACTGCAGGTTCAAAGGAGTATTTCGGGGGATACAGCGACCACATGCCTGTATATGTGACGGTGTTCAATTAGCAATGAGCAATGAGCAATGAGCAATGAGCAATGAGCAATGAGCAATGAGCAATGAGCAATGAGCAATGAGCAATGAGCAATGAGCAATGAGCAATGAGCAATGAGCAATGAGCAATACAGGGAAATTATTGTTCACCATATTGTTCATTGCTCATTGTTCATTGTTCATTATTTTGCAGGTGTTGAGTAATCCAGTTCCCTGAGCAGGCGACCGTTTTCATCAAAGAACCGCCATTTCCCGACACGCATATCTTCTTTATAAAAGCCGTCATACCGTATCTTTCCATTCTCGAAATAGGTAGTTCTTTTGCCTTCTGATTTGCCGTTGACATAGGTTCCTTCACTCCAAAGTTTCCCGTTTTCATACCAGTAGGTCCATTTGCCGTCGCGTTTGTTATCCTTGTAGGTTCCCTCCATCTGGGCATGCTTGTTGGCATAATAGGTGGTTTCCCTGATCAGTTCACGGCCTTCGCCCCTGCCTTTGTAAACGCAGAGCCGCTTCGTGGAGCCGTCAGGATAGGTTTCTTCAATCACCTTATTTTCAAAACGGCAGGAAGCTAAACTGAATATGAGCAAGGTTAGGAGCAGAATTTTTGTTTTCATTCGTTCAACGATTTCTATGTTTGTTTTTATTGGCATACCTTTAATATGAGCAAGACTGACTTACTATCCTAAAGAAGCCTGGTTTTGGGTTTGAGGTACGTTAAAGATCAGCCGCCGGCCTTTCTCTGATTCAAAAAAACGGCCATTGTCAAATACCAGGGATCCGTTCACCCAGGTGTGTGTAACACGCGACTTGAAAGTAACTCCTTCAAACGGTGACCATCCGCATTTATATAAAATATTTCCCGGCTCAACCGTCCACGGGTTGTCGGGATCCACAAGCACCAGGTCGGCTGCATAGCCTTTGCGGATAAAGCCCCGGTTGCTGATCCTGTAAAGAATGGCCGGTGCATGGCACATCTTCTCCACAATTTTTTCAACGGAGATCTTCCCGAGCTGAAAGAAGCCGAACATCGCAACCAGCGAGTGCTGGATAAGGGGACCACCCGAGGGGCAGCCTGTGTAGGCGTTTTCTTTCTCCCCTTTCAGGTGCGGGGCGTGATCGGTGGCGATGATGTCAATTTTATCGCTTAACAGGCCGGCAAACAGCCCCTCCCGGTCACCGGAAGTCTTGATGGCAGGATTCCACCTGATCCGGGAGCCGAGGTCCTGGTAATCGCGGTCATCGAACCAGAGATGATGGATGCACACCTCGCCTGTGATCTTTTTTTCGGCCAGTGGAATGTCGTTGCGCAACAGGCTCAGTTCCTTCTCAGTGGACAGGTGCGCAAGGTGAATACGGGAGTTGTACAGCACCGCAAGGTTCACCGCCTTCTCTGAAGAGCTGAAGCAAGCTTCGCCAGAGCGGATCAGGGGATGGGCGGAAACGGGTATCGCCTCGCCATACTGTGCTTTGAACCCGGCCAGGTTATGCTGAATGATCGATTCCTCTTCGGCATGCACCACGATGAGCAGCGGGGATTTTTCGAAGATTGCCGACAGGGCATCGGGGTTGTCAACCAGCATGTTCCCGGTTGAAGCACCCATGAATATCTTAACGCCGCATATTTTTCCCGGATCAGCCTGCTCTATTTCCGAAATGTTGTCGTTGGTCGCACCCAGAAAAAAGGAGTAATTTGCCAGGGATCTGAGCGAGGCACGTTCAAATTTGTCTTCCAGGATTTCCAGGGTAGTGGCATTCGGGATGGTATTGGGCATCTCCATATACGCGGTCACACCCCCCGCCACTGCCGCCCTGCTTTCGGAATAAATATCCCCCTTTTCGGTCATGCCCGGCTCACGAAAATGCACATGGTCATCAATCACCCCGGGTAAGAGATACTTTTGCTTTGCATCGATGGAAATGGTATCGGCCGGCATCGGGAAATCAGCAGGGGCATTTCCATGAAATATTTCGGCAATAAGTTCATCCTGCACAAAAACACCCCCGGAAAAACGTTTTCCTTCGTTTACGATCAGTGCATTATGGATATAATATGAATTGTTCATTTCTTGGTAACTGAATCATTGAGCCCGGGTTGTTTAAGTTTTACCGCAAAGACGCAAAGACGCGAAAAAAAAGTTGATTTCAAAGCCATCCCGGCTGCCAGGCAATTTTGCGTTCCGGCATCTTCGCGGTGATGGGTGACTATGTTTGGCGGGGTTTGTATTTTTTCAACATGCTTCTCCAGCGCAGGCTGATTACACCCAGCACAGCCTCCTTGAAGATTCCTTTGCTCATTTTTGATTCGCCCATTGTACGGTCGGTAAAGATGATCGGAACCTCCACGATATTAAATCCGAGCTTCCAGGCAGTATATTTCATCTCGATCTGGAACGCGTACCCGGTAAAGCGGACTTTGCCCAGATCTATCGTTTCGAGTACTTTGCGGGTATAGCATTTAAAACCTGCGGTGGTATCCATTACCTTCATCCGGGTAATAAACCGCACATAAATGGAAGCAACATACGACATCAGCACCCTGCCCATGGGCCAGTTTACAACATTCACGCCGGTAATGTACCGTGATCCGATTACCACATCTCCACCCTGGTTTTTGGCGGCATCATAGAGTTTCAGCAGATCGTCGGGGTTATGTGAAAAATCAGCATCCATCTCGAAGATAAAACCATAGCTGCGTTCAAGGGCCCATTTGAATCCGTGGATATAGGCGGTGCCCAATCCCAGTTTGCCTTTGCGCTCTTCAATAAACAGCCTGTCGGGAAACTCCGTCATGAGTTTTTTCACAATGGCAGCAGTTCCATCGGGGGAGTTATCCTCCACGATGAGCACATCCATTGTTTTGGGCAGGGAGAACACCTTACGCAGGATGCGTTCTATATTATCCTTTTCATTGTAGGTAGGGATGATTACCAGGCAATCAGACACGAACCAATTGTTTTAACGTGAATAAAATTTCTCTGAACTAACGAAAAAAGGGGCAAGGTATTGCGCCCTGCCCCGATTCGCATTTATTTAATAACCAATTTCCGTCCCAGGTCTCCTGCAGAAGTCCGCATACGGACCAGGTAAATTCCAGATGCGGCATGCACGTCGGGTACGCTTACCGTATTTGCTCCTGACCGGGTTGTTGTTGCAGATTTCCAGATAACCTGACCGTCGAAACTCATCAGTTCAAGACTGACCGATTCGCTGGTTTTTGCATTGAATCCAACTGTGAATGATCCTGTTGAAGGGTTTGGATAAACGGAAAGATTGGAAATCAACGTATTTTGTTCATTGATCCCTGGATTATGCGCTCTAAAGGTGATGCGAACCGTATCAGACTGGGTTCCATATTGATTTGTGGCCCGGCAATACACTTTTTTCACGCCATAACCTACTCCTGAAGAGTCGACTTTGATGATCTGGGTATTTTCAAGGGTTGACCATACATAACTTGTAAACTGGCCGGCATCAAGGGTAACGGTGTCGCCGCCGTATACAGACTGGTCGGGGCCAAGATCAAGCACCGGCTGATCGCTCAGGGGGATTGCTGAAGTAAAACGATAGGTGAACTCCTGGAAATAGAGGTTGCAGATGGCAGCATCATGGATCACGATGGAGTTTTCGTCATTGCTCACATTGGCAGCATCGCTCCAGTTGTGGGACCCGGTCCAGACAAATGGGTCGGAGGGTGTACCCGACTGGTCAATGATCATTACCTTGCTGTGAAGCAGTCCCTGCTCATGATATTCCCTGAAGTTGTTGCCAAGCGCTGCCTGCAGATCTGCCACAACAGTGGCATCAGAGGTTCCGCGGTTGGTAATGATCACTTTGGAGGTAACTCCGGCATTTTTCTTTGCAATGATTGCATCGCTGATAACCTTACGGGTGATGAGCATGGTCCCGATTTCAATGTCGTTGTTTGCGGTTGCAATATGGTTGACGATCTGCTGGTTTACACCGTCACTCGGGCTGAAATACACCTCCACCCGTTTGCCGCCGATGAGCAGTTCATGGGGGGTGTTGTCAGATTTTGCCGGACCGAACTTCGCGTTGGCCAGGCTGGGGGTGGTGGTGGTGGATCCGAACATTTCATTGAACTCGAGGGTATATACCTTTGCAAGACTTGCATCCTGGATGAACAGGATGTTGTTGGCATCGGTGTTTATATTCTGGTCGGTCCAGTTGCAGGAGCCGGTCCAGACGATCGGATCATTCGGATTGGTGGATTGCCCGTCGATGACCATGAATTTATTGTGCATGATGCCGGTAGTGACCGGGCGTCCAAGTTTTCCGATGCCCGCAACCAGTGTGGGGAGGGCTGAGTTATTGGTGCCGCCGTCTGTAACAACCCGGACTTTTACGCCCCTGCCATAGGCCGCATTCAATGCGCTGGCAATGTTGCTGATACCTTCAATGTTGAAATTATAAATGGCGATATCGATGGTTTGCTTTGCACGTGAAATGTAGGCAATGCAGGTGTCATCCACAGCACGGTAGATCTGTATGGCCTTGGGTCCGTTTGCTACGGTTGTGTCGACCGGGCGGGTAAAATAGGTCTTGATATTCCCGGTGGAGGTTGACTGGGTGATAAACGTTTTCAACCCGGAAAATCCGGTATCGGATGCGGCAACTGAGAATGCCATCACATACAGAAGATCGGAAGGATTACGCCCGGTGATATTGACCGTATGTGAAGTTCCGGTACCTGCACTGCTGAGATGCCCAAGTTCCAGCTGTTTTGTGAGACCGTAGAAAAGTTCGGTTGTCCCGGCAATATTCGTGTTCCAGCCAAAGGTAAGTGACGAGGTTGAAATATTTGAAACTGCCAGTGGTGTGGTGAATACGATTGAGCTGGTGCTGATGATGTCATTCTTATCACGGAGCAACAGCTGGTATCCGCTGGTAGCGCTGGTAAATGAAAACTGGGAGCAAAGGCCGATCAGCGTAACCTGGTCAGCAGGGATAATCTGGCCGACAAGATTCGAAAGGGTGTTTACACGTACCTGGCATGTTTCGCCATTGGCTGTAACATTGTAGTTGGTGTTCCCTGAGAAAACCCCGCCAGCGTTGGCAAAGGTTACATCAACCATTTTTACCAGCATGGCTTCATACTGTTCCTTCATTTGCCCGGGGGTAATGACGATGGGGGCAGGCAAAGGTTTTGGTGCAATGGCCACGATCGAGGTGACCGGGTCAAGCTCGAGTAAATAATTATAATTTTTGGTTACCCCGGTTACAACAACAGAGTCGCCGCGGTCAATACCGCTCACGGATGCACCGTAGGCAGCGATGCCTGCTGTACCGTCCTGGATGTAGCGGATGATGCCCAGTTCGGAACCGTTGGTCACCACGCCGCGGATGGTTACCGTGGAACCTTCGGCCATGGCCCTTGCTGCAGCAATGTTGGCCTGGGAGAAGCCCTGGATTCCCAGGACGATCAGGAATATAGATAATGCTATTTTTTTCATTTTTTTTGGTATAACAGGTTGATTATTTAAGAACAGGTGAACTGGTAAAAGAGTAAACAGGTTAACAGGTAAACAGGTGAATGGGTGAATGGTTTAATTATATTATTATGACTTAGAAACTTAAAGCGACGGATGCATTGAATGTTCTGCCCTGGCCAAAGAAGACCCCGGCAGACGCCGCATTAAAATCCTGTGTGGATGTGGAGTATGAATCGTTGTTCTTGGCATCGGATATATAAGCCCTGTCAAGTAAATTCAGGACACTGGCGCGTACATCCAGCTTTACACGTTTGAAAACGAACCTGTACCCGGCATTCAGGTCTACAAGATAGTAGAGCGGAAGCCGCCATGAATCGCGGGGATTGCCGTCTGCATCGAAACTGTTCGGATATTTTGTCGGATCGAGAGAGGTAGGATCCATTTGTGAGAAGTTTTTATCAAAAAGTGTAAAGCTGCTTGATACATAGAGGTACTTGATGATTTCCCAACGTACGCTTTCCATGAACTGGAATTGCGCCGCATCGCCTACGTGGACACCTTTGGCATTAAAATTAATGGCTGTTGCATAGGTACCTGTCGGGTCATAAACGATGTCATGAACCTCTGAAGTCCATCTCCAGTCGCCCCATGAAAGTACCTGGTCCCACTGCAGGGAGGAAAACGGTTTCCAGCCAAATTCAACTTCAATCCCTTTATGAAGGGCATTGATGCCTACCGTGTTTTTGGGAAGGTTGTCGCCCTCGGCTCCGCCGCCTATCAGAACGTCCACCGGTTTGTTGACCCAGTTGGTGAAATAAGCATTCACATTGAGGGCCACTTTTTTTGAATTATAGCTGTACCCTACTTCTACTGCTTCGATGATCTCATTTTTCGTGTTCAGCGCTGCTTTGTTGGCATTGTTAAACACGTTTGAGAATCGCGGCGCCTTGGAAAGATAGCCAAGGTTCATGAAAACATTGTTCCGCTTGTTGATGTTGTAATTTGCCCCGACTTTGATGGTGAATCCTCCAAAAGTCTTCCAATCGGTTTGAGCGGTGCGGGCCTGCGAAGAATGGGTATTATAAGCAGTTGCATTTACGATGTACTGGGTTGAATCACCATGTTTCACAAAAACGGTGTCGCCCAGCATGTAGGTGGAGTCCTTCTGGCTGTAATTATAGGTAAGATTCTGTGTGCCGTTGGAATAGAAGATGTCGCTGTCGCCTACGGCCATGGCATAAGTTCTTCCGTCAATCAAAAGGTCCATTTTTTTAAAGTAGTCTATTCGCTTATACGCCGACACGGCTGCAGTCAGGTTGACAAAGGCAGACCAAGGCCCTTTTTTAAATTCCAGCTGGGAAAAGAGTCCTCCCCAGCGAACCAGGGCGTCGTTGTAATAATAAATCTTGTCACCCTCTTTTTGATGAATATAACTGCTTTGGGTGTGGTTGTTATTATCGCGCATGAATTCCCCGCCAAGAAGGTCGTAAACCTCGGCATAATGCTGTGCTTTGTATGTCCTCAGGTCAAGTCCGCCCGAAAGGTTCCAGTTTGGATTGATATCCCACGAAAAAGTGGACAATAACCCAAACCATCGGTGGTTGTTCATGCTACTCCTGATGATCCCCAGTGACTGGCCAGGCAGTTTGTTCTTGTCATACGCGCTCACGGTCATGTTCTGGTTGTAAAACTTCTGGTAATTTATCTGGCCCGTAGCGTCCATATCAAAGGTACCAGTGCTATAGCTTCCATCAATATTTGAAAGATAATTTCCTGTTCCTCCCCCGGATCCGATGGATGCATACAGGATGTTGGAGAGATAAAATTTGTCGTTGATATGCCAGAAATCGCGCAAACTCAGCTGCGGCTTGAAATAGTAATTTAATGATTGGGTAAGGTCCTCCGAAGTGCCGGTGTTTATCTTGGTGGGTTTACCTGATTCATCATTCGGACCCCAATTCCAACGGTTCAGTCTTCCCCAGTTTGAGTTGTAGCGAAGTCCATAATCGGCTGCTTTGGAAACATCAACACCCAGTTTCTCGGCATAGGCCTTGTCGAAGGTTCCGATCGATTTCATGTAGGCGCGCTGGGCATGTTTCTGCGGTGCTCCCATGGCCGAAAAGGTCAGGGTATGGTGACCAAGTTTTTTGTCAACGCGGATATAACCAAACCAGCCTTTGGTCCAGGTATTGTCAACCCAGCCATTGCCCTGCTTGTAAGATCCGGCAAGTGTGATCCCCCATCCATGTTTCAACTGGCCTGTTGTAACGCCCAGGGATGTGCGCAAATACCCGTCGCTGCCAACTTCCTGTTTGATGGAGGCACCAAAGTTGGCTTCTATTCCTTTTGTGATGATGTTCATTGTACCGCCTACCGAAGGCAGGGCAAGTTTCGAGGCACCAAGACCGCGTTGTACCTGGATATTCCGGGTAACCGCATCGAGGCCGAACCAGTTCGACCAGTAAACCCAACCATTTTCCATATCATTGACAGGGATCCCGTCAATCATCACGGCCAGGTTGCGCTGGTTGAATCCGCGGATGTTGATGCGGGCATCGCCGTCACCCCCGCCCTGCTGGGTTGCATACACACCGGGGGTTTTGTTCAGGATCATCGGGATGTCGCGTGAGGCGAGTTCTTCCTGGAGTTTGATTGGCTGAACGGTTGAAAAGGCAACCGGTGTTTCGCGGGTTTTGGCCACATCGCCGATAACTTCAACTTCTGTCAGCGTTGGGGTTTTCAATGAAAAATTCTGTGTGACCTCTTCCTTGCCGACTGTCACATCTGCTTCTACCGGCAGGTAACCAACATAAGATACTTTGAGGTGATATGTTCCAGGTTCAACCTTCAGGTAATACCGTCCGTCCATATCGGTAACGGCCCCTTTTCCCTCGCCGTAAAGGATTGTGGCGCCTATGAGCGTTTCCCCTGAATTGGCGTCGGAAACAACGCCCCGGATCATGTTTTTCTGGGCAAAAAGCAGGACTGGAAAAAGGATTGAAAAGAATAAGATTGTAAGTTGTTTCGTCATAATTTCCTGGAATTTGGTGATATGATACGCAGAGACGTGGCAGGCCACGTCTCTACATTTGAACAAACCATATGGATCGCCCCGAAGTATGGGACACGACTGTTCATGCAACTACTGAACAATAATTTTTTTAATCACCGACTGGTTATCGCTGAATAGTACTTTTACAAGGTAGATTCCTTCGGGAATGTTGTTGAGCGAAACCTTTACATCCCACTGATGTGAAACAAACACATGCGAGTATACCGTCTGCCCGACGATGGAAACAACTTCAACAGATGAAACCGGGGCAGAGGTTTGTACTGTAAACCGGTTGTTGGTCACAGGGTTTGGTGTGATCACCACACTCTGGTTATGGGTAAGGTTGCCAATGCCGGAGGATGTTTTGCAATCACACCAGTGCTGGCCAAGGCTGTCAAAGAAGTTAACAGGCATGGAATCATACTCGAGCAGGGCGTAGAAGCTGTCGGGAACGCCTCCGGTAGAGGTATTTCCGTAGCTGAACATCGTGGCAAGATCAACTCCGTGTTTGATGTTGTGTTTCCTTTTCAGGGTTTTGCTTTTTGTCAGGTACTGGCCGGTGCCGGTGATGTAGGGTTTGGTGTCGGTCCATGCGCCTGAAGGGGAGTAATTTCCCGGACCCTGCCAGTTGCTTGGCCTGATGCCGATCTCTCCGAAGATGTCAATGTCAGTCCAGGTGCCACTTACCAGCTTCTGGAGGGAAACAGCATCGTCGCCATTCCAGAAAATGCAGTTTCCGCCGGGTGTCGGGGGAGTGGTACCGTATGCATACGGGGCAAGCCATGTGGCGTGTTTGCGCAGTGCCGGCCAAACCATCGTATCCTGTCCTGCAGGAATGGTATCCTGGATGATAACCATAACTTTATATGAGTCAATGGTACCTGTAAGGTTGACAACATATTGGATATCCTGGTCTGAGAGGGTGCTTCCGTTTGACCACCGGATAATCCTGTATAAATTATCAAGAACAATCGGGGCATGTGTGGGATTGTAAAGTTCCACGGATTTGTTGTTGTTCCAGCCTTCCACATATTCCGACATGAAGATGTCTGAACAGTCGGTTTGGGCGTAAAGTGCGCCTGCTGATAAGATTGCTGCAAAAAAGAGTACAAGTTTTTTCATATGTTTGGTTTAAAGGGTTACTATCCGAAAATGAGGAACAAAATTAAGAAAAGTTAGGGCAGGCGGCATAAAAGAATTGTTAAATGTTCGTAACTTTTGAAATTTGGAATGGTTCCAATCTGACAAGGGCTTCGTTGATTCCCGCTACATCGCGGAAAGTCATGAACAGCCTGTTTTTTTCCTCCGTCATTTTAGCCCCGTGCGGGTTGCTTTTCATGCATTCCAGGACGTTGGTGAACTGGTCTGACTGGAAGTAACCCGATTCGGGGTTGTTGATGAAATAGGCTGTCAGCCGCTGGTTCCTGAGAACAAGTTTTTCGAATCCGATGCTCCGGGCCAGCCAGCGCAGGCGGATGGTATGGAGCAAGGTTACGGTCTGTTTCGGGACCGGTCCGAACCGGTCGATCATCCGTTCCATGAACTTCATCAGGTTCTCCTCCGTTTCGATGGAATCGAGTTCTTTATAGAGGTTGAGCCTTTCGGTCATGTTGGTGATGTAATAATCGGGAATCAGTATCTCCAGGTCGGTCTCGATGACACAATCCCTCACGTAGGAAACAGGGGTATTGGCGGGGAACAGGTCTTTGAAATCGGTCTCCTTGAGTTCAAGCAAGGCTTCGTCAAGGATCTTCTGGTACATTTCATAGCCGATCTCCGAAATGAAGCCGCTTTGCTCGGCGCCAAGAATGTTCCCGGCACCGCGGATATCGAGGTCGCGCATGGCAATGTTGAAACCGCTTCCGAGATCGGCAAACTCTTCGATGGCGCGCAGCCGTTTGCGGGCCTCGTCGGTGAGCGACGACATGGGTGGCGCCAGCAGGTAACAGAATGCTTTTTTATTGGACCGCCCCACCCTGCCGCGCAACTGGTGCAGGTCGCTCAGCCCGTAATGGTGGGCATCGTTGATGATGATGGTGTTCACATTAGAGATGTCAAGTCCCGATTCAATGATGGTGGTGGCAATCAGCACGTCGTACTCTCCTTCGATGAAATCGAGCATCACCTTCTCAAGTTTGTGACCTTCCATCTGCCCGTGGGCGACAGCAACTTTTACGCCGGGTACCATGCGCTGGACCATCGCTGAGATATCCATGATGTTCATCACGCGGGTGGTGACAAAAAACACCTGTCCGCCGCGCTGAACCTCATAGGTGATGGCCTCTTTGATCACCTCCTCGCCAAAGGGATGGATCTCGGTTTGCACCGGGTACCTGTTTGGCGGCGGGGTGTTGATGATGGAAAGGTCGCGTGCGCCCATGAGCGAGAATTGCAGCGTCCTTGGAATGGGCGTGGCGGTGAGGGTAAGGGTGTCGACGTTGACACGCATCATTTTCATCTTTTCCTTGGCCCCCACCCCGAATTTCTGCTCCTCATCCACGATGAGCAAACCCAGGTCCCTGAACTTCATATCCTTGCTTAGGAGGCGGTGCGTTCCGATGAGGATGTCGATCTTTCCCTCTTCCAGGTCGATGAGCAGCTGTTTCTGCTCTTTGGCCGATTTGAACCGGCTGATGTAATCAACCCTGCATGGAAACGCCTTCAGGCGCTCGGCGAATGTTTTGTAATGCTGCAAGGCCAGGATGGTTGTCGGAACCAGGACTGCAACCTGTTTGCTCTCGGTGACCACCTTAAACGCCGCGCGAATGGCGATCTCGGTCTTCCCGAACCCGACATCGCCGCAAATCAGGCGGTCCATCGGGAAGGTCTCTTCGAGGTCCTTCTTTACATCAATGGTTGCCTTGATCTGGTCGGGGGTATCTTCGTAAATGAACGACGCCTCCAGTTCCGTCTGCAGGTAGGTATCCGGCGCACACGCCAGCCCGTCTGCAGCCCGGCGCTCAGCGTACAGTTTGATCAGTTCCTTGGCAATGTCCTTGACACGGCTCTTTGTTTTATTCTTGAGTTTATTCCAGACATCCGACCCGAGGCGGTTCATTGACGGTGCAGCCCCCTCCTTGCCAATGTATTTCGAGATCCTGTGCAGTGAATGAATGCTGACGTACAGCAGGTCTTCATTTTTATAGATCAGCCTGATCGCCTCCTGCTCCCTGCCGTTGTTGATGATCTTTTCGAGCCCGTCGAACCGCCCCACCCCATGATCGATGTGGGTAACGAAATCGCCTGGACGCAGGTCGTACAAATCTTTCAGCGTCAATGCCTCCTTGGCTGTATATCCTTCGCGCAGGTGGAACTTGTGATACCGTTCAAAAATCTGGTGGTCGGTGTAACAGGTGATCTTCAGGTCCTTGTCGATGAAACCTTCGTGGAGGGAAAAATTGAGCGTAGTAGAAAGAGATTGACGATTGACGATTGACGATTGACGATTGACGGGTGATTCATCGGACTTTTTTGATTCAATGTCTTCAAATATGCTTTGAAGCCGTTCGGCTTGTTTGGGGTTGTCGGCCAGCAGGAAATTCTGGTAACCATTGTCGGCATTCTTATGAAGATCCTCCAGCAGCAGGTCGAAATTTTTATTGAATGATGGCTGCGGCGAGGTATTGAAAACCACGGGCTGGCCTGTTTTAAAATAGAACTGTTGCCCGAATTCGAAAGTGGTAAAGTCAAGCAGCGTTTTCAGGAATTCGCTGCCATATACCAGCAGGTCGGAAACAGGCTGTTGTTCCATCAGGTGCGCCATTGCACCGGCATCCTCGAGCCAGATCACCGCTGTTTCTGGAAGGAAGGCAAAGATGGATTCATAGGCGATCTTCTTGTCTGCATTCACCCGGATGTCGGGAACAATACTGATCTCCTGCATTTTCTGGATCGAGAGCTGGCTTGAAGGATCAAATGTCCGGATGGTACCCACTTTGTCGCCCGCGAATTCGATCCGGAACGGATGATCACTGCTGAAGGAGTAGACATCGATCAATCCCCCGCGCAGGGAGAACTGCCCTGGCTCCGCAACAAAATCGGCACGCTCGAATTCATACTCCACAAGCAGGTCGAGGATGAAGTCCATGTTGACCTGCTCGCCGACCGACAGTTTCAGGGTGTTTTTTTCGAGGTATTTCTTGTTGACAACCTTCTCCGAAACGGCTTCAGAGTAGCTGACGATGATGTATTTTCTTGCCCGGCCATTGAGCTGGTTGAGCACCTCGGTACGCGACAACAATCCCTGGTTATCCTTGATCCCGCTCTGGAACCCGCGTTTGAACGAGGAAGGGAAATAGTATACCCGGTCGCCTAGGATTTGCTGGAGGTCGTTGAAAAAGTAGGCAGCCGACTCTTTGTCGGGAAGTATGATTAAATGGGTATGGATGGTCTCCTCAAAAACCGCAGCCGCGAGAAGTGAGCGGGAGGAGCCGACAAGTCCCCGGAGGTGGAGACGGAATCTTTTTGCGATTTTTGATTTACGATTTACGATTTCGTCATTTGTAATTCGTAATTCGTAATTCGAATCTGGTTCTGTTTCCGAAAAACGTCGTATGATCCCCTGTACCAGGGGACTTTCTTTGAAAAGCGATAAGAGATTGGCAGGCTTCAACCGATGTTTAATCGATTTTAAAATCGGGTGAATGTTCTTTCATAAGTTGCTCGGCTTTTTCAACCATATAGGTAGGTCCGACAAAAATCGGGGAGCGTTCGTGGAGCATGGTCGGCTGGATGTCGAGGATTCGGCGGAATCCATCGGAGGCTTTGCCGCCGGCCTGTTCTGCGAGGAATGCCACAGGGTTGCATTCATACAGCAGCCTCAGCTTTCCGCGCCTGTTTTTCGTTGTTCCCGGGTATAGGAACATTCCGCCCTTGATGATGTTGCGGTGAATATCGGCCACCATTGAGCCAATATACCTGGTGGAATAGGGACGGTTTGTGGCCTTATCCTCTTCCTGGCAGTAATGAATATACTGCCTCACCCCTTCCGGGAAGGAAAAATAGTTTGCCTCGTTGACGGAATAGATGTTACCCACTTCCGGGTATTTCATATCAGGATGGCTTAAGATAAACAATCCCACCGAGGGATCGAGGGTAAAGCCATTTACGCCATAGCCGGTTGTATACACGAGCATGGTGGATGAACCATAAATCACATACCCGGCGGCGACCAGGTTGCGGCCGGGCTGCATGAAGTCTTCAAGTGTGGCCGATCCGCGTACGGTACGCCGGCGGTAAATTGAAAAAAGTGTGCCGATGGAGACATTCGACTCGATGTTTGATGAGCCGTCGAGCGGATCCATGGCAACGACATATTTCCCGTGTTTTGAAATATCACTGTCGAGGATAATGATGTCCTCGTTTTCTTCAGAGCCGATCGCGCAGCACTGTCCGCCCGATTTCAGGGCGGCAATGAACTGGTCGTTCGCGTAGACATCCAGTTTTTTCTGATCTTCCCCCTGAACGTTCACTTCACCGGCATAGCCCATCACCTCGCCCAACCCGGCCCGGTTCACTTCACGGTTTACAAATTTGGCTGCAATCCCGATATCATTGAGCAACCGTGACAATTCGCCTGATGCCTGCGGGTATTCCGACTGTTGTTCGATAATGAACTCTGTCAATGTCTTGAATTTCATAACGGAAAGATTTAGATGGCAAAATTAGGAAATTCCGGCGAATTCAATGTTTCTTTTTATTTACTTTTGCGGTATGTACATCGATGTGTTCAAGTTCGGCGGTGCTGCGGTGAACAGTGCTTGCGGCATAAAAAATGTGGCTGCCATCCTGAAGCAGTTCAGCACAGGGCCATTGCTTGTCGTGGTTTCGGCCATGGGTAAAACCACCAACGCCCTTGAAGCGTTGCTGAACAATTACATGAACAACGATCCCCTCGCAGTGATCGAATCGTATGGAAAGGTAAGGGATTTTCATTTCTCCATCCTGGAGGATCTTTTTGAAGATAAAAATCATGTTGCTTTTGGTGAGGTGGATTCCCTGTTCGACCAGCTTCGTGGGTATATCCGGAGGGGCCACCTGTACCAGGACGCCCCGCATGAATATGACTTTGAATACGACCAGGTTGTAAGTTATGGCGAGCTGATCTCCGCATCGATTCTTCACCATTACCTTGTTTTGCAGGGAGGTCACCCGGCTTTGTTCGATGTCCGCGGCCTCATCCGGACCGATTCGACCTTCCGTGATGCCCGTGTGGACTGGAAAACAACTGAAACCCTTGTTCAAAAAGCCATCCCGGATTATTTCCGGAACCATCACGAACCGGGAGCCATCGCACTTACCCAGGGATTTATCGGCAGCGACGCTTTGGGGAATACCACCACGCTTGGACGCGAAGGTTCCGATTTTTCGGCTGCTATCTTCGCCTGGTGCCTGCATGCCCGGGAGATGACGATTTGGAAAGATGTGCCCGGCGTGATGAATGCCGACCCGAAATGGCTGAAAGATTCGGTATGCCTTGAAACCCTCTCCTACCGCGAAGCCATTGAGCTGGCTTATTACGGGGCCAGCGTGATCCACCCGAAAACCATCAAGCCCCTTGAGAATGCCAACATTGTCCTGCGGGTGAGGTCCTTTCTTGACCTGGAACTCAGGGGCACCTCCATTAAAAACATGCGTGAATGGAAAATCCCGACGCCGATCTTCATACGGAAACAAAACCAGATGCTGATTTCCATCTCACCGCGTGACTTCTCGTTCATCCTGGAAGAAAATCTCAGCGAGATATTCAGGATCCTTGCCAACTTCAGGATTAAGGTGAACGTCATGCAGAATTCGGCGATCAGCTTTTCCATATGCGTGGATGCAGATCCCCTGAAGGTGAACCCATTGATCGCCTACCTGAAAAAAGATTATGAAACCCGCTACAACGAAGGACTGGAATTGTTTACCATCAGGCACTATACCGATGATGCCGTTCACCGCATCGTCAAGTCCCGGAAAATCATGATGGAACTCAGGAGCAGGAATACCATCCAGGTGGTATTGGGGTAAAACCTCAGAATGTTAAAATGGAAAATGCAAAGTCAAAATGCAAAGAGTTGCAATGGAAGAATGTTTCTACCCTGCATTTTGCATTTTGACTTTGCACTTTGCTTTTTGATTTTTTAAGGGATAACTACGGGGAAATCGTAGCGGAAGTCTTCACAGTCGGGCTTGCCAAGAATATTGGTCAGAAAATCCCTGTAGGCATCGGTGAATGCAAACTTGCTGATGTCGTAGTAATCATCCGATAAAGGCTTGTTCCCGACAGCTCCCATATCGATCGAAGTCGTATTGAACTCCTCCAGTTCCACATTGGGAACAATCCGCTTCATCACGGGCATCTGGCCATACTCTTCGCGGAGCAGCAAATCGACAACTTTATCGGCCAGGGTTGAGGTCAGCCTGCGGTCGTAATGGCGGCAGTGTCCCGAACGCGGGTAATAGCCGGAGATCTGTGCACGGGCTTCAACACCCAGGCGGCTGCTGATTTCCGAGGCAATGATCCCGCTTACGCCGCCAAACCTGGGATGACCGTACTCATCCAGCTCAGAACTGGCATACACCACATCCACCTTGCCGGTTTTTTCGTCAAACCAGCGGGTACCTTCCGAAACCGGGATCACCAGGCATCGCTTTTTTGAATGCATGTAAGCCTCCTTGACCGTTTCGAAAAAGACCTCCTTGCGCTCTTTGGTGATCTCAAACTCAGGAATAAGCCCGAGCGAAGCGCCGCCGAAGATGGCAGTCCCGGTGAGCCAGCCGGCATCACGCCCCATCACCTCCATAACCAGGATGCGGGAATGAGATTCGGCCGTCGTTTTGAGGTTTGCCGTGAATTCCATCATCGACTGTGCTGCCGACGGAAACCCGGGGCACATCACTGCCTCAATGTCTTTACCGTTATAGTGGTGAATGGTCCTTGTCCGGAGATCATTGTCGATGGTCTTGGGGAACCCGATCACCGGGATGCCTTCGGTTTCAAACAAACGCTTGGCGGCGCCGTTGGTGTCGTCGCCCCCGATGGTAACCAGCACATCGATCTTATACCGTTCAAAATTGCGCAGCACCTGTGGCACGCGGCTTTCAGGGTTCTTTTTGGAGGGAAACGGGTTGGTGCGGCTTGAGCGAAGCGCAGTACCTCCATAATATCCGTCGTAGGGCTGGTGGGTCAGGTCGACCACATCACCATCGCCAAGGAGGCCTTTCCATCCCTGGAGGATGCCGTAAACTTTAAATCCCAGCAGGGAAGCGCGGTTCCTGATGGCTTCAATGCTTGAATTGATGGCTGGCGTATCGCCCCCGCCGGATAAGATCGCCAGTGTTTTTCCCTGGAATAGTTTGTGCTCGTATTTCATGCTGTTTTTTGCTTTGAGGGTGCAAATTTACGTTTTTTCATCAGGTTTTCGTACTTTTGCGCGCTAATTGAATTTTTGTGTGGAATTTTCTGGTTAAGACCATCTTAAGGAACAGAATCGCTATTTTGATAGTGATCGGGCTAATGACTGCCTTCATGGGTTACAAGGCAACACAGGTGAGGATACAATATGAAAGTGCCAGCATTCTGCCGGACAAAGACTCCACAAACATCGCTTACCAGCAGTTCATCAAGCAATTCGGGCAGGACGGCACAGTCATGTTCATCGGGCTGGTGGATAAAAATTTTTTCCAGCTTTCCCATTTTAATGCGATCTATGACCTCACGGATTCACTGAAAAAGATCAGGGGTGTTGGCGAGATCGTTTCGGTGACCAGGTTGTTCAACCTGGTGAAAAATGATTCACTGAAGAGGTTTGTGTTCATCCCCATCTCCCCCCGTAAACCTGTCAGTCAGCAGGCGCTCGACTCGATCAGGAACCTGATCTATAATTTGCCGTTCTATGATGAACTGGTCTACAACAAAGCCACTTCGGCCTACCTGATGGCCCTGACGCTTGACAAAAAAACCATTGACTCCAAAGACCGGGACCGGCTGATCCGTGAAATAAAGACCACCATGGAGCGGTTTTCGGAAACATCGAAGGTGGAAGTTCATTTTTCCGGACTTCCCTACATCCGCACACTGGTTGCCGCCAAACTACAGAACGAACTCAAACTTTTCATCTTCCTCGCGCTGCTGGTAAGCGCCCTGTTCCTCCTTATCTTTTTCAGGTCGGCCAAAGCGGTTATTTTCCCGGTGGTGATCATGCTCATCAGTGTTCTGTGGGCACTTGGCCTGATGGCGCTTTTCGGGTATAAAATCACCATGCTCACCTCCATCATACCGCCCCTGGTCATTGTCATCGCGGTAGAAAACTGCATCTTTATCCTGAATAAATACCACTACGAATACAACATTCATGGCAACCAGGCAAAGGCACTGACCCGTGTCATTCAACGCATCGGGGCAGCAAACCTGCTTACCAATGCCGCCACTGCCGCCGGTTTTGCTGCCTTCACCATCACCAACAACAAACTGCTGGTCGAGTTCGGGCTCATCGCCTCACTCAGCATCATGGTAATTTATGTGCTTTCGCTCACCCTGGTTCCCATCTTCTTCAGCTTCCTGCCACCGCCAAAAGAGAGGCACACGAAACACATGGAGGACAGCCTTGCCAAGTCGCTGATTGACAAAGCTGTGTACTGGGTGACCAATTACCGCAAACCCATCTATATCGCCATGGGCGTTTGCATTGTGATAGGGGTGGCCGGCGCGCTGCGGCTGAAAACAAGCGGGACGATTGTCGATGACATTTCCAAACGGGATCCGATTTACACAGACATGATGTTCTTTGAAAAGAATTTCAAAGGGATCATGCCACTGGAAATCGTCGTCAACACCAAAAAGAAAAAGGGGGTGCTCAACCTTGCCACCCTGAAAAAGATCGACCGTTTGCAGGACAGTCTGAAAACCTACAGGGAGTTGTCGAAACCCTTGTCAATCGTTGAGGTTATCAAGACCGCCAAGCAGGCATTTTATGCCGGCGATCCCCAGCAATACAACCTGCCAAACTCAAATGAACTGACTTTTATGGCCGGGTACATTCCGACCTTAAAATCCAAGAAACGGTCCATTCTTGATAATTTTATCGACTCCACCTACCAGGTTACCAGGATCAGTGTCCAGATGGCCAATGTGGGCACGGTAAAGATCGACAGCATCCAGAAAAGCCTCAAGCCAACCATCGATTCCATCTTCAATCCTGCAAAATTCGATGTGACCATCACCGGAACAAGCGTGGTATTTTTAAAAGGGACCAACTTCCTGATCAAGAACCTGTGGGAGAGCATTGCCCTCGCCGTGGTGATCATCGCCCTGCTGCTCGCATTCCTGTTTACTTCCTGGCGCATGATCCTGATTTCGCTGATCCCCAATTTAATTCCGCAACTCATGACTGCCGCCCTGATGGGTTTTACAGGCATCCCGATCAAACCTTCCACCATCCTGATCTTCAGCATTGCCCTGGGGATTTCAGTTGACAACTCGATCCAGTTCCTGTCGCGCTACCGGTTGCAACTGAAACACACCGGCCACGATATCCCGTCGTCAGTCATCTCAGCCCTGAAGGAAACAGGTTACAGTATGATCTACTCCTCCACCGTCCTCTTTTTTGGTTTCGGTATTTTCATGCTCTCGACATTTGGCGGCACCCAGGCCCTTGGATTCCTGATTTCGTTCACCCTGCTCGTAGCCGGCCTGCTCAACATGTTCGTTTTGCCTTCAATGCTCCTGACACTTGATAACTGGAGCACGACCAAAGCCTTTGAAGAGCCCCTGGTAGACCTGTTCGACGATCCTGCCGATCTTGATCTGCCGGATACGGATCTTGAAAACCACGGAAAATAGCCTGAATTTTAACGTTACGATGATTGAGATTGTTTATTAACTTTACCGGTCCATTTTAATACCTGTAGCATGAAAGGAATCGTATTGGCCGGAGGCTCCGGTACCCGTCTGCACCCGCTGACACTGGCCGTCAGCAAACAAATGATGCCGATTTACGACAAGCCCATGATCTATTACCCGCTGTCGGTGCTTATGATGGCAGGTATCAACGAGATCCTCATCATTTCGACACCGCACGACCTCCCCCATTTCAAACTGCTCCTTGGAGACGGGAAATCACTGGGTTGTTCGTTCTCCTATGCAGAACAGGCCGTCCCGAACGGGCTGGCACAGGCATTTGTGATCGGGGAGTCGTTTATTGGCAAGGATAAGGTGGCCCTGGTGCTGGGCGATAACATTTTCTTCGGCAACGGGCTTTCCCAGATCGTTCATGAAAACAATGATCCTGACGGCGGGGTTGTGTTTGCCTACCATGTGCATGATCCTGAGCGATACGGCGTTGTTGAATTCGATGACAATTACAATGCCCTCTCCATAGAGGAAAAGCCCATGAAACCAAAATCAAATTATGCGGTTCCGGGATTGTACTTTTACGACAACACCGTTATCGAAATTGCCAGGAATATGAAGCCAAGTGCCCGTGGTGAATATGAAATCACCGATGTAAACCGCTGGTACCTGGAGCAGGGCAAGTTGAAAGTCGGGGTGTTGAGCCGTGGCATTGCCTGGCTTGACACTGGCACGTTTGAGTCACTCTTACAGGCTTCGCAATTTGTAGAGGTCGTTCAGAACCGCCAGGGGCTTAAAATCGGTTGCATTGAAGAAATAGCATACCGCATGAAATTTATCGACCGTGAACAGCTGATCCAGGTAGCCCAGCCCCTGCTGAAAAGCGGGTACGGACAATATCTTATCAATCTTAACGATTAGAAGTGTTAAGTGTTAAGTGTTAAGTGTTAAGATTTAAGTGTTAAGATTTAAGTGTTAAGATTTAAGTGTTAAGATTTAAGTGTTAAGATTTAAGTGTTAAGTATTGATAGTTTACCCGTTTACCTGTTCACCCGTTTACCTGTTTACCTGTTTACCCGTTCACTAGTTAACCTGTTTTCCAGTTCCTATGCATTCCCTGAAATCTCTCCATCAACGGATCCGTGAAGCATTTTCCGACACGCGATTTACCCATGAACCGTTACAGCTTTACCAGCCCATCTCCTACACGCTCGACCTGGGAGGCAAAAGGCTGCGCCCGGTGCTGGTGCTGATGTCGTGTGACATCTTTGGGGGAGATATTGAAAAGGCAGTTTATCCTGCCATGGGGGTGGAGATCTTTCACAATTTCACTCTGCTGCACGACGACATCATGGACAATGCTCCTCTGCGTCGCGGAAATGCAACAGTACACCAGAAATGGGACACAAATACCGCCATTCTTTCGGGGGATACCATGTTTGTGATCGCTTACGAGCATGTGGCAAAAACCGATCCGGCCATGCTGCCCCAGGTGCTCGACCTGTTCAATGATACCGCCCGCAAGGTTTGTGAAGGACAACAGTACGACATGACCTTTGAAACGCAGGACAACATCACCATTCCCGATTACATGCAGATGATCCGGCTGAAGACAGCGGTACTGATTGCCTGCAGCCTTAAACTGGGCGCGATTCTCGCCAATACCGGCCAGGCAAAGGCTGAAAAAATTTATGATCTTGGCATTGAACTCGGGCTGGCGTTCCAACTCCAGGATGATTTCCTGGACGCATTCGGCGACACCGCCAAGTTTGGAAAAGCAATCGGGGGCGACATCGCAACAAATAAAAAGACCTTCCTGTTCATCAAAGCCTTTGAGCTCGCGAAAGGTGACACACTGGCCAACCTTTCCAATTTATTCGCCGGCAACGGGATCACCGGGCCTGAAAAAACCGAAGGGGTGCTGGAAATCTACAGGGAACTGAAAATCGACGAGCTCACCCGCATTGAAATTGAATACCATCACACCCGGGCAATGGAAATCCTGGAGTCATTTCACTTTGAACCGGCAAAGACCAGGGAAATGACCGACCTCATGCAGGAAATGCTCGGCCGTGAAAGATAAATCGTAAATCGTCAATCGTAAATCGTATCCCCTACCCCTCCATAATCTCCAGCTCATAATTAAGTTCCTCCCACCGCTTCATTTCCCGTTCAAGCGAAACCTTAATATCCTCATATTCCTTGTAAAGGCTTCCATCCTGGATCTGTTTCTGGTGTTTTTCGGGCGAACCCAGCATACCTTCCTTCACCTTCATGCCGGCTTCAAGCCGTTCAATTTCCGACTCGCATTTGCTGATAAGGGTTTTCACTTTGCGGATATCCTTCTCGTTTTCCTTTCGTTTTTCCCAGTTGATCTTGTTTTTTGAAACCTGGTCGGCATCGGCGGCGGCGGCGGTGTTTCGCTGGGAGGACTCGAGCTCTCTCAGCGACTGCATCCTGCGCTGTTCAAGGAAATCATAAATATCGCCGATGTATTCTTTCATTACACCACGCCGGAACTCAAACACCCGGTTGGTTAGCCCCTGCAGGAAATCACGGTCATGCGAAACGATCAGCAGGGTGCCGTTATACTGAAGCAGCGCACTCTTCAGCACATCCTTGGAACGCATGTCGAGGTGGTTGGTCGGCTCATCGAGGATCAGAAGGTTTGCAGGTGTCAGGAGCAATTTCGCCAGTGAAAGCCGCGACTTCTCCCCTCCCGACAGCACTTTGACCTTCTTTTCAATATCATCGCCACTGAAGAGAAACCCACCCAGGATGCCCTTGATCCGTGTCCGGATATCTCCGATGGCAATATCATCAATGGTTTGAAATACAGTTTTTTCGGGGTCGAGGTAGTCACTTTGGTTTTGTGCATAGTATCCAGTCACAATATTGTGCCCGTACTTAAGTTCTCCGGAGAAATCAACAAGCCCGGTAATAACCTTCGACAACGTTGTTTTGCCCTCCCCGTTCTTTCCGACAAATGCGATCCGGTCATTCTTGATGACCGAAAAGTTGAGGTCGTTCAGCACCCGTTTTTGCGGGTAATCCTTGCAGAGTTTGATCGCTTCGAGGATGATCTTCCCCGAATGCGGCGCAGGCGGAAAACGAAAACGGATACCCGACTCATCCACCATGTCTATCTCGACAAGGTCGATCTTGTCGAGGAGCTTGATGCGCGACTGCACCTGCTTGGCCTTGGTGGCTTTGGAACGGAACCGCTCCACAAAGCGCTCAATCTGCTTTATCTGCCGCTGCTGGTTGTTGTGTGTCGCAAGCTGGCTCTCCATGCGCTCTTCACGCATCAGCACGTATTCCGAATAATTCGCCTTATAATCGTAGATCTTGCCAAGGGATATCTCGATCGACCGTTTGGTTACATTGTCAAGAAATGCACGGTCATGGGAAACAAGGACAACCGCTCCTTTATAGTTTTCAAGAAACTCCTCCAGCCACTGGATCGAATCGATATCCAGGTGATTTGTCGGCTCATCCAGTAAAATCACATCGTGCTGCTGGAGTAAAATTTTGGCAATTTCCACGCGCATCTGCCAGCCACTGCTGAAAGTTGCCATTTTCCTGCCAAACTCCTCACGCTCAAATCCGAGCCCCAGCAGCACCTTTTCGATGTTGACATGGATTCCCTGCCCGCCGATCAGATGATACCGGTCAAGGGCATCGGAATGCTTCCTGATCAGCTTGTGATAACTGTCCGACTCATAATCTTCACGCTCGCCAATCTGCTTTTCAAATTCATTGATCATTTTCTCAAGCTGAACCACTTCGCTGAAGGCGTTCATGGTCTCTTCCATCACAGAACGGCCGCTTTGCGACTCCATCTCCTGCGGCAAATAGCCGACCGAATAGCCGTCGGGCAGGATCACATCGCCTTCGTCGGCTTTTTGAAGCCCCTTGATGATTTTCAGCAAAGTCGATTTTCCTGCGCCGTTTTTTCCGACAAGGCCAATCCTGTCTTTGTCGTTGATGATGAATGAAACATGGTCGAACAGTGATTCGCCGCCAAACTGAATGGAAAGGTTGTTGATTGAGATCATAGATTGCAAAGATAAGAATAGATGGTTGATAAACTACCTCACCCTGACGCTCTCCTGAAGGAGAGGGAAACTCCCCTTCTCCTTCAGGAGAAGGGGCCGGGGGATGAGATGATCCGGCGGGCCGGTAAAAGAAAAGGGCTGACCATCGGCCAGCCCTTTCCAGGATATGTATGGGCGGCTTCCAAGCCGCCCATCAGGCGGCTTCCAAGCCGCCCGTACAGAACTAGTGCGTCACAGTGATCTTCACCGTACGGGTACCTCCGTTGGTAGCAACCTTTACGAAGTATACGCCGGTCTTGATGGCAGAAACGTTGATCTTCGCGGTTTTTGCATCAACATTGCTGCTGGTGTATACCGTCTGACCTACGAAATTCATGACATCAACACTGGTGATGGTGTAATCGCTCTTGATATTCACGATTTCAGTCGCAGGGTTAGGATAGATCATGATCTGTCTGTTGGCCAGGTCATTCAGACCAACTGCGAAGAATGGAACCATGATGGTATCGGTAGCAGGTTCGCATATGATGTCGCTGTTTGCAGAATTCTTGTACAAAACAGTCACAAAATATCTGAAGGTGCTGCCATCAGGAGTTGAAGCAGGATATGTATCAACATAGGTAGTCTGCGTTACAGGGGTGGCGCCATTCAGAATTGCATAAGGAGCAATACCTGTTCCGCTGGTCCTGTATACATTGTATCCAAGGAGGACACTGCTGTCGGCAACACTACCGTTATCGTTAATACTTACCTGGTTGGTGCTGAGATAAGCCGGGTGATTGTTAACACCGGTTGCAACTCTTGTATTGGCCAACGTTTGGAGTTCATTTACATAAACTTTCCTTGGTTGTACAAGATCCATTTTGTCGCCGGCAGGGATTTCGATATACAGATCCTGGAGGAAGTCACCGATTGTTGAGGCAACGAATCCGGAATAAGTAGGCAGAACACCGTGTACGGAAACTCCGTCAGGACCGATATTGTCGGCAGAGAAGCAAGGATATGCATCAGTTGCTGAATTGCTCAGCGGCTCGAGCATGATCCCGATCAGTTTGCCACCAACACCTGCAATGTTTCCAAGGAGAACGTTGTTTTCCCATTTGTCATCACCAGTCGTGGTTAAAGGTCCGAGGGTAGCCAGTTCGGTAAATGTAGTCCAATCCACAACGTGGATTTTGTACTGCCAGATACCGGTTGTTCCCCATGATGCATGGTGGAAATTGATCTTGTTCAGCGAAGCGTCAGGATAAGTGGCGAGATCGTAAACAACTCCGTATGCATTGTTGTAAGCCTGGAAGTAACCATTATCAGGTGTACCTGACCATTGGAACAGTTTTTTCAGTACGGTTGGAACCGTGCTGACGCAGTTCGGGGCTGTCCAGGTAAGGGTGGTGGTGTAGTGTGACTGTGCAGCATGGAGAGCTGTAGCAGGTGTGCAGATACCATAAGCATGGATGTTGTCAACATACCAGTGGAGGATGTCAGCTGAGTTAACACCATTGGCTACAAAGCGGATCCGGAAGGCTTTACCCTTAACGGCGCTGATGTCAATGTGCTTTGATACCCAGTTGGTCGAACCGTTGTTGGTAACTTCCAGTTTCTGGTGCCATGAGCCACCGTATTGAATATCGATGGTCAACTTCTCTTTACCGGTATTGTTGCGGTCGATCAGTTTCAGGTCGAAATCAAGCCAGATTTTGGCGCAGGTCCAGGCTGAAGCGTCGATAACTTCGCTCTTCAGTTCCTGTGAGTAGTTGGCGATAGCAGGCTGCCATGTAAAGTCGGCGCAAGGAGCAGGATTACCGATACCGGTATTCATTGTCCAATGTCCAACAGGCGACCAGTTCTGGAACAAATATGTTCCGAGATCCCATGGTTCGTAGAATGGCAGTGGCGCACCGCAGTTCAGCGTAACGGTCTTCTCACCGGCAGTGTTGCCAAGTGATTCACCAAACTGACCCGGGAAACCATAGCTGGTAAGGTCATACCTGGCCTTTACCTCATATTTGTATGTACCGGGATCGCGTCCGTAGTCATAATAGGTAATGGAATCCTGGTGTGGGTTCCTGTGGATGAAAGCACCATCACGATAGATGTTGTAGCCAACGAGTCCAACTGGTGTTGAACCGCCACCTGTACCACCTGACCAGTCTCCAATTTCAGTTGCCCAGATCCAAACCACGGAAGTACCCTGGTTCAACCCGATCAATCCTAATTTTGTACCAACCTGTCCGCAACCTAAACCGCCTGCAGGACCATTGATGTTGGTAGATGCATTATCGTGTACAATACCGGTGTTGGTAAGGGTAGTACCGGTAATTTTCCATTTCTGGTATTCATCTCCTGTTCCAGCTGCACCCTGTCCATGGAGCCAGAGGTAAGGACCACCGGTTGTCTGGTTTTCCCAGGCGGAACCGTAGATACTTACAACAGCAGGGCCGGTAGCAATGGTCGCGCCGGTTGTGATATTGACAAGATACATATCCGTCCAGCCACCGCACCATAATCCATTGTTTGTAGGATCGTATGCGATGTGGCGAACAGCAGGAACCGAGGTAGGAATGGTAGCAACCAAAGTCTTGGCTACAAAGTCCATTTTGTAAATAGAAGCTGCATTTGAACCACCATACATAAACTGGGTTCCGTCATATGCGAGGTCGCGGATGGCGGTTACACCGGGGATGCTGAATGATTCGATCAAAGCACCTGTCGTAGCCTGGTATTTGAAGAACCAGGGTGGGCCTGCACTCCATGAAGTTGAATAGATAAAGTCACCAACGATTTCAACACCTGCCTGACCGGCACCTGAGCCAGCCCAGCCATACAGCACATCCCAGAGGGCGTCGCTGTTGTCGGCGTTTGTTGTATTCTTCATGGTGAAAATATACGGGGAGAACTCAGCATTGGTATTGGGGAATTCAGTACGCTGGGTCATGCCAAGGATTTCAGGAGCATCGGTCATTGTAACCGGCTTCTTCCAGGTCAGGTAAGCATTGCACTCAATGCCAGTGGCCGTAAGGTCACGAGCAGGATAGAGGAAATGCGACGTGAAGGTCACACAGATCTGCGGGCTGTAGCCACTGCCGTAAACGGCCTTGACACAAGCCTGGTAGGTCTGGCCATAAACCACCTGGTTCGGCGGAATGTTGTAGGTCGTATCCGGGGTGAAAGCACTCAGCGTATTGTTCAGGTAGAAATTGTACCCGATAACGCAAGGATTCGGACCGGTAGTTCCGTCGGTGCTGACAATTTTCACGTTGTCAATGTACCATCCGTCAATATCCACTGAACTAACACCGGCTGCATGGAAACGAACCTTGAAGGCGGGGTTGTGGGTCTGTGAAGTGATGTCAAGGGATTCTGATGTCCATGGAATGTTTACACCGCTTGAATTGTCGTAGGTTTTCAGCACTGTCCAGGTTGTACCGTTCCAGAGCTCAACAGCCATCGTATTCAGGTTGGTTGTTCCATAGTTATCGAGGAAGATGTCATATTTGAACTTCATCTGCGGTGCATGAACACCAGCAAGTGATTTACTTGTCAGATACTGATCATAGTTGCTGACGGTCGGTGTCCAGTTGAAGAAAGCCGAAGGAGCAGGGTTACCTGTACCTGCAGACATCTGCCAGTTGGTACCACCTGAAATTACCCATGCATTGGTTGCAAAGCCGGTTGAGAAATTTTCATCAAGCTGATAAACCATCGCTCTCGGAGGGCTCCATGTAGCATGCAGACTCTGATCATTCACAACCAGGTTGGTAGCCGGGGCTGCATCCTGGAGTAACATGACGTTGTATGAAGCATCACCGTTGATCACAATATTCTGTGTATAAACCGGGTATGTAAAGCGGATCACTGTTAAGGTGTAATTCCCTTTCCATACATTGGTAAAATGCACACAACCTGAAGTATCAGTTGTTTTGGTATAATTGGTGTCAGGATAGTTTGTGTTTACAAGTTTAACCACGGTACCGGCCTTGGGATTGGCGGCACAGGTGAGGGTGGCACAAACGTTCACATTGGCAATCCAGCATTTTCCAATTACATTGGAGAAAGTAGCTGCTGAAGGACGCTGTCCCGGAGGGGAGTAAATAGCTTTAACAGCCCAGCGGTAAGCGGCACATGGCAGGGTAGGCCAGCCATTGTCAACGGTTGTGTTGACGTTGCCTGTCCAGATGGACGTCCATGCTGCAGGAGTACCTTCTTCGCCTTGTTTCAGTCGCCATACCTGGTAGCTCATCGTGCTGTTGGTAGGCTGTGTTCCGTTGATTTTGAAAGGAACACCCTGGTTGTAGGTTGCATTGATCGGTGTATAACCACCAACAGTACCGGTGTATAACAGGCCATTGCCTGTTGTCGGGGTATTGTTGATTGTTACGTACGGGCACCATGGGCCGGAAGCGATTGTTCCTGAAGCATTGAACTCAACCCAGTAATTTCCGGCAGGCAGTGTAAGACCTGTTGTATTGACAACCAGTTTCATAATTGGACGCTGGTTGTTGCCTGTTACATTCACACGGTAAATGTTGGTGAATGAAGAGCTGGAAAGCCTGTTTGTGGTAGTATCACCCCAAACAACGGTTGTACCGGGCTGGCCGGGGATCCCGTTGAGGATACGGCAGTAGGCAGCCGTAAATGAAGAGGTGGTTGTTGATCCGGTCTGGTAGCCGTAAAATTCGAGGGAAGTAACATTCCATGCTGTTCCGGTTACGCTGAAATCATCAGCAATACGGTAATAAGCTGCATGGTTTACGTTGCTGCCATATCCCGTGAGGGGAGCCTGGAGCATACTCTCGTCAGCACCGCCAAAACCTGTTCCCACACCGGTGATCATCGGACCGTTATCAAACAACACGGAAGCAGGAGCATCGGTAGGATTAACTGTACCAAGGTCGCTTGTTGAACCAACTCCGTTATCTGTCAGCTCCTGGTTGGTAGCGGCAGTGTAAGTGAATTGCTGAGCAACATTGTTATTCTGCATGGTTGACCATTCGATAGGCTCGGTACGGGCAACACCTTCGTAACCGGTAACAGTGGTAACCGGGGTTTGATAGATAAGGCCATTTACTGCACCTGCAGTGATGATTTCCTTATTGGATGAGGAGTTGTCGGCCAAAATCGGACCGCCAACACCCTGCAGGATCGCACGCATCATGAAATTGCCAGCGGCAGGAATCCAGGGAGCACCACCGGTAACAAATTTCGCATAGCTGCGGAGTTGGGTATTGGTTAAATCAACACCGAGTCCGGCTGCCTGCGGGGGAATGCCACCCTGTTTCATCACCAGGTAGAAATCGCCTGAGTTGATGGTGATGGGAGCTGCAAATGAGAAGTCAACCCAGCCAAAAGCATTGGCTGTAACTTCAACACTGTCAATTTTTGTTCCCGGTAAGCCACCAGCTCCGTCGGCTTTGTAAGCCATCATCATGAACTTGGTAAGCGGGAATACGGTCGTGGTAGGATAATTTGCAACAGTTCCAAGGTTTACTTTACCACCAATCAATTTTACCGGCCATCCCAGGGGGGTGAATTTCAGTGCATTGAGGTTGTTGGCAGTAGCCCAGATGGCGAAGTTATCCTGTGTACCATCATCATAGATCATCTGGTACAGTCCCTGGGGAACTCCCCAGTTGAGGTTAACAGCTGTAGGTGTGGTCGGATTGTTCAAAGCAGCTGTGAACGGTCCCGGAGGAACGGCAGTAGGCAGCAATGCGGCATCCAGTGAAGCTGTAGTACCGGCGGTCAGGGTGATTGTTGATACTAAGTCGTCAAAACCGGTTTTCCCGATTACGATAGGCTGGGTGCCAACTACAGGAAGCAAACCGGTAAGATAAACACCGCCGGCAGTTGAGTACCATGTGGTCTGGTTTGGAGGATTACCAATTTTAATCGTAGCGCCAACAAGGAAGTTTCCGGTTGAAGCATCGGTAACAACACCGCCGGCTTTTGGTGGCAGGAGCATTGCAACATTCAAAGTTGTCGTAACACCACCAACAATGGCTGCAGTGCCGTTATAGGGAACAAAACCGGTTGCGGTAACAGTAACGTTTACGGTGCCGGCATTCAGGTTAGGAATTGAATAGAAACCGGCGGCGTTGGTAAGTACCGGGGGAAGCGCATTCACCACAACAGAAGCATTGGCAATCGGAGCTCCGCCGGAAGCACTGGTAACAGTGCCGGCCAGGGTACCCAAAGCAATACCATTCAGGTGTGCGAAGTCAAGATAGCAGTCGTTCCCGTAATAAGATGTGAACAGGAAGCCGATTCTCAGGTTTGCCTGATTTCCGGCAGCTGCCGGGAGCATGATGGTATGGATCTTCCAACCGGTTGAACCGTCATAACGGTTAACCTGTGTTCCGGCTGTAGTCCAGGTTGATCCACCATTTGTTGAGAACTGAACCTGTACATTGTCAGGATTTCCCGTGTAACCAGGATCATGGTAGAAGGCAAAATCAACAGACGCACCGGCATAACCAACGGTAGACGTGCCCGCGGTCCGATAAAGTCGTGTTGATGAGGTGCCTGAGCCACTGATCGAAAACGAGTTGTACTTGACAAAATAGGAGCCGTTATAGGCTGCCGCAACAACAGGATAACCAGCTGAACCACCCAGAACGTATGTTATTCCAAGTGTTGTACCGGTTACCTGGGCTGTTGCCCAGTTGGCAGGAATAGCCCCGCCATTCTCCCAGCTCTCGGTCAGCAGAACAGTCTGCGACCTGGCCTGAGGTGCAATCATAAAAGCCATTGCTAAAACCAACAGCATCATGACCATCTTTGTAACATTTTTCATAGAGATGAATTTAGGTTAATAATGATTACGAATGAATAAATATAAGGGTATCAATAAACTTATTGATATATATAGGGAAAAAGCATTCACATTTAAAGATATTTAATGATAATACAAAAACCAGCCATAATAAACATTACGCTGATTATCAGTAGTTAAAACAATTACATTCATTTTTATCTCCATGCAAAGATAAACACAAAATTTAATTTTTGTAAAAATCGTGATAATTTTTACATCTAATTTGATATTTGAATCCGTCACTCATAAAAACCAGATCCGGCAAATAAAATCCAATCTTTTTCCATTGTTAATCCATACAGAAAAACCAGGTGAGGCATTTGTCCTGACTTCTGACATTTAGTGAGGTACACCGCGAGGTACGAGGTACGAATGACGAAGTACGAATGACGAAGAACAAAGGATGGGATTAGCAGGCCGTTGTTCGTCTTTCGAACTTTGTACTTCCCACCGACCGGTAAAAGAAAAGGGCTGACCAACGGCCAGCCCTTTCCAGGGTATGAAGGGGCGGCTTCATAGCCGCCCTTTCAGGATTAAGGGGCGGCTTGAAAGCCGCCCTAACAATTAGTGAGTTACCGTGATTTTCACAGTGCGGATGCCTTCGGTGGTCGAAACCTTTACGAAGTAAACGCCTGTCTTGAACGAGGTAACATTGAGCTGTGCGGTTTTTGAATCAACATTTCTGCTGGTATAAACCGTCTGGCCAACAAAGTTCATGGCATCAATAGCGGTAATTGTGTAATCGCTCTTGATATTCACGAGTTCGCTTGCAGGGTTAGGATAAACCATGATCTGACCACTGGTCAGGTCATTTAATCCTGTTGCCGGGAAGTGAACAAGAACAGTGTCGGATGAAGATTCGCACAACAGCTGGTTATTGGCTGAATTCTTGTACAATGAGGTTACATAGTACCTGAATGTGCCGGCAACAAGTGTTGTAGGATAAGTATCAACGTAGGTAGCTGCAGTTACGGGGCTGGTATTCAGCATTGCGTAAGGAGCAACACCAGTTGCATCGGTGCGGTATACATTGTATCCGTTCAGCGTGCTGCTGTCGGCTGCATCTGTTTCAATACCCATGACACCATGATAATGTGTATCAGCATGACGGTTGGTCATCGTCAGTTTGTTGGCAGGAACTACTGTTCCAGGAACTGTCTGGGCACCAGGGACCAAAGTCACTGATTTCAGATCAGCACCAACGAGAGCCTGAGCCTGGATGACAAAACAACCTGTTCCGATTCCAAGACCGAAGGTGCTGAGTTTTGCCCAAACACCAGCTGCATCCCTGTACCATCCCAAATCCTGGGTAGCATAAGGACCGTTGTTATCCCAACCAAGGTAATTGGTGGCTGTAGGATTGTTGTCAAACTTGACCATGGCATAGAACGGACCGGCAAATGGAATATCCGGAGCAGTTACAGTTACCCAGTCATCACTTGGCATCTGGAAGTTTGCACTTGAACCAAGAAGTACGTGAGCAGCACTGTAGACGTCAACTTTCATTGTGAAAGGAGCGCCGGCAGCATTTGCCATCCAGTAAATCTTGAATTGTTTCAGAACACCGTCGTAAGCATTGGAGATGGGGAATTCAGTACCCAGCCATGCTACTTCGCCGTTGTCGGTAACACCTGATTCGGCAGTACCATCATCAAATACGAAGTTCATGATCTGACCTGTTGTGCCGGAACCGCAATTGGGAGCCGTCCAGGTAAGGGTGGTGGTGAATTGTGACTGAACTGCATGGAGAGCTGCGGGAGCCTTGCAAATACCATAGGCATGGATGTTGTCAACATACCAGTGGAGAATGTCTGCAGAGTTCACACCGTTGGCAACAAAGCGGATCCGGAAAGATTTGCCTTTCACCGAGCTGATGTCAATGTGCTTGGGAATCCAGTTGGTAGAACCGTTGTTGGTTACTTCCAGTTTCTGGTGCCATGAGTTGTTATAATACAAATCGATGGTCAGCTTTTCTTTACCGGTATTGTTGCGGTCGATAAGCTTCAGGTCGAAATCAAGCCAGATGGCTGCACAGGTCCATGCAGAAGCGTCGATAACTTCGCTCTTCAGTTCCTGTGAGTAGTTGGCGATAGCAGGCTGCCATGTAAAGTCGGCACAGGGAGCAGGATTACCGATACCGGTATTCATTGTCCAATGTCCAACAGGCGACCAGTTCTGGAATGCAAATGTGCCAATATCCCATGGTTCTGAGAATGGCAGCGGTGCACCGCAGTTCAGGGTAACGGTTTGTTCACCGGCTGTGTTGGTGAGTGATTCACCAAACTGTCCCGGGAATCCGTAGCTTGTAAGGTCATACCTGGCCTTCACATCATATTTGTAAGTTCCCGGATCGCGTCCGTAGTCATAATAGGTAATGGAATCCTGGTGTGGGTTCCTGTGGATGAAAGCACCATCACGATAGATGTTGTAGCCAACAAGGCCGACAGGTGTTCCGCCGCCGCCACCAGCTGTGGTAACAGGAAGAGTTGCACCGCCAATCTGGTCGGGTGTGCTGCTTAACAAGGTAGAACCGCCTGTTGTAACATCAACGGCACGGATCTGTCCGGCACCAGCAGTGTTGTTGTAAGCGGCCATGGTGATCGTGTTGACAGCCTGGTCATAGAACATGCACTGGCCATAGTTGGCATCGAATCCAAGGGGTCCGACAACTGTGGCAAGACCAGTGGTTTTGTTGATAGAATAGAACCTGTCATTTACAAGGTCATATCCCCAGAGGTTTCCAAGCTGGTCACCGGCCATGCTGATCATTCCGGCCGAGTTAACGGTTGTACCAACCAAAGTAGCACTTGGAACAGCAGGATTGATTTTCCAGAGTTTATCAGTTGTCAGGGAAGCGGATGAAATACCATAAACATCACCGTTGCTGCCGTCGATTGCGAGGTCAAGCATCTGGTCGGTAGTTCCGTTGCCCATGCTGCCGAGGTCCGTAAAGGCACCGGTAGCTCTGATAACTTTAAAGAGGTGATCGCTTCCATCCATGATGGCGTAACCAAAATCTGTCTGGTTGGCCGGCATTTCAAGATCGTGCCAGAAATCTGTCGTATTTGGTGTTCCGGCAATATTTACCTTACCGGCAACATTGTTCACATCGAAGTTGATTGTGAAGTGGCTTGAGCAATCGATACCGAAGGCATTTGATCCCAGAGGAGCGTCTGTCGGCATTGTGCTTACAACAGCTGCAGGGTTCTTTGGAGCAAGGCCAATGTGTGATTGTGAGTGTTCAACAACACCATCAAACATAGGAACATTTGGAGCATCACCTACGGTAACCGGTTTTTTCCAGGTTAAGTATGCGTTGCACTCAATGCCAGTGGCTGTAAGGTCACGTGCAGGATAGAGGAAATGTGCGGTAAATGTCACACAGATCTGCGGGCTGTAACCACTACCATAAACGGCCTTGACACAAGCCTGGTAAGTTTGGCCATAAACCACCTGGTTCGGCGGAATGTTGTAGGTTGTATCCGGGGTGAAGGCACTCTGGGTACCATTCAGGTAGAAGTTGTAACCAATCACGCAAGGATTCGGACCGGTTGTTCCATCGGAACTTACGATCTTGACATTGTCAACATACCATCCGTCAATATCCACTGAGTTAACACCGGCTGCATGGAAACGAACCTTGAAGGCGGGGTTGTGGGTCTGTGAGGTGATGTCGAGGGTTTCAGATGTCCAGGGAATGTTTGCTCCACTTGAATTATCGTAGGTTTTCAGCACTGTCCAGGTTGTACCGTTCCAGAGCTCAACAGCCATCGTATTCAGGTTGGTTGTTCCATAGTTATCCAGGAAGATGTCATATTTGAACTTCATCTGCGGTGCGTGAACACCGGCAAGTGACTTACTTGTCAAATACTGATCGTAGTTGCTGACGGTCGGTGTCCAGTTGAAGAAAGCTGAAGGAGCAGGATTACCTGTACCGGCAGACATCTGCCAGTTGGTACCGCCTGAAACTACCCATGCATTGGTCGCAAAACCGGTTGCAAAATTTTCATCAAGCTGATAAACCATCGCTCTTGGAGGACTCCAGGAGGCGTGCAGACTCTGATCGTTCACAACCAGGTTGGTAGGAGGAGCAGCATCCTGCAGCAGCATGATGTTGTAATTGGCATCACCCAAAATGGTAACATTCTGAGTATAGACAGGGTAAGTGAAACGGGTTACCGTCATCACATAGGTGCCTTTCCAAACGCCTGTAAAATGAACGCAACCTGCAGTATCAGTTGTCTTTGTATAATTAGTATCAGGATAATTTGTGTTTACAAGCTTAACGATGGAACCAGCCTTAGGGTTGGCGACACATGTCAGGGAAACACAAACGTTTACATTGGCAATCCATCCTTTACCGATAACATTCGAGAATGTTGGTGCAGAAGGACGCTGTCCCGGAGGGGAATAGATCGCTTTCACAGCCCAGCGGTAAGCACCGTTTGGCAATGTTGGCCAGCCGTTGTCGACAGTTGTATTGACGCTGCCGGTCCAGATTGAAGTCCAGAGAGCCTGGTTGCCTTCCTGGCCCTGGAGGAGACGCCATACCTGGTATGACATAGCCATAGGAGAATAGTCGGCAACACCTTCATGACCGGTAACAGTAGCAACCGGAGATTCATAGATGAGACCATTTACAGCACCTGCAGTGATGAGTTCCTTGTTGGCTGACGGGTTGTCAGATAACATCGGACCACCTGTACCCTGCAAAATCGCACGCAGCATAAAATTACCTGCGGCAGGAATCCAGGGAGCGCCACCTGTAACGAATTTTGAATAGCTGCGGAGCTGGGTATTGGTTAAATCAACACCGATTCCGGCGGCGTGGGGAGGAATGCCACCCTGTTTCATCACCAGGTAGAAATCGCCTGAGTTGATGGTAAGAGGAGTTGCAAATGAGAAATCAGCCCAACCGAAACCGGTCGGAGTAACATCAACACTGTCAATGATGGTTCCCGGTAATCCACCGGCGCCATCAGCTTTCATAGCCAGCATCTGGAACTTCACAAGCGGAAGTGCATTGGCCGGATAATTTGAAGCAACACCGAGATTAACTTTACCGCCGATTAATTTAACGGGCCAGTTGAGCGGGGTGAATTTCATTGCATTGAGGTTTTTGGCAGTCGCCCAGATGGCGAAGTTATCCTGTGTACCGTCATCATAGATAACCTGGTACAATCCCTGGGGTACTCCCCAGTTGAGGTTAACAGCTGTAGGTGTTGTCGGGTTGTTCAGAACGGCAGTAAATGGGCCGGGCTGAATAGCAGTTGGCAACAATGCACAGTTCTGGGTAGCGGTTGTATTCGGAACCAATGTTACGGTATTCACGCAGTCATCATAACCTGTTTTCCCAATCACAACTGGCTGTGCGCCTGAGAGGGAGAGCAGCGGGGTAAGATAGGTACCACCGGTGATCGTGAGGGTTGTAACGGCGCTGGCGCCTGTTCCAACTGTAACGGTAGCGCCAACAATCGGTAAGCCTGTTGAAGCATCGGTAACTGTTCCACCTACCTTCGGGCCCGGGGCCAGAAGAATATCAAGATTGGTAACAACACCCGTAACGATGGTTGCTGTGCCGGTTCCTGAGATATAACCAGTAGCAGTAGCATTTGCAGTAACAGAACCTGCATTGAGGTTATAGATGATATACATGCCATTGGCGCGGGAGGTATCCCTTGCTGCACCAATCTGAACAATAGCACCGGCGATCGGGGCAAGTGTATTCACATCCTTCACATAACCCATCAGAACTCCAGGATTAATAGGGGGAATACCAAAGCGGATGTTCGGACGTGATGTGGGAGCATTGTTGGTAGCAACCGTACATTCAGTCTGAAGGTCGGCATAGTGACCTGCACACATGCTGGTCAGGGTTGTTGAATAGACCGTGGAATAGTTAGTATAGCTGGTATTTGCATAGCAAATTTCAACAATCACGTTTGAGGTACCATTCCAGATGAAAGGGGTGGTCAGGGTGATATTCCGCCAGCCTGTTCCGGGAACAGCATAAGGTGTGGTATAATAGGATGTAAGACCAGCAACATAACCGGCAGACAACGTGGTAAGGGCAGTAGCACCCAACTTAACGTTGAAACCATTCATTGTTGCGGGATCAGCGGCAATAACATTAAATCCAACAGAAGAAAGATTTCCGGCAGTAGCACCGGCTGCAGTCAATTCAGCAGCAGTGTAAAGCATCTGTGTTCTTCCGCCCATCCAGTAAGTTGTATAGGGATAATTGGAGGAAACAGTTCCTGTTCCGATGGTAGCAAAGGCGGGAGGTGCGGCAGGACCGGCGGTAACATGTACCAGGTCGAGTGCGCAATTGTTGCCATAAGCAGAAGTAAAAAGGAAGGCAACATAAAGTGTAGCCTGGTTGTTGGCGCCTGTAGGAAGAACGACGTTCTTGGTTTTCCATCCGGCTACTGCATTGTAGCGGTTGAAAGTACCTGCTGTATTCCAGGTGGTTCCGTTGATTGACCATTGTACATCAACTTTATCAGCATTGGCTGTGTAACCCGGATCTTCGAACCAGGCAAAATCAACCATGATAAAGGATTTGTTGGTTGTTGAGACAGCAGTCCTCTTCAGACGGGTTGAGCCACTGTTGATGCTGTATGAATTGTACTGGACAAATCTTACGCCATCATAAGCAGCCGAAATCGTCGGATTGGTACTGGTGGTCACAAAAGACACGCCAAGGGCGGTTCCCGTAACCTGCTCAAGCGACCATCCGGTCGGAGGAGTAGTCCCTGTACCTGTCTCAAAGCTTTCGGTCACCAGCATTGTCTGCTGGGCAAACCCAAAAGAAACGAAGACAAACATCGACACTGCAAAAAGCATCAACGTTTTCAGCGTTTTGGTAACATTTCTCATAGTTTTGAATTTTAGGTTAATAATGATTATTGATTAGTGATAATATATGGGTATCAATATCGCTATTGATATATATAGGGGGAAAAAGTTGCAAATCAACACTTTGAATATATTTGAATAAGTTCGCAAGGTACAACTATTTTAATAATCGCCGATGATTTTACAATTATTTATTTAATAATGCAGATTTTAACGGTTTTAATTTCCCGTCCCGCATGCACCATAAGGAGGTAGATGCCTGCATGAAAATCCTGTGTATCAACTGTCATTATTTTTTTTCCCGCAGGGAACCAGTTTCCCGCCAGCCGTCCGGATGCCTCATAGAGCCTGATCTCGTCAAGTGCTGTTGCAGAGCGGATGGTGAAAAAGTCCGAAACCGGGTTGGGATACACTGTGAATTCAACAGAACCGACCCCACCAATTCCCGTAATCACATCGACCATGATGGTATCGGTATTTGAAGCACGTTCACATTCAACAAATTGCGACTGGACAAAATAGAGATATTGTCCCGGGGTAAGCCCGCTGTCAATCCATACGGTATCGGTGACAAGGGCAGGGTTGATCTTGCCGAAACCATTTGCCCCGGGTGCTTTCCTGTAAATATCATAACCGATAACAGGTTGCATATGGTCATCGGCACCGATGGAACAATCGTCAATCGCCCATGGATACCACAGGCCATTGCCATCACCATCCACTGCATGCCAGGCAATATCTACCGTTTCGCCGGCATACATCGAAAGATCAACATGATAGGGTGTAATCCAGGCATTTACCCCCGATGAACCCGGGTAAGGAGGAAGTGCCGACATATCCATCAGAACATCCCAGGTGGCTCCCTGGTCAGAGGACACCTTTATATAATAGTGATCGAGGTGAAGGGATCCCTGGAAGGCATAACTCCAGAAAGTAAGATCCCCGTTAATGTAAATATTTTTTGCGATGAGCCATTCATCCTGGTGGTTGTAATCCCAGTTCAGCCCGGCTGAATAGCTGCCACTATGCACGCCCGTGAGAGAAAGGTCTGACGTATGCATCCATGTGGCCGAAGGGTTCATCGTTTGCTTTGTCCATTGGTTCGGCGGGAAAAAACTCTCCTCGAAGCCTTCGTTTAAAAGGTTACCGCCGTAGCATGCGGGAGGGTGCCACGTGAGCCTGGTATCAAATCCCATTGCCTCGCCTTCAAGATTTGTTGCCGGGTAACACACCGGGTAAATGTTGACATTATCAATGTACCAGTTCAGAATTTCGGAAGAATTCTGGCCGGAGGCCCTGAAACGCACCCGGAAACCCTTCCCGCGCGCAGGACTGATGTCAAGATGGTAATTGGTCCAGGAGAGGCTCCCGTTGTTCCTGATTTCGGCTTTTTTATGCCATGCGTTGTTATAATAGGCTTCGACGATCATTTTTTCGGTGCCGGTATAGTTCCGGTCATTCAGTTTGAGGTCGAAATCCATCCAGATCGCTGCACAGTTAAAGGGTAATCCGCTGAAGGAGGGGCTTTCGAGCGAACAGTCATAGTTTACCAGCGGGGGCTGCCACCTGAAATTGGCCGCAGGAGAAGGGATCCCTTCATCAGGATCGAGGATCCAGTTTCCCTGGTCAGGGTTGAACCTCCACTCATTGAACGAAAATGTCCCGGAGTTCCATGATTCATAAAAAGGGAGCTGGCGCCCCCAGTTGATTGTTATGTGCAGTGGGCCGGCGGGCAGGCTTTCGCCGAAGGTGCCCGGAAACCCGTAACCGGTGAGGTCGTACCTGGCAGCGACACCATACTGGTAATAACCAGGTTCAAGCCCCGTGTCATAGAATGAGAGCGAATCCGGATTGCTGATGGTGGCTATCACGCTGTCGTCGCGGTAGATGGTATATCCAACCAGCCCCGGCGGCACCACATATGATGAATCTGCCTGGGCCAGCGGCTTTTCCCAGGCGATGTATGCCACATCTTCGATGGCATTGCCATGCAAATTCAGCACAGGGTAAAGGAACGCGGATGTAAACGTTGTACAGGCAAAATCGGAATAACCACTGCCGTAAAGGGCCCGGACGCAGGCATTGTAGGTTTGCCCGTACTGAACCTGGTTGCCGGGAATCGGGTATGCATTTTTCGTCGTATAGCCACTGATGACATTTCCAAGGTAAAAATAGTATCCGAGGATGCAATTGGCCTGCTCCTGTGCCGGCTCAGTGGCAACCACCCCGATGTTGTCGACATTCCAGTTGTTGATGTCGTAGGAATCACCGCCAACAGCGTGAAACCGGATCCTGAAATCCAGCCCGGTATATGGGGATATATCCAGGTCCTCGCTGGTCCAGGGCAGATCGCCGCTGCTGTTGCTGTAATCCTTCAGGACATGCCAGGCCGATCCGTCCCAGATTTCAACCGCCATCTGGTTTAGCGAGGTAGTGCCATAATTGTCGAGATAAATATCGTATTTCAGCTTCAGCAGGGTGGAATTTTGCCCCGAAATGTTCCTGCTGATGAGTGATTGTGAATAATTTACCTGGTGGGGTATGGCTCCGAACATGGCTGAGGGAGAGGGGTTGCCGAGTAACGTGGAGATTGTCCAGCTGGTGCCGCCTTCAATTGTCCATGAATTGGCCGAGAAAGATCCGCCATTCCATTTTTCAGAAAAAATGAGTTTCTCAAAGCGTGGAACATCCCACCGGGCCATGAGGCTGCGGTCGTTCACCACGAGGTTTGCCGGCGGGTTTTTCACCTGCAGGAGGATGAGGTCGAGCGAAACCGGTGCTGCCACGGGAACTGACTGAAAGAGTGTGTCATAACCAAATTTAACGATGGTAAGCCGGTAGGTTCCTTTCCAGACGTTGGGAAACGATACAATTCCGCCGGAATCAAAAACAGCCGAATAGGAGGTATCCGGATAGGCCATGTTTACCAAACGCATGGAGGTTCCTGCCCTGCTGGTGCTGTCGCAGCTCAGGGCAAGATGTATGTTGACGGTTGCCGTCCAGCATTTGCCCAGGATATTTGAGAACGAAACCGGCGACCACCGGTTACCGGTGAATTGTGCTTTCACCCCCCACCGGTATGGGCCGCAGGGAAGTGAAAACCAGTTGCTGTCAATTATTGCCGAAGCCATGGTTGATCCGATCATGATCCAGGCTGTCGGGTTTTGCTCTTCCCCCTGGCGGAGGCGATAGACATTGTTAATCCCTGCAGTCAGGGGTTCATCGGCCAGGAGTATCGGGCCGCCGGGGCCTTCACACCTTGCACGTATCATAAAATTGCCCCCGGCAGGATACCACGTGCTTCCGCCGGTGGTAAACCTGGAATAACTTCTGAACTGCGGATTGGTTTCATCGATGGCGATTCCTGCGGCATTGGGGGCATTCCCTCCCTGGACCATCGCGATAAAGAACGATCCGTTGCTGATAACAACCGGCACCGGCAATATGAATTCAATCCAGCCCAAGGCTGTCGGGATAATTTCAAACGGGCCGGCGAGACTGTTCCCCGGTGTTCCGCCAGTTCCCGTCGCATCATATATCCTTACCTGGAACGGAACCAGCGGGTTGCCTCCCGCCGGATAGTTGGATGAAATGCCTATATTTATTGAACCTCCTGTCAGCTTTGCAGGATATCCGACCGGGGTGAATTTCATCGCATTCATATTCCCCTGTGCCGACCAGATCGTGAAGTTATCCTGGACACCATCGTCATAGATCAGTTCGTAGTTGCCGGCAGGAGCATCCCAGGAAACGGGAACGTGTTGTTGGGCGGAGTCAAGAAAAACAGAGACATTTACCGGGGGATTTAGGTTTTCCCATAGCTGGATGTTCAGGAGTGCACTACCACCCGGCACAAACACCAGCGGCAGGGAGGAATAGTTGTCGAAACCGGCTTTTGTGCATGAAACCGGGAAGGTTCCTGCCGGGTTGACCGCAATGGTATAGACCCCGCCCGAGGTGGACAACGTAAAGATCCCGTTTATTGTTACCTTTGCCCCGACGACTGGAAGGCCATTGGCTCCGTTGGTTATTATCCCCTGCAGCATGGCGGGAGACATAGGAACTGACTGGGCACAAAGGCGGGCACATATCAGTAGAACACCCGGCAACAGCAAAATGCCAGCCAGCGTCCTTCCAATGAAACCACGCATCCTGTACCTTAAGAAACTCATTCCGGTATTTAACGTTATAATAGTGGTTAATGTTACAAACTTACACAAAATATAGGTTAATTCATCAATTTTAATGGTGTAAAAGAGAAAGATAATGCACCTGTTTCATGCGAAATTATTTATCCGGGCCGGAATTTCCGGGAAAACCTGCACCATAATCTGCGAGAAATATTTGTTTTTTTTACCGATTTAGGTTTGTTAATAAGAAAAAAACAATACCTTTGCACTCCCAAATTTACGAACATCAACACATTATAACATGTACGCAATCGTTGAAATAGCCGGTCAGCAGTTCAAGGTAGAACAGAATGACGAAATCTTTGTTCACCGGCTCGAAGGTGACCCAGGAACCAAAATTGAATTCGACCAGGTATTGCTGCTGGATAACGACGGCAAGATCAGTGTTGGGAAGCCGCTCGTTGAGGGTTCCAGCATTTCAGGCCAGATCATTGACCATGTAAGAGGCGACAAAGTCGTTATCTTTAAAAAGAAACGCCGCAAAGGATATGAGAAGGAATCGGGCCATCGCCAGGATTTCAGCAAGGTACTGATCGAAAGTATCAGTGTGAAAGGCGCTGCAAAAGCCAAAAAGGCAAAAGAAGAACCAACAGTTATTGAAGAATCATAAATTAAATCGAATTAAAAATTACGAATTACGGATTACGAATTTTTAATTTTTAATTATTAATTTTTAATTAACAAAGATTATGGCACACAAAAAAGGAGCGGGTAGTTCAAGCAACGGCCGCGAATCACATAGCAAACGCCTTGGCGTTAAAATTTATGGTGGTCAGTATGCAAAACCAGGCTCGATCATCCTGAGGCAACGCGGAACAGTGCACAACCCCGGCCTGAATGTAGGTATCGGCAAGGACCATACACTTTTTGCCCTCATCGAAGGCATTGTCGAATTCAGGAAAAAGCGCAGCGATCGCTCCTATGTTTCGATCGTACCGATGGAAGAAGTTGCCAATTAAACTATTCAGCACGGCATTTCGTGTTATTTAAACCTTCCGGGTTGTCGAAACCCGGAAGGTTTTTTTTATATTATACTGATCAGATTTCACTATTTTTGCTTTGTAAACAATCCCTATCATGCTCTCTCTAAATTTTATCCGTGAAAATGTGCAGGAGGTGATCGACCGTCTTGCAATTAAAAATTTTAATGGAGGTGAAATCATTGGCCGAATTGTCGACCTTGACAATCAACGCCGTGAAACCCAGAAAAAGCTCGACGATATGCAGTCCCAGAGCAACATCCTGGCCCGGGAGATCGGTGTCCTCTTTCAATCAGGAAAAGCTTCCGAAGCCAATACTCTCAAACAAAAAACAGCCGAGCTTAAGGATAGTGCCAAAACGCTGGATCTACAGTTCGAAGAAATTAAAAAAGAACTGGACGACATCCTGGTCCGCGTGCCAAATCTCCCCCACCACACCGTCCCCCCCGGGAAAACCCCTGAAGACAACCTTGTGGTCATGCAGGAAGGAGAGGCCCTGCCGGCAGCTGCAACAGCAGTTCCGCACTGGGACCTCACCACGCAATACGATATCATTGATTTTATCACCGGGAATAAAATTACCGGCGCAGGGTTCCCTGTTTATAAAGGCAAGGGAGCCAGGCTGCAGCGGGCACTGATCAATTTCTTCCTTGAGGAGGCATTAAAGGCAGGCTATACGGAAGTTCAGCCACCCTACATGGTCAACGCAGCCTCGGCTTATGCCACGGGGCAGTTGCCTGACAAGGACGCGCAAATGTACCATGTCGGCCTTGATGATCTCTACCTTATTCCGACAGCAGAGGTGCCGGTGACAAACATATACCGCGACACCATCCTTAAAAGCCAGGACCTGCCTGTGAAAAACGTGGCCTATTCCGCCTGTTTCAGGCGTGAAGCCGGTTCCTATGGCAAGGATGTACGCGGACTCAATCGTTTACACCAGTTTGATAAAGTCGAAATCGTCCAGATATCCCACCCGGATACATCCTATGAAATCCTGGAAGAGATGCGGAACTATGTGACAGGCTTGCTGCGAAAACTTGAACTCCCGTTCCGGGTGCTGAAGCTTTGCGGCGGCGACATGAGTTTTACCTCCGCCCTCACCTACGACATGGAAGTATGGTCATCGGCGCAGGCCAGGTGGCTCGAAGTGAGTTCGGTCTCCAATTTCGAGACGTTCCAGTCAAACCGTCTTAAACTGCGGTTCAAAGATGAAACGGGAAAAATGCAGACAGCCCATACGCTGAACGGCAGCGCGCTGGCGCTTCCCCGCATCGTGGCCGCCCTGCTCGAAAACAACCAGACCCCCGAAGGAATTATCATTCCGAAAGTGCTTGTGCCATATACTGGGTTTGAGGTGATAAATTAGGATTTACGATTGACGAATTACGATTTACGATTTATAGTGATCGCAGGCCTTAACGGGGATATTCTGTTTCGTTTTTTATTTTTACTTTTGACCGGTTGATAAAAATCAATTTGAAATGAAAAGCAAATTTTCCATCCTGCTCATGTTTTTTGCAGCATTGTTTTCATCAGAGCAATCGTCGGGGCAGTTCGCCTTCGGGTTGAAACTCGGGTACAATGCATCAAGCCTGAGTACAAACCTTGATACCATCAAATCGGACATGGGGTCGGGATTTCATGCCGGGGCGTTTGTCCGGATCGGCAGGAGGGTTCACCTGCAGCCGGAGTTATATTATACCCTGTCGGGAACTACCTTCCAGGTCGGGACAAATCCTTTAACAGACTGGAAACAGAAAATAACGGTTGGTACGCTGGATGTTCCCGTACTGATCGGTTTTACCGTCATTGAGACGAAAATTTTCAAATGGCATATCGTGGTCGGGCCTGAGGCTTCCTTTGTGGTGAATTCCAAAGTTGAAAATGTCAGCCTTGCCGGCCCCATTCAGAAATCAGACCTGCGCACCACCAACTGGTTCCTGCAGGCCGGAACCGGCATCGATGTCCTGTTCCTCACGCTCGACATCCGCTACCAGGCTGGATTGAACAGCATGATCGGCGATGTGACCACCCCGGCAAACGGGTATACCACCCCCTACCCGGTCAATTCCAGGTCGAACCTGCTCGTCGTAAGCCTTGGATTCAAAATCATTTAGGTTTATTTTCCTTAAAAACTGTGAAGGTCAACGGCATAGATTACCAGACAGTATGGATGAAGGGAACTTCGGTTTTTTTCATCGAACAAAACCTGTTGCCATTTCAATTCAGTATCCGGGAAGCAAAAACCTGTTCCGACAGCTGCCATGCCATCCGTACCATGATGGTACGCGGGGCCGGCGCCATCGGCGCCCTTGCCGGTTTTGCTATGGCCCAGGCTGCGCTGGAATCACCGGAACAGGACTACCATTCATTCCTTCAAAAAGCCAGGATCGTCATTGAGTCGACACGCCCCACCGCGAGAAACCTCTTTTACGCCGTTGAAAAGGTGCATACGGCAGCATTGATTTCAGCTGCCGGGGCTGTTTCGGCGGCACAGCAGGTGGCCTGCCGTGATGCCGGCGATTCCCGAAAGATCGGGGAATTCGGCAATGCGCTCATCCTCGATGGGATGAATATTGAGACACACTGCAACGCGGGCTGGCTCGCCTTCGTGGATTATGGCACTGCCCTGTCGCCCATATACCTGGCACACCAGCTGGGCAAAAAGATTTTTGTTTATGCCGATGAGACGAGGCCGCGCAGCCAGGGAGCACGCCTCACGGCATGGGAACTGAAGCAGGCAGGTGTTCCCCACACCATTATTCCCGACAATGCAGGCGCCTGGCTGATGTCGCTGGGAAAAATAGACATGGTGATCGTCGGAGCCGACCGCATTGCCGCCAACGGCGATACCGCCAACAAAATAGGCACCCTCGAAAAGGCCATTGCCGCGAAAGAATATGGAATTCCATTCTATGTGGCCGCCCCCACTTCAACATTCGATATTCATTGTCCCGACGGAACACATATTCCAATCGAAGAACGCAGCGAAGATGAGGTCCTTTACCAGGACGGCATCACGATTGACGGCCGGCATGAACGGATCCTGGTTTGTTCCCCGGGCTCCTCCGCCCTGAACCCGGCATTTGACGTTACTCCTGCAAAGCTGATCACGGGGATCATCACCGAAAAAGGAATCGTCAAACCAGGCATTGAATCGATCAATCATTTGTTAACCATAACGCCTTAAATTTTATCTTTGCGGTGCTTTACAATAAAAAAAACGCAGAGAACGCGGAGTTTTTTGCGCAGAGGGACGCGGAGGAATACATTATCCTGTTTATTTATCTCATACTTTTTAAATCACATAATATGAAATTATCTCGATTTTTCTTATGGCTCCTCCTGGGGGCATTGATGCAAGGCCTGATCACGCCTGCTTTTGCTGAGAACAAACAGGTTAAACCCGCTGGTTTATCCCCGGTGACCAAAGCTGTCAAAGACAAAGAGACGGGAAAACAGGTCTCCGGCGAATCGAAAAACACGGTAAAAGAAAAGCCAAAGGCTGAAGATAATGACAAGAAAAACGAAACCGGGAAAGACAAGCCGGGAGAAAAATCCAAGAATAAAAAAGATAAAGATAAAAAAGATAAGGATAAGCCAAAGGAGGACTCAGTTTATAATTCGGGATTGGTAAGCGGACTGAAATTCCGCAGCATCGGGCCCGCCTTTTGCTCCGGGCGAATTGCCGATTTTGCAGTAAACCCAAAAAATCACAGCGAATGGTATGCGGCGGTCGCCTCGGGCCATGTGTGGAAAACTGTCAACAACGGAACCACGTTCGAACCTGTTTTCGACAACAACGGCGTATACTCCGTCGGCTGCATTGTGATCGATCCGAACAACAGCAACGTGGTTTGGGTGGGTTCCGGCGAAAACAACCATCAGCGCTCACTTGGCTATGGGAACGGCGTTTACAAGAGTTCCGACAATGGCAAGAGCTGGAAGAACATGGGGTTGAAGGATTCGCGCCAGATCGGCAAAATTCTCGTTGATCCCAGGAATTCTGACGTCGTTTACGTGGCAGCCGAAGGATCGGTGTGGGGACCCGGCGGCGAACGTGGCCTTTACAAAACCACCGATGGCGGAAAAACCTGGAAAAAAGTGCTTGAAATAAGCGAAAACACCGGCGTGAACAATGTGATCCTTGATCCGCGGAATCCTGATGTGCTCTATGCTTCATCCGAGCAGCGCCGGCGCCATGTGTTTACCAAGATCGGCGGAGGCCCTGAAACGGCTATCTACAAATCAACCAATGCAGGCGAATCGTGGGACAAGCTGACTTCAGGTCTTCCGGGAGCCGACATGGGCGGCATCGGGCTGGCCATCTCGCCTGTGAATCCGGATGTGGTGTATGCCATCATTGAATCAGCCCCGGATGCAAAGGGCTTTTACCGCAGCAGCGACCGGGGTGCATCCTGGCAAAAGATGAGCGACCATTCGGCCCAGGGTCAATATTACAATGAAATTTACTGCGACCCCAAAGATGAAAACAAGGTCTATTCAACCGAAACTGTTTCCCAGGTCACCGAGGATGGCGGGAAAACCTGGCGGGCCGTTGGCAACAACAAAAGACACGTGGACGACCATGCGATGTGGATCGATCCGGAGGATACGAAACATTTTTTCATCGGCAGTGATGGCGGTGCATACGAAACGTTCGACGGGGGGAAGGAGTTTATCTTCAAGTCAAACCTGCCGGTCGTGCAGTTTTACCGGGTACAGGTCGACAATTCCACGCCATTCTATTATGTTTATGGCGGAACGCAGGATAACAACAGCATGGGAGGGCCGTCGCGCACAACCGCAGGCGCAGGGGTGCTCACCGATGACTGGTTTGTAACCAACGGCGGCGACGGGTTCTGGTCGCAGATTGACCCGGTTGATCCCAACATCGTCTATGCCGAATCACAATACGGCGGCATGGTGAGGTACGACCGGAAAAGCCAGGAGGCTGTCGACATCAGGCCTGAGCCCCGCAAAGGCGAGGACAGTTACAAGTGGAACTGGAATACGCCGCTCATCATCAGCCCTCATTCAAATACACGCCTCTACACCACGGCGAACAAGGTTTTCCGCAGCGATGACCGCGGGAATACCTGGCAGGTGATCAGTGATGACCTCACGGCAAACATCGACCGCAATACCTGGCCGGTAATGGGAAAATACTGGCCCGTCGATGCTGTCCAGAAAGACATTTCAACCTCCCTTTACGGAACCATTATCTCCTTTGATGAATCTTCCCTGAAAGAAAGCCTGCTTTATGCCGGGACCGATGATGGCCTCATCCAGGTTTCGCAAGATGCAAAGACCTGGACCAAAGTTGACAAATTCCCGGGAATTCCCGAAAATACTTACGTAAGCGATATTTTCGCCTCGAGGTTTGATGAAAATGTGGTATTTGCCTCTTTTGACAACATTTTACGCGATGATTTCAAACCTTACCTTCTTAAAAGTTCAGACAAGGGAAAAACCTGGAGTTCCATTGCCGGGAACCTTCCCGAAAATGGCACAGTCCACAGCATCCTGCAGGATGTTGTCAACCCTGACCTGCTTTTCGCGGGTACGGAGTTCGGCTGTTTCTTTACCATTGACGGTGGAAAGAACTGGATCCAGCTGAAATCGGGACTTCCCTCGGTTTGCGTGAAAGACATGACCATCCAGAAACGTGAAAATGACCTGGTGATTGCCACTTTCGGACGTGGATTCTACATCCTGGATGATTTCACCCCGCTCAGAAGCCTGAAGAAGGAGAACCTTGACCAGGACGGGTATTTATTCCCGGTGAAGGACGCCCTGATGTACCTCCCTACCGACACCAAGGGCTCGCAGGGATCAACCGTTTTTGTAGCCAAGAACCCCGATTTCGGCGCTGTGTTCACCTATTTTATCAAAGATGTCCCCAAGACAAAAAAAGAACTCAGGAAAGAGAAGGAAACCGAATTATTCAAGAAAGGTGAGCGGATTCCACAGCCTTCGGAAACCGACCTTCATGCCGAAAAGCTGGAGATTGATCCATTCCTCACCTTCACGGTGACCGATGCAAATGGTTCACCGGTGCGGATCATCCGTAAAAGCCCTTCAAAAGGAATCAACCGGATCAACTGGGACCTGAGGTACCAGTCAACCCGGATCGTGGAAACCGATAAGTTTGATCCGCTGGGCGACAATGGCAGCGGGGTGCTTGCCATGCCCGGGAAGTACAAAATCAGCATGACCCTGACAACCAACGGAACGACGAAACCACTTGCAGGTCCTGTTGAATTCAATGCCGTGGTACTTAACAACACGACACTGCCTGCAACAGACCGCAGCGCGATGGTAAACTTCCACAGGAAAGTAGCTGAAATCACCCGTGTAATGCAGGGTACCGAAAACTATGCTGAATCATTGAACAAACGTGTCTCCAGCATGCTGCAGGCACTCAACAGCACACCTGCGGCCACCCCCGAACTGATGAAGAAGGCACGCGAAGTGCAGCTTCAGCTGGATGAAATCCTCAATGTGAAGTTCAACCGCAACACGATCAAGCCAAGTGAGGAGGAGAATCCCCCGGCACCGGTACCATTGAACAGCCGCCTCGGAAAACTCAGCTGGATCAGCTGGTCTTCCACCGGCGATCCATCGCAAACCCAGAAAGATGCCTATGCCATCCTTGAAGCTGAATTCCCGCCCATATACAACCAGGTTAAAAACCTCGGTGAAACGGAAATCCCGCAACTTGAAAAAGCAATGGAAAACCTTGGTGCACCTGTTACCCCCGGCAGGCTGCCGGAGTGGAGGAAATAACATGGCCGTTTAAGAAATTGGGGAGAATTGCCTTACCTTTGTAATGATTAAAACGAATGAAATGGAACTCAAACAAATGACTTTTACCGCAGTTTTCCTTGAGGTTCCTGAAGGAGGTTATTCGGCATATATAGAAGAGATTCCCGGAGCAAACTCCCAGGGAGAGACATTGGATGAGGCAAGATCAAACTTAACTGAAGCATTAAAGATGATTTTGGAAACCAATAAAATTCTTTCTCAAAAGAATCAACCGTATGGCTTGAAAAGCTACCGCGAACCGCTATCGTTTGCTTAATGAAACGAAATAAATTAATCCGCCATCTTGAAGAAAATGGTTGCTACCTTTTACGGGAAGGTAGCAACCATAGTTTATATTTCAACCCGGTGAATAATGCAATTTCAACTGTCCATCGCCACCCCGAGGTGAAAAAATTCACAGCCCAAAAAATCTGCAAAGATCTCAATATCACTATACCTAAAGAGAATTAGCTAATTTATTTTCAATTATTCTGGTTAAAAGTTTAAATTGCGGCGATCATCCATTTAAAAATGATTAAAAAAACAGGATGAATCACCGGTGATAAAAAAGAATATGTACATTTGCAGCATAACCAATGAAATTATGAAGAACATCGCTCAGACAAGATTACAAGCAACTGCCATCACAATGATGTGTTGTAGCTGGTGTATTTAAAGGTCGGGGAGCGTTTTACACAGATATTTTTCACATACGAGCTCTCCGGTAACGGGGAGCTTTTTTTATAAAAGCCCTTTTGAGAAAACACAAAAGGGTTTTTTAATTGTAACCAAAGAAATATGACAAATCCGATTTTTCAAAATAACATGGAAGCCCACAGGCTTTCATTCGACAGCAACCGGCTGGGTCATTGGGCCGATGAAATGTTCCAGTGGCTTTTTTGCATCCATCCGAAATATGCTCAGGAGGAGATCTTCCTGGTAAAAGAACAGGAGCTAAAGAGGAGTTTGGCAGAGTTCATCGTGCAATCACAACCGGCTGCAAAAAATCCGGACAATATCGTTGAATACTTTTTTAACAGGTTGCCGGATATTTATAAACTCCTGACAAGCGACCTGGAAACCATGTACAATTCTGATCCGGCAGCAAAGTCCATTCACGAAGTATTGCTTGCATACCCGGGTTTTTACGCCATTGCAACCTACCGGATCGCACATGAATTATGGCTGTTCCAGGTTCCGGTCATTCCCCGGCTGCTGACAGAACATGCCCATTTTAAAACAGGTATCGACATTCATCCCGGGGCCGCAATAGGCGAACGATTTCTGATCGATCACGGCACCGGGGTTGTCATCGGCGAAACCTGCAACATTGGGAATGATGTAAAGATCTACCAGGGCGTCACGCTTGGCGCCCTGAGTGTAAACAGGGATCATGCAGCAATCAAACGGCATCCCACCATTGGCGACCGGGTCGTTATTTATGCCAATGCCACCATTTTAGGCGGGTATACCGTTATCGGCAATGATTCAGTGATTGGTGGCAATGTTTGGATTACACAATCAATTCCATCAAATTCACTGGTTTTTCACAAGAGCGAGATCATCATCAAGAACAATTCAAATTTTCCTGAACCTTTAAATTTCATCATCTGACAAAAATCAACAACCATGAAAGCAAACAATATTTTAGAAACAATTGGGAACACCCCGCATGTGCGCATCAACAAACTCTTCGGGCAATCGCACGAAGTATGGATCAAACTGGAAAGAACCAATCCCGGCAACAGCATCAAGGACCGGATAGCCCTGGCCATGATCGAAGATGCCGAAAAAAAAGGGGTGCTGTCACCCAATACAATTATCATTGAGCCGACATCGGGGAATACCGGTGTGGGCCTGGCACTGGTGGCAGCCGTAAAAGGGTATAAGATCATACTTGTGATGCCCGAATCAATGAGCCTGGAACGCAGGAAACTCATGTCGATCTATGGCGCCGAATTTGAACTGACGCCCAGGGAAAAAGGCATGAAGGGTGCCATTGCCCGGGCGACAGAACTTGCCGGGGCAACACCAAACTCATGGATGCCGCAACAGTTCAACAACCAGGCAAATGTGGAGGTCCATAAACGGACAACCGCACAGGAGATCCTACGTGATTTTCCAGACGGCCTTGATTACATCATTACCGGAGTCGGAACAGGAGGCCATATTTCAGGTGTTGCAGAAATTTTGAAAGCGAAATTCAAACACCTCAAAGTTTACGCGGTGGAGCCAAGGCTTTCTCCGGTCCTGAGCGGCGGAGCGGCCGGTCCGCATCCATTGCAGGGGATCGGAGCCGGCTTTATTCCCGGGATCTACAGGGGCGACCTGATCGATGGCGTGATCCAGGTCGGGAAAGAGGAATCCTTTGAATTTGCCAGGAAGCTGGCCCTGCAGGAAGGGATTTTTGGCGGGATCTCAACCGGGGCATCGTTGGCGGCGGTAGCACAAAAATTAACGGAAATTCCGCAGGGCGCGAAAATCCTTACCTTTAACTACGACACCGGCGAGAGGTACTTATCCGTGGAGGGGCTTTTTGAACTGTAGAATTCATTGATCCTGTCAACTATAAATTTTACCTGGCTTTTGCGGAGTGCGTTATAAAAGGGCAGCCTTAGAATGGTGGCGGAGAACCTGTCGGTATTGGGAAGTTCGCGCCCGTCATGTTTGTCAATAAAATAGGGACTCGAATGAAGCGGCAGGTAATGAAAAAGCGCATGAATCCCATGGGTTTTTAAGAATGCTATCAGGTTGTCCCTGGTTTCGCCCGAATGAACGGTGATATAGAAAATATTGCCGTTGACGGTGGCGAAATCAGGAACAACGGGGCATTTCAGGTATCCCTTTTGCTCCAGCTGTTTGAGCAGCCCGTAATAATTCCACCACACTTTTTTGCGGCTGGACTGTATCCTGTCAAAACGAACGATCTGGGTGAACAAAAATGCAGCCACCGAATCAGACGGCAGGTAGGAGGATCCGATATCCACCCAACCGTATTTATCAACCTCTCCCCTGAAAAATGAGGCGCGGTTTGTGCCCTTTTCCCAGATGATCTCTGCCCGCTTTTCAAATTCCCTGTCATTCACCATCAGCAGGCCACCCTCACCCGAGATGATGTTTTTTGTTTCATGAAAGGAGAAAGTTCCAAAATGGCCGATCGATCCGAGTGGCCTTCCACGGTGATACGAATCAATGGCATGGGCTGCATCTTCAACCACAAACACCCCATGGCGGCGTGCGATATCCATGATGCGGTCCATGTCGCAGGCCAGCCCACTGTAATGAACCACCACAATGGCCTTTGTTTTGGGCGTGATCAATTGTTCAATGGCAGCAGGATCAATGTTCGGAACATCAGGGAGCGTATCGGCAAACACCACCTTTGCCCCGCGAAGCAAAAACGCGTTGGCGGTTGACATGAAGGTAAATGAAGGCATGATCACTTCATCCCCCGGTTCAATCCTGCACAGAAGAGCAGTCATTTCAAGTGCATCGCTGCACGAGGTGGTCATCAGCACTTTTGCAAACCCAAACCGTTTTTCAAAAAAAGTATGGCATTTTTTGGTGTACCTTCCATTGCCCGCAATCGTTCCCGAAAGCGCACCCCGGATCATAAACCGGAAGGAGAGCCAGGGGATGAAGGGTTTATTGAAGGGGATGTGCATATTCAAATTGTTAGAGGGTAAACGGGTAAACTTGCAGCTGTATTGACACCTCGGATTATTCCTTTAAATTTGCCGGCAAAATTAATGCATTTTTTTATACCCTGACGTTTGGCGAAGAGAACCTACCTGCGTGACATTCTCAGCATCCTGGGCAGCAACCTTACGGTGACCTTCTGCAACCTGGCCATCGGCGTCATCCTCACACGGTGGCTTGGTGCTGCCGGTTTCGGCCTCTATTCCGCCATCATCGTGGTACCCGTCATGGTGATCGGGTTTACACAGCTGGGCATCCGCCGCAGCGCCATTTACCACATCGGCAACAAACTCCTGCCCGAAGACCATATTATTTCAGCATTGTTCCTGTTGTTGCTCTGGACCAGCGCCCTGAGCATCATCATCTGCGGGTTCGTCTATTTCTTTTCCGAAAGCCAGCCTTTCGACCCGCTGATCATTGTCCTGGTGCTGCTCACCATCCCGCTCCTGCTCACCAATGTCTTTGCCGGCGGGGTATTCCTTGGGAAAGAGGACATTAAAAGGGCCAGCATCATCAATGCCGGACCGACGATCATCACACTGCTGCTGACAATCCTGCTGGTGTGGGGACTGAAGATGTCGGTTCTCGGGGCATTCATGGCCATTGCCATAGCCAATTTCATCATGTTTTTCATCACCTACCGGATCATCATCGTGCAGTTCCGGTATAACATTACATGGAAATATCATGAGGGGATCATGAAAAGCATGGTCAAACTGGGGCTGGTGAACGCCATCGCCATTTTTATCATGCAGCTCAACTACAGGCTCGACATACTGATGCTGAAAAAACTATCCACACTCGAAGAGGTCGGCTTTTATTCGCTGGCGATGCAGATTGCCGAACAGCTATGGCACATCCCCTATGCCATTGAATCGATTGTTCTAAGCCGGAGTGCCAACACACATGACGACAAATTCGTCCACCGCACCGTTGCCTCCATTTTCAGGGTTTCGCTGCTGATCGGGCTGCTGAGCGGACTCGTTATTTTTCTGATCGCGCCCTGGCTGGTTCCCCTGGTGTTTGGACAGGCATTTGTCAAAAGTGTTGCCATGATCCAGGTTGTGCTCCCGGGGATCCTCATCCTGGTCGGGTTCCGTATTCTCAACAGTCGCCTCACCGGAATGGGAAAGCCGCAGATTGCCATTTATACCTTCATGCCGGCCCTGGTGATCAACTTCATTCTCAACCTGTTCCTGATCCCCCGTTTTGGCGGAATTGGTGCTGCATGGTCAACCAATGTCAGTTATGCTGCCGGGTCCATTATTTTTGTAATCATCTATTCCCGGATGGTTAAAATGCCTCTTTCCGAAATTTTCAGATACAGGGCAAGCGATTTCTATTTTTTCCGGGACATTAAAAACAGGCTGGCCGGCAGGACAAAAGTCGGATGATTCAGCCTATCTGTCGGTGTATTTTGTTAGGTCGTCTAATATTTCATCCTGTTATCTTTTTAACAATTACATTTGCCCCGATATTTAAACGCATAAGGGAGTTTTCTGGTTTTCCGTCTGCGCAACTTATTCAGCCGATTTTCTAAGCTTGCCGATCTTGTATATCTGCCTCCTACTACCCTGAAACCGACTGTCAGAAATCGTTCTGATCATAAACCAATAAGAAAACTCCCTTTTTTATCTTTACTGCCGGGCCTGACCCCGGCTTTTTTTATTATGTGGCCCTGTTTGATTACTTTTGTGCATTATACCACCAGGACGCAAACAGGAAAACATGGACAGCAGAAAGCCCAATATGGTCCCGATATTTTTCATCATGGGACGCCCGCGGTCGGGAACGACCCTGCTCAGCACGCTTTTTGATGCGCATCCGAATGTAAAAATCCCGCCTGAATTTCCCATCATGCTCCCCTTGTACCAGGAGTTCAGAAAAGTAAAGGACTGGGACGAAGAAGCCATCAATTCCTTCGTGGCCTTCATCTTTCAGCACAATGTATTCATTCACCGTACACTCGAAAACCTTAAGATCGATCGCGCCGGGTTTACGGCCGACCTGATGACACTCGCTCACAAAGGAACCATCCAGGATTTTCTGAAAAAGTTAAATGAACAGGGATTTTCCCTCTTCCCTAAACAGGAGATCCTCCGGATTGGCGACAAGAACCCAGTGTATTCAATTTACACGGAACGCTTTCTGAAAATCTTCCCTGATGCCAGGTTTATCTGCATCATCCGCGATTACCGCGACAATTTTGTTTCGATGCGGAAACTAAGCGACCTTAAACTCGAAGCCCCCATCCTCACCTTGCAGGTTTACAGGTGGCGGTATGTGGCAAAGCTCTTCCTCAAATGCAAAAAGCGCTATCCCGACCGGTTCCGGGTCATCCGGTATGAAGACCTGGTGATGAACAAATCGGAAGTACTTGCCGACCTTTGCCAGTTCATCGGCATTCCTTTTGACCCGGCTGTGTTTGACTTTTACAAAAAGAAGGAAGAGACCTTCAGGACATACAACAATCCATTGGTAGAGCGGTTTCATGGCAGCCTGATGAATCCGGTAAACACCGGCAGGATGGAATTGTGGAAAAAGGAGATGACACCGGCTGAGATCAGGATGGCCGATTTTGTGGCGGGAAAATATGCCGGCATTTTCAACTATGACCGGGTGGAGAAATCCCCCAGCCTCATACTCTGGCTCAAGTCAAGGCCAATGGCTATTTATGGCTTCCTGATTTTCAAACTTTATGTGTGGGGATCGTACCTCCCTTCCAGGATTAGCTTATGGCTGTCGGTTAAATTGCTGGTACTTGTGAGAACATGGCACTACTTTTCAGGTAAAAAAAAATAAAACCATCCCATGGGAGTCCCGTTTTTTTTCATTCTTGGCAGGCCCCGTTCGGGTACAACACTGCTGAAAACGCTTTTCGATGCCCACCCGAATGTCAAGATCCCGCCCGAATTGCCCATTTTCCTGCCTTTGTACCAGAAATTCAAACACGTTAAAAAATGGGACAGGGCTGAGATTTTATCATTTGTCGATCATGTTTTTCAACCCAACGTTTTCAACAACCGCAGGCTTGAAAATCTGAAGATCGACCGGGAACTGTTTACCGCCGACCTGCTGAAACTGGAGAACAATTGCACCATCCAGGACCTGCTGATAAAACTCAACGAGCACTCCTACTCTGTTTTTCCCAAACAGGAGATCCGGCTGGTCGGAGATAAAAACCCCGTTTACTCCGTTTACATGAAACGGCTGATCAGGATATTTCCAAAAGCATGGTTTATCTGCATCATCCGTGATTACAGGGACAATTATGTTTCGCTGAAAAACCTTCAGGAGGTAAAATTGGAGCCCCGATACTTACGCTTCAGATCGCCCGGTGGGTCTACGTTACTAAACTATTCCTGGCGTGCCAGAACAGGTTCCCTGACCGGTTTTTTGTTATCCGTTACGAGGACCTGGTCACCAAACCCCAGGAATCGTTCAGGGAGTTGTGCGCATTCCGAAGCATTCCATATGCTCCGGAGGTTTTCGACTACTACAAAAAAAAGGATGAGTTACTCAAGACATTTCCGAACCCCATGATCGGGAAAATCCATAAAAGCCTTATGTACCCTGTAAATACCGGCAGGATGGACCTATGGAAAACGCAGATGACCGACCTGGAAGTGAAAATAGCGGACCAGATTGCGGGAAAAACAGCCGATATAATGGGCTACAGCAGGAAAACCAAAAAATTCAGCTGGTCAGTTTACATGAAATCACTGCCCATGGCGGTGTATGGAAAAATCCTCTTCAGGCTGATGCAGTGGGGATCGCTGTTGCCATATCGCAGCAGCCGCTGGCTTTCGCTGAACCTGCCTAAACTCGTCAGGTTTTACAGCCGCTTTTCAGAGAAGAGCGCCGTGGTTACTCAGGAAAAACAATAAAACCTTCCGTCTTCCCTCGTTTCCACACTGCTGATGTACCGGCTTGTTTTTACTTTATCCTCCCATTGCAGCACCAGCGGATCCGAAAACTCGCGGCGTTCAATGCACAGCACCCCTTGCTCTTCATTCCCGGTGAGAACAGAAATTGCCTTTTTTATCCTGGGTGCACGTTTTTCAAAGGATTCACGCGTAACCTGGTATTGCTGGTTGTTTACCTCTTCCTGGCCGTCCATGAGTTCATAGCCGAGCATTTTCACAAAGGCCTGCACACTTTTGTTCTCCTTCAGCACATGCGCATAGCCAATGTTCCATTCAAAGATGCAGAAAATTATTTCCGTCGTGACGTACGAGATGATTGCGGGTACGAATGTTTGATGGTATTTCGGATCAGGGAGGAAAATCCCGCCCTCGCAAACCCGGGCCTCCCAGTCGATGTTTTTTATGTTGATCACGCCGATCTTTTCGCCCTGGTACTCAATAACCGTGTAGAGGTTATGAATGTTGTTGACCGATTTAAACCACTCCTTTTGCATCTCAGGGGTGATGTGCTCCCTGTATTCATAATTGTTGGCAACAACAGGATCGTTTCGCCACTGCCTTACCAGTTCAATGTCTTCTTCCTTCAGGAAGTTGAAGGATATGCCGTAGCGGGAGTATTTCATGGATTAGGGATTTGGTTGACGGGCGGACAGGCGGACAGGCGGACGGGCGGACGGGGAGACATTTTTAATTTTAGTTGATAAAATGAAGGGTTATCATTGAAATGATCACAAATATGCCGATAAGGGAAAAAAAGAAAAAATAATCGGCAATTGTTTCCAAGCGTTGCTCACTGGTTTTGTTTTTTGTCCGGATGGAGATAAAGGAAAATATGCACGACAGCGTAAGGGCGAGCGAAACCAGGGAGGTCATTTCATCGATAAGGCTCGACTCTGCCTTGCTGGTAAAATGCAAGGCGGTAATGACAAAAAGGCAGAAGCCCAACAGGTTGGCAGAAGTGTTTAAAATGTGCTGTGATGTGTTATTTGCCATAATGATTCGGAAAATCAATGAAATTGGATGAAATACTGCCCCGGTTGCTTAGAGGATTTTTTTAATTGAATAGGGCGGTTTTCGGTTTTGCACCTGGTAAATCCTGCTGAGGTATTCGCCAAGCACGCCAAGGCTGAAGAGGATGATGCTGGTCGAAAACAGGATGGTCACGATGAGGGAGGTGTAGCCAAGCGGAACATTGTAAACCATCTTTTTTATGATGAAATAAGCCCCTACAAAGAAGGTTACCAGTGAAATTACAAAACCTCCATACACCAGTAATTTCAGGGGAACCATGGTATAATAGAGAACCAGGTTGGCAAAAAGTTTAAACAGTTTTGTGATGGAATAACCTGACTGGTCGTATTTCCTGGGCAAATGCTGTACCTGGGCAAAGGCAATATCGTCTGTGTACCACAACAGCACCTCGTCCAGGAAAATGAAATTCTGCGTGTGATGCAGTATTTTGCCGGCAAGTTCAGCTGTCATCAAACGAAAGGAGGACCCCTCGCCGGGTGAATTGTGAAATACTTTTGCAGAGGTCTTCAGCGACTGGCTTCCCAGGTTCCGCATCCGCGAATGATTTTTATGTCCATAATAGCCATAGACCAGGTCGGCCTTTGTATTGTCGTACTCCGCCGCCAGTTTTGTGATCTCTGAAGGAGGAGTTTGAAGATCATCGTCGATGGTGATGATAAATTCACCTTTGGCAAAACTGAATCCGCAGAAAGTTGCATTGTGCTGACCAAAATTCCTGCTCAGTTTAATGGCGGTAATTTGCCCAGGGTATTGTTTCTTCAGCATCGTGATGACCTCCCAGCTGCGATCATGGCTGTTATCATCGACAAAAACTACCTCGAAACGCTCCTGCCGGGCATCAAAAACCACCTTCAGCCCTGCAAACAACTCCTCAAGGGAGGACTCGCTGTTGAAAACCGGAACTATTACTGAGTATTTGAGGGGGACTGACATTTGAGAATTACGATTTACGATTTACGATTTACGAATTTTGTGCTACTATACGTTTTTTTTAATTATTCCCTATGACACTGTCCGCCTGTCCGCCTGTCCGCCTGTCCGCCTGTCCGCCTGTCCGCTTGTCCGCCTGTCCGCCTGTCCGCCTGTCCGCTTGTCCACCTGTCCGCCTCTTTTTACTCCCCCCCCATGATCAGCGAAGTTCCCGTGATCCATTTTGAGGCTTCCGACATGAAAAAGACAATGGCATTGGCGACATCCTCCGGCCGGCCGATCCCCAGCGGATATCTTTTCAGGTATCGTTCAAGTGCTTCTTCCTGCATGTTTTTTTCCGAAGGATTTTCGATCATGGGCGTGTCAACCAGTCCGGCCATGATGCAATTGGACCGGATCCCTTTTGCGACCATTTCGAGCGCAAGTGTTTTTGAATAGGCTTCTAGTGCTGCTTTTGATCCGCTGTACAATGCGCCTCCAAAATAGGGATTTTTCGTTGCGATGGTCGACATGAACAGGATGGAGGCGCCATCGGCCAGTTTCTTTTTCCTGAGAATTTTGCTTGTAAGGTTCACCGGGACACAGTAGTTGATTCCGAACATCCGGTCAATGTCGGCCTGTGCAATGAATTTTACCGGCAGCGGGCCAACGATACCGGCACAATGGACGATGCCGTCAAGCGCAGGAAGATGGCTGATGAGGGCATCCATGTCGGGCTCATTGGTGAGATCGGCAGGGAATGATGAATGACGAATGACGAATGACGAATTACCGGGAACCGATGAAGGGTTATTCCCGGTTTCCAGCAGGTCAAAGACCGCCTTCAATCTTTCGGGGTTGCGGCCGGTAACGATTACGGTTCCACCAGCTTTGCTGATCATCAGGGCGGCCGCACGGCCGATGCCGGATGAGGCGCCGGTGACCAGGATCGTTTTTCCGGTTAACGACAATTCATTCATCAAACTTCGATTAAATCGGGGATACAGATGCTGTTTGTCTCCACAATGGCGGTGCCCCATGAGAGACCCACGCCGAATGCTGAAAGCAGGAGTTTTGTTTTACCTGTTTTCAGTGGTTCCTTTAGGGCAACCACCATGGTAAGCGGGATAGAGGCACCGCTGGTATTGCCAAATTCCCTTATCGAATAAGGCACCTTTGCCGGATCCAGCTTCAACATTTTCCGAAGGGTTTCATTGATCAGGCGGTTGGCCTGGTGAAACACGATAAAATCTGTTTCCGCCAGTGATTCACCTGTGCCGGCAAGCAATTTTTTAATGTTCGGGACAACCTCGCGCAGGGTGAAGTTGAACACCTCGATGCCGTCAAGTTCGAGGTGAAGGCGTGACCGGTAGATCCCTTTCCCGATCTTTTTAATGTCGAACGATTTCCGCGACATGACATTCCGGGCGCCACCGTCCTTGATCATAAGCGCTTTATGCCCCGAACCATCGGTTTGCAGGTTGAAATGCATCCTCGGGGCATCCGGGTCATACTCCAATGCAGTTACAGTTCCGGCGTCTCCAAACAACGGGTAGGTACTTTTATCACGATAGCAGGTCGTGAGGGTGGAAATATCTCCCACCATCAGCAGGGCCTTTTTAATGGCTCCCGACTGCATCAATCCTCCTGCCACCGAAAGGCCATACACATATCCCGAACAACCAAGGCCGATATCCATCGCCATGCAGGAATGGGGCAGCCCGAGACGGTCCTGGACAATACATGCGGTAGTTGGAACAAGGTAATCGCGCGATTGCGAAACAAAAATAAGCAATTCAACTTCGCTACGGTCCCATTGCAGTTCATCCAGCAGTTTTTCGGCGGCAGCCACGCACAAATCAGATGTGGTAGTTCCTTTCAGGGCTACACGGCGTGTCTCCACGCCGATATTTTTCATCAGCGATTCACGCTCCCTGACGGAAATCCACTGGTAACCGGCATTGGATTCGCTGTTTCCAGGAACCGCTGCTGATATTCCGCTAATCTTTATCCCGGGTAGGGAAAACAGGGCCATGGGGATTTTCGATTTACGATTTACGATTTTCGATCAATGCGTAAATGTCTTTTACGGTTTTGGATTTGATCAGGTCATCGGCCGACAAGGTAACGTCATATTCGGTTTTAACCATGGCGATCAATATCAGCGCGTTGATCGAATTCCATTCAAACGTTTCCCTGAAATTGCTTTCTGCCTTCAATATGCCGGGTTTAAGGTCATCAAATTCAGCCTCAATATGTTTAATAAACTCTTCAATGTTCATTTTCAAGTGGTTTAAGGTTACAAAGGTAAATAATTTTGCAATAACAGGGTAAAACATAATTTGGCCGCTGCAGCCATGACCAGGTATGCAGGAGCCCCGGCAAAACAGGCCATTGCAACCAGGCGCTGTCTCCATTCAGAAAATCTGCGAAAAATAATGATACCTTTGCTTGATGAATGCCAGGAAAAAACAACTGTTGCTGATCAACCCCGCCAATGCTTACCGCAAAGGGTACCTGCTTCGCCGCGAGTCGAAGCAGGCTCCACTGGGGCTGGGGATCGTGGCATCACTGACACCTTCTGACTGGTCGGTAAAAATACTTGACGAGAATTTCAGGGAGTTTCGCTACCGGGATGCCGACCTCGTTGGTATCACCGCGGTGACGGCTTCGGTGAACCGGGCCTATGAGATTGCCGCACTTTACCGCGAAAAAGGCATTCCGGTTGTCCTTGGTGGCATTCACGGCTCGTCGCTTCCTGATGAGGCACTTAATTATGTTGATTCGGTGGTGATCGGCGAAGCGGAAGGCTCATGGGGCAGGCTGCTCGACGACTTTACGCATGGTACGCTGAAGAAGACCTACACTTCCGGTTTGTCGGATATGAAAAACGCCCTGCCCGCCCGCCATGATCTTTTTCACCCCGGTTATTTTTTCGCATCCATCCAGACATCACGTGGATGCCCGATGGATTGCGAGTTCTGCTCGGTACCCTCGTTCAACGGGCACCAGTATCGTTTGCGCGATCCGCAATCGGTGGTCGACGAAATCGCATCGGTTCCCCACCCTCTCCTCTATTTTGTGGATGACAACATCATCGGTTACAACAAAAGTGCTGAAGACCATGCGGCTGCCATTTTTGAGGGGATGATCGCCAGGAACCTGAAAAAAGAGTGGTTTGCGCAGGCATCGTTGAATATCGTCGAAAAACCGGAATTGTTGAAACTTGCCCGAAGAAGTGGCTGCCGGATGCTCCTGATCGGGATTGAAGCCGAGAATGCAGAAGCGCTGAAGGACTCCAATAAAAAAGTGAACCTGCGACTGGGGGTCGGTAATTACAAAAAGGCGTTCCGCATGATCCACCGGCAGGGAATCGCCGTGCTTGGAGCCTTTATTTACGGCATGGACAGCGACACGCCGGAAGCGTTGAAAAACCGCACCAGGTATATCCTTTCCAGCAGCGTTGATGTGACCCAGGCCAGCGTGATGACCCCTTTGCCGGGAACCCGGCTGTTTGAAAAATTCAAACAGGAGAACCGGTTGCTCTGCCATGATTTCCCGAAGGACTGGCAGCATTTTCACTTCTCGGACGTGGTTTTCAACCCCGCGCGGATGACACCCCGGGAACTGGCTGAATCGACAAACCTGGCCTATCATGAAATATGCAGCATGCATACCCTGCGAAAAAAATTCATCCGCACCTGGTGGAATACCCGCAGCCTTCGCAGCGCCGTGTGGGCGTGGAATTCGAATCTGAACTACAGAAGTGTGGGATTGGAAAAGCCCACGGAATTTGAATATGGTGAATAACAGAAAAAAGACACTTCTTCTTATAAATCCCGCCAATAAGAGCGGGAGCGGGTTCATTGTCAACAAGGATACACGCTATCAGCCGCTCAGTCTCGGGATCATTGCCGCACTCACGCCGCCTGACTGGAAGGTAAAGATCATTGATGAAAACTTCAGGAATTTCAGGTATTATGAGGCCGATTTTGTCGGATTCACGGCTTTCAGTTCGACGGTTTCGCGTGCGTATGAACTGGCCAAAGTATACCGTGACAAGGGAATACCCACCGTTATCGGGGGAATCCACGCCTCCATGTGCCCGGATGAAGCCGCCCGGTTCGTAGACTCCGTGGTGATTGGTGAGGCGGAAACCACCTGGCCCACGGTGATCAAGGATTTTGAGAACAACAACCTGCAGCCCATCTACAAGGGCGCCCTGAGTGACCTCATCCGGTCGCCAAAACCGAAGAGAGAGTTGTTTCATCCGGGGTATATCTTCGCTTCGGTGCAAACAACACGCGGATGCCCGATGAACTGCGACTTCTGCTCGGTGACAGCCTTCAATGGCAGCCAGTACCGGTACCGCCCGATCGAAGAGGTGATCAGCGAGATGAAAGAAATTCCGCAAAAAAACATCTTCATCCTCGACGACAACATCGTTGGCAACAGCATCAAGGCCCAGACCCGGGCCATCGAACTCTTTAAAGCAATGATCGACAGTGGCATCAGCAAGGAGTGGATCGGCCAGGCCTCGCTGAATGTGGCCGACAACGAAGATGTACTGAAATATGCTGCCAAAAGCGGCTGCCGGATGCTGTTCATCGGCATTGAATCGGAACGTGAAGACCAGCTGGCAGGTGCCAACAAACGGCTCAACGTGAAAATGGGCGTCAACTCCTACGACGATGTTTTCAGGAAGATGCACAAATATGGTATTGCTGTCATCGCCGGCTTTATTTTCGGATGGGAGAATGACACCATTGAGCGGATCGACCACCGGGTGAAATTTACCCGCGACTGCCTGGCCGATTCGATCCAGTCGACGCTGCTCACCCCATTGCCGGGAACCCGACTTTTCGAACGGATGAAGAACGAAGGGCGACTGGTCATGAATAACTTCCCGGACGACTGGCAGCATTACGGCTATGAATCGCTGGTGTTCAACCCCACGACCATGGACAGGAAAGAGATGCAGGATTACATTTTCAAGGTTTTTGACAGGGTATATGAACCCTCGTTCCTGAAACGCAGGATGCTGCGAACATGGTGGCGCACGGGGAGTTTTATCACAGCCTACTGGTCGTACATGAGCAACTGGAATTACCGTAGCATGGCCTTCGGAAATATTAAAAAACCAAAAAACTGGTTACTCGACTGAAGCCATGAAACGGAAAACGCTCCTGCTTATCAATCCTGCAAATCAACTCCGTTCCGGGTTTCACATCAACCGGGCCACGCGCAACCAACCGCTGAGCCTGGGCATCATTGCAGCACTCACCCCGCCCGGCTGGAAGATCAAGATCATCGATGAAAACTTCAAAGAATTCCGGTATTATGAAGCTGACCTTGTCGGGCTTACAGCCTTCACCAGCACGGCACCACGGGCTTACGAGATTGCTGCCATCTACCGCAAAAAGGGTGTTAAAACCATCATGGGTGGCATCCATGCATCCATGGTCCCCGATGAAAGCATGCAGTTTGTTGATGTTGTGGTGCAGGGGGAGGCAGAACCTGTCTGGGGCCAGGTGATCGCCGATTTTGAATCAGGTAACCTGAAAAAGCTATACAAAAGCCAGTTTTCAAAGGAGATCCACCAGCCAAAACCCCGCCGGGACCTGTTCCACCCCGGGTATATCTGTGCAGGCGTGCAAACCACCCGGGGATGCCCGATGAATTGCAGTTTCTGCAGTGTTTCAGCTTTCAACGGACAGCATTACCGGTTCAGGCCGGTCGAGGAGATCCTGGACGAACTTGAAGAAGTCCCCCAGAAATTTGTCTTTTTCATTGATGACAACATCATCGGCCAGAGCAGGGAATCCAAAGAACATGCCCGCCAGCTTTTTGAAGGGATTATCCGCCGGGGGATTAAAAAATACTGGCTGTCACAATCCTCCATCAATTTTGCAGATGACGGGGATCTGCTGAAACTTGCCTACCGTAGCGGCTGCCGGATGATTTTCCTTGGGATTGAAGCAGAAACCGAGGATCAGCTGAAAGAGGCCAACAAGAAACTGAACCTGAGCCGCGGCGCAGGCTCTTACAACAAGGTATTCAAATCGATCCAGAAACACGGTATCGGTGTGATTGCGGGGCTCATCTTCGGATGGGATTCCGACACCAGGGAAACGATCAGGGCCCGCGCACGATTTGCCCTGAAATGCGGGGCAGATTCGTTCCAGACCTCAGTCCTGACACCGCTCCCCGGAACACAGCTTTTTGAGAAAACCGTTGCCGAAAAACGGTTGCTGTATTCAAACTTCCCGAACGACTGGCAACGATACGATTACTTTGAACCTACCATTGAGCATCCTGCCATACCCGCTGAAATGCTGGATGGCCATATATCAGAGGCCATCAGGCAAATTTATTCACCGTTGAACATCATCAGCAGGAACCTCAAAACCCTGTGGAATACTCGCAGCATCACGGCAACCTGGATCTTAACACTGAACTACTGGTACTACAGGAATATTTTCATTAACGGAAGGTATGTCAATTCGCGCATTAAACATAAACCGGCTAATAATTCCTGAGATTTTACGTTTATCACGTCAACCTATATTTTAACTTTGCGGTACTCGCAAAAAACTCATTTAAAACGATAAAACCATGAAAACCCTGTTAAACGTTACAACAAAAACCCTCCGGTTCGCCATTGGCGTAATTACCCTGATGCTGATCTCCGTAACCGCCATGTATGCCCAGGGAAAACATCCCGGGGGAGGCAATGGAAATGCGACTCCCGAAGAACATGCAAAACGCCTGACGGAAATGATGAAGGAAAAACTATCCCTTACCGCTGCCCAGGAGCCAAAAGTTTCTGCCATCAACCTGAAGTATGCAAAAAAGGTGGATGAAGCGCGGAAAATTGCGGATACTGCGGCCAGGCATAAATCGGTCCAGAATCTCAACAAACTGAAAGATGGTGAACTTAAGACCGTACTTACTGCCGAACAGTTCAAATCATACCAGAAACAGGTTGAAGAGATGAAAGCACGCCGGCGCCAGATGAAGAATTAACACTCAGCTGCATTCAGCGTTAAAAATCTACCATGATGCCGATGGCTGGCAAAACGGTTCCGGCACTGTTTTTAATGGTGCGGAGTTTATACCGTTTCTGCCCGTTTTCGACATAGGTCACCATCGAACCATCTTCCTGCGTATTAACCAGGAGATCAGGTTGCTGTGCCTGGAAATTCAACACATTCTGAATGTCGAGGTAGAACATCAGGGACCATTTTTTGAAAAAGAACCCCTTGTCGACCCGGATATCAAGCTGGTTGAACGATGTCAGCCTGAGTGTATTGAATTTACTGTAATTGAGATACCCCTTGCCCTGGGCATCCCAAGCCGTGACTAGACCTGATTTCTCCATATCCCATGGCGTGTATGGCTGTCCGCCGGCATACCTCCATTTGGCGCCGATTTCCCAATTGTGTTTGAATTTTCTGCCCACGGTAACATTGATCAGGTGGCGGTTATCCCAGGCTGAGGGGATATAAACGCCCGCATAATTTGTGAACTCGCTGCGGACAAAGGTATAGGTCATGATCACGTTGAACTTGTATAAGTCGGCATTCCTCAAAAGCACTTCAAATCCATAGGCACGTCCTTTGGAAATTGGCAGCAATGGTTCGTCGCCCACGGAGCCAAAGTCAGATCCTTTGCTTGCAAGGGCCACACTATCCTTGATCGAGAACGGGTAGTTGCGGTAATATTTATAGAATCCTTCCAGGGAGATCTTGGCGTTTGGTTTTGGCTGGTATTCAAGTCCCAGCACGACATGGTCCGCCGAAATATATTTGATCCCCAGCGCCTCATTCACGAGGATGCCGCTGTTGCTGCGGAACCCAAGGGAGGTGTATGCCGGCAGCTGATAATAGCGCCCGATATTGAAATTGAGAAAGAATTTATCAGGAACAAAAGCATACGATGCAGAAAATCTTGGAGAAAATTGTTTCAACAGGTTGTTCATGTTGGCGGAATAGTTGTTGGCATCCATCCTGATCCCCAGGTTAAGGTTCAGCCGGTCGTTGAAAAATGCCCGGTTCACCTGTGCAAACACATTCCATTTCCACATTTCAAGCCTGGAGTTGTAGTTGAGGGTGAAGATCGAATCGGGAACCACCGAATCGGCAATATATACTTTCTGGAATGTCTTGTTCGTATACCTGGCATATTCAAGCCCGGCGCCATAGGTGATTTTCCATTTCACCAGGTCGGTAAGTCCTTCATAACGTAACTTGTTCTCGATCTCCTGTGAATTGTATTTGAACTGCAGGCTGTCGGGAACCTCCACGTTGTTCGTGTATTTGATTTGATCGTTGTTAAGCATGTTCCGGCTCAGCACCCAGGTATCGTATCCCTTTGCCCTGAAATGACGGTAAACAAGGCCGAAAACATAGCTCCACTGGTCATTCACCGGAAGCGATTGCAGGATGTATTTCTGGAATCCATCGGGGTTTGAGATGCCGGTATTCAGTTTGTTTTTATCCAGGGCCCCGATCGAGATGACCGAAAGCTGGTTCCGTTTGTCAAAATCAATCTTGTATTTGAACTGGTAATCACTGTACGTCGGAAGAAACGGCAGTTTCAATGCGCTGAAGAGCAACTGCAGGTATGAACGGCGTACGGAGAAGATCATGGATGAATTTTTTGTAACCGGGCCATTCAGCGTCAGGGCAAAATCGCTGGAACCCACCGACACCCTTCCCCCGAATTTCTCCCTGTTCCCGTCCACCTGCCGCAACTCCATCACCGAACTCAGGGCATTGCCCCTTGTGGTAGGAAAAGCGCTTGAATAAAGCTGTACCTCCCGGATAAAATCGACATTGATAATACCCACCGGGCCGCCCGAAGATCCCTGCGTGGAGAAGTGGTTCAGGTAAGGGATTTCAACACCGTCGAGGTAGAAACGGTTTTCGCCGGGCCCACCTCCGCGGACGATGACATCGTTGCGGAATGAAGGGGAGGAAGCCACGCCGGGCAGGCTCTGGATCACCTTTGAGATGTCGCGGTTTGAACCGGGACTGCGTTCGATTTCCTGGATGGTCAGTTTTTGCAGCGATACCGGTACTTCTTCGTTTCTCTCCACAACATTGGGTTTTATTTCAACCTGCGCCAATGTCGTTACCTGCTCGTCAAGGCCAATGTCAAGATCGGTTGTTTTTGAATTGGTTACCAGGAAATCATTGGATGTAAACTTCTTAAAGCCGACCGATGTGGCCACCAACCGCGCGTATCCCGGGGTGACCTTGTTGATGATATACTTTCCTTCTATGTCGCTCGTAGCCCCCTGGGTGGGCTTCCCATCGATGATGATGTTCACGAACGGGACCGGCTCGTTGTTTTTATGGTTGAACACACGTCCTTTGATGGTACCTGTTTGCGAAAACAATGATCCGCCAATAAGAAGAAACAGAAAAGTTATGAAGTGTTTTTGCACGGATAATAATTTAAAATGTGTCTAAATTAAGACAACTTCCATGCCAGACGACCCAATGATGAAATTATTACAGGAAGGCGAAAAATACCTTGAAATAATGGGATGGTGAAATGACAAAATGGCGAAACAGCGCAATGAACGGATGCCTGGTCAGTTGAGCAGCAGGATCTTCTTTGTAATTGTGCCGGAGGGGGTGGTCAGTTTTAACAGGAAAATGCCGGAACCATGCGTAACTTGCGACAGGTTGCATTCAATTTCATGGTCACCGGGTTGAATAAATTCGCCGGCATGCTCCCATATCCTGGTCCCCCTGGAATTGTAAACCTCCAGCTTTGCCGGGCCTGCCTTGACAATGTGAAATGCAATGACCGTGGAACCGGTGAAAGGATTGGGGTAATTCATCAGCCTGTTTTCTTCCTGCACTGGTATCGGCTGAACAGAAGTGAGCGGAGAGCAGGGTTCAAATTGCATGCCATCTACCCAAAGGGTAAAGCCGTAATCCCAGGTGTCTGCGTGAATTTCAACATAGTTTACATGGTCGAGCGACATGCTCCCCGTTGCCGTACGGGCGAACTGGGAGTTTCCCGACAGCGGGAATTTATATCGCTTCCACACCATGTTTGCATTGTTCAGCAAGGTTGGTGAAGCGGTGTATTTGAAGTAACCGCCGTGATCATCGCCGATACGCACTGAAAAATACTGAAACCCGTATTGCGGCTGCTTGATCGTGCGTACCCAGAAATAGAGCGTGTCAAGATCAGTGAGTGCCCAATGTGACAGGGAGTCACCTGCCGGGCGGTAGTTGAGTGCCAGATCATAGCCCCTGCTGGTGACCAGTTTAACGGAGGCTGAACCCACTTTTTTTTCAATAAAATCGTAGCGCACAGTATCGGGAATTTTGACCTTGGCAGGATATCCAACCTCGGGATAGGCATACCAGAGGGCTGCCGGCTCGGCCATGTCGCACGGAGGGGTAAGTTGCAAAGGTGTTAGAGGCGCAGGCGTTTGTGGCAACCAGGTTACTTCACCTTTTGCGGCATTGTCATGCTTGTCAAAGATCTTTGCGCTGACAAGGGCTGTATCTGATGGCAGGAAGAGGTTGTCAACTGCAAATTTGGCATAAGCCGAATTATTATAGATTTGATAACCGGTAGGCATCCGGAACGTGTTCAGCGTGATGGTATCGGTACCGGATGCTCCGTCAAGATACAGGCTGGCCAGCTGGCTGTAATTGAATTCATTGCTCCTGACCAGGGCATGTTTGGTATTGATCGATGATACCGCTTTGGTATTCCCCTCGAAAATGTTGTGATGGATCGGGTAATCCTGGGAATGAAAACTGGAGTAACCGGTGGCGGGCGTACCTTCCCACAATTCAATCCCGATGGGGTTGTTCTTTATAAGGTTGTTCGAAATGTCGTTGTTGAACCCACGGTCAATGGCGATCCCCGACTGGTAATTCCCGATGATGTCATTGCTGTCGACCACTGAATTGAAAGAGTAACCCAGCCAGAGTCCGTAATGGCTATAGTTGCATTTGTTGTGCCTGTAAATGTTGCCATCGGCAAAGGTGGCCTCGATCGCGTTGTGGGGCGAATAAGAGCATTCGTTGTATGCAAAGTAGTTGTTGTTCGGCACATTGGAGTGCTGGTATTGCCCGAGAAATACCCCGTCGCCGGACCACGACAGGTCGTTATTCTCGACACGGTTGGCATTGGCGATGATCAGCAGCAGGGCTGCACAGTCACTCGGATCGGTAAGCGGCCGGTTGACATGTGCGCAGTTGTTCCGGTAAATATGGCACGTGTCGGTCCAGAACATCCTGATGCCAAAGGAGGTATTCCATGAAAAATCGTTGTCATGGATGCTGATGCTGTCGCAGTGATAGAGCGCCACGCCGTCGTTCTGCATGGTCATTACATTGTCGTGGATGCTGGCGGCACGGCTCTGATACATCATCACACCTCCCCCGAGGGCCTGGGTATAGTCGGCCCACACATCGATCCAACCCGAAGAATCTACTTTGTTGCGGCAGAACACATTGCCGTTGATGGTGATGTGGTCGGAGTTCATGATATGCACCGCATATTTATATCCAAACACCGAATCGAAGTTTTTTATCACGATGTTATGTGCATTGGTTATTTTAATCATATACCCGGCATTCCCGACGCCGTTCACCCGGCAGCTGTCACCGTCAAGTACGACATTCTTAACCCCGCTGATCTGTATCACGCCATCGGCCGGGACATCGGGGATAACGTAATTCCCTGCAGCAAACTTGATGTTTGAATTGCCGGCGATCACCATGTTGTCGGTGATGGGGAGATAGGTTTGGGCTGATGTGGCTGAGCTTAAGATTGCTGCAAACCACAAAATGAACATTTTTTTCATACGGGCCTGTTTTCTCCCCCCCGGATCCACGGGAAAGGTGGTGAGTTTGATGGTTCAATAACCTGATCAAAAATAAAAACAAAACACTAAAAAACAAACTTTAACCAAAAAAATCCGGCTGATCGTGCTTATTATTTGCGAATTGGGTCCTTCCAGGAAAAATTTCAGCCATCTGTCACGGTGTACCTGCTTCAGCGTAAAAAAATAATCTATTTTTGCTTTTTACTGGTGATGCGTTAATATTTTAATATTTCGTGTAAATAGCTGATATAAAATTTAATATAAGCGTTCTTTGATTTTTTGATTTGAATTGACCTGTAGTTTTGCAGCACTAACTGCGGAACTATGAATTCAGGAAAGTA
>JAPLDF010000051.1 GCA_026391835.1 Bacteroidota bacterium
CGGTACGCATTTCATCGTCAGGAATTATTTCTTCCAAACGCATTCTCTTTTCTCTCTTTTTCGATTGTTGTTTTTCCATGGTGGTCAAAGTTATTTAGTTTTATTGATTTAACTTTGACACACTTTATTGAACATACTCCGAGGAATACCACGAAACCATCTCCGAAGGAGAAAAACCATAAATCCCCAATGGTAAATCATAAATATTTTTATCTCCTGGTATTCGTTTTTGCATAATTTGTTGTATTTTCGAAACAGGTTTTTACCTCATAAATTCTATCCTGTGAAAATGAAAACCTTCAAACTGATCGCGGCAGTTCTTTTTTGCATGGGATTGCCAGGATTGCAGGCGCAGCAGTCCGTCCTTTCTGCCAGCAACAATGCCACTGGCAACGCCGGCCAGGTAAGCTATTCGGTTGGCCAGGTGGCATTCATCACCACGGCAGGGGCTGAAGGCACCGTTACCGAAGGCGTTCAGCAGCCATACGAGATCCTTTTCATGGACGGCATCGGGGATGAAACGGGAATTGCCCTGAATTGCACCCTCTCTCCAAACCCGGCAACCGGGTACGTAAAGCTCACCATCAAAAATCCTGCTCTTTCCGATCCGGGTTACCAGCTCAGCAACATGAACGGGGTGCTCCTGCGGACCATGAAAGTTGTGGAAGACGAAACGGTGATCCCAATGGACGACCTTGCCCCGGCAACATATTTATTGACAGTTTTTGGAAATGGTAAAGCGTTGCAGACGTATAAAATCATAAAAAAGTAACCTATGAAAAAGCTATCTGCCATTCTTTCTTTCATGATCGTTACAGCCTGTTTATTAGCCCAGTCGCCGCAAAAATTAAGTTACCAGGCAGTGGTCAGGAATTCGCTTGGCAAACTGGTGCAAAATACCAGTGTGGGGATCAGGATCAGCATCCTCCAGGGATCATCAGGCGGAACAGTGGTTTATACCGAAACACACGTTGTTTCCACGAACGTTAACGGCCTTGTGGCAGTTGAAATTGGCGGAGGCACCACCACCGGGAACTTTTCGGCGATCGACTGGGCTAACGGCCCCTATTTCCTGAAATCGGAAACCGATCCCGCCGGGGGAACATCATACGGCATTACCGGGGTGAGCCAGTTGCTGAGTGTTCCGTATGCGTTGCATGCCCAGACGGCCGGCAACGGGTTCAGCGGAAATTACAACGACCTTACCAACAAGCCGGTTACCGATGGTTCGGAAACCAAAATCGTGGCCGGGTCCAACATTGTCGTCACGGGTACGGGAACAACGGCAGCGCCTTACGTGATCAATGCAACAGGCGGCGGGGGTACACTTCCCGGAAAAACCACCATTACCACTTCCCAGACATGGACTGTGCCCATGTCAGTATCGAAGATCAGGGTTGAATTGTGGGGCGGAGCAGGCGGGGGCGGAGGTGCCGGGGCCTATTCTTACTCCTATATCCTCAATGATGGCGGTGATGGCGGCTCCGGCGGGTATGCCCAACAGGAGATCAATGTGGTTCCCAACCAGCAGTTTAATGTCGTGGTTGGCACGGGAGGAGCTGCCGGCAACAATGCTTATTACTCCTATCCCAACTATTACGGAGATACCGACGGGGGCAACGGCGGTGATTCCTGGTTCGGCCCGGTGAAAGCAGCCGGGGGCAGCGGCGGGAAAAAAGGCAGCTACGCCTGGTATACCGTCAATGGCACTGCGGGAACAGCCAGCATAGGCCAGGTAACCGGGTATGCTTCCAATTCCCAGAGCAACACCCTTGATGTGTTTATCGGCCTTGTCAGGTCGTACCTGAGCGACCGGTTTTTTACTTCGAAACCAGGGAAAGGCGGATCGCTCCAGAGCTATTCGAACCCAACCGCAGGCGAAGGAGGAGCTGCCGTGATCACCTTCGTGGAGTAATGCTTTTTCTCTATAGTTTTCCCCAAAGTCATCACTATAACATTTCAGCATGACTTCAAACAAAACCAGCCTGTTCCATGTCGGTTTTGCAGTTGTTGTTTTGCTGGTAGTTGATCATATACGTTCGGGCGTTCTTGTTGATACTTCGTTCCTGCCAAGGTTTTTCCTGCTCACGGTGGTGCTGCTGGTTGCCTCGGTAAGCCTGGCGCGGAGAACGGCCAGGTTCAGGATCTCTTTTTTTGAAGCCTGCTTCCTGCTCTTTTATCTCTGGAACCTGCTCTCCTCGCTGTGGGCAAGGGTTCCGTCTGAAGCAGTGGCCCAGTCCCAGCTGGTATTTGTCTCTTTCTCGGTTTACCTGGTTGTGACCATGCATGCTACCCTGAACAGCAGGTTTGAAAGAACTTTTATCCGCATTTCGATCCTCGCCATGCTGTTTGCATTCAGCCTGGCTTTCTACAAGATGTACAGGCTTGAATTTTTCGATCCCTACCGCATCATCTCCGTTTCGGCAAACAACAACCTCTTCTCGGGGTACCTGTTCATCTTACTGCCCCTGGCGCTTGCCGGATATGCCCTTTTCCGCGGGTTCTGGAAATACCTCTCGGCCGCTGCCGGCACGATGGCCCTGTTTTTTATCGTGATCGTCCAGAGCCGTGCCGTGTATGTCGGGCTGATGTTTGCCACGCTGCTCGCCCTGGCCATATTGCTAACCAGGTACAGGTTCCTGTTCACCAGGAAAAACCTGTTGGTCGGGGGGCTTTGCCTTTTACTGCTGGCTGCCGGCATATCCTGTTTTTATTCCTCGCTTGATCAGCCCAGGAAAAATTACTTCCTGAGCAAAATCCCTGTATGGCAGTATTTCAAATCGTATGATGACTCGCTGAATGAACAGGCCGAAAAACGCCGAAAGGAGAAGGCGGCGCTAACGGGGATTGCGGAGTTCGATTTTGCCGGGAGTTATTATGAAAACGCCAGCCTGAGGGTTATATTCTGGAAAAAATCAGCCTGCCTGGTTGCGGCACATCCGCTGCTGGGAGTAGGTGCCGGCAACTGGCGGATCAATGTGGCATCCTGTCCGAAACCCGTCAACCCCGACCATACCTTTAAAAATTACACATACAGCCAGCCGCATAACGAGTGGGTCGGGTTCCTCTCCGAACTCGGGATCCCGGGATTCCTTCTGGCGGTTTTCCTCTTTTTCACCCCCGTGATCATCGTTTTCTTCAGGATCATGGTCCGGCGTGAGAAAATGCCGGTAGTCACCGTATTTTATGCCTCCTTCCTGGCGGGGTTCTATCTTTTTGCCTGCTTCGATTTCCCTTTCAAACGTATTGAGCACAATGTGCTGCTCTTCTCCATTCTCGCGTTTTTACTGCTGAAAATTCCCATGAAAGGGTGGTGCGTTACCTCCCGGCGAAAGGCGTGGAAATATGTTGCGCTCTTTCTGATCGCGGGACTCACCTTTACCGCCGCCGTTGTGCTGATGCGCACCAGGGGGGAATATTACACCCGCCTGATGTTCAGGAATGAGGGCAAAGACCAGGAGAAGGTTATCTTTTATGGCAGGCAGGCAGGCAGCTGGTTCTACCGGCTCACGCCGAATACCCTCCCGGTTGACTGGTTCATCGGGGTCGCGCAGTTCAGGCAGGGAGACCTGGCATCGGCCGGGAACTCATTCCGCGAAGCCCTGGAGATCACCCCCTGGGAAGTACGGGTGATGAATGATGATGCCACTTCTCTGTATCAGCAGGGCCGGGTGGCCGAGGCCCGGGCGGAGTTGCAGAAAACCCTGGCGGTTGACCCGTTCTTTGACGACGCCCGTTTTAACCTGGCAGCCATCCACTTTTACAGGGGAAATTACGACACCACCCGTATCCTGGTCGAAGGGTGCCGCGATTCACAGAAGAAGCGTGATTTTCTGAAGGAACTGGAGGTGTTTCCGGTTATCCGCAGTGAAGATAGGCATTGACCAGCTTCATGATCTCCTTCTCGTTGCTTTGAATCGATTCACGGAGATTCTGATCATTGAAACTTTTCAGATAGCGGATCAGTCCGTCGATGATCTTGGGCGGGAAAATATCGTGCGCCTCGTATATTTTCCGTTGCTTTTCAAGCGCAAGGGCCGAATGCCAGCACGACGCGGGCAGCTGGAGCAGCTCACTCACCCGCGATTTGTACTTTTCTTCAAAGATGTTGACATCCACGTACGATTTTTCAGCAAACCGGAGGGCGTTCTCCATCTCGATGCCATGACGCGCAGCCACGGTAAGCCCGGCAAACAGCAGGTAGATATCGGCTGATCCGTCGGGACAGCGGAATTCGACCGTCTGGCGGCTTCCGAAGCCTTTCTGGGTGTCCTTTTCCTGCGGGTTGGCATCGGTGATCATGTCGTGCTTGCTTCCCCATCCGAGGGGGACACGCACGAGTACCGACCGGTTGCGGTCGCCCCAGCAAATGTTGGTCGGCGCTTCCTGGTGCGGAACAAGACGGAAATAGCTTGTGGGGATCATATTCCCGAACGCCGTCAGCGACTGCGAAAGGTCGAGGTACCCGGCAATTGCCTTCTTCGCGGTGTCGGACAGGATCCCGTTGTCGAGCATCACGCTGCTCCCGTTTTTCATCAGGCGGGTGTGCACGTGCATGCCGCTTCCGGCCTTACCCGTGGTGATCTTGGGCGCAAAGGTGATGGTGACGCCGTATTTATAGGCCAGCGACCGCAGGATCCATTTGGCGATCATCAGCTGGTCGGCGGCATCTTCAAGGCGCACAGGGGTGAATTCAATCTCATTCTGCTCATACGACAGGCCCGATTCGGTGAAATTGCCCACTTCCGAATGGCCGTATTTGATAAACCCGCCGCATTTGGCAATGGCATGCATCGCCTCGATGCGCAGTTTCTCCCATTTGCAAAAGGGTGATGATTCGTGGTATCCGCGCTGGTCAACGGCCTCAAACAACCGGTCCTGTTCGCTGATGATGTAATATTCCAGTTCGCCCATCACCTCGAACGAAAGGCCGGTCTTCTGCTTCAGCACCTCGTGCGATTTCCGCAGGATATGTTCGGGTGAGTTCGCAAAGGGTTGCCCGTCCTTGTCGTAATAGGAACAAAGGATGTCCAGTGCGGGGATCTCCGAAAAGGGATTCACGAATGCCGACCGGTAGCGCGGGATGACATAGAGGTCGGAAGAACCTGCCTCCACGTAGTTCGGGAAGAGGCTTGAGCCATCCACCCGCTCCCCTGCCGAAAGGATGCTGTCAAGGTGCTGACGGTCCTTGATGATGAAATTGAGCGTCTTTAAGCGGCTGTCGGCAGCCGAATACCGGAAATTCAGCATCTGGATGCCGTTGGCTTCAATAAAGCGGATCAGGTCGGCTTTTGTAAAGTCATCGGTAGGTTTGTCGAGAAAATGGACGAGTGCGTTGGGATTCAGTGAGATGTTTTCATTCATGGCCTGTAATTTCGGTTAAATGGGAGTAACCGCAAAAGTAAGAAATTTTTGTAATTTTGCCACCTGTCATTTGTCACTTGTCATTTGTCACTTGTCACTTGTCATTTGTCACTTGTCATTCATTTAAAGAACACATGACCAACCTCAACGAAATAATTTTCTTTTCTTCCTTTCTTGTCTTCATCGCCCTCATGCTCGGCATCGACCTTGGATTTTTCCAGAAGAAAAACCATGCGCTCTCATTCAAGGAGGCATCTGTCTGGACGATTATCTGGGTGGGGATCTCCGTCGGATTCTATTTCCTGATCCGTTACCACGGAAACTGGATTCATGGCAGCGATACGCTGGCTGAGATCCAGGGCCGGATCACAAAATTCCATCATCCCATCGACATCACCGGCCTCGGGCTTCAGGATGCCATCAACCTCTACAACAAGAACCTGTCGCTCGAATACCTCACCGGGTACCTGATCGAATACTCTTTGTCGGTCGACAACGTGTTCGTGATCGTGATGATCTTCATCTCCTTCAACATACAGCCGAAGTACTTCAAGCGCGTGCTGTTCTGGGGGATCATCGGGGCGGTCATCATGCGGTTTATGTTCATTTTCGCCGCCAGTGCCCTCATCCAGCGGTTCGCCTGGTTTCTTTATGTGTTCGGGGTCATGCTGGTGTTCATCGGGTTTAAGATGGCCTACGACTTCCTGTATGGCACCAAGGATGCACAAATCGATACTGAAAAACACCCGGTCGTCAGGCTGGTTTCACGCTTTTTTAATGTAAGCCACGACGACCATGCCGAGACCTTCTTCGTGCGCAAGCAGGGAAAATTCTTTGTAACACCGCTTTTCATCGTATTGATGATCATTGAGTTTACCGATGTGCTGTTTGCGGTCGATTCGGTTCCTGCCGTATTCTCCGTGACACAGGATCCCTACATCGTCTTTTTTTCCAACATATTCGCCATCCTGGGCCTGCGTTCGCTGTTCTTCCTGGTGATGGACATCATGAACCGTTTCCATTACCTGAAGATGGGGCTTGCCGGGCTGCTTACCTTTGTGGGCGTGAAGATGCTGCTCCATGATGTGTTTAAGATTTCGACCAATGTTTCACTGGTGGTCATCGCCTCCATCCTGGTCGTGAGCGTACTTGCCTCAAACTTCAGGAATATCCTTATTAAGCGAAGGTTAAGGACCTAGGGAAGCCGGTTACCGCTCCCTGAAATATTTTTCAAGCAGGTCGTTTGCAGCCTGGTATGGATTCACAAGACCGTTCATGATCCCCTGTTCCAGTGTGGCCATCACCTGGCTGATCTCCTCCTGGTGGAAAAAATGGTGCTGAAGACCTGCCTCGATGGTCTCCCTGAATACCTGCCTGTTTTGTTCCATCCGCCGGCGGTGAAAAAAGCCATTGTCGCCGGTGATTTTCCGGTGCTCCATCACAAGGTCCCACACATGGTCGATGCCCAGCCCCGAGCGTGCAGAGCAGATGTCGGCAACCGGCACCCAGCCGCTGTCGGGCGGGGGGAAGAGGTGCAGCGCGTTGGCATATTCCACCCGGGCGATCCTGGCTTTGCCGATGTTGTCGCCGTCGGCCTTGTTGATCACGATGGCGTCGGCCATTTCGATGATGCCCCGTTTGATGCCCTGGAGTTCATCGCCGGCCCCGGCCAGCATGAGCAGCAGGAAAAAGTCGACCATGGAATGGACCGTCGTTTCCGACTGTCCCACACCCACCGTTTCGACAAAGATCACATCGAACCCGGCGGCTTCGCACAGGATGATCGTCTCCCTGGTCTTGCGTGCCACCCCGCCCAGCGAACCTGCGGCAGGGGAGGGGCGGATAAAGGCATCGGGGTCGACCGCCAGCTCCTCCATCCGCGTCTTGTCGCCCAGGATGCTCCCCTTCGACCGGGCACTGCTCGGGTCGATGGCCAGCACGGCAAGTTTATGCCCTTTGGCCGTAAGATGTTTTCCCAGCGCCTCGATAAACGTGCTTTTTCCAACACCCGGAACCCCCGTAATCCCGATGCGGATGCTTTGATCAACGATTTTAGAGTTACGATTTTCGATTTTCGATTTGGTGCTTTGCAGGCAGGCCCCGATAATTTGTTGTGCCTGATCCTGGTGAGCGGGGAGGGAGCTCTCAACGAGTGTGATGGCTTTGCTCAGCAGCGTGCGGTTTCCCGCCATGATCCCGTCGGTCAGCTCCTTCACCGTATGCGCATGCCGCTTCCCGGCCTTCAGTTTTTTCAACGCATCCGCATTGATCTGTCCCGGCTGGTCGATCCCTTCCATAACATTCAGCAATGATTTAAACGGCTTCTCCATTAAAAGTTCAGTAACTAATCAGTGGTTAAAAAATAAGGGTTATTAACAGGATTTGGCTGAAATGAACAGGTTGATTTCTGAAAATAATTTGATTTTTTGAAATCCAATACATACTAACATTTATTATTTTAAAAGTTGATAAACAACCGGTTGCGTTCTTTGAAATAATGGGATGACGGTGTATGTTTGTATAAAATCTGATTGTGCAAACTCCGGAGCAACTCATCATCGAAGGCCAAAGGCAAATC
>JAPLDF010000043.1 GCA_026391835.1 Bacteroidota bacterium
AAGGATGGTTCAATTGGTTGATTGAAAAAACAGATTTTCAAAGAGCGAGTAAAGTGCGATCAGCCAAAGGCCTTCTTGTTCATGTTTTCGGTAAGTTGGCTGCCGCGTTTATTTATTTGATTTTTAACCCTTGATTCACATGATTAACATGATTATATGAAGGAATTTTGTAATACAATCAAATGTGAATATAATTTTGCATTATGTGAAAAAATAAAATATTTTTGTCATCCAAAAAATATTGGTAACCAATGATATTGAATAAGAAAATTATCGTTGTACTTCCTGCATATAATGCTGAAAGAACTCTTGAGAATACTTTTCGTGAAATTCCATCGAATATTGTAGATGAAATCATTTTATGCGATGATAAAAGCACCGATGCCACATTAGAGGTTGCAAAATCAATTGGTATTAAACATGTTATCCTTCATGAAAAAAACATGGGATATGGGGCAAATCAGAAATCCTGTTACAAGTTAGCATTGGATTTAAATGCAGATATTGTTATTATGCTTCACCCTGATTTTCAATACACCCCGAAACTAATCCCATCAATGGTCTACCTGATTGCATACGATTTGTATGATGTCGTTCTTGGATCCAGAATATTAAATGGAAAACCAATAAAACAGGGGATGCCTCCATATAAATATATTGCCAACCGGGCTTTAACACTGATACAGAATTTTTTTTTCTGCATAAAATTGTCAGAGTACCATTCAGGTTATAGGGCCTATTCACGTAAAGTTTTACTAAAAATTGACTTTAGGTTCAATGATAACGATTTTGTCTTTGACAATCAATTCTTATCTCAGGTGATTTTTAAAAAATTCAGGATTGCTGAAATACCTTGTCCAACATCCTATCATGAAAATGCTTCATCCATTGGTTTTTCGAAAAGTGTTGTTTATGGATTGGGCGTCTTGAAAAACTGTATCAAGCACCTTTTACATAAACTTGGAGTTATGGATAATCACATTTACAGGGAGTTGTTGCCAGCAGAGTCCCAGCCCTGATAAATGGCGACTCGTTTACTCGTTAGGTATTTCGGCTAGCTGGGTCATACTGTACTTTTCCGCATTAAAAATATCAGACAAATGATGATTTCTTTTTAATTTAGAAATTAATCCCCTGATTAATTTATGATTGATTTTAAATCGTTCATTGGCCGCTGAAAAGTGATATTGCCTGTCGTTAAAGTCGTCATTGTTGAATGACATAAATTCGATCAGGTTTTTATAGGCTTTGCCTTCTGTATGCATTTCTACAGACATATAGAAATTTCTTATGGCTTCGCTTTTCTGATACCTGGCAGTAATAAAAGGAAGGTTATTTTCCTCAATGAGTTTCCCGAGAGTTTCGCGTATTCTGTCGTTGTTAGCTTTCATACTTGAAATACGCCTAAATTCAATGAATTTCTCCTGCAACTCATCAATTTTCATTTTGAGTGAATCATCATTTATTGAAGAGTTGATTTTTGTTTGGATATACTCGCCGATTTTATTCAATTCATCATGAACCTGCGCTCCATTTTTACTCTTGTCAGCTTTGGAAAGAATAAAATGAAATTTCCGATAATAATAATAAATCTGTGACCAGAATGCCAATTTTTTATGAGTACTTCCAATAAAAGAATAGTTCAGGATGTAGGATACGCTATAGGTATTACAAAGCTTGATTATTTCCTGGAGGCAATAAATCGAATCAGTAATAATAAATTCTAGGGTTTCAAAAAAGATTTCGAGACTATCTGCCGCTGAGTTTGCTGATTTTTCGTTTAATACATTTATGAAATCCGAGTATAAACTATTAAATGAGTTTAATTTATCATTCTCACAGGGCAAATCAAGTAAAGAAGAAAAAAAGTCAAATGCAATCATGTCCTCTGATTTTTCAGCATTAAATAACTTCTTAAATACCTCATAGTTAAGCATTGCTTTGAAACGCAGATTCAACAGCCGGTTAAATACACTTTCATTCAATGAATAGGGTGAAATCAGGTTTGCTTTATACAGTTCAATTAGATATTCACGCGATTCGATTTCAGGCAGGCATTTTAATTTAATTTCTTCAAAAACCAGAATTATTTCAGTAATATCAACATTTATTGAGGATCTGTTTAGTGAAATATCAGGGCCGGTATTATTAATGCTAAATATGTCTTTATATTTATTGATTTCAAAAAGGTGTATATTTTCATAGGCATTGTAAATTGCCTTAATGGCCGAATTCACCAGGGAGTCTCTAATATTATCCAGAATACCCATGGTTATGGCATTTTTTAGGTTTTTATCAGTTGTAAGATTTGTCCTTATCAGGTAAAGTATTTTTGTTAATTGAATAGCATATTTCTTGTGCTCATTTGCTTTTTTGAAGAAAATCGCTGAAAAATAATAGTTCAGGAATACCAGATCGGTTTTTGAAGGAGGTATTGAGCCGTCACCTGAAAGAATATTCAGTACATTCTCAAAATTGGTTGAACCCTTTGTTTTCGATTCTTTTAAAGTTTTTATAAACAAAACAAAGAATTCTGTATTGATTGATTGTTCTCCAACACAACAGCTGAAAAATATATCACCCCTGTCGGATAACAGTTTAGCCAGAATCTTATAGGTTATTGCTTTTGGATCCTGGAACGCCATTTTATCATTTAACCCCCTATTTAATTTTATATAATCAGCTAGATTTGAGTCATCAATAGGTTTATCAAAGTCAATAATTTGCTGCAATAAAAGCGATAGTCCTTTGTAATTGAAATAACATGCCCAGCATGAGGGTTTACTCCCTGCCTTGATTATCTCCTTAATGGTAGCGCTGCAGTGAATCTGGTGATTGTTGCATCTACAATGGAAATTTCTGATCTGGGTTATCTCCGTGTCAGTGTAATAGCCACTGTTTTTGCAAATTTCAAGTAGTTGTGATGGGAAGTCAGATTCGATAATTCCATTTTTATAAAATAAAATATCGCTAACCTTTCCATAAAAATCAGCCTGCATTAAAAATTTCTCTTCACTCTTTACTGCTTTAATTAAAAAGGTAAACTCTTTCTCAAGCCGGAAAATATTTTCTTTGGTTATCCCATCCAGGTGGCTTTTTTCGAGTATCTGAAATTTTGCCAGGATGGGCTGGTATAACAATTTGATTCCTTCAAAGGATGAAATTTTAAAGATGATATCCTGTATCTGAGGGGTAAGTCGTCGTGAAATCGTTTGCAGGAAAGTCTTGATTTTGTCATTTTCCTTGAGTTGGTCTGAGTTATTTACATAGCAGATTTCATGGTCGTTATAAGGGTCAAATTCTCGTGGTTCAATGTTTTGTTCAAATAATGTTTCTGCTCTGTTGCTGTCTTTTATAATAATTATCCCCCTATTATTTTCTTTTGCAACGAGGGTTTCTTGCAACCCTATTTCCGAGAGGTTTATATCTCTGTACGAGATAAGCAAACTGGTCAATTCTCCATAAGTAAGGTATGCAGAATCGTACGATTTTCGTTTTTCATAGGTATAGCCAAGTTTTAACATATTTCGCACCAGCAGCACCATTAAAGGGACATTCAGATCATTTTTTGGTAAATTCCTAAGGATCTGTAGACTGTCGAGATATTCAACAACGGCTTCGGTCAACTCTTCATCATAAAAATGGAGATCACCCAGAATCATGTGAATATAGGATATTGAGTTCACATAATTCTGTTTATCTACGCCACCCGATGGTTGGTTATACCTGTTTTCTAAAATCACAAGGTATTTCCTGAAATATTGTTTAAGCGAAAGTGATTCATCAAGTGAGAAACTGAACGAAGCAGAGGCTCTTTCGGAGGTTTTAGTTAAAAATGAAATTTCATGGGTGATCTTTTTTGAAAACCTGAATTCATGCAGACCACTGATAATCTCTTGAATGTGTGTGAGTGAAAGGAATTGCAGAATATCGGTAATGAAATTTCTTAACTCGGTGGGCTTGCTGAAGTCGATCAGTTCAGGAGTAAGTTCAATATTTCTCCAAGAAAATGAGTGTTTGTGAAATTTGAAGATCTGGTCCAGTAAAAAGGATGTTGCCACTAGAAGCCGGTCACCATGCTTTTTATTACTGTTGCTGATATTCAATATGATCGGATTTGCAAGATAGTTGATAATCCCAATTGTAAATTGCTCAAAGTAATCAAAGGCAAGGAATGCATTAGAGTTTTTAAACTTTTGAACTATAAGTTTTTCATTGTCGGCAAGGCCATTTAGGGATTCATTTTCAATAAAATCTTCAAATAATTTTGTTATTTTCTTAGGGGCGCCATTGCTTGAATGGGTTAAATACGTAATAAACTGTTGCAATATTGAGATGATCTTTTCCCGTTTCTGCCGGGCAATTATTTGTTCCTGTTTTGTTTTATTGAATTCATTTTGTTCATTTAATTCAGGAAATGTAGAGTATAGGTATCTGTTATATTCACTTAAATTGTAAATCCCGTTGCATTTGAAATTATAAGGAAACAAAAACTGGCAAACATATTCTTCAGTCATACTTGTTATATCTGAGAAACTAGGATCAGAATCATCAGACAGGAAACTTGGAATGTATATTACATCATGAAAAATACTACCAATGAAGTAGTTGCGATCTGAAACATCGGCTAACGATGCATCGTATATTTCCTTGCCAGCGATAAAAATAAATTTAGCCTGGGCTGTTGTTAAAAAATATTTTAAATTTGACAATAAGCTTAAGATGGCATGTTTACGGTTCCTTGCAGCATCCGGCGAAAAATAATGCGGTGAATTACTGTTAAAAGGTTCCTCCGTATCACTATGCAAATTATTCGGCAACGGCTCAATTTTATCCAGTTCGTCAAAAATTATAATTATATCAGGGCGAGTATATACCCTCGGTATTTTTTGTATCATTTCAAATACCGAGATCAGCCTCTTTTCAATTTCCCTTACATCGGCAATCGGATACGATCTTTCCCGTTTTCTGTTCACAGAAAAATTGAACAGGGTATTTGATTTTTCAATTTTGGTGTTCATTCCTTCAGTAATCTGTGCGTTAATCTGTTCTTCTATATTGCTTAATTCTCTGATAACCATACTATGAGTTACTAATCCATAGTTGAACAGTTTGAATGACAGTTTAATTAAAAACATTACGAGAAACAGAAAAACAATGAAAGCATAATCAGGATGTATTGGAAAAAATTTATATAGTTGGGAATTTGTATTGAACGCGAAATTCAAATAATTTATATCTATAAAGTTACCGAAAATCAACAATTTAGATATAATTACAGAAAATTGAAAAATAATGGATTTAAGCAATTCAAATATTTTTATAATTATCAGGTCGACAAAATTGAAAATGTTTAATAGGACAGACCTTTTTTCAAGTCTCGAAAATGTCAGGTAATCAGTCAAAATATTTGCACTATTTGGTTGAATTGTATTGTAAATAACTGATCGGTTACCAGATTTGTTGACTGAAAATATAGCTGTTTTAAGTGTTAAACTATCGTCGTTTATTTGATGGTTCTGATTGTTAAATTTCAACAGTTTTTCAATATATTCATCTTTGCCTTTTGTTTTAAGAATATAGGGATATTTTATAGGAGCATTCCAACTACTTGCATTTGCAATTTGATTCGATCCCGATAACAGGTTTATTTTAATGGTATCCTGTTGGGCACTTTCACAGGCTTGGTAGATAGCCTTCATAACAAAAAAACTGTTGCATATATCCACCGCTGAAGGAGGCAGTTGATGCCGATATGCATCTTCGAAATCAGGTACTAAAATTTTATGGTTATTTGCAAAATGGATTAACTCATTAATGTCAATTCCCGAATAATTATTTGATATTAGATTATTACTTTTCTTTGAATATAGCCCTATAGTGGATTTGTAATTAGTAATATTATTAGCGTTTGAACTAGCAACCTGCTGCGATGGCAAAGCGAGATAGTAATAAGAATAGGGCGCAAGATATGATCTAACGGAAGTTGAAAAGTAATTGTAGAAAAGAAAACCGCAGATAAAGTAGAACACTATAATATTAAGCACTTTCCATGTAAAATTTTTTCTTAATGAGGCTTTATGGGCCTTGTATTTTGACAATATATTTTTTGTAAGGAGTACAAGGATATCTTTTTCTTTTAGATCATCATGGCCCAAATTAATTTTAATACATATTCTTGAGGAATAATTAAAATATTGCTGCACTGCTTTTTTAAAGGTTATGAGGAGGTTAGTAAAAAGCCAGTACCATTCCCTTATTGAAGGATGTTTGCGTATATATTGCTTATTTAAATTCTTGGATTTGAACAGGAAATAAGTGCTGAATGCAATGGTAATGTATAATGAGGGAAATTTTATCCACGATGCACAATAGGCATTGGAGATAGTGGAATGCCTGTAAAAGATAAAGAAAAAAAAGTAAATGGATGATATAACGGCTAATAGAAATTCAAATATAAAGTAGAATTGGCATTTGATTTCTAAATACCTGATCATTTTCCGATTTTTTGGTGCAAACACAATTGAACATAAATTCACTATGAGAACTATTAAAATGGGTATAATCGTAATTAAAAAGACCATCATAAAATGTACCTGCTTCGTTACATGATGTTCTGGTGGATTAACCATTGCTGGAAATTCAATTTTGCAGACTTGGTAAATAACAAAAAATAAAAATATCAAACTAAAATCCTGACAAATTGTCGAAAAAATTTGTTTTGCTGATTTATTACTTTTAATAAGAATAAAATCAAAATAAACCGGGAGGTTCTTGAAGAAATTTGAATTCTTCAGCAAAACATTGTCATTGTTTTTAAAATATAATCTTGAAAAAATGATGAAAAGTGAGAGTGCACAACCAAGGATGATCTCATTCTGTAGCGTATTTTTTAAAAAATTATCGATAAAAAAGCAGAGAAGGACAATGAGAAAATAAATTCTCAGATAGCGTGAGAAAATATAAAATGGTTTATGGGCTGAACTTATTTCATCAATAGTTTTGGAGACAAAGCTAGATTTGCCGACACCACGTTGTCCAGTAACTAAATATGCCCCCGATTTTGACCCACTATTTGTTAATAAGGCCTGCAACCTCTTGATCAGCTTTTCCCGACCAATGAAGCGGCTGTCGATATTATCGATCTCTGAGGGACCGTGAAAATAGGAATACCGATGTAATTCAATATAGACTTTTTTGATCTTTGAAGAATAATTATGAGACAAGAACTTGGTAAAATCAGCCATACGCCTTGAGTTAGATGTGTGGATATCAGTTTTATTTGAAGATTAACTTTTAATGTGGCAGAACGTTGAAATCTAAAGCCAGAAAGACGTAATTTTTGTTCATTGCCCAATGGTTCTGTATTTGATCAAGATTAATACATTAGACACCATTATTATTCCCCTAGAACTGCCAATAATACACGATTCATATGTGTCATTTTACAAAGTAAAATTAAAACAAAATTTAAATGTTAAACTGTTTTGTAAAATTTACAGTAATTATTATTTCCCATTTTTGAAAAACTATTACCACTAACCTCGAAGTGGCTGTCCATAATAACTGTCTTCCTGGTCTGATAATAATTTATTTAAGGTAGTCAATTTAAAACCGTGGAAGGCGGGCGATCTAATCAGCGTATCCTTTATAATAACCGTGTTCAGGATAACAGCTGTTCACACCAGAAAACAGAATCTGTTATAATTTGAAACGGATAACGAATAAAAAACCAAATTCATGGGTGTTGGGATATGCCGTGGTGTAGGGACATGCCATGGTGTAGGGACATGCCATGGCATGTCCCTACGGTTCGTCAACCGATTTATAATAACTTTGCTCCTGCATCAAATAATACCACCCATGATGAAAACCAAAATGATATTTGTCCTGATCTTTTCGGGCGTGCTGTTTTCCTGTACATCAAATCTGCGTTCGCAGACACTGCCTTCAAATGCCGCAATCGGCATCAAATCACTGGCGTATGACCCGTTTGTCAATTATCCTGTTTATGACAGGAACGATTTGGGGGTGACATATTCCCGGTCGGCAACCATCCTGAAAATATGGTCTCCCCCGGCACAGGAGATGAAGTTGAGGCTTTACAAAACTTCATCCGGCAATGAGTTGCTGGAAGAAATCGGTTGCCAAAAGGATGGAGATGGGGTGTGGAAGGCGGAACTGCCGGGGGATCGCAGGAACATCTATTATACGTTCCAGGCATTGATCAACGGTAAGTGGAATGATGAAAACCCCGATCCGTATGCCAGGGCAGTTGGCGTTAACGGGAAACGCGGCCAGATCATCGATTTGAATGAAACAAATCCACCGGGATGGAAAAACGATAAGTCACCTGCCATGAAACAACAGGTGGATGCAATCGTGTATGAGATCCATGTCCGGGATATGTCCATTGCGGCCAATTCCGGGATCCAGCATAAGGGCAAATTCCTGGGACTTGCCGAAACAGGCACCAAAAACAACCAGGGGCTGAGCACAGGGATCGACCACATTGCCGAACTGGGCGTCACCCATGTGCAGGTGCTCCCGGCCTTCGATTTTTGCTACGTGGATGAGTCAAAATTGAATGTCCCTCAATACAACTGGGGGTACGACCCTCAAAATTATAACACGCCGGAGGGGTCCTATTCAACAAACCCGGAAGATGGGAAGGTTCGTATCCTGGAGTTCAAGAAAATGGTCCAGGCGATGCATCAGAAGGGACTCCGGGTGGTGATGGATGTGGTATACAACCATACAGGTTTTACGAAAAACTCGAATTTCGACCAGCTGGTTCCGGGTTATTATTACCGCCAATGGGAAAAGGACGGAAACTACAGCAATGCCTCCGGCTGCGGCAACGAGACGGCCTCCGACCGCCCGATGGTCAGGAAATTCATCATCGAGTCGGTCCTGTACTGGGTGAAGGAGTACCATGTGGATGGCTTTCGTGTCGACCTGATGGCCATTCATGATATGGAAACCATGGATGAGGTTTCCAAAGCGCTTCATGCCATTGATCCTTCCATCATTATTTATGGAGAAGGCTGGACGGCGGGAGATTCACCTTTGCCGGAAACATACCGGTCGTTGAAAAGGAATGCAAAAAAACTGAACGGCGTGGCGGTTTTCAGCGATGATATCCGTGATGGGATAAAAGGCAGTGTGTTTGAGGAGAAGAGCACCGGTTTTGCAAGCGGCGCCAAAAACATGAGCGAGTCGGTTAAATTCGGCATTGTTGCGGCAGGAATGCACCCGCAACTCGATTATGCGAAGGTCAACTACTCCAAACAGCCATATACGAAAAGTCCCGGCGAAGTGATCAACTATGTTTCGTGCCACGACAACCATACCTTATACGACAAATTAAAGGTTTCGCGCCCGGATGCGTCGGAAGCAGATCGTGAAAAAATGGACAAGCTTGCCAATACCATTGTCCTGACATCGCAGGGGATCCCGTTTTTACATGCCGGCGTTGAGATGAAAAGAACAAAAGGCGGGGACCATAATTCGTACAACAAGCCCGATTCGGTAAACCGGATCAACTGGGACTGGAAATTTGAGAACAGGGAACAGGTTGCATATTATCACGACCTGATAGCCCTCAGGAAAGCGCATCCTGCGTTCAGGATGCCCGGGAATGAAATGATCAGGAAACAGTTGGTTTTCCTGCAAACAGACGATCCGCAGGTCGTTGCCTGCCAGCTGAAAGATCATGCCAACAATGATCCATGGCAGCAGATCATCGTTATTTTTAATGGCGCAGAAAGCGAAAAGAAGATCGTCTTACCCGGGGGTACATGGAAAGTTGCTCTTGAAAACTACGAGTTCAAAGGTTATACGAAACTCTATTCAGGCTCAGCAAATGCAGCCCCGTATTCAGCGATGATTTTGTACCAGGAGTAGGCGTCCGGTATCCTGTTAACGGACTTTCAAGGTTTATTTCAAAAAAATGTTGCAATTTTGAGTTCCATTTTTTATCATGCCACCATTAAGAAAAACAAGCTACATGAAAGCAATCTCCTTTTTTTGTATCGTCCTTCTTGGTATTTTCCTGGTAAATTGTAAAAAGGATGATAACCCGGTTAAAACACTGCCGGTTCATATTTATTCCCCAGTCGACGGGGCTATGGTTCACGACACCGTACCGATCTTGTTTTCAGTCAGCAATGCGCTCAGTGTGGAACGAATAGAATGCTATGTTGATTATCAATTATCCAATGTCTTTGATACGGTACCTTCAACGTTGTATTTTTATTCAAACCTCTATACCAGGGGGTCCACGCATCATTACAGCATGACGGTCTTTACCACTGATGGAAAAGCATTCAATTCAAACACGATTGCCATGACCATCAGCATGCTTATGAAACCAAGGGTATCGGTTAATTCCACATCCAAATCTTCTCTGACGCTATCATGGAGTGATAATTCATATGACAGGCTTGGTTATCGTGTCAAACGAAAGGAGGGGAACAGCAGTTTTTCTGTGATCGCAAACCTGACCCCGATTACGAATTCCTATACAGATCATACGATCGACACAGCAAGGACATATTCATACCTGGTTGAAGTGTTTTCGTCGGAGGAGATGATCGATTCGGATACCTTGCATGTAGCCTATTTCCTGGACAGGTATCATTTTTTGAGTGAGTATGATGTGCCAACCGCTGCTGATGGCAAGGTCCTCTTTTCACCCGATGGCCTGAAGATCGTCGTCACCAACTATTGGGACGATAATTTTACCGTCATCAACACTTTAAACGGATCGAAGACAAGTTTACCTGAAACGGGCGGCACGCTGGGACTTGCCATGAGCCATTCCGGGAGTTTCTTTGTTACGGGTGGCACGCACGATTGGGACCTCATCAAAATCTGGGATCTGAATACCCTGTCATTGATCAGGCAATTTGACTCAGAATCAGCAAACTATTCATTGCTCGTGAACAATGCCGATGATCAGCTCGTTGTCGGCGGCGAACCTGTGAGGATTTATAACATCGGGGACGGCAGCGTGGTGAAAACGTTTTCGGTAGAGAATGCCTATTGCCGGGCGGCCCAATTTTCGCAGGATGAAAGCATATTGCTGACAGGGGGGAATGACAACCTGGTGAAGATCTACAATACTGCGTCAGGTGCCTTGATCAGGACCTTTACAGGCCATACCAGGCAAGTCGGCTCTACCGTTTTCAGCACGGATGAATTAAAAATAATAAGCGGAAGCTACGAAGACCGGATGATAAACTTCTGGGATGTTAACTCCGGAAACCTCCTTAAAACAATTACAGCAACTTCGGAAACCGTTTCAATCTGCAAGGGAAAAAACGGGGATATCATCATTGCAGCCAACAATGGAACAATAACAATCATGGACCAGGACGGGAAGGTGAAGCAGGTATTCAAAGAGTTTAACCACCTGTTGTCTGCCGATTTCAATGATCAGCTCGATTTAATAGCAGGGTATGGCAGCCTGACAGGTAACGGGGTAAAGATTTTTAAAAAATACGGGCATTGGGAAGTGATATAAGAGGTTAATCCACAAAGATTTCTTTAATAATTGATTTGACTTTTTTTATTTCTTTTGCATCAAGTTCTCCGATACTTTTTATAATCCTGGTCAAATCAATGGTTCGGATTTGATCAAGCGCAATCCAATTATCATGCCCTTCGAGTTTAAATTTGACCCTCGTCGGGTAATCCTTTGACGCGGATGTGACAGGCGCAATGGTTATTGTTCTCAAATGTTTATTCATCTCATTGGGTGAGATGACAATACATGGCCTTGTTTTTCTTATTTCACTTCCAACTGTCGGATCCAGGTTGACGATAATAATTTGATATTGTTTTATCTCCATTCCTCAAGATTTTCGTCGTTAAAGATGTCATCTATCAACAGCCTGTCATCACCATTTGCAGCCATCTCCTGAAATGATTTGTCCCAGCCTTGCCTTGGGCTTGACACGGGTTTTAAAATAATCCGGCCTTTTTCCAGAACCAATTCGACTTTATCTTTGATGTCATACTTCTCCAATAGATTTTTTGTCAACCTGATCCCCTTGGAATTCCCGATGTCGATCACTGATATTTGCATACGTTCCGTGTTTATAATCACATTGTAATTACAAAAGTAAACAATATTTCATTCGATCCCACATCCCGGTTTTTATTTTTACAGTTGGTAATTTGTTGTAGGTGCATATTCCAGTGCAGCAGACCATGTGGTGCCAATCGAAACGGCCAGGTGTAGCGGTAATATTATCAGTCGTTTATAGTGGTTAGCTAAAATCGTCGCAAGGTGCTCAAATGGGCCGGTTTTTCCACCTATCTTTGCTATGAGTGATTGCATTGCGTGTAAACGTAAATAAGGAAATCCAATGAAACAATCCCCGGCTGTTTCCGCCCGGACCTCCATCCGGCCGCTTTTAAAGATGCTGGTTATCATCGTGGCCATCTCAGCGGCACTGTTGCTCACCGACAGATTTTCAGGCAGGGACAACAGTACCCGGAAGCGGTTTTCGCTTATCCAGTATAACGACTCCCCGCTGTCGGAATTGTCGGGGCAGGGCATCGTCGACGGGCTGGCATCCCTGGGCCTGGTCAAAGGCAAAGATTACGACCTTGACGTGGCGAATGCGCAGGGGGATATCGCCACGCTGAACCTGATGCTGGATGAAGCAGTGAACGATCGCCCGGAAATACTTTTCATCTCCTCGACACCCACCCTGCAGGCAGCCGTGAAAAAGATCAGCGCGCTGCCGGTCATTTTTACGGTCGTTGCCGATCCTGTACTTGCGGGAGCCGGTTCCTCGTTTAAAGATCATCTTCCCAACATCACGGGAATTTCAACGCTGGGAGATTATGAAGGCATGATCAGGTGGGTGAAGATCATCCTGCCCCACGCGAGGCTGATCGGGACATTGTTCTCCCCGGGAGAATCGAACTCTGTAAAAAACATGAATGTGCTCAAAATTTCGGCGGAGCAGGCAGGACTGGAACTGATCGCGGTTCCGGTCAACAGCAGCCAGGAGGTTACGGATGCAGCATTTTCGCTGGCATCCCGAAGGCCGGATGTCATCTGCCAGATCGTGGACAATCTCACCTCTGCATCAGCCGGAAGCATCATCAGGATCGCCCGCGATCAGAAAATCCCGGTATTCGGATTTGTCAGCGACCAATCCAAAGCAGGTGCGGTGCTTGTTGTTTCACGCGATTACCACCAGGCCGGGGCGGATGCTGCCCGGCTCGCCAAAAGGGTGCTGGACGGCGAAAGTCCTGCGAAAATTCCTTTTGAATTTGTGAGCAAAACCGATTTGCTGATAAACCCGTCGGCCGCTGCGTTTTTCAGAATACACTTCCCAAAGGAGATATTCCTGCAAAAAGACCTCATCATCACAAAATAAGTTTTATGGAGGAGAAACTCGATATTACCCGGGAGGAGCGCGACGAATATTCGCTCCTGAAAATCGACGGGAGAATTGACGGATCCTGGTCAAAACACCTTGATGAATACCTGGATGAGATGCTTAACGCAGGCACTTACAATGTTGCCCTAGACCTCGGGAGTGTTCACTACATGAGTTCCATGGGCATCAGGGTAATCATGAAATATGCCAAACTGTACCGCCAGGTGAACGGGGGATTCGGCATCCTGTCTGCGTCGAAAAACGTGGATGATATCCTGGAAATGGCAGGATTAAAGACCATCCTGCAATGGCAGGCCAAAGCGGCGGAAGCCCCGGCAGAAGAAGTGACGAAAACAGTTGAGTCGGCCGGGGTGAGTTATACCATTTCCAGTTTACCGGGCAGCCAGCCAATGCAATGCAGGTTCACGGGCGATCCGGCAAAAATAAGGAATGGTGGCTTTACCGGCGACGACTGCATCAACCTGGAATCCGGCAGAAAACATTATGGCATAGGGCTGGGAGCGATCGGCCTTGATTTTGAAGATTGCAAAAACAGGTTCGGAGAATTCATCGCACTTGGCGATGCTGTTGCCTGTTGCCCGGCCGGAAATGCCAAAAGCCCCGACTACATGCTTAAAACAGGGCGGCTCATCCCGGCCGTCAGGTTGCTGTACGGCGTTTCCTTCAAGGGAGACTTTGACAAAACGGTACGTTTTTCACCTGACCGGCAGAATGAACCTGTCAGGTTCAGCCGGCTGATCACCGAATTGATCCGGATCACGGGATATGAGCGGTTCGCCATGGTCATGCTGGCCGAAACGTCGGGACTTGTGGGCCTTTCAATCAACACACCTGTCGCTGCCGGGGAGAACCGCCCCTTAAATCCGTTCATGTTCCCTGAGGTAAGGGAAAACGTCAATTTCACCACCGGGCCTGAGTATAAAAAAATGATGACCATTACGGTGGGAATTGTCTCTGGGGCGGGGGATGATTTTAGGGAATTCACCCGGCCGCTTTCACCCGGCAGTGCGGTATGGCAGCATTTCCATACGGCGGTGTTCTCTTATCATGCGTTCAAAAAGACCAACATCGATCCTGACGAAACCATTTCCACGTTGTTTGAGCAGGAGGAACTCCTTGACGTGCTCCACCTGATCAATGATACCCGGGAATTTACCGGGGCAGGGGAGAGTGATTTTAAAAACGGTGTGTGCTGGATCGGCCATATTCAATCATAAAAAGCAAGCAAGATGTCACTTCTGATAGGGACTTTCACCATTGGACTCATCCTGGCGCTTTTGTCGCTGGGTGTGTTTATTAGTTTCAGGATCTTCAATTTTCCCGACATCACTACCGAGGGGTCGATCACGCTGGGCGCATCGATTTCGGCAGCGATGATCGTTGGCGGGTTTGATCCATGGGTGGCTACCCTCGTGGCCCTGGCCGGCGGGTTCATGGCCGGCGCCCTTACCGGGATCATCCATACCCGGTTTGCTGTCAACGGGCTGCTGTCGGGAATCCTTGTCATGACCGCCCTGTACTCTGTCAACCTGCATGTGATGGGCAAAAGCAATGTACCCCTCATGTCGGACAAGACCATCATCACCACTATTGAAAACCTGGGAATGTCGGTATTCCGCGTATCGGGAGATATAACCCTTTTCGGCAGCACAGTTCCGGTAAAAGATGTTTTCACGCTGGCTTCTGTTCTTTTTATCGTCCTGGTCCTGGGACTTTTGCTGTACCTGTTCCTGAAATCCAACCTTGGAACGGCCATGCGTGCCACCGGGAACAACCAGCAGATGATCCGTGCGCTGGGGGTAAATACGAATGTCATGATCATCCTCGGACTGGGGATTTCCAATGCCCTTATTGCCCTGTCGGGGGCCGTGCTTGCCCAGTTCCAGGGGTTTGCCGATGTACAGATGGGCATCGGGATGCTGGTGCTCGGGCTGGCAAGTGTGATCATCGGGGAGGCGCTGATCAGCGACAAATCACTCGGCTACATGATTGCCGGCGCCATTGGCGGATCGCTGATATTCAGGTTGCTGGTTGCGGTGGCTCTGCGGCTTGGCATGAATCCCAATGATCTGAAACTGATCACGGCGGTGTTTGTGTTCATCGCACTTGTACTTCCGATGGTTCTGAAGAAATATAAAAGGAGAGGAGCGCAGTCAAAATGTTAGAAATCAAAAATATAAGTAAAACATTTAACCCTGATACGGTCAGCGAGGTGAAATCGCTCAGCGATATATCCTGCACGATCGAAGCGGAGAGCTTTGTCGTGCTTGTGGGTACCAACGGGTCGGGAAAATCGACCCTGCTGAATGCCATCGCGGGGAATTTCTTTCCCGACCGGGGGACAATCGTGCTCGATGGAACCGACCTTACCAAAATGCCCGAACACAAACGTGCAAAATATATCGGGAGGGTGTTTCAGAATCCTTTTTCCGGCACCGCGCCCGACATGACCATTGCGGAGAACCTCGCACTTGCCGCGAAAAGGGGGGCATCGAGGAGCCTTGGATGGGCGCTCACGCATACACTCACCGGGGAGTTCCGCGAACGGGTGAGGCCGCTCAATATGGAACTTGAAGACCGGCTCGACAGCCCGATCGGGAAATTGTCGGGTGGACAGCGGCAGGCGCTCACATTGCTGATGGCCTCCTGGATCAAACCCAAATTGCTGCTGCTCGATGAACACACCGCAGCCCTCGATCCAAAAACTGCCGGCACAGTCATCAGGATGACCGAGGAAATTGTGAACAGGGAACGCCTTACAACCCTGATGGTTACCCACTCCATGCAGCAGGCAGTCAGCATGGGCACCCGGATCCTCATGATGCACAAGGGAAGGATCGTACACGACTTCAAAGGGCAGGAGAAACGACGGTTAAAAGCTGCCGACCTGCTGGCCCTGTTTGATGATATCCGCAAAAAGGAGCTGATCGATCCGGCGGCGGCAGAAATGATCAACCAGTTATATGTTTGAGAAACCTGGCTGACATCAGCATCCCTGCAGGTACCTTCCTGTAAGGAACATGAGGGAGAAATTTTCATGTATCTTAAAAATTTCATCCAGCATGGTCTCCCCGGCCGGTTTGACGTCAATGACCTTAATGTCGACATTGCCTTTTGATTCCACACTGTTGTCGCTTTTCACAGTACCTGAAATAAACAGGACATAATATTTGCCGGGCATCAGGTTCAATGTATAATTACCCTTCCCGTTTGCCGAAGCCCTGGCAACAGCAGGTAATTTTTTAAACCTGGTGATATATTTGGCGGTAATCTCCGACACGGTATCAAAGTAATCCTGCGCCTGTTTAACTCTTCCGGGATCTACCGTGTTAAACACAGCTTGTGAATAATCCGATTTGCTCATCATGAAACGCCCGATGACCTTTGCCACGTCGCCATATTGTGCCGACCGGGCATCCGCCTGGCTGATGGCATAAATTTCACCTCCCGCATCTGCCTGGTTTGACGATTCGTAAGAGTCCTTATACGTCACCAAGCCCGACAGTTTCCCGTTTTCCGTGGTGAAGGAGAGTGTAACAACAAGCAATGCAAGCCCGATAAGTATATTTTTCATGGTTTATAGTTTTAAATTGTTTCGGCAAAATTAGTTCTAATTCAAAGGAGTCGTGTTACCGAGTAGTTATTGATTTGTTAATGACTTGTTAATGCAGTTTATATGCCATGGAAAATGGCTAATTTTGCTGCCGTATATGAAAACGAACCGGACCTGGCTGTTTGTCGCAATTTCTTCCCTCGCGTTATTCATCGTGCTGGTTATCCAGGTGAACTGGATCTTCCGGACTGCGAAAATCAAGGAGGAACTTTTCAATGAAAAGGCGAACATGGTTCTTTCGAGAACAACCGACGCGCTGCGTTCCGATAAGGAAACCTGCAGGAAGATCGGGGCTTGTGCTGAATTGGACAGTTCCCCCGGGACTGCCGTGAAACTGGGGGCAAATGAAGTTCATAAAATAGATTCGCTGTTCAGGCATTATATGAGGTTTTACAACTTTCATATCGGCTACTCTTTTGTGATCACAAAACCGGGATCCCTGGCATCTATAAATGAAACAGGTTTAAAGAATTATACCTATAACAAAGCCCTGGAAGATGAGGGCAGTAAAAATGAGATAGAACTGAAACTCACTTTCCCGGAGAAAAAACAATTTATGATGGCGGAGATGGGGCCCCTGTTCATCACGTCTGTCATCCTGATACTCGTAGTGCTTGTTTTATTCTGGCGGACTATTTTGTCGCTCATCCGGGAGCAAAAAATATCGGAACATACGACCGACTTTTTAAACAACATGACCCATGAATTCAAGACTCCCCTGACAAATATTGCCCTGGCAGGGAAAATGATATTGAAGGATCCGGCTGTAAAGGAGGGAGCTAAAATAAAGCATTACTCGGGGATCATACTTGAAGAGAATGAGAAACTGAGGCTCCAGGTGGAGCAGGTGTTGAGTATGACCGCACTTGAACGGGGTGAAATCCCTTTGCGGAAAACGGAGCTTGATTTTCACGGGCTGATCAGGGAAGCTTTGCAATGCATGAGCATCCAGATCGAGAACAGGCAGGGGCGTTTGAACTTAACCCTGGATGCCGACCGGTTTGTGGTGACGGGCGACAGAACACATCTTGTAAATGCTATGTGCAACCTGGTCGACAACGCGATAAAATATTCCGGGGAAAAACCGGAATTGTCCGTTCAAACCTCCAACAGTGGAAAAAATATAATTGTTGTAGTTTCCGACAAGGGGATCGGCATCGAAAAGGAGTTTCAAAAGCAAGTGTTCGACAAATTTTTCAGGGTTCCCACCGGGGATGTGCATGATGTAAAAGGATTCGGCCTCGGCCTGGCATACATAAAAAAGATTGTTGAGTTTCACGCCGGCACAATTGAACTTCAGAGTGAAAAGGGTAACGGAACGACATTCACAATGACATTTCCCAATGTTTAAGGAAAGGTTGAAAATATTGCTGGCGGAGGATGATCTTAATTTAGGGGTCCTCCTGGTTGATTACCTGGAGACCGAAGGGTTTGATGTGAAACTTTGCAAAGACGGGGAGCTGGCCTTAAAAGTATTTCAGGGCAACCAGTTTGACCTGTGCCTGCTGGATGTGATGATGCCGAAAATGGATGGGTTCTCCCTGGCAAAAGAGATCAGGCTGAAGGACAAAAAAGTGCCGCTCATTTTTATCACGGCAAGGTCATTAAAGGAGGATAAGTTAAAAGGGTATGGCCTGGGTGCCGATGATTACATCACAAAGCCATTTGACGAAGAGGAACTGCTCTGGAAAATCAAAGCCGTTGTTCGCAGGATCCCGGAAAGTCAAGGCGACAACAGGAAAGAGATTGTTTCTATCGGGAAATATGCATTTGACTTTAACAACCAGTCCCTGGCGATCGGAGGAAAAACAAAACGGATCACAGAAAGGGAGAGCGATATCCTGAACTATTTATCGGCCCACCGGAACCATGTCATAAAGCGTGAAGAACTGTTGAAAGCCCTCTGGGGGGAAAACGATTATTTTTTCGGCAGGAGCCTGGATGTGTTTATCACCAAAATACGCAAATACCTGAAGGAAGATCCGGCTTTGAGTATTGAGAATGTCTTTGGCGTCGGGTTCATTTTCAATGTTCCTGCATAACTGGCGATGTGATGGTTTAAGCTGGCAGGCCTATGACAATTGCCATCCCAGGGCGGTTGTCTTTGACCTGTTGCCTGCCGGGATCTTTTAATCCTTGATGCATCGCACAGAATAACCAGTTCCCTTTGTGCCTTTTCCTGCATTCAAATATGCGTTTCCATAGTTGATGTTCCGCTTCCAGGCATTGTCAGCAGAGTACTCCGATGAACTCCACCAGGAACCGAGTTCACTAAGGTCTTGGAATGTGCCACCAATGTAGCGATCTCCTCCCGGAAGGGCTGTAAAACCTATCTCATTGGTAGCTCCGGCATTGGTGCTTTGCCAATGAACCGTACCGGTTTCTTTCAGTTTGCCGCCGGCAACAGCTTCGCCTCCCAAAAAGGTTGCAAGTGCTGTCCATTCAGCATCCGTGGGTACATGCCAGCCAACAGGAGCAAGTTTGCCGGTGTTTACTGCGAACCAGTTGTACAGGGCGCCATAAGTATTTTTGTATGTGGCGGGATCATTGTTATACCAGCAATACCCCGGGGCAGCAAGATCACTCCATGTAGCCGGTTCTGTGACCAAAGGGATTGCTGTTCCATCATTATATTTGGTGGTTTTCAGGTTTTCAACCATCCAAACCTGCGTCCCAATGGTAACCTGGTGATATACATTGCCGTCTTTATCAGTAATCGTTGCGGATTCCGGTACAGGGTTGCTGCTTTCCTCTTTTTTCTTACAACTGCCTGAGAGCATCAAAACCACTCCTAATAACAAGAATGAACACGTCCAGATTTTAGTTCCCTTTTGCATATCTGTGAATTTTATGTAAAGCTAAAATATTTATTCATTTCTGTCTTTGTTTTTTTACCTGTTCGTCCTGATTTGTAAATGTTGTCAGCGAGGTATGCAGGTTGATGATTGTGAAGGCGGCAACTATTTCACAAATATAAGTCTCCTCCGATGTCAGCGTTGCAATTGCAGGAATACTCCTGTATCATTAATTCTATTATTCTATGGAACTGCAGATTAAATTAAAGCCAGATGTTCTAAAGCAGGTATTAAGATGTGTTAAAGACGACTCTTTATATACATCTTTTAATCAAGACCTGCCGAAGCTAATCCTTAATGATTGGATTTCTGCAAGTTGAATCACAAGCTTGTACAACCCCTGCCGGGGCTGACAACAGGAGGATCTTGCACCCACGGTTATTGAAATCGGGCCCTTTCAGGGCCCTGCCTTAGGCTTAGATATCATTGACAAATCAGGATGAGTTAGTGAAATTACGATCAATCGAATTGTTCGTTGTTCATACAGAATAGGTGAAATCCGGAGGTTATTTAACAGGTAAAAAGATGTGTATGAAGAGTATCCTCCAAGGGGTCTGGGAAGGGTCATTATAAATAAAGAATTTGATAAAAATTAAACAGTCTCTTAATGCCAGAGCGGATTTAGGTAATATATTAATTAGCTTTAATGGATGCAGGATTGAAATAAAATTCAGGCTTTATGGAAAAAGTGAAATTGTAGTGGAGCGAACAAAAACCGGAGTTTCTGAATCTCCTGAGACCCAATTGGTAACCCGGCAAATCCCCGCTTTATTTTTTTTCATAACTTTATGCGGTGAAAAGAAGTTCCTTTTCCTCAAAAATCAGCAGCATGAACAGATTTACTTTCTCCGGGGGGGCCGTCACTTTTTTTATAGGGATGGCGGCATTGTTATTTTCATTCCAGGTCCGTGCACAGGTTGGCGATGATCCCAACCGTGACCAGGTTCCCGGGTACCTGCGGGAACTGGCGGGACAACATACCGATCTCCCGCTTTCGACCACCATCACCATAAACAACTATGATAATTTCAATCTCGGTGTTGATTTTGGGGAGAGCAACATGGCTGAAAATCCGCTGGTTCCGGCCTGGTTTTTTACGGCATACAACACCAATACGGACCATCATACGGAGAACGGGCTTGACTGGGCAACCGACAGCCCGTCATTTGGTTCAACCATGCAGGGCGATCCTGTTGTTGCGTTCGACAGTCTCGGCAACTTGTTTTATGAGAATATGTACGGCTCCATCTCCGGCGTGAAGGTGATGAAATCGACCAACAACGGCGCAACATGGGGTGCTTCCGTTACCGCGGTTGCAGGGGTTGACAAAAACTGGATGGCATGCGATCAGACAAACGGTCCGAATGCAAACAACGTTTATGTTTGCATGACAGCCAACTCGGGCGGGAATTTCGCCCGCAGCACCGACCACGGATCAACGTTCACCACCACCTTCACGCCTTCCACCCAGTCCATTCCCGGGATGATGGTGTGCGTTGGCGCAAACGGCAATGTCCAGGGGAAGTCGGTGTATATTGTTACAAACAGCGGGAGCTCCTTTGGTTCCACCTATACTTTCTACCGTTCGCTGGATGGCGGCCTTACCTTCACCCAGATGTCGGCCCAAACGTTTTCAAACTATGTGGGAACGAACGTCGGCGGCAGGAATTCCGTTCAGAACATGCGTACCAGGCCCTACCCGATGATCGCTGCCGACAATAGTTATGGAACGCACCGCGGCCGGTTTTACTGTGTGTACGCCTCCAATGATCCTCCGGGGGACGGAAACAAGCCGGATATCTGGTGCCGCTCCTCCGACGACGGGGGAACTACATGGTCAGCGGCCACCCTGGTAAATGATGATCCGAGCCCTCAAACCCATCACCAGTGGCACCCGGCTATCTGGTGCGACAAACAGACCGGCCGCCTCTATGCCATGTGGATGGATACCCGGAACTGCCCGACCAGCGACAGCGCCCTCATCTATGCTTCCTATTCCGACAACGGGGGCGCTACCTGGGCGGCGAACCAGGCCCTCTCGAACCAGAAGATGAAAATCGACTGCCCCTCCTGCGGGGGCGGGGGAACGCCGCGATACGAAGGAGACTACAACGGCATAGTATCCAACAAAAAAGCCGGTATGGCAGGCTGGACGGATTTCCGCCAGGGCACCTTTATGAGCGTGACCTCCTATTTCCCCGATTTTGCCATGGCGATCAACAACACCAGCGGCAGCCTTTATGTGCCGAATGACAGCGTTGATTTCATTGTCAGTGTTCCGGGTGTCAAGCTTTACACGGATACGGTTGTCCTGTCGGGCCAGATATCACCCTCCCCTGCAACCGGCAGCATCACCTTTACCTATCCGCAGGGAAACACGATCACCTCGTTCCCCGGTTCAAAAATCGTTCGTCTCAAACTTAGCGGAAATGTGCCGCTGTCGACCTACCAGGCGCTCTTCTTTGCCAAAGGGCCCAACGGAACGCCCGCACACCAGCGCAACGCCACCATTACGGTAATGGCTTCCCTGGGGCTGGCCGTTGCTGTTACAGCGAACCCCTCTGCCGTGTGCACAGGGAATTCAACCCAGCTGCAGGCATTTGCAAGCGGGGGAACCGGTCCCTATACCTATGCCTGGGCATCCAACCCGGCGGGCTTCAGCTCCACGCTGCCCAATCCCACTGCAACCCCGGGAGCCAACACCTGGTACATCTGCACGGTGAATGACAACGCAGCGCATGTGAAAAAGGACAGCGTGTATGTTACGATCATTACCGCGCCTGCCACTCCCGGCGTCATTTCGGGGAATATTACGCCCTGCATGGGCGCCACCGAAAATTACAGCATTGCTTACGTTCCTGCTGCGACATCCTATAACTGGACCGTCCCGGGAGGGGCTTCCATCCTTTCAGGGCAGGGCACAACCAACATTTCCGTTCTCTGGGGGACGACCCCCGGCAGCGTATCGGTCACATCGGGGAACAATTGCGGAAACAGCGCTGCGAGCCAGCTTGCCGTTACGCCTGCTCCCATGCCGGCAACCCCGGCACCTGTCAACGGCCCTTCGATAGTATGCACCGGCACAACGGTGGACTTCAGCGTTCCGGCGGTGCCAGGGGTGTCAAATACCTGGACAGTTCCTCCCGATGCAACCATTACCGCGGGACAGGGGACCAATGCCATCACGGTCCTATGGGGCATCAGCGCCGGTTTTGTCAGTGTAACCGCACAGTCGGGAGCCTGCATCAGTTCCCCGGGTATCCTGGGGGTTAATGTGGAAACCATCCCCGGCACAGCCCAGGCCATATCGGGCGACGATACTGTTTGCCAGGGCGTGGATGGATACCAGTACAGCATCCCGGCAATATCCAATGCATCATCCTACACCTGGATGCTGCCGGTAGGCGCTGTTATATCGCAGGGACAGGGTACGAACGTTGTCAGTGTTGATTTCAGCGGTACAGCCGTTTCAGGAGATATCAGGGCAGCAGGAATCAATATGTGTGGCACCGGCGTTGAAAGTTCAATCTATGTGAATGTGATGGTATGCACCGGGATCACCGGGAATATGCTCCATTCCGGTATCCGGATCTTTCCCAACCCGGTACATGGACTTCTCAGCCTTTCCATCAAAGGAACGGAGAAGCAATTGCGGGTTCAGATCACGGATATAAGCGGTCGCAGTGTCTATGACAACGTGTTCGACAACCTGCCGGCCGATTGCGAACGGCAAATCGATGTCAGCAGGTTTGCAAAGGGTGCATACCTGATCAAACTTACCAACGATTCCCGGGCATTTATCGGGAAGTTCGAGGTTGACTGAAAATATTAAAAAAAATGTATCTTTAATGTGTCTAAAAATTACGGCCATGAAAATCAGGAATTTATTATTTGTAATGTTGGTTTTAATCCCGGCGCTCACTTTTGCCGGGGATATTTTTGGAACCATCACCAAAAGCGGGAAGCCATTTGCGAAACAACCTGTAAAAATCACCACCATTGATGGTAAATTAGTAAAATCAGACAGTACGGATGCTTTCGGGTACTTCTCATTCACCATCAAACAGGTCGGCCAGTTCAAGTTGCATGCCGGCGGGGATGTGGCAGATGTTTCTTCAAACAACAGCCCGACCGGGTATAAATTCGAACTTATCCAAAATAATTCGAAATGGCAGCTGATCAAAAAATAGACCATGTTGTACACAAGAAAGACCGCTGGGAAAAGGCAGATATCATTTTGCGTCCCATTGGTGCCCTGATCACTGCCCTTACGATTGCGTATGTGAGTTATGCGGCCTCCGATTACCTGAGCAAAGGCCAGGAAAAAGATGCCCGGACCAAGCTGTACACCGAGTTGATGACCAAGCGTGAAGACTCTGAAAGCGCGCTGCGAAAGGATATGTTCAACTCCATCATGAGCAATATCCTGAAAGATAAAGCCAGCGTGTCACTTGATGAAAAGATCCTCCAGCTTGAACTGCTGACCTATAACTTCCATGAATCGCTTAACCTGATGCCACTGTTTGAATACCTGAACAGGTGCAACAATGTGGAAAAAAATGATCCGGCTGTAAGACAGGCATACAAAAACAGGTTGATCAAGATGTCGAAAGCCACCATTTCAAAGCAGATATCCACGCTCGAAGCTGTATCAAAACCGATCACCTTAACGTATGAGGATACTTTGTTTACTTATAAGAACAAGAAAGAATACAAGACAGACAGTGCATTCAGGGCACGCATCGATGACCTGTATGAGCAAAATTCAATTGCGTTGAACGGCAGTGATCCATTCTGCATGTATACCGATTCGGTTTTCAATGGAAAGACCTATGATTCCCTCCAACAGGTTGTACGGATAAAAATCCTGGATTACGATACAACTGAAGCTTCTGTAAGGGTACGGCTGACCATACAGTCAATTCACCCGGGCAAAAATGCCACCTCCGAAATGCCACGGCAAACCGAGTTTATCGTCAACTATTTCGAGTTCCCGATGATCGACAACACCCGGCTTAAAAATGACATGCGGCTTGCCGTCGTGCTGAACAGCATGGTCAGCGAAAATAAGTTAGACGAGACTGGCCACCCGGCAACAAAGAGCAACAGGATTGAGTTAAAGGTCATCTATTTTCCGGGCTCCCGCTCAAGCCTTAAGGAAAAGCCTTATTTCGACGACATTGTTTCGAAACTCCTGCTGAAGAATTAATCGGTGCAACAATAAAATAAATGCTCTCCTTCGTTGGTCTTTTTAGCAGGTCAGTTGAGTATGACTTTCCTGGCTGTTGTGCCGGTATCCGTTACAATGAACAGCAAATACAATCCCTTTGAGATTGCATCGCATCTCAGTTCAACCGGGGCATGACCCTCCAAAATCCTTCTCAATACGATATTCCCTGAAATGTCGGACAATTTGATCTCCGTCGTGTTTTCGGGAATGCCCGTGATTGTGAAACAGCCGGCTGAGGGATTTGGGAAGATCCCGATGCCGGGTTGCTCCCTGTTCAAACCCCCTGTTGCAGATGTAAGATCGTATTCGTCGGCGCCAATGTCGGGAGGGTTGCTCCTGGGGTTCCCGTCAATATCGTCCAAAACGCCCAGGCCAGCCCCGTTGACGTAATACCCATCCTGAATGTGCAGGTCAGCCACGGATATAAATCCCGGGTCCTGGTTCAGCGAATTGCCATCCTGGCCGGTAGCCGTTTGCCATTCCGCAAAGGTCAGGCCTGTTGTGAGCGGTTTAAACCTGCCGGCATAGTTGTAATCCTGGCCGGTGTCGTCATAAATATTGTGATCGAGGCTGCCCGGGGCAAAAGGATCTCTGGTCGTTGATGCGCTGTATATTCCGTAGGCTTCAGATCCGTTAAACCCGGAGCCGGTTTCCCCGATGTTGATCCGGATGATGTTGTTCCTGAAATCGATCACCCCCGAACCGGCCGTCGTTCCGCCGATCCCGACGCCAACATACATTCCCATGGCGAAAGCCATATTCGGGTTTAAACCGTGCACGTTATCCGGCGTAAGCCAGATCGAATTGTGCCGGATACTGATGGTCCCGGTGGTAATATTTGTCGAACTCCGGTATATATAAATTCCAACAGGGGCATAGGTATCGATGGTCGAAAACAAGGTGTGCGAGGTCCCGGTTCCCAGGTGCCAGATCATATTGTTAATGACCGAAATGTCAGGATTGTTGTCTGTCAGCATCAGGTAGATCCCTTTTCCGCCCATCCCGTCCACACAGGTGCTGTACAGGTCATGTACCTTGTTTTTTTCGATTCTCAGCACCTGGTTGAGCATGGCTGGTACAAAGATCCCTTCGGGGGTGTTTGATTTTTTATCCCTGATTATGAAAAAAATTTCATTCCCTGTGATCTCCAGGATTTGTGAGTTTGCACAGTAGATGCCGAATGTTGAAATATGCTCCAGGCTGTCGCCTACAAGGTTATTCAAAATTCTGGTTCCGGTTGAAAAACCGGAAGAGCCGGGAGCAAAAATATCGATCCCTTCATAGGCATTGAAAATGTGATTGTTCATGATCAGTGTGGAATCACATCCTGCCCCCTTGACCAGGATACCGATATCGGCGGTGCTGTCGTTGGCGAATGACCTGACGATACAATTCCTGATGGTGTTGTTGTCAGCCGAATTGGTGAGGAAAAAGACACTGCCGTGGGTGTTGCCCAGTTTATATGTCATATCCCTGGTAGCGGTGCCGTTGTTTGACCCGTCAAAGACAATGTAATCCGCTCCGTCGAGTTTTATTCCCCACTGGGCTGTTGCCGTTGCGCTGAGGGTTATTTGCGGGCTGACCCCGGCGGCAGGTTTAAAGATGACCACGCTTGCAGCATTGCCCTGTGCCGTGATTGTTAGCGGATGGGTTTCGGTATAGGAGGCATCTGTAAGCAGGAAAGTCACTCCCCCCTCACCAACGCCATTGGCATTGAGGGCTGCCACAGCCATTGTAATTGTCGTGTAGCTGCCGCCGGTGCCAACGGTTTTATTCCCTGTGAGGGGTTGAGAGGCTGCTATGTTGGTGATTAATAAAAATCCGGGGATCAGCAGCAAAGCCAGGTAAAGTGCGGGTTTCAGAGTGGAACTTACCTCAATCCTGTTTCCGGGCCAGGTAAAATTGCCGCTGGCCAGGCGGATGCCGGCACCCAATCCTGAACAATGTGGTTTTCTTTGGACGGGTTTCATGGTTTTGTGTTATTTCGGTTTGTTGCTTTTTTTAACCAGGCGAACCCGGCGCAGAAGTCGTTCCTTCAAAGATAATGGTTTTATGTTCCGAATACGGGAAAATGAGTCCATGGCATTTTCCTTTTTTCTGGTTTTTCGGAGTAGCCCCAATACTATCGTGGTTTACGGGAACCTCACCCAAAAAAATCCTGGATTTTTACCGTAACATTTCATTCAAAAATTAGGTTATTAACAAGATATGCCTAATTTAGTGGTCTTATTGCTTATTGTTTTCTTATCAGGAGGTAAAAATGGGGAATACCGGTCATTTATTGGAATCTGAAATCCTTCGGCACCGGGCTGAGGAGTTGTTGAAGAAAAAACCACCCAGGCAGGTGTCACGGCTTTCGGGAGCTGAAATTGAGAAACTTATTTATGATATTGACCTGCGGCAGACGGAACTTGAGTTACAAAACGAAGAACTCCGGCATTTATGGGCAAAGACAGAAGTAATAAATGATAAATATACAGGCATATACGATTTTACGCCGACAGGTTATTTTATGCTTTCCCATGAAGGAAAGATCATCGAGTTGAACCTCAGCGGGGCGAATATGCTGGGCAACGACCGTATGCGGTTAAAAAACAGCAGGTTTAGCTATTTTATTGCGGATGAGACAAAACCAATCTTCAACCTCTTCCTGGGGACGGTATTTTCCGGCAGGGAGAAAGAATCGTGCGAAGTGGTATTGTCACTGAATGAAAACACGCAAATGTTTGTGCACCTTACAGGCATTGCTCCAGGGAACGGGAAACAATGCCTGGTCACAATGATCGATATTTCCGAGCGCAAACGGGCGGAGGAAGCGCTGCGGGAGCGGGAAGAGCGGTACCGTATCATTACCGACCAGTCGCCCGTTGCCATTGAGTTTTACAACCCGGAAGGATTGCTGGTGAGTATGAACCCGGCCTGTATGGAGCTCTTCGGGATTTTCGATACAGAAGAAATATACCGGTTGTCTCTTTTTAATGACCCGAACATTCCCGACGAGAATAAAAATGATTTAAGGCAGGGTAAAAATGTGCATTACCAGGCTGTTTTTGATTTTGACAAGGTGCGGGAACTCAATACCTATCAAACATCAAAATCCGGGAAGATCTGGCTTGATATATTGATTTCGATCACAAAAGACAGTTCAAACGCTCGCAATGGATATTTGTTTCAGATCCAGGATATCACTGAACGCAAACTGGCGGAGGATATGTTACAGCAAACCAGGGACAATTATGAAACCTTTTTCAATACAATTGATGATTTTCTGTTTGTTCTTGATACACAGGGAAATATCATTCACACCAACAATACTGTTACCGGGCGGCTTGGGTACACGCGTGAGGAACTGCTCGGAAAACCAGTGCTCATGGTCCATCCGCCCGAACGGCGGGAAGAAGCTGCCAGGATTGTTGGTGAAATGTTGAACGGGAGCACAGCATTTTGTCCTGTTCCGGTTCTTACAAAATCGGGAGTGAGCATTCCTGTTGAAACAAGGGTGTCGCATGGCTTTTGGGATGGCAATCCCGTGATTTTCGGTGTTACAAAGGATATTTCAAAAGTCCAGCTGTCGGAAGAGAAATTTTCGAAGCTGTTTCACATCAATCCATCTGCCTGTGGTTTAAGTGATATGGAAAACCACCAATACATTGAGGTCAATGAAGCATTTTATAAATTGTTCGGATTTGAGAAAAACGAAGTAATCGGCAAGACGGTTATGGAACTGGGGATTTTACCCGTTGAAGCCATCGAAACCATCCTTCGTGAAGCCGACAGCAATGGGAATGTCATTGAAGCAGCCGCTGATTTAAGGGCAAAGAACGGCGAAATCAAACATGTACTGTTATCATCTGAAAACATTTTCATCCAGGAAAGAAAATACCGTTACACGGCAGTACATGATATCACGGAAAGGAGGAAATCGGAGGTGTCGTTGCGGGAGAGTGAAGACAAATACCGCAGCCTGATCCAGTACTCCAGCGACCCGATCTTCAGTTTCAACCCCGATGAAACGTATAAATTTGTAAACGAAGCGTTCGCAAGGGTTTTCGGGTTTAAGCCGGAAGAACTCAGCGGAAAATCACCCCACTTTATTTTTTCGTACGATGAAGCTGAAAGACGTCTTGGAGCGGTGCGGCAGGTATTTAAGTCGGGCCAGAAAGGAGAAATCGAAGTAAAGGTTGTCCCGAAATCGGGGAATGATCTCTATTTCCTGACGATGCTGGATCCGGTAAAAAATGAATCGGGAGAAGTGCTTTTTGTTACGTGTATCTCAAAGGATATCACCGAACGCAAGCTGGCAGAAAACGAGATCAGGAAACTCAACGAAACCCTCGAACAACGCGTAGCCGAGCGTACATGCCAGCTTGAAGCGGCCAACAGGGACCTTGCCATTCATGCGGGTGAAATAGGGCAGTTTTCATACATAGCCTCCCACGACCTCCAGGAACCGCTGCGTACCCTTACCAATTTCACCCAGCTTCTCAGGGAAGAATATTCCGGGAAACTTGAGGATGAAGGAAACAGGTACATTGATTTCATTTCCGCTTCAGCCAACAAGATGCATGAACTCGTAAAGGGGCTGCTTGAATATTCGTTGCTGGGGAAAGAACGGGTAATGACAATGGTCGACTGCAACCAGGTGGTGGCAGAAGTCCTGGCGGATATGGCTGATTCTATATGTGTAAGTCAGGCGGATATTACCGTTCAGGAACTCCCCGTATTAACCGGCTATGCCACGGAATTAAGGCTCCTGTTTCAAAACCTGATAGACAACGCGGTCAAATTCAGAAAGAAGGAATTGGGTACGGAGATAAAAATTTCGGCCGAAAGTCGCGAAAACGAATGGATCGTCAAAATAGCGGATAACGGAATAGGCATTGATGAGAAAAACAGGGAAAAGATTTTCATTCTCTTCAAGAGGATGCATAACCGCAATGAATATGCGGGAACGGGAATTGGCCTTTCGCTCTGCAAAAAGATCGTTGAACTGCATGGCGGAACGATTTGGGTTGAATCCACCAGCGGTGAAGGCAGTACCTTCATTTTTTCAATCCCCAAACGATAACTTACACTTTCTTCACGCCCACGGCACTCATACCTTTGAAGCCGCGCTCGAGCTCAAATGTGACCATGTCGTTTTCCTTGATTTCGTCGATCAGGCCGTTGACGTGTACAAAGAATTTCTCCTGGCTGTCAACTTCTTTGATAAAACCAAACCCTTTCTGGTGGTTGAAAAATTCAACCCTGCCTTTACGGATGGAGGGGACCTCTACATTTTCCCTTTTGGGAACGCCGATTTCGATACTTCCTGCATCAATTTTTGTCCTGTTTGCCGGATTGGGAGGAGTATCTGTGATATTCCCGTTTTCATCGACATAGGCGATCATGTTCTCAAGTCCACCGCCCGGTGAGTTTGCCTTGCGTTCGGCAAGCTTTTGTTGCTTGTCAAGCCGTTTTTTTAATCTTTTTTTCTCCTGGTCTCTTTTGTTATAGGTTTCTTGTGAACTCGCCATTAATATTTTGTTTAAATGAGATAAAATGTGTTGTGCAAAGGTACGATAATAAATCAGAACCATTTTTCAGATGATTTGTGGCGAAATTGCAGGGAACCTTGATCAGTTCAGGTAAAGGCCGAAAATGAGGTTATTTCGGGACATTGAAAAATATTGGTTAATTTTACAAAATGATCCGGGACCGGCCGACAGGGAAGACACCTGGAGGTGTTTTGTCACAGGAGGGGTGGTTTACCGGCAGGACCTTAACAATACCGATTATGAACCGAAACGACATTAAATTTGACTTTGATGATATCCTGATCAGCCCGGCAGTGACCAGCAGCATTCATTCCAGGAAAACAGTGCGGTTCCTGGACGACAAAGGGATGCTGCCCTTGTTTACAGCCCCCATGGATACGGTCATAGAACTCGAACACCGGAAAATATTTACAGAAAACCAGATCTATCCGATCATTCCAAGGACGCAGACGAAATTTTTCAATGCAGACGACTGCCTGCGTGTGAACGACTGGGTTTCCCTGAGCCTTGACCAGTTTGAAAAGCTGTTTCTTGCCGGAAATTCACCGCAAATTTCCCAGCCGGTCAGCATATGCATTGATATTGCCAACGGCCACATGCAGCGGTTGCTGGATGCGGTGATCAGCGCCCGAAAAAAATTCGACCACCAGTTGATCCTGATGGTTGGAAATGTGGCGAACCCGCAGACATACATTGAGTTATCCAAGGCAGGCGCCGATTATGTGCGGGTGGGCATCGGGAATGGTTCAGGCTGCAGTACTTCCGTTCACACCGGTATCGGGTACCCGCTCGCCTCCCTGATTCACGACATCAACAATGAAAAAGAGAACCATTCCATGAAGTTTGCCAGGGTGGTTGCCGACGGGGGAATAAAAAAATATGCCGACATCATCAAAGTGCTGGCACTTGGCGCCGATTATGTGATGTGCGGCGGCATTTTCAACAAAGCGCTTGAGTCGGCCGGCAATACCTATGCTGCAAATAAGAAATTCGAAGGGTATACTGTACCGGGCGACCAGGTGGATCAATACAGCGATGAGGTTAAAACGGCGTTCAAAATGGGCTCGCTCTTTTACAAGAAGTTCCGCGGAATGAGTACCAAGGAGGTCCAGGCTCACCTGGGAAACGAGCTGCGGTCTTCGGAAGGAGTCACCAGGATGATCCAGGTGGAATATACTATTTCGGGCTGGGTGGATAATTTTAAAGATTATCTCTCTTCTGCGATGTCATATACCGACAGCAAGGACCTTGCAGGTTTTATCGGCAAGCCTGACTGGAATTTAATAACACAAAACAGCCTGAACAGGTTTAATAAGTAGAGAACTATGAAAATTGCCGTATTTGGCGCAAGTGGAAAAACCGGAATCCTGATTGTTTACCAGGCGCTTCACCAGGGCCACACCGTCACAGCTTTTACACGCCAAACCTCTAAAGTAACCATTCAGCATAACAACCTGGTTGTTATCCAGGGTGATGTACTGGATTACAACCAGGTCCTGCAGGCTGTTGAAGGCCAGGATGCAGTGCTTTGCGCACTTGGAGTGGATAAAAACAAACCCAACACCATCCTGTCCGAAGGAACCCGGAACATCCTCAAAGCCATGGCATCGGCAGGAGTGAAGCGGTTTATCTGCATGTCTTCGGCCGGTATCCTCGGGAATGACGGGGGATTTTGGTTTGGCAGGATCATTATGCCGCTCTTCCTGAAACATATTTTTGAAGATAAAAAGCGGCAGGTACAGGTGATCCGGGAGAGCAGTGCCGCCTGGGTAATCATCCGGCCGGTTGGGCTGACCGATGCACCAAAAACCAACACCTACAAGATAAACCCGGGAGTGCCTACGTCGAAAACCATTCCCAGGGCTGATGTGGCGGATTTCATGCTGAAGCTGTTGACCAATAAAAATTATGATGGGCAGATGCCTGCAATTTCAAGTTCTTAACCCGGATAATTCGAAAAACCATGGACATAACCTTTAGAAATACGTTTCTTGAAAAATGGGCAAAATACTTTGCCGACAGCGATCTGCCGATCGCTTTTTATTATGCGGAAGATCCGGGCGATGTGTCACGGGCCAATCTCCCCACCGAACACAGCTGCATTGTGTGTGAATTGGCCCTGGTGCGCAAAGGCCGCCCGCTTGCCTGGAATGTTCAGTCGCTGGGGTGTGGCGGTGCACGGCGGTACCTCGGTTATACGGAAAAGATGAGGCCAAATTTTGAATACTTCCTGTCTCATGGAATCCCGGGAGAGATGGAAGGGGAGCGGTATATCCAGACCCCTGAAATGGTGAAGGAGCTCATGTCAGGTTTAAGCTGTATTCCGGCAAAAGGAAAATATATCGTATTCAAACGGTTTGACCAGCTGACGCCGGATGACAACCCTGACGCCGTCATCTTTTTCGCCAAACCGGATGTTCTTTCGGGGCTCTTTACCCTCGCCAACTTTGACCAGCCCGACGGAAACGGCGTTATCTCGCCATTCGGTTCGGGATGTGGTGCCATTGTGTACCAGCCATTGCTCCAGAATGACCAGGAAAATCCGAAAGCGATCCTCGGGATGTTTGATGTGTCGGCCAGGCCCTGTGTTCCCAAAGACGCACTTTCATTCTCCATCCCCATGAAGAAGTTTGTCACCATGGTCGGGAACATGGATGAAAGTTTCCTGGTCACCGAAACCTGGAATACTGTAAAAAAGCGGCTCTGATTTCGTACAAATTTTCACTTTGTCTAACCTCTTTTTTCACAAAGGTCAAACAAAGTTTCAACTGCCTGGTGATCCCTTGAAAACGGGCATGCAGCAGGCCTGAGGTGTTCGTAATATTTCCCGGTGATTCCCCTGGCCTCTTCGGAGAGGGAGAGGAACAATGGCGTTGCAGCACCCTGTTCGGGCGATTCGGAGCCGCCAAACCCAAAGGCGTTGCTGAGTTTTGAGTTGACATCTCCCGGGTGGCATGCATTCACCGTGATTCCTTTTGACTTCAACCTGCCGGCGTAAGCCACCGAGAGCATCCTGTCGGCCTGTTTGGCCTGCCGGTATGCCGTGTCGTTGTCGTAAGGCCTGGAGTGGAACTCGGTATCGCCGGGATCCATCCCGCCTGCCCAGTAACTGGCAACATTCACAATGCGGGCATCGTCAAGCCCTTCCATAAAAGGATGAAAATATTTTATCATCCAGAAGTACCCCAGTACATTGGTTGCCCATTGTACTTCAATTCCTTCAGGGGTTTCGGTCCGCCGCTTCGGGGCTGTGGCGGCGTTGTTGACAAGCAGGTGCACCGGACGGTCCCGGCGCCTGCTGAATTCCAGGATTTCAGCCTGGCGGCCGAGATCGACTGTTTCAAAAGAGATCCCGGGGTTTGATGTGCGCCGGATGATGGTTGTGCATGCTGTTTCAAGCCGTGATTTATCACGTCCGACCAGGGTGACATGAAATCCTTTTGCAGCGAGTCCCTCTGCAATGGCCATTCCAATGGCCCCGTATGCCCCGGTGACGATTGCGTTTTTTTGTTGCTGTAACATGGTTTGTATTGTTATTCCAGTTTGCAAAGATGAAAAAAAACTTCATGATACCTTAAATTGACATCACTTTGATAATGTTGTATATTGCACGCTGAATTCCAAAACGGCCACGCCATGAAAACAAGCATCAGGATTATTCACTGGATTCCAAGGGTGATTTGCATCCTGGCCATCCTGTTCGTAAGTATGTTTGCCCTCGATTCTTTCGCACCGGGGATGCCGCTGTGGCAGCAAATAGGAGGGTTCTTCATGCACCTGATCCCCAGTTTTGTGCTGATCCTTTTTTTGATTATTGCCTGGAAGTGGGAACTCATCGGGGGAATTATGTTTGTAATCATCGGCCTCGGTCTGCTGCCATTCATCTACATGATGAACTACCAGATGAATCATTCGGTGATGATGAGCCTGGGGGTGGTACTGGTGATCAATTTCCCGTTCATCCTTGTTGGAATCCTGTTTGTTCTGAGTCATTTTCTTAAAAGTAAAAACGTAAAAACCGACTAAAAAATGAAAATCAAACCATATCTCAAATTCATCATAGGGACATTCCTGCTTATAACCACCATGGGTTATGGCGCGAACCCGGCGGAAAAGGGGGATACCCTTAACCCGCAACAAATGTTAAAACAGCTGGACTCGATCCGTGAAAAGCTCCAGGCTGCAGTGTTAGCCGGCAAGTCCCAGTCATCCTCACTCATGCTGCCGACGGTCATTGGCATTGAATCTTCGCTAAGGTCCGGCAAACTTGCAGTGTATGGTGATTACATCAGTATTAAAATCGACAGCATTGATGCCATGATCGCCCTGACCGACTCCATTGCAGGAGTGAATAAAGACACGCTGGGCGAAGTGATCCTGTATATCAACGGCAATCCCATGCGCGACATCGGGGTGATGAATATCGACCGGCAGGAGCACGAACTCATCTTCCACCTCGACCGCCATTCGAAATACCTGTTGAAATTCTACCCCGAATTTCCCTACCTGTGGTCGTCCATCCCGGTCACCATCAGCGCCGGGTACCGGAGCGGGCTCATCCTGCCTGTTGCACCGGCGTTCAGGGAAATTAACCTTAAATACGTCAGTTACTGGTCCATGGTGTTTTCCATGCTGTTCATCCTGACCATCATGGTCAGTTTTGTCGTCCTTGCCGCTAAAACCAACCTCATCCGGATCGGAAATGACAACAGCCCGTTCAGCCTGGCACTTACACAGCTTTCTTTCTGGTCCATCGTGGTCGCATCCTCGTTTATCTACATCTGGATTGTTACCGAAGAACTCCCGCCAATCACAGGATCAACGCTGATACTGATTTCGGTAAGTGCCCTTACCACCGCTGGATCGCGGCTCGTGGATATCCGCACGAAAACGAAAGGCGATCTCCTGCAGCAGTCCGACAGTTTCCTTGAGGACATTCTCCAGGATGAGTTGGGATACAGCGTTCACCGTGCCCAGATGTTCATGTGGACAGTGATCATGGGAATTATCTTTGTTGTAAGTGTGATCCGCCTGCAGCAGATCCCGCAGCTCGACGAAAGCCTGCTGGGCCTGATGGGGATCAGTTCAGGCGCCTATGTTGGATTAAAAACCATGGAAAATAAGAAGGATCCGGAGACAGAGGGAAAGGAAGAGGGGAAAGAGGATGCACCCAAAACGGAGTAGGAGGTGGTGAACGGGTAAACGGGTGAACGGGTAAACGGGTGGACGGGAAAGGAGCAATTATCCTTCGAGCAGGATGCCTGCGCTCCTGATGATTCCTTCGGTGTCAAAGCCGCATTCATGATGGAGTTGCGCCACGGAGCCCTGTTCGATAAAAAGATCGGGAATCCCGAGCCGCCGGACTTTTGCCGCATAGCCATGGTCGGCCATGAATTCAAGCACGGCAGATCCCATGCCACCCATGATGGCGCCATCTTCGACGGTGATGATTTTATTGAATTTCCCGAAAATCCCGTGCAGCAGTTCTTCGTCAAGAGGTTTGAGGAAACGGAGATCGTAAATCGCAACCGAATGCCCCGATTTTTCGAGGGCATTGCACGCTTCAATGGCATAATTTCCCATATGGCCAAGGGTGATGATGGCAGCATCTTTCCCGTCGCGGATCATGCGCCCCCTGCCAACTTCAAGCCGGGTCATTGGTGTTTTCCACTTTGGCATGACACCCCTGCCTTTCGGGTAGCGGATGGCAAACGGCCCCATGTCTTTTAATTGTGCCGTGAACATCATGTTGCGGAGTTCCTCTTCGTTCATGGGAGAAGCCACAACCAGGTTTGGAATGCACCGCAGGTAAACAAGGTCATACGCGCCGTGATGGGTTGCCCCGTCTTCGCCAACCAGACCGCCGCGGTCGAGGCAAAACACCACATTCAGTTTCTGGAGGGCAACATCGTGGATCACCTGGTCATAGCCGCGCTGCATGAAGGTGGAGTATATGTTGCAGAAGGGGACGTATCCCGATGCGGCCATCCCGGCGCTGAAGGTAACGGCGTGCTGTTCGGCAATGCCCACATCAAAGGTGCGGTCGGGCATTTTGGCCATCATCAGGTTGAGCGAACACCCGGTTGACATGGCAGGGGTGATGCCGACTATTTTTGGATTTTCTTCGGCAAGTTCAATGATGGTACGCCCGAAAACAGTCTGGTATTTTGGCGCAAGGCCCTGGCATTTATCTTCCCTGAGCGTGCCGGTTGTTTTGTCAAATACGCCGGGAGCATGGTATACTGTCTGATCCTTCTCGGCTTTTTCGAATCCTTTGCCCTTCACCGTGTGTATATGCAGCAGTTTCGGACCCTTGATGTCGTTCATGTCTTTTAGCAGCTTCACCATGCGGATCACGTCATTCCCGTCAACCGGGCCGAAATACCGGAAGTTGAAGGCTTCGAACAGGTTGCCGCTCTTGAGCAAAGTTGTCTTCAGGGCATTCCCCAGTTGCTTGACGATTGCCCTTGAATTTTTTCCATACTTGGTGCCGCCGCCCATCGCCAGCCAGATCTTGTCACGAAACTTGTTGTATGTGCGGGAGGTAACGATGTCGGCAAGGTAATCTTTGATGGCCCCTACATTTTTGTCGATGGCGATCTGGTTGTCATTGAGGATCACCATGAGGTTGGCATTCGAAACGCCGGCATTGTTAAGTGCTTCCATGGCCATTCCCCCGGTCATGGCGCCATCACCGATCACGGCCACATGATGCCGCTCTGTTTGTCCGCCGAGTTTGGCGGCTACCGCCATTCCAAGGGCAGCAGAAATGGAGGTGGAGGAGTGCCCGACACCGAAAGCATCAAAGTCACTTTCGGCCATCTTCGGGAATCCGCTGATCCCCTTGTAGGTGCGGATGGTGTCAAACCGTTCTTTCCGCCCGGTAAGGATTTTGTGCGCGTAGGCCTGGTGCCCTACATCCCAGATGATCTTGTCGAACGGGGCATCGTACACGTAATGCAGTGCCACGGCCAGTTCAACGGCACCCAGGCTGGCACCGAGGTGGCCGGGATTGACGGCCATTACCTCAATGATAAATTGCCGGATCTCTTCACATAACTTCGGCAGCTCGTCCAGTTTAAGCCTCTTGAGATCTGCCGGGAAATTTATAAGGGTTAACAGTGGTCCTGTAAGCGGGGTCATTTTCCTTGATTTATAGTAGGCCAAGTTCCAGGAGGGCGGATTCTGACAGCATATCCTTGTCCCAGGGCGGTTCAAAAGTGAGTTCAACCTTTACGGCTCCGACACCTTCCACCATTTTTACCGTCTCCTGGACCTGCAGGGGCATATCTTCAGCAACCGGGCAGTTGGGGGAGGTCAAGGTCATAAGGATGTACACATCGTTGGTTTGATCATTGACCTGCAGGTTGTAGATCAGCCCGAGATCATAGATGTTGACCGGGATTTCCGGATCAAAAACGGACCTGAGTGCAGCGATAATTTTTGCCTCAAAGGGACTGTGGTGAATTTGATTGTTGGATGCCACGATTTTTTTTTACAAAGATAAGGTTATTCTCACAATAGAATAGGCACGGATATCCTGAAAAGCGTCAATTCGACAAACCGGACAAAGGATGTTTTTGAATCGGGGAAACACTAATCCCTGTCATTGGGAGAAAATGCCACAAAGGCACCAAGGTATAATCAAAAGCATCGTATTCCTGGTGAATCGTTGTGCCTTAGTGACCTTGTGGCAATAAATGCTTTGAAAAAATCCGAAGTATTGAGCAGCAGCCAGACTATCTGTCCAGGATGATCGGGCTGGTCACATCGCATATCGGCGGGCACGGGCTCAAACCCCTGGCATCGGTATTGATAATCGAATTCCTGACGGCATCTTTCCCTGTATTGTCCACCCCGACGACAATTCCGACAGTCCTGGAATTATTGTCCCTGCCGAGGTAAATCCTGAAGGCTGTCAGGGCCGTGTTTTCCCTGGCAATGAGGTTCATGGCATCCAGCTGTGTTTTGTCGATCGTAAAACCCTTGATGACCTGGTTGAGGGGAACTGCATCCGCCTTGTAATTTTTATAATAGCTGTTTGCCACGGCCGATGTTATTGGTTCCGGCGGGGAACTTTCCGTGGAAACCTGGGGTGTACTTGAAAATGAAAGCAGGCCGATGATTGAAATTCCCAGCAGCAAGCCACTTGCGAAGCCTACGGATGTAAAAAAATATTTATTTGTTTTCATGGGATTTTAATTTAGAATGATATTAAATAAATGATTAATTTTGTTCAAAGATAAATGATTATGGTCATTCAACATATACTTTTTTATGGATATGAAGGTTGATGGCGACATGGGTGCGAATGATCGGGCTAATATAGGTAAATATATTATTAAAATCAATATTTTTTTCTTTTTCCTGCTCATAATCCCGGCCTTTGCATTATTTGGGCAGTCTGATCCCCTGGTGTATACAAGGAAATTGTTGCAGGAGTGCAATGTCACAAAAAATGACAGTATTAAAATCGAAAAACTCTGCAACCTTGCATTCTTTTACTACGATTATCTTGGCAACAATAAAGTTGCCGACAGTCTTGGTGAAGCTGCCATCGAGGCTGGCGAAAAAAGCCACCGCCCTGAACTGCTGTACCTGGCATACAACAGGTATGTTGAATCCAACGACCTGCACGAAAACTACAGGAAGGCCCTTGATTATATGCAGAAGGCCGAGCAGCTTTCGTTAACCGGCAACAACCCGGAAGCAGATTTCCGGAATTTCAAAAACCTGGCATCCGTGTACCTCGCCGGGTATGAATACGACAGGGCGCTGGAGTACAGTTACAAAATATTGTCAATAGCCGGTACTTCCGAAAACAACGGATTGAAAGCTGAAAGTTACCTCTTTATCGGGCAATGCCTGGAGGGGAAAAATCAAAAAATCGAAGCCTTCAGGAATTACCTGAACGCGGTAGGACTGGCTGAAAGGATGAATGATGCCAGGTTGCTCGGTGAATGTTATTCGCGGTTATCAAGCTTTTACAGCTTTAATAAATTATTTGGCAAGGCAAACCATTATAAATTGCTGCAGCGTGACCTGGTTTTAAAGGCCAACCCGGTTGATTCCGTTGCGCTTATGTGGATAGAGTATGATTTGCAGGTGGTCGACATCAGCTCCGACAATAACCAGCTGTATGAACGCAACATGCAGGAGATCCTTGGGTTTGCTATGCGCCACACGGCCAGCCGGCTGTTGAATTTTGAAATCGCACTCATCCGCACGCATTACATTGAAGCGAATAAGATTAACCAGCTGCATGATCTTTATTATAAGAAATTCCCGCATGAACTTGCCCGGCTGGCTTCCGAAAATCCCGCGCTGTATTTCAGGCTTAAGGCATTTTTTTGTGAGGAGGGGAATGTCCCTGATTCCGCCCTCTATTATTTTAATAAAGCCGAAAAATTGCTGCAAAGCGATCGCAATATCATCCTCCAGGCAAATTTTTACAGCAGGTTCGGGCAGTTTCTGATGCGGCACGGCCTGAAAGACAAAGCCATTGAAAAGTTTTCAAAATCACTCGAACTGGCCAAAGCCGCATCGTACATTGACTACATGATTGCAGCAGCCAAACAACTCGAAACGATCTATGCAGTGAAGGGCGATTATAAAAATGCGTTCAACTTTTCGGTGTTGAACAAGGTTCTAAGCGACAGCATCAACAACATGTCGAAAAAAGACCAGTTGCTTATCATGGAGATTGACCATGAAACCAGGCAACGGGACCTTGTTGCAGAACAGGAAAAACAGTCTACCCTCCGAAGGCATTATTTGCAATATACGGCCATCACCATTGGGATTCTTACCGTATTTATTGTCCTGATCATGCTTGGCAGCCTGAAGGTGCCGGAGTGGATCATCAGGATGCTGGGGTTCTTTTCGTTCATTTTCCTGTTTGAATTCATTGTGTTGCTGGCCGATCACAAGATCGAGGAGATCACCAACGGGGAGCCGTGGAAGGTGCTGCTTATCAAGATATTTCTCATTGCCATCCTCCTTCCCCTTCACCACGGTATCGAAAAACGGGTGATCACTTATTTGCTGAACCACAAGCTGCTTGATATTTCGAGGTTTTCTGCCTTGGTCAGGATTAAGGAACGGGTGGACAGGTGGACGGGTGGACAGGCGGACAGGCGGACGGGCGGACAGGCGGACAAGCGGACGGGCGGACAGGCGGACAAGCGGACGGGCGGACAAGCGGACAAGCGGACGGGCGGACAGGCGGACAGGCGGACGGGCGGACGGGCGGACGGGCGGACTTAAGGGTTTTTATCAGGGCAAGCATATTTCTTTAATAATAGCAGGATAAATTGCAGTAACATTCACCAAATAAACAGCAGCAACTATGAAAACAAAAATTGGAATTTTAGGATCAGGTGTGGTTGCCCAGGTGCTGGGCAGCGGGTTTCTGAAACATGGATATGATGTAATGATGGGGACGAGAGACATTGCAAAGCTAGCCGAATGGCAGAAAGAGAATAAGGCAGGCGTTGGGAGTTTCAGCGAAGCTGCAGCTTTCGGGGAGATTGTTGTGCTGGCCTCCAAAGGAACAGCGGCCCAGTCTGCCCTGCAACTGGCCGGTGCCGGCAATCTTGCCGGAAAAGTTGTGATTGACACAACCAACCCTATTGCTGATGCTGCACCTGTGAATGGCGTGCTTCAATATTATACCAGCCTTGGCGATTCGCAGATGGAACAGCTGCAGGCTGCATTTCCGGATGCCCGTTTTGTCAAGGCCTTTAACAGCGTTGGCAATCACTTTATGATCAACCCCGATTTCGGAGGGATCAAACCAACCATGTTTATCTGCGGCAATGATGCGGAAGCAAAAAAACAGGTGACCACCATCCTTGACCAGTTTGGCTGGGAAACAGAAGACATGGGTGCTTCAGAAGCAGCGAGGGCCATCGAACCGCTCTGTATTTTATGGTGCATCCCGGGATTCCTGAGAAATGAATGGATGCATGCGTTTAAATTGCTGAAGAAATAAGGCAAAAAACAGGGAGGTACGACGGCATCATACAGGAAATTTCTTTGTACTTTTATGGAGGTGCAGGCCAACCGTTTTGCTTGTCAATCTGAAATGGTCCAATGGTTATAATTTCCCGTCATGAAAAAGCTTTTATCCATCCTGTTATTTTTGGTACCTCCAGGTGTGTTTTCCCAACCGGCCCGGGATGGAAACCCCACTGCTCAATATTCCTGGCAAAATATCGGGAATGCCGGTTTCTCTTCATCCCAGATTCGCTATATGAATCTTTTATTCAGTCCGGCCGGGCAGCCCTATGTCGCATTTTCCGATCTTGACAACTCCTATAAGGCAACTGTTATGAAATATGACGGGGCAAAATGGGTACTTGTCGGGTCAGCCGGTTTTTCCGAAGGACAGGCAGACTATTTAACATTTGCATTTGGTCCATCCGGACAGCCGTATGTTGCATTCCAGGATTATGGAAATTCATACAAAGCCACCGTCATGAAGTTTGACGGAACCAGCTGGGTAACCATCGGAGTGGCGGGATTTTCAGCTGGATTTGCTGACTGGACAAGCCTGGCCGTAAGCCCCGCAGGGGAACCCTGTGTGGCATTCCGGGATTGGACAAATGGTGAGAAGGCAACCGTGATGAAGTTTGACGGATTCGGCTGGGTAACTGTTGGAAATTCAGCCCCGTCTTCCGGTCAGGCCTGTTTCAACAGCCTGGTATTCAGTCCGTCGGGCCAACTCTATTTTGCCTACAGGGATTTTGGGAATTCCAGCGGGGTAACCGTGAAAAAATTAGCGGGAAACGATTGGACCAGTGTTGGAAATCCTGGCTTTTCATCGTCCACCTCCGGGGAGGTAATCCTTGCTTTCAGTCCTGCCGGGCAGCCCTGGGTGGCTTATTCAAATTATGATCCTGTTAACAAGGCAGAGGTAATGAAGTTTGATGGAACCAGCTGGGTGAAAGCAGGAAGTGTTGATGTTCCGGGTTCCGGATGGTCCCAGAGCTTTGCAATGAGCCCGTCCGGCCAGCCTTACCTTGCTTACGAAGATATGAGCCTGTCAGGAAAGGCGACAGTTGTTAAATACGATGGCGTTGACTGGGTATACGAAGGATCAGCAGGTTTTTCTGCAGGACAGGTTGGGTATACAAGTATTGCATTCAGTCCGACCGGCCAGCCATATGTCGGTTATGCGGATGAAAACCTGGAAGCAACCGTTATGTATTATAACTCGCCCTCTGGTATTGGCGAACCTGCACAGTCGGCCATTTCAGTATACCCGGATCCGGCAACCACCTCGGTGACAGTCGATGTTAACATTCCCGGGAATAATCGCCATAAACTCGAAATTTTCGATACCAGGGGAAATAAAATAATGGAAACGGAAGCCAATGAAAAAATGATTACCATTGCCGTGAACGATTTTCAGCCGGGAATCTATTTTGTTACAGTGAAAACACCGGATTCGTTTTACGTGGAAAAGTTTTGTAAACAGTAAAAATGTCTCGTCAGATTACCTAAAAATCCAGGATGATTAAAAAAATACTAGAGAATTTCAAAATCGCCTCGTTGAATGCCATGCAGCTTGCTGCCATAGAAGCTGCGAAGAAATCAGCAAACCTTGTACTCCTTTCTCCAACCGGGTCGGGGAAAACGCTTGCTTTTCTGCTTCCTGTTTTAAGCAGGTTAAAAGCTGACAAAACTGAGGTGCAGGCCCTGATCCTGGTCCCGTCACGTGAACTTGCCTTACAGATTGAGCAGGTTTTCAAGCTGATGAACACGGGGTTCAAGGTGAACTGCTTTTATGGCGGGCATTTGACCAAAACAGAAAAGAATAATTTATCGCATCCCCCGGCGGTCCTGGTTGGGACACCCGGCAGGGTGGCCTTTCATTTACGTCATGAAAATTTCGGGACCGGCGGCATTCACACGCTGATATTGGATGAATTTGACAAAGCGCTGGAATTCGGGTTCAAGGAGGATATGTCGTATATCATTGGCCAGTTGAAAAAGGTGAATCATCGTATCCTTACTTCTGCAACGGCGATGGGGGAGATCCCATCCTTTACCGGAATAAAAAACCCGGTGGAACTGAATTTTTTAAACAGTGCCTCCCCGACAACGGCCGGATTAAAAGTAAAATATATCAGGGCTGCCGATGCCGACAAACTACAAATCCTGTTTGCACTGATCTGCAAACTTCAAAACAAACCGACGCTGGTGTTTTGCAACCACAGGGAAGCTGTTGAACGCATCGGGCAGCTATTGTCGGACAAGGGACTGGCGTATGGAATTTTTCATGGAGGAATGGAGCAGGAGGATCGGGAGCGTGCGCTGATAAAATTCAGAAATGGCAGCCACCGTTTGCTGGTCACCACCGATCTTGCTTCCCGCGGGCTTGACATACCTGAGATAGAGGCTGTGGTGCATTATCAGCTGCCTGCCACCCAGGATATTTTCACCCACCGGAACGGGCGGACTGCACGGATGAATGCTGCAGGTACTTCGTACCTGTTGTTATCCGCGGCTGACCATATGCCGCCATTTATCGGGGAAACTCCTGGTGCAGAAGTCTTGCCTGAGAAACCTGTTTTGCCCGGGAAATCGCCCTGGCGAACCTTGTTCATTGCAGCCGGCAAAAAGGAAAAGATCAACAAAATGGATATTGTCGGCATGCTGCTGCAAAAAGGAAAACTGGCAAAAGAGGAACTGGGATTGGTTGAAGTACTGGATCACGCATCATATGTGGCGGTGCGTGCCGACAAGATTGAAAAAGTTGTTGATCTGATCAGAAATGAGAAGATCAAGAATAAAAAAGTCAGGATCGAAATATCCTGGTGATTACCCGGACTATTTCTTAGCCTTTTTTTCCTTTTTTTCCAGTCTTTTTTCTTTCAGCGACTTCGTCGGCTCTTTTTTGACCTCTTTTTTTTGATCTTGTCCTTTTGACATGGCTTTGGGTATTAAGGTTAATTCACTTGGTTTATTGATGATTAAAAGGGCATTCCGTCATCCGGAGGCATCTCGTAGTAACCTGGCAGAGGCTCCTGTTCTGGAGGTATGGATTGCCCGGCACTTTTCTTGACCATCTTCCAGGCCTTCGCTTCGGTATACCAGCGGTTGTTGAATTCACGGCTTTCGAGGTCGAAGGATACTTCGGCTTCTTCGCCTTCGGCCAGTTTGAACTGGTCAATTTTGTCACCCCAGAGGGAAAAACAGATTTTCCTGGGTATCTGCGCCGCAGTTTCGAGTATAAATTCCTGCTTTTTCCAGGTTCCGTTCTTTCCTTCGCCCGACTGAAGCTGCAATATTTTGATGATCCTTCCTGTTATTTCCATGGTAATCAATTGCTTAATAAACGAATTCCTTGGTGAGATCCGCTCAACGAAATTAAAACAATTTGAATTACGAAATCCAATTGTTGATAATTTTGGGTTGTCGGGTTATTCTGGTACTTTTGAATATCCAATTTTTTTCAAATGGGGAGGTGGATTTTCTGGCTTGGGTTGGTTGCCGCGGTTCTTGTTTCATCATGCGTGAAAACAAAAATTGCCTCGACCGGTAAAGATACCGGTGCACACCGGTATATCAGCGAGTTCCCGGAAAAACATGCATCTGATGAGATCGGAAAAATCACCGGTTCCGTCAAAAAGCTGTACAGCGTATCATCATATACCACCTACCAGTTCAAACGGGAAGCAAAGATCACAGGTTACAGCATACATATGGGAACCTGCCAGAAATCAGCATGGGGTGTGATTACGACGAACGAGACCGTTTTCGGAACTGCCACCATCATCGGGTATGAAAATTCAAGGGTGGCACTGCTCACCTGTGCACATGTCGTAAATTCTCCCGATACCCTGGTCAGCTATTTTGAATCGACCGACGAGGATCCTTCGCAATATGTTCAGAGTTTTTCCATCAAAGAGAAGCAGGAGAACTGGGTGAAAGGTTTGTCCTCCTGCGGCCCCTTTACTGTGCTGGCTTCCGACATCCCAAACGATATCGCCATCATCGGGAAGAATTGTGAAAGCCTTGCCGATACGGTAAACCCGTTCACCAATCCTGCCGGGCGCGCCAGGGAACTGGCCTGGGGCAGTTTTGTCTATGTTTTCGGGTTTCCGCTGGGAAACCTGGTTATTACCCGGGGGATCGTGAGCCTTGCCGGGAAACGGCCGATGGGGGAGTTCTCCATTGATGCTTTGCTGAACAAGGGCTACAGCGGCGGGATCATTGTGGCTCTTCGCCATGACGCGCCTGATTTTGAACTGGTGGGGATGGTAAAAACCGTGAACTCCACGCATGAAGATTTTCTCAAACCGGCATCCGGCCAGCAACGTACCCCTGACTGGCTGCCCTACAGGGGGGATGTTTATGTTGGCGCGACCGACCATATTGAGTATGGTCTCAACGCGGTAGTTCCGTTTGAAGCAATCCTTGGTTTTTATCAGAAAAACCGACCGCGGTTGATCCTTGATGGCTATAATCTTGATAGGTTCTTTCTCCCTGTTAAACCGTGAGGGGATTTACGAATTACGATTTACGAATTACGATTTGGGGTTTGCATGGGCGTTTGTCCGCCCGTCCGCCTGTCCGCCTGTCCGCCTGTCCGCCTGTCCGCTTGTCTGCCCGTCCGCCTGTCCGCTTGTCCGCCTTTTTTTCCAAACAGGCATTCCAATACCTGAATTGTTGTATCTTTGCCCGACAATGTGTCAGACCTGTTGCAGTGGCACGAAAAATGACTAGATTTGTTCTAAATTACTGATCAATGGAATCCCAAGCAAACAAGATACTGGATGAAGTAACGCAGGGTGATTACAAGTATGGCTTTGTTACCGATATCGATACAGAATTTGCGCCTGTCGGGCTTTCTGAAGATACCATCCACTATATCTCGGCGAAAAAAAACGAACCTGCATTCATGCTTGAATTCAGGCTGAAGGCTTACCGGCACTGGCTTACAATGTCACAGCCCAAATGGGCCCACCTGAATATCAGCCCGATCAATTTCCAGGAAATCATCTTTTACGCCGCACCAAAGAAAAAAAAGGAGCTGTCAAGTCTTGATGAGGTTGACCCGGAGTTGCTGGCAACCTTTAACAAACTGGGCATTTCGCTCGATGAGCAGAAAAAACTTGCCGGAGTCGCAGGGGTTGCCGTGGATGCTGTGATTGACAGTGTTTCGGTGAAAACAACCTTTTCTGAAACGCTCTCAAAACACGGCATCATTTTTTGTTCCTTCAGTGAAGCGGTTCAGAACCATCCCGACCTGGTAAAGCAATACATGGGATCGGTGGTGCCGTATACCGACAACTATTTTGCCGCGCTCAATTCGGCGGTATTCAGCGATGGCTCCTTCTGCTATATTCCAAAAGGGGTTCGCTGCCCGATGGAATTGTCCACCTATTTCAGGATCAATGCCGCCAATACCGGGCAATTTGAGCGTACCCTCATCGTTGCCGAGGAGGGTGCCTATGTGAGTTATATGGAGGGTTGTACTGCGCCCCAGCGCGACGAAAACCAGCTTCATGCAGCCATCGTGGAGATCGTGGCCATGAAAGATGCCTCTGTGAAATATTCCACGGTGCAAAACTGGTATCCCGGTGATAAAAACGGGCTGGGAGGGATTTATAATTTCGTCACAAAACGCGGGATCTGCAAGGGAAGCAATTCCAAGATAAGCTGGACCCAGGTGGAAACCGGCTCGGCCATCACCTGGAAATACCCGAGTTGCATCCTGCTGGGAGATCATTCGGTAGGTGAATTCTACTCGGTCGCAGTCACCAACAACCATCAGCAGGCAGATACCGGTACAAAAATGATGCACCTGGGTAAGAATACCCGCAGTACGATTATTTCAAAAGGAATTTCGGCTGGGCAGAGCAACAACTCATACCGGGGGCTGGTGAGGATTTCGAAGAATGCCGTCAATTCGCGCAATTACAGCCAGTGCGATTCGCTGTTGCTCGGCGCCAGGTGCGGGGCACACACCTATCCTTACATCCAGGTTGACAATAAATCCTCGATCGTGGAACATGAAGCCACAACCTCGAAAATTTCGGAAGACCAGCTGTTTTACTGCCAGCAGCGCGGCATCTCCAACGAAAGTGCCATCGGGCTGATTGTGAATGGCTATGCCAAGGAGGTACTGAAACAACTTCCGATGGAATTTGCCGTGGAAGCGCAAAAGTTGCTGTCGATCAGCCTTGAAGGAAGCGTTGGTTGATTTACAATTTACGATTTTAGATTTACGATTTGAGTTTAATTTTGATTTTTGTATTTTGAATTTTGCATTTCTATTATGTTGCTACAAATTAAAAACTTACATGCCGGCATCAACGGCAAAGAAATTCTCCGGGGTGTTGACCTCGAAGTGAACGCAGGCGAAGTGCATGCCATCATGGGTCCGAATGGAACCGGTAAAAGCACGCTGGCTTCGGTCATTGCCGGGCGGGAAGTGTTTGACGTAACGGCCGGGGAGATTTTTTACAAGGGGAAAGACCTGCAGAAACTCTCCATCGAGGACCGTGCCCGCGAAGGCATATTCCTTGGGTTTCAATACCCGGTGGAAATTCCGGGCGTGAGCATCACCAACTTCATGCGCACAGCCGTGAACGAGGTACGGAAATTCAAAGGACTCGACCCGTTGCCTGCCGGCGAATTTCTCCGGCTCATGGAAGAGAAAAAGCAGTTGGTGGAGATCACCTCAAATCTCACCAATCGCTCTGTGAATGAGGGATTTTCGGGTGGCGAAAAGAAAAAGAATGAAATTTTCCAGATGGCCATGCTCGAACCCACACTGGCAATTCTCGATGAAACGGATTCCGGTCTCGACATCGATGCCCTGCGCATTGTGGCCAATGGCGTGAACAAGCTGCGCCGCCCCGACAACGCGTTCGTGGTGATCACCCACTACCAGCGGCTGCTCGATTACATCGTTCCCGACTTTGTACATGTTTTATTCGAGGGTAAGATTGTCAAATCAGGCGGCAAAGAGCTGGCGCTCGAACTCGAGGAAAAAGGTTACGACTGGATAAAGAAAGAACAAGAGTAGCACATCTCACCCCTCTCCCGGGAAAGGGGCCGGGTGAGGTAAAAAACGTTGCAATGCAATCCGAACATAAAGAGATCATCACCAAAGAGCGGTTCCTTGACCTGTTCGAAAAGAACAGGGCGTTACTGACAAAAAACGATACGGCACTTCTTGCTGGTACCAGGGAGAAGGCCATTGCCACTTTTGCCAGGCTGGGATTCCCCGATACCAGCCTGGAAACATGGAACCTGACCAGTCTTGAGGAGAGTTTTAACAGGGGATATGATTATTACCTGCGTCCTTCGGAGGAGGTTGATGTTCAAAAAGTTTTCCGCTGCAACATCCCTCACCTGGATACGGCCGTGATCGGCCAATTGAACGGTTGGTACGTTTCAAAAGATGTTCCGCTGATGGAACTTGGAAACGGGATCATCATGGGAAGCCTGGCCGAAGCCCGTAAAAAATATCCGCAGCTGATTGAAAAGTACTTTGGCACCGTGGCTGATGACGCCGGCGATGGCTTTACCGCGTTGAACACTGCTTTTGCGCAGGACGGGGTGTTCATTTATGTGCCCGACAACGTGAAGAGCCCCAAACCGGTACAGTTGATCAACGTGATCCATCATGATGAGAACATATTCCTGCAATCGCGCAACCTGATCGTGGTTGGTGCCAATGCAAAACTGTCGCTGGTTCATTGCGATGATTCATACAACCACCAGGCCAGCTTTTCGAACATCGTCACGGAGATCCATGTGGGCGAACACGGGGTGATGGACCATTACAAACTTCAGAATCTCAACAACAACAGCACCCTTATCAGTTCGGTCTTTTTCCGGCTTGAGGACTCGGCCAGCCTTGAGTCGCATTACATTTCCCTGAATGGCGGACTCCTTCGCAACAACATCAGGGTCCGTTTCAATGCCCCGCACGGGCGTGCCAACATTTACGGACTTTATCTCATGGACCGCAAGCAGCATGTCGACAACCAGGTGTTTATTGATCACGCTTATCCCGATTGCACCAGCAGTGAGACCTTCAAAGGGATCCTCGATGAAAATGCCCGCGCCATCTTTAACGGGCATGTGCTGGTTCGCCGTGATGCCGTTAAGACAGATGCGCGCCAGAGCAACAAGAATATTTTGCTGACCGACACGGCCAGGGTGAATTCAAAGCCATTCCTGGAGATATACAATGATGACGTCAAATGCTCGCATGGCTCCACCACCGGTCAGATTGACCAGGAATCGATGTTTTACCTGCGCCAGCGCGGGATCGGGGAGGAGACTGCCCGTATGCTGCTGATGTTTGCCTTTGCCGATGAGATCGTGACCAGGATCGATATTCCGCAGCTCCGCCAGCGCATCGAAGATATGGTGAAGAAACGGCTGCAGGGCGAACTCCAGATCTGTGAGCAGTGCGTGCTTCATTGCAGTACGCCGGAACACCCGGTGGAGTTTCAGATAGATCTTAGCAAGATATAGGATATTTACGATTTTTGATTTACGATTTACGATTTTTCCGATGGCAGAGGGGCCGCCAGGTTCATAAATCAGCAGTCATTTTAATCTCAACATTTTCAGATATGGTATCTCCTCATGTAACATACCAACAGCGTATCGGGGAGTTCACCTCCGGGATTGAGAGATTTCGGAAACCACTCTGGTGGATTCCATGGCTGAGGCTTCTGCTTTTTATACTCTCCGGATTTTCTGTATTTTATGCCGTGAAATACCCGGGAGTATTGTTCGTGGTTGCAGCGGTGGTGGCATTTTGCGGATTCCTGTTGGCGGGATGGTATGACAACCAACTGAAAACGGCGATCAAACGGCTGGAAAACCTGGTCGTGATCAATGAGCAGGAAATCGGGTCAATAGGAGGAAACTGGTCAGGCTTTGAACCTGGAAACAGGTTTATCAACCAGGACCATCCCTATACCCACGACCTGGATATTTTCGGAACCGGCTCACTGTTCCAGTATGTAAACCGCACCTCGACTGTTTTCGGAATGGAAAGGCTGGCGGACTACTTCAGCAATGCATTTGAATACAGGGACGAGATTTTGCCGCGTCAAAAGGCGGTTTCGGAACTTGCCGCCAATGTTGAATTCCGGCAGCAACTCCAGCTGATTTTCCATGGACAGGAGACCTCCCGCAATGACCTTGCCGCATTGAATGAGTGGCTGAAAAGCAGTGACCGCAATACCTGGAAGCGTCCTGTGAAGATTTTATCCTTTGTGCTTCCCGTGACCACCGTGGGCATGATTGCCTTTTCTTTTGCCGGGTTCCTGCCATACCAGCTGCCTGTGATGATGGTCCTGCTGCAGATGCTGATCGTATTTGCCTATGGGCGCAAAACCCAGGTGGTTCACCAGGCAGTATCATCCCAGGTCGGGATATTGCGGAAATATTCCATGGCACTTTCGCTGATCTGGGATATGGCTTTCACCGCCGAATTCAACCGGCAGTTGCACAATGATCTCAGGTCAGGCTTGCAGGGGATGCCCGGGCAGGTCATCAAAAGGCTCTCGAACCTGCTGAATATGATGGATTCGAACCTCAACCTCCTGGTATCGGTGATCATGAACGGGCTTTTCATGTTTAATATCCATATCCTGATCGCTGTTGAAAAGTGGCGGTTAACATACCGTGACCTGGTTCCTGAATGGTTCAGGGTGCTGGCGGAAACTGATGCCCTGTCGAGTTTGGGAACTTATGCGTTCAACAACCCGCAATACATTTTCCCTGAGCCGGTTACAGATGAATTTCAGTTCATTGCCGAAAAAATCGGGCATCCGCTCATCCCGGTTGAAGCCTGTGTCACGAACGACATTCAGATCGAGGGCTGGAGACAGTTCCGCATCATAACCGGGGCCAACATGTCGGGGAAGAGCACATTCCTGCGCACCATCGGAACAAACCTGGTACTTGCCATGACGGGTGCTCCTGTTTTTGCCACAAGGCTCACTTTTTACCCGATTGAAATCCATAGCAGCATCCGCACCAATGATTCGCTTGCGAAGCGGGAATCCTATTTTTACGCGGAACTCAGGAGGCTGAAGGAGATCATTGCCGATCTTGAAAACGGGCGGCAAAAGCTGATCCTCCTGGATGAAATCCTGAAGGGGACCAATTCATCGGACAAGCAAACCGGGTCGATCGCCCTGATCAGGCAACTGATGAAATACAAACTCGCAGGATTGTTTGCCACCCATGACCTCGCGCTGGGCGACCTGATCAACCATTACCCGGACAACATCCGCAATCTTTGTTTCGAGATTCAGATTACCGGCGACAGGATGGAGATCGATTACAAACTTTCACCCGGCGTATGCCGGACCCTCAACGCCTCGTTTCTGATGAAAAACATGGGGATCCTCCTGGAGGAAGATCCCCAAATTCGCTGAAATATTTCCTATTTTTTGTCAACCAGGACCGGTTTCCCAAAACCGATCTTTTCAAGAGGATCCAACTGTGTTTTGGCATCGCCGGCAACGATGTAATACATTTTGGACGGATCGACGTATTTCTTGGCAAGGGCTTTAAGCTGATCAATTGTCATGTTTTTCACGATCTCCTGCTCTCCCTTCACATAATCGACAGGCAGGTTATACAAGCTTATGTCGCTCAGCATGTCAAGTTTATCTCCAAGAGTTTCAAAATCCCTGGCATATCCTTTAATCAGGGAGTTGCTTGTAAATTCAAGATCATCGGGCGTGAAAGCCGCTCCGTATTTTGTCATCAGGTCTTTGAATATCTCAACTGATTCCAGGGTGGCCGAGGAGCGTACACTTGCACTGGCCATGAAGGAGCCGGGGATAATCCCACCGGAGAAATTTGTCCGTGCACCATAGGTAAAGCCTTTTTCTTCACGCAACACCAGGTTCACATTGCCGTTGAACGATCCGCCCAGTTTGTAATTCATCACTGTTGCCGGGAAATAGTCCTTGTCCTTGCGTGCCAGTCCCAGGCATCCGATGTTGATAACCGACTGTTTTGCCCCTGGAACATCCACGAAGTAAATCTTCGACTGCTGTATAGGCGCAGGGAGTTCATATTGAGGGAACACGACCGCTTTTGCCTTCCATGCCGTGGCCAGTGACTGCAGGGAGGCAACCACCTTGTCCCTGTTGATGCTGCCGGCAACCTGGAAGGATGCCACCGACGGGGAAAATGTTTTGGCATAAAACGCTTTCAGGTCATCAATGGTTATGGCGGCAACGGATGCTTCCGTTCCCAGGCGATCGGTGGCAAGGATATGGTCCTTACCGTAGATCAGCTCATTGAACTCATTCCGGGCAAGGGTGGTGGGATTGGCCTTCTGGCGTTTGATCATGTTGAGAATCCGTGTTTTGGCCATGGCAAATTCCGATTCGTCCCACCTTGGTTCGAGCAGCATTTCCTGCGCCAGGGCAAGCACCTGGTCGAAATTACGGGTTAACGAGTTCGCCGACAGGGTAATAGAGTTGTTTGACGCATCAATGTTGATGGTAGCTCCCAGTTTGTCAAGGGCTTCCTCGAGGTCGAGCGGGGTCCGGTTTTTTGTTCCCTCCACCATCAGTTCGCACACAAGTTTTGCGACGCCGGGTTTTGCGATCGGATCAAGGAAATGTCCACCCTTGAGTTCCACCGAAAACTGGACCAGCGGCAGTTCATCCTGTTCAATACCGTATACCTGCATCCCGTTGGAGAGTTTTGTATTCCATACCACCGGCAGTATCAGCGATGGATTTGGTCCGTCGGCCGGCATCACCGAGCGATCGATGAGGGTTTTCGTTTTGGTATACACGTCTTCGTCCGTGCCTTTAATTTCAACCTGTGCGGCATCCGTGATGCTCTCCTCTTTTACACCGGCTTTTTCGGAACCTTCAACGATCATGTTCAGCTGGCCTTTTGGAACAAAGCTGGTAACAAGACAGGGCCTGTTCTTAATGTACTTTTCGTAAACCCTGAGAATGTCAGCTTTGGTAACTGCTTTGAGCCGGTCAATGTCAGTCCTGTAGTACCCGGGATCGCCTTTGTCTTCATTATAGGATGCCAGCTGGTACGATTTCCCCAGGATGCTGCTGATCCCGTTGTAGAAATCGGTCTCCTGGCTCGCCTTGATGCGCTCCACATCTTCGTCGGTAAAACCATCTTTCTCGAACATTGTAAACGCTTCAAACACGCTTTTCTCAATATCGTTCAGGCTGACACCTTCATTGGCGGTGGCGCTGATGACAAAAGTCCCTGCGATCTCCTGTGAACCATTGTACGCACGCTGGCTGGAAGAGAGCTTCTTCTCCTTTTCGAGAATTTTGTAAAGGGGGGCTTTTTTCCCGCGCGACAGCAACTGCCCGAGATATTCCAGGGGATATGAGTCATCCTGGTAGGCTTCAACAGTTGGCCAGATCATCCTGATCTGTGAAGCTTTGGCGAAATTATCTTCATGGTACACCTTAATTGTTTTCGCAAGGGTAACCGGGATGGGTTTGGGATCTGAAACATCCTTGCCCCGCTTGATCTCGCCGAAATATTTTTCAATGAGTTTTTTAGCGGTCTTTACATCAAAATCGCCGGTGAGCACAAGGGTTGCATTGTTCGGGATATAATAGGTGTCGTGAAATGCTTTAACATCGTCGACCGTTGCATTTTTAAGATCTTCCATCTCCCCGATCACGGTCCAGCTATAGGGATGCCCTTTCGGGTAGAGATTTTTGGCTACCACCCAGCTTGTAAAACCGTACGGCTGGTTGTCGTAGGATTGACGTTTTTCGTTCTGGACAACATTCTGCTGGTTGCTGAAAGCTTTTTCGGTAACTGTATTGATCATGTAACCCATCCTGTCCGATTCCATCCACAGCACTTTTTCGAGCGCATTTTTGGGCACGATTTCGTAATAGGTCGTCGCATCATTGCTGGTACCGCCGTTGAGGGTCCCGCCCGCATTCTGGACGATTTTGAAGAACTGGTCCTCAGGCACATTTTCTGACCTCTGGAACATCATGTGTTCAAAAAGGTGTGCAAAGCCGGTACGGCCTTCAACTTCACGGTTTGACCCTACATGAAAGCGGATGGCAAGGGCTACGATCGGGTCGGAGCGGTCGATGGAAAGGATTACATCGAGACCGTTCGGGAGTGTGTACTTTTCAAAATCAATTTTAAGCTCGGTCTTTTGCTGGCTGAACCCGGTTTGGAGCAGCATGCTGAATACGAATAGCAGGAAGAAGATTCTTTTCATAATGAATAATTTTGGTGAAGGGGAACAGGCGGCAAAACTACGATTTTTTTGAGATTATCCGGTCATACCACATCACTGAACTTCGTACCTTTGCGCATTAGAAATTCATTCCTGAACGCAACCATGGATATTAACAAGATAAGAGCTGATTTCCCGATTCTTAGCCAGCAAATATACAACCGCCCACTGGTGTATCTCGACAATGCGGCTTCGACCCAGAAACCCAGGCAGGTCATTGATGCCATTGTAAAATATTACGAACACGACAACTGCAACATCCACCGCGGCGTGCATTACCTGAGTGTGAAGGCCACCGAGGCCTATGAAGAGGCGCGCAGGGAGGTAAGGCAGTTCATCAACGCGAAGAGCACCTGTGAGATCATCTTCACCAAAGGCGCAACAGAATCGCTGAACCTGGTTGCTTCATCATTTGGAAAGCAATATGTAAAGGCAGGAGATGAGGTGATCACTTCCATCATGGAGCATCACTCCAACTTTGTCCCCTGGCAGCAGATGTGCCTTGAGCGGGGCGCCACCCTGCGCGTGGCGGGCATCAACCCGCAGGGCGAACTTGACCTGGACGAATTAAAAGGCATGCTGAACGGCAAAACCCGCCTGGTTGCACTGACACATGTCTCAAATGTACTGGGTACCATCAACCCGGTGAAAGAGATCATTGCCCTTGCGCACCTGCATGGCATACCGGTGCTGATCGACGGGGCACAGGGGGTGTCGCACCTGCCGGTTGATGTGCAGGAGATGGATTGCGATTTTTATTGTTTCTCGGGTCATAAAATGTACGCACCTATGGGGGCCGGCGTGTTGTACGGCAAGGAGAAGTTCCTTGAAGAAATGCCGCCATACCAGATGGGAGGGGAGATGATCAAAGATGTTTATCTCGATCATACCACGTTTAACGAGTTGCCGTTCAAGTTTGAAGCCGGCACACCCAATGTCGGGGGGGTAATGGGTCTTCATGCCGCCATCCTCTACCTGAACGGGCTGGGTATGGAAAACATTGCAGCTTATGAGGACCAGCTCCTGAAGTATGCAACAGAAAAACTGTCGGCAATCAACGACATCAGGTTTTTTGGTACTTCCCGGCACAAAGCCAGCCTGGTCTCTTTTCTAATCGGCAATATCCATCCCTACGACACGGGGATGATCATTGATAAGATGGGAATTGCCGTCAGGACAGGCCACCACTGCGCCATGCCGCTGATGGATTACCTGAAGATCCCGGGAACAGTACGGGCGTCATTTGCGTTTTACAACACCTTCGAAGAGGTTGACCAGCTTGTAGCCGCCATTGGCAAAGCCCGGGAAATGCTTTCCTGAGTTGAACCTGTCCAGCCCAGGATGCTTATTTTCTGACGGTCACAATTGAAGTAGTATCCCCCTTGACTTTAATATAATCTGTTCCGGGGCTGACTTCGAGACCATTTTCAGTCATGAGAAAGGTCGATTTGTCGGATGAATTCAACAGGTAATACCAGTAAGGTTTCAGGTCGCGGAGGCTCGGGTCGATATGGATGAATTTTCCCCTGGGTACACGAACCACGAGGTCAACGATCTCCCCGCGCCAGCATTCTCCCCTGGGCAGTCTTACAAACGGGCTGATTTTCAGGGTAGACCCGGAGGTTGCAGACTGGAACCGCAGCCCTGTAAGATGCTCGTGTGCCTCAAGCCGTGATTTCCCCCGGGCAATGGTGACCTGTGAAATAGAAAAGATGCTGTCGTCCGATTGTTCAATCCTGATCTTTGGTACGACATAGAGTTCCTTCTTTTCCGTAATGATTGTTTTCAGGTCGCCCACGAGGGCATATTTTTCATTCCGGAGATATTTCAGACCGGGGTCATCGTCCATCAGCGTTATATTCAGGGTGTCGGCTGCAGGTTTTTCAAGGGCGATCTCAATCTGTTTTTCCTCCTGGAATTTATAGAGGTTGTAAATCTTTACTCCTGACCAGGCCAGGAAGAAAACGCCAACCACCCAGATGTTGAACATGGTGAGGCCGAGGTACCTGATCCGGTCGAACCGGAACAACATCCTCATGCCGCTGTACAGGAGCATGAACAGCGGAATTCCAAGAACGATCAGGATAATTATCTGCAGGTAGAACACTGGCATGCTGCATCCGACCAAAAACCTGGCAAGTGCGGGGAAGGAGAGGACTGTCAGGTCAAAGTCGGAATAAATGCCACCGGTCCAGCCAAGGGTATAAGCCAGCAGGGTCAGGAGCAAGGCTATTCCAACCAGGACCAGGATGATGCCGGCAAGGAACACAAGCACTTTGCCGGTGAATGCCAGGACTTCAACAATTCCTTTCATGATTACTTCGAAAAATGACGCGGCCCCTGCCCCGGAGCGTTTGATTGTTTCAGCAGATTTGCCGGCCATGGCACCGATTCGTCCGGAAAGCTCAGAGACCTCCGCACGCATCGTTTTTTCGATGTTTGAAATGTTTATTTTTTTGCCTCGCATTTCCAGTTTATCGGAGGTTGTTTGTGCTTCAGGGATGACAAACCAGAGCACCAGGTAGATCAGGATTCCTGAACCACCAGCAGCAATAAAGATCAAAAAGATCAGCCTTACCCATACCGGGTCAAGGTGGAAATAGGCAGCAATCCCGGAACAAACGCCGGCAATAACCTTTTCGTCGGGATTCCTGAAGAAGCGTTTATCTCCCTTATCCACACCAGACGCATTTTGGCCGGGGGCGTTTTCTTCTCCATCGATTTCAACAGGTTGTCCCATGATGGCCATTACCCCGGTCACATCATCAATGGTTATCACCTGCTTTGCTTCGGACTGTTTCTCAGTGAGGATTTCGGCGATCCGCGATTCTATGTCGTTGAGGATATCCCGGTATCCTTCCTGTTTTTTGAAATAGGTTGCCAGGTTTTCCAGGTACTGATGCAGCAATAGATAAGCATCTTCGTCGATATGGAATACAATGCCGCCCAGGTTGATTGTCAATGTTTTTTTCATGGATGTTTTATGTAGATAATGGGTATTTTGTTAGTGTGAGTTCAGAAATTACCCGTTTCGGGGTGATGAGGTTTTAATAATTTTCTCGACCGATTCGACCAGATCCAGCCAGTCGGTTTTAAGTTCTTCAAGGTTCTTCATGCCCAGGTCAGTAATCTGATGATATTTTCGAGGGGGGCCCGATTTCGACTCTTCCCAGCGGTACACTGTAAGGCCTTCGTTTTTTAATCTTGTCAGCAACGGATATAATGTTCCTTCGACCACGATGAGTCTGGCTTCCTTTAACTTCATGATGATGTCGGAAGCATATGCGTCCTGTGTCGCGATGATCGCAAGGATACAGAGTTCAAGAACTCCTTTTCGCATCTGGGCATTTGGGTTTTCTGTGTTCATGCGGCAAATATAATACATTATTTAGTACTATGTAATGCATGGTACTAAATTTTATGATATTTTAACAATTGGGGTGAACAGGTAAACGGGTGAACAGGTAAACGGGTAAACAGGTGAACGGGTAAACAGGTGAACGGGTAAACAGGTGAACGGGTGAACGGGTGAACGGGTGAACGGGTGAGCAGGTGAACAATAAGTTATTAACATAGGGTAAACGATTCATTGATTTTCCGATTAAGCTGAAAAAACAATGTTTGCACATAAAAAATTATCGGCATGGCAGGGAAGTATGGAAATCGCGGTTATGATTTACCGGATCACTTCAGTTTTTCCAAAAAGTGAATTGTTTGGATTATCCAGCCAGATAAGAAGATCTGCTGGTTCAATTCCAGCCAACATCAGTGAAGGTGCAGCGCGCGGCACTCCTAAAGAGTTTATCCGGTTTTTAAGAATTGCCTCAGGAAGCCTTTCGGAACTGGATACGCATATAGACCTGGCATTTCGCCTGAATTATATCGATAAAGATTCATTTTATGATCTTCAAGAGAAAACCAGGAAAATCAGTGCTCAAATTTCCGGACTTATCAAATCGATTGAACAAAAATCAAAACCTGGACAATCATCGCCGTCAAATGATTTTCAAAAATAATGTTCAACCGCCCCCCGTTTACCCGTTTACCTGTTCAACCGTTCACCCGTTTACCTGTTTACCCGTTCACCATTTTCCGTATCTTCGCCAACCCAAAACCACCGCCATGCAAATCTCCGAAACAGAAACCCAGATCACCAGCGAATTCGCCATGTTCGACGACTGGCTTGATAAATACAACTACCTGATTGAACTGGGGAAAGGTCTGCCGGTCATTGAGGACCAGTATAAAACCGATCAGTACCTGATTACCGGGTGCCAGTCGAAGGTGTGGCTTCACGCCTCCCTGGAGGACGGGAAGGTTATTTTCAGGGGCGACAGCGATGCCATCATTACCAAGGGTATCGTAAGCCTGCTGATCAGGGTACTTTCGGGTCAGACGCCCGGGGACATTATCCAGGCTAAGATGGAATTCATCGACCAGGTCGGGTTGCAGGAACACCTCTCGCCGACGAGAAGCAACGGGTTGTCGGCGATGATCAAGCAGATGAAGCTTTATGCAACCGTATTCAAAATGAAGGGAGCCTGAAACTCAGTTCCCTTCATCATGTACTCCTTATAATTATTGCCTGATGATCTTTGCAGTTCCGGCAACTTTCCCCGAAATAACCCGGATGAAGTAAACGCCTGCCGGTTTCCCTGCCAGTGACAAATCATATTTTTTCATTCCTTTCAATGCTGCAGCATAGACACGATCTCCATGCATGCCATACATTTCGACACTGACCTCCTCTGTTTCGCCGATACCTGTAAATTCAAGCGAAAATCCGCCCGTGGTCGGGTTCGGATAAACGATGAAGAGGGCTTTAACGGGCACCGGATCAAGCTCAGTTGATCCTTCGGGTGCCGCGACAATGGATGCGGATTTTTCGCCGCACCAGGGGCCGCCGGATGCGATAAACCCGTTCATATAACCACCTGAAACGACTATGGTTCCGGTATAATAAATGATGTTCTGCCCGGCGATCATGGTCACATGGCCGCCATTGAGCACATAAAACAGGGAGGGGCTTGCCGACGGAGGTCCGGCCACATAGATGGTTTGTGCCGCATTGTAACACCGGGTATCAGCCACCAGGATATTTTGCACAATAAGCTGGGATGAGAATGGCGGATTGATGGTGATGGTAGCGACATTGGTATAACCCGAACCGCATCCGTTTGCTGAAGATTGAAACAAGCGGTAATACGTTGCTGATATCAATGCCCCTGGTGCGTAGTACAGGTTTGTTGCGCCGGCGATGTCGGTGAATTCGCCGGATGTAGTTGAAACCTGCCATTGGTAATCATATGGCCCGGTTCCCCCGGTTGGTTCTGACCCGGTGAGCATGGCGGGAATTGTCCCGGCTTCGATGACCTGGCTGGGGGCAATAGTCCCTGGTATAAATCCGGCGGGGGAACTGGGACAGTAGATAATTTCCATAGCATAATCCTCGACTTCGCCATCCAGGACAAGGCCCTCGTAGCTTACCGGTGTGTTATCGGTCCGGAACCTGAACCGTGCGTACGACTGTCCGAGAACAGCATTGGAAGGTACCTGGAAATAGAGGAGATTCTGCCCAGGCATTGCGACGAGCGACTGGTTGGTGAAAATATGGTCTGCCGGGCCATCCCAGCTTTTATCCCCGTCGAAGTCTATCCAGGCGTCAAGATATCCCGGCACGGATGCCGTTACAGTAATCTGCATCAGGGCCCCGCGCCATATAAAGGCTGGCATTGTCACACCATCTTCATCATCAGGGATTCCGTACGAGTCATCTCCATCGGCAGATTTTGTAGGTTGCCCGTCGGTTTCCTGATCTATGTTGTTGCCCAGGTGGACTGACAGATCAATGATATGACGTGCCCCGTTGCCTGCCAGGTTGGTCTTGTAATTGCCCGGCAACGGGTCGTCGGGTGCGTCGCCAAAATCAAAAAGACAATCTTTGGAATCGAGGCACAACACTCCCCTGGAATCCTGGCAGCCGAAATTGTTGTATACCTTAACCGAAACCTGGTGGAGGCCGGTAACGTTCGTGGAATATGAAACTTGATGGCCGCTTGCAAACGGCAGTGAATTGTCATACCAGGCAATATAGGGATAGGCATTTGGGTATATGTCGCCGGGCGGCAGCTCGTTTAGAGGCAATGGTACATAAAGTTGTATCGGGGTATTGTTGCAAATGGGGTAGCAGCCGAGCGGGAACAAGCTTAAATCAGGTTTAGGATAGATAAAGCCGGCATCAGCTGAAGCCATGCAACCCGATTCCTTATCGGTGATGGTCAAACTGTAAAAACCTGGTGCCATTGCGGTTATATCCGGCGTTGTTGCACCGTTGCTCCACTGGTAGTAATAGCTGCCCGCAGGGGATGGAGAGGAGGCCAGGGGAAAAGCCGGACCTTCGCAGGTATACAGGAGCGGCACCGTAACGACCGGCTTCCGGTAAAATGTGATGCAAATGGTATCCCTCGCTTCACACCAGGAATCTATATCGGTAACAGTGACGATAAAGTTGTAAGTTACAGGGAGTACAGCAGGCAAGGTAACATCCACATCGATTTGAACCGCCTGGTAACTGTTGTTCCAGGGAGGAAATGTGGCAGTTGCGTCGCTGCTCCAGTTATAGGTATACGAAGTTATATCGGGCTTGCACCTCAACTTCACAATAACATGGCCGGATGGCAGGACGCAAAAATGGTCGTCGCCAACAATTTCAATTTTTGCCACAGGAGGAGTTATCTTATAAATATAGATATGGTTTGAAGTGCTGGTGCAGCTGATCCCACCTGAAATGTACGAACCTTCGAGCCAGTATTCGCCCGGTACGGATGCAGTATAATCTTGCCCGTTTGCCCCGGAAATACTGCTTCCATCTCTATACCACTGGTAGGTGTCCATCCCTGAACAACCTGAAAAAATAACGGATTTCCCGGGACAGAATGCGGTATTCGAAACTGTTATCGTGCAGGGGGGCGAAGGATTGACCACGATTTGCTTTGTGGTAATCGGGGAAATACAACCCTTCAGATCATAAGTAATTAGTGAAATGTCATAGGTGCTTGCCGGGGTAAATGCATGTTCGGTATTTGCCGTGAATGATTTGCTGCCATCACCAAACTTCCAGTAAAATTGATAAAAGGGGCTGTTTTGATTTGCCTGGAAAGAGGTCGGCGTGTTTTCGCACACAGGTGTTGAATAGGTGAAGTCGGAGAGGGGCAAGTCTACAATTACTGTTTCTGAATGCGTCGTAGAACACGTAGCAGAGAAAACTTCAAGTGTTACGGTGTATGTTCCGGAGGCATCAACGGTCAAACCCGGTTCACGGGGACTGTATGGGGTTGAATAATCAAACGTTTCGTGACCCGGCGGGGTAACCGTCCATAGGTAACTGGTAATACTGGCACCATAGAAAACTTCGGATTTTTCTTTTAGCAGGATACGGTTACATATCGGATATGCCCTGAAATAAGCCACAGTCGGACATGGAATTCCATTGCAATGACAACTTCCAATGCCTCCCTGGCAATCTTCAATAACAACCTCTACAAAATTTGAGGTGGCATCACAGCCGTCGAGCACTATCCTGACATAATATTTATAAGTACCTAAATATAGATTATTTATATTGATTGGTTCGGCTGCACTATTTCCTGGAAGTATTATGTCATTGCCGGCAGGATCAATCTGGTGCCATTCATAAGAGTCAGCCGCCGATGCAGTTGAAAGGGTAAGCGTTTCGTTGGCCAAATGACAAAAAACGGGTGTCTTGTCGAAAGTCACCGTTACTGGTGGCGGGCCGTTGACTACAACCGTGTATGTATCACTGCCGCCGCAGGTTGTCACTTTAAGTGTTGCCGCAGGATTTGTCGTGGAATTCCAGCGGATATTCACCGAGTTTAATCCTTGTCCGGATTCGATGGTTCCCTGTTCCGGCGGCGTGATCGTCCATTCAAACCCGCCGGGCGGTGTCGGGCCGCTTGCAGTATACATGTTGGGGAGATCATCGATACATACCGGTGACGGGCCTGAGATGACCGGCGTCCCATATGCGTTTACCAGAAGTGTCTGTGTTGCTGAATTGCATGGAACGCCGGGATTTATCTCCATTTCCTGGTACACGCTTATGGTCCATGGCGAAGTTCCCGCAAACTGGAATATCGCTGAATCCTGGTCCGGGCCAAACTGCCCCAGGATGTTGGTGGGGCCCCCGGAGAACGTCCAGTTAAACAAGGCGCCATCGGTGTCAGAAATGATGCTGTAAAGGTAACCCTTGTCAGGGCAAACATCGGTGGGACCGGTAATACTGCCGAGAACCGGCCGGGCAATGACCTGGACCACTTTCGTGGCGTTTGCATTGCAGAAATCAGACGGTACCAGGGGTGTTGCCGTAATGGTATATATTCCCGGTAAATTCCAGGAAACGTTTATTGTGTTTCCCGGCGACCCGCTGATTGAGGCCCCTGAAGGGGTAATCGTCCATGTTGCAGGTCCATTGGTACTGTATGACGCGGGTGTCCCCTCGCAAACCTTCTCGTCCAGGTAAGAAATGGAGAACACCGGCAGTACACTTACCGTGGTGGTGCTTATCCCGGGGGGGCATCCCGCAAGGGGGTTGTTGTAACTGCATGTGACCGTATACGTTCCCGGGGAATAAAAAGTAATGTTTACAGTGGGTACATTCCTGTCTGCCAGGTTAAAAGAATAGAAACCACCTGTTACAGACCAGGTGTAATTTGTGCCGGGCATCGTTGGCAGGGAAAAACTGCCCGATGACCCGGCACATAATATGGCCGGGCCATCCATGGCAAGGTCGGGATACATTACCGGTACATACATGGTGGTATTGCCGGGGCAGGGTGCGGTGGGGCACCCGGGCGTGGAGAGGGTTACCCTGGTCGGTATGTGCGGATTGTTTTGATCCCATTTTACCTTGATACAATTTGTGTTGACTCCGGAGACGATCGTTCCGCCATAAGCGGTCCAGTTATAGGGTGTACAAACCACCGACGTGCAAAATGTTGAATAGTAACCCGGGCAAATCGTCCCATACTGGCAGGGGTCCCCAAAGCAGCAGTAACTGGTTATGCCGGGCCCCGCATCCGGGGTTACAACCAATGTTTTTGATACTTTATCGGAACAGTCGCAGTTAGTATATTGTGAGGAGGATGCCCCGATGGGGTCGGTATCGGATGCAGTAAAGGTTATCGTATATGTTCCGGGTAAAGCGTATTTGTGATCGGGAGGATTTGCGAGGGTTGAGGTCGTGCCATCGCCGAACTCCCAAAGCCAGGTGCTTCCTCCCTTTGATTTATTTGTAAAATGTACGGGAGTATTGAGACATACCGTGGGATAGGGATCGACCGAAAAATCCGCCTCAGGGCCGTCGATCAGGCAGATTTTCTGAAGGATCGTCTGTTTGCAGCATCCGCCATCAGCCATACCGCTTGCATCGACTTTGATAAACCCGGAAGGATCCGATCCCCATATTACGGTAACCGGGTTCCCGGTGAAAACGGCCGGTGTTCCCCCGGTAATTGTCCAGGTATACGTATATCCCGGTATATCGGGATATACGGTATAGGTATGCGGTGTCCCTTTACATGCTGTTATTGCGTCGCAGTTTATGCTTCCGTTTGCGGGGCAGCAGGCCTCGAAGGGTGCGCAAATTTCGACAGCATCTTTCAAAAAGAATTCGGGGCAGCATACTTTCGGATATACAACCACAGAGACCCACCCTTCCTGGAAACCTCCCGGGGGAGGGGAATAATGGACAGTGAGGTGGAATATGTCTGTTTTGTAACCTTTGACATCTTTCGGATAGATCACCGGGTCGCGCAGGGTTGAAGTCCAGCTTTTGTCTGAATTTTCCCACAGGAAGGTGGCGAACTGGTTGTCGCAACCCTCGGCAAAATCACACAGAAAATGGATTGGTTCCCCATAGCAAACAGGGTTGGGGAATGCAGTTTGAGCGGTTGTATCGATTGATAAACCCGGCATGAGCAGGATGATTGCAACCGCCAGGTGCCATTGTCTCATTGCGGAATCCGGAGCAAAATTTTTCATGTGAAAGATGTTATGGATCTACAGACACTGTGAACGGGTTGATCATTCATTACTCCAATCTGTCCCCGTCATTATTGCTTGATGATCTTCCCTGACCCTGCAAGGTTTCCTGTCACAACACGGATGAAATAGACGCCAACCGGTTTCCCGGCAAGTGACAGATCATATTTCCGTTGCCCGTTCAGTGTGGCCGATTGCACCCGTTCACCATGCATGCCATAAATTTCAAGTCGGAGTTCAGCCGTTTCATCCGTTCCGGTCAGTTCCAGCGAAAAGCCTCCGGTAGTGGGGTTTGGATAGATCGTAAAGAACGATTTTCCGGCAGCCGGCGGGCTTTCAGCTTCCCCTTCGGGATTTGTTACAATTGAGATGGCCTTGCTGCCGCAATAGGTTCCATCCAGGGTGATTTTGCCTTTCATATAACCGCCGGGAAGGACTTTCGTGCCTACATAATAAATGATATTCTGCCCTGCGATCATGGTTGCATGGCCCCCGTTGGCAACGATAAAGGTCGTGGGGTAACCGGGTGGCGGACCTGCGACAAATATCGTCTGGAGCGCGCTGTAGCACCGGGTATCCAGTACAATTTCATTCTGCAGGTTCAGGTTCGAACAAACCGATTTATTTTGCATGACAGTCCAGCAACCGGTTGCAGTACAGGAGTTGAAATCGGTTACGGTAACACAATAAGTCCTGGCAACCAGGTTCATGATGTTCTTTGTTTGCGACCTGGGAGGATCGTCCCATTGATATGAATAGTTGAAGACGCCGCCGCCAACCGTGAGGTCGATTTTTCCGTCTGCAGCCCCTGCGCATGATTCCGGGGTAGTAAATGCCGACAGGACCAATGCTGCGGGTTCACCCACTGTCATGCAAAAGACAGCCTCACAGAGATGGGCATCAGTGATCGTGACGCAATAGGTCCCGGCGCATAAATCTGATATGTCGGCAGTTTGAGGCCCGTTGCCCCAGTTGTAGGTGTATTGCGGGGTTCCCCCGGTGGTGCTTATTGTCTTTATTTTTCCATCGCATTTCCCGTTGCAGGTTACATTTGTAACGGACCCTACCCATGATATCGGGTCAGGATCATCAACCATCCAGCTGCCGGTTGTCACGCATCCGCTATAGTCGGTAACGGTCACTGTGTAGGCACCCGGAGACAGGCAGCACAAATCAGGGATCAGCCAGCCCGGAGGATCGCTCCACTCGTATGAATATGTTTGAGTTCCGCCGGTTACCGTAATGTCGATCAGCCCGTTGGAATTTAAATAACAGTCCGGGTTTGTCACAACACCGGTCACAACAAGGTCCTCCGGATCAGTAAGAGACCAGCAGCCTGCTTTGGTGCAGCCATTTGCATCCGTTACTGTCACACAATAGGTGCCTTCTGCCAGCTGGCAAATATCCTGCGTAGGCGCAGTCGTATTCCAGGAATAGTCGTAAGGTGAAGTCCCCCCGAAAACGGAGAGGTCAATGCACCCGTCCTGGCCGCCCGGGCAGAGGATATTGATAAAACTTGCCATGAGCACGATGTCATCGGGCTGACCAACCATCCAGCTGGCCGTCGCCTTGCAGTTGTTGGCATCGGTCACTGTCACCGTATAAACGCCGTAGTGAAGGCCGCTGATGTTTTGCGTGTTGGCAGGTTTGCTCCATAAATACGAATATGCAGTAGTTCCGCCAGTCACGGTGATGTCGATCCTTCCGTCGCTGTACCCAAAACATGATGCATTCGTTACCATGCCGGTCACGATAAGTACGACAGGTTCAGGAACCGTCCAGCAGTCTGTTTTCGTGCAGGAGTGCGCATCGGTTACGGTGACGCAATAGGTACCTGTGGTGAGATTGCATATGTCCTGGGTATGCTTCGAATTATCCCATACATACAGGTAAGGTGTTGTGCCACCCGAAACAGAGAGATCGATGCATCCACTGGAGCCGCCGGCGCAAAGGACGGGAGAAACCGATGCTGACAGTGATATTTCACTGGGTTCGGTGATTGTCGTGCAGAATACGGCCTCACAGAGGTTGGCATCGGTGATCGTGAGGCAATAGGTTCCAGGGCATAAATCTCTGATGTTCGGAACTTGCTGCGTGGTATTCCACATATAAGAATATGGTGAGGTTCCTCCCGAAGTCATCAATGTCATAATGGTGCCGTCACATTTCCCATGACAGGATATTTGTTTAACGGAGCCCACCCATGAAATTTCGGCGGGTTCGCCAACCATCCAACTTGCCGTCACCGTGCAAAAGTGTGCATCGGTCACTGTCACCGTATAAGGACCCGAATGGAGGCTGTTGATATTTTGCGTCATGGCAGGTTTGCTCCATAAATAGGAATATGCGGTAGTTCCACCGGTCACGGTGATGTCGATCCTCCCGTTGCTGTATCCATGACATGATGCATTTGTCACCATGCCGGTAACAGCAAGTGCCACAGGTTCAGGAACCGTCCAGCAGTCTGTTTTCGTGCAGGAGTGCGCATCGGTAACCGTGACGCAATAGGTACCAGTGGTGAGATTGCATATGTCCTCTGTATGTTTCGAATTATCCCATACATACTGGTATGGCGAAGTTCCACCCGCGACCGAGAGGTTGATGCAACCGCTGGAGCCGCCGGCACAAAGGACGGGAGAAACCGATGCTGAAAGTGATATTTCACTGGGTTCGGTGATTCTCGCGGAAAATCTGGCCTCACATAAATGCGCATCGGTTACCGTGAGGTTATAGATTCCGGGGCATAAACCGGAGAGGCTAGGCGTTTGCTGCGTGGTATTCCAGGTATAGGAATATGGCGAGGTTCCTCCAATGGTCATCAACATAGTAATTGTGCCATCACATTTCCCATGACATGAAATCTGTTTAACGGAACCCACATATGAAAGTTCGGCAGGTTCCCCAACCACCCAGTTGCCTGTTGTGGTGCATCCATATGCATCGGTAACAGTCACCGTATAGGAATCAGAAACCAGGTGGCTGATATTTTGTGTTTGCAGCCCGGGAGGATTGCTCCAAAGGTATGAATAGGCAGTTGTGCCCCCGGTTACGGTGATATCGATTCTTCCGTCCTGTTCTCCAAAGCACGATGCATCCGTTACCATGCCGGTCACGGCAAGTGCGACCGGTTCCGGAACCGTCCAGCAGTCTGTTTTCGTGCAGGAGTGCGCATCTGTAACGGTGACGCAGTAGGTACCGGTGGTAAGATTGCAAATATCTTCTGTGTGCTTCATATTATCCCATGCATACTGGTAAGGCGTAGTGCCGCCTGAAACAGAGAGGTCGATGCATCCACTTGAGCCGCCGGCACAAAGGACTGGGTTAACAGATGCTGTAAGTGAAATTTCATCAGGTTCGGTGATTGTTGTGCAAAATACGGCCTCACAGAGGTTGGCATCGGTGATCGTGAGGCAATAGGTTCCCGGGCATAAATCGGTGATGTTAGGAACTTGCTGCATGGTATTCCACATATAAGAATATGGTGAGGTTCCTCCCGAAGTCAGCAGTGTCGCAATGGTGCCATCACATTTCCCATGACAGGATATTTGTTTAACGGAGCCCACCCATGAAATTTCGTCAGGTTCGCCAACCACCCAGTTGCCGGTCGTGGTGCATCCGTTTGCATCGGTGACCGTCACGGTATAGGAAGCAGAAAACAGGTGATCAATATTTTGTGTTTGCAGCCCGGGGGGGGTACTCCACAGATATGAATAACCCAGTGTACCCCCGGTGACGGATATGTCTATTCTTCCGTCATGTTTCCCAAAACAGGACGCATCCGTAACCACACCGGAAACTCCAAGCATTGCAGGTTCGGCAATCATCCAGTTCCCGGAAATGGTGGCGCTGGTTGCATCAGTAACCGTCACCGAATATATTCCTGCCATTAAGCCCCCGATATCCTGGGTAACTGCACCATTGCTCCACAGATAGGAATATGGTTGCGTTCCCCCGGAAACCGAAATGTCAATAAACCCGGTAGCTGTTCCAAAACACAATGCATTTGAGGCATTGATCAGCTGGATCGCAAAGGGTGAGTTGTCCATTACCGTGATGTTGTCGAGGTAGAGGTTGTTTCCATAGGCGGCGATAGCAGTGAATTTTATCATGTTGGTGCCTGCCGGCAGCGGGATGGTTTGCGTGCCCCATTGCGAAGATGCCGGAACAAAGGGATCAAAGCTGGCACCCCCGGTGTTGAGTATGCCATTGGTTCCTCCGGGCATGTTCAGCAGGATGTGCCACGTTGCACCATTATCTGCAGAGTAACTTATGTCCAGCTCGTCTATTTCGGATACATAGGTTGCATAGGCGTAGTTGAACCTGACAACCGGCATGGCAAGGCCGCTGATATCAATGGGCAGGGTTTTCAGTTCATAGGTTCCGTTTGGCTGGTCAAAGAAATCGGCGAGGGCCGATGCTGTTCCAAGTCCATTCCCGCTGGCATCGGTGGTACGGGCCCATAAATAGGGTCCTGAGATTACGGTGTTGGTCCAGCAGGCGGGCGGGAAAGCCGGTAATTCGAAGCCTTCGCTGAAGGGAGCAACAGTCCCCGTCAGTGGATCGACGATGACAGACTGGCTTTGGGATTTGGCGCATCCATTGGCATCTGTAACAGTTACTGTGTAAACTGCGGCAATTAATCCTGAAATACTTTGCGTAATTGCGCCATTGTTCCAAGCATAGGCATAGGGAGGGGTTCCCCCGGTAACTGTATTGTTGATCTTCCCTGTATTTGCTCCGTTGCAGGGAATGTTTGTGGTGTTGAAAACAATAGCCATGGCAGGAGGTTGGTCGATTGCGATGGGTGTAATATGGGCTGTACAGGCGTTGGCATCCGAGATGGTAACAGCGTAACTCCCGGCCTGCAATCCTGAAATACTCTGCGTTGCAGCTCCGTTGCTCCAGAGGAAAGCATAGGGTATGGTTCCGCCCGCCACTGATAACCCGATCGACCCGTTGGATAACCCCGGACAAGTTGCATTAATGACGGTGCCTGAGAGCACCATGGCTGGTGGTTCGCCAACCACAAATGAAGCGGTTGCCCTTGAATTGGCAGCATCAGTTACGGTTACTGTATAAGTGTTTGCATACAGTGAATCGATCATGAATGTTGTTTGACAATTGCTCCAATTGTAGGCATATGGGAGTGTTCCCCCGGTAACCTGTACCTGGATTGTCCCGGTTGGTATTCCATGACATTGCAGGGGTTGTGCGGAGCCTGTTATGGCCATGTCTGACATGGTTTTATGTCCCAGTGTTTTGCATTTGCCATAAGACCCAGCCTCACAAATACCGGACAAATTCCAGGGTGTTAACACACGTGTAAAAGTTTCTATCTCATCCAGTTTTACCCCGCCATTGGCAATAGTCGTTCCCCCGATAATCAGCGATTTTGTATTGATAAGATCTCCCATTTGGTTTGTTGGATTCCCTCCCGGGGAACCGGGTATTACTCCGGCCACATAAACATAATTTTTGAAAAACGAAACGCCATAGTTGTCGTTCCGGTCCCTGTCGACGGTCACGGCTACAAAGGACCACTCGTTCAAAGGCAATGAAAAATCATTGGTATAATAATCATGAACAGTTCCGTCGCCGATTGTCAGATGCAATAAACCATCCTTTACGTAAAAGCGATATCCGTAATTACCCTCAAGTTTATCGAGGATGGTGGCTGTTCCATTGCCGTTGCTCTGTGGATAAAAAATCCAGGCATCGAAGGTGAAATCCCCGAGATTTGCTCCTCCTGGCCCGATGTTAACCTGTGCCTGATCTGCAACTTCAACATATTCAGCAGGATTGTCAAACTTCATTGCTGATTGCACTTTCCCGGTGACGAGTTGTGGGGTGGAAGGGCTCAGGATACCGACATTGTTATAACTTCCTTCAATATCATCTGTTGAATTATTCGATACGAAGTCCATGGACCACCAGTTGTTCATATTGTCCGGAGGCCAGACATAGGGTGGGTGACAGTCTGGATCAACATGACCCAGGCAGCTTGTATCAAAATGGTTGCCGATATTTACCGAAATCGTAGTTGCGGTTCCCGGTGAAAAATAGTAAAAAATATATGGTGGTGCGATTGGTATTGTTTGTTCCCATCCGTACTGGGGAGTTTCATTGAGCGAATAAAATCCGGAAGGGAGGTCGTTGAATTCAAAATAGCCATCGGGCCCGGTGACACATGACAGTTGCGTGGCTCCATTCAGGTTGATTGTCCAGTCGGGCAGGCCGGGTTCACCGTCGTCCCAGGTGCCGTCGCCATCCAGGTCATTGAATTTATATCCCCGGATGATAGACAAATTTGAAGAGGTCAAACAGGCTGTATTTGATTCAACCGGCAATGGATAAACAATCTGAAGGTTTCCGACCGCCCCCGTATAATAGTACCCGGTTGATTTTACAACGAAACTGTTGCAGGCATGTTTCCCCGATGATGTCAGGGGGACCTGCACTTTGTAATCACAGGTTAGGATGTCTCCCGGTTTTAATTGATTATCGGCGTTGAAAGGAAAGTTGGTGCCAAATTCAAACATTACATTTTTACCTCCCAGCGGCAAGGTTGACCAGGTTGGATTGGCAGGTTTGCAACCCCATGGCGAATATCCCATTTCAGGAAGACAAATATTAAATGTACTGTTCAACTTGACAGTAGGGGTTGGTGCAATGAGTGATCCGTTAACCCTTATTTCAGGCGCTGTGTTCACTAAGCGGGAGTAGGAAATGTCAAACTGGCTGCCCCTGTCGAGTGGCCTGTCGAGGATCATCCTGTCAGTTGCTGCGTTGAAATCCATCGGAAGAAGGTCAATGAGCAGAACGTCGTTAACCGGGTAATTGGCGGTGTTTTTGTACCAGAGCCTGTAGTTGACCACACTACCCGGGGTAACGACTTCGTTTTTACTCCAATGCTTCCCGTCGAGGCTGATGAATTTTTCCGCCAGCAGGCCGCCAACGCTGTTTACGGTAATGAAGTCAACGTTTGATGTTTTGGGGACCGGGAGTGTACCGCCCTGGACAGTAAAGAAATTTGACACACTGCCGGCGAGGGCGTTTTGTTTAACCAGGACATCAAACTCAATGAAATAATAGGGAACACCGGTAACGTAACAGCCATAGTAAAAATTAGCCTTATCACATTCAGGTGCAATCGGAGGGATCTGCCAATCCAGGCGTTGCAGGTAATGGCTGGTTGAAAGGACATACCACGGTGTGGCATTAAGGGGAATCCCATTATTTGTTCCACTGACTCCGCAAGGGATGTTTCCATCGGTTGACGAATAATACTTTTCATTCCCCAGGTAGAGGAGGTTGTCGTTGAGAATGTCAACGATATCAGCGCCGGAAAGCGTCTGGCTGCCGATATTTTGGATCCTTAGCCGGTATCTTACGATATCGCCGTATTTATAGGACAGGAGCTTGTTGCACACCATTTTATCCGCGCAGATCTTGGGCTGGAAATTTTCCGTAACGAACCTTACCGTGGGGGTGGTTATGGGTGGGATCGGTGAACCGGGAAATGAAGCAGTCATGGTGTTGTCCACATTGGTAAGTGGAGGAACACCAGGCGCAACAGTAAAATAGATATCAAAGTTGAAAGCATCCCCCGGATCGATGCCGTATCCGAGGATATTGCGTATCCATACTTCGACGATTGAAATGTGCCCACCGGTATTGTTCCAGGTATAACCTGCAGGAGGACTTGCAGGAATGGTTTGCTGGGTAAGATTCGTTCTTAATTCAAGAGATACATTGGGTGGAAGCGCTGTGTTAAATACAATCCTGGAAACATCAACTTCGTTTGGAATGTTATCGGTTATATTGCAATCGGGCAATTTTACATTGCCGTTATTGGTAACCGATAACCGGTACAGGCCGGGGCATCCGGGCACCCTGTTTGTGATGGAAACAGACTTGGAGGGCTGACCACATGCCTGTGCCGCTCCAATAATGACCTCGGTGAAATAGTAGTTTACCAGGGGTGTGTTGCAGGTAGTTGCCGAAAACCTTGCAAGGCCTCCAACATAATCCCCAATTTGGAATATACTTTGGGGATAATAGATCTCATAGCTGAATTGAAGCATCGGGGTGGATGAGGCCGCATCCAAAAAATTGGTGACTTTAAACTCAATTGAGTTGCCAATCTGCATAAATGTTACAACTGGCGATGTATACCACCCTGTACTTGCAGAAACTTTCACGGAGGCGAAGTTTAAAACAGCCCCTGCAGGGAAATTATCCGTAATGATTACATTGGTTAAATTTTGCTGGCCATAACCCGTACCCTGGTAGGGTGATGGTTTTGAAATGGTCAGGTGATATTTTACGACGCCGTCAAGCGCGGCATGGTATAAAACATTGCTGCCGGATGTTGTGGAAGGCAACACCGCCGTCTTATCGAGGATAAAAGGATCAGTGGAAAACGGGCTGACGTTTGAATTATCTGCCGCAACTGCCGTTACCATTAAACAAGGCGTCCAAAGCCCCAGGCCTGATGTTATAACACCCGGGCCGGTATTCGGAACGGTTGTCATGCGTGCATGATTGTCGACAAATTCACCGTTGCAGGTGGTCCCGGCAGGAAAATGCACATTGATCTGGAAATCCCCGGCTTTTGGCTTTCCCGGATCGGGGGCGGGCACAACATAGGTTACGGGTGTCGGCGCACCTGCTGCATGCGGACCGATCGTGATGTTGGGATTGTTCGTCGGTTCCACCACAAGCGGGGGGAAAATTTCATCGGTTATCGTAATGACCGCTCCCGGCTTTGCGGTAGAGGGTATGGTGTAAAAGATCGTATAGGTGAACGTAACCCCGGTATATTCGCTGGTGACACTGGCCTGTTTCTTTAAAAGGAATCCGTTTTCATCTACCTGCGGGGTAGACTGGGCGGTCCTGTTGACAGGTGGCGGAAAACTCTGACAATATACCCCCAGGGAATAACTCAAAAAGAAAAGCACTGCATAAATTGTTTTCATGGCTTTAATTGTTAGTTGATATTGTCACTTATTGTTTGACGATTTTCCCTGTACCTGCGAAATTCCCTGAAACCACGCGGATGAAGTAGATCCCGGTTGGTTTGTCCGACAGGGAGAACTCCTGCTTTTTTACGCCCTTCAATTCAGAAGTTGCAATTTTTTCATCCCGGATGGAATAGATTTCCACGTTCACTTTTGAAGGAACCCGGACATCCGTTAATTCAAGGATAAAAGTTCCTGTCGTCGGGTTGGGATAGATTCTAAAATCCCGATTTTCAGTGCCGTCAGCTTTTGGGATGGAATCGGAAATTGTTTCTTCAGAACCTATATCCCCGCCAGTGTTTTTGTTGTTACAATATTGACCATTGGTGGTAATATAACCATGCATGGTTCCTCCCGGATAGACCATTGTCCCGGGCAGGTAACTTACCTTGTGCCCGGCAACCATCGTTGCGCTGCCGCCGGATTGAACAAGGAAGGTTGTACCATTTCCGGCCACAACAATGTCCTGGATCGCCGAATAGCAGGTATTTGTGCCACCGGGAACTGTCAGGTCCTGCAGGTAATTCGACTGGCAGGTTGATTTTTTACCACCTACCGCCCAGCAGCAGATCCTGCTGATGCTGTGAAAATCAATAACCGTTACACAATACCATCCGGGACTCAGACCATAAATATCTTCAGTAAATGCCGAAAAGGCTGATCCCACCTTCATCCATTGGTATGTAAACGGGGGAGTTCCGCACGAAACAGTAAGGTCGATGCTCCCGTTGTTGCAGCCGGGAGCGGCATCGGTAACCACCGCGTTCAGGATAACATCTTCGTAGGTAAAGGATGCGCTTTTGAAACATCCTGCCGCATCATATACCGTAACATAGTAGGTCCATCCGCAGGGAATGCCTGAAATATCCTGGGTTGTCGAGCCATTGCTCCATGTGTATGATAGGGGAGAACATCCACCCGACACGGTAACGTCTATCCAGGCGTCGTTCCCGGGCGAACAGGAGGCTTTGTGAATCGTACCTGTAAGAACCAGGCCAGTCGAAACTTCAAAACTCTTGACTGCCTTGCAGCTCTTGAAATCGGTGACCGTTACCGTATATATCCCGCAGCCCAGGTTGCAGATATCTTTGGTGGTAGGCCCGTTGCTCCAGTTATAATTAAAGGGAGGAGATCCTCCCGTAGTTGAAGTATAAATGCATCCGTCATTACCCGGGGAACAACTCACCGGAGTTGTCGTGCCGGTGATTACGATTTCAGGCAAAATTGTCACCTTTATCCTCCCTCCGGAAAACCCTCCCGGAGGCGGCGAAAATGATACCTGCAGGTAAAAAAAGTCAGTGGCATAACCAATGCCGGAGGGAGGAATCACAGGATCTTGTAACGTTGAAGTCCAGGAGCCAGTGAAATTTGACCAGGAGAAAGATGCCGACGGAACGGCGCACCCCGATAAATTGCAAAACAGGTAGATGGGCTCGCCGTAACACACAGGGTTGGGCGAAGCATTCTGGGATTTTGCTATGGTTGAAAAAGCGACCACAAACGCTATGGCCGAAAGGCCCTTCAGCCATTGCTTGATGACCGGATTCATGCAGAGAGTTTTCATCTTTTTGGGTTTAAAGCAGTAAAGAGTTTATATTTTCATTTGCCTGGATTGTTATGCCGGGGGCTGACTTCCCTGTCGTTATTGCTTGATGATCTTCCCGGTTCCGGCATGTTTCCCGGAGACCACACGGATGAAATAGACGCCGTCCGGCTTTCCGGCAATTGATAAATCATATTTCAACCGGCCTGTCAGATCTGCCGAAAACACCGGCTCGCCAAGCATATTGTACATCATGACGCTGAGTTCTGCAGTTTTGTCAAATCCTTTGAGTTCCAGTGAAAATCCACCCGTGGTGGGATTCGGGTAAATAGTAAAGAATCCGTCATTTGAGAGGGACATGGGGGAGTTGCTGTTCAAGGTATCCCGGGCAGCTTCAAAATCGACACTTTTGAATGAATTGCAATATTCACCCGAAGTGGCGATGTAACCCTGGAGGAATCCACCGGTTTGAACCGTTGTCCCCGGCATGAAGGAGATGCTCCGGCCGGCAATGAAGGTGGCACTTCCGCCATCCTGGACCGTGAAGGTACCTCCGCTGCCTGCAACCACGATGTTGTCGAAGAAATCGTAACAAACCGACTGGCCACTGGCAATGTTTCCATTTGGCACCCACTTTGCCAGACAACATTGCGGATAATACCCGATGGCATGATTCGTACTTGTGATCATCCCTTCCATTATAAATCCTGACGGATCACCATTATTGTGAACAACCACTTTCAGAACATTGACCATCAGGTAAAAGGGCCCGGTGACCGACACTTCGGGAATCGGGTTACAGGTGAACCCGTAATCTCCGCAGGAAGGAATAGTTTCAAGGATCAGGACATCATTCAAAAATACTTTCGCGGAATTGTCAACCAGCATCCTGAGGCTTAGCGCCGCCTGTGTATTATCGCCCATGCAAAATGGAAATTCGTATATGTAATCGCCTGCAAGATCTCCCGCATTCGAGTTTGTTTTTCGCCCAAGCCAGGCACTTTCCGTGAATGCATTCGACCAGCCGGAATTGCGGTTGATGACATACGTATCATATGGAACAGGGGGAATATTGTCGGGGGTCCTCGTTACATTCCAAAATCCGTCCCGGTTTCCCGGATTCATGACATTGTTAAAATCATCGCGGTCTATCCCGGTGTTTATCAATAGTGTATCCAGGTGGCACTCATCAAGAATGGTAACCAGGTAATCCTCCACTTCACCTTTCGGTATGGTGTTGCCCGCTGGCTGATCAGGCCCAACCCCAGGCTGATCGCTTAACCTGAACCGGGCAAATGTGACACCGGCACCCGCCCAGGCAGGTACCGTCGGAGAATACGCAAGGGATACCGATTGCAGGAATCCCAATGACCCGAATGCAACATCGTAAACGATTTGTTCGTTCGGATCCCACACATTGTTTTGGTCGTAATCTATCCATCCCTGGAGATACGCATTGGCCCCTGTGTTGTTAAAGACGGAAACAGTTACGTGGTAGCTTTCTCCCTTAAAGATCCGGTTGGTTTGATACGATCCGTTGATGAATGCATGCAATGCAACACCATCTTCATCTGCGAGGCCGTGCTGATCATCGCCCAACGCATTGGCTTCAGGCTGGCCATTCGTTTCTTCATCAATCAGGTTTCCCAGGTGCAAGGGCGAAAGGGGATCGACAACATGTCTTGCCCCGTTGGGATACACAGCAGGATAGGGAGCCGGAGCATCGCCGTAATCGTATGGGAGAAGAACAACAGGTGGAAGGCCGGGGAGATAATAGTCTTCAACTTCTCCGGATGGTACCAGGAGTGGATCCGTCGTTTTGGAGCCTGTTCCGTATTGGTCACTCAGGCGGAAACGGGCGGCATACGGACCAGTTGGATCAGTATGGGGGTTGTAAACAGTTACAGGATAATTGACGGAGGTGCCGGGTGGAAATGGGTGGTTGTCAATAATATGTTCATCGGCAAGGTCGCTGAAAATTCCATCCTTGTTAAAATCAATCCAGCCCTGCAGATAGGCAGTTGCTTGCGAGGTGTTTAATATGTCAAAGCTAAGTGAAGTAGGTCCCGGGAAAGGCAGAACCACGATGCAGTGAACGCCATCTTCATCAGCCTGGCCGGTCTGGTCATCATTGTCGGCAGAAGGGCCCGGCTGCCCGTTTGGTTCCATATCGGCATAAACGCCGAGCCTGATCGTGTTGCCGGGATCGAGTAAAATTTTGCTCCGGGCGCCATCATTTTGTCTGTTTGTATAATAACCGTCGGGCAGGTCGCCAAAATCACACTCCCAGGTGGTGAGCGTAATGGTAATGGTTTCAATGCAACCATTGGCATCGGTCACGATCACAGTATAGGTCCCTGCAGGCACGTCAGCGAGGTCTTTTGTTGTCATACCGTTGTAATCCCACAGATAAGAATAAGGCATCGTTCCTCCCGATACGTTTAAATGGATCGAGCCGACAGAACAGTCCCGGGTTATGGAATATGATACCAATATTGGCGGTGGTTCTGTAACAGTCCACGAATCCGTAGCGAAACAACCGTATGCATCTGTTATCGTAACAGAATAGGCTCCAGGACTTAACTGTGAAATGTTTTGCATGGTGCTGCCATTGCTCCACAGGTAGGTATATGGAGCAGTGCCTCCGCTGACTGTCAGTGAAATGGTTCCGTTGTTGCTTCCGTTGCAGGTTGAATTGTTTACATAGGCGTTTGGAATCAGCAACGGGCTCCCGGTAATGGTTACCGTATTGGTAGGCATTGGTCCGCCGCAGGTTCCCGCGGCGTTTTGCATCTGCCGGTACCAGGTGGTTCCATACGTCACATCAGGCTGATAAACCGGGTTGGTGGCTCCGGGAATGTTTGTAAAGGTTACGTTATCCGTTGAAAGCTGCCACTGGTAAACCGGGGATGTTCCATTGAGGGGAGGAGTCCCGGTGAGTTGTGCAGGAATGCTGCCGTTGCAAACCGTTTGGCTGGCACCGACAGAACCCACCAGGAGCAAGGGTGTGCATGCCGTTCCATAAAGGCCAAATGTCAGGTTTTGATCGGTCCCTCCAAGAACGAACGCTCCGGGCACCCAGTTCAGTGCGGCCGGGATGCCAAATCCGCCGCCGGGATTTCTCCACTGGTATTCGGATAAAATCGTAGGCGACTCCTGTTTATGCCAGAACCACTGACCATACAGGTCCCCATTCATGTAAGGTTGGATGGAGATCCAGTAATGCCCTGCAGCCAGGATGACCGGGTCGGCAGTGAGTGAAAATGTCAGATCGCCACCGGTGGTGGAGGTCACTGCATGATTGAGGTAGGCAACCACCTGAACAAAAGGAATGTTGAGCACAGGATCATTGGCATAAATGTAAAGATGGGCTACCTGGGCAACTCCTACTCCCGGATAATAACCCCCGGCACAAAATATTTCATCAATGGTCCACAGGGTGCCGGCCGGGACAATGAAATCATCTGCAGCCTGGCAGTTGTATTCTGGACCATCAGGAAAATCCTGCGATGCAATGCCGCTTTCATTGGAGGGTGCCCCGAGTTGCCCGTAAAGCAGGGTGTTTGGCAACATGGGCGAATGTATGATCTGGTTACCAGGTTTAAGCGTGAGTCTAAAGCCAGGTGCCTGACAAGCCAATGACCCTGGAATCAACAATAGTGCAGAAGCAAGTATCGGTAAAATGTATTTTTTTTTCATGGTGCATTTTTTCATGAGATGAATAACTATACCGCAATCTGAAAGGAAAACTACCGTATTCTGTATCTGGCTACCTGATTAAGAGTATATTAATCTTTCACACAACGTACCGAAAAGCCATAATGTTTATCGGAGTTGCTTCTTAGATCATCAGCGGATGTGCGGGTAAGGTACCTGCCCCAGGCGTAACCGGATGTGTATTCTGATGATGACCAGAAGTAGCTCAATTCATGAAGGTCGAAGAAGTCTACATTGTTTGCACGATAGCCCCCGGGCAACCCTGTAAAACCATAATAATCGGTGGCGCCGGTATTCGGGAATCCCCAGTGTATTGTTCCAGTTTCTTTCAATCTTCCGCCTGCAGTTGTGCTTTCTGTGCCGATCGCATTGCAGTTTGCACCAGATGTTGTGACGAATGTGATCAAGGTGCACCATTCCGCATCTGTCGGCAAATGCCAGCCGGTTGGGCAGATCCCCTGTACAATTAATGGCACAGTTTCATATTGTACTGCTTCCCCCCATTGATAGAGGCCCCCGTAGGTGTTGCAGTTGCTGAGAGAATTGCCATAACAGTACTTTTCAAAGATTTGGTTGTCGGTTTGTTCATCACTGCCATTGATCATGGGCGACCCGATGTTCATGTTCTGCTGCATCCAGCATTGGGTCCCGATCTGAATAGTCTGGTAGACATTTCTGACGCCATCCCGGCAATCCACGATCGGATGGCCGCAGACAAAATGAGCCGAAGGGCAATCTTCAATGGTGATGGATGCCGTAACGTAGCAATTTCCAACTTTAACAGTGACTGAATAATATCCCGGCCCTACAACAATGTTTTCGGTGGTAGATAAATTGTTCCACATGTAGTCAAACGGGGGGGAAAGGCAGCATCCGTTCACCTCAGGATGCAGCAGCACCGTCTGGCCCGGGCATAATCCGCAGGGGCCTTCCAGGGTAACCGTGGGAGCCCCGCAAACGGTGATCGTGTTGGACTGTGTTGTTCCGCAGGGGAGACCCGTAACTGCTACAAAATAATTACCGGCAACGGTCGGGGCATAGGTGCTGTTCGTTGCAGTCAATAAAGGCATTCCATTCAGATGCCAGCTGTAATTTATTGAAGTATATGCACCCGGGCAGTTCACGCTGGCTGTCAGGAGAACAGGGCCATAGCAGAGGTTCGGGCAGGGCGGGTTTGACGAAATCGTCACCGATATGGTCGGGATGATTTTAACGGTCATTTCGTTTGAATAAACCGCAGGACATGCAAAGTTTTTTACCTCCACCCTGTATTTTGTCGTCCTGTGCAGCATATTGGTGAAATAGGAGGTGTTATCCTGTGTACTGGCCCCGTCTATGTCGGTCCATGGCCCCCAGGTAAGCCCCAGCCCGCAAGGATCGGTACTTATACTCTTTTGCCATTTTTGCACCTTGGCACATACCTCATGATACGACAGACTGGTGTACCCGCAGTCGCAAAATACCGGCATGATGGTTGTCCCGATTCCCGGTATTCCCTTTAAATCCTGAGATGCTGTAATCCTTCCCCATGGGTTCATCAAAGGTTTATCGATATAGATATCAATCTGTCTTGTAACCGCCGGACAGGCATTGTTGATTGAGGTGATGGTGGCACTGAAAGAATATACTGTAGAGCATGCGTCCGGATCCAGCGGATCGGTAACAAATGTCAACGACCCGGTTTGGATGGTGGTTTTTCCGGAGGACGATGGTACCGTATTCCACCCGGATCCGAACGTGCCCCCTTTTCTTTTCCAGGTGTAGGTGGTCGGACAGGTTACATTCAGCCCGGTGAGGCTCAGCGAACCGCTCCAGCCCGTGCAGGCATGCTGGTTGTCCAGCGACGGGTTGGCGGCAATACCCAGGCCGCCATTCGGATTGCAGACAAAGACTGGTTTTGTGGAACTTGTGTAACTGTTACATCCTTCCGTAATCACAGCAATATAACATTTTGACTCAGTCAGGACGGGGGATGCATAGGTTACGCTGTTGGCTAAACTTTGTCCCACCGGCGACACCAGCGTCCATCCTGTTCCCGGAAATGCAGGACAAGGGTATTTACTTACATACCATTCCACCGCCGATCCGGCCGGAGGTGTGGGTATTACTTCAAGGACCTGGCTTTTCGGCGGAGGCGGGGTACACAGGTCACAAGGTGGAGGATTAAGACATATAATGCTATATGGACTCGGCGGATTGGGGAAAGTGAAATCTGCCAGGCAATCAAAGATGTTGCACCCGGGGTCCATACCTTGGAGCCACCCATATCCCTGCACGATTTTCAGGTGAACAACGGTGTTATAAAAGGTGGTAAAAAAGGGTTGAACATAGATCCTCACCGTATAGGTAGCAATGGGACAAGGTTGGAGGATATGATCATAATCAGCTGGAACAATTGCATTCGGATATATATAATCACACCTCCTGCTCCAGCAAATTTCCTGCAGGGAGAGGGGATTTTCCGGGATGTCCTTTGGCGATTGGGCGGCACTGTTAAACCAGACAGCAGGGAGGGGTTGGGACACTGTCCTGATATAGGCATGTTCAAAAGATACCCGGATGCCATGCGGACAGGCTCGTGGATCAGTGCCTGCCGTGCTGTAATGCAGATGCACCAGCACATCATAGTAGCACCCGTCCTGGTCAACACCCCGGGTAACACTCAGCGTGGAGTTTTGACAGTCGACACTTTTCGTGTTTTCCTGTGCCGTTGCCCCGCCGGAAATGCAGAGGAGACAGGGAGCCAAAACCAGGAAAATCAAGGCAGATTGTATTTTTTTCATGGCAAATTGTTTGAGCATGGTTAAAATTCATCTCTTGTTACGGGCATGCCAGGATGGAGACTGTTTTTGAGTTGTGGCATCCCTGCGAATCTGTGACGGTTACCGTATAACTCCAGGTATCCGGCGGATAAATTGGCGGCGGATTGAGTACGGCTGTGGCCGAATTTGAAGTAAAGAAACACGGACCGGTCCATGAATAGCTTGCGATGGCATTGCCACAGTTCGAAGTAGCTGAGGCGACCAGGTTCATGGGAGTCACACCATCGGAACAGCAATCGGCGATTATATTTATATCGACAGAACAGCAGGTGATGTGGACGGTTGCCGACTGGGTATAATCACAATGGTTCATGTTGGGATCCTTGTTATAAACTCTTACGAAATAATCCCCGGGGGCAGTCACATCGAGGGTGGCGACAGTGGTTGTCACCAGGAACTGCCCATCGAGATACCAGTCGAAATATAATGGATTTGTGGGTGTTCCCCATACCCAAACATTTAGGTGGTATGTTTCCCCGCAACATTGCGGGGTTGTTGGCGTCACCCAGAGAGTGACCCCAAGAGGCTTCTCGACAAGATTGATTCTTCCATGTGAAAGGGTTGGGTAGTCCGTTGAGCTGGTTGTCGTCCAACATGCCGAAGATGGGGAGGGGGTTATCTCTGCCTTCCAGCATAAACTTTTAGACAAAGTTGAGGTAACCGGATTTGCAGGGGGAGGAGTCGTTGTAATGCCAGCTGGCCTGTAAAAGGGATTCTGATCTCCAATCAGGTTGGTGTTCTGTTTACTGCCATTGCTTGGGCCATTTATATAATACCCTTTATAAAAGTACCAGGTTCCTGTGCAGTTTATCTGGTAGTACCATTGAATGGTTGCATTGGCGGGCAGGTGATCGGCATTGTCAATCTTGATTTCAGCATCTGTCGTGTTCGGGCAAACCCATTCTTTTGTGGAACTGATCACCGGAACAAATGGATCTTCCACGATAATCGTAATCCTTGCTGTTTTGGAATCGCACGGACCCGGGCCGTTCTGTACAGTTGCTGCGTAAACAAATGTCCTTGTCAGGTTGTTTGGATCCTGGTTTATTTGAATGTTGCTGTAGTGGGGAGAAAATGAACCTGGCGGATTCCAGGAAACAAGATGTCCCATAAATCCAATTAAGTCAAGGTCGAAGGTAACAGGATAATCAGGTGTGCCATTCCCGTCCTTATCGCTGCAAATCTTATAGGTGCTTCCACTGACAGTATAAGGATGGCTGGGAGCCGGGGTGGAGGATATGATTATATTGCCTTCCACTGTCGGATAATAAATATTTGCCGGGATAGTTAAAATATTCTGGTGCGGGCAGCTGGCCGGCCATGGTGGCCAGTCGGGAGGCGGTGCAAGCGTGGCAGTATAGATCCTGTGAACGAAACAGTCTGAATTGAAGGCACATATTTTGGACCCCAGATGAAGTTCTCTTGTGTTGACCGGATTCCCGTTGCAATTTGACGGAGGAGGAGGATTTGGGGCCGGAGGCACAGGAGGACACCAATGCTGTGCCGGACCACCATCATCGCTGTAAACCCATTCTGTTTTAAATTTGGCGGCACATCCGGTGGACAACTCTCCTTCCTGAAGTTCACAATAAGTTATAGGAATGCTGCCACCACAACCCAGGGTGGTTTGTGTGTTGAAGTTTTCAATGGAGAGGCAATCCGGGTATACATATACATTGAATTCCTGGGTGCACTGGATGGTTGTCCCTACCCTGGCCTGCCAGAAATACGTGTATCTGCCGCAGGTCAACGTTGAAGGATCTACAAATACTGTTGTATAGGAAGTTGACCATGGTATGGTAACCTCACCCGACCAGGAGTACTCTGGGAATGATGGACATGAGACAATACTTTTCTGGGGATCCAACGTAAAAGGCGGATCAGACGGACAGCAACTATGGGTGTCAGTGAATGGTGGCCCCCCAAGAATATAATAAGGCAGGCAAAAACAAATATCAGGGAAGGTGATTATTATCTCTCCTGTCAGTTGCCATGTGCCACCGAGCGGAGGTGGTTTACCTGCAACCGAATCGCTGCCGGTATATGTATAAAACTGGTCATCGGTGGTGCAAAATACCACCAGTCCGACTGCCGGATCGGGTATGGCCTGGATCTGTTCCATTGTTAACCGCGGGACCATCACACCCCTGTCGGTGGATTTCACATCGAGCATGGCCGAACTGTCAGCGGCGGTGCTGTCGTTGGTGATGACTACCTGGGCAGGAACCTGGTACCACCTGACCAGCATGAGTGCAATGAAACTGATTGTTAATATTTTTCTTTTCATGACCGGAGACATTTTGGAAATCATTTTGAATCCTCTGAACCGAATAAAACATAAACAGTGAATGACTTAATCCTTAAGGCACCTGACAAAGTAACCTACTGTTTTCGTGTTGTTAACATGGCCTAAGCTACCGGAGTTATAGTTCAGTCCGCGGGTCAATACCATAGTGGCTGACACCTCTGACCTGGACCAGAAATCCGCATAGGTGGTGAGATTCCCGAAATAGAAGTTCACGATGCCATAGCGGCCGCCCCCGGGTAGCCCCGTGAACCCGGATGAATTGTCAGCCCCGGTGTTCGGGGAGGCCCAGTGGGAGAACCCAGTTTCTTTCATTTTGCCTCCCGCAACAGGTTCACCCCCAAGGAATGTGGTCAACACCGTCCATTCTGCATCCGACGGCAAATGCCAGCCTGAAGGGCATATCCCCTGTACATGTCCTGCAGGAACCGGGTTCCACGAGGTGGTATTGGAGGCGCCGTTCAGGTACTGGACTGCCTCCGCCCACTGGTACAACCCGCCATAAACATCACAATTTGATTCAACGTTGTCGTAACAGTATTTTTCAACCATGCCGTTGTTTGCCTGGCTTCCGTTTCCATTAATTCGTGTTCCGATGTCAAGGTTCTCCCTGAGCCAGCATTGGGGGCCGATCAGGACCGTGCCATAGTTTTTTCCGCCATGCGAAACGACCGGTAAGCCTGGACAGGAGATCAGGATAATTGAATCGGGACCATATACCAGGTCCCTCCAGGCATGTTCGGCAGCGATGTATGCGTAGAATTTTTTATCGGTGATGCAGTATAGCAGGAGTCCATTGGCCGGGTTGCCAATGGCTTGCATCTGTTCCACCGTCATCCGGGGGATCAGCAGGCCTTTTTTTGCCGACCTGACCTCCAGCATTGCAGAATTATCTGCCGGGAGGGTATCGGTAGTAATAATGACCTGGGCGGAAAGCTGAAGCAGCCAGAACATCAGCATCCCGGTAAAATTGATACAAAGAGATATTTTTTTCATGACCGAAAGATTTTATTGCGCTTGTGATGGACCTGGTTTTGCGGGAAATTCAGGAATGGATTTCCCGGTTGATTTATCGTTGGGATCATCGGCTCACTTTTTCATTTGGTTGTTCGCCACGCAACGTACCGAGATACTGTTCCGCTTCTGGAGCGCGATCCGGTTCACAGCGCCCGTGTTGTATCCCAGTTCACGGGCAAAGGCAGCCGAATCTCCATTTTCTGTCGACGACCAGAAGTATGTGTTTTCGGTGAGTTTGTCAAATCCGTTCGTATCCCGGAACCCTCCGGGCATTGCGTTAAAACCGCTTGAATTGGTAGCGCCGGTGTTGGGAGCCTTCCACAAATCTGTCAATTTCATTTTCCCGCCGGCCTCGCCTCCTCCCCCAAGCCCGGAAATCAGCGTGGTCCATTCGGCATCTGCAGGAAGATGCCATCCCGCCGGGCAAATTCCCTGGACACCCGGCGTTTTAACGTATTGCATCATCTCATGCCATTGATACAGACCGCCGAAACCATTGCAATTTTCTTCAAAGTTGCCATAGCAGTGTTTTTCGAGTACCGTATCGTTCCGTTGCTCCACGTTGCCGTCTTTTGGATGTCCCAGGTTAAGGTTTTCAGCCATCCAGCATTGGTTCCTGGCCATTACAGTACGGTATTTTTTTCCGTCCCGCTGGTCGGTGAACTCATAGCCGCAATAACAAGACTGGGTGATCATGGAGGAACCATAAGATATTTCCCGCCAGACATTACTCCCCGACCTGAAAGCATAGAATTTTTTGTTGCTCATACAAAACACCAGGAGTCCATCGGCCGGGTTAACGATGGCCTGGATCTGTTGCTTCGTCATGCGCGGGATCAGGAAGCCCTTGTCCCTTGAAATCACATCCAGCATAGCCGAAGCATCGGGAGCGCTGCCGTTTGTGCTGACGGCCAGCTGCGCCGAAAGCCGGAATGTGACGGACAACAGGATCAATGTAAAACTGAAGAAATATGTATTTCTTTTCATAATCCACGGAGTTTGATTAATTTAATGACAATATTAGGATAATAGATGTCAAAATGCCGGTCCGATGAGCAAACGGAATCTTTGATTGATTGAACGGTTGAAAAGGGGCAGGTAAAGGAATTTATATACGGATGGGGGCTAAATATCCCATTAACGGATGTAAATGAATCTTAAGTTATTCCCCGGATTTCAGACATGGATTCCAGGGGGAATTGCAGGTGTGATTTGGTTAAATATTGTCAACATATGAAAACGGAATAACCACCACCACCCTGGTCCCCGGGTTTGGTTCGCCCGGAAAGGCCTCCGAGAGGTCAACGCGGGTTTTGACCGCGTACTTCCGGCCCAGGAGTTCAAGCCGCTTCAGCGTCATCTCCATGCCGAGTTTCAGATGTTTTTCGCTTTTGGTCTGTAAGGCCTGTGCCTTTTTAATCCCTATGCCGTTGTCGGTGATGACAACCTTCAATGAATGCTCATCCAGCAGGGAAAACAGGATGCTGATAAATCCCTTGTCGTCGAGTGCCGAAATGCCATGCCAGATCGAATTTTCCACGAATGGCTGGATGATCATGGCGGGAATCATGATCTCTTCAGGGTCAAAACTGTTGTCTATATCGATCTTGTAGGTGAACTTGTTTTCCATGCGCAAACGCTCGAGGTCGAGGTAATTCGACAGCCGGTCGAACTCCTCGTCAAGGTTGATCATTGATTCATTGAGGGCATTCATGTTTTGCCTGATCAGACGGGCAAACTGGGAGAGATAGAGCCCCGCCTCGCCGGTCTTGTTCTTGAGCAGGAAGTTTTGAATGGATCCGAGGGTGTTGAAAATAAAATGCGGATTCATCATCGACTGGAGCGACTTCAATTCCAGTGTGACCAGGTGGTGATCCAGCTCCCTGTGCCGCATCTGAATGTTCTTCCTGCGTATAATCAGCAGGGTTATCCCAAGCAGGACCACGATGACCAGCGAAGCAAAAAACATGGGATGCCGCCAGAAGGATGCCTTGATCTGGAACGGGTACTCAATCACACCGCTCCATTCAGAGGTCGATTTCCGCACTTTCAGTTTAAAGGTATAGTTCCCGCTGAGCAAACGCTGGTAGATCACATTCCCGGAAGTGCCCGTCGTCCAGGCGGTATCCAGCCCCTCAAGCTTGTAGGCAAAAACCACAGGGGCCGAGGAATAGTTGATGCATCCGCAGGAGAACGCGATTTTTGTGCTCCCCCTGATGGTCACTCCCTGGTCGCCGGGATCCTCTTCGGCATCGTTGACTAATACCGACCTGATGTAAGGATTCGGAACCTGGGTCACCATCCTGCCGATCAATGTTTCCGGTATGATCGTCAGCCCGTCGTCCGATGCAATGTAAAGGGAATCGTGGTTGACAAGGATTTCATGAATATTCCTGAAATTTATATCCAGGAGCTTGAACCGTATCTTTCGGCCGGAGATCACCTCAAGGGGATTGTCGCACCGGTATACATTTCGCGATGTCGACAAATAGAGTGTGGGTTCATCGTATGTGATATTTCTCACCTGCAGGTCTACCGGAGCCCCGAATGCCTCCGACAGGTTGTAGAATACCTTGCGTATATTCACATAAAGCGTATCGCCTTCGATGTTGTAAATTTCAGCTTTATCCCCAATATTGAGGTGGTTCGTGATGATCTTATTGTCGAACCGGGCCAGAGCCCTGCAGGGCACTAGTTTGTTCTCACCAAAAACGAGCATTTTCAGGCTGTTCACAATGAGGTCATCATTTACGTCATAAAAGATGGAATAGATCCGCATTCCAAGGTTGATCTCCTTTTTCTCCCTGAACAGGTGATCCTGGTCGGAATACTGTAAAGAACTTCCAACAAAAGCACTGATCTCCTTCCCTTTTTTTTGCATTGCCATGGCTTTCAGGACCAGGCTCATCTTTTCCGACAATCTGTAATTCACCGTTTTTGTGATGTTATCGGCCTTTGCACCCTCAATGTTGTACATGGCAACTCCCTTTTCTCCGATGATCAGTGAACCGGTTTTCACCTGGAAAAGGAAGTTGATGTAATCAACGCGGTTGCCAAAATTGAGTGCATAGAATTCGTTGTTCTTCAGCAGGCTGACTTTGTTTCCGTTGGATAGCCAGACACCACCCGATCCTTCCCGGCACATCCCGACAATGCCTTTCTCTCCAAAAAACCTGCTGGAATAATGACGGTGGCTGAGCAGGTACGGACTGATTTTATATACCCCGTCGTTCACTGATCCGATCCAGATATTGCTCTCATGATCCCGGAGCATCGACTGCGGTTTTTGTATGTCAAAACGATGGATCACGGTATCATGGTCCATGCAGTAAACACCCTGGAAATAGTCTGCGACCCATATCCGTTCACCGTCATCCTTCAGAACGGATTTTAAAAAATTTTCGGTATAGAAAGGAATGATTAAGGAATCGACCAGGCACTCATCCCTGTACTTGTAAAGTTTAGAGGTATAGGAGTCGACCAGGTAAGTGTTCTTTCCCACAGGAAACACCGTATAGGTAGCAGCGATGGCAGATACAAACCGGGTTATGCCCGTAAAAGTCTTTTGTTTGAACAATGCATTGCCCGTCCAGAATAAAAAATCACCCGACAGCGACTTTGTTATCCGGCGTAAATAAAATAAGGGATGGCGTTCCCGCAATACTGCATGTGTATGCATCAGTTTGTCGCGGATATTGTACCGGGTGACATTATTGTGCCTGTCGAGCGCGATGATCTCAGAATACCGGTTGTAAAAATAGATGGTTGAATCTTCGTCCTGTATGAAGTCAAAATAGAACTCTTTGCCTTCCAGGGATTTCAGGTAGGGCGTGTTTGTTTCGCTGTAAATTTTGTTCCGGACAATAAAACTGAGTAACCCGCTGTAATGAAAAAACCAGATCCTGCCATACGAATCCTCCTTGATGCGGATCACATCATTGCTGGCAAGCCCGTCCTTCTTCCGGTAGTTGGTAAATGAAGTGCCGTCGTATCTTGAAACACCCGCATCCGTAGCAAACCATAGGAATTTCCTGCTGTCCTGGAACACATAATACACCGTATTGGAAGGAAGCCCGTCCTGGGTAGTATAGTGCTGGATATAAGGATTTTGAGCAGGCAAAGTGAGGTTTGCCGAAAACAGGATGACAGCCAAAAAGAAACAACATTTACTCACCTCAATCGAGTGATTTTGAGAATAGTTTAACTGCCTCCCTGAATTCGTTCAGCTTTCGCCTCGAAATGCTTAATTGCGTCCCGTCATTCAATTCGGCAAAATTTCCTTCGTAACTTGAATAGGCACGCAGGAAATTCATGTTGATGATCGTTGACTTGTGGATCCGGAAAAATGCCGGATGGTCGAGCAATTTTTCAAAATCGCTCAGTGTCCTGGTGGCAACGATCTTGTTCAGCCCCGACAAATGGATGATCGTATAGTTGCTGTCGGCCTGCAGGTACATGATTTCGTCGACAATGACCATCCTGAACCCAAATTGTTCGGCGACCGTAATTTTTTCGATTTTTGGTTTTTCCTGGTGCACCTGTTCAGGCAGGTTGTTCAGGGATTCCCTGTAGATGGCGAGGATTTCCGAGCGTGTATGCCGGAGTTCATGGTACTGGATCGCCTTGCTCACCGCCTCACACAATTCAAGGTGGTTGATTGGCTTGAGCAGGTAGTCGATTGCGTTGGCTTTCAGCGCATTCAGCGCATACTCTTCGTAGGCTGTGGTAAAGATCACCCCGTAATTTTCCGCTTCGATGGATCGTAAGAAAGCAAAACCATCCTCCTTTGGCATCCTGATGTCGAGAAAGATAAAATCGACATGATGGGTTTTTAACAGCGCCCGTCCCTCTTCGGCGGAAGCCGCCATCCCGCACAGGCCAACCGAAGGGCAATGCTCTGCAAGCAGTTGTTCCAGGGCCTCCCTGACATTCCGCTCATCGTCGACAATAATTGCCGTGTATTGTTTCATCTGAAAATAATGTATATTTCACAGGAACAAAAATGCAATGCTAAAAATACATTATATTCACGGAATGAGCAAACGGCAGGCAGGAATGATTATACGGCAGGTTAAACCGTATGACCGGTTATCCTGTTTGCTTTTTCCTTCAGCTTGTCTACGATAAAATAAACCACAGGCACAACAATGAGGGTAAGGAAAAGGGAACTCGTGAGTCCGCCAATGAGTGCCCACGCCATCCCGTTCTTCCATTCCGACCCTGCCCCGGAAGCCAGGGCAATGGGCAGCATTCCGAATATCATCGAAAAAGTTGTCATGAGGATAGGGCGCATGCGCACTTTACCTGCCAGGATAAGGGCATCAAACGTGGAATGCCCGCCGGCCTTTGACTGGTTGGTGAAGTCGACGAGCAGGATCGCGTTCTTCCCGACCAGCCCCACCAGCATGATCATGCCAAGGATGGAGAAGATGGTAAGCGACTGCATGGTCAATCCCAGGGCCAGCAAGGCGCCGATGATGGCCAGCGGGATCGAGAAGATCACCACGAACGGATAGATGTAAGAGTCGTATAACGCAACCATGATCAGGTAAACAAACAGGATCGAAGCCAGGAAAGCAACGCCCATGCTTCCGAACGCCTCTGCCTGGTATTTCATGTCGCCCTCGGGAATGATCACGATCTCTTTGGGCAGTTTCATTGCGTTCACGGCTTTCATCACATCCTCGCCGACTGAGCCTACCGGCCGCCCGATCACCTGGCATTGGACCGTTACGGAAGGGACGCGGTTGTATCGCTGCAACACAGTGGTGCCGCTTGAGGGACGAATCACAGCAAACTGGTTCAGCCGGATGCTCTGTCCCTTGTCGTTCACAAATGACAATCCTGATATGTCGCTGATACTCTTTCGGTTGAACTGGTCCATCACCACGTTGATGTCATATTCGTTGTCGCCATCCCTGTACTTGGCATCGGTGTTGCCGCTGAAGGCGTTCTGCAACGTCATCCCGATCGTGGCTGTTGAAAGACCAAGGGCTGCCATTTTATCTTTATCAATCCTGACATCCACCTCCGGGTTCCCGGCTTCAACGGAAAGCTTCACTTCATAGGTGCCGGGAACCCTCTTCATCCCGATCATCACTTTCTCCGACCAGAGGGTGAGGGTGTCGATATTTGGCCCGCTCATGACCACCTGGATGGGATCCATGTCAGAAGTCCCCATCAGTGACACAATCGTTGATCGTACCTTGGTCCCGGGCATCAGGTTCATCAGCTCCTTCTTCATGTTGATGGCAAAAATTTCGGAGGTGATCTCCCTCTTTTCCTTCTCGACCATCTTCACATGGATCTCTGACTTATAGGCACTTCCGCCGGCTTCAAAAAAACTGGTTGAACTGCCCACAGAGGTGAAGACACTCACAACCTCCGGTTGTTTCAGCAGGTGTTTTTCCGCCTGCAGGGTAAACTGGTTTGTTTGTTCGATGCTTGCATTCTTGGGCAATTCCACCTGGATAATGATCTCGCCCCGGTCGCCCAGGCTTACAAATTCACTCCCGATGAAACCTCCGAACACAAGCGACAAAGAGGCGAAGAACAGGACTGTCACGCCTGCGATGACAATAATTTTATGGTGCAGCGACCAGGCGATCACGCTGGAATAGCCTTCGGTAAAAGCGGTAAGGCCCCGCTCAAAACCCGAAATGATGCGATCCATAAGGCTGCCTTTCCTGAATGTGGTGTGTTTTGCCATCCTGGAGGCGAGCAGCGGTGTAATGGTAAACGAAACAAAAAGACTCAGCAATGTTGAAAAGACAACAACCAGGGTAAACTGGCGCAACAGCCCTGAAATCATGCTGGAGATCACGGCAATGGGTAAAAACACCACCACATCCACCATGGTGATGGAGAGGGCGGTGTAGTTGATTTCGTTGCGCCCGTCGAGCGAAGCCTTGCGGCGGTCCTTGCCCATCTCCATGTGACGGTAAATGTTTTCCAGCACCACGATCGAGTCATCCACCAGGATGCCGATAACCAGCGACATGGCAATCAGTGATATGATGTTGAGCGAAAAGTCGAGCATGTACATGGCCGTAAAGGTTGAGATCAGCGATGCAGGGATGGCCACCATCACGATAAATGAATTGCGCAGGCTGTGCAGGAATACAAGCATGACCAGTGCCACCAGGCAGATGGCCAGCAGCAGGTCCTTCATCACCGCATTGGCCGAAATCAGCGTGAATTCGGAGGTATCGTTGGCAACTGCAAATTTGACCTGCTGGGGTTTGTATACTTCTTCAATATGGGCGATTGCTTCATGTACTTTTTTGGAGATCTCAACTTCATTTCCGTCGGGTTGCTTGTAAATGAGCACGCCCAGTGAATTTTGCCCGTTGAAGCGGTTGATGCTGGTGGTCTCTTTTTTTGCATCCTGCACCTCGGCAATATCCTCGAGGCGTACCGGGCTGCCGTTTGTGCCATTGCTGATCACCAGGTTCTTCAAATCGTCGAGGGCGATGAATTTGCCCGAAAGCCGGATGATGACCTCCTGGCTCTGATCCTTGATCTTCCCGGTCGGGAATTCCATGTTTGCCGACTGGATGGCCTGCGTTACCTGCAGGATTGACAGCTGGTGCGATTTAAGCTTTTCGTTGTCAACGTTGATGCGGATTTCCCGCTCTTCGCCGCCCAGGATATCGACCTGAGAAATGCCATTCACGGTCGAGAGCATTGGTTTTATCTTGTTTTTCACCAGGTCGTATAGCTCCGTGGCCGGGATCTTCGAGGTTATCCCCAGCCGCATGATGGGGATATCATCCATGCTGAAGTTGCTGATGATCGGTTTACGCACATCTTTCGGAAGCAGGTACTCGATATTGGACACCTTGCGTGTGGCATTTTCAAGCGCCTTGTCCATGTCGGCTGAAGTTTTAAATATGATCACCACAACCGAGTTCCCTTCCGAGGATGTGCTTTGAATGTTGTCAATATTCTCGAGGGAGGAGATGGCGTCTTCAACTTTCTTGGTCACTGAATTCTCCACCTCCGAGGGCGAGGCTCCGGGATAAGGCGTTACAATGACGAGTACCGGCTGCGAATATTTTGGAAACAGTTCGTAGTTCAGTGAAAAATAGCTGATGACGCCAAGAAAGGTCATCACGGCAAAGATCACAACGATGAGCGTGGGGCGCTTGATGGCAAGTTCTGTAATGTTCATGGCCAGGTGCGGTTATTTGTTGTTGACAATCCTTACAGCAACGTTGTTGTCAAGGTTTATCTGGCCCGAAATGACCAGGACCTCTCCCTCCTTCAATCCGTCCAGTACTTCAACCTCACGGTCGTTTGCCGATCCGATCCGGATATCGCGCAGAACAGATTTGTTGTTCTCCACCAGGTACACCTTGGGTGTTTTGATGCTGCCCACAATTGAATTTCTTGGGATCAGCAGTGTTTCACGCGGGGATCCCGCACCAAAAGCGGCAGTGCCGAACATTCCCGCTTTCACCGGATTGGAGGCGTCGTTCGCCATTTCTACCTCAACCGGGAACCGCCGTGCATCATCGGCCTTTACACCAACGGAGACCACGGTGCCTGTGTACTTTTTCCCGGGATGCAGCGACGAGGTGATCTGGATCTTCTGCCCTTTGAGGATCTGGACAGCTTCTGATTCGGCTACATTGGCAATGAATTTCAACCGGCTCACGTCAACGATGTCAACAACCGGCGATCCGGGCATCAGCAGGGATCCTTTTTCAATGGCCCTGCTGGTGATGGTTCCCTGGATGGGTGCTTTAATGGTGGCGAAATCGAGTTGTTTTTTAAGGGTCGTTACGTCAGTTTCAGCCTTCTTGAGAGCCAGCTTTACATCCTCCACCTGCTGGCCCGAAATGGCATCGGCCTTCAGCAGCCCTTCGTACTTTTTAAGGTCGGCACGGGCCTTGTCGAGTGAGGCATTTGCAAGTTCAAGCTGGCTGCGGACCAACTCGTCGTCCAGCCTGGCAATCACCTGCCCCGATTGCACAAAATCGCCGGTGTTCACAGGCAGGTCGATCACCTTCCCCTGGCCTTCCGACATCAGTGTAAGTTCATGAATCGCCATGAATGAGCCGTTGACTTCAAAATCACCTCCAAGGCTTGCCTTTTTGACTGCCATGACATATACAGGAATCGTCTCAAGATTTCCTTCCAGTTTCGATTTTTCTTCGATCTTCTTCTTGTTCAGAAGTAAAATCACAGTGCACCCCCCTGCAAAAAGAAGGATAAGAAGGGTGATGGTGAGTATTCTTTTCATGTTGCAACAAATTAATAATTAATACGTATTCTGCATAAATCTGCGTTTTTTTTCTGCGGAAATCTGCGGGAAAATTTTCCCCTTATTCAATGATTTCCAGGAGCCTTCCGTTGGCTTTCAGGTAGTTCAGTTCTGATATTTTCATTTGTACCAGGGCATATGTATGGTTTGACTGGGCATCGCTCAGGGCCGTTTCGGCTGTAAGCAGGTCGGTCAACGGGATAACTCCTTTCTGATATTGTTCCTGTGAAATAGTGTAAACCCTTTCGGCCAGGCCCATGTTTTCGCGTTGTCGTTTTTCGGCTTCTATGCTGTTGAGCAGTTTCCTGGCTGCATCTTCAGAGTTGATGCGGATGAGTTTCCTGGTGTCATCTTCGTTAACTTTGAGTTTTTCCAGTTCGACCCGTGTCTGGCTAACCTGGTAATGGCGCTGCATCCCGTTGAAAACCGGCACCGAAAGCCGGAACCCCACGAGGCTCGTATTGAACCAGTCGGTTGGTTTGCCAAGCAGGTACATGGCGTTACTTTGGTTGGTATAATTGAAACTGCCGATAAGCGTAAGGTTTGGGTAGTACCCCGACTGGGCCATCCTGATGTTGGTGTTGACCAGCTCTTTTTGTTTTTCAATCATCATGATGTCAATGTGTTTGTTCAGGTCGCCTTCGGGCCCGGGGGCAATGGCAGAGGTGGAGACAGAATCGTCCAGCGAAATTTCCTGTTCCTGCTTGATTCCCATGAAATACTTCTGCATGGCGAGTTCCTGCTGGTAGAGCACCTGGAGGCGTTCAATGTCGGTGACCATGTTGAGTTTCTGCACCACGATGCGGTCCAGGTCCACCTTTTTGATCAGCCCGTTTTCCCACTGGCTCCGGGCGATCTTTTCGGCCTTCTCTATTTTTTCGATATTCGAACGCATATTCCTGATCTGCTGCATGGTGATCTGCGTAAGGTAATAGGATTGTGCAACATCATACACCACCTCTATCTCGGTTCTTTCGGTTGCAAGATCGTTTTGCTGCATCAGTTGCTGCGCCTGTTTTAGGGCAACAAGCCATGCCTGGTTGTAGAGCATCTGGCTGGCATCGAGGCTTCCCGAGAGGTTGAAGTTGGTTCCGAATTGCACCGGGATCATCTCGCCCGGCCGGTCAAAAATGATACCCGGAATCAATGATGTGGGCAGGTGCAGGTAATCATCCCATGATCCTGAGAAGTTCACATGGGGCAGCCCTCCGCCCATGGTCTCCTTGTAGCCATACTGTAAGCGGGTTTGTTCGAGTGCCGAAATTTTAAGACGCGGGCTGTTGGCCACCGACATTTTCAGGCACTCCTTCAGGCTGATTACCTGCCCGGTTGTTATCCATGGGTAACATAAAAACAAGAGACCAAAAAAAAGCAGTTTGGGTTTCATGAACTGATGTTTTATCGATTGTTATTGTTTTAACAAGAGGTGGCAAAAATATATCAGAACAGGTATATGATAAAATAAAAGTCGATGAATGGCAGAAATGGGTGGACGAAACCCCAACCGCGGGCGCCAGGCGTTCCATCCAGCCGGATATATTCCGTGCATGAAATGTTGAGGAAATTAATGACGCAATTTTGCCAGGCCGATGCAGAACAGGTGGTGCTGCCCCCTGATGAGAACCAGGCCATCCGTGATGGCAGGAGTCGACATGCATATTTCTCCCACGGGATTCACCGTGATCAGTTCATATTCGGGCCCTGACCGGATGACAAACACCCCGTTTTCTTCGCTGGTACAATAAATTTTTCCGTCGGCTGCTACCGGGGAAGCGGAAAATGCGCCTCCGCCCCTGATCGTCTCCTTGTATTTGATCACACCGGTGGCTGCATCGTAGCAGATCAGCAACCCCTGGTTGGCCAGCGTGTAAAGGTATCCCTGGTATGCAAGCGGCGTAGGCATGTAGGTTCCTCCCCGTTTTTTGCGCCATTTTATGAATTCTCCCGTATCGGTGCTGTCGGGGATCGAAATATCGCCGCTGCCACCCGGTTTGATGGCGTAGACGGGGTAAACCGGGGGATAACCGGCTGTGACAAATATCAGGCTGTCATTGAATACGGGTGTTCCGACTGTTATTTCCGAATTGGGGGATAACCGCCACAACTCTTCCCCGGTTCCGGGGTTATAGGCACGGATGAACCGGGATGCATTGGTTACCAGTTCTTCGCGCATTTTGCCCTGGAACAGTACCGGTGTACCCCACGATGAGATCTCATCCCGCCTGGTTTTCCACACTTCATTCCCGGTCTTAAGGTCATAGGCGGCAATAAATGAATCTTTGGAACGGTCGCACTGAACAATGACCAAACTCCCGCAGATCACCGGAGAACTGGCATGCCCCCACTGTGTCTCCTCATTGAAAAACCAGCCTGCATCCAGCACCCCGAGGTCTTTACGCCACTGCTCCCTGCCGTTGAAGTCATAGCAGATCATGCCTTCCGATCCGAAGAGGGCCACAACATATTCGCCGTTGGTGACCGGTGTTGAATTGGCCTGGGATGCCTTTACATGGCGTTTGACGCGTGGAACTCCTTCATAGGCTTTCTTTTCCCAGCGGATCTCCCCGGTAAGTTTGTCGAGGCAATAGATTTTCCAGAGGTGCGATGAACTGTCGGCGGCGGGTTCAACATCGCCAAACAGCCCGACCCGGTATTCTGAGGCGGTATCGCTGCTTTGTGCCGTGATGATGAAGATGTTGCTGTCCCAAACGATGGGTGAGGCATGTGCAAGCCCCGGGATATAGGTTTTCCAGAGCAGGTTCTTGCCGGTTTTCGTATCCCAGGTCAAAGGGGGGTGCTGCCCGTCGGCAATTCCAGTTGCCCGGTTTCCCCTGAACGATGGCCAGTTGGCAGGTTTTTCAGCCCTGGCCTCATCTTCGGTCAGGAGGGGTTGCGCGATGTGGCTGGTTTCCTCTTCCCGGATCCTGTGATAACTTATTGCTCTTTCCGGCTGAATTAAGGTTATCCCGGCTATTGTGCCTGCAACCCGCTGAACTGAAATCGATAAACCCGGGATATCCGTAAACAAATAGACGCTGTCGCTGACAAACCTGAGGTTATAGGCGGGGGAACCGTCGAAGCTGGCTGTGAGCATGCCGTTCGCGGTATCCAGTTCCGCTTTGTTCATCTCATTGTTCTTATAGGTTCCCCTCAGGGCGGTATCCACAATGCCGGTTGGCTGCGTGGCAGTGACTTCAGGCATCCTGGCACCTGCCTCCTTCAGCAGAGCGATGATCCTCGTATTTTTATTTGCTGTGGCGGAAACCAGCGCCTGGGTCAATAGTGAGTCGCTTTTTGTCACGTGTGCGAAGGCCACCCTGAACATGGCGGTATCGTTGCCAGGAATTGCGTAAAACAATACTTTTGCGGCGCCGGGGGCGCCCTTGTCAAGCATCAGGTTGACCACCCCTGCAAGCCCTTCGCCTGCAGCGCCTAAAACAAGGTCTTCATTTTTCAGGTCCGCGCCATGGTTGATGACACTCGTCAGCACCGGGATGTTCTTCTTGTAAATAGCCCAGCCCAACGGGGTATCCCCGTAAAATGTGTCTTTTATATTGGGGTCCGCCCCGTGATCCAGCAGAAGGTCGACCGCCGCGAGGTTTCCTTTGTCCATGGCAAAGAACAGGGCTGTGACGCCATACCTGTTTTTTGCATTGACATCCATTCCTTTGTCCAGGAACTCTTTCAGGGATTTAACATCATTGGCCCTGGCAGCCCTGAAGAATAGCTCCTTTTGCTCTTCCTGGGCCCGGAGCGACCATGTACCAAAGATGATACACATGGTTACGAAAAAGATCCTGGAATTCATATTATCCGAGTTTACATTGTCAAACTTAAAAAAAAATAGCACAGGAAATAAAAAGGCAATTTAAAATCTTTATACAAGGATACTGGACTGATCCCGATGGCAGAAGCATGGATTAAGGTTGGGTTTTCCCGCAAACAGCCAGACACGAATCCCGGGTGTTTTTTTTTCATCCATTTCCATATACATTTGCAGTGTGTAATCCGGCAGGTTTTAGCCGGCAGAAAAAGCTCACGTAATGGAAAAAGTAAATGTGAATAAGGAACCCGGTTCAGCCGGCAAGTCCAGACAATCAACATTAAATGCGCTCCCCGAACGAAACCTGTGGTTTCTGCGCCAGGGCTACGTGCTGTTGTGGTTCGCCATAGCAGCATTCCTGTTGTTCGGGCAGACTGTCAGCTTCAATTATACATACCTGGATGATCAAACGCTTATCCTGAACAACATGGATAACCTGAAGTCCACCTCCTATATTTCAAAAGCGTTCAGCGAGGATGTTTTTCACTCCCCATCGTTAAATGGTTATTACTACAGGCCCGTCCTCACGCTTTCGTTCATGGCGGATGCGATGACCGGCAAAGGGAGCTTTGCCATGTTCCATTTTTCAAATATCGTCTACCATATCCTTGCAACCTTCCTGCTCTTCCTGTTTTTTGTCGCTACAGGGTACGACCGGACGAAATCATTTTTATTCGGGCTCATCTTCCTCGTCCACCCGATGATTACCCAGGCGGTGGCGTGGGTCCCCGGGCGCAACGATTCACTGCTGGCCATTTTCATCCTCGGGGCATTCACCTTCTGGTTGAAATACCTTAAAACCGGAAGCAGCAAATACCTCCTGTTTCACCTGCTGTTCTACGTTATTGCGCTGCTTACCAAGGAAAATGCCGTCGTATTGCCTGTGATGATCATACTCTACAGCTCGCTGTTGCTTCGCACGCCGGTGAAAAAGTATTTTAGTGCCGGGGCTGGATGGGCCATCATCACCATCATCTGGGCGACGGTGCGGTACAATGCTCTTGGTGGTGCAAATGAATTGCCTTTTTCCACGCAACTTTTCTCCATCTTTAAAAGTCTGCCGGCGGTGCTGCCTTTCCTTGGGAAAGCGCTCTTCCCCTTCGACCTTTCGGTATTCCCGATTTTCGCCGACATGAAAGTGTCTACGGTTCTTGGTATCGTGGCAATCGGTGTGCTTGTATCCCTTGCCTGGATCACCAAACCGAAGCAATGGTTCTATTATTTCTTTGGCATCCTGTGGTTCATTGCGTTCCTGGTACCTTCATTTGTGACACTGAATAACCAGATACCGAATTTTTCGGAGCACCGCAGCTACCTCTCCCTGGCGGGGATTTTGATTTTTTTCATGGGATGCGGACCGGTTAAAAAAGCCAATTTTTCGCACAAAATCCCGCTCCTGTTCCTGGGAGGTCTGCTCCTGCTTTTCACAGTCCTGACATTTCTCCACACCCGGCACTTCAGGGATCAGTTTGCCTTCTGGCAGAATGCGGTTGATTCTTCGCCGTCCCATGCGTTTAATTACAACAACCTGGGCGCCATGTATTTCCTGAAAGGTGAATTTGTCCAGGCAGAACCTTATTTCAGGAAAGCGCTGAAGATCAACCCGGTTGAGCCCATGGCCAACAGCAACACCGGCCTGATTTGCATGAATACCGACCGGCCCGACGAAGCTGAAAAATATTACCTCGAAGAGATACGGATCAACCCGAACTACGACCACGTATATTACAACCTTGGGTTGCTATATTATAACCATGGCCGGCCTGAAGAGGGCCTCCGTCAATGGGAAAAAACCCTGACAATCAACCCCACGTATGTCGATGCATATAAGGCGCTGCTGTTTGCCTATGAGAAGATGGATCGCAAGGCCGATTATGACCGGATTGTCACAAAGGCAAGGGAGAATGGGGTGATCCGCTGAAGGGGGAGCCCTGGTTACCTGTCAATAATAATCCTCCGGGACAGGGTAATGTGGCCGGTTTGCAATACCAGAATGTAAATTGAAGGAGGCAGGCCTTCCAGGTCAAAAGTGAAATTTGCCTGCCCCTTGCAATTGAAAGGTTTGGTGTCTTTCACTTTTCCTGTAGCATTTATCAGTTTGATACTACCGGATGAGGTACATGGAAAATCAACGGCAACATGCAGTATATCTGCAGCCGGATTGGGAAAAACTTTAAACAAAGGTGGAATTATGCCTATGCCATTCACCGAAAGTCCATACAGGTCAATCTCCGTGAGTTGATAACACCCGGCGAAATCGCTTACGATTACAAGGTATTTCCCATTCCCCAGGCTCACTGCAGTTGGTTTGTTTTGGTGAAGCGAATCGTTCCAATGGTAATGATATGGAGGTGTTCCGCCTAAAGCGAAAACGGTGGCTTCACCGTCGAGCTCCGGTGTGTCGGGATTATCAGGAACATATGAAGTGGAAATCATGAGTTCCGGCGGAGTTGTGATGGTGATTTGTCTGGATGCCTTACAGTTCAAGGTATCTCTTACTGTCAGAATGTTGGTGCCGGCTGGCACGTGATAGGCTACACTATCGCCGGAAATGCCTTCCCACAAATACGTAAACGGCGGGATCCCGCTCACAACATGCACCCGAACAGTGCCTCCTTCTCCAAAACATTCGGGTTCCTCGATCACAAGGGTTACCTGCACAGTATCCTGTTTGATATTTATATTTTTTGCCATGGAGCATCTCATATCGTCTGTAACAAGACAGCTATAGGTACCTGAAGCGAGACCTGTTATGATCTGTTCAGTGCCTCCGTTGTTCCAAAGGTACTGATATGGCGGTGTTCCTTCCGGTGCGATTCGGGCGATGCCATCCTGCAGGCCATAACAACCCACACTTTTCCCTGAGATGGCCGCGCTGATCGTTGACTGTGAAACAGTAGCAGTATCCTTTGCCTGGCATCCCATGTTGTCGGACAATCTGACCAGGTAATCCCCAGGAGCCAATCCCGAAACAGACTGCCCCGTACTTCCGTTACTCCATTGATAGGTGAAAGGGGCTTCGCCTGCAACAGGTGTTGCAGTCATGGTACCGTCATTGCCAGGTATACAACTGGCATTAAGGCTACCTGCGATGGCGCTGAACCCGAAACACCGCGAACACTCCTCCGATACCTGAACAACCTGATACTGCGAACCCGCAAATATTTCAAGATGGCCATCGTGGTTTATATCCGACAATTTCAATGCGTCATAACTTCCTGCTTCTGGGCCAAAACCCTCGGTTGACACGATATCGCCAGAGGTATTGGCAATGAATATCTTTCCGCCACTGGTAAACACGAATTCTGGCAATCCTCCACTACCGGGGTTTATCACCCTTACTCCTTCTAACAACCCATTCCCGGCCTGAAGCAATAAGGTAGTAAGGTTTGACTGACGGTCCATCATCAGAATTTTTCCATTGTCGGTGCATGCGATGATCTCGGATACACCGTCACTGTCCCAATCATATAGGCAGATGTTGGTACAGTTTGACTCCGTGCTGGTCCATTGTTCATGCGTAATCCCATCAAAAACTGTAATGTATCCGCTACAGACGATCATTTCGGGGTTCTGGTCACCGTCAACATTTCCGGTCTTTACCGACTGTACGCCATTCCCTGGCAACAAAGGGCTGGCCCACTCAACCGAAAATGTGACAGGATTGACTACAAAAAGGTGATCGTAATCACACATTACCAGTTCCGACGTTCCATCGTTGTCTGCATCTGCCACATCGAGACCAAGAAATGAGTCTACTCCTCCTGAAGTAAATATTTTTGATGATATCACATGGTGGGTTACCCCGCTAACAATATACACTGCACCCTGGTAAACTTTATCTGCCCCCACAATGATCTCCTTTATGGAATCACCTGTCAAGTCAGCCAGTTCCAGGCAATGGATGCCATTATGGTTCCATTGGAAAAAGTTGATGTCACTCTGCCATTCAAGCACCCCGTCTACGCCGTCAAAGACAGAAAGTATGCCGCTGTCATAATCTGAACCGCTTTGTGATGAAACGGTTACGATCTCATCCTCACCATCCCCGTCAACATCGCCGGTTTCAACATCATAGAATGGCCCGCAGAGTTCCCCGGAAGTGAATTCAAGCGCCTGGTCGGTAATGTTGTAAATATACAGGTAGTCGGTTCCTGACGAAGAGCATCCGCCTCCCCATAGCACTTCGGGAAGGGAATCGTTGTCAACATCGGCCACCCCGATCTGTGTAACTCCGTCATACTCGGGTATTTGCCACATCTCCAAGAGCGTCTGCGAATTGACACAATGAACATTCCCCCACTGTCCGTCACCATAAAGAATCTCCTTTTTTGCATCTCCATCCACGTCGGCTGCGATCATGGCATCAATATCACTGCACTGGATCGTTCCTTTCAGTGCCTTCAGGTCGGCGTCGAACACTTCGATCGTATACCACGACTTGGCAATCACCACCTCATCCATCCCGTCGTTGTCTGTATCTGTGAGTGCAACCATGGCACCAAAAATAGCAGGCGAATAAATGGACCATTCGATAGTTGGTGTATTGGCATTTATTTCGAGGACAATCCCATTTGAATAGACGATCTCGATCCCTGGGTCGTTATCCACATTTCCCGCCGAAAACCTGTAGGATCCATAGGGAATGGTATTTCTAAGGGTAAAATTGCCGGGATTGAAAAAATATGAGCGATCATTATCACAAGAAACGATCTCTTTTTGTCCGTCATTGTTGGCATCCGCATATAAAATGTCATTAACCTGCGCTTCCCCTGCGAAAAAGGAACCAATCCAATGCATATCGGTACCCTTGTATACCTCAATATGCCCACCGTGAAAACCAACGAATATTTCAAAAATATGATCGTTGTCAACATCAAATGCCCGGATGCAGGAAATGCTGTACATGCCAAAATTAAAAGCCATCGGCGGGCTCATCCAGGTCTGTCTATAATCCTGGTGAGCAGCGTCATATTTCATTACATACCAGAACAGGCCTGATCCTGAGGCCAGGCCGCTACCAGCTGCACAAATAATCTCAGTCTTTCCGTCATGATCAATGTCTTCCGCGACCAGGGAATTGAGGCCTATGCAGGTGCCCGTTGTTCCCTGATACCATTGCGGTGAACAAACCGGTGTGACACGGTTTTGTAAATCAAACTGTTGTTTATGAAAAGTTTCCTGTGCCGAAACCATTTTTCCTGCCAGTGAAACCATGAGGAACAGTGCGGCAATCCTTTTCATGGTGATAGAAGTTGGTTGTAGATGATATAGAACATATCAAAGTTATGTAATAATTCATCCCGGCAATGAATATATTCTCACTCCAGGATTATATTTGATTAAAAAATGGTTCAGCACAGGAATTAGCTATGATTTAAAAAATATATCATACCCGAACCGGATGATCGTTCCTGCAACAACCAGCAGGAAAAATACCCGGATAAACTTGTTCCCTTTTAAAATGGCCAGCCTGGCGCCTGCCAGGGAACCGCAGAAATTGCACACAGCCATAGGAATGGCATAATGGTACAGGATATGCCCGCTTCCTGCAAAGAACAGGATGGAACCGGTGTTGGTGGCTACATTGACAAATTTGGCGTGGGCGCTTGCCTTTAAAAAATCAAACCCAAGTACGCTGATAAAAAACAGCACCATGAAACTTCCAGCGCCGGGACCGATAAAGCCGTCATAAAACCCGACGGCAAGGGCAAACAACCCACCAAAAATAAACTCCTGCAACGGGGTTTTCCCCGCGGTGGTTGCTGTTCCAAAGTCCTTTTTTGTATAGGTGTAAACCGCCACCACGATGAGTACGCCGAAAAGAAAGGGCTTCATGAAGGAGTTGCTTACCAGGGAGACGGTTTTGGAGCCGGCATAGGCTGCCAGCAGGGCGATCAGGCACAGGAACCCCAGCAGTTTCCACTGAAGTTTCACCCTTTTTGCATATTGCAGCGAAGCTGAAAAGGTTCCCGAGAGGGATGGTATTTTGGTTGTTCCCAGCAGCGTGGCAACAGAATGATGCGGCAGGGCAATAAGCACCGCAGGGGTTTGGATCAGGCCGCCACCACCCACGATGGCATCCACAAAGCCTGCCGCCAGCGCGGCAAGGCACAGGAGGATCATCTCAACGGAAACCATGTTATCTGCAAACATTGCTGTTGTATTCAATGCCGGTGATACTGAATTTCCCGTAGCACAAATCACCTTCAGGATAAGTGTACACCGCATCAGCATCACCTGCGAGCCTGTACCCGTCAACATTTTTGTAGCCTTTCAACGGGGTGGACCAGGGCAGGTTTGTCATGGAATTGTTGTCGCCGGTGGCATACCGGTCGCCGGAGATAAAGTTGACCAGTTCCCCCATGTCATTAAAATACAGCCAGGCACTGATGGTAATATTGTTATTGGTAAATTCTGCCTTTACCTTGTTGCCGTCGGTTTCGGTCCACCTGATTCTTTTATCTACCAAGGTGGCAGGCGCCATGCAGCACATATCGTTGAAGAAGGTCACCGTTTCGGCAATATTCATCTCCTTTCCCTCCATGTACTGGACTTTAAACAATGAGAACAACCGGATATCCATGTAGGCGGTGCCGTTTTTAAAGCAGTGAAACCCTGCAATGGGCAGATGTTTCATGGTGGCTTTCATGAAAAACAAGCGGGTGGCGGGTTCCAGGAAGTTATACTGAACCGAGGTAAAGGGCATCCAGTCCGATTGCTCATTCTTCCTTATTTTTCCGGTAAATGCTATCCTGAAATTATGGACCGCTGGTTTACCGATGGCACCGGCGTATCGGATGTATCTTTTCACCGGGTCCGGCAAACTGGTGATGTCGGCTTCGGTAAGCAGTGATGCGGGAACGGTTGCTGTGCGAGCCAGGCCGCTGACAACATCCTTTTCGTAAATCCTGCTGAAACTCCAGGTGCCGTAACCGATGATAACTGCAACGAGGAGGACCACATTTATGGCTGTTCCGAATTTTGCATCCTGCCAGCTTTGAATGACCAGCACCTGGGAGAACAGGATGGCAAGGGTTGCCGGCATCCACCATATCCCTTTACCCGACAATAACAGGATTGCAGCAACAGCGAGCAGGGCCATGGTCAGCAACCAGAATACCCCTGAAGTCCGCGTAATTGGCTGTGTAAGCTGATCGATTTCCGCAAGGTTGAATGCCTTGACGAAACCCATCAGGTGGATGAGGCCATGAAAAACCAGGATGATGAACAAGAAAATTTTCATATGTTTTTACTATAAATTCCTTGACTGCTTCACATAAATGTATCCCTCGGCATACAATTGCGCTTCTCCGCCAATAATTACCCGGGGAGGGAGATACCGGCACTCCAGCGATCCGCCGCGTGCAGAGATTTGTTTTGCATGCAACGTGGTTTTTCCGAGTTTGCCCGACCAGTATGGTATGAGCGTGGTATGGGCCGATCCGGTCACCGGGTCTTCGTTTACACCGGATTGCGGCCCGAAGAACCGTGAAACAAAATCAACATCGTCGCCCGGCGCCGTAACAATAAGTCCCCGCGCCTCAATTTTCGCAATGGTGTCAAAGTCGGGCCGGATGCCACGGACCTCTGCTTCCGAACCAAACACCGCCATGTAGTCGGTTTTGCCCTTGTAAACTTCAAGCGGTACAAGCCCGAGGCCTTTTTCTATTGCCGGCAGGTGGTCGCACCGGGAAAAATCATCCGCCGGGAAATCCAGGAACAATTTCTTGCCCGATCTGGAAACCTTCAGCTCACCGCTCCTGCAGGAATTGAAGATGATTTCCCCGCCATGAAAATCACAATGGTTGAAGATCACGTATGCCGAAGCCAGTGTTGCATGCCCGCATAAATCTACTTCAACGGTTGGGGTAAACCACCTGATATCAAAATGGTTGCCCGACCGGACCACAAAAGCCGTTTCAGCCAGGTTGTTTTCGGCCGCGACCGACTGCATGAGCGCGTCATCAGGCCATTCGTCAGGAAGGCAGACTGCTGCCGGGTTCCCGCCAAACAAACAGCTGGTGAAGGCATCGACCTGGAAGAATTTTATCTTTTGCATCATCGTTGAGTTTTTTCCCATTTAAAATACCGCATGTTTGCAGGCAGCAAAACCGCGACTAAAATTGCCACGACACCTATTTTTGGTCCGATGCCAAGAATCCTGAGTTTTTCCATAGCGGGGCTCCTTGAAAATACCCGTCAAAGATAATGCATGGAAATAACTCTTCCCAAAAATAATCGATGCCGTTCACCGCCGGCCGGTCATCCTTAAGGTTATATTACATTCCAGGCAATTCCTTGCTATTGTGTTTTATATTGTGCCCTGATGTGCCTATTGTGGTTTTCATAACAAGGACAAGGAAAACATCCTATTGACCTTCCACCGGGTCAGCCTGGTGTTTGTCCGGTTCGATGTGAACATGCACATAGGATCGCGGTACTGCATTGTTGATGTGTTTTTCGACCTGGTGCGATATTGAATGCGCCTTTTCAAGGCTAAGTCCCGGCTGCACATGAATGGTTACCTCGATAAAATTCTCGGCGCCTGAAGTCCTTACTTTCAGGTCATGATACCGCAATATGCCGGGAGCCTGGTTCATCACCGATTCAAGCCTGGCCACCAATGGTGCGGGGCTGCGGTCGAGCAACACATCCGCGGCACGTTTGCCGAGCCGCCATGAAACACCAAGTACGATGAAGGCAACTGCCAGCGCTGCAACCGAATCGGCAAAAAACCAGCCAAACTGGGCCATGATCAGGCCCAGCAACACCACGGCCGAACTCCAGATATCTGTTGAAAAGTGCAGGGCATCGGCTTCCAGGGCCTGGCTGTTGTATTTTCGTGCCACCCGGTACAGCGCACGCGACCGGGCAAGATCAATCGCGATGGAGGTGAGTACAACGAAATAGCTGTAAATGGTTACCTCTATGTGCGTGTTCCCGCTTACAAGCCTGCTGACGGCTTCGTAAATAATCCATGCGCAGGTAATCAGCAACAGGAAGGTCTCGATGAGCGCGGAGAAATTTTCGATTTTCCCATGGCCGTAATGATGGTTTTTATCGGGGGGCCTGTCCGAAATCCGAACCGAAAAATAGGTGATCACCGCCGCAACCAGGTCAAGTCCCGAGTGCAGTGCCTCTGAAAGGAGCCCGAGGCTTCCGGTGACCAGTCCAATGGCCAGTTTGATGCCGGTAAGGAAGAATGCGGCGATCACTGAAACACCGGCAACTCTCTTTTTTTCTATTTCCATCCTGTCTTTCATAGCGAATCTTTATCTGGGTATTGTTGTAAAAGTGAACTGGTTGGATTTGTGATTTTTTGACGCAGCAGGAATAACAGATAACCGGCATATCGGAACGGGTTCCATCCTCATCAGCTGAACAGCGGTGCCAGGGCAAAAATACCAGGCGTGATGAATGATAAAGAAAGACCGGGTGGCTTATTGCCAGGTTATGCAGGAACTGCTCAGGCCTTTGTTTCGGGAGGTTGCCACACCGTGTGGGGGGAAATACGGAAAATACTACAGTTGAAATCCTGGTAGTTTTGAAATGCATGTTCCGGTGGTACAGGCACCAGGCTGGAGAATGTCTTTAACGCTATGTCTTCATGTGAATCGCATGATTTTACCGGCACGTCACCGTGTGAATGAGCCGCATCCGACTGGACCATAGCAGTCACTTCGCCGGGGAAATAGCCTGACAGGTGCCGGTCGAAGCCGGCAATACCCAATACCAGAAGCAGCAGCGTGATCTGACTGATCAATCTTGATTCCATGCCTGCAAAGCTACTATTTTTTTCCTGAGAATAGGAGAACCGGCGGAACTCAGAACCCCCTTCCTCCGGTGAGGATCCCATATAAGCCTGGCCAGGTCTTTCGCAGCAGGAACCCTGTCCCGACCGCCATTGCCGCCACAGTGAGCGGTAACAAGATAAAACTCAGCAGCCTGTAGTGCGGCACCTGGTTAACAACTGCAAACAGGGCTTCAATGGCATAGGCTATCAGCGGGGCGTGCACTGCATAGATGATGAATGAAAATGCTGTAAGCCATACAAACCACTTCCGGTGCATGCACCAGGCCACCAGCCCGTTGCAGCCATACCACGCAGCGATCAGCCCGCTTAAAATGACCAGCTTGTGTAAAAGTGACAGCACAGGGAAAATTGCTTCGCCCAAAACAGGCTGTCCAAGAAATGCAAGAACCGTTTTTATGGCTGCCAGCACGATAAAGATAATACCCCACAGCCAGGGGTTCAGCCATCGTGCCGGGAAATCGATGTTGAAATTTGTTTTTTGCATCCAGATGCCCAGGGAGAAAAATAGCAAGCCCTCACCTTCAAAGAATATAAAACCCATGGTCCCCAGCCACATAAGTGCCGACAGCGTGAAGAATACCCATCTGGCGATGCGGTTGGTGACGCACCACCTGATGGCCGGGTAGGCGATGTTATAGATGAGCAGCACACGAATAAACCACAACTGGTAAGGGACCGGGATGAGGATCCACCTTGCCAGCATCTCGTACCAATGGTAATCGTGCAGCAGCGCACGCTGATCGTCGATCCGTACAATGTTGGAACCGGATACAATGTCCCTGGTAAACGGGTAAAGTTCAAGGAAATATGTGAAGGCAAAACCCAGGGCGCTCCAGATAAGGTAGGGAAGAAGCAGGGTGCGCAACCGCTTTTTGGTTCGCTGGCCATATGGCCGGAAATCATGCATCGCATAGAGAAAACCCGAGATGATGAACAACATGGGAATGCGGAACCGGAAGATCCCGTTTGCTAAAAAGTATTCGGTGAAGGTGGTAAGGTTGAGCGCCTCCCCGGGGATTGTCCATGGCTGCATATAGCGTTCGTGGAGATTGTAGCCATGTACGAACACCAGCAGGAACATCGATAAAAATGTCCAGAATTTGATTTTACGGCTGTTGAAATCGGATACCGCCAGGTTTTTTTGTGTTATTTCCATCCTATGCTGATTGACTGGTTCGTTTTTGATATGCTTTCAGGGCTTCGGCCACCTAAAAACCAAGTTTGACCCCTTTTTGCGAAAGAAGAATGACGCAGATGATGTTTTTATATCCCGGGCCATAATTGTAGCTGATGAGCCTGGCCGAAGGATCCGCCTCCTCACCGGCAGCAGGTAACTGCCTCAACAGGTATTGACGGAGCTGCAGTGCCAGGGCGGCAATTCGTTCATCATACCCGGACAATACTGATTCATTAGTCATTTTTACGGTTATTTTATTTTTCAGAATACGGAAATATCTCGCTGTTTACCGGGGTTTGCGGGTACCAGTGGTGCCAGGATATATCCTTTTTCGCCTGCTCCACCGCTGGGGCGTCAACACAGGAAGCCCTTCTCAGCAAAGTATCTTCAAAATTATCAAACTCTTTTGGAAAACCATACTTCTTTAGATGAACTTCGAGGAGTTTGTAAAAAATAAAACCTGTAAACACCTCCCTGTATTTTGTTGATGCCGGGTTAAAATAAAAGAGATCAAACTGATCCTCGCCAAAGGGGCTCCCGGAAAAATTAAACCCGGCATCCGGATTGCCTGCTGATAAAAATGCGGCATCCCATTTTCCGTGCTGAACCGGCGCAAGGATGGGGCCAGACTGTTGGGAAACCGCACTGATCATTACATTGTTCTTTTAAAAATCAACAGGAAAACAATGGAGAGCAGGATAACAATGACAACAACGGCTGCAGCGAAAGATGCTTTTTACCCGGGTTTATCACCCGAATGCCTGTAACTATTTTTGCAGGAGTGCGTCCTTTAAGCAATCCGTTACCTGCAACATAATAAACCAGGAATGTTTAAACGACACTTTATGATACAGGTTACTGCAGCCCCCTTCAGGGTCCTGCATCAGATCAGATAATTTTATTCCTAGATTAAATTCTGGATGAAAATTGTTAACTTTACCCTTCAATTTGCCTGAAAAAAATACATATAACCAGGGAGTTGACCTCTATCCTGGAAAAATGGGAAGATCAGCAACAATTAAACCATGAATGCCACCATGACAAGGCTGCCGGTACTCATCACTTTTCTTGTTTTCATAAGCCTTTCCGCGCGGCCCCAGCAGTTCTTCTTTACCAACTACCCGATCGAAAAGGGGTTGTCGCAAAGTGTAGTAAACTGTGTGTTCCAGGATTCAAGGGGCTACATCTGGGCCGGGACGCAGAACGGGCTGAACCGTTTCGACGGGTACCGTTTTGAGATCTTTACATTCAACCAGGCTGATTCAAATTCCCTTTCCAACAGCTGGATCTACTCGGTTGACGAAGACCGGCAGGGAAATCTCTGGATCGGGACGAAGGGGGGGCTGAACCAGTGGATCCGCAAGGAAAAACGGTTCAAACGCATGAAATATTCGACCGGCTACATAAATGATGTGACTGACTATCCCTATGATGTGCGCGTTGCCCGAAACGGGACCATCCTCATCAACACCCCGCCGGTACTCTCTGTTTATGATCCGAAAACCAGTACCTTCAGGCATTATACAAGCCGCCTTCCGTATGATGGCTCTGTCAAGGACAGCCGGGTGCCGGTACTGGAAGACCGGGAGGGTATGGTCTGGATCGGTTCGACCAGGGGATTGGCCTGTTTTAACCCACGCCTCGCTTCTTTTACCTATTTCACCAGTGAGCCGGGCAATCCCAATTCAATCAGCGACAATACAGTTACTGCATTGTATGAAGACGGGAACGGCAGCATCTGGATCGGCACCACCTCGGGACTCAACTGCTACGACAAAAAAAAGCGGTCATTAAAAAGATTTTATCACGATCCCCGCGACATACAATCACTGAGCAACGATTTTATCCGGGCCATTACCGGCGATCCGGCCGGGTTCCTCTGGATCGGGACCGAAGGCGGCGGACTTAACCGGACATTCCCGGCAACGGATGGCAAATTTAATGTTGAAAATTTTACAAGCGAAAAACATGGTCTCGGGCATAATATCATCCTTTCGCTCCTGGTCGATAAATCGCACAACCTGTGGATCGGAACCCTGCAGGGGCTCAGCAAGACCGATTTGAAACCGCGCAGGTTCCGCCTCTACCGGAGGAATGACACACCCTATTCGACAAACCTCCTTGGCAACGTGGTCGCCGCAATATACAAGGATGACCACGGAATGATCTGGGCCGGCAACTGGGGGCAGGGACTCAATGTGATCAACCGCCAAACCGGGCAGGTCGGCCATTTTTCATCCCAGCTCCAGGGCAAATGGCACATCCCGAACGATTTCGTCCATGTGATCTTTGCAGATGTCTGGAACAACATCTGGATTGGCACCCGCGACGGCATCTGTGTTTATGACCGGCTCAGGGGCAGTTTCACTGGTTTCAGGGAGTTTTTCAGGAACAGCGACCTTCCCGACTTCAGCGGCATCAGGATCTATTCCATCATCCGGGGCCGCGACAACAGCTACTGGATTGGTACCCAAAATGGCTTGTACCATGTTAACCTGAACCAGGCGTCGACGGAACTTTTCAGGGTGGAAGTTGCCGGCGACCGGCATATAAGCGGGAACCTTGTCTACTCCCTGCTTGAGGACCGCGACGGCGTGATCTGGATCGCAACCCTGAACGGGCTTGACAGGTATGATCCGCATACCGCGAAAATGAGGCACTACCAGAAGAGTGATACCCCCAATTCGCTGTGTGATAATTTCGTGATCAGCTTATGTGAAGACCACAGGGGAGATATCTGGATCGGGACCAGCTCTTATGTCAACAGGTTTACCAGGAAGGATTCAAAGTTTACCTATTTTGCCCAGGAGAATGGCCTGCCGAACAACCGTGTTTTTGAGATTCTTGAAGATAACCGCAGGAATCTCTGGTTCGCAACCGGCGGAGGCCTTTGCAGGCTTGATACGTTAACCGGCCGGTTCAGGACATATTCTGTTGAGGACGGGCTGCAGAGCATGGAGTTCAACCTGCGGGCATCCTGTAACAGTGCCGATGGCGAAGTTTTTTTCGGCGGGATGAACGGCTTCAACTCCTTTTACCCCGATTCGCTCAGTGACAACCCCTACATCCCTGAAATCGTATTCACCTCCTTTTACAAAACCACGCAAACTGAAAAAACATACCTTGATGTTGAGAACTCAGGCGAAGTAACCCTGAACTACAACGACCATACGTTTACCATTGAGTTTGCCGCGCTGGAATTCACCAATCCCGAGAAAAACAGCTATGCCTATATGCTCGAAGGGGTTTCCGACGACTGGATCGAAACCGGGAACCGGCGGTTTGTGCCCTTCTCAAATCTTCCTCCCGGGGAGTATGTCTTCAGGGTGAAAGGTTCAAACAACGACGGTGTCTGGAATGTTTCGGGCCCCAGCCTGAAGATCATCATCCTGCCTCCCTGGTGGCGCAGCAGCTGGGCCCTCACCGCCTACGTGCTCCTTCTGGCCGGAATGATCATGGTTTATATCAGGTTACGCGAGCGGAAACTTGTGCGGGAACGGGATCTTCTTGAACAAAAAGTTCATTTGCGCACACTGCAAATTGAAGAACAAAACGCCCAGATCCTCCAGAAAAATGAAGAGTTAAACAACCTGAACAGGACGCTGTCGGCACTCAATGCCACAAGGGACAAGTTCTTCTCCATCATCGCCCACGACCTGCGCAATCCTTTCAATACCATTTTGGGATTGTCCGAAATGACCCTTGGAAACATTGGTGCGGCTGAACCTGGAAAGATCAGGAAATCGGTCACCGATATCCGTGATACGGCAAAACACACCTTTGACCTGCTCCAGAACCTGCTGATCTGGGCAAGGACCCAAACCGGTACCCTCGAATTCGAGCTTGTCTCCTTCGACCTGACCGAACGGATCTATGAGAACATCGAACTTATAAAAAGCCAGGCTGAGAAAAAGGAGATCAGCGTTTGCTGCACCGAAACACTCCCGATCATGGTGACCGGTGACACCCGGATGATTGACACTGTCTTGCGCAACCTTCTCACAAATGCCATCAAGTTCACCAGTCAACAGGGACAGGTGACCATTTCGGCAACCGAGAAAAACAGTCATGTTGAGGTGGTGGTCGGCGACAACGGCATCGGCATCTCGGAGGAGAACATTTCCAGGATCTTCCTGCTTGATAACAAATATACCCGGAAGGGTACGGAAAAGGAGAGGGGTTCTGGATTGGGACTTATCCTGTGCCGCGAATTTATTGAAAAGCACAACGGAACCATCCGGGTCGAAAGCGAACCTGGCCTGGGCAGCAGGTTTATCTTTACCCTTATGAAATGACCACGGTCAAAGTTATTTTCGCATAATCAACTGATGGTCCGGTCACCCGCCAACCCTGGCGGTGATTCCGTACTCCGCAAAAAATCCGGCAATCCGTTCGAGTGATTTCCTGCCTGGTTCCTCCAGCCGGACAAATGCTTCATTTTTTCCGAGTTTGGCATACTTGTGTTGTGCAATGGCATGGTAGGGGATCAGGTGAACCTCTTTTGGTTCGCCTGCAAGGCTGGCAATAAATTCAGCAGTTTGCCGGATGTTTTCAGGCGCGTCGTTCACCTCTGCGATCAATGGAATGCGGATGATGACCGGTGAGCCGGCTTCGCAAAGCATCCTGAGGTTCCTGAGAACCAGGTCGTTTGTCACGCCAGTCCATTTTTCATGCAGGATGGGATCCATCATCTTGAGGTCATACAGGAATAGATCCGTTCGCCGGGCAACCTCCATCAGGGTTGCTGAATTGATATGCCCTGCCGTATCGACCGCCCTGTGGATGCCCCTTTCGCCGCATGCATCGAGCAATTCGATCAGCATCTTTGAATGAACCAGCGGTTCGCCACCGGAGAAAGTCACCCCTCCTCCCGACTGGTCAAAAAATGGCCGCTCCTTTTCAATGATTTCAATTATTTCGGATACCGGCATTGACTTTCCCGACATTTCAATGGCTTTGGTGGGGCAAACGTCGGCACACCTGGCGCACAGGGTGCAAAGATCCCGGTCGGTTCTGATCCCTTCGGCATGCATTGAAATCGCCATTACCGGGCAGGCCGCGACACAGGTTCCGCATTTGATGCATTTTGCAGGGGAATACATCTTCTCGACCCCGGCCGAAATACCCTCCGGGTTATGGCACCAGGCACAATGCAGGTTGCAGCCTTTGAAAAAGACCACCACCCTGATGCCGGGCCCGTCGTTTATGGCGTAACGTTTGATATCGAACACCAGACCGTGGCCGGGTGAATTTACATCAGAAGGCGTCATACTCTGTTCGTTCAATAACCTCCTGCTGCAGGTCTGCATTCATATCGTTGAAATAATCGCTGTAACCCGCCATCCTGACAAGGAGATCTTTATAATCTTCGGGACAGGCCTGTGCCGCCAGCAGGGTGGCCGTATCCACGATGTTGAACTGGATATGGTGCCCGCCCAGGGTGAAATAGCTACGGATCAACTGCCCGAGTTTTACAATGTCCTCATCTTTTCTGACAAGGCCGGGCAAAAACCTCAGATTCAGCAGCGTCCCGCCCGATTTAACCTGGTCGAGCCTGGCCAGCGACTTTACAACAGAGGAAGGCCCGTGGGTATCGGCGCCATGTGAAGGGGAGGTGCCGTCGGAGATGGCTTTCCCGGCCAGGCGGCCATTGGGTGTTGCTCCCGTCACCTTGCCGAAATAGACATGGCAGGTTGTCGAAAGCATGTTCAGGTGGTATTTTCCGCCCGGTTTGATGTTGGGTTTGTTGTCGATCGTATTTACCAGGTCGTCGTAGATCTTTACTGCGAGATCATCTGCATAAACATCGTCGTTTCCGAAAAAGGGTGTCCGGTTCATGATCGTCTGGCGCAACACCTCTTCCCCGGCAAAATTGTTCAGCAACGCCTTCAACACCCGGTCCATGCTGAATGACTTTTCTTCAAACACATGCTTCCTCAGGGCGGCAAAACTATCGGTTACCGTGCCGAGCCCGCAGCACTGGATATAGCTGGTGTTGTAGCGCGGCCCCCCGTCATAGTAATCTCTTCCTTTTGTAATGCAATCGTCGATCACCACCGAAAGAAACGGTGCCGGCGCATATTTGGCAAACATCCGGTCGATATAGTTGCTTACCCTCATTTTCTGGTCAACCACAAATTGCAGTTGCGCCAGGAAGGCCTCGTACAGTGACTCAAATGTGTCAAATGCACGCGGATCGCCTGTTTTGATCCCTGCAATTTTGCCGGTAACAGGATCAACGCCATCGTTCAGCGTAATTTCGAGGATTTTCGGGACGTTCAGGTACCCGGTGAGCAGGTAGGCTTCCTTGCCGAAAGCGCCTGCTTCAATGCAGCCGCTGCAGCCGCCTTCACGCGCATCCCTGAGCGACTTCCCCTGCCGGAGCAGTTCAGGGATGTAGATGTCGGGGTTGAATACCGAAGGATAGCCATGCCCCTGGCGGATGACACGGGCAGCCGCATGAAGAAATTTATCAGGTGTTTTCGTGCTGATGTGCACCGAATTGCCGGGCTGCAGGATATGCAGTTCTTCGATAACTTCAAGCATGATGAAGGAGACCTCGCTTGTGCCGTCGCTGCCGTCCCCTTTCACCCCGCCCAGGTTGATGTTGGTGAAATCATTGTACGTACCGCTTTCACGCGCCGTGATCCCCACCTTGGGAGGGGCAGGATGGTTGTTGACCTTGATCCAGAAACAGGAGATCAGCTCTTTTGCTTCTTCTCTTGTAAGAGTTCCTGCAGCAATTTCCCGCTCATAAAAGGGGGTAAGGTGCTGGTCAAAATGGCCGGGGTTCATAGCATCCCATCCGTTCAGTTCGGTGATGGTTCCCAGGTGAACAAACCAGTACATCTGGATCGCCTCCCGGAAATTCCGTGGAGCATGGGCCGGAACATGGCGGCAAACTTCGGCGATCCGCTTCAGCTCCGCAACCCGCTTCAGGTCAGACTCTTTTAAAGCAAGTTCCTCGGCCAGGTTGGCATGCCGTTCGGCAAACACGATCACCGCGTCGCAGGCGATCTCCATGGCCTTCCATTGCTCCGATTTGTCGGTAGCCTCCGGGTCGTTGAGAAAATCCAGCGCAGCAATGTTTGCAGCGATCTCCGCCCTGAAATCCAGCATCCCTTTCCGGTAGATCTTGCCGTCGAGTGCCGTATGCCCGGGTGCGCGTTGTTCCATGAACTCGGTGAACAACCCAGCCTCATAGGCTGCCTGCCATTCGGGGGGCACGTGGCTGAAGATCCGTTCACGCTGGGTCTTCCCTTTCCAGTAAGGAATCACCTCCTGTTCATACCTGTCAATGTCGTCCTGCGATATGGAGTAGCGCTGCATCTCCCTTTTATTCAGGATGTGAAAATCTTCGGTGCTGTGACAGGTCAGTTCGGGGAAGGTAGGTACGACTTTGGGCGCGGGACCACGTTCTCCCACGATCAGTTCGCCTTCGCCGATGTAGATGGTCTTTTTCAGGCAATGATCCATGAAATTCAAAGCCCTCAGAACCGGAACGGAACATGTTCCGTAATTCTCCCTGTAGAACGCAGTTTCATGCAGGGCCCGCTCGATTGACAATGAGGGGAGGGTTTCAACACTCAGTTTGCGCAGTTTCCGGATCCGCTCATTCATGCCCGGGCCGGGCCGTGGCTGCCCCGGTTGATCATAATTTCCCTCAGCCATCGCCGGCCGCTGTGGTGCCGCAGTATGTGCCGTTATCGTTTCAAACATAATGAGTTCCTTACCCTGCGAAATTAACAATAAGATTTCAAATAGCATGAGGGCTTTCCTCACCATTTTTTGTCACAGGTCAAAGGTTGCAGCTGGTGCGGGGAAGTTAAGGGGGAACAACCATGGAGATACGTGCAAATTATCTAAAAATATTTGGAAATCAATCAAAAGGAGATTATTTTTATATGTTCGGAACAACGATATTTGTGATCCATATAATATAAGTAAATCAATAAGTTACAAAAAAAAACACGGATATGAAAAAGATCATTTGCATCCTGGCTGTGATGGTAGTTTCATGGTCAGGTTTTTCACAGGTCGGAATCGGAACATTAACCCCACATCATTCCAGCATGCTCGACGTTGTAAGCGACACGGCCGGGTTTTTACCACCCCGGCTCACCGATGGCCAGATGCAGGCGATTACCTGGAAGGCGGTCCCCGGGCTTATGGTATACAACATAACCTATAACCTTTACTATTATTTCAACGGGGCTTCATGGCTGCCGGTAGCAGTAAGCGGCGGCGGATGGTTGCTTACAGGCAACAACGGCCTGGATCCGTGGAATAATTTCATTGGCACGACCGATACCTCCTCACTCCGGTTCAGGGTGAACAATGACCGGGCAGGGATCATTGAACAGGGAAGGCGTGCCACTGCCTTCGGCTTCCGTTCGCTATACAACAACTCGGCATATGATAACACTGCTTTCGGGGAGGAGGCTTTGCACAACAATACGACCGGCGCACAAAATGTGGCCATCGGCAATGCCGCACTGCATGAAAACAGGACAGGGCATAACAATACAGCCGTTGGATTTACGGCGCTTAACAATGATACCGCATGGAATAATACAGCTGTCGGAGAATCTGCCATGTTCTGGAACATGTCGGGTACATCAAACGTGGCTGTTGGCAATTCGGCCCTTGCAAACAACAAATCAGGATCGAACAATACAGCCGTCGGGTTTCTTGCCCTGCTCAACGATACCGCATGGAACAATACAGCCATCGGGGAGTCGGCCATGCTGTCAAATACCAGGGGCATGTCAAATGTTGCAGTGGGCAACTCGGCACTGGCAAACAACCGCACCGGGAATGACCTCACGGCAATCGGGTTCCTTGCATTGCAGGAGGATACTGTGGGAGAAAACACAGCAGTCGGTTCCTGGGCCATGCAGTCAAATGCCAGGGGTACTTCCAATGTGGCTATGGGAAACGGGGCCCTGCAGAACAATGTGGAAGGGAATAACAATACGGCCCTGGGCTTTATCGCCCTGCGCGGGAACAAATCCTCCGAGAATACTGCTGTTGGTGCCTGGTCCCTTGAGTCCAATACCACCGGCTGGGCGAATTCTGCCTTAGGTAACGGAACTTTGCAGTCGAATGAGGCGGGCAACGAGAATACGGCACTCGGCTTCATCGCACTTCAGCAGAACCAGGGAAGCCAGAATACCGCCGTCGGTGCCTGGTCATTGTTCCAGAACACCGAAGGGGGGGGCAATACGGCAGTGGGCGTGGGAAGCCTTTCCTGGAATGAAATTGGCAGCGGGAATTCTGCGCTTGGTTTCAACACGTTGAATAACAATAAAGCCGACAACAATACGGCTGTTGGATACTCAGCCATGTTCCAGAATCAATCGGGCACCAGCAATGTGGCGGTAGGTTTCTATGCAATGAACGCCAATGTTGAAGGGTACAGCAACACCGCCATCGGGTTTGAAGCCATGCGGAATGATTCGTCCAGTGAAAATACTGCGATCGGTTACGAGGCAATGCATGAGAATACCACCGGCACAGCCAATGTGGCCATCGGGCAAACCGCCCTGCGTGAAAACCTGGATGGCAGTTTCAACACGGCCATCGGCTGGGATGCCATGAAAAACGCCCATGGAAGCAGCAATGCAGCAATCGGCATGTCCGCCCTGAAATTCAACAACACCGGCAATGGAAATGTCGCCATTGGAAGCGACGCCCTTAGCAGGTGCATTGATGGATCCAACAACACCATGGTGGGATCCAACGCTGATTTTGACCCCCTGGGCCCGACAGATATTTATAACTCCATGGCCCTTGGATACCATGCCGAGGCGACCGAAAGCGACCAGGTGAGGCTGGGAAACAACGACATCCAGTCACTTTATTGCATGGGAGCATTCAACAGCACCATCAGCGGGGTCTCGCCAAACCTGTATGTTTCACCTACAGGCCAGATCATGCGGGTTTATACCCCCATGGAAAAAACATCTTCCACCGTCAGCGCAACTGTGACACATGATATCCAGGCTGTTCCGGCAAACTCCTCCGTCAAATTGCAGTGGATGGTTGATGGCTGCGTTCCCGGGCAAACGGTATATGTATCCCCCTCGGATGAGCTGCCCGACGGACTGGTGATCGCCTACGCCAGGGTTTGCGCGGCAGGAAAGGTTGAAGTCAAATTTACCAATACCACCGGCCAGGGGATTGATCCCGGCGGGATGGATTTTTTTGTTACCGTATTGAAATGACGTATCTACTCAATTTACCTTTTCTGTTCTTTTACGAAGTACAGGTCTCTCCGTGTCTCTTCGTGTCTCCTCCGTGTCTCTTCGTGTAATACTTTATTACACCGGGTGCCACAGAGGATTCACAGAGTGCCACAGAGGAAGATTATTTTAATTCAATCCATTGATTTTGAACTGGTATGGTTATTTTTTCCTTGTTCTGGTTGTTAATGGTTTCCTGGCTCCGGTGATGACAGATAATGATCTTTTTGGTGTCAATTTTCATATTTCGTTTGTTGGCATCCCGTACCACCCAGGCAGGGCCGATGACCAGGTCCAGGTTCTTTTTCTGGCAGAGGGTATCAGCGGTTTCTGCATCACCGGAGATGAAAATCCGTTTATTGTTCCATACAATTAAATAAGAACAATGTTTCAGTGAAAAACCGTGTTTGGTTTTAAATTCAGCAATTTTAAAATCCGGCATTGAGTCGTTAAGTGCCTTCAATGTGTATTTTCGTTTGCCCGACAGGTAAAGCGCAACCGGCCATGGTCCGTATAGTTTCTGGTTTGTCTTTTTAAATAGTTTTTTGTTATAATGATCGGAATGCCCGTGGGTGAACAGGAATATGGAATGGTCCCGGATACTGTCTGACAATCCGGGATCATACGTCATATATCCATGGGCACCTGATTTATAGGGAAAGTCAATGTATAAATTGATGTTCCCGTCGGTCATGAAAAAGCCGCAATTTCCGATAAATTTAATGTCAATTTTTCCGCCCTGTGAAAATGAAAGAAAGGAAATCAAACTGACAGCTACTGTCAGGAAAAATTTCAATGGTGCTTTTTTCATGGGACTTTTCAGTTTTATGGAGAACACTGTTTGTAAGCGGTAGAAAAAATTTAAATATACAAATAAACTTTACCGGGCAATGCTGTTTTGAAAATACTCAGGGTGAAAGCCCCTGTTTCTCAGATGCCCTCTTTTATAAATACAACGATTGAACCATAGTTGATCAAATGCTTCAATTGCATTATCTCCTTGTTTCCTGGGCCAAACAAAGGAAGCCGCTGGCCGTTTTCTCTGGTGCCATCGTTTACGATCCAACGTCCAACTCCTGGTAAAAGATGGTTTTTCTGGTAAGTATGAGGATGTGAAACCCTCTTGGCGATGGCAGGGTTTTTTATTTTCATGCAAATTATTGAATATTTTTTTACTGTTAAGAGAATAATTATTCATATTTTACCTTACATTTACAACTTAAAGTGGATTTAATTGCGCCAGGAAAAGACATTCAAATAAGAACATAGCCCGTGTGCCGCTAAGTCTGCCGCTCTTATGCTTTTACTGTCGATTCTTGAATTACTTGTCAGCACATTCGTGGTTATTAATTCTATGGTTGTTATTTGAATAAAGTCTGGTACCGGGCGGCCTAAAAGCATTCACGACTATTGTAAAAATAACATGAATAAACCCTCGGCCAAAAATAAGATATTTGACAAGACAGCCATTGCAGTGGTCATGATAACCGGAATATTTGGACTAATAACAATATGGGTAAATCGATGCATTGACGGACAGATGAATGATGAAGCCATTAAAAAACAGGAAAAAATTGTGATAAGTCCTGTAAATAATGTTATTGTGTCTTCAAATCCGCGAAACGACTCAATGGTTGTTTCGAAAGACAATCCAAAATCAATCAAAACAGAAGCCAAAAGAAAGGAACCAGGACAATCTAATTTGTCCGAAAACACAAAACCTGTTCCGGAAACCTCATTAAATCTTACTACGCAACCTAAGACTTATTCCTCTAAAGTTATTGACTCATTAGGGAAAGGTATACCAGATATCGAAATTTTTTGCCCAAACTGTTTATTTAAAACAGTATCAACAGGAAAAGACGGGTCTTTTGTTTTGCAAGGCAACTTTGCTGAATCTACTGCCATTTGGGTATCAGAATTAACATTTACATACCAGCAGGTTACAATTACCAAAACGATATACTGGCGGGACCAGTCACCACAACCAATAAAGTTCTTTGTAACTAATCAGTCCTACTAATAATGCGCGATTACATTCAGGGCTTTCAGCACATCTTGTTTGTTTTTGATGGCTGTTTCAATAATGGATCTCAGGACGGCAAAGTTCTCGGCGGCGAAGATAGTCTTGAACTGGC
>JAPLDF010000031.1:0-340 GCA_026391835.1 Bacteroidota bacterium
TCGCAAGACTCGGAGGATATAGCGGTTATGCAGCCCAATCACCTCCAGGCCCCTTAACCCTTAAATGGGGCCTGGACCAGTTTAATATGATGCGAGATGGTTACTATATTATGGAAAAAGATGTGTAGAAAGAGTAGCTCCCCGGGGAGAGGGGAGCTGGCGTTTTCCGGAACAAACTGTCTCCCCCTCTCCTGGAGGAGCTACTCTTTATACACATCTTTTTAAAATACATTTTGTGATGCCAAAAGGTATAACTACATACAATACAGTATTAAAGATAATTATTTGGTTTAAAGGATGTATCTTCTTATGCCATTTTTCAGTACTGTAACCTTAAAAT
>JAPLDF010000031.1:391-13241 GCA_026391835.1 Bacteroidota bacterium
ACACAGAGCGGTTAACACCAGATCAATTAATCATAAGGAATATTGCTATCCTTAATTATTGATTAATCGGAAAAACAGGAAAAGGTAATCATACTTTCAGCATTTTTTTTGGCTGGGAAAGATGTGTATAAAGAGTAGCCTGGAGGAGAGGGGGTCAGGGGGGTGAGGTATTTTATCCTGTCACAATCCTGATACACCGCGGTAAAATCTCAAACGTAAACGGCGTATGCCCCAGCGACTCTCCGTCGGTTTCAAGAAACACCTTTCCGGTTGACCGGATCCGGATGTTTTCGCCCTTGAACGTGGCAACCATCGGGAGGTCAACCAGCGAGCCGTCGAAGAGTTTTTTTGCATACCGCACCACCATCCATTTTGAGGTCTTTTTGATCAGGGTCACATCAAGCAGCCCATCGTCGGGCACGGCAAACGGAACCTGCATCATCCCGCCCCCGTTGTATTTGCATATTCCGACATTCATCGAGAAGATTTCCCCCTTGAATGCCAGCTTTCCGTCAACCTCAATCACAGCTTCGATGAACTTATACTGGAAAAGACTGGCAAAAACGAAGTACATGTAGGTCAGCGGCCCGCCAAGCCCTTTTTCTTTCAGCATGTTGGTCTTCTTTGCCACGAGGGCGTCATAGCCCATCCCGGCAACATTCATGAAGTACCGCTTCACCTGGTCATCCTTGTGATAGTACGTCACTTTTCCTGCATCCTGTAAAAATGTCTTCTTCTCTTTCAGGATATGAATGGCCCCGGGGTAATCAAAGGGGATGTTGAACATGCGGCACCAGTCGTTCCCTGTACCTACCGGGATCATGGCGAGGGTCGTGCCCGGGGTTAAAACCCCGGGATGGGGAAAGAGGCCGTTGAGCACCTCGTTGAGGGTTCCATCGCCACCCACCACGCATAGGTTCATGTATCCATTTGCAATGGCATCGGAGGCGATCCGGGTGGCATGGCCTCTTGATGTTGTGAGCTGGAAATCGAAATCCACCTGCTCGGCTATGAGCAACCGGTGAATCTTAGGCCAGTCCTTCGTTCCCTTTTTAACCCCCGCATTTGGGTTTACGATCATGAACCATTTTCCGGGGGATGATGTTTGCATATGGCTGTTATTTGTTGTCTTTTGAAAAAATAGTGTCTGTTTCCTTCCGGGTAAAAAGGAACAATGTATAAAAGATGGCGAAAAAGGAGACCCCTGTCTGCGATTCAATGGTGTCGCCGGTGAGCATTGACAACACGCATACGATCAGGAACACCAGGAGGAAATAATCATCCAGGCGGTGCAGCATCACCGGGGGATAAAAAAGAGAAAACAAAAACCAGAAAAATCCGAAGATCCCGAAGCCAATGAAGATGGAGAGGAACTGGTTATGGGACCGCCATCGCTGGTCGGGCGAGAGTTTTGTATGCATCTTTTCATACTGCGCCCTGAAGGCCAGGTTCATATCGCCGGTGCCCACACCGGTAAGCCAGTGATCGTGGATGATGCCCAGAGAGGCCTTCCAGAATTCGAAGCGCTGCATGAGGGTGGCGCCGGTAGGATTCCCGGTTTCCCGGTAGTTGTCAAATCCCCAGAGAAGCTCATAAATCCGTCCGCGGATGCTCATGCCCTTCAGGAAAATATAGTTGGCAACGCCCTTTTCAATGGCATCGATCTCTGCGGGATTTAGCCGTTCAACGGCATCGGCATCTTTCCGCCACCCCTTCGAGGTCAGGTAGCGGACAAGGGTAAAGGCAACGGTCGCATTTTTTTTGTTCAGGCTGTCGAACGGGATCCGGCTCCGCCTGTTCCAGGCGCCGCGCATTTCATCCCACTGGATGTAAAGCCAGATATAATTTCCGTTTTCGGTCTGGGTGGCATAAATATTATGGATGTATGGATTGCCGCGCGATGTGTTCTTTTCAAGTTTTGTAAAATCCACCGGGTTTACGTGGTAATAATCCGCAACAATTGACCGGACCGACAGAAACACGCCAACGACAATCACCAGGATGCCGGCGGAAAGGATCACCTTGAGCGTTTGGTTCCTTGTTTTAAAAATCAGGATGGGAATGAGTAAAACCAGGGTGATGATGGTGATTGACAAACCGGTAAATGATTGTGACAGGACAATGTATGCGAACAACCAAACCAGGATTACAAGCGCAAGCCCCTTTTGCCAGAGAAGAAAAAGATTGCGTTTGAATAGGAAAAAAAGGAGCGTATAGATGCTGACGGTAAGCAGCAAACTGTAGATGATGTGCGAAACATTGTGGGAAACATCGCGGATATCTACAAAATGGTGCGTTGTGATCATCCAGGTATTGTAGACCGACCTGACCAGCACGGCCAGGATAAACAACATCATGAACCGGTAAAACCCTTTTCTGTCAAAGGCTTCCGACGTTGAAAGGATCAGTGGCAGCAGGAAAATCGGGAACTTGGTCCGCAAATCCTTGAGGGCATAATCAAAATCGGTGGTAAAGATCAACCCCACCAGGTGGATCAGGAAGATCGAACTGAAGATTAAAGCCGCCCTGTTCCTTGAAAACTGCCTGAACCCGGTGACAATCGCCTTAAATAAATGAAAGACCGAAAGTGGTACTACCCGTATGATGACCTGCCATACAGACCGCCCGGTCAAAGAGGCGATCAGCTTCCTGAAATCATACCGCTCCTCGATCCAGCCACCCACCATCATCATCTGGCCGATGCTTAACCCGAGTTTGGAAAAAGGGAGAGAAGCGATCGTCACCGCAAGGGCGAAAATGTACCAGTACCGTTCAAATTGTTTCCAGGTAATGGGCATCAGCATGTTATACTATTGAAACTGGTTTTTACCTCATTGTTATTCACAGCCTTGAAAGTGACTAAACGTTCAAGCACCCTTTTGATTAAGTAAAGGTACGAAAAGCCGGCATACCAATCCCGTTTCTGCGACAGAAAAGCAACGGCCGGCTTGCACCTGCGGTCGCAACGGGACTGCCTAAACTGTTTTTTTTCTTTGTAACCGCCTTAATTGCAATGCTTTGTTGTATTTCATATAGGTATACCGGGCGGCCATCACGCAGATATGGAAACCATCAACCCCATCAAGGAACCCGAGGCGGAGCAGGTAATTCCGGATAAACTTTGCAAACGGGTTGAGGATGATCGTGAAAAAAAAGACCGGTTTTCCCCGGGTAACCAGTTCCCTGGCGGCAATCGTACTGAATTTATCCGTCTGGCGGCGATGTTCTTCGACCGTATAATAGGTGTAATGTAAAATATCGCCTTGTATAAATCCCGTGGAAGCTCCCGGGATCATCATAAGTTCGTCGTGGGGGTCGATACCCTGCCAGCTTCCCTTTGTCGAATCAAACAGCCGCAGTTTGGTATCGGGGTACCAGCCGCAATGCCTGATCCATCTTCCGCAATAGCTTGACAGCCGGTTCATCCGGTAACCATCGCTCACCCAGTTTTCTTTTATCTTTTTAATTTCGGTTTTCAACGCATCCGACAATGCCTCGTCGGCATCCAGCGACAACTGGTGAGGAAAGGAAGCCCGGCTGATCGCATAATTTTTCTGCCTGACATGACCCTCAAAACCATGTTCAATAAAGGTCACCCCAAACTGTTCGCATATCTGCCGTGTTTTATCGGTTGAATGCGAATCGACCACTACGATCTCATCGGCAATGTCGTGCACCGATTCAAGGCAACGGCCTATGTTGCGCTCCTCATTGAACGTGATAATGACAACCGAAAGTTTAATCATTTTTGAAGTGTAAAGTGATCCCAATCCATTCCAACGGTGAATGAATCACGGAAAAGCTGCAGGTCTTCCGCCGAAAAGGTCACGGTTTCAATTTCTTCCATCCCCTCCTTTGCAGCATAAACAACTCTTCCCCGGGAATCAAGTGCCATAGAGTCACCCGAATGCCAGGTCCCGTGCCCGTCATCGCCGATGCGGTTGACCCCGGCCACACAGGCCTGGTTTTCGATGCCCCTCGCTGCCAGCAGGATTTTCCAGATGTGGGCGCGGCTTGCGGGCCAGTTGGCCAGGCACACCAGCAGATCATAGGCATATTTTCCTTCGCTCCAGGTGTTCTTACTCCAGACCGGGAACCGCAGGTCGTAACAAATCACCGGGGAAATCTTCCATCCCTTTACTTCGATGATCAGTTGATGATGTCCCGCCTTGAAAATCTTTTGCTCCTCGCTCAAACGAAAAAGGTGCCGCTTGTCGTATGTCTCAAAACGCCCGTCGGGATACATACAAACCAGGCGGTTGTAACAACCGTTTTCCCCGCTGATCAGCAGTGTGGCCATGATCACCGTGTCTTTTTCACGGGCTTTGGTACGAAGAAACTGCATGGAGGGGCCATCCATGGACTCGGCGCAGGTGGCCGGGTTGATGGAAAATCCGGTATTGAATGTCTCGGGAAACAGGATCAGGTCGGTAGGTTCACTGATGCTGCCGATCATCTGATCAAAATGTCCGAGGTTCTTTTGTGTCTCCTCCCAGAAAAGGTTTGTCTGAACGAGGGTTACCCTTAAATCTTGCATGTTTCAGGCTTGGTATTTCAAGGTAAAATTAGAAATATATGCGTTGTCGTGCTGAAAAACTTTAATTTTGCCCCGAAAATCCAAATGAAAAATACCATGCTGACAATCGACAATTTTACGTTTAAAGATAAAAAAGCACTGATCAGGGTCGACTTCAACGTACCCCTCGACAGCAACAACCAGATTACCGATACCAACCGGATCGATGCGACCATTCCGACCATCACCAAAATACTGAACGACGGCGGGGCGGTAATCCTGATGTCGCACCTTGGCCGGCCAAAGGGCGGTCCGGAAGAAAAATATTCACTGAAACATGTGATCCCCTACCTTTCAAAAAAGCTGAACCGCCCGGTGAAATTTGCAGATGACTGCATCGGGCAGTCCGCCACCGACCTGGCCGCCTCACTGAAACCGGGAGAGGTATTGCTGCTGGAAAACCTTCGTTTTTACAAGGAAGAAGAGAAAGGCGACCGCGAATTTGCAAGGAAGTTGTCCCTCCTGGGCGACATGTACGTGAATGATGCCTTTGGAACCGCCCACCGCGCCCATGCCTCCACAGCCATTATCGCCGAATTTTTCCCGAAAACCAAGATGTTCGGCTATGTCATGGCCAACGAGATCATCAACATCGACAAATGCCTGAAAGACGGCAAACGCCCCATCACCGCCATCCTGGGAGGGGCCAAGGTTTCAACAAAGATCGAGATCATCAACCACCTGATGGACAAGGTCGACAACATCATCATCGGCGGCGGCATGATGTTCACCTTCATCAAGGCGCAGGGCGGCGAGATCGGCGCCTCGATGGTGGAGGATGATTACCTCGAAATGGCAAAAGATATCGTGGAACGGGCAAAGAAAAAGGGGATCAACCTGTACCTCCCGCCGGATGCCGTCCTGGCCGATGCATTCTCCAATGATGCCAACAAAAAAACCAGCAGCGCCTTTGACATCCAGGTTCCATGGATGGGTCTTGATATCGGGCCTTCGGCCTGCGCAAAATTCGCCCATGTCATCGAACAGTCGGGTACGATCCTCTGGAACGGTCCCATGGGCGTGTTTGAAATGAACAATTATGAAGCGGGGACGAAATTTATCGCGCTGGCACTTGCCAAAGCCACCGAGTCCGGCACCTTTACCCTTGTGGGCGGCGGCGATTCGGTTGCGGCCATCAACAAATACGGGCTGGCCGACAAGGTAAGCTATGTTTCAACCGGCGGCGGAGCAATGCTGGAGTATATCGAGGGCAAGGAGTTGCCGGGGATTAAGGCTATCCTGGATTAACCAGGGATTCGGACGGTCAGGATAGCAGGTATTGTTCAAATTCTGCAATCCTGTCGTCTGCCTGAAAATATTTTTCAGCCCGCTCCCTTCCATTTCTGCCAAATTTCAACCGAAGGTTCTCATCGTTGATCAGCAATTCGATCCTGTCGCAGAATGATTCCAGATCGGGGTATTTTACCATGAAGCCTGTTTCGCCGTCGGCAATGATTTCAGGGTTGCTCGAGATATCAAACGCGACCGTGGGCTTCGAAGCGGCCATCGCCTCCACGATCACATAGCCGAACCCTTCCCAGGCGGAGGTAAGGAGGAAAATGTCAAGGGAATTCATAAAGCGCTCAATATCTTCTACGAACCCAATCAAAATGACCTCCTTTTGAAGGTCGTACTGGTTTATCAGCCTCTCCAGCACTGGTTTCATCTCGCCTGTCCCTGCAATCAACAAGGTAAAACCGATGTTTCTTTGTTTCAGGATACGGGCAATTTCAACCAGGTGAAGCTGTCCTTTCTGGGATGTCAGTCTCCCGGCATTTCCAAGGATGATCCCCGGATAAGGTCCAGGGTTTGGGTAGCTCCCCGGAAATGACGCCGGATGGGTGTCCAGGGCTATTCCATGATAAATTACTTTGACTTTACCCGAAGGAACCGACGATCCGAGATTTACCAGGATGGTTCTCTTCGTCTCTTCCGAATTTGCTACAATATGTGTCAGTACTTTGTTAAAAAGAAACCTGTTGATAAAGGTGTTTTTTACCGGGACAGCCAACCCTCTCAGGTAGACAATGGACTTTACCCCGGCTAACTTTGCCGCAAGGGCTCCCAATTTCAAATCCTGGGAACTTGAGAATATAACCGTGTCGATCTCCTCCTTTTTAAAGAAACGCAACAACCTGAAATATTTGAACGGATTTAAAAAGGAGAGGTTTCCGGCAAAAATATTGAATATCAGCAGGTTTTCTTCTATTCCCCTTTTTGAAAGTAGTGAATTCTCACTGGTGGCCAGATAAACGCGGTAGCCGAATTCCTTGAATTTCGAGGCATATTCAAGGTGCAGCTTTTCACCGCCGCCCCAGAATTTTACCGTGTTAAAATAACAAACGTTCCTCATCAGTATCCTTTTGGTTATGCTGAACGCTCCAGTTGGGGAATTTTATCTCCCCGCCAAAGGTCTTCATCAGCTTCGGGAAGACCTCCGCCACGTGGCTATAAAAAAACGACCCCTTTTTATCCTTTACGGTAAGCCACTTCTCCTTTGGGTCGAAACTTTTGAAAATAAACAACAGGATGCTCACCAGGATCACCCCTTTAACTATCCCTAGCGCAGCCCCGCCGATGTGGTTGAAGAAGCCCATGCCAACCCCGTCGACCATCTTTTCCGTCAGTTTGGCCACCAGCATCACCACGATCACCACCACGACAAAAGTGATGGAAAACGACAGGATCGGCAGCCATTTGCGCGACGGATGCAGGTGTTCCATCAGGGTTGCGTCGAGGTAATTTGAAAAATGGACTGAAATGTAAATGCCCAGCACCAGCGCGGCGATGGTTGCCAGCGAGATGATGATGCCCTTGCGGTAGCCCTGGATGAGGAACAGCACAAGAATGACAAGGATGATATAATCAATATAATTCAGGGACATGGGGCAACTGTAAAATGGATTTTTTTCAACGTTTTAACCTGGATGTTAATTCTGTTCCGAATACAAATTCGTTCAATTCGGCATTGTCGGTGTGCAGGATGGTCTCCTTGTCGCCCTTCCACCACAGCTGCCCCTTGTAAATATAGGCCACGCTGTCGCCGATGCTGAGCACCGAGTTCATGTCGTGCGTGTTGACGATGGTGGTGATTTCATACTCCTCGGTGATCTCCCTGATGAGGTGGTCGATCACCCCGGAGGTGAGCGGATCGAGCCCTGAATTGGGTTCATCGCAAAAAAGGTATTGCGGTTTCATGGCGATGGCGCGCGCGATGGCGACGCGCTTGCGCATCCCCCCGCTGAGTTCGGAGGGCATCAGCTTGTTGACATTTTCGAGGTTGACCCGTTTCAGCACGAAGTTCACCCGTTCAAGCTTTTCACCCGGCAATTCCTTCGTAAACATATTGAGCGGGAACATCACGTTTTCTTCCACATTCATTGAATCAAACAGGGCGCCTCCCTGGAACAGCATCCCAATCTCCTTGCGGAGGGTTTTGCGTTGTTCGAAGTTCATGGTGGTGAAGTTGCGGTCGTCGTAGGCGACCATGCCGCTGTCGACTTCAAACAACCCTACCAGGCACTTCATCAGCACCGTCTTTCCCGAACCGCTCTGCCCGATGATCAGGTTGGTCTTCCCCTTCTCGAAAATGCAGGAGACATCCTTCAACACATGATGGTCCCCGAAGGTTTTGTTGATGTTGCGGGCTTCGATCATGTGAGCAGGAGTTGCGTTAACACGAGGTTGAACAGGATGATGATCACGCTGCTGAAGACCACGGCCTTGGTGCTGGCCTGGCCCACTTCAAGGGCCCCGCCCCGGGTGATGTACCCGTAAAAGCCCGAGACCGAAGAGATGATGAAGGCAAAAAAGATCGTTTTGGTGATGGCGTAAAAGATCGTATATCCCTGGAAATCGATCCGGATGCCCTGCACGAAGTCATTTGTCGAGACCAGGCCTGTTGCAACCATGGCGACCCAGCCGCCCAGGATGCCCATCCACATGCTGAAGACGATCAGCACCGGGTTGATTAAAATGGATGCAACAATCTTGGGAAATATGAGGTAGTTTGCCGAGTTCACCCCCATGATCTCCAGGGCGTCGATCTGTTCGGTGACGCGCATGGTGCCGATCTCGGAGGCGATGCGTGAGCCGACCTTCCCGGCCAGGATCAGGCTGATGACGGTAGGCGAAAATTCAAGGATCACGCTTTGCCTGACGGTAAATCCCACCATCGACATGGGGATCAGCGGGCTGGTGATGTTGTAGGCGGTCTGGATGGAAACAACGGCGCCCATGAAGGCGGAGATGAAGGCCACGATGCCCAGCGACTCGAGGCCGAGGCTGTTGATCTCAGTCATCAGCTGGTTCCAGAAGATCCTGCCTTTCTGCGGCCGGCTGAAGACCTTTTGCATGAGCAGCACGTAATTCCCGATGGTGGTAAAAACCTTGATCATAAAATGTTTTTGCTAAAGTACCAAAATTCGGTGAATGTGCGTTTGGATGATTGAAAAATGAAGGAAAGGGTGACAGGGTAACAGGGTGACAAGGGGACAAGACAAGCGGACGGGCGGACAGGCGGACAGGCGGACAAGACAAGCGGACAGGCGGACGAGCGGACAGGCGGACCATACTTGTCACCTGTTACCTTGTTACCCTGTCACTTGTCACTTGTCATTTGTCATTTGTCACTTGCTCCTTTTTCCTTCGGAATTTTTGCATACCTTTATCGGTGAAAATAGTTAACATGAAGGTCTTTCGGCTTAGGTTGGTTTTTGTTGCTGTTGCGGCGTGTTTGCTGATGATGACCTTATCGTGCAGTTCGCAGCGCTATTCTTCAAATCGAGGGGGGCATCCGAAGGGGTGTGACTGCCCGAGGTTCAAATAGACAGGTGAAACAAGCCTTTAATAACTTATTTATTCATATACCCAGGAATACCCAATCCATCCCGTGCAACTCTCCCTCTTTTCAACAAAACCTCCCGCTGCCAAACCGGTTCAGACACATCTTGCCGACAAGATCAGGTCGGTGCTGGGCCCCAGGCTGCCTGCCGCTGCGGTGGATGATGTTGTTGACCAGATCACCGGGAGTCCGGTCAGCCTGAAGGTGGTGCGGGAACGCACCTCCAAATCGGGCGATTTCAGGCCTTCGCACAAGGGCGCCCCCGCCCGCATCACCGTGAACGGCAACCTGAACCCCTACGCTTTCCTGATCACGCTGGTGCATGAGCTGGCGCACCACCATGTGGACACCGACTATACGAAGGCCTTGCAGAAATTCACCCTCCGCCGGAAAAAAAGGCCGCTGCCCCATGGCAAAGAGTGGAAGGAGAAGTTCCAGCTGCTGATGAAGCCCTACCTGAACCCGGAGGTCTTTCCTGTCGATATCCTCCCTGTCCTGGTGCAATACCTTGTAAACCCCAAGGCCTCCTCCTCGGCCGACCATCACCTGTCGAAGGTGCTGAAACAGGAGGATCCGCCCGACGCAACGATCCGGCTGGAGGAACTCCCCATGGATGCCGTGTTTACCCTCCACGGGCGGCGGACCTTCCAGAAAAAGGAGCGGGTGAGAACCCGTTACCGCTGCATTTGCCTGAATACCAACAGGGTGTACCTGGTAAGTGCGGGGGCGCCGGTTGTAGAATTTCCCCCTCCCCAACCCGCCCCAAGGGGGGCGGGAGTCCTGACTTCTGACATTTAGTGCGGTACACAGCGAAGTACGAGGTACGAATGACGAAGTACAAAGGATGGGATTAGCAGGCCGTTGTTCGTCTTTCGAACTTTGTACTTCCCACTTTCGTTTGTACTTTGAACGTTGTATTTCGTATTTAAAATGGGCGTTTGTGCGGTAAAAATCACAATTATAAATTTTATATCATTCAAATTCAATTAATTGAAAAATGTCATCGCACTAAAATAGAGAAGTGTCAGAAGTCAGGAATCTTTGCATCTGCTGAAAAACAGATGAAGGAGCTCGGTATGTTGCGGAAGGAGTTGCAGGAATTGGTCAGGGAGCTGGATGTGGAACTTACCCGGTAGTCAATAATTTAGGAAAGGAATAATGCCAATCATGCTTTTAAGTAAATAAAGTTCAGGGGAGCGTCAGAAGATGATGTTGATCGTCCCGCTTTGATCAGCCCGGCGATACCGATAGATGAACAGGCAGCCGTAATAATAATTTCAGCCACCATAAACGATGTTATCTCTGTTTTTTTTATTACTTTTGAAAGACCTGTTCAAAACGTATCCTACATGTTAACCCGTGCTGAAATATTGAATTATTTACGTGAAAATAAGACAACCTTCCGGTATCAATTTGGGATACTCAAGATAGGCTTATTCGGCTCCTATGCCCGGGAGGAACAATCAGATCACAGTGACATCGACATTCTGATCGAAATGACTTCAGATACGGAGGATATTTTTGACAAAAGAATGAAATTAAGAGAGTTACTCATGGATCACTTTTCGAAAAATGTCGACATTTGTCACGAAAAAGCCATAAAACCTATTTTCAAAGACTTAATATTCAAAGAGGCTATTTATGCATAAAGATGAGTCGATTGTTCTCCTGATGATTGAAACCATAGATAAAATCCGGGATTTTACCAACGGCCTGAAAAATGCAGAAGAATTCGAAAAAGATGTTAAAACTTTTGATGCCACCATCATGAATTTCATTATTCTGGGGGAAGCTACCGGCAAGTTATCCGAACAATTCAAAGAACTGCATTCCAACATTGATTGGCGAAAAATATATGCTTTCAGGAATGTCCTGGCTCATGATTATTTTGGAATATATCCGGCAGAAGTTTGGGAAATCATTCAAAAGAATCTCCCCATGTTAATGACTGATCTGAAATCCATCTGATCTTGTCATCCGGTTCTACCGGCAACTACCTGGTTTTTTCGGGAAAACCCGAATATTCGGCGACCGAGTCAAAAAATACTGCTACAAAACAACTTACAAAGCATGCTAACATCATGTTCTACAACGTTTAAGCAAATTCCATCCCCCCTGGGGGAGGGTTAGGGAGGGGGCCAATCAATCCTGGTGGAGGGTTCGGGAGGGTGTCATTCAAACACCACCTTCCCAACATACACCCTCTCCCCGTTTCCGAGGCTCACCTGGTAAATCCCTTTCGCCTGTGCTTCCAGGTTCAGCCTGATCTTTCCTTCTACCAATGTAACCATCATCTTTTCAACCAACTTGCCTATTAAATTAAATACCTGCAATGTTAACTGCTGCTCATGCATAAATTCCTCCGGGATGGTAATGGTACACCTGCCGGTGGTGGGGTTGGCGTAGATGGTGAGCTGGTTTTGGGGTTTTTCTTGCGGCTCGTGAACGCCGGTGATAGCACTGTGTTTCGCAATATAGATGTCATCAGAGCCGTAACTTGTTAACCTTATATTCCCGAAATTTACGGTCCCCAAAAAGCTACCGGTTACATAGGCATTACCATTTTTTTCAGTAATCACTCCTCCATGAATAGTATTGGGAACATTTGTGACACCCAGGCAATGACCATCACTTCTATAACGGGCTAGAAACATTTCGTTTGGTGAATTTGCTGTAATGGAAAATTCTCCAAATAATGCACTACCGGAAAAAGTACCAATACAATATACTTTCCCATCTGAACTTGGCGAATTAACACCATAATATGCGATATTTCCAGTGATATGACCTTGTTGCGCCCATAAGGCAATGCCATTGTTGTCGTATTTAGCAATATACCAATCGGATTTGGGGGTATGTATTAACCTAAGGTTATCAAAAAAGGCTGTATCCTGAAAAGTGCCGGTGGTATAAATGTTCCCCGATACATCCATTCCTATTGTTCCTCCCATATCTTTTTGTTTTCCCCCCATTGTTTTTACCCAGATAATTGTCCCTATGGTATCCAATTTAGCAATAAAAGGATCCCATTTGTTGCACTGAAAAAAAATGCCATTGATTACTAATGGATTATCCACAGATATTCCGCCTAAATAGAGGTTGTTATTGAAATATCTAATTTGGTTTGAATATCCTGTAATTTCCAGTACTCGTTTCACCCAAACAAGAGAACCGTCATCTGACCTGAATTTAGCTATAAATCCGCCAGGATCAAGCTCAAGATTGTTAAAATATGCACGATATTTTATGTTGCCTGACATATACAAAAAACCCCGGTTATCACTTGAAATACTGTAACTAATCAGTGGTTAAAAAATAAGGGTTATTAACAGGATTTGGCTGAAATGAACAGGTTGATTTCTGAAAATAATTTGATTTTTTGAAATCCAACACATACTAACATTTATTATTTTAAAAGTTGATAAACAACC
>JAPLDF010000004.1 GCA_026391835.1 Bacteroidota bacterium
CGAAGAGAAAATTGCAAACAGCCCCAAATCGCTTGTGGGGAACAAAGGATATGGCAGGTATTTGAAAATAACCAGGGGAACCTTTAAAATTGACAGGAAAAAGGTGGATGAAGACCGGAGGTTTGATGGCAAATGGGTCTTGCAAACCAATACGACCCTTGCCTCATCCGAAGTTGCATTGAAGTACAAGGAACTCTGGATGGTTGAACAGGTGTTCCGTGATGTAAAAAGCATTCTCACCACCCGGCCCATCTTCCACAAAATGGACGAAACCATCCGTGGCCATGTGTTTTGCAGCTTCCTTGCACTGGTATTAAGAAAAGAACTTGATAAACGGCTGGAAAAACTGGACATGAACTATGAATGGAATGACATTAAGCAAGATTTAACCGCATTAAGAGAGGTAATCCTTACAGAAGACCAATCACAGATCTCAATCAGAACAGCCTGCCGGGGGATATGTGCCGATGTTTTTAAGGCAGTCGGCGTTGCAATCCCGCCAACCATCCGGTCACTAACATGAAAATAAACCAACCGGGTTTTATGTGTTGTGATCATCACAAAATGTGGTGGTAAGGAATTTTTTTTGGTGTTATAAAACTATAAATGAATTTGTTACGAAATACAACTGTAGAAGATCAGTTTGGGTACTCATTTGGGTACCCAAAAAAGAAAAACCCACGACTGGCGTGGGTTTTAGGGGTGTTTTCGTACCCGGAGCCGGAATCGAACCGGCACGAACTTGCATTCATTGGTTTTTGAGACCAACGCGTCTACCTATTCCGCCATCCGGGCAGTTGTTCATTCCGAACCTGGTAATGGAGAGGCTCGGGGTTGGGTAAACAGGAGTGCAAAAATACCACTTTTTTTAAAGCATGCAACTGTTATCCCGAATCTTTATGGGTGGCCATGTTGCCGGGAGTGCCGAAAGAATATAAATCGCTATGATTCAGGGATGACGGGCAGGGGGAACCAGGCCGATATGGCTCCGGGGTTTCGGGGGCAGGCAAAATTAATCGGCCCGGGGGTGATACTTAAATTTGCACCACGGTGTTTAATGGCTTACCTTTGCACAAAGTAATCCCTCCTCCTCATGGCAGCAAAGATCAACATCTTTTCGGGTTCGGCAACAGCCTACCTGGGTGAGAAAATTGCGCAGAGTTTTGGCGCCGAATTGGGCAAATCATCGGTGACCAGGTTCGCCGACGGTGAATTCCAGCCTTCTTTTGAAGAGAATATCCGCGGTACCGACGTCTTCCTGATCGCATCGACGCACGCCCCCTCCGACAACCTTTTTGAACTGCTGATGCTCATAGATGCAGCCAGGCGCGCCTCGGCGAAGACCATTGTGGCAGTTATCCCCTATTTCGGGTACGCCCGCCAGGACCGCAAAGACAAGCCCCGTGTTTCCATCGCCGCCAAACTGGTGGCAAACCTGCTTTCGGCCGCCGGGGTGAACCGCATCATCGCCCTCGACCTGCATGCCGACCAGATCCAGGGATTTTTCGATGTCCCGGTCGACCACCTCTATGCCTCTTCGGTGTTCATCCCTTACCTGAAGACCCTGCACCAGCCGGAACTGATCTTCGCCTCCCCGGATACCGGGGGAACAAGGCGCGCCGGATCATACGCCAAATATTTCCACACCAATTTCGTCATCTGCTACAAACACCGGTCAAAACCCAACGAAGTGGCAAAAATGCGGCTGGTGGGTGATGTAAAAGGGAAAGATGTCGTACTGCTCGACGACATCGTTGATACGGGCGGAACGCTGTGCAAGGCGGCCGAAATCATCATGGACCAGGGGGCGGCATCCGTCAGGGCCATGGTCACACACCCGCTGCTGTCGGGCAACGCACGTGAAAATATCGAAAACTCGGCACTCCTTGAACTGATCGTTACCGATACCATCCCCCTCACCATAGAAAGCCCTAAAATCAAAGTACTTACCACCGCCGACCTCTTCGCCGAGGTGATCCGCAGGCTGAAGAAGCGGGAATCGATCTCGTCGCTGTTTAAGTTTTAAAAGAAATTTGTACCTTTGCGGGCCTGAAAAAGTAACAAAGTAACAAAGTAACAAAGTAACAAAGTAACAAAGTAACAAAGTAACAAAGTAACAAAGTAACAAAGTAACAAAGTAACAAAGTAACAAAGTAACAAAGTGACAGGGTAACAGGGTAACAGGGTAACAGGGAAATATGATTGGATTTCTTACGCTGTTACAGTATCTATTACCTGGCCTCCTTATCACCCTGTTACCTTGTCACTTTATCACCTTGTCTCCTTATCACCCTGTTACCTTGTCACCTTGTCACCCTGTCACCCTGTCACCCTGTTACATTATCACCCTGTCACCTTTTAAGCAGTATTAATCATTAACATAAACAAACAATCATGAAAACGGTATCATTGAGCGGTTCTCTGCGTGAGAACGTAGGGAAAAAAGATGCCAAAATGCACCGCAAGGAGTTTAAGGTTCCTTGTGTGATGTATGGCGGAAAAGAACAGATTCACTTTGTGGCAGAAGAAAAGGTGCTGATGAAGATCATGCATACTCCCGTTGCCCACATTTTTGAATTAAGCGTTGGCGGACACAAATACAGCACCATTGTGCAGGATGTGCAATATCATCCTGTGACAGACCGCATGCTGCATGTTGACTTCATGGAAATCATTCCTGAAAAACCTGTGACCATCGGCATCCCGATAAAAGTTATTGGTGTAGCCCCCGGTGTTCTCCGCGGCGGTAAACTGATCAAGAAAATGCGTAAACTCGTCATCAAGGCATTGGTACAATTCCTGCCCGACGAAATCACGGTATCCATCGACGGACTTGAAATTGGCGACTCTGTTAAGGTTTCCGATATGGTCCTTGAAAATGTAACCTTCCTCGATCCAGCAAGCAGCGTAATTCTCGGTGTACGTACAGCACGTGCAGTTGTTGAAGAAGCAGCCCCGGGAACTGAAGGCGCTGCAGCAGGTGCTGCCGCCCCCGCCGCCGCTGCGGCAGGTGCGAAGAAAGCATAAAGCATACAGCAATATTTTTGCAGGAGAGGTGTAGGGTGGGTAACTTTACACCTTTCTTTTTGTGTTTTGGTGGAGGAGGGGACGAGGGGTCAAGGTGACAGGGTGACAGGGTGACAAGGTAATAGGGGGACAAGGGGACAGGCGGACGGGCGGACAGGCGGACGGGCGGACGGGGTTTTTGATTTTTGATTTTGCATTTAGATTTTTGATTTTACCATATGAAGTATCTTATCGTAGGCCTGGGAAATATCGGTGATGAATATGCCGTAACGCGTCACAACATCGGTTTTGCCGCAGTTGATGCACTGGCTTTGAATTTCAAATCGACGTTCGAAGTGGGGAGGCTTGCCTCGGTTGCACGGATGTCGCTCAAGGGGCGCACGCTGGTGGCCCTCAAGCCGTCGACCTATATGAACCTGAGCGGAAAAGCCGTGAGATACTGGATGCAAAAAGAGGATATCGCCAAAGAGCAGATCCTCGTGATCGTTGACGACCTGGCTCTTCCGCTGGGGGCGCTGCGGTTAAAGTCGAAAGGAAGCGATGGCGGCCACAACGGCCTCATCAGCATCAACGAAACGATTGAAACCACCGATTACGCCAGGCTGCGCATCGGCATAGGCAACGATTTTGCCAAAGGATACCAGGTTGATTATGTGCTGGGGCGCTGGAGCGCAGAAGAGACGAAAGTCCTGGTTCCGAGGATCGATATCACGGTTGACCTCATCAAGAGCTTTGTGCTGAGGGGGACGGAGAGGACGATGAATGATTTTAATAAAAGGTAAACGGGTGAACGGGTGAACGGGTAAACTGGTAAACGGGTAAACGGGTGAACGGGTGAACGGGAGGACAGGCGGACGGGCGGACAGAAGGACAGGCGGACAGGCGGACGGGGGGACGAGGGGACGGGTTCAGATCCAGGTTTTTAGTTTGTAGTAGGTGAGGGCGGCCAGTTCGCGGAGGACGAGGAGTTCATAGTTCATCTGGGTCCAGAACTGGTAGCGGAGGGTGATGCTGCCGCCGATGTCGGGAATAAATTTTCTTCCGCCGAGTTTGCCGGCGTTGAAGGTAATGTCTGATTCAATGGCCTGCTCAAAGGCCGGCAACCCGTCGACTTTTATAAACCCGGCCTTGCTGAAGGTGAGGACGGCACGGAGGAGGTGTTCGGGGGAAGTGACGAGGAGGATTGCGGATTTACGATTTACGATTGACGATTTACGATTGACGGTTGGCGATTGTTGATTTAGTTCAAGATTCGAAATTCGTTGATCAATATTCGATATTCTTTTAAAAATATTCAGGGCCTGGGAACGGGTGTTCGTTCCGGCGTTTTCAAGCAGGATGCGGCCGGGGGCGACGCCGTGCAGGACAAGTTCCGCTTTCATCATGCTGACGGCACTGTGGCTGCTGGCGGTATCGCCCGGCAGGGCTATGATGACGTTTGCATGTTGAAAATAGCCGGCAACCCGGGCGGCATGCCAGGTGCGCACCAGGGCACTTTCGCTGGGCATCCCTCCTCCCCCGAGCAGGATGATGTAACCAGGCGGGCGGTTGATGCCGGCCTTTATTGTTCCCAGGCCATACCAGATCCAGAAGGGCGCCGAAGTAAAGGCCAGGATGATCATTACCATGGCAATGGTACCGAATGCAATGACCACTCCTTTCAGGATATGCCCGAACCGATGAAGAATATTTCCCGCCTCCCGGTTTTTCCCCGGGGGAATTGTGTGCTTAGCCAACTTTTTACAATTTCATTTTCTGAATTGCGCACCTACGGAGCGCAGATGAGGTTGGATTACTGCACGCTACCATAATATGGCCCCGCCGGGGCCAAAAATGTTTATTCATTCATTCACCCGGATGGTCAACCTCAGCCTGTCCGCCTGTCCGCCCGTCCGCTTGTCCGCCCGTCCGCTTGTCCGCCCGTCCGCCTGTCCGCCCGTTTACCCGTTCACCAGTTTACCCTTCACTATGTCTGAGATTCTATCAACCGGTATCCTCTCCTGCAACATGGTGTCGCGGTCGCGGATGGTTACGGTGTTATCCTCAAGGGTTTGATGGTCGATGGTGATGCAATACGGTGTGCCAAGTGCATCCATGCGGCGGTAACGGCGGCCGATGGTATCTTTTTCTTCGTAGTAGCAGCGGTAATCGTGCTTCATCACATCCATGATCTCGCGTGCCTTTTCGGGCAGCCCGTCCTTTTTGGTGAGGGGCAACACGGCGAGTTTGATGGGGGCAAGCTTTGCAGGGATGCCCAGCACCACGCGTTCGCTGCCGTCTTCGAGTTTCTCTTCACGGTAGGCATGGCTCAGGATGGCCAGGAAGGTTCGGTCGAGGCCGATGGAGGTTTCCACGACATACGGAACATAGCTCTCGTTGGTCTCCGTATCAAAATACTGCAACTTTTTGCCCGAATACTGCTGATGTGCGGAGAGGTCGAAATCGGTACGGCTGTGAATGCCTTCGAGCTCCTTGAACCCGATGGGGAATTCAAATTCGATGTCTGCTGCGGCATTGGCGTAATGGGCCAGTTTTTCGTGGTTGTGAAAACGATATTTCGAGGCGGGAATCCCAAGGGAGAGATGCCATTTCATGCGCTCCTCCTTCCAGAATTCGTACCACTTCAGCTCTTCCCCGGGTTTGACAAAGTATTGCATCTCCATCTGCTCGAATTCACGCATGCGGAAGAGGAACTGGCGCGCAACGATCTCATTGCGGAAGGCCTTGCCGATCTGGGCTATGCCAAAGGGGATCTTCATGCGGGCCGATTTCTGCACATTCAGGAAGTTGACGAAGATTCCCTGGGCTGTTTCCGGGCGGAGGTAGACCACCGAGGTATCATCATTTACCGAACCCATCTGGGTGGAGAACATGAGGTTGAACTGCCGCACATCGGTCCAGTTTTTTGTGCCGCTGATGGGGCAAACGATCCCGGCCTCTTCGATGAGCAGTTTGATGTCGGCGAGATCGTCCTTGCCGAGGGAGGCATAAAACCGGGTTTTGATGGCATCGATCTTGTCCTGGTATTCCTTTACGCGCGGGTTGGTTTCGCGGTACATTTTTTCATCAAAGGATTCGCCAAAACGGCCGCGGGCTTTTTCAACTTCCTTCGTGATCTTATCTTCGATCTTCTGAAGATGGTCTTCAACGAGCACATCGGCACGGTAGCGTTTCTTTGAATCGCGGTTGTCGATCATCGGGTCGCTGAAGGCATCCACGTGCCCCGAAGCTTTCCACACCGTGGGATGCATAAAAATAGCGCAGTCGAGCCCTACGATGTTTTCGTGGAGCTGGGTCATCCACCGCCACCAGTATTCCTTGATGTTGTTTTTGAGTTCAACGCCGAAGGGGCCGTAATCGTACACGGCGCTGAGTCCGTCGTAGATTTCACTTGAAGGGAATACAAAGCCGTACTCCTTGGCATGGGATATGATTTTTTTAAAGAGTTCCTCGTTGTTGGCCATAGCAATTCTGATTTTGGGCCACAAAGGTAGGAAAATTAAAAACCGGAAAAACGGCTCAATTTTTAACGCACCTGACGGAGAGGGCGTTTGCCTGGAATTCCTCGTACATATTTATCCCGCCGGTGCGGAATGTGAGGTTAACCCCTACGGCCGTTGTCTCTGAAATCATCTCGGAAGTCCAGTAGTAGCCTTGCCTGTAGAGGTCATACCACCTGTTCGAGAAATAGTCGAACGCTCCGCCAGGGTAGGCCGAAAACCCGCTGGAATTGTCGGCCCCCACATTCGGCCTTTCCCACTGCAACGTTGATTTCAGCTTGCCTCCCGCGTCATCATCCGTGCCGAGGAACCTTATGAGTGATTTCCAGTCCTTGCTGGCGGGGACATGCCATCCGTAGGGACAGATTCCCTGCGCCCCTGCCTCCTTCACAAACCGCATCAGCTCGCTCCACTGGTAATGGGCTCCCCAGCGGTCGCACTGTACAAAATCGTTCCCGTAACAGTACTTTTCAATGATGCCGCTGTCGTTGATTTTCTGCATCTGAGCTGCATTGATCCACTTGCCGATGTTCAGATTTTCGCTCATCCAGCACTGGCTGCCAATCCGCACGGTATGGTACACCTGTCCAGCATAGGTCAGGAGGCCGCAGGTGAGGCTGTCTTTTTTCAGCACCGTGTCGGGAGCGGTTTTTACGGGGGGTACGGATGTTACGGCTTTCGGGGTGCCGGTGCTTTGGGCAGACGCCGGAAATGTAACCAGCAGGATCGGCAGGATCAGGACTGCTGCAATGATCGTCTTGTTCATATTCCCTGGTTTTTAGAACTTTATTACAAAGATATATGAAAATGGGGGAAATGATACTCTTCGGGAACCCATCCATGACTCTCCTCTTAAAAAATACTCTTTATACGTGTTTTTGTACCTATGTAAGAGGCTGTTTATATTTCTGAGTTTACAGGTTTCCAATTTATTAAAAACGATTTCTTTTGTTTTTAAATTGCAAAAGCATGCTTAACAAATAGTTACACAGAGGACCACAGAGAAGTCTCAGAGAAACTCAGAGAAAAATAAACAGGGCAAGTTATCAGGATGGTTGAGAAATCTACCAACTTTTCGATGATGGTCCTGTCTTATGTCCAGTTCACGAAAAACGCTTACAGAAAAACTCTGTGGTTCTCTATGACTTCTCCGTGTGTAATAAAA
>JAPLDF010000080.1 GCA_026391835.1 Bacteroidota bacterium
AATGAAGTGATATTGCCTGTTCCGCTTGCTACCAGTCCGATGGAGGTGGTATTGTTGGACCAGCTGTACGTTGTCGTGCCTCCTGTATTCAGCGTTCCAAAGGTCACCGAAGCCGATGCAGTGTTGCAGACCACAAGGTCGGCAGGATCGTTCACCTGGCCCGAGGGGTTCACTGTGATGGTGAAGGTTTGTGAAGGGCCCGTACAACTCATCGACTGATTGGTGAAAGTTGGAGTGACAGAAATGGTCGCCACAACCGGGGAGGTCCCCGTATTTGTTGCGGTAAATGATGAGATATCGCCTGTTCCGCTTGCACCCAGCCCGATCGAGGTGGTATTGTTGGACCAGCTATACGTTGTAGTGCCTCCTGTATTCAGCGTTCCAAAGGTCACCGAAGCCGATGCGGTGTTGCAGACAACCATGTCTGCAGGATCATTCACCTGGCCCGATGGGTTCACCGTGATGGTGAAGGTTTGTGCAGGACCCACGCAACTTATCAGTTGGTTGGTAAAGGTGGGTGTGACCGAAATCGTCGCCACAACCGGGGAGGTCCCGGTGTTCGTCGCTGTAAATGAAGAGATATTTCCTGTTCCGCTTGCACCCAGCCCTATCGAAGTGGTATTGTTGGACCAGCTATACGTTGTAGAGCCGCCTGAATTCAGCGTCCCAAATGTCACTGAAGCCGATGCTGTGTTGCAGACCACAAGGTCGGCAGGATCGTTCACCTGGCCCGAAGGATTCACAACCACCACCACAAGATATGCTGTCGGATTCAAACAACCATTCGCCGTGAGTGTGTAGGTGTAGGTGACCGGGATTGGTGCATTGGTGGTGTTGGTCAGGACCTCCATCGGGTTTCCTGTACCTGTTGCAGAAGGTTGTAAAATACCGGGTATTGGAGCCCGGCTCCAGTCAAAAGTTGTGGGCCCTGCAATTACACTGCTGGCTGGCGTATAATTAAAAACATCCCCGCTGCAAATAGCGGGTGGCGTCAATGAACTGGTAAGTTCAGGCAACGTGTTAACAATAACCCGTTTATCATCATGAACTTTGATTCCAACACAGGAGTTAACTCCCTCAACCTCAAGACGCAATATCCTTTCGCCCGGTGTGTTGCCGGGTGTGTAATCAACTGGTTGAATGATGTTATCAGGCAAAATCGTACCAAGTCCGCTAAAAACTGTCCAGAGTACTTTTGCCGGATCAAAATTCTCAGCAAATGCATCAGTTATGGTAATGGTTGTTGCAGTTCCTGCACATAAATTGGTAATATCCGCCCCGGCGTCAACCGTTGGACCAGGCTGAACAACCATATCCCCGAAATCTGTTTCACAGTCTTTCCCCGGACATGAATGCACCGCATGGATCCTGTAGGTTCCTGCGGGGAATACTGGGCCGGGTGTCCATGGAGGACTGATTACCAAATTGGAGTGAAATATCAATGTTGATCCATTCCCCATATATGACTGCACGGGATGGAGAAAATCAGGCACCATAATCAGGTTGTACATTACCAAAGGATCTGTATCAAAAACTGAAATTGTGGATGCTGAAACACCACACGTATTACCTGTCGGAGAAATGTTTTTTACACCGGGCTTCCTGCATAAATCAATTTGTCCGTTCATTAAAGCAACGCAGCTGTCGGTATTTATGGCATTTCCCCTTCTGCCGAAGATCTTATAGGTGCCCTGATCATTTGGAACATCCAATATGCCAAAATCCAGTTCACCATCCATCATGGAGGTAACATATTTAACATGAGCCCCGGTAGTCATATTTTTTAATTCATATACCACACCTTGTTCTGAGTTTACCAAACGGACATTGACTCCCTGGCATGATGGTCCCGACGGAATCACCGAATAGGATATCGGGTTCTTTATCAGGGTCAGGGATTGATTCATAATTTCAGGGCAATTCAGCCCATGAAGATTTACAATATCCCGTGCCTGGATGATATATTTTCCAGGTGCACAAATGTTTGCAAATGTATGCGAGCCGCCCGTCGCAGGAGAAATCCAAACGATCGGGGTAAACATTCCGGTCAGATTTATCAAGGTGTATTCAAAACCGGGTTGGGATCCGCTGAGTGTGATGTCATGGCATCCGCAAAGTGCTCCGAATGGTGACAGATCAAATTTATCAGGTCTTGGATCAACCCAGACTGTATTGTATGCACTGCTGGTACAACCAGTTACAGGATCAAGGGCAATGGCAGCGTATTCCCCGGGTAAAACACCCCATGTTAGTGTGGGCGGGCCACTGCTGACAGTCCACAATCCGCCATTTAAATTCCATTCATATTGGATGCCCTCTTCCCATCCCGATAAACCAAAATTTATCCCAGGTGCTGGTTCTGCGCAGATTGGCCCGGTCGGAGTTATTGCAGGAATTGCCGGGGGCAAGGCTCTCTCGATGGTCACCATAGGATCCAACGAAATGGTGCAATGAGAAGCAACATTGATGGCGCGCACATAATAGGTCCCGGGGATATTGATTGGCTGAGTAAAACAAAAAGCTCCCGGTGTTGCCGGGGTGTTTGACGTTACAACATTCAACGGGAGTAAAACATTGATAACTTCGTAGAGAATACCACTTTCAGCATCATCCAGACAAATGCTTACCCCCGGATCTCCGTAACAAAAATAGTTTTGTGGTACACCATTTACCTTGAGGCTAACAGTCTGAGGCAATGGGCAAGGACTTACTGCAACATTGCAGATTGCCGGAGTCAGTCCCTGACAGGGTTTTACCCCATTTACAAGATCATAATTGACAATCACAGAACCCGGTAAAATGGTATTCCATAAAACGGTTACATTGTCGTCTGCAGAAGTTCCGCCACTTTGGATTGAGCCCCCGGTTACCGTCCACTGATAATTTGAATTTCCAGGCTGGGTATTATATGTTATGATATCGCCATAGAAAACGCTGGGGCTGCATTGAAGGATGGTCGGGGTCGGCCTGGGATTTACAGTTACATCCCAAAAGTAGGTGGCCCCGCAATTATTAAAAGTAGATTCAAGTTTATATGTGATGGTGGCTGGTGTGTTGCGTCCGGCGATTAGCGTTAACTGCTGGTTAATTGAGGAAGCTCCCACGACATTGTTTGCCCATCCGGTAACCACGCTGGTCTGCCCAATTACTGTCCACTTAAACTGGCCTCCGGGAATATTGGTCCCTAAAACCGGGACATTGAAGAACTCGCCGGAACAAATTGTTGTAGCAAGTGGAGTCGGGTTGGTCAAAACAGGAACAGGTTTAACCACTACAGGATAATTGAGCACCCCCGGACAACCTAAAGCGCTTTGACCTGTAACCGCGTAAGTGATCGTAACATTTGCGCCACCCGAATTTGTGACTGTCCCACTAATGACCGGACCAGTTCCGCCAGAACAATTTACCGCTGGAGAACACGGCCAGTTATAGCTGGTACAGGGAGGGTTGGACGACAGGGCTATTGTGATATTCTCACCGGAGCAGACATTCGGGTAATTGACGGGAAAGGCCGTGATTACAGGCGCAGGTTCAACACATTGCACCACTGAATAAGCAGTGCCCGGGCATCCTCCAAGTGAGGGTGTAATGGAGTAATTAACACAAGCTGTACCAGGTCCGGGATTGGTCAAAGGTTGTGAAATCGGCCCCGCCCCGCCTCCTCCTGAGTATCCGCCGGGATTTCCAAGAGTAGGACTTGGAACCCAGGTATACGTAGCTCCAACAGGAGAGGAGGTTAACACAATATTCATGGTGCCTGCTCCGGAACAAATGGGCGCCGGTGCAGGGGAGATTGGAACCACGGAAGGAGTGGCATAAACTGTAAAATTAAGACGGGTGGATGCACCGGTACCACATTCATTTTCGGCTTCTGCGATCAGGGAATAATTTCCCGGAGACAAAGCAGGGGAGTAAGTTGCTCCTGTATAGGAAGGCGGGCCGTAAGGTGGCAATAGCGGAGGGTTTAAATACCAGTTCTGGCTGCCAGGGATGATGGTGCCGAAACAATCCGCAACAGTCATGGTAAAAGTATAAGTGGTCCCCGTACAATAAGGTGGTAATGGCGACGAAGATATTGTAACAGTTGGAGGCCCCTTTACGATGATGCCAACGATTTTTTCATTAAATCCGCATGAATTGTCAACCCTGAGTTTCAGTGTGTAATTTCCGGGGTCAACCAATTTGATGACAGGCTCCGCGGAATTTGCGTTCCCGGTCACCCATACCGGGGCGCTTCCTGGACTTGGACAGGAACCGGATCCGGTAAAGGCGACCGACCAGGTATATTTTAACACACCGCAGGGGTCGCTGGCTGTTGATAAATTCGTTGGCTGGATGGTTACTTCCTTGCACCCATTGGCAGGAGTCAAAGTATACGTAAAGTCGGCTACCGGCTGCAGGTCACTGATACAGATCGATTTTGTTTTGGTACCGGCCGGGGGGGAACAGGCATTGGAAGCATCCAGGGTGATTGGATAATTTCCAGTTGCATTGAATTTGACTGTTAAGGGTGAGGATGTTAAACTGCCTGAACAGATGGTATAATCAGAGGGGGCTGTTCCGATCGTCCATTGCAATGAAAATGCAGCATTGCAATCACCGGCATATCCGCCTGAGTTTGTAGATACGGTTGTTGAAGTAAGTGTGACGCATTGATCGGCACACGCACTGATGATCGCTTCCCCGAGCGCATTTTTCATCGTAAAATCAGGAGACGGGTGATCACCTATCCGGATTCCCTCCACATTTGACTCAGGTGCTATGGCACCGGCAATTCCGACACACTGGTTGTTCACGGTACACCTTATCTGGAAGGCATCGGGATACACAGATTGAGGAGATTGGTAGCAGCCGGAGGAAGTATGATAAGTGACGTCGAAATACAGAGGAGGAGGATGTGGTATGGTAATCATGTGGGTCCCCGGGGAGATTGAAGGACCTCCAGGGTAGGTAACTTCAACAGCCGGGTCATTATCAAATAATTCCAGGAAATAGTCTGTTCCACTTGTGTTTGAACTTGTATTATCCGTAAAAGGAATCCGGATTGTTCTTGGCAGTCCACAAAGTCCGTTTAGTTCCCCGGGATTGCTGATACCGCCGGCAGGGTTCCCCCCGTTAAAAACTGTATAAATTGTATCATTCACACAACCATTTACAGCACTTGTCACTGTATATCTTAAACTCCATTTGCTATATCCGTTATAGGTGTAAGGTTCCCCGGTTGCAGGAAACGGGAAGGACTTCACCCCGGTTGTTTTCAGTGGATCCGGATCCGGATATTCCCATTGTATGTTATAATTTAGATTTTGAGTGACAACATTCACCAAAGGTGTCACACTCAATGGAAATAAGGGTGTCGTCTTTGAGCATTTTGACCATGCCGGATCTGGAATCAGTTTTACACTCGGATCATTTTTTACCGTAATAGTCTGAGGATAAACATACGTATTTGAACAACCATAAGAGGTCAGTGTGAGGGTAACCGTAAAATTAGAGGTTGCATATCCCACCTTGTAGAACATCTTGGATGGGGTTGGTGAACTTGAAAATGTATGGGTTCCAGCCGAAACATCGAAAAAATCCCAATTGTATGTCGGAGATCCGGCAGCCGGAGGAACAACTACCAAAGGGAAAGAAAAAACCGTGTGGGAACAAAGGGATGGATTTGGCGGCGGACTTACCGTAAATGTTGCAGTTGGAAGGGTTTTAACGATTATTTGTTTACTTGCAGCAGGTGAATTGATACACCCGCCGCCTGTGACGGTCACTGTATACATCGTCGTTGCAAGCGGAATATCGTTCATTACCTGGTTGGTTTCACCCGTACTCCAAATATATGCATATGGGGGTGTCCCTCCTGAAGGATTTGCAGTCAATGTTGCCACAGCCCCCGGACAAATTGAAGAGGACGGCGTTGAAATTGTCACATTACAGGTCTGCCCCACTCCGATCGTAGCAAAAACAGTTGTCATCAAAAATGCAGCCAGCAAAACAATTGCTTTTACCCCACCACATGCTTTGGATAATGTTGTACTCATAATAGTTTAATTTATTTCACGAAAAAACTAATTCAAATGTAACAATTGTTTTAAGCGGTTTTTTACCGGAACCTCATTTAGAACCAATCCAAGTAATTGTCATGCAGAAAGAAACGGGGAACTTTTTTACTGAAGAACTATCTTCCCTTGCCAGATACCCTCACGTTCTATTACTTTGATGAGATACATACCCGGTTTGCAATTTTCCAAAGACAATACGGCAACAGTTCCCCCTGATATATCACTTGAAACAAGGACTTCCCCTGTTAGCGCGAATACCTGAATTGTTGTTCCCGGGTTAAAGTGTCCTGCAATCTTTTCCAGTCTGAATTTCCCATTTGTCGGGTTGGGGTAGATTCTGCAAGGACCAATATTTGTTTCATCAACATTTGAATTATCATTTTGAACTCTTTTTGTATACGCAGGATCGGGTAAAAAGGTTTTCAAACTGCTGCATGGGATGCAGTTATTCGCTACAAATGCATTGAACATTCCTCCCTGATAAATCCAGGTACCTGGCAACAGTCTGATGAGATCACTGGCAATCAGGGTTGCTTTGCCTCCTGATTGAACAACAAAGGTTGCTGGTGAACCGGTGGTAACAGTCTGATGTGCCCAACAGTCAGCCAAACCATTGCCGATGAATGTATCACCCAGGGTCACCTGACCAGATAAGGGAGGGTTTACCGTAACATCGACCAGGTAAGGTATCGGGTTATTGCAGCTGTTGGCTGACAGCGAATAAACATACGTTACATTGATTGGATTCATAGTGGTAATCGTTAGCAGCTCATAGGGATTACCAATTCCTGAAGATGGACCAGGAGGGACAATCCCGGGAACCGCAGCACGGCTCCATGTAAAATTTACTCCGGGCGTGCTGCTTGTAGGCACATAACTAAAAACTGTCCCGGAGCAAATAGGTGGTGGTGAAAGTGTACTGGTAAGCACCGGTACCGGTTGAATAAAAACAAATTTGTCATCATACTTTGTGAATCCCGCACAAGAGTTGATCCCTTCAACCGCAAGACGCAACAAGTTCATCCCTGGATTTGGGCCGGGAGTAAAAATAGTATTAAGGCTGTTTGCCGGAAAAATCGTTCCGGGGCCTGCCATTACTGTCCATAAAACAGACGCGGGATTATAATTCAGGGCAGTTGCATCGATAATAGGAATTGAGGTTGGTGTTCCTGCACAGGCAGAAATATCAGCCCCTGCGCTTACTTCAGGTCCAGGCTGAACGATCACCTCTCCAAAAATCGATTCGCAAATTACAGATGGAGTTGAACATATTGCTCTGATTGTATAGGTTCCAGGCAAAAATACGGGTCCGTTAAATGGAACAATGTTATTCATTGAATTGAAAACAACCGGTGTCCCAGTTCCGGCTAACGACTGCATTGGATTAAGATAATCTCCATCTCTTATGAGCATGTAGATGACCCCTGCGTCAGGATTAATAACTGAAATTGTTGAAGTTGTGCTGCCGCATGCCAGGCCTGAAGGAGAAACGGTTCTTGGCAGAGGATTTGGTACCAATGTCAATTCTCCTGTCATGGTTACAGTACACAAGGTATTGTGTGGGTTCAAAATATCTCTGGCCTGAACTACATAGGTTCCGGGTTCGCAAATGTTTGCAAATACATGACTGCCTCCGTAAACGGGAGATACCCAGGTTTGGACATTCAGTCCATTGCTGGTATTGAACAGCAGATATTCAAACCCAGGTTGCGAATTGCTGAGCGTAATATCCTGGCAACCACACAAAACACCAAACGGAGAAATTGAATAAACCATTGGTAGGGGCTCTATCCAAACAGAATTAATGGCATCGGTGGCGCATCCTGTCACGGGGTCCACTGCCCTGGCAAAGTACTCACCCGGCATCACTGCCATGGTAAGCAATGGGCATGGGCCGCCCTGATTCCAGTTTCCTGAATTCAGTCTCCAATCGTAGTTTATGCCAGGTTCCCATGCTGACAATCCAAGGGCGATGCCACCAGGCGGGTTTTCACACAATGGACCGGCAGGTGTTATTGTAGGAGCAACCGGTGGATAATTTACCGTAAAAAAATATGATCCTGAGTATCCGGTTCCGCATTCATTTTCTGCTTCAGCAACGAGTACGTGAGTACCAACCAGCACCATGTCTAATGTGATTGTTGGTCCAATTCCAACAACCACCGGATTTGAATCAAGGTACCACTTCTGGCTTCCTGGTAAAACCGTCCCGAAACAATTCTGAACCGACATATTGAATGTGAATATATTGCCGGTGCAAAATTGTCCAAATGGAGGAATAATGGCAACCTTGGGTGGACCTTTAACCACAATGGTCTCTGAATGGGAAGAAGAACCACAAGAATTTGCTACCACCAGCGTTAAAGTATAAGTCCCCGGATCAACCAGTTTGATCACAGGTTCAAAAGAACTGGCATTGCCGGAAACCCATATCGGTGTTCCCGGGCCATTTGAACAATTTCCTCCATTGTAGGTCAAAGACCAGGTATAATTTAACGTCCCACAACCATCAGCACCAACGGAACTATTAACAGGGGAAATAGTCACTGCTGAACAACTGGCCGGATTCATCGGATCAGCCGATATCGAATAGGATGCAAAGGGTGGTCCAGCGACACAGATGGATTTCGATTTTATTCCCGGGGGCGGGGAACACGCATTGGAGGCAGCCAGGGTAATGTCGTAGGTTCCATTGCTTATAAATTTGATTACAAGCGGAGAGGAGATCAGGCTGCTGCCGGCCTGAATCATATATTCACCTGACGATGCCCCGATGGACCAAAGCAATGTAAATGAAGAATTGCAATCACCAGCTAAAATACCGGAGTTTGTTGATACGGTTGTTGAAGTAAGTGTTATCCATTGATTTGTACATACCGAGGTAATCAGATCCCCATTAGAATTTTTCATGGTAAAATCCGGATATGGATGGTCCCCTATCCGGATACCCTCGAGATTCGATACGGGGCCAATGGCTCCATTGATTCCGACACATTGATTATTTACTGTGCATCTTATCTGAAAAGCATCTGGTATTGAAGAATATGGTGATTGATAACATGCAGAGGAGGAATGATACGTTATATCCAAATATGCGGGCGGCGGATGTGGAATTGTAAAATTATGAGTTCCTGCGATTATAGTACTTCCAGGATAAGTTACCGTAACATTGGGATCATTGTCAAATAATTCTATCACATAATTTGTACCACTTGTATTTGAGCTTGTATTTACAAAAGGGATGCTTATGGTTCTTGGAAGACCGCAAAGACCATTGAGACCACCTGGATTATAAATGCCGCCAGCAGGATTCCCGCCATTGTATACACTGTAGAAAGTATCATTCACACAACCATTTACACCTGTTACTGAATATTTCAAAGTCCATTGAGTATTCCCAACATAGGTGTGTTGGAGAGTGTTGACCGCGATAGGGAAGGGGTTAGGTCCGATCGTTGTGCCAGGGTATTCCCAAGTCAAACTACAATTTAAATTTTGCGAAGGACTATTGACAACAGGATTCACTGTTATGTCAAGTTGGGGATTCATTGAACATCCCGTCCATCCGGGAGGATCAGGACTTGGAGTTAACGCCACACTTGGCAACTCATTTAAAGTAAAAATTTGAAAAGAACTACTTGAGCAACCACATCGTGTTGTTGTCAAGGTTACTTTAATCTGAAAGGTTCCATTCCCCACTTTATAAAATGTTCTTTGAACCATTGAGCCAGTAGAAGGTGGAATGGAAATCGGTGATGCTGAAAGGTCTTCAAATATCCAGCTATAGGCAGGCATCGGATCTCCTGGAGAAACTGTGGCCGGGATAAAAGTGAACTCCGTATTTGAACACGCTGTGGGTGCCGGGAACGGGGCGAATGTGAATGTGGCATTTGGTGGATTAACCACTGAAACCGTCACATTATCTTGATAAACCGGCAACCCCGGGCATCCCCCACCAGTGACCGTAACGGAGTATATTGTTGTTGCAAGCGGTGTTACTGAAATACTTTGAGTGGTTGCTCCGGTACTCCACAAATAATTATAAGGTGCAACCCCTCCTGATGGAATTGCCGTAAGGAGGGTGGAATTTCCTGTGCAAATGCAAATGGCGGGGCCCAGCTCAACACTACATTGCCCCATTCCCCAATTTGGTAAAATAATGGCTATAAATAACAATATCAATGAAATAATTGCCGGGAACAACCCAGATAATTTAGAAAAAGTTCTATTCATGGTGGTTGAATATGATTCATGAAAACACTAATTCAAATATAACAATTGTTTAAAGCGGTTTGATCAATGCGCCACATTTAGAACCAATCTAAGTAATTGATATTTCGAAAGAAACATGGAATTGCCTTTTACCGGAACATGATCTTTCCCATCCAAACATCCTGCGGTTCAACCACCTTGACAAGGCAACTCCCCGGCTTACTACTTTCCAAAGCCAATTTAGTAACCACCCCGAAGGATAAATCAATGACGAAGAAGGACAATTACGAATTACGAAGAGTTTTTTGGCAACTTTCCTATGCCAATCTCAGTTTTTTCCTGGTGCATCAGCTGCTGCATTACAACCTCTCACTGGGTGTTATAAAGTTATACAACTGCCTCTTTGCCTGTGTTATAAATGGATCATTCAACCGTAATTCTATCAATTGCTGGATTTGGATGTTTCTTTCTCCCAAAATTTACATTCACTGAATCTCCAGCTTTTTCGTCTCAATACCGGCTTTTGTTTCTACTTTCAACAAGTAAGTACCTTTTGAAAGACCACTGACATCCAGTTCAACCGAATTCAGATGATGGAAATAATCCTGCAACAATAATGATCCCTGAATATTGAAAATGCTGATCAGTCCTTCTCCCGGTAATGCAGTCCTTTTTTCAAGAATGATCCTGTTATGCGCCGGATTCGGATAACAGGTGATTTCTGATGGTGTTGAGCCCAATGATTCAACAGAGCCAACTACACCTCCTCCATTGGTGGTTTTCAATATTGTACCATACATCCCGGTCACATATCCTGTATTTGCATCGGTAAAGCAAAGTGCGTACAATTGATTACTTGTAACCATCGGTAATTGTGCCCAGGATGTTCCTCCATTCACTGTTTTCAGAACGACGGAACTGCCAAGCCCATATTCATAACCCGCCACATAACCTGTGTTGTCATCAAGAAAATCAACTTCGTTTAAATAATAATCCGTTCCACTTGATAGTTTATTCCAGGTTGTACCTCCATCCATTGTCTTCAGGATGGTTCCCCCGGTCCCTGTAGCATAGCCAGAATTGGCTGAGGAAAAACAGACGGAAAACAATGTTTCACTGGTCCCACTTGTTAACGTGATCCAGGTAGTGCCTCCGTCAATCGTTTTTAAAATTGTCCCGTAATCACCAACTACATAACCGGTGACTTCATTGCTAAAGTAAACAGAATAGAGGCTGCGGCTTGACCCAATTGATAATGGAGTCCAGGTTGTTCCGCCATCAATAGTTTTCAATAAGGTTCCCTCGTACCCTGTTACATATCCAGTATTGGGATTGGTGAAGAAAACGGCCGACAGGAAATTTGTTGTTCCGCTTGCCAACGTCGGCCAGGTTGTCCCTCCGTCAATTGTTTTATATATCGTTCCCCATGACCCCACAGCAAACCCTGTATTGGCATCGGTAAAGTAAACTTCACTCAGGTATTTAGGCACACCACCAGATAAATCAGTCCATGTATTGCCTCCGTTAACCGTTTTTAACATTGTTCCTTCTCCGCTATTTTTATCGCCACCTGCGGCATAACCGGTGTTGGCATCAATAAAAAAAACGTCATTTAAAGAATTGATCGTTACGCTTCTGGATAATTCCGACCAGGAGGTTCCGCCGTTCGTGGTTTTTAAGATCTCACTTCGGTTTCCTACCGCATAACCGTTGTTCGCATCCGAAAAGTGAACGGAAGATAAAGTCTCAGTGGTTAGACCTGGAGCAACAGTCCAGGAAGTCCCGCCATTGTTTGTTTTTACCGTAACTCCGGCATGTCCGACAGCAAAACCGTTCATTGCGTCGGAAAAGTAAACTGAATTTAACGTTTCAGTTGTTCCGCTCGGTAAAAGAGTCCAGTTAGCACCTCCATCAACGGTTTTTATAATGGTACCGCCATAACCCACTGCGTAACCGGTATTGATATCCAAAAACCAGACTGATGATGTGGTGTAAGATCCTGTCGGCAATGTAGTCCAGGATGTACCGCCATCAGTCGTTTTCTGGAGATATCCACCATAAACAGACACGAAACCCGTATTGGATTCAGGAAAGCATACCGATTTCAGCAATTCGTTCGTGGCATTTGTCTTTTTTGTCCAGGTAACTCCTCCATTGGTGGTTTTCAACACGACACCATGATCTCCTACGGCATAGCCCGTATTTGTATTGGCGAAATGGACTGAAAAAAGATATTCAGTTGTTCCACTGGTTTGAGTAGTCCAGGAATTTCCTGCATCAGTGGTTTTTAAAATGGTTCCATTCCATCCTACCACATAACCAGTATTCGCATCGGTAAAATAAATACAGTTTAACACATCATTCAATTTGAAAATTGTCGTCCAACTTACACCACCATTGGTTGTTTTTAAAACAATGCTATGGTTTAAACCCTCATAAAAATCTTCGCCTAACGCATAACAAGTATTTGGACCAGTTGCGAAAACAGATGTTAAATCAGAACAGCTCGGATAAGGATTCTGCCATGTCCATTGCGCAAATGCGATTGATGCAATCATGGATAAACAAAGAAAAAGGGAGATTTTTTTCATGAAATAAAAGAGTTAAGGATGTGTCAGACAATAAAAAAACAAATTTATCCAAATAATTATATATTCGCATTTACTTTTTTGTTAAAACCATGACATGGTGTTAACAGGTATGGAAAACAACGGAACTTCCACCGGGATGTTCATCAGCAGTATCAAATGACTGACGCCATATACACTTTATTATGTCAGGGCATATGCAACAAACAAATCCGGAACCAGTTTTGGAAACCAGGTAAGTTTTATAACACTGCAAGAAATCACGGGATCAGTAAAGGACATTGATGAAAACCTTTATCAAACCATTAAACTGGGCAAGCAGGTGTGGATGGTGTAGAACCTGAAAACAACACATTACCGCGATGGCATATCCCTACCGAGGCTGAATGGGACACCCTGGCAGTATTCCTGGGAGGACGTGATGTTGCCGGGGGTAAACTGAAAGAAGCAGGAACAACCCATTGGCAAAACTCCAATGGAGTATGTTCAATAAAGTGTGTCAAAGTTAAATCAATAAAACTAAATAACTTTGACCACCATGGAAAAACAACAATCGAAAAAGAGAGAAAAGAGAATGCGTTTGGAAGAAATAATTCCTGACGATGAAATGCGTACCG
>JAPLDF010000029.1 GCA_026391835.1 Bacteroidota bacterium
GGAAAATATCGTTCTAAGGGGTGGTCAATTTGAATCGGCAGGGGGTGGTCAATTTGCCCTGGCGCGAACCGATTTTTACACCGGCACAGGGGTGGTCAATTTGGATCGGCAGACACTGGTCAAAGTGAATGGTTTATCCACCCCCATCAAGATTTTGAAATTCAAAACCGATTCAATTCAATAAGCGCAGGTATGCTATTCCGGACCGTCAGGGCATGATACAAGCAGGTTCATACATTGGCCGGTACATTGTTCCACTTGGTTGAGATCATTCGTCATATAGCCCACTACACAGCTATAAGGATTGTACCCGACACCACCCAACTGAAATAAAAACCCCGGCAGGTTCACCGGGGCTATTAGTCAATAAATTGTCTGATAGGCTACCTTCAGGCTGCATTTACTTCAGTTTGGGTGCAGTGCTTCTGAATTTCCTTCACCATTCTGTTGCAAATGTTCCCGGCTGTTTTTCTGGCATCATTTAATTGGTAGCCGGTTAATACCTTCCCAACCTTGTACGGGTAGATGGCCACCGGGTGTTCTTTTGTCAGGCTGCCCAGGTGAAACCATACCCAATTAAAGGCGGTATCATTCTGCGGTTCGTCACTCAGTTCAATCCCGAATTGGTGAACATGGTCAAGTTTTGACCATTCATGTGTCAATTTAATCATGGTGTTTGATATTTATAGATGAATAATACACCCGACAACTGCCGGATGTTTGAATTGCTAACGATGCTAACGTAGGAACCGGGAAATTGAGAAGGTGGAAAAAATGAACCCAAACCATCGTAAAAGTGGGGTAAATCGTGGGGTGACAGGCACAAAAAAGGCCGTAAATCATTGATTCACAGCCTGATTTGATTTTGAAAAGTTGTCCGACTAGGGGTCGAACCTAGACTCTAATGATCCAGAATCATTTGTGTTGCCAGTTACACCATCGGACAATCTGCCTGCAAAATTAATACTTTTTTTGCAAAAATGTCAAGTTTATTTAACTTTTTCACCCTTTGACCAGGAATCTCTTAAAGGAACGACTCTGTTCAGGACAAGGTGTTGCGGGGTAGAATCCTTATCGACCGAAAAATAGCCGGTGCGCTCAAACTGGAATTTGTCCAAAACAGCTGCCAATGAAACCGCAGGCTCGACCATTGCCGTGATGATCCTGAGCGAATCGGGGTTCAGGTAATCTTTATAGGTTTTACCCTCTTCGGCGTCATCGGGGTTTTCATTGGTAAACAGCCGGTCGTAAAGCCTGACTTCCGCTTTAACCGCATGTTTTTCAGAAACCCAGTGCAGGGTTCCTTTCACCTTCCGGTTGCTTTCGGGCATCCCGCTTTTGGTTTGCGGGTCATAAGTGCAATGAATCTCTTCGATTTCGCCTGTTTCTGCGTCCTTCACGACACTTTCACACCGGATGATGTATGCAGCCTTCAAACGGACCTCACGACCCGGAGCGAGGCGGAAAAACTTATTTGGGGGATCTTCCATGAAATCGTCCCTTTCAATGAAGAGGGTTTTTGAAAACGGCATTTTCCGCTTCCCCTTTGATTCATCTTCGGGATTGTTGACCGATTCCATCTCCTCAACAAGATCATCGGGGTAGTTGTCAAGAATCACTTTTACAGGGTTCAGCACGGCCATGATGCGGTTGGCGCGTTTGTTGAGATCTTCGCGGATGCAAAATTCCAGCAGGCTGACATCAATGACGTTGTCGCGTTTGGCAACCCCGATCGTGTTGGCAAAGTTTCGTATCGACTCCGGGGTAAAACCGCGGCGCCGCAACCCGCAAATAGTAGGCATCCGCGGATCGTCCCAGCCAGTTACATTGCCATCGCGGACCAACTCCAGCAATTTGCGTTTGCTCATCACGGTATAGGTTACATTGAGCCGGGCAAACTCGATCTGGCGGGGAGCATAGATGCCTATTTCCCGGATAAACCATTCATACAGGGGCCTGTGAACTTCAAACTCAAGGGTGCAGATCGAGTGGGTGATGCGCTCGATGGAATCGGACTGGCCATGGGCGAAATCGTACATCGGGTAGATGCACCACTGGTCGCCCGTACGGTGATGGTGTGCATGCAGGATGCGATAGAGCACCGGGTCGCGCATGTGCATGTTGGGGGAGCCCATATCAATTTTGGCTCTCAGCACCCTGGTTCCATCCGGAAATTCACTGTTGCGCATCCGTGAGAACAGGTCAAGATTTTCTTCGACCGACCGGCTTCTGAAAGGGCTTTCCTTCCCCGGACGGGTTGGCGTTCCACGGGTTTCGCTGATCTCCTCGGCGGTCATGTCACACACATACGCCTTCCCCTTCCTGATCAGGATTACCGCGTATGCATAGAGTTCTTCAAAATAATCAGAGGCAAAGAAAAGACGGTCCTCCCAGTCAAAACCAAGCCATTTGACATCTTCCATAATGGAGTCGACGTATTCAACATCCTCTTTCACCGGGTTTGTGTCGTCGAACCGAAGGTTTGTCTTTCCATTATATTTTTTTGCCAGGCCGAAGTTCAGGCAGATCGATTTTGCGTGACCGATGTGAAGGTACCCATTTGGCTCGGGGGGAAACCGGGTATGCACACGGCCTTCATTCGTCCCTTTCCGGATATCTTCCTCAATGATTTCTTCAATGAAATTAAGGGAACGGATGTTCTTTTCTTCTTCGGGATTTGCTTTTTCTTCCATATCAGGTTTTATTAATTACCTCCTGTGGCCCGGAGATCATTGTGGGCTTGGTGCAGGCCTGGCGATCATTGTGATCAGGTTAAAATTAAACCACAAAGACACTAAGTATTGCACAAAGTTCACAAAGAACGGGAATGGAGGAGTACCAGGCGTTCCGGGAATTCACCGGGTAGCATGGTGACTTATCTTCTGCAAACTTACTACTATTTAGAAAAAGGTGACCCCGGGTTCACGGGAAATTGATAATTTCACCGTCCGAAAAAATAAATTATGGGTACAATTTTGCTTGAAGGCATGGAATTCTTTGCATTTCATGGCTGTTTTAAAGAAGAACAGATCATCGGGACCAAATTCATCCTGGACCTGCAGATCGAGGTGAACACGACGATTTCCGAACAATCGGATCATCTTAAGGATACTACTGATTACGTAGCGCTCTACAAATGTGTTAAAAAAGAGATGGAGCAGAAGTCGCATTTGCTTGAACACGTTGCGCGGCGTATCCTGGATGCCATCCGGCTGGAGTTTCCGGCCATCAACGGCATTGAATTGAAAATTGCCAAACTCAACCCGCCGATGGGAGGCAAGATGCAACAGGTGAGCGTTAAAACCCAATGGAAGAAATGAATTTGTAGGAATTTCAAAACTTTTTGTAATTTTGCACTCCCATTTACCATGGTTTCGTGGCCGAGTGGCTAGGCAGCGGTCTGCAAAACCGTCCACAGCGGTTCGACTCCGCTCGAAACCTCTTCAACCCGTTTCTTTCCGGAACGGGTTTTTTTATTTCCCACGCGGATAGAGCAGATATTCACTGATAAGCACCAGGAACAGGGTGAATAAACTGCTTAACAGGACCCTTACCAGGGTTGCCATGAATTCACTGAAGCGGAATATTTCGAGGAAGAAAAGTGCAAAATGGTGTATGAGGATCAGGATGATGGAATAATAGAGAAACCATTTCAGTCCCTGGTTCCTCAGCGAAGGGGTTTCACCGAGGAGTGATTCGGGGCCCGAGGATATGGCGGAGATCACAAATGGCCGGGCAAAGGCCATTGCAACACAGGCGGAGGCATTCAGGCCGATGGTATTGGTAAACATGTCAATACTCCATCCCAGGACAAATGCGGCAATCAGCAGCATCCACCTGGGCGTGTCAAACGGCAGCAGGAGTATAAAATAGATATAAAGATAGGGATTGATATACCCGCTCAGGTTAATATGGTTCAGGATTAAGACCTGGAAAAAAATCAGGAAGAAAAACCGGATAATATTAAAAAAAACAGTCCTGGAGGTCATTATTGTGATTTAAAGGAGTCTTTCAATTCTTCTTTTTCTTTCCGCATCATGTCCACAACCACCTCGATATAACCAAGGCTGTTGAAATCGGTTGAAAACAGGATCTCTCCGTTGTTGAAATTTTCGTCCTGGGCATTTTTAAAGCCGGAGATCGTTCCGATCATCAACCCCTCGGGAAAGATATCGGAATTACCGCTGGTGATGATTGTATCGCCCTTTACCATGATGATATGTTTCGGAATCTCCTTAACCTGTCCACGCCGGTAGCTCCCGCCATTCCATTCAACATTTACGAGCTGGTTATTCTTTTTGAATTTCCCGGAAATCCTGCTGTCTTTGTTCAGCATTGACATGATCCAGCTGAAATGGGGTGAAACGCTTACCACCTGGCCAACAATTTTATTCCCGATGATCACCCCCATGTGATTTTCGATGCCATGCAACGAGCCCTTGTTGATCATCAGGAAGTTGTTCCGCTTGTTGGTGGAGTTGCTGATGACCTTGGCACTGATATACTTGTATTCAAGGTGAACGATTGAATCCTTCTTATAAAAGATATTGACATCGGTGGTGTAAAACGCCTCGGGTATGCGGGAATGGAGTTTGGCCATCTCTTCAATGAGGACACGGTTCGTTTTGCGCAGGGAAAAGTATTCGGAGATCCCGCTGAACATGTTGTTCACGGATCCCGAAACGGCATTTGACACAGAATAAAGGGAGCTTCCCTGGAATTCATTGTAGTTGAAAAGCAGAACCAGTGAAAAGGTTTCCAAAAGCAGGAAAAGGAAATAGAAATAGTGCTCCCGGAAAAATAAAAAAAGATTCCGCATGGTGCCTCTTACTTGATGAGGAACGTAAATTTGTCAAAATTCTTCAGTGCAATGCCTGTTCCCCTGGCTACAGCCCTTAAAGGATCTTCGGCCACATGAACTTTCAATTTTGTTTTCAGGTGAATACGTTTATCAAGTCCGCGCAGCAAGGCTCCGCCTCCGGTGAGATAGATCCCCGTCTCGAAAATATCGGAAGCAAGTTCCGGCGGTGTCATTTCAAGCGCATTCAACACGGCCGCTTCGATTTTGGCAACGGATTTATCAAGGCAATGGGCAATTTCAGCATAGTTTACAATGACCTCTTTGGGGATACCGGTAAGGAGGTCACGGCCGTGCACGGCATAGTCGGGCGGCGGATTGTCAATGTCGGCGATGGCCGCCCCTACTTCGATTTTAATACGTTCGGCCGTTCGTTCACCAACGTTGATATTGTGTTGTTTACGCATATATTCTTCAATGTCGGCATTGAATTCATCGCCGGCAATGCGGATTGATTTGTTGTTCACGATTCCGCCCAGGGCGATCACGGCAATTTCGCTGGTCCCCCCGCCGATGTCGATAACCATGTTGCCGATGGGTTCCAGCACATCAATGCCGATACCAATTGCAGCTGCCATGGGTTCATGGATAAGACGTACCTCCTTGGCGCCGGCCTGTTCGGCTGAGTCTTTTACTGCACGCTCTTCCACTTCGGTAATTCCCGAGGGTATGCAAATAACCATCTTGAGTGCCGGGGGAAACCACGATTTGCGGAGGTCAATCATCTTGATCATGGCGCGTATCATATGTTCGGCAGCCTGGAAATCGGCAATGACCCCTCCCCTGAGCGGTCGGATTGTCTTGATGTTTTCATGCGTCTTCCCATGCATCATCTGGGCCCTCTTTCCAACGGCTATAATCTTGCCCGAACTGCGTTCAATGGCTACGATTGAAGGTTCGTCAACAACAACTTTATCATTGTATATGATGATGGTATTGGCCGTACCCAGGTCTATGGCAATTTCTTTCGTAAACAATCCCATGGTCTCAATTATTAATGTTTAAAATGTCGTATCCCGGTAATTACCATGGATATATTGTGTTCGTTGCAGTAATTCACTGAATCAATGTCCCGGATGGAACCCCCGGGCTGTATTACTGCAGTAACGCCCGCCTCACCGGCAATTTCAACGCAATCGGCAAACGGAAAAAAGGCATCCGATGCCATCACCGAACCATTGGTGTCGAACCCAAAGGAGTGTGCCTTGTTTATTGCCTGCCTCAACGCATCCACACGGGAGGTCTGCCCCATGCCACACCCGATTAGCTGGTTGTTCTTAATCAGAACTATCGTATTCGATTTCAGATGTTTAACTATCCTGTTGGCAAATACCAGCGCGTCAGTTTCCTCCTGCGAAGGTCGCTTATTGGTAACGTATTGAAAATCTATTTGTTGTTCCGAGGTCACATCTTTATCCTGCTCCAGAACTCCGTTCAGGATAGACTTAAATTGCAATTGCGGCAACTCAAACGAATTTTTTTGCAAAATTATTCTATTTTTCTTTGATTTTAAGAGATTAAGCGCATCATTTTCATACCCGTCGGCAATTAATATTTCAAAAAACAATTTATTGAGCTCTTCGGCCAGGTCCGGTTGTATTGTTCCGTTGGCAATGATGATGCCGCCATATGCCGAAACGGGGTCACATGCAAGGGCGTCAAGATAGGCATCTTTCATTGAGTTGCGGCTGGAAACACCACAAGGATTTGTATGTTTAATAATTGCAACCGTCGGAACAGAAAATTCCCCGATCAGGTTTATTGCGGCATCAACATCAACCAGGTTGTTGTATGACAGTTCCTTCCCATGGAGCTGGGTAAAAACATCTGCAAGATTTCCATAAAAAGTGCTTTTCTGATGCGGATTTTCACCGTAACGCATGGGCAAGGCCGTCAGAATACTCTGTTTGAAGGCCGGAATATTTGCCTGCCGGTTGAAATACCTGAAAATCTGGGTATCATAATGGGACGAAATGTTAAACGCAAGGCCGGCAAACTGCCGGCGGTCGCTCCGGTTTGTATAGCCACTGTTCTTTGCCAGGACATCCAGGAATGCCTGGTAGTCACCGGAGGATGCCACGACCATTACGTGGGCATAATTTTTAGCTGCTGCACGTATCAGGGAGATACCGCCAATGTCTATTTTTTCAATGATTTCCTCTTCATTGCCTGTTGCTGCCACTGTTTTTTCAAACGGGTAGAGATCAACAACAACAAGGTCGACAGAGGGGATCTCATATTTTTCAACATCGTCGACATCAGAAAACTTGTCGCGGCGCCAAAGAATTCCTCCAAAGATTTTAGGGTGCAATGTTTTTACACGTCCCCCCAGGATGGAGGGATACGATGTGATGGATTCGATGGAAACAGCATGTATTCCCCTGCTCATCAGGAAATCGAAGGTGCCGCCGGTCGAAATGATTTGAATGCCGTAAGATACGAGTTTGCGTGCCAGATCCTCTATTCCTTCCTTGGAATATACGGAGATCAGGGCTGTTTTAATCTTTATCTGATCGTTCATATACCTGTTTTTTGTAACAATAACTGAATGGCCGCGTCTAACATCGGTTTTTGGGAACCTTTGCAATGTTACCAAAAAATAAAAGACCAAGCAATGGATTTACGATTTACGAAGGACGATTTACGATCCAGGCATGCACTGTCAAATCCCCTAAATTGCAAATCGTAAACCGGGTAATTGTAAATATATCTATCTTTACTGTTCTTTAAAGGAAATCACTACCTCCATGATTTTAATCTTACGATTGATACGAGAAAGTTATCTATTTGCTTTTCAAGCAATTATAGTTAATAAAGTCCGAACGATCCTTTCCCTTCTCGGGATTACCATCGGGATATTCTGTGTTATTTCGGTTTTTACAGTTTTTGATTCCATGGAAAATGCGATCCGCAAAAGTATTGCCTCACTTGGGAGCAATGTGCTGTATGTTCAGAAATGGCCATGGGCCATGGGAGGCGATTACCCGTGGTGGAAATACTGGCAGCGGCCCGAACCTTCACTTGCCGACATGCAGGAAATTGAAAAGCGCAGCAACCTTTCCGAGTCTGTGGCTTATATGGTCCAGGTAAACAAGACCGTGAAATACCTGAACAATTATATGGAAAACATCGGTGTTAACGGCGTTTCACAGGATTTCGACAAGGTGTGGAAATTTGAACTTGGCGAAGGCCGGTATTTTTCAACAACCGAGTCGGCCAGCGGAAAGAACATTGCCCTGATCGGCGCTGACATTGCAGCAGACCTTTTCAGGGAAGGAGACCCGGTAGGAAAAAAGATAAAGATCTTTGGCAGGAACATCGAAGTAGTCGGGGTGATCACCAAAGAGGGAGAGGATTTTTTTGGTAATTCAAATGACAAGGCTGTTTATCTTCCGGTCAATTTTTTTAAAACGCTGGTGGACCTGAGGGACATGGGGGCTACCATCGTCGTCAAGGCCAAACCCATGGTTTCCAACGATGAATTGCGGGATGAACTCACCGGCCTGATGCGTTCGATCCGAAAGCAGAAGCCGTCGGCTGAAGATAATTTCGCCATCAATGAAACTGATATTATTTCAAAGGGCTTTGACAGTTTATTCAGTGTTATTGCCATGGTAGGCTGGATCATAGGAGGTTTCTCCCTGCTGGTTGGAGGATTCGGAATTGCCAACATCATGTTTGTGTCGGTAAAGGAACGAACCAATATCATCGGAATTCAGAAAGCGCTGGGAGCCAAGAATTACTTCATCCTGCTTCAGTTCCTGTTCGAGGCAATATTTCTTTCCCTGATCGGCGGAGTATTCGGTTTGCTGATCATTCTCCTGCTGACGGTTGTTGTTTCCTATACCACAGAATTTCACCTGCTTCTTACGCAGGGAAACATCATCCTGGGGATTGGCGTATCGGCCATTATCGGGCTGATTTCGGGAATTCTGCCGGCCTATTCTGCCTCAAAACTCGATCCTGTGGAAGCGATGCGAACGGGAATGTAGGTCAGAACGGCCAGAACTGGTTGTCGTTCCAGATCTTTTCCTTCAGTTCATTGTCCATATCACTGAGAATTTTCAGGTGCCCGCCTTCCCATTCTGCAAGCCAGCGATAGAGCGCTTTTTCATTCGGGTCAGTTGATGATTGAGCCTGGCCGGAATAGACTTCTACAGCCCTTTTCTCAAAATCGATGGCGGCAGAGATCGCTGCTGCTTCAAACCCGGCTGAGGATATCTTTGTCTTCATATCTTCGGTGAGTATCAGGGTAGCAAAGCCCTCGTTGGCCAGGTCGGGCAACTCAACTTTTGTAAAAGCATGATTTTTTTCATAACCGATATACTGTTCGGCCAGGAATTTAACGTGTTGGGTTTCCTCATCAGCCATCGTCAGAAAAATATGCTTTATCTCCGGATCAGGCGTTTGTTCTGCAACTTTTGCATAAAAGGCGTGGCCTCTCTTTTCCATGAGAATGGCCATTTTAAGGATTTCGAGGGCTTTCTGTGTTTCCATGATATTTGGTATTTGAGACTTCAAACTTACGACTTTTTCGCCACAACAGGCACAACCGGAAACAATATATTCACGGTGTTAACAGCATCCCCAGGGCTGCCTGCACCGATTCAACCGGGCTGAAACAGGTTTTGCCACGGCAAACGTAGATCAGTGTTTTCCCTTTTACATAGCGGTTTCCGGCAACTTCACCGGGTAAAATACCTTCCCTGCCCGAAAAGATGATATTTTGCAAATAGTGCTCCGAAAATTCATGCAAACGTAGCTTCATTTCATCCCCGACAATATCAACAAGAGCCGGGCCTTCAATAAAATCAGCGAGCAGAAGCACCCAATTTGCGTGAAATGAGGGGTTTCGCTTTAACTGCGGGATCATGCCGGCCAACATCTTTTCAGGGCGGAGCATATACGCTTCCCTGTTGAGCAGGTGACCCAAAATGAACAGGTTCCTTGCCATTTGAGAATTGGAAGCAGGAATAACATTGTCGGAAAGTTCAATGGCTTTCTGGATGAGGCCGGGTTCTTCATCGGAAGATAAATTGAAAAACAGCCCGTCTGCTGCGGTGAAATGCTGAATTACCTCCTGGGTCAGCAGTTCAGCCGAAGTCAGCCATTTCAATTCAAGGGTTGCCTGGTAAATATCCAGGAATGACCTGGTCAGAAAACAATAATCATCCAGGAAACCAGGAATTGCAAAAGAGCCTTCCTTTGAATTTCGCCAGAGTTTCCAGTTACGTTCAATGAGGTTAACCCGGTAAAAATCAGCCACTGCAACAGCCCTTCCGAGCAAGGCCGGTTTGTTAAATGCCCTGGCTGCATTTGCCAGGGCGCTTATCATGAGTGCATTCCAGCAGGTCAGTATTTTATCGTCGGTGGCCGGCCTGACCCGGTTGCTGCGAACGGTAAAGAGTTGGTTTTTATAAACATCAATCACCGCAGATAATTGACCCACCGGGATATCATGCTCACCGGCAAATTCTTCATCACTCACTGATTTCCGCAATACATTCAGGCCGTGTTCCCAGTTCCCGCTTTTTTCACATGAGTACAGGTCCAGGAACAACCCGGGATCATCGCCGAGATATTTGTGCAGTTCTTCATTCGTCCAGGTATAAAATGCACCCTCGCTCCCACTGCTGTCGGCATCAAGCGATGCATAGAAAAGTCCTGCAGGGCCTGAAAGTTCACGTTCGATGAAGGCAACCGACTCTTCCACAACTTTTTTATACCGGTACTTTTTGGTCACAGAAAATGCCTGTGAATAGAGGGAGATAAGCTGGGCATTGTCGTAAAGCATTTTCTCAAAGTGCGGCACATGCCAGTATGCATCCACCGAATAACGGCTGAATCCGCCTCCCAGGTGGTCGTATATCCCGCCCATGGCCATTTTATCCAGTGTCAGCCCGACGTAACCAAGGAGTTCCTTATCCTGATGCCTGGTGCCATGCTGAAGCAGGTAATCAATGTTTACCGGCATGGGGAACTTCGGGGCACCATGTGTACCGCCGTTTACAAAATCAAGATCCTCCTCCCAGGTTGCGAAAATATCCTGAACCAGCCGTGCATCGAACGTATCTGTACCGGCCGGGCGGGGTAGGTGGAACTGCTTTTTCATGCCGGTACCGATGTCGGATGCATGAAGCAACAGTTCTTCTTTGTCTGACTGATAGAGTTTCGAAAAATAATTCAGTATGCGGATCCAGTCGTGTTTTGAATAGTAGGTTCCGGCGAATACTGGCCGCTGGTCGGGAAGTGCGATCACATTCAGCGGCCACCCTCCGCGCCCGGTGGTTGCATTGGCGGCCGCCATGTAAACATGGTCGATGTCGGGTCTTTCCTCGCGGTCGACTTTTATGGAAACGAAATTGCGGTTCATCAGCGATGCCACTTCCTCATCTTCGAACGACTCATGTTCCATCACATGACACCAGTGGCATGCCGCATAGCCGATGCTTATAACAAGTAATTTGTTTTGTTCCCGTGAAAGATCCAACGCATTCACTCCCCATGGATGCCAGTCCACCGGGTTATATGCATGCTGAAGCAGGTAAGGACTATTTTCCCTTATGAGGTGATTTGGTATTTTTTCCGTCATGTTGTACATCCCTGTTGATGTGCGTTTTAATCCTGGAGGAGAGAATGTCGATTGCGACCTTGTTCTGTCCGCCCTGGGGCACAATGATGTCAGCATAACGCTTTGTGGGTTCAATAAATTGCAGGTGCATGGGTTTCACAAAACTGTCGTAATGCTCAAGAACCTGTTGAAACGAACGGCCCCTCTCTTCAAGGTCCCGCCGGATAATGCGCATCAGGCGGTCATCCCCGTCGGCATCCACGAAGACTTTGATATCCATTTTTTTTCGCAGGCGCGGGTTTGACAGGATGAGAATTCCCTCGACAATGATCACCTGTGCCGGATTCACGATAATGGTTTCTTTTGAACGGGCGCAGGTGACATAGGAATAGATGGGCATTTCAATGGGTTTACCTGTTTTCAGGATTTCCAGCTGATTGATCAGCAGGCCCCATTCGATGGAGGTAGGGTGGTCGAAATTGATCCTGGCCCGCTCTTCGGCCGATTTATGGCCATTATCCTTGTAATATGCATCCTGCGGGATCACGGTAACCGCTTCCTTCGGCAGATGCTTGATGACCTGTTTTACAACTGTCGATTTTCCTGATCCGGATCCACCGGCGATTCCAATAATCAGCATTTTTTTATAATAAGAAACCCAGTAACAAGCCTGCGGTAATGGCACTGCCGATCAAACCGGCAATGTTTGGCGCCATGGCATGCGCAATCAGGTGGTTCGTCGGATCTTCCTTCAACCCCATTTCATGCGCTATTTTTGCACTGTCGGGAACCGCAGCAACACCGGATGCACCTATGAGCGGATTGATGCGGTTCTCTTTCTTCAGGAAGATGTTCATTACCTTGGCAAAAATAACGCCGCCTGCAGTTGCCACCATGAATGCAATGGCGCCGAGGACAAAGATAAGAATTGATTCCGATTTTAAAAAAACATCGGCCTGGGTGGAAGCGCCAACAGTCAGCCCGATCAATATCAGCACAATGTCAATCAGGATCGTACTTGCGGTTGTAGCAAGCTGTTTGGTAAGTCCCGACTCTTTCAGGATATTTCCGAAAAAGAACATGCCAAGGAGCGGGAGGGAGGCCGGTGCAACAAAAGCACTTAACAGCAAACCAAGCAAGGGGAACAATATCTTTTCGAATTTGCTTACAGTTCTCGGGGGTTTCATCCGGATAAGCCGCTCCTTCCTGGTAGTGAGCAGTTTCATGATCGGAGGCTGTATAACGGGAACCAGCGACATGTAGATATAGGCTGCAATGGCAATCGGACCGATCAAATTCTGAATGGCCATGCCATTTCCTGTGGCATGCAATCCATTGGCAAGCTGGGAGGTTAGAAAAATGGCCGTATTCCCGTCGGCCCCGCCGATGATGGCGATGGCTGCAGATTCAGTCATGGGGAAGCCAAACACCATTGCCCCGAGAAAGGTGGCAAATATACCCACCTGCGCTGCGGCTCCAAGGAGCATCAGCTTTGGATTGGAGATGAGTGGGGAGAGGTCCGTCATGGCTCCCAGGCCGAGAAAAATCAGGGCCGGGTAGATCCCTTTCAACACGCCGAAAAAAAGATAGTTCAGCACGCTTCCGTCCTGGTATATGCCCGGATGGTATGCTGCTTCGTGAAAAAAAGGAATATTTCCTATAATGATCCCCATTCCAAGCGGAATCAGGAGCAGGGGCTTGTAGCTATACCGAATGGCAAGAAAAACGAGGGAGACGCCAACCATAATCATGATCAGGTTTCCCCAACTCACATTATGAAAGCCAGTATCTTCCCAAAGACCGGATAATGTTTGCAGTGTATCCATCAGTTATTCAATTTCAACTAAAACTTCACTCTGTGCCACAGCCTGACCGGGCTTTACATGAACAACCTTTACAACCCCGTCTTTTTCCGACAGCACATTGTTCTCCATTTTCATGGCCTCCATGGTCAACAGCTTTTGCCCAAGCGCCACCTTTTCCCCGGCTTTTACCAGTACCGTAATGATGGTTCCCGGGAGGGGGGCCTTGATGGCAATGTTGGTAGTCTGGGTGGGAGTTCTCGGGATCTTCGACTCCCTGGGTGTGGGTTTGGGCGATTCGGCCCTGACCAGGGTAGGCGTTTTGGTCATTTTCAGATCTTTCTGAACTTCAACGTTGTATTCAGTTCCGTTGACTTCAATCTTTGCAATGTTTTCTTCAAACCCGAGTACTTCCACCTCGTAGGCATTGCCATTGATAACAAATTTGAATTTTTTCATGGTTTACCAGTGTTTCAATGTATTCCAGATTCCATATATCTTTGAATTCCACGGTGAATATGTTTTAGATACTTTCCGGATGGTCATCACATATTTTTCTTCGTCATGCAATTCGGAAAAGAACAGATAGAGTGCTGCAGCTATTGCGGCATTCTCCTCCCCCGTCATAACGATTTTTGGAGCCTCGGCATTGTCCGTAATTTTCTGAACGGCGAGACGGCGTTTTGTCAAAAAATCCTGGACCCTGTGCAGACGCGTAAAAAAGTAGGCCATGAAGGCGAGGGCCAGCAGGACGATGCAATACCCCGCAATGGCAATCACCAGGGTGTATTGATCGATCAACGACAGGTCGAAGGTAATGGCTGATAGTTTCATAGGTTGGCCGGGTTGGATTATAAAGGAATATTGCTGTGCTTTTTAGGCGGTAATGAATCCTTTTTCGTCGATAATGTCTGGAGCGCACGGATAATCCTGAACCTCGTGTTCCTGGGTTCAATCACATCGTCAATATAACCGTATTTTGCAGCGTCGTATGGGTTTGCAAACTTGGTCTTGTATTCCAGCTCTTTATCGGCAACATATTTTACTTTTTCACGGGCATCCTGGATCTCGCTTATTTTTTTCCCTTCAAGGATTTCAATGGCGCCTTTCGGACCCATGACGGCGATTTCAGCCGATGGCCAGGCATAATTCATATCGGCACGCAACTGCTTGCATCCCATCACATCGTGGGCTCCACCATATGATTTCCGCAGGGTTATGGTTATTTTCGGAACGGTGGCCTCCCCGTATGCAAACAACAGTTTAGCCCCATGGATGATGATACCGCCGTATTCCTGGTTGCTCCCGGGCAGGAATCCGGGGACATCGACCAGCGTAATGATTGGAATGTTGAATGCATCGCAAAAACGAACGAACCTGGCAGCTTTTCGTGAAGCTTCGATATCAAGCACCCCGGCCAGGAAATTAGGCTGATTGGCAACGATCCCGCAAGGCATGCCGTTGAATTTGGCAAAGCCCACCACGATATTTTTTGCATAATATTGATGAACCTCAAGGAATTGCTGATCGTCAACGATCCTGTAAATGACATCCTTGACATCGTATGGCTGGTTGGGGTTGGCCGGGACAATTTCATTCAGGGAATCCTCAAGCCTGTCGATGGGATCGGTACACTCCGTGGTAATCGGATCTTCAAGATTATTTTGCGGGAGATACTCCAGGAGTTTACGGATCAGCATGATCCCTTCCTCTTCATTTGTGGAGCGGAAATGAGCAACGCCTGATTTTGTTGAATGGATGGAAGCTCCGCCAAGATCTTCGGTGGTGATATCTTCACCGGTCACGGTTTTTGTAACCTTGGGCCCGGTCACAAACATGTAACTCGAGTTTTCGCTCATCACCACGAAATCGGTGAGGGCAGGGGAGTAGACCGCTCCACCCGCACACGGGCCGAAAATGGCAGAAATCTGCGGCACGACGCCCGAAGCAGCGATATTGCGCATGAAGATCTCGGCATAACCCGCCAGGGAGTTCACGCCCTCCTGGATCCGGGCTCCGCCGCTGTCGTTAATTCCAATCACCGGGGCCCCGACTTTTACCGCCTGGTCCATGATCTTGCATATTTTCCTGGCGAATGTTTCTGATAAGGAACCGCCAAAAACAGTAAAATCCTGTGAAAAAACGAAAACAACCCGTCCATCGATGGTCCCACGACCGGTAACGACGCCATCGCCAAGATAAAGTTCGTTTTCCAGACCAAAATCGGTACACCGGTGGGTCACAAACATGTCATACTCTTCAAAACTTCCTTCATCAAGAAGTTTCTCGATGCGCTCACGTGCCGTAAACTTTCCTTTTTTATGTTGTGACCTGATGCGCTCTTCGCCTCCACCGAGTTTTGCTTTCTCGCGTTTCTCAAGCAATTCGGATATTTTATTTACGTTGGCCATGTTGATTGGTTTATTATCTGTTAATGGATTCCGGGAATAGGTAATCAAGCCTTACAGGGACATAGTTGTTCGTAACTACTTGCTGCAGAATTCAACGAGTACTCCATGTGTCGATTTTGGATGAAGGAACCCGATGTTCATCCCTTCAGCACCCTTGCGGGATACCTTGTCGATAAGCAGCAAACCTTGTTTCTCCGCATCCGAGAGGGCGGCAGTTGCATCATCAACTGCGAAAGCGATATGGTGGATCCCTTCGCCTTTTTTCTCAAGAAATTTACCGATCGGGCCTTCCGGGTCAGTCGATTCCAGCAATTCGATTTTTGTTTCACCGATCAGGAAGAAGGCAGTTTTAACATGCTGTTCCTTAACTTCTTCAACATTGTAGCATTTCGTACCAAGCAGGTTTTCATAGTAGGGGAGGCTCTCCTCCAGGCTTTTCACGGCAATTCCTATATGTTCAATATGGGTTGGTTTCATAATATTGTTGTTAATTAATTAACAGGACAAAGTTAAGTAGTTTTAATGACACTGCAAACATCAAACGATCATGAACCCTGAAAGAATAAAAAAAACAGTAAAAATGTCGGGTGCCACAAAATATGTTGTAATTTTGGACCGTTTTAGTCTAATAGTCGAATTATGATAAAAAAAGAAGAAATTCAGTCAAAAATTCTCCAGGCGGCGCAGGAGGTTTTTACAAAGTACGGTTATGGCAAAACAACCATGGATGACATTGCAAAGGCGATGGGGAAAGGAAAAAGTACCATTTATTATTATTTCACAAGCAAGGAGGATATCTTTAAAGCGGTTGTTGAAAAGGAGTTCCTGTTAATGAAAACCACGATTTTAACTGAGATAGCGGCTAAAGAAGACCCCAGGGAACAATTAAAAATCTATGTCGTGGAACGGATGCACGGGCTCAAAAGACTGAAGGATCTATATCACATTCTCAGGACTGAATTCATCGCCCATCACGAGTTTGTTGAACAATTCCGGCAACAAACCGACCAGGAAGAGATCAACATTGTCACCGGCATCCTGAACACAGGTGTGGAGAGGAATATATTTTATCTCGAGGATACATTCCTTACTTCAATTGCCATTGTTACAGCCCTCAAGGGGATGGAAATCCCACTCCTGATTACCGAAACCGATGGTGACAGTTTACTCGAACAGCGTCTTGACAGGCTCCTTGATGTTCTGTTTTTTGGAATAATCAAGCGGTAGCAAGCTTATTTATGTTGCCTATATCAATAACAAAATGAAAGCACTCATTAAAAAGTATATTGGTTTATCCCTGGCACTGCTGTTTTTTGCAGGCAGTTCCCGGGCAGCCAACCCGGTAATTGTTAAGAAATTAACATTTGACCAGGCCCGGGAGATCACATGGCAAAACAGTCATGTGCTGAAACAGGTCAATTACCTGCAGCTCCAGAAAGACCAGGAAAGGAGAGCGGCAAAAGGGCTCTATTATCCTACTGTTGGGATTATAGCCAGCGCAGTACTGATGTCAGATCCCATTCACCTTGACCTGACACCTGTAAAAGATGCCATTTCTCCATTGTATAAGACCCTGGGAACCTATGGAAAATTCGGAGGAGTACCGGGCCTTTCAGACGACGTAGCCACCCAGCTCCTCCGCCAGAAAATGCTCGCCGGCCTGTCGGAAATTGAAGGTGAAAACTGGGACCAGGTGATCCAGGAAAGAGCATTTGGCGTTGTAGCAGCTACAGTGCAATGGCCCGTTTATGTGGGAGGAAAGATCAGGGCAGCCAACAAGGCAGCATCAATAAACCAGAAAGAGGTTCTGGAGATTTCCAGGCAGAAACAGGGAGAACTCATGAGTGAACTCGTGGAGCGCTACTATGGCCTGTGCCTTGCCCGACAGGTAGTAACAGTCCGCCAGGAAGTATTCAACGGGCTCCGGCAGCATCTTGACGATGCAACTAAACTGGAAAAAGAGGGAATGATATCAAATGCCGACGTGTTGCATGCAAAAGTTTATCATGCACAGGCAAACCGCGAGTTAAGCAAAGCGTTGCAGCAAACCGACATCATTGCACAGGCATTGAACGGTACCATGGCCTATGGCGACAGCATTGACATAGAACCAATATCCAGCCTTTTTTATCTCGATTCGATCGAACCGGAGGCAACTTTTCTCTCGTTGTCAATGACAAATCCGCTTCTAAACCAAATCGAATCAAAAAAACAACTCTCCGTGCAGGCATATAAGGCGGGGCGGGCCGACTTTTTCCCGGCTGTTGCCGTACAGGGAACATATGATATCGTGAATAAAGATCTCTCCAGCTATGTTCCCGACTGGGAAGTTGGTATCGGGTTGAAATGGACACTTTTTGACGGGGTGTCCCGGTTTGCTAAAGTCAAAGCGGCCTCCCTGAAAACAAGCGAGGCTGAAGAATATGGCCTGAAAGCTCAAACCGATATCGGTTCAATGATCAATAAGTTGTACCACGAACTGACCATGTACCACGATCAACTCGTTGAACTCGGAACAGCACGACAGTTTGCCGAAGAGTACCTTCGTGCAAGAGAGACCGAATTCCACCAGGAAATGAGCAACTCCACGCAGGTTATCGATGCCAGGCTCGCACTGGCGCAAATAAAAACCGAACGATTGCAGGCCATGTACAATTACGACCTGACGCTTGCGAAACTACTTGAATATGCCGGGGTCCCCGGTGATTTTACTTCGTATTCCATGAGAATAAATGCAAAAACGGAAAGCTATCAATAACCCAATTCAGCATTGTCAGAAAAACAACATTCCATGAATAAAAAAGGTATTTTATTAACAGTCGTAGGGGTTTTGGTGCTTCTTGCCCTGGTTGTATATTCAACAATAGTCATCTTTATTCCTAAACCTTTAGAAGTACAGGGCGAAGTTGACGCCACCCAGATCAGGGTTGCTTCAAAAGTCGTCGGCCGGCTCGACAGTCTGCCGGTTCACAAGGGGGAGGCGGTGAAAAAAGGACAGTTGCTCTTTGTGCTGAGCAGTCCTGAGATCAACGCCAGGCTCGCCCAGGCAAATGCAGCGCTCCAGGGAGCCAGGGCACAGAACTCCAAAGCAGTTACCGGTGCCGAAGCAGAGGATATTGCCGCAGCCAACAATATGTACCTGAAAGCACTTGCGGCATACGACCTGGCATTAAAGACCAATGTGCGGATTCAAAACCTGTATAAAGAGGGTGTTGTTCCGGGACAGAAGAAGGATGAATCGGAAGCGCAGCTGAAAGCTGCCCTTGAAACCGCCAATGCAGCTAAAGAGCTCTGGTCCAAAGCGAAAAAAGGTACCCGCATTGAAGACAAAGAGGCTGCCATGGCCATGGTTGACCGGGCCGAGGGGGCAATTAGCGAGGTTCAGAGTTTCCTCAACGAAACCAGGATCACAGCGCCGGCCGATGGAGAGATCGCTGATATCATCGCTGAACAGGGAGAACTTGTTTCAGCCGGTTACCCGGTTGTAACCATTGTGGATCTCAGTGATTGCTGGGTTACCTTTAACCTCAGGGAAGACCTGCTGGCGTCAATCAAACCAGGTTCGGAATTTGAAGCAAAATTCCCTGCACTCGGAAACAGGAACATCATGCTGAAAGTCACCTACATCCATCCCCTGGGGAATTTCGCCACCTGGAATGCCACCAAAACCTCCGGGGATTTTGATATGAAAACCTTTGAAGTGCATGCCCGTCCGGTAAATCCGGTTGAGGGTCTCCGACCCGGAATGAGCGCCCTGGTGAACTGGAAAAAAGTTGCTGCCTCCATTGTGAAATAACATTCAGGACAACTATAAAACAATGAAAAACAGCCGGTCAAATTCAGTGTTTTCTGCATTCAGCAGGGAGATCGACAGGATCCTCCACGACAGCGTCTACCTGTTTACCGGCGTTATAGCCCCTGTGATCAGCTTCACCCTCATAGCCCTGATCTTCTCGGCCAATGTGCCCCGGAAATTGCCGGTTGCAATCGTCGACCAGGATCATACCGCACTTTCGCGCAAGATCATCCGGACGATCGGGGCATCGCCGATCGTGCTGCCCGACACCCGCTACAGCGCCCCGGAAGAGGCCCGCAAAGCCCTCGTTTCAGGCGAAATGGATGCAGTTGTGGTGATTCCCGCAGGTACCGGATTGAAAATTATGCGTGGCCAGCACGCCGGTGTAGCCGTATATCTGAACAATGTTTACCTGATCAAAGCCGGCCTGCTGAAAAGCGGGATCCAAAAATCGATTGCAGCCCTCACGGCTGGAATCAAACTGCAGAACCATATGATGTGGGGTGAATCGCCTTCCATGGCGATGGCAAAGATCCAGGCAGTGCAGCTAACCCCGGTATTGCTGTTCAATCCATATACAAGTTATGAATATTATCTCACGTTGCTGCTCCTCCCGGTCATGCTCACCGTGTTCGTGCTGTTCGGAACGATTTATGCGCTTGGAACTGAATTGCAATACGGCACCGGTCCGGGATGGCTGGATTCAGCAGGGGGCCGGATGCCCCAGGCGCTCATTGGCAAACTGATTCCACATACAGCAGCGTATATCGGGCTGGCCATGATCATGAACATTATTTTCTTCGAAGTACTCGGGCTCCCGCTCAATGGTCATATCCTCCTGATCCTGGTTTCGGAGCTGGTGATGATCCTCAGTTACCAGTCAATGGCCATCTTCATCGTAGCCCTCACAAGGAACCTTCGGCTGGCATTGTCGCTGGCTAGCGCCTATACCATGCTTGCAATTACGTTTGCCGGACTTACATTTCCGGCATTCGGAATGCCGGCCGTGGCACAGATCTTCAGCAAAATATTTCCGTTCACCTATTGGCTTGAACTTTTTGCAGGCCAGACCCTGCGGGGAGAACCCACGTCAAATGCAATCGTAAACATCTGGTTCATGGTAATCTTCATCGTTGCAGGCTTATGCCTGGTACCACGCTTGAAATACTTGCTGAAACACGAACAATCCTGGGGTAAAATCTAATCGCATGATGTGGAAGAGCGTTAAAAATTCAGTGCAAAATATATACGGGATCTTCCGGGCTGAGATCCGGGAATCCTTCAATGATGCCGGTACGGTTCTTATATTTTTTGTTGCGGCTATCCTCTATCCCATGCTCTATTCAATTGGCTATATCAACGAAACGATCCGCGAAATCCCGGTTGCGGTCGTCGACCTTGATCAAACCGCACTGAGCCGCCAATACTGCAGAATGCTCGATGCTACCGAACAGATAAAGGTCATCAGCAAACCTGCGGGTTTGAAAGACGCTGAGATTCTTTTTTACCAGGCGAAAATTCATGGGGTGGTGCTCATCCCGCAATCGTTTCAGCGGCAGGTTTTCATGGGAAACCAGGCAAAGGTTACGGTATATTGCGACGCCGGCCGTTTTTTCGTTTACAAACAGGTTTATACAGCCGCAACTTTTGTAACAAGTACATTCAACGCAGGGGTGGAGATCAAGGGGATGCTTTCGAAAGGAAAAATGTACGATGAGGCGCTGAACCAGTTCGAAACCATCACACCGAAAATGTACGACCTCTACAATCCATCCTCAGGGTATGCCACCTTTATAGTTCCAGGCATCCTGATGATCGTTATTCAGCAGTCGCTGCTGATCGGCATCGGGCTGTTGTTCGGCAAACATTTTGAACGGAAAAAACTGATTGCCACAGGTTCCGTAAAAGGCCGCGTTGAAAACATCCAGATCATCCTTGGCAAATCGATGGTTTACGTGGCGATTTACCTTTTAACAACACTTGTAACCCTCGTACTGTTTTACCATTGGCTCTCTTTTCCCGATAAAACCAGTTTCCTTGACATCTACCCGCTGTTATTGCTGTATCTTTTCGCCATCTCTTTCATGGGAATCAGCATCAGTGTATGGTTTAGAAAACGTGTGCACGCACTGATGTTCATCGTTTTTCTCTCGCCCCTGGTATTTTTCCTGTGCGGGGTGGCGTGGCCCATGGAATCCCTGCCGGGAGTGGTAAAACTACTGGGATTCCTCTTCCCGACCACACCAATGCTGCCGGCCTTCCTTAAACTGCGGATCATGGGTGGTGGTCTCGGCTCGGTCAGGTACGAAATCATGGTTCTGTTCATCCAGATGGTCTGCTACTTTATCCTGGCACTCGTTTCGAACAAGCTGGCGATGGGAAGACACAGCAGGATGTTAAAGCGATCGGTGGCAAAACAGGAACCGATCCTCCCAAAGATATGAAAGACACAGGATAAACAAGGTTTTGGTTAATACTACTCCGTTCTTTATGGAACCTGATCCTGTGTCTTTCCAAGTTATTTCTCAAATGTTTTTGTATATTGCCCCGGAAAACAACGTTATGAACAATGTTGAAACGGAGCGCAAATTTCTTGTCGATAAGGAGAAATGGGCTTTACTGAATAAACCGGCCGGCACCGCCTATATCCAGGGCTACCTGAGCATCGATGAAGAGAAGGTCGTAAGGGTAAGGGTAGCGGGCGATAAAGGCTTTCTCACCATCAAGGGCAAATCGGACACGTTGTCCCATCCCGAATATGAATATGCTATTCCCGTGGAAGATGCCGGAAACCTGCTCAGGTTGTTCACATCATCCAGGATTGAAAAAACCAGGACAAGGATACCTGCAGGGAACTATGTGTGGGAAGTGGATGAGTTTCACGGGGAGAACGAAGGACTCCTGATGGCGGAAATTGAACTTGAAAAGCCGGAAGATATCTTTGAAAAGCCGGATTGGCTTGGGACAGAGGTAACGGGTGACAAGCGCTATTACAATTCCTATCTGTCACTGAAACCTTTCGGAGCATGGCAATAAAAAGCCCCGCATCTTAATGATTACGGGGCTTTTATGAAAAATGATCTGTGGAGAATAGGGGAGTCGAACCCCTGACCTTTAGACTGCCAGTCTAACGCTCTAGCCAACTGAGCTAATCCCCCAAATCGGATGCAAAATTAAGAACTTTTTAATATGAAACGTCTTTTTGCTGCTTTAAAAATTCATCCTGATGCCGAATTCCTGAAAAAATACCAGGAATTGAAGCAGGAATTGCGCCATGAACATATCAAATGGGTTGAAAATCACAACATTCATATCACCCTGAAGTTCTTTGGAGAAACCGCAGAACATGAAATTCCGGGTATAGCCTCGGTGCTGAAAAAAAGCATTGCCTCCACAAATCCGGTCAACCTCCATCTTACAGGACTTGGCATTTTCGGCAGTTCTTACGCTCCCAAGGTTATCTGGGTTGGAATTGAACCGTATGCCGATCTTTCGACGCTTATGAAAAACATACATGACGATCTGAAAACCATTGGTTTTGAGCAGGATCGTCAAAACCTTGTACCCCACCTGACGCTGGGAAGAATAAAATTTCTCAGGGATAAGGTCATCTTTAACCGGACGATGGATCAATTTAAAACCATTTCCTCCTCGCTTATTCACATTGAAGAGGTGATCCTTTTTGAAAGCATCCTGCGCCGCGAAGGTCCCGAATATATCGCGCTTGAACACTTTCCGTTTATAAAAAAAGAACTCCCCTGACAGCCTTGCGGCATTATCAGGGGAGTTGGTGATGAGCCCAATTTACCTTGGCAGGTTATGCTTTGGCCACTTCCTCAAATTTGTTTGCAATAAGATGGTATATCACCAGTCCGATGCCACCGAAGAGGCAGATCATGGAGAAAAATGCCGGTTCTTCTTCAAGGGTTGTGTAAACGGCCAGAACCTTGCCAAGCAGAATTCCTGTACCTATTCCCACGAAAAGCAGCCCCCATTTTAGAGAAGAAGGTTGCTTTGAGGGTTCAAAGATGCTTGCATCGGCGCCTTTCGCAATGAGCGCCAGGCGTTCTTTTTTCCGCACAAACAGGTACACTATTCCGTATACCATTGCAAAGAACGCGATCGGGATCAAAAATTCAGTATTCATTTCCGTTGATTTTGGGTTTGTTTTCCGTTTTCGATCCGTTTGACGCAGCTTCAATGTATTGGTTACAGGTTTCCTGACAATCAGTTACTGAACGATAACCTTTTCGGTAAATACCCGATCGTTACCCGACAATTTTAAAAAGTAAATACCCCTGGCGAACCTCGACACATCCAGTTTTTTCTGATAATCTGATGTGATGTTTACCAGTTTTTCTGAATACACAACCTGTCCGTTTGCATTTGAAAGTGTAAGCGCCAATTGTCTTTCATTACCCTTTATGGTAAGGGTAAGTTCATTGCTGACGGGATTCGGATAAATGCCAACGGTCGATTGAAGACCTTTCTGGTCAATGCCGGTACAGTTTTTCACCACAACAGGTTTTGAGGATTCAACGCCGTCGCCACAATCATTATTCCCTTTAACGGTTATGTTGCCCGACTGGGCGGTTGCGCCATACAGAAGTGTAACCTGGTTTGTACCGGTTCCACCGGTGATTGTAACACCTGCAGGTGTTGACCATGTATATTGTGTTGCGCCTGTGATGGCCGGAACGCTGTAAATCAAATTTCCTGTTTCCTGGCATATCGTGTCTCTGCCGGTTATCGCACCAGCAGCTTCGGGTATGGTTTTCACGCCCACGGTTTTCACGACAGCAGGAGTTTCACCACAGTTATTCATGGCATATACCGATACATCACCGGCAGTTGTCCCCCATGTTACATTGATGGAATTTGTACCCTGTCCGCTTGTAATGGTGGCACCTGTTGGTACGGTCCAGTTGTAGGTATCGGGAGGTCCGATGATGGCCGTAGTGTAGGTTGCACTGGCGTTCAGACAAAGCAAATCAGGGCCTGTAACAGGATTGAGTGCTGCCGGGGGCAGGGTAACAACCACAGGCAGAACCGAAGCAAGGGGATTGTTTCCGCAGTCGTTGCCGGAAATGACCTGGACCGAACCGGAAGCAGTACCCCAATGAACTGAAATATTGGGTGTATTCTGGCCGCTTAAAATAACGGCATCTCCCTGTACGCTCCATGAATAGGTTGTACCACCAATAACTTCGACAATCGAATAGTCGGAAGTATCACCTGCGCAAATGGCCTGGGTTCCCGCAATAGGTCCCGGGGCGGCCGGCGGTGTATTTACAACCACGGTAATGCTGTCGGCAGCAGTATGTGCAGCGTTATCGGTGACAAGCACATGATAGGTCGTGGTGGCGCCCGGTGTTGCTACAGGGTTGGCTATTGCAGGGTTGCTGAGGGTTGCGGAAGGGGTCCATGCATAGGTAAGGGGAGGGGTACCGCCCACCACCACAACATTCAGTTGTGAAGACTGACCCTGGCAGATGGTTGTCGGGTTGGCACTGACAGTAGCAAGGAAATTGCTTCCGGGCATCACTTTTATCGTTGCAGTGCGCTTATGTGCAGGAGTTCCGTTGGGCCCTGATGCTATGAAAGAAGCTGTATAGTTCCCTGTAGGAACATTACCGGTAAGCACAACTTTTACAGGTTTGGTTGCAGGAAAGGTGGTGATGGTCGTTCCCGAAGGGAATTCAAACGTGATGGTTCCTGCCGATGGTGCCGGTGAAATGCTGCCAGATAAAACCACGGTGTCGGAATACAATTTCACTTCGGGAATTGATACCTGGAAAATGGCATTGTCAACAGATGTATATAAGGTATCAAGTGCATGGTCTATGGACATGGCAAAATCAGGAAAATAGCCGGTCATGCTCTGGAAGGAACCCGCCCTGAAATCGGTCCATCCGACCATTGAGCCCTTTTTATTTGAGATAATGCCGTTGTAGTCGCCTTCGTAGGCGGGTGTTCCCCCACCGCCGCAGGTTGTGCAATTGATTTTCATCTTTTTGTTGGAAATGCGCTGGTTGGCTACCCACGTTGCACCGCCATCGGTGGAGTATGAAGCATAGATAAATGCGCTGTCGTTGGTAGGCGTATCCCGCGTATCCATCCACATGACATATAGTTTTCCTGTCTCTTTATCGCACCAGGTTGCCGGGTGCCACTGCTGAAAATTCTGGGTATTTGCATCATCATTCACACGCACGGCACTGGTCCAGGTTGCACCTCCATCTGAGGAGGACCTGCACCAGACATCAGATTTTGTGTTTGCTCCCGGGGGATCGTTGGAAGCATATACACAATAGAATTTGCCACGGTTGGCACCATAGCTGTTATCGGCCGCAATCATCGGGTAGGGACGTGTACGCATGTTGGACACCGAGTTTCTGCCGCCAACCTGCGAACCGACGGTATTGGCCCATTGCTGTGACGACCTTTGCGTAAATGTTGCACCACCATCATTGGAACGATAAAAAGTGTAGGTAGCATTGAAAGAGCCGCCGCCATTGGTAACAACATAAACGGCGCCACCCTGGATATTGCCTTCAGGGCCAACGGCTACCATCATGCCTGGCAAAGCCTGCGTGGTGGGAGCGAACGTAGAGTTAAATGTAAGGCCATGGTCCATGCTCCGGGTAAAATTCCCCACCCCGTTGTTGGTCATGGTTGAATATACATAATTGGCATAAGGACCGGAAGTCTGATCGCAGGCGATCCAGTTTTTGTCATTTCCGGCAATAGCTGTAACAGAAGGACCCCAGGTGGTGCCATTATCGGTTGATGCGATTACTTTACAGCCGGAAATATTTCCGTACATGTTCTCATAGAACAAATTTCCAAGGCTGTCGTAGGCAACTACCGGGTCTCCCGCCAGCGTTGTTCCGAAATTAGCTGTGTGAACAAACCAGTCAATTCCGTTTTGTGTATTGTGCGGCGCGTTTGTATTGTATGCCGTAAAATACCATGTCGGCTGATTTGGATTCTCAGCCATGTTGTTTTCTGCAAAATCAACACCCAGACTGAAATTATCCCAATTTCCAATCGTTATCACTGTGGAGAGCGGTGCATCATTGCTCACCGAAGCTCGTTCACGAAGATATTGTGGAATCTGATCAAGGTTTGGATTATCTCCCTGATACTGCGCAAATACCTGGTTTACTGTCATTAAAATGAACAATAACCCAGCGGTTGTATACATTTTCATTTTGGCTAAGATTTAATTAATTATTGATATAGTTTATTAAATACAAACTTACAAAAAATCCTTTTCTCTTTGCAAGTTATTATGCATTTGATTTACAAAATGATACTACCTTTGTATAGGATGGTGTAACCTCTGGTAAAAGATATCGTCTAAATTCCGAATGAAATACCTTGACGACAACCATTACATTGATCGTGTGCTTAGCGGCGATGTTGCCGCCTATGCCTTGCTGGTTGCCAAACATAAAAACCTGGTGTTTTCTATCGCACTTAAGATTTTAGATAACCGTGAGGATGCAGAGGAGATTGCACAGGATTGCTTTCTGAAAGTTTTCCAGGCGCTGAAGACGTTTGAAAGGAAATCAAAATTTTCAACCTGGCTGTATCGGATCGTTTACAATGCCGCCATTTCCAGAACCCGTAAAAAGAGACTGGAGGTGGTACCCATGGATAATTATGTGATCGATAATTATACCGAAGATGAAGTGGCTGCCGGTATTGATGAAATTGACCCGGAAGCGCAAAAAGTGATGGTTGAGCGGGCAATGGAGCGGTTGTCTGACGATGACAATCTTTTGATAACCTTGTTTTACAAAGGTGAGAATTCCATTGAGGATATCAGTAACATAACCGGGCTTTCCATGTCTAATGTCAAAGTGCGGCTGCACCGGATCCGGAAAAAATTACAGGGTGAACTGGCGGTGATGATGCGCAGGACAGTAAATTATAATAATTAATCTAATTTTGCAGCGAGATGGAAAATGATGAATATTTGAAAGACGATTTTCTGCGTGAATTGATTCAACGCAGTCCGCTCGATAGTCCATCGGATGATTTTGTTGAACGTGTCATGGCGAACATAAACCTCTCTCCAGAGGTTGTTGCTGTGAGAAAACCATTGTACCTTCACCTGAAATCAGCTGTTCCCTATGCGGTGTTGGCCCTGGTCGTCTTCATCGTGCTTGCCACCTCCGATCTGCCTGTTTTTAACTGGATACCCGGAAAGGATTACCTGATCGGCAACATGCTGACTTACCTGGGTACTTTGTTTACGATCTTTAAAAGTGCCTTTGCCGCCAGGTATGTCTCCTGGGTCCTGCTGATAAGTATTTCGGCAGGAGTGCTCTTTTTTATAGACGGGTTGTTCAGCCGCCGTACTTCCGCTTAATTCCAAACTATGGGTGGGTTTCTTTCCACCGGTCTTTGAAACTTTTTGAAGCTATTTTTGGAAGCGTCCTGCGGGGGCCCCACATTTTCCGGCCAAACCGGTTTATCATCTTGTTTTTCAGGCCCGGGCTCGGCTTATCAATCATCCACCGGTGAAGCATCAGCATTTTCCAGCCATAAACGATGCCCCGCCAGGTGAAGGAGACATATTTTTTCGAAACCGCTTCATGCCTGTTTTGCAGAAGTAACTCATGCAACGGTATTTTTATCGGGCAAACTTCGGTACATTTTCCACAAAGCGAAGAGGCAAAACTCAGGTGATTATACTCCTTCATGCCAAGGTAATGCGGCGAGATCACCGAACCTATCGGACCTGAATAGGTGGCCTTGTAGGTATACCCGCCGATACTTTTGTAAATCGGGCATCCGTTCAGGCATGCCCCGCAACGGATGCAGGAGAGTGCCCGCCGCTGCTCCCTGAACTTCAACAATTCGGTACGACGGTTATCCAGCAAAATCACATACATCTCTTCGGGGCCATCCGGTTCAAACTCCGATTGCGGACCGAACACAAGGTTGTTATACACTGTAATGTGCTGGCCTGTTCCATGCTGGGCAAGCAATGGCAGGAACAGGTCGAGATCTTCAATGGACGGGATCAGCTTCTCGATACCGACGATAACAATATGTATTTTTGGAAAGGCCATGCAGAGCAACCCGTTGCCTTCATTTTCGGTAAGAGATACGGCGCCGACATCGGCTATCAGGAAATTTCCACCGGTGATGCCAACATCGGCACGTACAAATTCACCCCGGAGTTTTTCCCTGACAAACTGGGTAATCTGCTGGGGTTTGCTGTCGGCGGGAAGGTTGAATTTTTCATGAAAAAGTTTTGCAACATCTTCCTTTGACTTATGCATGGCAGGGGTGAGGATGTGGTAAGGCTTCTCACCCGCCAGCTGCACAATGTATTCCCCCAGGTCGGTTTCAAAAACTTCGCGCTTGTTTTTCTCAAACATTTCATTCAGTTCCACCTCTTCGGAGACCATGGTTTTTTGCTTTACGATCACCTGGGCTTTTGCAGCCTTGATGATGTGCATGACCTCCCGCTGGGCATCTTTTTCGGTTGGCGCCCAAATTACCTTGCCGCCACGCTTGCTGAAATTGTTCTCGAATTCTACAAGATACTTATCAAGGTTGTTGATCGTCTTGTGTTTAATATTCGCAGCGCGCCGTTTGGCCAACTCAAGGTTCTGGTATTGGTCTTTCCCTTTTTCAACCTGTTCGTCGTACCTGCCAATGTTGTAGTTCAGTCTTTTGCGGTGTTCCGGATCGAAGGATTTCTTTTCGGCTTCTTCAAGAAATTTCTGATAGATATGGTTCATCATTGGTCTGTTACAGGATATGATCGATTTTATCAACTCTTCCCTGGTGCCGGCCGCCTTCAAATTGCGTGGCAAGAAAGAGTTCCACAAATTGTACCGCCTCGTCATTGCTGATGAAACGGGCAGGAAGGACAATTATATTGGCATCATTGTGCCGGCGTGCCAGTTCGGTAATCTCCTCATTCCAGCAAATAGCTGCCCTTATTCCCTTATATTTGTTGGCAACAATTGCTACGCCGTTGCCACTGCCGCAAATCAGGATTCCAAATTTATATTCGCCTGATTGAACGGCTTTCGCAAGCGGATGGGCTGTGTCGGGATAATCCATGGATAATTCGGAAAAGGTACCAAAGTCATGAAAAGCGTACCCCGATTTACCAAGGTTCAGTTTTATGTATTCCTTTGTAACAAATCCCGCATGATCGCACCCGATAGCAATTTGTTTGAAAGAATCAACCATTGTTAATACTTTTTTTCACAAATGTAATCATAAACCAATCATTATGAATCAACATCAAATTTCAACTTTAAATATACCCCTCAGTATCAATTTTTTATTTTTTTCACACACTTGTGTTAACAACTGATTAATTTTGTGTCAAAATATTGATAAAATACCGGGGTTGTGAACAATTGCAGGTACCATGCCGTCAAACAACCAACTTAAGGTGATTTTTTCATTAAGTTTCAACAATGAACACGCATAAAAAAACCGGGTATTTTTACACAAACAGGATATTAACAAATTCCGGGTATTTTCATTATGAATTATTTTTCAATGCATTAAAATATGACAACCTGTTGATAAGTTGTTTAACAAATCATAAATATCAAATATCAAAATTATTCGTCAAATAGTAATCAACAACACTAACAGCAATTATAATAAACATAAAGAAATAGTAATCTATTATTATTATTAAAAAAATGAAAAACCGTTTATCGGACTCTTTAACAGAACGGATCTTAAAATTAAAAAAGGAAAAAAATGCAGTTATCCTGGCACATTATTACCAGGTTCCTGAAATTCAGGATATTGCCGATTTCGTTGGGGACAGTCTTGCTTTATCACAAAATGCACTGAAAACAAAAGCAGATATTATCGTGTTTGCCGGCGTTCATTTTATGGCGGAAACAGCAAAAATTTTGAATCCTTCAAAAAAAGTGCTGATCCCGGACCTGGATGCCGGCTGTTCGCTTGCTGATTCCTGTCCACCTGACAAATTCAGTCTTTTCAAACTGAAATATCCTGATCATATCGTGATATCATACATAAACTGTTCGGCACAGATCAAAACGATGTCGGATGTGATCTGCACCTCGAGCAATGCGGTGAAAATTGTTGAATCGTTCGCAAAGGATCAAAAGATCATTTTTGCCCCTGATAAAAATCTTGGCGGCTACATCAATGCAATTACAGGGCGCAACATGGTTTTATGGGAGGGAAGTTGTGAAGTGCACGATATTATTAAATCGGAAGCTGTAATAAAGTTGAAAGCAGAACATCCAGGCGCAAAATTGATCGCGCACCCCGAATGCAAGGCTGTCATCCTGGAACTGGCTGATTATATTGGGTCTACAACCGGGTTGCTTGACTATACGATGAAAAGTGACAGCCATGAATTCATTGTTGCCACCGAAACGGGTATTTTGCACCAGATGAGGAAGGCTTCGCCGGGGAAAGAATTTTTTATTGTTCCGACGGATGCAACGTGTTCATGCAATGATTGCCCGTATATGAAAATGAACACGCTTGAAAAACTGCACGCCTGCCTGTACAATGAGCAGCCAGAACTGGTTTTGCCTGTAGATATTATTGAAAAAGCAAAGAAGCCGATTTTGCGGATGCTTGAATTATCTGAATAATCAATTTTTTAGATGTTTATGAAGCTGGTTACAGTATATTATTTTTTACAACCTTTCCTGGTTATCACATGCCTGGTGCTGTTCTTCAATGGCAATGCCCAGGATACCATTCAAAAAAACGGGTACAACAGGTTCTATTATCCAAACGGGAAAATTTCAAGCGAGGGGATTTTGAAAGATGGAAAACCGGATGGGTACTGGAAATCCTACAATGAAAACGGAACGATCAAATCGGAGGGAAACCGGGCAAACTTTGAACTTGACAGCCTGTGGAAATTTTACAACCAGGATGGGAAATTACTGGTAGAAATTTTTTACAGGTCCGGGAAAAAAAATGGAATTAAAACCACCCACCTGGATAAGGAAACTGCGAAGGAAAATTTCCGGGATGATGTCAAGGAAGGATATTCCAGGTATTATTATCCTGATGGTAAACTCAAGCAGGAAATTCCTTTTACGAAGGGATTTGAACAGGGATACGGGAAGGAATATGGCTCCGATGGTACCATCATAACCCTGACGGAATACAAGCGTGGTTTTATTGTCGACCGGCTCAGGATCAACCGGAAAGATGGTAACGGCAGGAAACAGGGGCGCTGGTGCACATTTTATGAGAACGGCAACCTGAAAAACGAAGTTACTTACCAGGACGATAAGAAAAACGGCTACCTCAAGGAATATGCCGAAAACGGGGATTTGCTCAAAATATCAAAGTACAGGGATGATGAAATTCAGACGGAAGCAGTGGAGATTCAGAAGCTTGAGGTTCAGAATGAATATTATCCCGACGGGAAGGTAAAGGTCAGCGCCATGTTCAGAAATGGTCTCCCGGAAGGTGTCAAACGGGAATATTCCGCCGATGGTAATGTTGAAAATGCGTACCTTTACAAAAATGGCATAATCATTGGCGAGGGGATTGTGAAGGATGATGGCAACCGCGACGGGCACTGGAAGGATTTATACCCTGACGGATCGCTCAAAGCGGAAGGCAATTACGACAATGGCAGGCAGATCGGCGATTGGAAATACTATCATCCCGGCGGAAAAATCGAACAGACCGGTAAATTCAGCAAACAGGGAAAATTAGAGGGTACCTGGAAATGGTATTTTGACAGCGGCCAGCTGCTGAAAGAGGAAAATTACCGGAACGGAGCCAGGGATGGCATGTCGACAGAATATGATGAAACGGGAAAGGTAATCGAAGAGGGTGAGTTCGTCAACGGCAACGAAGACGGGCCCTGGTTTGAAATCACCGGCGACTGTTTTACCCGTGGCACATACCGCGACGGGCTTCGGAACGGGATGTGGTATAGTTTTTACCTCGATCAGAATGGCGCTGTCACCGACAGTCTTTGTTATTTCAAAGGCGGTTTTATTGAAGACAATCCCGATGGAAAACATACCTGGTACTGGGAAAACGGGAAGGTAAAGGATGAAGGCAGTTATGTCAATGGCCGTAAAGAGGGCGAATGGTACAAATACAATTTCGATGGAACGCTGTTCATGGTTATCACATATAAACAGGGGGTAGAGACACGCTACGATGGTGTAAAAATTAAACCCCCATTTGAAAAGGAGGAGGAATAGATGAAGACAGAAAGACCAGAAAAACCGGCAAGATCAGGCCGGTCAGACAGGGGAGATAAACCGGAACGGCCAGCCCGCTCCGAAAAGATAAGCAAACCCGTAAGGAAGAGTGAACCTAAATCAACGGGGCGGTCAGACAGGGGTGAAAAACCCGAAAGGTCAGCACGCCCGGAACGGGCGGGCAAACCTGAAAGAAATTTTGAACCCAAGAGAGCGGGACGCTCAGACAGGGGGGATAAACCCGAAAGGCCAGCACGCCCGGAACGTGCGGGTAAACCCGAAAGAAGTTTTGAGCCTAAAAGAGCGGGACGGCCTGTCAGGGATGAGAAACCCGAAAGGCCAGCACGCCCGGAACGGGCAGGCAAAACTGAAAAGTTTGAAAGAGCCGGGAAGCCTGAACGGTATGAACGGTCAGAGCGGCCCGAAAGAGCCGGCAGGCCTGAAAAATCGATCAGGCTGAATCAATCAAGCCTCCCCGAACGAACAACCAAACCAAAACGCGTTGTCACCCGGGGTGAGAAAAACGACAACCCCGACCTGATCAGGCTCAACAAGTATATTGCCAATTCAGGGATCTGTTCCCGCCGCGAGGCCGACCGGCTGATAGAGGCGGGAGCCGTGTCGGTTAACGGGGAGATTGTTACGGAGCTGGGCATAAAGGTGGGGCCGGGCGATAAAATACAATATGGAGACCAGACCATCAACCGGGAAAAACCAAGATATGTGCTGTTGAACAAACCCAAAGGCTATATTACCACCGTTGACGATCCCGAGAAACGCAAAACAGTGATGGCACTCGTTGCCGGAGCCTGCAAGGAGCGAATTTACCCAGTCGGACGGCTCGACCGGAATACCACCGGCCTGCTGCTTTTTACCAATGACGGAAATATTGCCAAAAAACTCACCCATCCAAGGTACGGAATCCGGAAAATCTACCATGTTGAACTTGATAAAAACCTTGCACGTACCGATTTTGTAAAAATTTCGGAAGGGTTTAAACTCGAAGATGAAGTGGTCAAGGTCGACAGCATTGAGTACATTGGCGACGGCAAGGATAAAAAACAGATCGGCATTGAATTGCATTCAGGGCAGAACAGGATCGTAAGACGGATTTTCGAATTTTTCGAATACAAGGTTTTGCGGCTTGACCGTGTTTACTATGCCGGCCTGACCAAAAAGAATTTACCCCGCGGACACTGGCGGCTACTCGATGAACAGGAGATCAACCTCCTTAAGATGATCAGTTCAAAACCTTGATGCATTATGAACCCAATTAGCATATATATTGTTGAAGATGAGTTACTTATTTCGGCAAGTCTAAAATCACAACTCCAGCAGTTCGGGTATGAAATATCGGGATCGTCCATTCGCGGGGAGTCATGCCTTGAGGAGATCGCTGAACTGTCAAAACAGGGAAAAGAACCTGAAATAGTGCTGATGGACATCCATCTGCGTGGTGAGATGGACGGGATTGAAACCGCCAAACTGATCAACGACAAATTTAATTGCGCGATCATATTTCTCACCGGGCAAAGCTCCAAGGAGATCTATGACCGGTCGTTTAAAATCAAGCCTTTTGGCTACCTGCTTAAGCCAATCGACATGGAGCAGACCAAAATGACCATTGAAATTGCCTCCTACCAGCGGAACCTTGAAATTGAGAATACCTTGTACCAGAAGGACCTTGAAGCATTGCTTGAGAAACGTTCGCAGGAAAACAAGGAACTGATGGCCATGTACCAGACCATCGTGGATAATTCGCTGATGGGATTGACCATCATGCAGGATGACAAGTTTGTTTTTGCCAACAACCGGACAGCAAAAATTTTCGGGTACCCGCTCGAAGAATTTTTGGCGTTTAACAGTACAGACATCCTGAATTTGCTGCATCCCGATGACAAGATCAAGATGACTGCGCTGTCGGAGGCACGGCTGAACGGAGATGAGTTGCGGCAGAACACGCGCATCCGGATTTATACCCGCGACAAAGAGTTGAAGCAAATCGAAACCCATATCAAGGCGGTTCAGTTTAAAGGAAAACCGGCGCTTCATCAAACATTTCTTGATATCACGGATTTTTATACCGGCTCGTAATACCTGGCATTCCACAGGCAAATGAAAATCAACCGTCCTATAAATTATTAAAGGGAACAGTATGAAAAAGAGCTTATTGTTGCTGTTGCAGCTTACCTGTGTGGCAATTTTACATGCCCAGCCGGTAAGCGACCTGGTAAAAAAAGCCGGCGATGCGGCCACATATCCAAACCATGACGCGTTGATAATTTTCGACAGCACCCTGGTTGATATGCAGGAAACCGGGCTCACCTACGTGGTAAACCATACGCTGACCAAAGTATTGAACAGCCACGGGGCTCTTGATCTGAATGTTGTCAAATTCGGGTATGACCCATTGTCGGCATTTGTTGAAATAAAAAAAGCGGTGATCTATAAAAACGACGGCCGGGTCATCGAACTTGATGTTCAGAAAACCATGGATTATCCCGCCCCGGCACGTGCGATATACTGGGGTGCCCGGGAAAAAATGCTTGAAACCGGCCGGCTGGAACCGGGCGATGCCGTTGAAATAGTCATGTTCCGCAAAGGTTTTACTTACGCCCTTCTGGCATCTGACGATGATGACAAGTATATCCCACCGATGAAAGGACAGTTCTATGACATCGTGGAATTTTTCGGAACATATCCTGTCAAAAATAAAGTTTACCGGGTAACTGTTCCAAAGGACAAACCGCTCCAATATCAGTTTTACAACGGGGAGGTTCAATCGTCCTGCTGGTTTGAAAATGACAGGCTTGTTTATACCTTCAGTAAAAAGGATATTTTCCCACTCAAAAGTGAATCCCGTATGGTTGCCATGGTCGATGTGGCACCTAAATTATTGGTATCCACAACGAAGGACTGGAATTTGAAATCGACCTGGTTTAACAAAGTGAATGAAGATTATGGCAGCTTTATCCCCACCCGGGAGATAAAGGAGAAGGTGAACGAAATTCTGAAAGGAGCCGCAAATGAGATGGATTCTGTTGCAAGGCTTACACACTGGTGTGCCGACGAAGTGCGCTATTCCGGAATTTCGATGGGATGTGGTGAAGGTTTCACGCTGCACAAAGGCGAAATGACGTTTACCGACAGGTGCGGTGTCTGCAAGGACAAAGCAGGTATCCTGATAACCATGCTGCGGGCGGCCGGTTTTCAGTCGTATCCTGCCATGACCATGGCTGGTTCGCGCATTGATTACATACCGGCCGATCAGTTCAACCATTGTGTAACGGTGGTCAGGTTGCGCGACGGAAAGTACCACCTGCTTGACCCCACCTGGGTGCCGTTTGTGCGTGAGTTGTGGTCGAGCGCCGAGCAGCAGCAGCAATACCTGATGGGGGTTCCCGAAGGCGCCGACCTTGCAACAACCCCGGTTTCCGATCCCGAAAACCATTACATTAAAATTGACGGTGTTGCCCGGATGGAGTCCAACGGAACCCTGGCCGGCCGTATTACGATTACCGGGGAGGGACAGTCGGATGCCGCAATCCGCGGACTGTTCAAGTACACAAACAAGACAGTATGGTATCAGAGTGTGGAACGGGAGCTGCTCAGGTTGTGGCCGCAGGCAAAGATTTCGCAGGTTAAATACACAGACCCGGCCGACTACCTGAAATACAACATTTGGGTTGCGATCGATTATACGATTCCTGAATTTGCACTGGTTTCGGGGAACCATATGATGTTTACCCCGCTTTCGGCAGGAGAGATCTTTAAAAACTTTCAACCCCAGCTATCTTTTGAAACCGGGATAAAAGAGCGGAAGTATCCGTTCAGGGACCGCTGTTCAAGAAAAGTTGAGATCAATGAATCCATTACGTTGCCGGAGTTGAAAAAAGTGGTTCAGATTCCCGAATCCATCACAAAACCGGGAGAAGCTGCCTCTTACAAGGGGAGTTATGCTGTGACCGGCGGGGAACTGATTTTTTCCGGAAAATCTGTTTTCAGTAAACGGCAATATGATCCCCAGGACTGGCCGGAATTCAAAGCTGCCGTGGATGCCCAGAACAGGTTCGCCGAACAGCCTGTTGTTATTGAGTTATAAGATAAGATTCACCAAAATATTTTTCGGTCATGCGAACAAACCTCCCGGTCATTTTTCTTTTTTTCAGTATCATATGCTTATCCCCGCGGATCCTGGCACAGGATGAAAAATACGATGCAACGTATCTTTCTCTTGTCAAGGAATATACCCTGAATCCCGACGGAAGTGTGGACTACCGTTACATCAAACAGCAAAAATTGCTGACGTACCGGGCCTTTCACAATCTTTACGGAGAAACGTTCGTCACCTATAACCCTGCCTTCCAGGAACTTAAAATAAATGAAGTGTTCACCCTGATGGCCGACGGGAAAAAAATCACGGCACCTCAGAATTCGTTCAATGAAGTGCTTCCGGCGTTTGCCGCAAATGCACCTGCGTATAATTCAATGCGCGAAATGGTCATTACCCACACGGGACTTGAGCGCAATGCAACGATAACCCTTGATTATCAGCTCCACACCAAAAAGGGAGTTTTTCCGGCCATGATGGGCAATGAACTGCTGGCCGAGACCGAACCGGTAAAAAGCCTTGAAATAAGGGTACGCGTACCCGCCGGGCAGGACCTCTGTTTTCACCTGTTTAACGGGGACACCCAACCGGTAAAAAGCGCAGATGGCCTCTTCCGGGTATACAGCTGGAAGTTGAACAACCTGCCTGCCATCGCTGCCGAAGAGGCACAGGCAGGAACCAATGAGCTTTATCCGCGGCTCATTTTCAGCACCTCCGACAGGCGTGAGGAGGTTTTCTCTTTTTTAACAAGTCAGCCTGCGTTCAGCTTTCCCCCGGATGATCAGATCACAAGGGAAGTCAATTCGGTCGTAAATGAAAAAAGGGATAAATTCGAAATCGCGCTGAAAATCCAGGAGAAGGTTGTGAACGACCTGCGCTTTTACCCCATCCCGCTGAAGAGCGCCTTGTTCCAGTGCCGTAAACCGGAACAAACCTGGAACAGCAATGGCGGCACCCCGGTTGAAAAAGCGGTATTGCTGGCTGCCATGCTGAAATCGGCAGGAATTGATGCACAGGTAGCCGGAATTGTGAGGACTGCGTTTATTGATGAAAAAATTGCCACGCTGGCGGATATTGAAGATTTTGCGGTGAAGATTGAAAACAAGGAGCACGGAACATGGTATTTATCCGTTACTGGGTTGAATTCCGTAAACCTGAAACTTGCTCTTCCCGGTCGTTCATTTATTTCATTAAAGCCAGGAGGCAAGGCGTCTGTGACCAGGTCGGAAACCCCGAAACATATGGTAAAAGTCATTGGGAATTTCATTGTTTCATCCGACCCGAAGCTCACCGGCGAGATCTCCATCTATTATGAAGGCAGTGTATATCCTTTTGCCGGCCTGCAGCGTGACAAAAAAAAGATGAAAAATTCCATTTCCGGCGGGTTGATCGGAAATGACACCAATCATCAGAAAATAAGCACATTAAATAATGAAAACGGGTTTCAGACCTACATTGTCCAAAGTGATAAGCCGTTCCGGAAGGATTCGAATTACTGCTATTTCAGCTTTCCTGTTTCGACTTCCGGGATTGAAAGCTGGGGAATAAAAACACTTTCGGCCAGGCGCGAAACACCCTATGAGATTCCCGCCATTGCCGATGAAAGCTATTCATATACAATAGTATTGCCGGCTACCCTCGGTTTATTTACCCCGGTAAAAAAACTGGCAATCAGCAACAAGGCCGGGACATTTGTGTGGGAAGTCAGGAATGATGAGGGAAAGGTGTCGGTGAAGCGGCAGTTGAAATTCAGCGACCGGGTTTTCCAGGTTTCTGCCTATGAAGATTTTAAAATTTTGATGGATTACTGGAACAACCCGTGGTACCGGCAGCTTATTTTCGCAGCGGTTAAATCCTGAATTCATCACCGTGTGATGATCCGCCCGAGTCCTTCCCTGTTTATCTGAATACTCTGCTTTTTCAGTTCCTGGAATGCCTTCATCAATGTCCCCTGCTCCTCAGGCGTTGTAGCATCATTCAGTTTTTTCCTGACAACGGTGATCATCTTGTCCAGTTTTCTCGCCTTGAATGCATGCAGGGCGAGCATGACATGCATCTGCAGCCGTGTCTCCTCCGTGGTGATCATGATGTTGTTCTTAAACCAGTTTTCGCTCAGCTCATAAGGCGTGAATACCAGGTTTACCGCCAGGGAGGAAACCTCCTGGTTGCTGTGTGAAATGAACCTGGTCCGGTCGGGGATTGCATCGCTCTCAACGCCCTGTACATATTCATCATAGATGGTTTTATAGAGCAGGTTTTCAAAAGTCATCTCATCATGAGTGATATCGTGCACCACATAATCGGCCACCCCTACCGGCACCTCCTCTTCGTCGGCCGGATTCAGCTTAATATGAATGACTTCATGACCATAGAGCAACAGCAGGCGGATGATCTCCTTTTCCTGGTATTCGGCCGAATCATTGTCAAAATCGAGTTGCGGTGCTGAAGCGGGCTGGTCTGCAGGAACTGTTTCCACCTCCATGTCCGGCTCCGGCGAATTTTTTTTCAGCTTTGCCCGCAGGATCTTGTTCAGCTCGTTCATGAGCACCTGCTCCGAGATGCCCATCAGGCTGGAGCACTCCTTCACATACACGGAACGGGAGATCCCGTCGGGGATAAGGGCGATGGTGTTGACGATCTCCTTGATCAGGGCTGCTTTTTTAATCGGGTCGTTTTGCGTTTCCCCGAGGAGCAGCCTGGTTTTGAACAGGATGAAATTGACGGAATTGGCGGCAATAAATGACTCCACCTCGGTGGGATGGTGCTTGCGGGCATATGAATCGGGATCTTCACCGTCGGGAAAAAGGAGGATCTTCACATTCATTCCCTGTTCCACGATCATGTCGATGCCGCGGAACGAGGCTTTGATCCCGGCAGGGTCGCCATCGTACAGGATGGAGATGTTTGAGGTGTACCGCTGGATCATGCGCACCTGGTCGTGCGTGAGTGACGTTCCCGACGACGCCACCACGTTTTCGATGCCTGCCTGGTGCATGGAGATCACATCGGTGTAACCCTCCACCAGGAGGCAGCTATCCTTTGAAATGATGGCATTCTTTGCAAAATAGATCCCGTAGAGGGTTTTACTTTTATTGTAGATCTCGCATTCGGGGGAGTTGACATACTTGGCGTGCGATTTATCATTCCCCAGGATCCTGCCGCCGAAACCGATCACGCGGCCGGAAGCACTGTGGATGGGGAACATGACACGGCCGTGAAAGCGGTCGAACAAACGGGTATCCTTTTCGATCGAAAGGCCCGTTTTCACAAGGAATTCTTTCTTGTAACCCTGCTGAATGGCATGTTCCGAAAAGGCGTCCCATTTTACGGGGCTGAACCCCAGCTGGAACTTGTTTACCATGTCGTCGCGCATGCCGCGCTCTTTGAAATAGCTTAACCCGATGGCTTTTCCCTCCTCCGATTCCATCAGCATCCTTGAGAAATACTGCTGGGCGAAGAGGTTGAGGTTGTAAAGGCTCTCCTTTGCGTTCAGTTCCTGAAGCTGTTCGGGCGTTTGCTCCTCCTCCTCAATTTCGATGTTGTATTTCCGTGCAAGGTATTTGAGCGCCTCGGGGTAGGAGAAGTGCTCGTGCTCCATGATGAAATTGACCGAATTCCCGGCCTTTCCACAGCCGAAACACTTGTAGATCCCTTTGGCCGGGGAAACAGTAAAGGAAGGGGTTTTTTCGTTGTGGAAGGGGCACAAACCGATCTGGTTGACGCCGCGCCGCCGCAAGGTGACATAATCGCCGATCACCTCCTCGATGCGGGCAGTCTGGATGATAGTGTCGATGGTATCGTGCGGGATCATGTTCAGGAATCGGTAGTGGCGAAATTACAACAATTTCCCGCAGATTCCGGCAGATTGAACCGCAGATTTTATCAAATTTCGAGTCAACTGCAACAAATTTTTCCTCATTTGTTTACAGTTGTTTAGAAGCTTTGTATCAAGTACGTTTCAACCCTTGATTCACATAAAAAATAATTATTGAGGCACTCTGAAAAATATTTATTTGCCACAAAGTCACAAAGTCACAAAGTTTCACTAACCATATACTATAGATTTTTAACACTTTGTGTATCTTAGTGTCCTGGTGCCTTGGTGGCTTTTTCTTTGTTCTGTTACAATGAGTTCTCAAAGTACATTAACCTGAATTATAAATAACCATAGTCCAATAAAAACAATTATCTTTGACCATGTGATTTCATGGTCAAGGGATTGCAGCTGGAAAAATAGCCAAAGCGTGGATTTAAAAGATTATAAATCAGGCTCATTCAACAATCAATTTGGATACCGCAGTTTTCACCCTGAGATATTAAACAGGGAGTGGGTAGCAAGCCTTCCAGAATTGATAACGCTGCTGGAAACAGCCAACATCCGCCTGGGTGAACTCAATGCCTTCTCGATTATCGTTCCCGATGTCGATACTTTTTTAAAAATGCACCTGGTGAAAGAAGCCACCCGGAGCAGCCGCATTGAAGGCACACGAACCACCATGGATGAAGCCGTTCTGGATGCCAGGGACATTGATCCGGAAAAGAAAGATGACTGGCAGGAAGTGCAGAATTATATAGAGGCAATGAACTATTCAATTGCCCGTTTGGAGAAACTCCCACTTTCCTGCCGACTCATTCGTGAAGCGCATAGCATTTTATTGAAAAGTGTCAGGGGGAAAAACAAAACGCCCGGAGAATTCCGCACTTCGCAAAATTGGATAGGTGGGGCGACCCTGAAGGATGCAAGATTTATTCCCCCGCATCATTCACTGGTCCCAGGACTGATGGGCGATCTTGAAAAATTCATCAACAACACCGACATCCATGTGCCGCATCTTATCCGCATCGGCATGGCCCATTACCAGTTTGAAGCAATCCACCCTTTTCTCGATGGTAACGGCAGAATAGGCAGGTTGCTCATCACCCTCTACCTGGTGAGTCAAAAAGTACTGAACAAACCGACGCTTTATATTTCTGATTTCATTGAAAAAAATCGAATATATTATTACGACAATCTCGCAGCAGTTTCCGAAGGACACAAAATGGTACAATGGCTGAAATTCTTTTTGGTGGGTATTACCGAAACTGCAAATCAGGCCATCGATACCTTTAATAAAATCCTTTTGTTGCGCGACAAAACCGAGAACAAAACCATCATTACTTTGGGTAAACGCATCCCAAATGCAAAAAGCTTACTAACCTATTTATATAGAAAGCCCGTTGTCACTGTTGCAGATGTGATGAATGAATTGAAGGTGACAAAGCAAACAGCAAACACCCTGATAAGCGATTTCGAAAACCTTCAGATTCTTAAGGAACAAACAGGTTTTAAAAGAAACCGTATCTTTATTTTTGAAGAGTATTTTAATCTATTTGAACAATAACAGCATCATCCCATGGAAATCCTTACTTCAACCGACTGGACCGAATATGAACTGATCGACACCGGCAACCGTGAAAAGCTGGAGCGGTTCGGGAAATACATCCTGATCCGGCCTGAACCCCAGGCTGTATGGCAGAAATCGCTGCCCGAAAGCGAATGGGAACGGCTCAACCATGCCCGTTATGTGCGCATGAAAGGCAAGAAAACTGCCGGTGATGAATTTGAACGCGGATCCTGGGTCAGGAAACCAAAGATGCCCGAACAGTGGACCATCAGTTACAGGTATAAACAGATGAACCTGAATTTCAGGCTCGGCCTGACGGCTTTCGGGCATATCGGGGTCTTTCCCGAGCAGGCGATCAACTGGAATTATGTGTATGACATTGTAAGTTCACCCGTTCACCCGCTCACCCGTTCACCTCTCAAAGTCCTCAACCTGTTTGCCTACACCGGCGGCACTTCGCTGGCGGCAAAGGCGGCTGGAGCAGACGTGGTGCATGTGGATTCGGTAAAACCGGTGATCTCATGGGCCAAAGAGATGATGGAGGCGAGCAATCTGAGCAACATCCGGTGGGTTGTGGAGGACGCCATGAATTTTGTGCGCCGAGAGGTGAAGCGGGGCAACCTGTACGACGGCATCATCCTTGATCCGCCGGCATACGGAAGAGGTCCCGACGGAGAAAAATGGATCCTTGAAGATTCGATCGACGAGATTATTGCCATTTGCAAGGCGCTGCTCGTCCCCGAACACGGATTCTTCGTGCTGAGCCTCTATTCCATGGGCTTTTCGGCGCTGATCTGCGAGAACCTGGTCAAAACCCGCTTTGGCGACATCCCCGGGATGCAGAGCGGCGAGTTCTACTTCGGCGACAGGGGGAAAAGAAGGCTGCCTTTGGGAACTTTTTTAAGGTTTGATAGGTAATCACCTCAACCCCCTGCCCCTTCTCCTTCAGGAGAAGGGGAGGAGGGAACTTGATGACCCGGAAGAGACTTTTCAACGGGCACATTCGTTGCAGAATTCGACAGGTTAGGGATCACAGTCATCCGTTTCACAAACAAACAAATCCTTGTAGGTATTGATAAAATACTTATGTAATAATTGCTTTTATAATGACACAAAGCCGCCCATCCTCCCCTTCTCCTTCAGGAGAAGGGGCCGGGGGATGAGGTGCTTATAAAAACAATTCCCCCGCAATCCGGTCGGCGAACAACTTCCCCTCATCCGTCAGAAAATAGACGCCTGAATTTTCTGTCAGCCACCCCTGCTGAACAAAAGCGGCAGCCCGTTTCCCTATCAATTCGTAATTCGTAATTCGTAATTCGTAATTTATTTTCCCCAGGTTGCAACCCCACATCGTTCGCAGCGAAGTCATCACATATTCATTGTACTTCTGGATATCGGTAAGGACCTCCTCTTCGTAAATGCACTCGCCTTTATCAATGCCACCGATATATTTAGAAAGGCTGGAAACATTCCATCGCCTGGAACTGCCGTTGTAGCTGTGTGCCGAAGGGCCGAGCCCAAGGTAGGGAACACCGTTCCAGTAGTTGGTGTTGTGAATTGCATGCCACCCGGGTTTGCAGAAATTTGAGATCTCATACTGCTGAAACCCGTTTTGCCTGGCTTGTTCCATGAGGATCCTGAACTGTTCCACCTGCGCTTCATCGCTCACAGGGGCGGATTTTTTCCTGCTGATCATCCATGCCAGCGGGGTGTTTGATTCTACGGTAAGGGCATAGGCCGAGATGTGCGGCACACCCAGTGAAAATGCGGTTTCGAGGTTCCTGAGCCACCGGCCGTTCCCGGCTCCCGGGATGCCATAGATCAGGTCGATGCTGATATTTTCGTATCCCGCCTCCTGCAGCCGTTTCACGGCGGCAACCGCCTGGCCGGCCGAATGCGACCGGTTCAGATACAGGAGATCTTCATCATCAAACGACTGAACCCCCAGGCTGAACCTGTTGAACCATGTTTTCTTTAATTCCGCCACATACGCCTCCGTCACATCATCCGGATTCAGCTCCAGCGTAATCTCCATCCTATCCCGGGAAACGCTTCCCCCCTCTCCTTCAGGAGAGGGGTCAGGGGGTGAGGTAAAAACCTCCTGCAACTCTCCCGGCCTGTAAACCGACGGCGTTCCCCCGCCGAAATAGATCGTATTCACCGGCTCTCCGCCCAGGTATTCACGGGTTGACACGATCTCCTTTTTCAAAGCCGCCAGGAACGGCTCCTTAAGCTTCTGCGAAGCCAGCGAAAAGAAGTTACAATAGTGGCATTTGCGCCTGCAAAAAGGGATATGGATATAGATTCCGGCCAAGAGGCTATTTTTTCATGATGATGCGGAACGTGGTACCTTTGTTCAGCGTTGAACTCTTTACAAAGATCTTCCCGGAATGGTAATTTTCGACGATACGCTTGGTGAGGGTAAGTCCAAGCCCCCATCCCCGGGCTTTGCTTGTATACCCGGGCCTGAAAATGGTTTTAAAGCGCGATTTCGGGATCCCCTTGCCCGTATCGCCGATGTCGATGTGAATGTGGTCGACGTCATCGGTGATCTCAATGGATACGTTGCCGTTGCCCTCCATGGCATCCACGGCATTTTTACAGAGGTTTTCAATGACCCATTCAAAAAGGTGCAGGTTCAGCGGGATGAGAATTGACTGATCCGGGCCGGGTTTGATGTCAAAAATAACCTTGGCAGAGATCCTGGAGCGGATATACCCGACCGTGTCGTATACTACTGCCACGATATTGGTCTTTTCGAGTTTTGCGGCGGAACCGATCTTTGAAAACCGGTCGGTGATCGTCTCGAGCCGTTGCACATCCTTTTCGATTTCGCGGATGGTCTCTTCGTCGAGCCCCTTCAATTTTAGAAGTTCCATCCAGGCCACCATCGATGAAAGTGGCGTACCCAGCTGGTGTGCCGTCTCTTTTGCCATGCCCACCCAGACCTGGTTTTGTTCCGACTTGCGTGCATAGCTGAAGAGCAGGTAGGCGATCATCAGGAAAACAAAAATGACGCCTAGCTGGACAATCGGGTAATAATTCAGCTGGGTAAGGAGAAATGAATCCTGGTAAAAAAGGTAATGCACCCCAGTGTCGGCCAGGTCTACCTTGATCGGCGTATTCTGCGAAGCCATCGATTTCAGGGTTTTTGCCACCCATGCCTTGTCCTGGAGCTTTTTTTCCGGGATATTTCCTGACTGGTACACCTTTGTCCCTGTGCTGTCGGTAATGATTACCGGGACGGAGGCGGAATTGAGCACGACCTCCGAAAAGAACGACCGGATCAGGTCGTCGAGCACCGATTTAAGCTTGGCAAAGATGTTGGAATCCTTGTAATAGAGGTAAATTTTCGTCTTGTAAAGGTAATCCACCACAATGGGAGGGTAGGCCGAAAACTCCTGTTTCAGGCTACCTTCGAGCATTTTCACGGTGTCGCCCAGGTTCGTGTTCCTGGAAGTCATGATTTTACCCGATTCGTCGGTAACGATCACCGGGATGGTGGTGTTTTCACCGATGATGCTGAGGAAAAAGTTGAGGTCTTCGTTTGAGGTCGCTGTCAAAATCCGGCGCTGGGCCTCGGCTACGATGGAAACCCGCTTCCGTTCTTCGGTCTTTAGCTGTTCAAACAGGTTGTTGGTATAGTTTACCAGGTCGGCTTTTTGATGGATGGCATCAGCCCAGATCTCCACATTTTTCCGTTCATCCTTCCTGATCTCATTTACCAGGATGTTGGTGTAATAGAGCGATGCGGCGACAATCAGGATGGCAAATGCAAACAGAAACAGTTTCCAGCGCCTTTTTTTGAGGTATATATCCAATGGTAGATTGATTTAGATACTGTTTAATTTTTTTATCAAATCCATGATTTAGATTGACCCCACCCCGGCCCTCCCCTTGGAGGGGAGGGGGATGTCCTGCCAAATCAGATTCCATAATTGTCAGTTAATCATCGGATTAATTACATTAACTTTAAAAAGTTTAAAGATAATCCAAGCCCCAAACGGCTCCCTCCCCTCCAAGGGGAGGGCCGGGGAGAGGTCATATTCATCAACAATTCACCTGGTTAAGTAACGCCAAACGATGAATTATATTTTCATCTGGTTATCAAAGATATGGGTTTTTTAACTGGCCAATAAAGGAATTCACAGAGAAATCACAGATGAATATCGAAAAATCGGGCAGGTTTGCAGGATGTTTTATATAATTGTAACAAAATTAAACCGATATGAGAACAAAAACACTTTTGTACCTCCTCATGGGAGGATTACTCTCTGCCGCCCTGGTGATCGGGGGGTGCAAACCGAAAAAGCCAGTCCAGGCAAGGCAGATTCCGCTTGAGGATTTTTTCAAAAATCCCGAAAAAGCTCGCTACCAGATCTCCCCCGACGGGAAGCATTTTTCATACATGGCACCCTATGAGAAACGCATGAACATTTTTGTGCAGGAGATCGGCAAGGACAATGCCGTAAGGCTAACTGCCGAGAAAGACCGGGATATCTCCGGTTATTTCTGGAAAAACCCCACCCGCATCGTATACCTCAAAGATACCGGCGGCGATGAGAACTTTAAACTCTACGGCGTGAACATCGACGGGTCGAACCTGCAGTGTTTCACCGATTTCCCGAAGGTGAGGACCGAGATCTTCGACGACCTGTACGACTTCCCCGACGAGATGATCATCGGCCTCAACAAACGCAACCCCGAGGTGTTTGATCCCTACCGCCTGAACATCGTCACGGGAAAAATGACACAACTTGCCGAAAACCCGGGAAATATCCAGGGCTGGATCCTCGACCACGACGGGAAACTCCGCGCAGCCACGGCCATCGTGGATGGCGTGAATGCGCAGCTGCTTTACAGGGAAAAGGAGACCGATAAGTTCAAACCCATCCTTACGACCAATTTCAAGGAGAGCCTTTCGCCGCTCATGTTCACCTTCGACAACAAGAACCTGTTTGCGGTATCGAACCTTGGCCGCGACAAGAGCGCCGTTGTTATCTTTGACGTTGCCAATGGCAAAGAGATCCAGATGCTTTACGAAAACAAGGATTACGATGTCAGCGACGTGACCTGGTCGCGGCTGAAGAAAAAACTTATATGCGCCAATTATGAATCGTCGAAACAGGAACGGTACTATTTTGACGACGAGGGCAAACAGTTCTATGACAAGATCCAGAAGAAACTTGGAAATTACACCTTCAACGTCACATCCCTGACCAGGGCGGAGGACAAATTCATGATCCGCGCATACAGCGACCGCTCATTGGGAGGGTATTACGTGTACGACCTTGCAAAAGACAGCCTTCAGAAGGTGGCCGATATTGCGCCCTGGCTGAAGGAAGATGAGCTGGCCGAAATGGTCCCCATCGAATATACTGCGCGCGACAGTGTGAAAATCCAGGGATACCTGACACTTCCGAACGGTTATACGATGGAAACCGCAAAGAACCTGCCGGTCGTGGTGAATCCCCACGGGGGCCCATGGGCGCGCGACGGCTGGTATTTCAACCCCGAGATCCAGTTCCTTGCCAACCGCGGGTACGCGGTGCTGCAGATGAACTTCAGGGGCTCCACCGGGTATGGCAGGGCCTTCTGGGAAAAGTCGTTCAAACAATGGGGAAAGACCATGCAGGATGACATCACGGATGGTACCCAGTGGCTGATTTCAAAGGGGATTGCCGATGCCAAAAAGATCGCGATCTATGGCGGCAGCTATGGCGGTTATGCCACCCTGCAGGGGCTGGTGCGTGAACCGGACCTCTATGCCGCAGGCGTGGATTATGTCGGCGTTTCAAACCTGTTCACTTTCATGCGGACCATTCCTCCCTACTGGAAACCGATGCTCGACATGATGTACGAGATGGTCGGCAACCCGAAGGGCGACAGCCTGCAGTTCGTGGCCACTTCGCCGGCGCTGAACTCGGACAAGATCAAAACCCCGCTGTTCGTGGCCCAGGGCAAGAACGACCCCCGCGTGAACATCAACGAATCAAACCAGATCGTGGAAGCACTAAAAAAACGCAGCATCACGGTGGAATATATGGTGAAAGACAACGAAGGCCACGGATTTCACAACGAAGAGAACCGGTTCGACTTTTACCGTGGAATGGAAGGGTTTTTGGCGAAACACCTGAAATAATTTCACGCTCTGTATAACTCATCATTCGATTGTGCTCTGGGCAACGCCCCCTGGCCCTTCTCCGGTTAAAAGCACCTCATCCCCCTGCCCCTTCTCCTCAAGGAGAAGGGGAGGATGGGCGGCTTTGGGTTGTTATAAAAGCAATTATTTCATGAAGTACTTTATCAATACTTTTAAGGATTTGTTCATTTGTGAAACGGATGACGGTGATCCCTAACCTGTCGAATTCCGCAGTGCGGTTTTCATCGTGTTCCTTTACTGTCGGCTTGTAATGAATTCCACCGTCAACCTCAATGATGAGGCGCTTTTCATGACAATAAAAATCAGCAATAAAATAATGGATGGGATGTTGCCTGCGAAATTTCAGGCCATTCAACTTACGGTTTTTCAATTCGGACCATAATTTTTTCTCAGCCTCTGTCGTCGAATGCCGCAACGAATGTGCCTGTTGAAAAGTCTCTTCCGGGGCATCAAGGTGCAGAAGAAATTCCCTGGTCTTTCCCAAATACGCCATCATTCAAAAATTAACCTTTCAAGTTCCATCCTCCCCTTCTCCTCCAGGAGAAGGGGCAGGGGGATGAGGTGCCTTAAGTCGAAGTCTAAAGTATTACCAATTCACCCTCATACATATTTTTCCCCCTTTTCAAGCATTACATCATTCACAAACTGCCGGATCTGCTGCTCATTCGATTTGCGGCAGACCAGCAGGACGTTCTCCGATTCCACCACGATGTAGTCGGTGAGGCCTTCAAGAACCACGACTTTGTCTTTGGGCATGTTGACGATGCAGCTGGAGGATTCGTACAACATCACGTTCTTTCCCACCACCGTGTTGCCGTTTTCATCCTTGTTGCGGTTTTCATACAGCGATCCCCAGGTGCCCAGGTCGGACCAGCCGAATTCGGCTGCCAGCACGTACACATTGTTGGCGCTCTCCATCACGCCGTAGTCGAGGGAGATGCTTTTGCATACCGTATAGGTACTTGCGATGAACGCTTTTTCATCTTTGGTCCCATACTTCCCGATCCCCTCTTTGAACAGTTTGTCCACATCGGGCAGGTGTTTTTCAAAAGCTTTCATGATGCTTTTCAGCGACCAGATAAAGATCCCCGCGTTCCACAGGAAGTCGCCGCATTTGAGAAAGGTTTGCGCGAGTTCGAGGTTTGGCTTTTCGGTAAAGGTCTTCACCTTTCGGATCTGCGGTTCGGGCGGGTAAACATGTTTCTTCCCATCCACGTACTGGATGTAGCCGTAGCCGGTATCGGGCCTGCTGGGGCGGATGCCGAGGGTGAGGAGCCAGTCGTTTTCGGTGGCGGCGTCCAGGGCCGATTCAACATTCTGCAGGAAGATATCCTCCTTGAGGATGATATGGTCCGACGGGGCCACCACGATGCGTGCTTCGGGGTCGCGTTCAAGAATGCAGTAGTTGGCATAGGCAACGCAGGGAGCCGTGTTGCGCCGTGATGGCTCAAGCAGGATCTGCTGGCTGGCGATCTCGGGGATCTGCTTTTGCACCAGCGACTTGTATATCTCGTTGGTGACAATGTAGATGTTCTCTTTCGGACAAATACGTTTAAACCGGTTGAATGTCTGCTGGATCAGCGTTTCCCCCGTTCCAAGGATATCGATGAACTGTTTGGGGTGGGTGGTCCGGCTCATGGGCCAGAACCGTGCGCCGATGCCGCCGGCCATGATCACGCAAAAATTGTGTTTCGACTTTGCCATGCGAGAAGGGATTAAATTTATACAAACTTAAGGAAAAAGAATTACGATTTGCGATTTACGATTTGCGATTGAAATAAATCACAGGCAAAACATCTAGGATTTTTCAATAAATTTGCATTCAGTCGGTTTGATAATTGCCTTGATTTTGCATTTTCCAAAAACCATTTTTGTCTTCCTGTTGTTACTTGTTCCATACCTGAATCAGGGTAATGGGTCGGGACTGAATTTTCAAGTTGATTCTGCACAGCAGATCTACAAGGGTGCATTAAGGCAAAGGTCGATGCATAACATCATAATTGCATTGATCATATTGGGAAATTCGCGGAAAGATCAGGATATTGATTCAGCATACCTGGAGTATTCATTTGCACTTAAACTTGCCGACCGGTTCAGGCTGGTCCGGTTTCGGCCTCAGATATTCTACGAAACTGGAGTTCTTCATATGAAAGCCGGCAACCTGAAAATGGCAATTGAACTTTTCGACTCAGCCCGATGTTCGGCCATAAGAACAAGTAATGACACGATTGTTTGCAACGTTGACATCATGATGGGGACCATATATCTGGATGTTTGGAATCAGCAACAGGCAAAATCATTGTTTGAAAGGGCGTTCAAACTTGCAATGGAAACGCATTTGTACAAACAGGCAGGCGTGGCTTTAGGGAATATAGCTCAATTCACCGGTGCTGCCGACAGCTCAATAAATACCATGAAAGCAGCCATCAGACTGATCGACAAAGTACCGGGACCCGGTAAAGAAAAGGGTATGATTTTTATCAATATCGGTAACAGGATGTTAAATCCTGACTCTGCGATTTGGTATTATCAAAAAGCGATCTGTTCAGGAAATGGAAATCCCATACCCGATATTGTAATGCAGTCATGCAATAACATGGCATACAGTCTTCTGGACAAACAACAGGCTACGAAAGCAGGGGAATTACTTCAGTTCACTGCCATTCCGATTGCAGCAGCAGATTCCAATTTTGATTGGCTTGCGACGCTGTATGATACCTGGGCGGACGTAAAAATATATCAGCGGGATTACAAAGAGGCCCTTGCATTGGAAAAAAAAGCGATAAAGACGAGGATAATTGCCGAATCTCGGAAGTCTGTCATACAGGTCAGACTTTTATTAATGCTCCTGGATGTACGGAAAAAAGATCTCCTTTTTGACCAGGCGCAACTTCGCGTAACAAGTCAGCAGGACGACATCCTTTCATTAAAATTTATCGTTTTCAGCCTGGTAATAGTTTTATTACTGATAGGTGTAGCCTTGATCGGGGTTTTCCAGGGAATTAAAATAAAATCACAGCGTAAAGAACTTGAACTGACGAAGCGAAAAGTTGATATTCATGACTATGAAAGAAAGCAACTGGCCATGCAATTGCACGACCTCACCGGGCCTTTTGACCGACAAATAGCCCGGCGAATCAATAATCTTTCGTTTACCGATCCATTGATGCGCGAAGAAATGATCGCGGAATGGAAAAAGGTATCCTCAACCATCCACTCTGTTTCTTACCAGCTGAATAATAAAATGGTCGAAGACCTTCCATTTCCCGAACTGATCAACAGCCTTGTTGAAGAGTTTCGTTTAATGACTGATTTGGTGATTGATTTTGAAATAGTAAAAGGAACTGTTATCTCTCAGGGGCAGCATGTCAACATGTTCTGTATCATACAGGAGCTTCTTACCAATGCGATGAAGTATGTGAAGACAGGATTGGTCAACATCAAATTGACGGCAGAGAATGAAACGCTTTATCTTTTTTACCATGATGCCGGCCCTGGTTTTGACGTTGAAAAACAAAAAAAAGAGGGGATGGGAATAAACAATATCTTTGAACGGGCAATGCTGCTTGGCGGAAAAACCACCCTCAGATCTTCAGCCGAAAAAGGGACCAGCTGGAGTATCACCATTCCCAATAAAGATCATGAATAAAACAAATAATACACATATAATCAGGTTATTGGTTGTTGAAGACAATGCCACGCTTGTATTGGCCGGGTTACGGAATTTTTTCAGACCCGACCGCGACCTGATCCAGGTAAGCGAATCGGTTTCGTGTGTTGAAGAAACGCTTAACATCGCAGACAACTTTATTTTTGATGTGATCCTGCTTGACCTGATGATGCCGGATCATTCCCCTGGCGAGAACCTTGCTTTTTTAAAGACTCATTTCCCCGGCAAACCGGTTGTGGTCTATACTTCTATAGATTCAGACATTTGGCGAAAACGAATGTTCAACCTGGGTGTTCATGGGTACGTGCATAAAAACGATGGCCGGGATGTTCTGAAAAGGGCTATCATGGATGCCTTTGAAGGGAGAGTTACCCTTCAGGTTACCGATAATGAAAACCAGCAGGAATTAACTACAAATATTCCCGTAAAAGGGGATCCTTGCCTCACCCTGGTTGAAAAGGAGTTGCTCTCCATGCTGGCCGACGGATTAAGATACAAACAGATTGGGATGGCTTTGAATATGAACGACGTTATCATTGAATCGACGGTAAAGAGATTGCGAAAAAAATTCGGAACAAACTCAACAACACAACTTATCCATATATTAACGAAGCAAGGTCTGTTATAATAAAAATCAATCCCAAGTTCTTACCAACGAACCGGAGAATCCCCCTTTCCTGTATGCTCTGGAGGTATGATTGGCACCATTGCCGACACCAGCCCAATTCTCTTCCTTGCACATTGTTAGCCAGATAACCTTTGTATTTGGCCTTTTTCTACCGGATTTCCGGCAAATAGATTTGGAACTCAGTTCTTGACAATTCTTTTTATTTTCTTAACATTTGCAGGGAACTCAAACATCTCCCTCCTATGAAAAAAATCGCTAAGCGGATATATATCTTACCAATTTAGCGAGGAAACTTTATATTGCCAAGGTAAAAAACAACTACAAGACAGTCAACAAGACATTTATTCTTCAATAAAACATAGCGATGAAAACATCAGATAAAAGGTTATTGGGATTAATATTATTGGTCTTTATGTCTATAGAGATACTACATGCTCAAAGTTGGAATTGGGGGCAACACGTTGGGAGTATCAATCAGGATGCAGGTGGTAGTATGTGTCTTGATGGGAATAACAACTTGTATGTATTTGGTAATTACTATTTTCCATATGGTATTTTTGGAAGAGATACACTTTTTACAAATGGGATTCAAGATATGTATATTTCCAAAATTGATCCTCAAGGTAATATCCTTTGGTCAAAAAAGGCTGGATCGGAAGATAATCCAAATATTAGCCATGATGGATCAGGAGATTTACTTTATGAAGAATCGACAAATACAATTATTATTACAGGAACAATGAACGGGACCAACGAACTGGTAAGTTCCTGTGAACTTGGGAATGGGGATAATATTTTTCTTTCTAAACTAGATCTGAATGGAAATTGTATTTGGGCAATTGGAACGGCTTTTTTGGGACATGCCAGTGTATTAAGTATTTCGTAACTAATCAGTCCTACTAATAATGCGCGATTACATTCAGGGCTTTCAGCACATCTTGTTTGTTTTTGATGGCTGTTTCAATAATGGATCTCAGGACGGCAAAGTTCTCGGCGGCGAAGATAGTCTTGAACTGGCCGGA
>JAPLDF010000009.1 GCA_026391835.1 Bacteroidota bacterium
AGTCAGGAAAGGTCTTTCCCGGGCAAAACACCCCCGTGCAGGGTATCAAAAGAGAACCCCGGGCAATTCAACCTTATGAAGGTCATGCCCGGGGTTCTGACAAGAAGGGTATGTTATTTACTTCCGAAGATCCGGAATCCTACGGAGACCAGGAACACATTGTTTTTAGCATCGAAGGATGAATTGCTGGCATCCGTGATGAGCTTGCTCAGGCCCATTTTATACCTGATGTCGAATGTCAGGAACAACACATCGATGCCGGTTCCGCCCAATGCATACCAGTTGGCAGTCTTGATATCGCCGGCCTGTATTTTCGGGTTGACATCCTCGCTGATTTTTTTACTCATGGCAAAGGATACTTCCGGCCCCAGTTCGACACGCCAGGTGATCAGGTCGGAGTGGATGATCTTAAACCCGACAAGCAAAGGAACATCGAGGCTGCCGACGGTTATTTTCTCACTCCAGTAGTTGGGGTTTGTCACTGAACCGGTATGGGAAAAAACACCGCCACTCATGCAATAGAGCACTTCGGGGGCGAAATAGAGCCGCTTGCCAACGTGAGCCCAGGCTCCCACATGAAAACCACTGTTGAACTGGTTTTTAATGGAGTCTGCGTTGGTGGTAAGTTTGGAGCCATTATAGCCCAGTTTTAAGCCAAGGGCAAACTGGCCATACGAAAATGAAGATGCACCAAGTGCAAATGCAAGTATGATGATAAGTTTTTTCATAGATAAATGGTTTAATTGAAAATAAATTGATCCTGCAAAAATAAGGAAACAAAAGCAATAACCTCACTACAGTTTTTTAATGGTCACCCTGCGGTTCTGTGTCCTTCCTGCGGCAGTTTTATTGTCGGCAACTGGTTTTGACGAACCAAACCCTTTGGTCTCCATCCGGCCGGCATCAATGCCCCGTTTCACGATTTCAGCCTTGATACTCAAAGCTCTTTTGTCGGAGAGCGAAAGGTTCAATGCGTCGCTCCCGGTATTGTCCGTATGACCTTCGATCATGATCCTGGTTGTGGGATGCTCTTTCAGGTATGCAGTTATTTGTTCAACTATCGGATAACTTTCAGGCTTGACTGTGGCTTTGCCAATATCGAAATTGATGCCATAGATATCGATGAATCCTTTTGCATCCAGGTCTTTCATCAGATCAACAGCCGGTTTTGGCTCGGCCTTCCTGGCAGCTGTTTCGTCGGTAATGGCGGGCCTGAAGCCGAAACCAAGGGCACTGTTATACGGGAATTCATTGTTCCGGTATGAAATCCTCATCCGGCCTTCCTCGCTTCCCCACGAACCGCCCCGGAGAATACGGTGTGTTCCGCGGTCGGGACCGGCCGGATTCTCTTTGGGGCTTGTCTTATAATAGGACTCACCATACCAGTCGGAGCACCATTCCCTGATATTTCCGGCCATATCATATATTTCCAGTTCATTTGGCATTTTCTGGCCGATGTTGTGCGATCTCTTATCGGAGTTGCCGAGGTACCATGCAACTTCATCCAGGTTGTTTCCGCCGACATATTTGAATCCCTTGCTTTTGGTTCCTCCTTTTGCTGCATATTCCCACTCGGCTTCGGTCGGCAGGCGGAATTTCTTCCCCGTAGACTTGCTCAGCCAGTTGCAGTATTCCACCGCATCAAACCAACTGATGTTTCCAACCGGTTTCAGGGTATCCGCCTGAGGTACGGGCACGCCGTTCATGTTCATCATCCAGGTACCGTTGTTGATTCCCCGCGGCGGGAGCCCGTGTTTCAGCCGCACGGTATCCGGTTTTTCGGCATCGGTAACGTAACCGGTGGCATCAATGAATTTTTTGAAGTCCTGGAAGGTGACTTCATATTTACCAAAATAAAAACTGGTGACCGTTACCTGGTGGGCAGGTTGTTCGTCCCTGTTGCCACCTGGATTACCCATGGTGAAGGTCCCTCCTTCCACGTATATCATCGGGGGCATCTTCACTGCGGGTTGCTGGGCGTAAACCACGTTACAGCCAATCAATAAAATAAGGATATAGATCAGGTTCTTTTTCATGGAGATTTTTTTTGTAAATATAATACACAAATTGGTTCGTTGTCAATTCGGAAAAACGGAGCCTCTATGTTTTTTTCTTTGCATAGTAATACCGCCAGTCAAAGGCAAGCCTGATGCCGATAAACCAGACACTTTTCAACTTCATGGGTTCGGGGAGGGCAGGCTCGATCATGGTTATTTTACGTGGGATGTCAACACCTGCATTGAGTTGAATCACCATACTGGCACTTTGCCTGCGCGAGAATGTCCTGACCGGGCGATACTCCAGGATGGGGAAATCAATATGGACTGAATGCATTGTAACCAGTGCAAGTTCACTGACACCATCGTTGTCATAGGGAAACAGGAAGGAATCGGCGCCCTGGAGCGTGCCGTAGAAACACACCCCGATTTCGCGGCCGAGAATGAACTGGAATCTTCCAAGCCGGGTGACCATCCCTGTTTGCCATGGAATGAGGCCCCCGGCCCCCGCCGTGGCGACCACGTCGGTCATGGTTGCCGGGGCTGCCAGGTAAAGGATGGGGGCAAGGAGGATGAGGTCTCCCGGGATCAGGTAAAAGGGTAGCCGGAGACGAAAGTAAAATGCTTCCCGGCTTGGAATCGCCGACAGGATGGATCCGAATTGCTTATAGGATGGATCCCGCTCAAGTTTCATGGTCGAAGCCCCGTCGAGGCGCCACCCCAGGTCGACGAACACCAGCCCGTCGCCCGATTCATTCATCACACCATCGAGCCCCACACCCAGGTGCAATGCCATTTCAAGCCCGGGTACCACCCCTGCTGTTTTCTGACTGGGGTCAAATCCACCTGCCAAAACAGAAATCCTTGCTGCAGGTGCAAATCCGACAAACGGGCCGATCTCTGACCGGAACCTTGGAATTTCGCCCAGGCCCGTCGCAAGCCCGGGAACCGGGGTAGTCACCAGTATCGAGTCAAACAAGTCACTGAAACCCGGATTGACCCGGCGAAGGGGCATTATAATGGCCCTGGCAATGTTGAACGTATCGGGCGTAAACACCCCGGGCTGATCGTTGATCAGGGAGGGGGCGTCTTTGCTGGCGGCAGCATCCAGGAATTGGTTCAGGCTTATCAATACCGTACGGGCAGCCCGGTCGGCATCCTCCGGCCGCATATAGGCGTCCCCTGTCAATACAAGCCTTTCACCCTGCCAGGTGGTAACTTCTAGCCCGTGCTCGTCATAATAATCATGGGTGCCTTTCCGAAGGGCTGCATTTCCCCATATTCCGGCCACATGGCCCGAAGAAAACGCATCTTCCAGGAAATGCAGGGCAAAGGCTTCATCGGCGAGTGCCGAAAGTGCGAGTGCCGAGCGTTGTTCAGGTGTTAATGTTTCTGCCGATAACCTCTTTGCTTTTGCCAGCGCACTGGCATGAAACCATTTATACGTACCGATCAGGTTAACCTCGCTGCCCTCTTTAAAGCAGTAGTCAAAATATGCCCCGGCTGATGTCCCGACATCGGGCCTGGCAAGCATGAAATGTACATTGTTTGATCCCGCCCTGGAGACATATTCGGGATCGGCCCGCAGGAGACGGAGGTCAGAATCGCGTAGCTCATTGGCCCGGTCACTCTTTGTTTTGGCTGCTTCAAGTCCTGCTTTAAGCCGGGCCGTGATATCTGCGACATTGAGGATCCAGTCGGTTTGCAAAACATTGTGAAGCATATTTTCGGGAGAGGTGGAGTGGTCACCTGAAATGGCGGGAAAGGCAGCGTAATCAATATACCTGGGATGTTCTCCCTGGGCAGCATCTGCTGCCAGTTCATCGAGCCTCGACTCATAACCTTTTCTTGCCATGGCCCAGAGTTGGTCGAGCAATGCCCGGTGGGCCGAATCGAGTTTATGGATGGCAAGCAGGGAGATGTCCCGGTGCTCGGGATACACCCATGCATTGCTTGCCAGGCTTAAGCTTGTGATCATCAGTATGATCAATAAAATCTTTCTCAACATATTTTTCATGTTGTTTCTCAACCATGGTTTTTCCTGGCTGCTAAATTATAAACTTTCTTTAAAATGTGGATGGCCTACCGGAAATTGAGAAAAAGTGAAATTAAGGTTGCAATTCACCATTTAGCCATGTAAGCCCACCTTACAACTTTTTGCGATTATTTTATAAATTAACATAACTTTGTGAAAAATACACAATAAAGCAAGGGTAACCTTATGTCATTGAACGAGTATAATGAAAAGAAAGTAATCAAAATCAGTATCATTGAAAAGTATGGATAAAAAGCTCAATATACTGGTCATAGAAGACAGCCAGGCCGATGCTGAATTAAATGTCAGGTTGCTCCGCTCGGCAGGTTATGAAGTCACCTACCAGAGGGTGGAGTCTGCCCCGGAGATGATTGAAGCGCTAAACGGGGAAACCTGGGATCTCATTCTTTCGGATTACCTGATGCCCAATTTTACAGTTCAGGCCGCGCTTGAAATCTATCACAAGGGGGGGCTGAATGTTCCGTTTATAGTAATTTCAGGTGCCATCGGCGAGGTAAAGGCCGTGCAGCTCATCAAGGCCGGGGCACATGATTATCTGCTGAAAAGCAATATGGCCCGGTTTATTCCCGTTGTTGAACGCGAACTTCGGGAAATGAATAACCAGCGGGCGATAATCAATATCAGCAATGCCCTTTCGAGCAGTGAAGAAAAGTTCAGAAGTTATATTGATAACGCTCCGGATGGTGTTTTTGTGGCCGATGAAACCGGGAAATACATCGAGGTGAACGATGCAGCATGCAGGATAACCGGCTATTCGAAAGAGGAACTTTTAACCATGCAGATTTCGGATTTATTGCCGGATGAATCACATGAAATTGGCATCACCCAATTCAGCCACGTGGTCAATACCGGTACCTCGAAAGCCGACCTGCTGTTCAAACATAAAAGCGGAATGTTGCGCTGGTGGACCGTAGAAGCGGTGAAACTTGATGAAACACGCTTTCTCAGTTTCACCAAAGACATTACCGACCGGAAAAATGCCAACCTGGAAGTTATGAAAGCCAGGGAGGAGCTGCAGCATCTTAACCAGTACCTGATGGATGCAAGGGAGAACGAACGTGCGACGGTAGCGATGGAGATTCATGATGAACTTGGACAGGCGTTGACGGCGATCAAAATTGATCTGAAATGGGTTCAGGAGCACCTTGAAGACATCGATAAATCGTCTCAAAAACTCTCCAGGATCATTGAGATGACCAATGATACCATTAAAAAAGTACAAAGAATATCGGCCGAGTTGCGCCCTGAATTGCTTGATGACCTTGGACTGGCAACAGCCATTGAGTGGTACAGCGATGAATTTGAAAAACGTACGGGGATGAAATGTGTACTTTCGCTGGAGGATGTGCCCGATGAAGGTGAAAGGATCAACCTCGCACTTTTCCGGATATTCCAGGAGGCATTGACAAACATTATCAGGCATGCCAATGCCACAACCGTGTATATCACCCTGAGACCTTTGCCGGACGGGATTACCCTGATCATTGAAGATGATGGTGTTGGTATATCCCAAAAGAGCATTTCCAGCGGAAAATCTCTTGGGCTGATCGGCATGCGCGAACGTGCAAGGCAGATCAGCGGAACCGTTGAATTTTCAAAAAGCAGTGCTGCCGGAACAAAAATAGTTACCTTTATCCCTACACCAATCAAAGATCCTGACCGAATATGAAAATTCTTATTGCCGATGATCATGCCATCGTACGGGAAGGAGTGAAACAAATCCTGAAGACATTGCCTGAGATATGCCAGATCGATGAAGTCGCGGAAGGCAATGAAGCCCTTATGATGATCAATAAGGTGGAGTATGATCTTGTAATCCTGGATATCTCGATGCCGGGAATGAGCGGGCTTGATATTCTGCAGAACCTTTGCCACCGGAAAGTCAATACACGGGTATTGATGCTGAGTTTTCATCCGCAGGAGCAATATGCGATCAGGGCATTTAAATTGGGAGCAGCAGGATACCTCTCAAAGGACAGTGCATTTGAGGAATTGGCCATAGCTATCCGCAAAATTGCTGCCGGAGGAAAATACATATCCTCCGTGTTTGCCGAAAAACGGTTTTTTAATGATCCTGAACAAAAAAGTGAAAATATTCATGATACACTTTCCGACAGGGAATTTCAGGTTATGATCATGCTTGCAAAGGGAAAAACAGTGCTGGAGATTGCCAATGAAATCTTTATCTCCGACAAAACTGTCAGCACATACCGTTCAAGAATCATGGAAAAAATGGGTATGAAAAAGAATGCCGACCTGACATTTTATGCCCTGAAAAACAACCTGATCGAATAAAGAGAGCCTGTTATGGGAATTCCGGGCAGCAACGCAACAGAATACCCGGATCCTGGTGCCTTAACCTTACAGGGATGTAAGGCAATCACCTACAAAAAAATCAGCATTTCCCCTACAAAGAAATTCCCCTCCCCCTATACTCAGTTAGGATTGATGCATCTATATTTACAGTCCTACATTAGACGACAAAAATGAAACTTGTAATTGCTGATGACTCATCCCTGATGAGAGAGAGAATTAAAAGTCAGGTCAGTAGTTTTGACCAGGTGACCATTGTCGGCGAAGCAGGCAATGGCAGGACTGCCATGGAAATGGTCATTGAGTTTGATCCGGACCTGATTTTGCTGGACTTGCATATGCCGGAAATGGGTGGCATGGAGGTGCTGAAGAAAATAAAAGAGGCGAAGTTGAATACAAAAGTCTGTATTCTCACCAACTATTCCTATCCTCAATACAAGGAACGGTGTCTTGCACTTGGCGCTGACTTTTTCCTGAGCAAATCTGACGATTTTGAAAAAACTAATGTTGTCATATCCAATATGTTAATTGGCATTAATCCCTAATCCAGGGTAATCATGAAGCAGAAACCGGCAGGGTGAAAATAAACCGGCTTCCTGTGCCATGTTCGCTTTCAACACGGATTGTTCCGGCGTTTTTTTCGATGAACTCTTTGCAAAGGATCAACCCGAGGCCTGTGCCGGACTCTTCGGCAGTGCCTTTTGTGTATACCTTGGTGTCGATCCTGAACAACAAGTCGAGATCCCTCTTTTGAATTCCAACCCCGTTGTCTTCAATCATGAATTCGGCAATCCCGTCCGACACCTCAGAAGAGATGGTGACCATTCCGCCCGGCCGGGTAAATTTGATCGCGTTGGAAATGAGGTTTCGTAAAACAGCTGAAACCATGTTGCTGTCGGCAAGTACCACAGAACCATCTGCAACGGAATTTGATACGAGGATGTTTTTCTTGTTGGCCTCGCCGGAAAGGATTGTCAGTGTTGAATTGATGATTTCGCTGATGTTGACCGATTCGGGATTGAACCGGATGCTGTTGGTTTGCGAACGGGCCCAGTCGAGAAGGTTACCCAGCAGGGTATATGCGTTGATCGCTGAATCATTGATGTACCCGATATATTCACTGATCTCATCCGGGCTGAATTCTGAAATGTTTTCGCGCAGGAGGTTTGAGAATCCGATGACCGCATTGAACGGATTGCGGAGATCATGGGCAATAATGGAAAAGAATTTATCCTTTGCCGCATTGGCTTCCCTGAGTTTTGTCTCCGATTCCTGTAAGGCGGTTTCTGCCCTTTTACGCTCCTCTATTTCAAGTTTGAGTTTTCGGTTGATCTGCTGAAATTCGGCAGTCCGCAGTTGTACCTTTTCTTCAAGTTCGCTGTTGATGTTGCGCTCACGGTCAAGAAACCGCATGTACATGTTCAGTGTATGAACGATCTGGACATCATCAATCGGTTTGGTGAGATAATCAAGCCCCCCGGCATTCAGCCCTTTTTCCATCAGGCTTTTATTGGGATCAAACGCCGTGATGAATATCACGGGAATGTGGGCTGTTTTCGGGCGGGAGCGAACCAGTTTCGCTGTTTCGAATCCGTCCATTTCCGGCATCTGAACATCCATGAGACAGAGGTCAATTGATTGCTCGTTGATGATGCGCAGGGCATCAAAACCGGAACTGGCTTCGATGACCTCCACCGGGAAATTGTCTTTGATCAGCTCGTGCAAAGAGAAAAGATTGTTGGGGTTGTCATCAACAATGAGAATAGTATGTTTATCTGTTTTATCCATGACGATAGTTAGTTGAGTTGAGCGGTTTCAGGGATGGTGATCGTAAACGTACTGCCGGCGCCAACCTCGCTTTCAATCCTGATTTCCCCTGCGTTTTTGTCAATGAATTCCTTGCAGAGGATCAATCCCAGTCCGGTTCCTTCCTCACCTTCGGTGCCCCTTGATGCCACATTGCAGTCGATGCAAAAGAGTTTGTTGATGTTCTCGCGGGTTATGCCGATGCCATTGTCGGTTACGCTTATTTCAACCATGTTGCTGGTTTTCCTGGCGGATAAATGGATCCGGCCGCCACTGCGGGTAAATTTAACGGCATTTAACAGCAGGTTTCTGAGAACTGTATTGATCATGTTTTTATCGGCAAAAACATAAATTTCCGGCGATATTTCTGCTGTCAGCACAATGTTTTTATTTCCTGCCGATGTTTTAACCAGGTCGACGATGTCGGAAGTAATGGAAGTCAGGATAAACTGTGTTGGTTCAAAATGGATCTTGCCGGTTTGGGTTTGGGACCATTCGAGGAGATTCTGCAGCAGCCGGAAGGTATTTTCGGCGGTGGTTTTAATGTTCTGGATGAACTCCTTCTGCTCCCATGCAGGAAAGCTGTCGTAATCGTCGATCAGGAGGCTGCTCAGGCCGATAATGCCGTTGAAGGGGTTTTTGAGATCATGCGCGATGATTGAAAAAAATTTGTCCTTCGAGGAGTTGGCCGCTTTCAACTCGTTCTGCGAAATTTGCAGGCTGAGCTCGGTCGCCTTCCTGTCTTCAATTTCTTCAATGAGTTTCAGGTTCAGTTCCCTGAGGTGCAGGTTCATCATGAATTCGTGTTTGATGAACCGCAGGTACATTTTCAACCGGTAAACCAGCTGGTTGTCGTCGATCGGCTTGGTGAGGTAATCGTATCCGCCGGCGGCAATGCCCTTTTCGAGCAGTTTCTGGGTGGGATCATATGCCGAGATGAAGATGATGGGGATGTTGGATGTTCTCGGGCGGTTTTTAATGAGCCGGGCTGTTTCAAACCCGTCCATGCCCGGCATCATCACATCCATCAGGATCAGGTCGATGGGCTGTTCGTTGACAATATGCAGTACCTGTTCACCGGAGGTGGCTTCAATCAGGTTTGCTTCAAAATGAGCCTCAATCAGCGTTCGCAGGGTGAAGATGTTGTGTTCAATGTCGTCTACAATGAGAATGTCGGGCTTGAAATTTGCTTCCATGGAGGGATCAGATTATTTTTTTAAATATTTTATTGGGCTTGTCAAATATTTGGAATCCAATTGGGTACGAGGCAATGCTTTCGCTTTCGCCAAGTACGAGAAATCCATTCATATCGAGCGAACGGTAGAATAAATCCAGCACGGTATTTTGCAGTGTCTGATCAAAGTAAATAAGCACATTGCGGCAAAGGATGAGATGAAACTCATTGAAAACCCCTTTATTCAGCAGGCTGTGCTGAAAGTACAGGATCCGGTCTTTCAGGTGCGGCTTAACCTGGGCATAGGCATCCCTGATGATAAAATAGTTGTCGAAGTCAGCGGTTCCGCCTGCAGTTTTGTAGTTCTCCCGGCTGTTTTCCACCATCTCCAGCGAATAGATGCCGTTTTGAGCCTCCTCAACCACGTAGGGGTTGATGTCGGAAGCGTAGATTTGCGATTTGTGCAGGATCCCCAGTTCATCGAGCATGATTGCCAGGGTTACGGCCTCCTGGCCCGTTGAACAGCCGGCACTCCAGATTTTGATGTGGGGGAACGAGTCGAGATAGGTCAGAACTTTTTGACGGATGGATAAAAACGTCAGCGGGTTCCTGAAAAATTCGGTCACGTTTATGGAACATTCGAGGAACAGGTTTTCAAACAGGTCGCGGTCCTGCATCACAAACTCTTCAAACCGTTTGAACGAATAGATGTGATTGTCGGCCATCACACGGGCAATGCGGCGGGTGGCGCTGTTTACGTTGTAATGACGGTAATCGTATCCATAATTGTCGTTAAGCCCGTTGAAAAACCGTTTCAGGTCATTTTCATCTATGTTCAGCGTTTCTGGTTCAATGATCCGCGCCAGGTAGGAAGAAAGTTCCGGCAGGGGGAACTTATAGTCAATCAACCCGGTTTTCCAGGCGTTCATCACCAGCTCCCGGGCATCGCAATCCTGGGGGTCTTCAATGATGGTAGTGGCGCCTTTTTCCCTGAGCAATTCAAAAGCTTTGTTGCCGTCATCGCCATATCCGCAAAGCATCACGGCAATGAGACCATCACCGTATTCACGGGCAAGCGATTCGAAGGTAACCTGGATGGAGGGGCGGGCGTAATTCATTTTAGCTTCCGTTGAAAGCCTGATTTTTCCCTTTTCCACGGTCATGTGGTGTGCCGGCGGGGCAATGTAAACACAATTCGGTAAAACCGTGCTGTTGCCGACGATGGGAACCACCCTGAACCCGGTGCTTCGCTCAAGGATTTCACCCAGGTAATTCGGCTCGTTTTCAAGGATATGCTGCACGATGAATACACTGATATCCCTGGGAGGCAGTTTGGCCATGATCGACATGATCTTGTCGAGGCTTCCTGCCGAACCCCCAAGTGCAATTGCCTTGATCTTTTTCGTTTCGCGGTATTCGAGCGAATGCTGCTGCATGACATGACACGGAAGGCCGAGCCGGTAGAAATAAGAACCGAGATACCGGTGAAAAACGTTGATCTTGAGTTTGACGGTTTTGTTTGCTGCAACGAATGACTTTATAGCCGTCATTACATCGGCCGGCAGGATCCTGGCATCAAAAAATGTGAGTTCAAGCTCTTTCTGGTTGCCCGGGCTGAGCAATGAAAAAAACTCATCCCGGTCGGCCTGCGACTGCATGTTTCCCTGTACCGAAATATGGTGGGATTTCCGGTTATCGATGGCATGTACATTCATGATCGTTATTTTTTCTGGCACCAGGCTTCGACCAGCCCGATCAGCATGTCATAATCGACCGGTTTGGCAAGATAGTCATCGGCGCCGGCAGAGATGCATTTTTCGCGGTCCTCCTTCAATGCTTTGGCTGTAAGGGCAATCACCGGCATGTTTTTCAACAGGGGGTTTTCCCTGATTTTTTTAATGGCGGTATATCCGTCCATAACAGGCATCATGATATCCATCAGCACCAGGTCGATGCCCTTTTTTTCACCGAGCATGTTCAGGGCTGCCAGTCCGTTCTGGGCATCGATCACTTTCGCGCCATGTTCCTCCAGCGCTGTGCTGAGGACAAATACATTCTTGATGTCATCGTCAACCACCAGGATGGTTTTTCCCGTAAGCCGTTTCAGTTTGGCGTTCAAATCGTATGCAACAGCCGGTTCGTCGGCACGCTCTTTCTGTGTCTGGTGAAGAAACAGCGTGAGTTCGTCGAGCAGGCGGTTTTCGGAATGGACCGTTTTGATGATGATGCGGTCGGTATAGCGTTTCAGCTCTTTTTCTTCATCGGGCGACAGTTGTTTCCCGGTATATACGATGATCGGAACCTTTATCTGGTTTTCGCGGGCATATTTGCAAATGTTCATTCCGCTGCCCGACCGCAGCCCCAGGTCGATGATCACGGCATCGTAAATGCCCTTTTTAAGTTCTTTGGTAGCCTCTTCTTCGGTATCCACTCCCGTGATGCGGATATCCTTGCTCCTGATCAGGGCTGTGAGTGCCTCCCTGTGGTTTTCGTCATCTTCGACAATCAGCAGGTCTTTCGGATTTTTTTCACTGAAGTTCAGGATTCCCTGGATGGCATCCTGGATCTGTTCCTGGTCCACCGGCTTCTGAAGGAAATCAAGAGCGCCCAGACGCATCAGCTCAGGGTTTTTCTCATGGCCCGAGATAATCTGAACCGGGATGTGTCTCAAATCCTTGAAGCTTTTCAACCTGCGCATGAAATCAACCCCGTTCATGTCGGGCAGGACAAGGTCGAGAATTATGCCGTTGACCTTGTACTGCTGCACGAGACGTAAACCCTGCTCGGCGGTGGAAGCATGCAGCACCTTCATCTTCATGTTGTGGATCACCATCGCCACGATGTCGGCAAAAGTGGGGTCATCCTCGACAATCAAAATAATTTTTTCACCCGGCATGATTGATTTACGGTCATCAACAAAAGTTCCGGAACCCCTGACGGCAGGCGATGTTGTTTCAGTCAGATCTGCTTGTTCCCAGTTCTTTGACCTGGTATATTCGGCGTCTTCGCCTTCATGGGGAATCAATATTTTTGGTAAAAAGAGCACAAATTCGCTTCCCTTGTCCACTTCACTTTTCAGCGTGATCTCGCCCTGGAGCAGGTTGGTGAGTTTTTGCGAAATGGTCAGCCCGAGCCCTGTACCGCCATATTCGCGTGAAATGGAACTGTCAACCTGTTGAAATGCATCAAAGATGAGTTTGTGCTTTTCAGTTGCAATGCCGATCCCGGTATCGTGAACACTGATTTTGACCGGCCGTTCCTTTATGCCGCTCTCCCCGGCTTTGATGGTGATGGTGCCGGATCTTGTGAATTTTAACGCATTCGACATGAAGTTCCGCAGGATCTGTGAAACTTTGTCCTTGTCGGTGGTGATTATGGTTTTAAATGTATTATCCACATTGAGTGTAAGACCTTTGCTTTTTGCAGTTGAGGCAAAGAAATGGCTGATGTCGTTCAGCAACGACTCGGTAGTGAATTCGCTGATGGTCAGCGTGGTCTTCCCGGCATCAATCTTGGAAATATCCAGGATATCGTTGATAAGCCTGAGGAGCTCTTCTCCTGCCGAATGGACCACCCTGGCCCGCTTGATGTCATCCTCGCTGAAGTTGCCCCGTTCGTTCTTTTGCATCATTTTTGAAAGCAGGATGATGGAGTTGAGCGGGGTGCGAAGTTCGTGCGACATGGTAGCCAGGAAATCACTCTTGTATTTGTTCGACATTTCAAGGTCGCCGGCCTTGATATCCAGGTCTTCCTTTGCCTGTTTAAGCTGGTCGTTGCCGCGCCGGAGTTCGTCGGTTTGCTGCATCAATTGCTGCTGTTGCTCTTCCAGCTGGGCATTGGTTTGCTGCAACTCTTCCGACTGCTGCTGAAGTTGCTGCTGCTGTTCCTCAAGTTGTGAATTGCTTTGCTGCAGTTCTTCCGATTGCTGCTGGATCTGCTGTTGCTGTTCTTCAAGGCGGGCATTGGCCTCCTGCACCTGCATGGTCTTCTCTTCGGCTTCGCGCTGGGCCGATTGGGAATTTGTCAGCAGTTCCTCGATTTTTGCACGCTGGATGGCCGAAAAGATGCCGGTGGCTATGATCTGGTTCGATTCGTCGAGGAATGCGGTCTGGATCGGCGTGAATGGTGTAAGGGAAGCAAGTTCAACGACGCCCAGCAATTCGGTCTCGTATACAAGCGGGTAGGTATAGGTGTTATATGGTACAGTTTGAATCGTCCCGGTGCTGATGGGGGCCTCATCCCTCGGTACGTTTCTTAAAAAAATGGCCTTCTTCTCAAGTGCCACCTGGCCCACCACACCGGTACCCAAATCGTAGGTGTTTGAAAGGTGGTCCCGCTCGGTGAATGCGAAGGAACTCATGAGGTGCAGTTGCTTTTTCTCCTTATCCAGCAGGTAGATCACCCCGCGCCCTGCTTCCACATGCCTGCTGATATAACTGATTGAACCCGATGCGATCTCATCGAGCCCCTTGTCGCCCGAAAGTTCCACCCCGAGTTTGTTTAACCCGTCCTTAAGCCAGTTCTGTTCCCTGTTGTGTTTTTCGTTTTTCTCCAGGTTCCGGCTCATGCTGTTGATTGATTTGGAAACAAGGTCATTATCCCCCTTGATTTCAAGCCGGCGTTCAAAATTACCCTGTGAAATCTCCTCAGTTACTTTGCCCAGTTCACTCAGGGTCCTTGTCATTTTGGCAAGTGAATTTCCAAGTTGGTCGTTCCCGGATTGCGGAATGATTTCAACAGAAAAGTCCCCCCCCGCAATATTTTCAGCTTTCCTGGCTACCAGGAGCAATGTTTGCTGAAGGATTTTGATGGAGTTGAAGATCCCCTTCGTTTCGCCTGGAAACTGTACGGAGAGGTTTCCTTCCGTTATTTTTCCGGTCATCTCCCGGATTATGCCGGGTTCTCCGCCAACCATGCTGTAAACAAACCACAAAATCGAAATTAGTACAATGACGCCAAAGAGGAACAGGATCACAAAAAAGGAGATAATCGCGGTTTTAAAAGAAGAAACAGACTCGTTTGACCTGGACCTTGCCACGTCAATGTTCCTGTTTTTCAGTTCCACAAATTGCATGAGCAACGACCCAAGCTTGTGCGACGCATCCTGTGTTGACTGGTTTTTTTCCTGAAATGCCGGGGTTATACCGGTATTCACATTCCGGGCGTTGTCGAATGACCATAAATATTCTTCGTTGATCAGCTTCTGGTATTCATAAAAAGACACTTTTATTTCTTTAAGAATTGCGCTTCCTGCTGAATCTTCATTTTTCATCAGTGCAACCATCCTGGAATCAGTTTCTGCAAAAGCCCTGATGCAGTTTTCCTTCAGATCCCGTCTCTTTTCCGGCGAGGTACTCAACATCATCTCACGTTCATACGCGATGATAGCTTTTTGATCTTTGATAACCTCCCATGCAAGTGATGATTTGGCAAATTCATTATCAATGATCCCGTTTGCCTGATTTTCAACCGTTTGCAATGATCTCAGTCCAAGGCTTAATGCAACGATCAACATGATTGTAAAGGAGAGAAAAAGACCAGAAAGCAGCGATTTGATGGTTAATTTCATAGATTGCTTTTGTTAAAATCAGAATTCCGTAGTTAAAAGTTATGTTGAGTAGTGCCGTGAATCGCCGGTGTTTCTTTTGTTAAAGGGATTATATGCCAAATTCGACCCTAATTGTGACAATTATGGATTCAACCCCAAATATCGGAATTAAAAATGGATTGTTATGTAGGGCGCAAACAGATTTTTCTGTAGGGGGAAGCCCTACAGGAATATGTGTTGCTAGGGTTTCGCAGGATAAATGGCTTAAAGTATTTTTTTCCGCTTAAACCACCAGAAGATTACAAAGCTGATCAGCGACATAACAATCAGGATCAGCGGGTAACCCAGTTTCCACCGGAGTTCGGGCATAACATCAAAGTTCATTCCATAGATCCCGGCAATAAAGGTGAGGGGCATGAAAAAGACCGAAAATATGGTCAGCAACTTCATCACATCATTGGTTTTCAGCGATACGATTGAGAGGTATATGGTCGAAAGGTTGGCAGCATCATCGTGTGTTTCGTCGAAACTCAGGGAGAGTTTTTGAAGCAGGTCTTTCACGTCCTGCAGTGCGCCCGCATCCTTTTCTGTTGTGGTATGCTGCAGGATGACCTCTTTCGAAAGGCTTATAATCCGCCGGTTGAGGCGGCAGGTGTTCTTCAGGTAATAGAGATGTTCAAGGGTGATCCTGGTCTGCCTGCCAACGAAAACCAGTTTTTCCATCCTGTCAATCTTTTCAGAAAGACTGATGGCATTGGCTTCGTACGATTTGATGGTATAGTACATGATCTTGGTCACGATTTCTGAAGGCTCGCTGATGACCCCTGTTTCCAGGTATTTTGCCCTGATTTCTTCAATGATGGCGGCATGGACCCGGTGGATTGTCAGAACAACCTTGTCGTTGTAATAGATCGCGATTTTATGGCTCATCTCCTGGATGGAGGATGGGTTCTTTGCCTTATCATCATACACCCGGAGGATGATAAAGGTAAAATCCTGCAGTGTCTCCTTTTTAGGAAGGTGTGCGGGTTCAAGACAATCGGCCAGGGAGTAATATTCAAGGTTGTACTGTTTCGAGTATTCCTTCAATTCGGCATGCGTCGGATCGGTAATGTCGATCCAGGTTGTTTTTTCGCTGCTCCAGGTAGAATGGTTGATCGTTTTTTTCATATCAGATGCAATAAAGAGATGTACATTTTCCTGGCCATATCCTTGTCCAGGCTGTTGTAAAACTATGGATTCACAAATTCCGAAAATTTTTCATTGATATGCTGGTTGAACCACCTGTCGATGACCGATTTCCTGAACCGCCACTCCTTACCCAGCTTGGCTGCCGGAATTTTGCCATCCTGGGCCCATGTGTAAATCGTTTGCGGTTTAAGTTTCAAATATCCGGCAACTTCCTCCAATGTCATAATATCATCCATGTTATTTGCGTATTTGATATAAAATTTTATCAGCACCCGTTCCGCTTTTACCGGTTGTATCAGGATAATTCACGGGAACCCTTTTTACCTCAGGTTTTTCAGGATTCTTTGATGAAACCAGCTGCTCTATTGAATAGACAATGGCGGTGTAGAAATTCCCTTCATATTTTCTGAAAATTTTAAACTCCTCATTTTTTTCACATAAAAACGGCCTTAAATTCCAGGCAAGCTGGATGCCCACAAACGCCAGGATGATGATCCATATCCTGAAAACAGTCACCCCGATCTGCGGATAGATGCTCTTGTTTTCACATGCATATTTCAAGGCATCGACCATCAGCCGCATGCCGAAAATTCCTGCAAAGATAAAGATGGCGACATGAAGCAGCTGAAGAAAATGATAATTCCCCCCGGTTACCTGGAAAACAACCACGATGGGTGCAAAGGACAGGGCAATGGTCGCAGTAAGAACCACGCCGCTCAATACGATCACGATCATCTGCCTGAAACTCATTTTCGATCCCAGCACCTGCTGGATAATGAAAAAGGAGGGAAAGCAGATGATCACGGTGGAAAGGAACAGGACAATGACTTTCAACCCGGTGACGACCGATTGCAGCAAACTGTGATAGCTGCCCATCACCATGCCATACAGAAAGGCAAACCCGCATATCAGGACAATCTGGTTAAATATCAGTTTGTTAGACTGCTGTTTGTTGATCTCATTGAAATAGGATTCCTTGTTTTGGAAGATTTTAAATACTTCCCTGATGCCTGTGAAAGTTTTCATAACCTTAGTGTTTAAGTTTTTTCAAAGATATGGAATAAATTACTGTTTGATACTGTTTGTTGATATTATTTATTGTATGCTGTTGATAATTTGTTATTCCTGACCTGTGACGGGCAGGTGCCGGACATGGCACGCTGATCCCCCGGTTTTTCAACGCCCGTTCAGGGAAAAAGCTCGAGGCTGTCCGCAATGCAGCGGTTGAGGCATGCCATTATTCGTACCATAAAGGCATCAGGAAGTGTAACATTACCGGCAGGCATACGTCATATGTGTTTCGAACGCATTTAATTCAACCATTTCAGAAAAAGGAGGTTCCCCATGAAAAAGAACATTTACAGCCTGTGCATCCTGCTGTTCCTTTGCTTGCCTTCATTCGCCCAGGAAGGGATGTGGCTGCTCACCCAGGTCAACCAGCTCGATCTCAACAAAAAGGGACTGGCGGTCGCTGCTGACGATTTGTACAGCAAAGACAAGCCAGCCTTATACCGTGCAATCCTTCAGATAGGTGGAGGTTCCGGCTCGTTTGTTTCTCCCGACGGGCTTGTACTCACAAATCATCATGTCGCTTTTACGGCATTGCAGCGGGCATCGACCACCAACAGCAACTATCTTGCTGAAGGCTTTCTTGCCCGCACAAAAAGTGAGGAGATCAGGGCACCCGGCTACCAGGCCCTGATGGTTGTTGAAATCAGGGATGTTACGCAGGAGGTTCTTGAGGATGCCCAATTCATCAGGGACCCCCTCGAAAAAGATAGGAGGGTCAACGAAAAAATAGCGGAGATGACCGACCTGATCAAAAAAGACAGGAAGGACATTGTGGCCCTGGTATCGGAAATGTTCAACGGCAAACAATATATGTTGTTTGTTTACAAGGAGTTCAAAGATCTGCGCATCGTTTACGCCCCGCCCATGGCGATTGGGAATTACGGTGGAGAAACAGACAACTGGATGTGGCCCAGGCACACCGGCGATTTTTCATTCCTCCGGGTGTATGTGTCGCCGGATGGAACCGGATCGGAATATGATGTGCAAAATGTACCATATAAACCCGGGGTATGGCTTCGTACCACCCGTGATAACCTCAGGGATGGTGATTTTACTTTTATAATGGGCTTCCCGGGGAGCACAACCCGCTATCGTTCATCAACATCGGTACATTGGAACCAGACGTACAATTATCCCTTTACCGTTGAAAACTACCGGGAGATTATCGGTATCTGCGGGGAGCTCACAAAAAATGATCCTGAAGGGAAATTAAAGGTTGCCAGCCTTGTCAAGGGCCTTGCCAATACCATGAAAAACCTGGAGGGAAAGCTGGAAGGGATGAAAAAGACCAGTTTTCTCCAAAAGAAGATCGACTTCGAAAAGGAATTCATGTCATGGGCCAACAGTTCCCCGGCAAACCGGGAACGTTACAGCACCATCCTTTCAAGGGAAAAGGAACAGTACAAACTGCTGGGTGATACAAAGGAGCGTGACAATGTTTACGGGATCTTCCAGGGGCTTGCCGGTCTGCAGATCGGCATAGCCATGCAGGTTTACTATCTTGCCCGGGAAATGGCAAAGCCGGCAGGCGAGCGGCAGCCGGGACTTACCGACGAAGTGATCAGGGAGACTGCCGATGGATTGCAATATGCATATGCAAATTATTATGAACCTGTTGACAAAGCATTGCTGGTAAGAGCGCTTGAAAAAGCCGGTGCGCTTCCCCCGGGGCAGCGCATCACGGGGCTGGAATATATCCTGGGAGATAAGAAGCAGTCCATCGCTCAATTCGCCGACCAGGCAGTTGCCACCTCGAAGTTGCAGGACCTGGAATTTGCAAAATTGCTCTACCTGAAAACTGTGAAAGAGCTGGAAGCCCTCGACGACCCTTTTATGAAAATGGCGGTTTCGCTTTATCCCACGGGCGAGGCGATCAATAAGACCAGTGAGGTATTTGCAGCCAATGTGACCGCTATCCGGAAGGAATACCTGGATGCCCTGTTTGCCTGGAAAGGCAAAACCCTTTATCCTGATGCCAACAGTACGATACGTTTTACCTCGGGCAGGGTGAAAGGCTATAAACCGCGAAATGCCGTTTGGTACGACCCGTTTACCTCCCTTGGCGGGGTGGTCGAAAAAAACACGGATGTCGAACCGTTTAATGCACCTGCGAAACTGGTGGAATTATATGGAAAACGCGATTTCGGCAACTGGATGGATCCGGCACTGAAAGATGTGCCTGTCGCCTTTCTTTCAACGTGTGATATCACCGGGGGCAACAGCGGCAGCCCTGTAATGAACGCAAAGGGTGAACTCGCGGGAGTTGTCTTTGACGGTAATTATGAAGCGATGATCAGCGACTGGCAATATGACATTGACCTTCAGCGTGCCATTACGTGCGACATCCGCTATGTACTGTTCATCACCCAGAAGTTTGGGAATGCAGGATTCCTGGTTGACGAAATGCAGGCAAAAAGGTAAGGGTCACGGTTAATGCCGGCAAAGCCCCTGGATGGTGTGAAATATATCGTGCAGTTCTCCCAGCTTTTTCGAGAGTGACTTGTCATCTGCTTTTTTGAGAACCATCTGGTTCAGGGCATTTGCTCCCCTGACAAGGTCGTCAATGGATTTTTTAATTTCCGGGGTATTGAAGGATGTGGGGATTTTCCCGCTTTGCAACGCCTTTGCCTTTGCAAGAAATTCTCCAGAGCGTTCGCGAATCGGTTTCAGGTCGCCATCTTCAGACGGATGAAACGTTCCTGCCATCACTTCATGAAATGTGCTTAATTCAGTCCAGGTCTCCTTTTCAATGGTCTTCAGCAACGGGCTCCCCAGCGCCTCCGTGTAGTTTTTGTTTACAGCGTCCCAGTTGATGGCATCAAGGATTGCGGAGAGATAATCACCGCGCTTGTTCTGATATTTCAGGTAGTAGGCATGTTCCCACACATCGATACACAGCACCGGGATTCCTCGTTCGGGCGAAATATCCATGATGGGATTGTCCTGGTTCGGGGAGGAACATACGGCAAGTTTTTTATCGGTGGTTACATAGAGCCATGCCCAGCCGGATCCGAACCGTGTTGCACCGGCTTTGTTCAATAGTTTTTTCAAACTGTCGAGGGAGCCAAAAGTGCCGGTAACCGCTTTTCCTACCTCTGTTTGCGGGTTAAATGGGTTGTGCAGCGAGAGAATGTTCCAGAACATGGAGTGATTGTAATGTCCGCCGGCATTGTTGCGGATAACTTCGTCCAGTTCACCTGCATACAGCATGAGCTCGTCAAGGGAATAGGATTCCTGTTTGGTGCCTTTCACCGCATTGTTGAGATTCTTGACATAAGCCGCATGGTGCTTTGAATAATGGATCTCCATGGTTGCTGCATCAACAACCGGCTCCAGGGCGTTGTATGCATAGGGTAATTTGGGTAACTCAAAAGGATAGTTTTGAGCCGACAGGCTTGTGGTGAAACCAACAAAAAGGAGGGCGATGGCAATTGCTGCAGAATGACTATTGTTTTTCATAACGGGAGAAAAAGGTCTTTTGTTAAGAATTAAATGATTGATTTGATAAAAATTAAGACTCTTATTTGGTACAAATCTAAATAATGTTTTTATAAAAAGCAAATTCCGCAGAAAATAATCTCTGACTTTTTGATTTTGAATGAAAATTTAGTGGAACCCGTATGAAGGGAGGAGGGTTAAAACTTCCTGATGCAACGCACGAGGTCATTCCAGTCTTTCGGGCTTTCGTCCTGAAGTCCGCTGCCGGTACCGTTCAGGAAAACCTGGTCAAATGCCTGCCCCAACGGATCTGCTGTTCCTTCCGTAGAACTCCAGTATACGCCATAACTGTAATTGAAAGGAGCAAGAAGCAGACGGTTCTGGTACATCAGGTTAAGCTCATATTTTGACGGGAGGTACCAGTCGGTATAAAAGATGTTTCCAAAGGTGAAGTTGTAATCCCTGCACAGCATTGCCGCATAGGTCCCGGTCCCCTGCGAGGTGATGATCTTGTCGGTGTTGTATTTACCGGCATACACGCCATCGGCATACGCACCGGTAACTTTAAATGTGCCGTTGTACCACCTGGTTCCGCCGGATGAACCAAGGTCAGCAATTGCGGCGATGAGCCCGTGTTCCCCGGTTTCATCCAGCCAGAAAATATTCCCGCCGCCGTAGAATTCACCCAGGTAATGCGTGGTATTTGATGTAATTTTTGACCATTTGGAGCCGGTATAAAAATAATAACCCGTACTGTATCCATTGATAATGGCGGAGTTGGTGTTGTATACCAGCAACCCTGCAACCGGCGAAGGGATGGTTGTTACATCGGCAGTGCTTGCAAGGCTCACCCTGGGCGGCAGAAACCCTTTGTTGGTGGCTTTGATTTCGAGCATGGCCGATGCGGCCGGCGCACTGCCGTCATTGCTGATGGCGACCTGTGAATATGAACCATTGAGCCCGAAAAACAAGGTAGCGAAAATGAAGAGTGTGCAGAGTGTTTTTTTCATCCGGATCGAATAATGGTATGACAATAAAACTTTTAGCTGATTTCCCCTGGCAGGAATCACCTTAACAGGACAAAAATAGTAAAATTTCAGGTAATTGAATTATAAATCGATGTAGGCTGTCTTGTTATGTAGACCAGCAACATATTCATTCCCCGTTCACGGTGACTGTTCCATAAACAACAGTCGATTTACCCGGGTTTACCGTGAAGTGACCACCAGAGAGGATCGTGAGGTTGTGGCAAAAGGTGGCATTGCTGGTGGTGATGACCAGGGCATGTGGAGCGTCCGGGATCGTGACATCGTACAATGAAGTCGGGACAACCGCAAGATCCCAGTTCCCGGCCTTGTTCCAGTCAGTATCAATATTCCCGGTCCATGTGATGCCGGTAAATGATGTAGGTTCCCCGGTGCGTATTTCAAGTGCCGGATCGCCGAAAACGTTGCAACAATAGTGGCACCACAACTGCGCTCCGGGTTCGAATTCCCCGGGGAGTGACAGCCATGGTACTGTTTTAATCTTTGAGATCATGTGGGCAATCCCCAGGTGTTTTTCCGGGAGCGTATCGGTATATACGGCACTTACAAATTCCCTTTCGAGGTGTTCCGAAGGGCCGTCAGTGGTTCCCTGGTTGAACCATCCGTAACGGGAGTTGAAAATGCCGGCAACAAGAAAATTGTCGATCGAAACAGCTTTTGCGGCGATGCATCCGCCGCCTGCATCAAAGGCCCCGTCGTAGCAACCCTGGGTGTAGAGTATCGGGAAATTGTGGGTGATGCCGTTTACCTGTGAAAAATTGGCATTGGTGATTGACGACATCGACAGTCGCATCATATAGGTGGTATTGGCATGTCCGAGGTGATGGATGAATGTTTTTCCGCTGTTGAGGGTGGCGAGCAGTACCGCCGCACTCCACGACCACGAAGGGGTATCGTAAAGTTTTTCAATATTGTTCGTTCCCGACGGGATCCCGTGGGTAAAATACCCGTTGTCGTTGTGGTTGTTCACCAGCAGGTCCATATAATCTCCGCCATAGGTCAGGGGCGCATTGTACAGGTATTCGCCTGCAAGCAACGGCCGTGAAACCTCCCCGAGGACCGGGTTGGTCTGATAAGAAACGGTCTTCCGTATCATGTGGTGGAGTTCGGCAGTATCATTCACGGTGAAACGGGCCACGGCAATATCCGGTAAAAAATCGGGATTGTCATCCAGCTGGCCATAGACCAGGTCGGAATTTGCATCATAATTGCCATCAAGGCCAGAATAGTAGAGGTCGGCAGGGATGTTTGAATCAGAATAAGGGGTAGTCCCCGACATTACGAAACAATAAAAACCCCGGGATGGGACCAGGGCGGGATTTCCGGCCAGCAACACATAGTCAATGCCGTGGTTCTGATGCTGGCCGATGATGAAATTCCTGATCTGTTCCTGGTGATCTGTTCCGGCCGTGGTTGCATAAATGCTGTCGGTGGAAACCACACGCACCGTTATACCGAGCCTGCCATACATGCTGACCAGCGGCTGGAACTCATTTTTAAAGCTGACGGGCGAAACGACCAGGTATTCATAGGCTGTTGACGGGGATTTTCGTTGCGGGTACGTTGTCATCATCCCGGGATTCATGGCGAAGGATCTTACCCGGCTGAGCAGGGCTCCGTTTACCGGTAAATTGTTCAGGGCAGCAACGGATTGCGCATCGGCACGGGTGTGTATCCTCACGGTCACCTTGCTGAAATAGCTCAGCGCACGGTTGGCCGGACGGTATCTTGCCGGCGTAAATGTACAAAGGGCAAAGGCATAGCCGTTCAGGTATTGGGTAAGCAACTGGCCGCTTCGCCGGGCAGGATAGACATCGCTTTGGCTGTATACCTTGTCATTCCTGGCAAATTCCCCTGCATTGCCCGAAGAAATGGGGCGAACAGGTTGTTTGGGAAAGAGCAAAACGGATCCGGGAACAGGCGTTTCATCCTCTTCGATGATCTCCATGGATTCGGCCGCTTCGCCGGGCGGCAGCATCAGTACAACGTCATGCCAGGGCAACAGGGGCTCTCCCGGGATTCCGGAAAGGAGTGTGTTCCCGAAATTCACTGTCTGGTAGGACCCTTTTGATTCAATTGCATAGTTGCTGAAATAAAAAGTTTTCTCAACAACACCGGCCTGCAGGATAATTCCCTGGCCCAGCACCAATAAAAATAAAAGAGCGATTTTCATCTTTTCATCTTTGAATGGTAAAGGTACAAAAAATTAAAAAAAACAATCAACCACTTTTGGGTAACGGGAGTTGCTTACTCATTCCACTCTGTTTCAACCCTGCGATCACAATCAGGGAGATAATTGAAAAAATCAATCCCCATGCCCAAAGCGGGAAAACCGGCGTATCGCCTGCACCATAGCTGTGCATGCCTTTTGAAAGGTAATAGTTCACACCGACAAATGTCATGATAACACTTCCAAAGCCGGCTACGGATGCAACATTGAATACATAGCTGCTCCGCAGTTTGGGAATAAAACGGAGATGGAGCACAAGGGTATATGCGATGACGATGACCAGGGCCCATGTTTCCTTTGCATCCCATCCCCAGTATCTTCCCCAAGATTCGTTGGCCCAGACACCGCCCAGGAATGTGCCGATCGTGGCCAGTACGATCCCCACAATCAGGTTCATTTCATTGATGCAGGTCAGTTCGGAGATGATCAGGTCAAGGCGTGCATTGTTCTTTGTCGTTTTAAACAGGAAGATGACAAGGTTCATCAACCCGAGGATAAATCCAAGGCCGAGAAAACCGTAACTGATGGTCAGTGTTGCCACGTGGATGATGAGCCAGTACGATTTTAAAACCGGCTGCAAATTCGTCAGTTGCGGATCATAACTGCTGTGGCTTGCTGTCATCAGGATAAAAAAGGCAAGTAAAGCAGTTGCGGCAAGTGTGATTTTGGAATAGCGGGCAAAACTGAACCCTGCAAGCAAACCGCCCCAGGCAATAAGGATCAGCGATTCATAGCCATTGCTCCAGGGCGCATGGCCCGTTAAATACCACCTGAGGATCATGCCAAAAGTGTGGTACAAAAAGGCGAGGCCGAGAACCAGGATCGAAATATTAAGTGCCACCGATATGATCCTGCTCTTTTTTGGCCGCAGGTTGTCGGTAAACGCCAGCAATAAAAGGATTACGCTTAACAAGGCATAGATGTTCCTGAGGACTATAAATATCTGGAGTTTGTTGTACAGGATCTCAACATTGATCTTGGTTTCAGAAGCCAGCAACTGTTTGCCCGGCGAATTGCGCTGGATATCGATGATGATATCCTGGATTTTACCGGCATTGGTATAATCTCCCGAAGTTATTCCCTTGATCACCTCCGTGAGATAAACTGTCATGATGTTTGAATATGTCAGGGGATTCAGGTGGAGTGGTCCGCTGATGACAGCCACCTGTCCTGTGAGTGGAACCATGGCGGCTTTCTCATCCCAGCTCACCCACTTGTTATTTGCAGCGCCCTGTTCAGGGAAGAGTTTAAGCATGCTGCCATTGATGGTCATCTGGAAGATATTCAGCCGTTCGTCCACTTTGATGATCTCCTTATCAAAGCTGTTTTGCGTGGATTGCTTTTTCCGGAAGGCCTCTTCAATGTATTTCTGAAGCTTGTATTGCCTGTTGCCATCGAAAAAGTCAAGAAATGAGGCATAATTCCCGGTAATTCCAATGATCTGCTGTACCGGTTTTTCCCTGACATAAATGATTTTCTGCTCTTTCCAGAACCCCGGGAACATCATCATATCCATCACAACCTGGATGGCGTCCATCTTTCCCTTGCCGGCGATCTCAAATTTATCTTTCCTGGCAATTTTATGCATGACATCATAGGCCATGGAATGGATGGGTTCAAACCGCCCGTCGTAGGTCTGGACCAGCAAATGGCCAAATTTTTCAGCCTGGTCAGGGGCCACCGGTTTGGTAGTATTTGTTTGAGAAAAAGCAAAAGCACTGAACAAAATGAACAATCCGGTCATCATCACCCCGGCTTTTCTCTTCAGCCTGATCTCCCCGATTTTGCGGCTGAGTTCATGAAACCGGGAGTTTTTGCTGAACAGGGACAGGATAAATCCAAGGCTCAGCAGGAAATAACCCGCATAGGTCACCAGGGTCCCGTAAAAATCGTGATTCACTGAAAGAACGGTGCCTTTTTCGTCGGGATCATACGAGGATTGAAAGAAACGGTACATGTTGTAATCAAGAACATTGTTCATGAATATCCTGTGATTTTCCTGCAGGTTTTTCCTGTTGTCAATCAAAGTGACTTCACTGGCATAGGAGGAAGGGCTCATTGAACCAGCATACCGGTCGAGAATAAAATCATTCAGCCTGATGGAAAATGGTAATTCGAGTGTTTTTTCGCCATAACCCATTTTAACCGCCACGCCGTCGAAGTTGAAATCCCGGAGGCTCATCACATATCCCGGGCCTCCCAAAATGGTTGCTTTATGCGATTTATTCTGAACGGTAACATTCACGACCAGGGCGTCATTCCCTTTTTCCCCGGAAGCCCCGGGTACATATTCGGTGGCAGCACTGGTGTAGTAGCCAATTTTCATGAATGCGTTTCCCTGTGACCTGTAGACAATATTCTGTAACAATACCGTGGGGGTTCCCGGCCTCACCGTGTCGGATTGTTTTGTTTCCATGTTCGTCCTGATGATCTCAATGGGCGCGGTAAATGTCAGCACCCCGTTATTTTCTGAGATTTGAACGGCACCGGCATTTTTACTTGTATTAAATGCAAGGGATAACATGCCAAAATCGCTGACCTGCCCGTCGGCCAGGAACAGGTTTTGCTGAACCGACTCATTTGCAACCACCAGCGAAATGATCTTCCTGCCACCGGGAACATTTTCCCTGACCTTTTCAACGGCATTGTTGATAAAGGCAACATAATCAATGGTTATTTTGCCTTTGTCGCCGGAAGTGTATTCCAGGTGCAGTGAATTTTCAGCAAAACTGCTTATGCTGAATGGCTTGTCGTAGTTGAATTTCTGATTTTTCTCCTCGATCGAAATCTGCAGGTACGGATCCTGCGTGTAAATCAGGTTGGTTTGCTCCCCTTCGCGGATATGCATGCTGCCTTCAAACCCGAAATACCTTGTAATGCCGGCACCGATGATAATGACAATGAATGCAACATGGAAGAGGAGGCTTGCCCACTTCTTCCTGCTGAGCATCTTGTGTTTCGAAATATGCCCGAAAAGGTTCAGTATCAGCAGGAAAAAGATCAGTTCGAACCAGGCGGCATGGTAAACAAAGCGTTGTGCGGTAAAGGTATCGTACCTGTCTTCGATAAAGGTCGCAGTTCCCATGGCAAACATGAGTACCAGTAACAGGAAAATCGCGGTTGAAGAAGAAAACAAAAGGGTTGCTATGCGTTTCATCGGGATATGGTTATTAATTATCAGGGTTGTATCTGCCATGTTAACTTCATCCTGTTCACAAAAGGAAAATACCGGTGATAATGGAAAGAATGGTGGTTGTATTTTCGCCAGGGAATAAAATAGAATACATGTATTGTGGCACAAAAATACGTCAATATTTTCAGATGGCAAAAGGGTGGTGCCTTAAACAGCAGATACTCCACCCCGGATCAGCCGGAAATATTCCTGATCATGCCGTTGAAAATCAGCACATGGAAAGGCAGCATTGAAAACCAGTAAAGTCGGCCCCAGATCCCCATCGGGCGGAAGGTTGCTGTTTGCACCAGCACATTGTCGCGGTCAATTTTAAACTCCAGCCATGCCTCCCCGGGCAGTTTCATTTCGGCATAGAGCAACAATCTCATCTCCTTTTTATCCGCATAGATTACCCGCCAGAAATCAAGCGCATCGCCTGCTGCGATTTCTCCCTGGCTGGTCCTGCCCCTGCGTATGCCCACTCCTCCTGCCAGCCTGTCCATAAAACCCCGGATGTTCCAGAGCAGATCGGCATAATACCAGCCGTTTTCACCGCCGATCGACCAGATCTTATCAATGGCCTTTGCGGTGTCTTTTACTTTACGGCGTTTGATATCCTTATAGCACCCGTAAACCGGAACTTCGATGAAGTGCGACAGCCCGATTTCAAGGGTATGGCTGGTGAGTGCATCTTTCCAGCTTGAAAGCACACGGTGCTGCTCGATTTTGTCAAAGGCAAGTTCAATGGATTTGTCATAACCGATGGGGGTGATCCCAAGCATCTTTTCGAGGATGTTGTCTTTGCACACCACCTCAACTTTCATGCTATTGACCAGGTGCGAAGCAAGCGAATAGGAGATGTTGGTTACAAAAAAAAGCCAGTACGACGACAGTTTTGGGGTCATGACCGGCACAATGCCGATCCACCTGTGCAGCCCGCGGATATGGGCAAACCTGAGCAGCATCTCCCGGTAGGTAAGCACATCCGGACCGCCGATATCGAAGCTTTTGTTGAAAGTTTCTTCTTTCAGCATGACGCCCGACAAAAATTCAACCACATTGCGGATCGCGATGGGCTGGCATTTCGTGGCAAGCCATCGCGGCGCGATCATTACCGGCAGTTTCTCCACCAGGTCGCGGATGATTTCAAACGAAGCACTCCCGGAGCCAACGATGATACCGGCCTTCAGGGTGGTTAAAGCGTAAACATTCGATGCAAGTATATCCTCCACGTTTTTCCGTGAGGAGAGGTGTTTGGAAAGCTCTTTTTCATTGACAATTCCGCTGAGGTAGACAACCTGCCTTACATGGGTCTGTTCAAGCTGCTTTTTAAAATTCCCGGCCGAGATGGCCTCCATTTCTTCAAAACTTCCATGCGTAGTCGCCATAGAGTGAATCAGGTAAAAAGCGACATCTATGTCCACAGGGATCCTGCTTAGTTCTTCACTCTTCAGAAAATCGACTTCAATAACGCTCAGCTTGTCACCGGGAAAACGGCTCGCTTCGAAACGGTTTGTATCCCTGACGCAGCAAACGACTTCGTGGCCGTTTTCCAGTAAAACCGGCAGCAGCCGTTTTGCAATATACCCGGTGGCACCGGTAAGAAGGATTTTCATGATTGTAAAGGTAGCCATTTTTGAATTGGGCATCCTCCGGTTTCCATTCAAATGTTCATTTCCCAGATAGACGCATTCAACCCGGGTAATTTGGCTGCCAGGTTTTATTTTGTCCGGAAAGCAACATAATTGAAATACTGACGGATGACCTTGCACATTGCACTAATGGCCAGAATCATAGTATAACCTGTTTGTGATTTTTCAGGCGCAGGCTCCACATATAGTAAATAAACTGAAATTTGACTATATTTGTCAAAACAAATTTCTGCAAAATGAGAGCATTTGGAGAGATGATCAGAGCATGCAGAACAGGCAGGAAATTTCCACTGCGAAAGGTGGCTGCATATCTGGATATTGACCAGGCTATATTGAGCAAAATTGAACGTGGGAAGCGCACTGCAACGCGGGAACAGGTGCTTAAGTTGTCCCAGTATTTTGAAGTCAGCGAGAATGATTTTCTGATCGCATGGCTCTCAGATAAGTTGGTTTATGAAGTAAGGAATGAGACCTTTGCCATACAGGCATTGCAAGTTGCCGAGGAAAAGATTGAATATAACAGCTTTCTGAAAATCGACAGGGTTCAGCTATTGAAGAAAATTAAAGAAGGGTTCCTGAATTTCCCTGGAATAGAAAAGGCCTGGGTTTATGGCTCCTTTTCACGTGGGGAAGATGGCCCTCACAGTGACATCGACATTGCTTTAAAAACCAGCGGAGAGTTCAGCTATTTTGATTTGGCCCAGGTTCAGTTTGAACTTGAATCGTTGGTGAAACGAAAAGTTGATGTCGGTTTTATTGATTCATTTAAACCGTACATTTTGGAGCATGTTAAACCTGATCTGAAAGTGATTTATGAAAAATAACCAGGAAGAAAGTTTAATCCGGTTAACCCATATCATAAACTCCCTGGAAAAAATAAAGGGATTTACCCTGGAAATTCAGGAGGAAGAATTCGCCTCCAATGAGATGCTGTTTAATGCAGTCCTTTTACAATTCATAATCATCGGTGAGGCAATTGTACATGTAGAAAAAGTCAAGCTTGAAAAATATGATTATCCATGGTTTAAAATAAGGGCTTTCCGGAATTTTATTGCTCATGAATATTTCGATATTAACCCACATGCCGTATGGAAAATAATCATTCAGGATGTTCCGGAATTGAAAGCCATGGTAGAGAAGGTAATCCTGAACGAATTTTAATCCCCTTTCACCTTTTTCTTGCTTGACTTTGCCATTGGATTATATGCCAGTGCCAGCCGGATGAAATATTCCAGGTCCTTGTCCTGGTCAACGCCTTCGGGTTCCACAAAGATAAAGCCCTTCATCGGCCGATGCGTGAAATCCATTTCATGGCAACCTTTTCGTGTAAAGGCTTCTTCGGTTTTATCAGGATCTATGCGGGCCATCATCTTCTCTTTGACAATGCCGACGCACATTTTATCATCAACCAGGAAGCAGATACCTCCCATCATTTTTTTGTCAACAAAGGAAACACCCAGTTCCTTGAATTTATGCCGGATGCGGTCGGCAAGGAATTCATCATAAGCCATATCTCAGTTGTATTGAAAAATCAAATGTACAAAAAACCGGGCATATCCATTTCCCGGAAAGATCAACGAACCGGTTGCAGGAGGCTACTTTGAATTGTGACTTTTCAGGTCTAAAAAGGCCATATAATCAGCAATGTTGAGCGAAAGGGTGCTCTGTTGTTCAAAATCCGCGATGAACCTGCTCTTTCGTTGCTGAATGATTTTATGATATTCCTGCGGAGACATATACTTGTGGTCAAAGGGATAATTTACATCCTGAACCTGTCTGATTTTTTCCAGGTCGGCCTCCGATTTGTCAAGATACGGCAATGCCTTATCCGAAAGTGTGCACAACCAATCGAGGTGTACAAAGGCAGTTTGGTAGTGCGCAAAATTGTAACGTGCGATAACCACATCCCAGTTAACCAGCGAGGCGGTCGTAAGCAGTATGAATGCCGCAAAGGCATTGACACGCAAAAGGAAAAAAGGAGTTTTAAGCCTGCCGACCTTGATCAGCACTGTGATCAGTCCGACAAGCGTAAGAACCAGGAAAATGAACACCCCGATGCGTTTATAAGCCAGGGCGAAATAGCTGATGTACCATGCGTTGCGAATGGCTACTGAAATCACCAGGACCATGTTCTGGATTAGCCATGCATAGCTCAATCGCCGGAGCATCCTGTTTTGCTGAAGAAAGTTCAGGTTTCCACGGTAAAGCCACAGGATGATCCCGATCGAAATGAGGATTGACAGGATAAGCAGGTAAGTCCCTTCATGTACAAATTGCCTGAGATACTGGCCGTTCCATTCGAAGTGAAACCATACATACCAAATGTCGAGCATGTTTTGCAGAAGGATTAGCAGGTTGAGGATGACCAGCAGAAAGACGCCGGCCCTGTATTCGCTTTGCAGTGCAAGCATCCTGAACCACTTACCCATGCCATGCCGGCGCCTGCGATGGAGGTTTTCGTCACTATCACGGTCCCAGGAAGATATTGCCGCGCTGCCTGACCTGAACATAAAAAATATGCCGGTAAGCAATCCAAATAGAATAACTCCCCAAAGAGAGAAATCGATATATTCCGCAAACACTGAGAACCATTGATCGGCGAGTGAGGCAAAACGGTCAAAAATTTCTGCTAAATGAGGATTTGACGACAGGTATATGACCAGGAAAACGAGGATCAGGAAAAATGGAATGACCAGGTAGATCAACTGCCTGAACAGGTGCTGAATCCGCCGCGACCTTCCACTTGTCGCCTGCAACAGGCTTACCGCATTGAGCGGCGCCCGGAATAGATTAACGGAAGCAAGCCTGGCAAATGCGACCAGCGACCTCCCCTCCGGGAGTAACAACCAGCCGGCCCAGAGAAAAAGGGCGACAACATTCATGATTATCACAAAGGATGAAGCGTGAATGAACGTAAAAACGGCCGTGGCCGCTACACCGGCTGTGAGAACCCATCCGTTGACAGTCCGGGGTTTTATGGAAGTTTTCCATAAGGATAAAGGGATCAGGACAACTTCGAAAAGAAGAAGGTTGAGGCCGGCCCACTGGTGGTAAAACAGCAGGGTAAACAACACTGCAATAAATCCTGTGAGGAGGTATACGCGAGTTTTTGCCATAGGACAACTGCATTTTTATAATAAACGGGAATACCGGCCCCGGTATTGTAAAGAATTCTTAAATCGATATTCATTATTCAACCTCTGATTTTCCCTCATTAAATTCCCCTTCCCATTTCGCAACCACTACCGTCGCCAGGCAATTGCCGATTACGTTGATGGCAGTCCTGGCCATGTCCATCAGCTCATCGATCCCAAGGATGATAAAGATGGGCCAGGTGGGGAGCCCGAAACTGGCAGCGGTTCCCAGGAGGATCACAAGCGATGCCCTTGGAACAGCCGCCACTCCCTTACTGGTGAGCATCAGGGTGAACATCATGATGATCTGTGTTTCGAAGGAGAGGTGAATGCCGGCCATGTTGGCAACAAAGATGGAAGCCATGGCCAGGTAGAGTGTTGTGCCATCAAGGTTGAAACTATACCCTGTTGGCATGACAAACGAGACGATTTTCCGCGGAACCCCGAATTGCTCCATGTTTTCCATGGCCCTGGGCAGTGCAGATTCGCTGCTGGTGGTGGCAAAAGCGATGGTCGCGGGTTCTGCCACCGCCCTGATAAATTTCACCACCGGGATCTTCATCACCAGCATGATGGGCAGGAACACCAGCACGACAAAAGCGAGCAATGCAATGTAGAGGGTTGCCAGCAGGTGAAACAGGTTCAGGAGGACGTCCAGCCCCATGTGACCGACACTGTAGGCAATTGCCGAAAAAACAGCAAAAGGGGCAAAAAGCATGATGATGTTGGTGAATTTGAACATCACGGCAGTGAGCGATCCGGTGAAACGAAGCATGGGACTGCGATACTGTTCTTTCACCAGGGCCACTGCAATCCCAAACAGGATGCTGAACACCACAATCTGCAGCACCTGCCCTTCGGCAATTGATTTTGCAATGTTTTCGGGAAAGATATGAAGGACAACGTCGTGCCAGTTCTGGGATTGTACAGCAGGAAGTGTTCCACGGGCCATTTCGGGGGGTACGACCACGCCGATGCCGGCTCCGCTGATATTGATCGCGGCAAGGCCTATAAACAGGGCAATTGTGGAGACAACCTCGAAATAGAGCAATGATTTCCATCCCATCCGGCCGACCTGTTTCAGGTTGGCATGCCCTGCGATGCCTGTTACAAGCGTTGCGAAAATCAGCGGTGCGATGATGGTTTTAACCAGGTGGATAAAGATCTGGCTGACAACATTCAGTTCTTTGGCTACCGATGGGATATCGTATCCAAATTCCACACCCATGAGCATGCTCAGGAAAATCCAGGTGGTTAGTCTCTTTTTCCCGGCAGCATATAGGAAATAAAAGGCCAATGGGATCCAGCGAAAGGAGGTTAACACCCAAACGGGAATATTCAATAAAAAATAATGACCGGCCAGGTGAACCGCGACTGCGACGGAAACGGAGATGAAAAAACCGGCAAGAAGGCTTTTGGAGGTTACCATAAAAAGTGAATGACGGATGGTAAAAATAAAGAATTTACCATTCCGTCATCACATGATTTATCAGGGAATTGAATTATAACTTGATGATCCTTTTTGTACCTGTGTGTTTTTCGGATACAACCTTTAAGACGTACATGCCGGCAGGTTTGCCGGATAGGGAAAGTTCGTGTTGACCTCCCCCGGTCAGATCTGCCGATAACAGCACATAACCATTCATATTGTAGACCTCGACCATGATCTTTTCCGTTTGATCGACCCCTGTGAGTTCAAGTGTGAATGCTCCTGTTGTCGGGTTTGGATAAACTTTGAAAAGGTTTTCGATAAAAGGGGCTGTAATTTCCGGGTTGATCTCAGCGTTGTCACCCGGGACTACCGGCATGTTGGTCGGGGTTATGCAAAATGGCCCGCCCGGCGCAATATATCCATGGAAATAACCTCCGGATTGTACTACAGCACCTGGCAATACAGAGATTTTCAGACCTGCTATGAGCGTTGCGCTGCCACCGTTCTGAACCGCAAAAGTGGTCCCGGAACCAGCAACCGTGATCGTCTGGGAGGCATTGTAACAGTTTGTTGTCGCGGAAGGTACTGTAATGTTCGATAATTGTTTGTTAACGGGCAACCCGGTGATTTGAACATCATCAATGGCCCAATAGTATCCATAGCTGCCGGTGTAATTCCATTTGAATTTGACCTGGGCCTGGCCGGCAATGGCCGGTATGGACTGGGAGAAAACTGAAGGATTGGCCGATTCTGCTGTGAGATTAAGTAAGACAACCCACGTAGTACCATTATTGATGCTGTAGGACAAGGTTACAGTTGAGGGATCATACCACCTGAAATAGTAATTGAACGACAAGGCTCCAGTTGAATATGCCGATAAATCCAGTGTTGGGGAAATAAGGTCTGCATTTTGTGAATTCCCGTTTCCATAAGCATCACTGTTCAGGTATGCATAATTCCCTGTCAATACAGGGTTATCTGGGGAATAAGCGGTGATGGTGCCGAACTGCCAGATCTGTCCGTTTCCCTGGTGATCGGCCTGCGACCAGCAGTTTGGAATTGCTGTGCCGTCAAATCCCTGGGTAAAAGGCAACAAGTAAACAGGACATGGTGTCGAAAAGCTCAGGTCGTTGCCATAAACCGTTCCAACCACGCTGGTTGCATATGCCCTCACATGGTAGGTTAAGCCTGTGACCAATCCTGTTATAGAACTGGTAAAATTCCCGGTACCTAAACCATTTGTGGTAAAACTGTTGGCGAGGGTTGGATTTAATCCTGTTCCCCAGCAAACGCCACGGGCAGTCACCGCAAAACCTCCGTCGGAGGTAATTGTTCCGCCTGAACTGGCCGAGCTGGCTGTAATTGCCGCAGGTGTTGTGGTCGAGAGAACGGCAGTCCATGCGCTGGTTGTAAAAGTAACTTCATTTCCATAGAAAGTGCCGGCAGAACTGGTGGCATAGGATCTCAGATGATACAGTGTGCTGTGCAGCAGTCCTGTAACTGAACTGGAGAATACGCCGGTGCCGGTACCATTGGATGTGTGGCTGTTGGCGATGGTCGGGCTTAATCCTGTGCTCCAGCATACACCGCGGGCTGTCACGGCAAATCCCCCGTCATTGGTTATATTGCCTCCCGAAGTTGCCGTATTCACCGTGATCGCCGAGGCAGCAGTGGTAGTTAAAATGGCGGCACCAGGTATAAAAGTCAGCTCGCTGCTGTTTGACGTTCCGTTGCTGTTTACCGCAACCAGCCTGAAATGGTAGGTTGCACCTCCGGAGAGACCGGTAATATTGGCAGAAACATTGACAGCCGCAGATCCTGCGCCCGCCGAAATGGTTGGCGTTACACTCCCGTATGCTGTAGTTGTACCATATTCAAAATGATAGGTGGTTGCCACTCCGTGCGGGTTGACACTCCCGTTCAATGTTGCCGTTGTTGCTGCGACAGCGGTTGCGCTTGCCGACAATGCCGAGGGGGCGTTGGAAATGAGGAACGAAGCAATCCGGGTTTTCCATGAAGTGGAACCCGTCACCTGGACATACTCGGTAGTATACCAGAATGTTACATCATCGGAAGGGTCCACCGACATCATGCTGTAGTCGCCCCATCTTGCATAAACCCCGGTTTGTGAACCTGTACCGGCGATTACGGTTTGCTCGGCTACAGACATTGTTCCCAAAGGGTCACCCGGCTTACGGCCGGTATACCGGATGCTGGGATAGGTGGTCGTTGCGTTCGAGACGGAATACCCGAGGGCAATGTCACCAACGGAATTCATGGCAATGCTCCCGATCCAGCGGTGGGAAGCATCCGGGGCCCAGGAGCCCTGCTGGTAAATGCCCCAACCTGCCCCGGTATTGCGGAGTTCATACCAGCGGATCCCGGCATGTCCCGTATTGTCGACGTCCACCGTATGGTTTGTAACCATTGCCCGGTAACCCCCGAAATTGCGGTATTGCAGCCGGTACATCAGGCGGTCTGACAAATCTTCAAGCAGAACGGTTGTTCCGGGCTGCGGAATACATTGTCCCCTGCCATTGGGATCGGTACACAGGCTTGATTTGAAAGGTGCCGTAACCAGGCTTGCCACCTGTGCAAATGTTGAGTTGGCGGGTGTAACCCAGTCTGCATGAAAATCCCAGATCCTGAGATAACGGTCGGTAGGTGACGACCAGTCGTTATAATAGGTAAAATGGTTGGGTTCCCCGGCAACCGGGGTCGTAACACCGTCCCAGTCTGAAGGCAGCATGCCGCTCGGGTCGCCCGCAGCGGTGAGGTCGAAATAGATCATCTGTGCTGTGGGATCGCCAGCAAGCATTTTTGTACGTTCGAAGGCACTTGCACCCACACCAGCCCAGGGGCCCCCACCGGTGAATTGATTTGTCGACATGTAATAACCATCAGGCCATATGCCGAATTTCGGGTAGTCGGGCATGGTGCTTCCATATTGGAAAACATACCTGAACCACGCCCCGGTTGGATCCGATGTTTGAGAGATGGCAACCAGTTCGGCACATTGGGTGTACCCGGGAGGTAATGAAAACTGTGTGATGATCCAGCGGTTGGCTGCCTGGTCAAATAAAACAACCGGGTCTCCGCTGTTTGTACTGTTCCATGGTTCAGGAATGCCGGTCCAGATTGTGTTCAATGAAGCCGGTCCAAAAAGAATGCTCCCGGTTTTGGAGTAAATGGCAAAGTTGACATTCACCACCTGGACATACTTGTCAATGCCAATATCGCCCTGTGTATCAGGAGGATAGTAGCCTAAAATGTTGGGCATCCCATCAAAGTTCTGAATGGGTGCAGCGGATAAAGGTGCGTCTGTTGCCTCCTGCTTTTGCCAAGCCGGATCTTCCGGAAGATCGAATGAGGTGGTTTTAAGGTGAAGAAACTCTTTCTTCCCGATTTTATTGGGAACTTCCTTCTCCTCAATGCCTTCTCCATCTGTCTCCTTCATGACCGGAACGATCATCGGAATATCCGTGAGCGGGGGGGAAATGTCAAAATAGACAGCGGTTTGCGTACGGGTAGGATGAATGGTGGCCCCCTGTCCAAAAACCAAAGTCCCAATGAAAGAGAGGAATAATATATGGCTGAAACGTAGAATTCTTTTCATATATTTATATTTAGACTTATTTTCAATTAAAAGTGTAAAGATAAATAAATAAGCATTGCATGAAAAAAGAAAGAGGCTGTCTCGTATTTGCAGGACAGCCTCTTCATCCTTTTCGGAAATTGAAAAACAATTAATTGATCACAGGATCATCATTTTTTGATAATTCTGGTTGTTCCGGCATTCTGGCCCGAAACAACATGGATCAGATAGATACCGGCCGGCCGGCCTGATAAGGAAAGCTCATGTTTTCCTTCACCTGTGAAATCTGTCGTCATGATCTTTTCCCCGGTCATACTGTATATTTTGACACGGATGTTTTCAGACGGATCCTGGCCGCTCAAATCAACTACAAAGAGACCAGTGGTGGGATTTGGGTAAACTCTAAAGAATGATTGCTGCGGACTAATTGCAATTGTCTCTTCACCTTCGACAACTGTTGCGAGTGATGGCGCCATGGTACCGCAATACTGACCTGTTGTGGTGATATATCCATGCATATATCCCCCCGATTTAACAGCAGTCCCAGGCAGGTAGCTGATCCTCAGCCCCGCAATCATGGTAGCGCTTCCCCCGCTTTGCACGGTAAATGTGGTACTTCCTCCGGCTACAGTAATTGTCTGGGTTGCATTAAAACATTGTGTGCCGGTAACATTAAGATTTTGAAGCACAAGTGTAGCTGCAACGGTGGTAACCGACATGGTCACTGAATTGGAGGTTGCCGGGTTCCCGGTTGTACAGGTTGCATTTGACAAAAGCAGGCAGGTGATCGTATTTCCATTGACAGGGATGAATGCATACGAAGCATTTGTTGCTCCGGTTACATTTGTTCCGCCAACTTTCCACTGGTATCCGGGAGATGTTCCGCCATTGACCGGTGTCGCTGTAAATGTTACTGACGTACCGGCAAGAACCGGGTTGGCCGATGCAGCAATTGAAATACTAACCGGCAGCACAGGGTTGACCATCATGGTTATGGTATTGGACGTAGCAGGATTGCCGGAGGTACAGTTTATGTTTGAGGTCAGGGAACAGGAGACCGCATTACCGCTGGCGGGGATAAATGAGTAAGAAGAAGTGGTCGCTCCTGTGATATTGGTTCCGTTTACTTTCCACTGGAATGAGGGTGTTGTACCGCCATTAACCGGGGTAGCCGAGAAGGTCACGGAAGTTCCTGCACAAACAGGGTTGGCCGATGCCGTGATTGAAATACTAACCGGCCGCAACGGGTTGATCATCATGGTTATGCTATTGGACGTAGCAGGATTGCCGGAGGTACAGTTAATATTTGAGGTCAGGGCACAAGAGACCGCATTACCGCTGGCGGGAATAAATGAGTAAGAAGAAGTGGTTGCTCCTGTGACACTGGTTCCGTTTACTTTCCACTGGAATGAAGGTGTTGTACCGCCATTAACCGGGGTAGCCGAGAAGGTCACTGAAGTTCCGGCACAAACAGGGTTGGCCGATGCCGTAATAGAAACACTAACCGGCAGCACCGGGTTGACCATCATGGTTATGCTATTGGAAGTAGCAGGATTACCGGTAGTACAGGTTGCATTTGAGGTCAGGGTACAGGAGACCGCATTACCGCTGGCGGGGATAAATGAGTAAGAAGAAGTGGTTGCTCCTGTGACACTGGTTCCGTTTACTTTCCACTGGAATGAAGGTGTTGTACCGCCATTAACCGGGGTAGCCGAGAAGGTCACTGAAGTTCCGGCACAAACCGGGTTTGCAGAAGCAGCAATGGATACACTCACCGGCAGCAGCGGGTTCACCGTCATGGTGATAGTATTGGAAGTAGCAGGATTACCTGTTGTACAGGTTGCATTTGAGGTCAGGGTGCAGGAGACCGCATTACCGCTGGCGGGGATAAATGAGTAAGAAGAAGTGGTTGCTCCCGTGACACTGGTTCCATTTACTTTCCACTGGAATGAAGGTGTTGAGCCACCATTAACAGCGGTTGCAGAGTAGGTCACGGAAGTTCCGGCACAAACCGGGTTTGCAGAAGCAGCAATGGATACACTCACCGGCAGCAGCGGGTTCACCGTCATGGTGACAGTATTGGAAGTAGCAGGATTACCTGTTGTACAGGTTGCATTTGAGGTCAGGACACAAGTGATCGCGTTACCGTTGACAGGGACAAATGAGTAAGTAGCAGCTGTTGCTCCCGTGACACTGGTTCCATTTACTTTCCACTGGAATGATGGTGTTGAGCCACCGTTAACGGGGGTTGCAGCGTAGGTCACGGAAGTTCCGGCACAAACCGGGTTTGCAGAAGCAGCAATGGACACACTCACCGGCAGCAGCGGGTTCACCGTCATGGTGACAGTATTGGAAGTAGCAGGATTACCTGTTGTACAGGTTGCATTTGAGGTCAGGACACAAGTGATCGCGTTACCGTTGACAGGGACAAATGAGTAAGTAGCAGCTGGACAAATGAGTAAGTAGCAGCTGTTGCTCCCGTTACACTTGTACCATTCACCTTCCATTGATAGGCCGGGATAGTTCCACCATTAACCGGGGTTGCAGAATAAGTAACGGAAGTTCCGGCACAGACCGGGTTTGCAGAAGCAGCAATGGATACACTCACCGGCAGCAGCGGGTTCACCGTCATGGTGACAGTATTGGAAGTTGCAGGATTGCCGGTAGTACATGTTGCATTTGATGTAAGGACACAAGCGATCGTGTTGCCGTTGGCAGGGATAAATGAGTAAGCAGCAGTTGTTGCTCCGGTTACACTTGTGCCGTTCACCTTCCATTGATAGGCCGGCGAAGTTCCTCCGTTAACCGGGGTTGCGGTGAACGTTACCGAAGTTCCGGCACAGACCGGGTTTGCAGAAGCAGTAATTGAGACACTTACCGGAAGCAATGGGTTTACTGTCATGTTGACGGTATTGGAAGTTGCAGGATTGCCGGTAGTACAGGTTGCATTTGATGTCAGGACACAAGCGACCGTGTTGCCGTTGGCAGGGATAAATGAGTAAGTAGCAGTTGTTGCTCCCGTTACACTTGTTCCGTTCACCTTCCATTGATAGGCCGGGGTAGTTCCTCCGTTAACCGGGGTTGCGGTGAACGTTACTGAAGTTCCTGCACAGACCGGGTTTGCAGAAGCAGTAATTGAGACACTTACCGGAAGCAATGGGTTCACTGTCATGGTGACGGTATTGGAAGTTGCAGGATTGCCGGTAGTACAGGTTGCATTTGATGTCAGGACACAAGCGACCGTGTTGCCGTTGGCCGGGATAAAAGAGTAAGTAGCAGTTGTTGCTCCCGTTACACTTGTTCCGTTCACCTTCCATTGATAAGCCGGGGTAGTTCCTCCGTTAACCGGGGTTGCTGTAAATGTCACCGAAGTTCCTGCACAGACGGGGTTTGCCGATGCAGCAATAGAGACACTTACCGGCAGCAGCGGGTTCACCGTCATGGTAATAGCGGGAGATGTGACTGGATTCGCCGTGGTACAGGGTTCACTGGATGTAAGCATGCACGAAATCGTACTAAAGTTAACGGGTACAAATGCATAGGAGGAATTTGTCGCTCCGGGTACGTTTGTTCCATTGACTTTCCATTGATAAGCCGGGGTTGTTCCACCGTTAACCGGGGTTGCGGTGAACAATACCGAAGTTCCTGCACATACAGGGTTTGCCGATACGGAAAGGGACATGCTCACAACCAGCAGCGGGTTTACCGTCATGGTGACGGTATTGGAAGTTGCCGGATTGCCGGTATTACAGGTTGCATTTGATATCAGGATACAAGCGATCGTGTTGCCGTTGGCAGGGATAAAAGAGTAAGTAGCAGTTGTTGCTCCCGTTACACTTGTTCCGTTCACCTTCCATTGATAGGCCGGGGTAGTTCCTCCGTTAACCGGGGTTGCTGTGAAGGTTACCGAAGTTCCTGCGCAGACGGGGTTTGCAGATGCAGAAACAGAGACACTAACCGGCAGCAATGGGTTCACTGTCATGGTGATGATGTTGGAAGTTGCAGGATTGCCTGTAGTACAGGGTTCACTGGAGTTCAGGATACAAGTAATGGCGTTACCGTTTGCGGGGACAAATGAGTAAGCAGCATTTGTCGCTCCCGTTACACTTGCTCCGTTTACTTTCCATTGATAAGCGGGGGTTGTTCCGCCGTTAACCGGTGTTGCGGTGAACAATACCGAAGTTCCTGCACAGACCGGGTTAGCCGATGCAGCAATGGATAAACTTACGGGCAGCAGCGGGTTAACCGTCATGGTGACAGTATTTGATGTTGCAGGATTGCCGGTAGTACAGGTTTCACTGGAGGCCAGTATACAGGAAATCATATTCCCGTTGGCAGGCACAAATGCATAGGTGGAATTTGTCGCACCAGTTATACTTGTTCCATTTATTTTCCATTGGTATCCAGGAGTTGTACCGCCGTTAACCGGGGTTGCGGTGAACGTTACCAAAGTTCCTGCGCAGACCGGGTTAGCCGATGCGGCAACAGATACACTTACCGGCAGCAATGGGTTTAATGTGATGGTTACGGTGTTTGTCGGCAGCGGGCCACCACAGGTTGCAGTAGCATTTTGCAGTTGCCTGTAATATGTTGTAGAAGTCAATGTTCCCGACTGGTAGTTAAGGGAAGTAACGCCGCTGATGTTGCTAAAGGTATTGTTGTCAAGTGAACTCTGCCATTGATAAGTTGGCAAGGTGCCAGTCAACGGAGCCACTCCGGCTAATTGCGCCGGAATTGCATTCGCACAGATTGTTTGGTTTGCACTGATCGAACCAACAACAAGCAATGGCGTTACCGACATGGTAACAGTGTTGGAAGTAGCAGGATTGCCGGTTGTGCAGGTTGCATTTGATGTCAGTACACAAGTGATCAAGCTGCCATTGACAGGCACAAATGAATAGGTTGAATTCGTTGCGCCCGTTACACCTGTTCCATTAACTTTCCATTGGTATCCTGGGGTTGTACCACCATTAACCGGGGTTGCGGTGAACATTACCGAAATTCCTGCGCAGACCGGGTTAGCCGATGCAGCAACAGATACACTTACCGGCAGCAACGGGTTCACCGTTATGGTGATGGTATTTGATGTTGCAGGATTGCCGGTTGTACAGGTTGCATTTGAAGTCAGTATACAGGTGATCGTATTGCCATTGACAGGCACAAATGAATAGGTAGAAGTTGTTGCTCCCGTTACACTTGTTCCGTTGACCTTCCATTGATAAGCAGGGGTAGTTCCGCCGTTAACCGGGGGCAGTGAACGTTACCGAAGTTCCGGCACAGACTGTGTTTGCAGAAGCAGCAATGGATACACTTACCGGCAGCAGCGGGTTCACCGTCATGGTGACGGTATTTGACGTTGCAGGATTGCCGGTTGTACAGGTTGCATTTGAAGTCAGTAAACAGGTGATCGTATTGCCATTGACAGGCACAAATGCATAGGTTGAATTCGTCGCGCCTGTTACACTTGTTCCGTTGACCTTCCATTGATAAGCGGGGATTGTTCCGCCGTTAACCGGGGTTGCAGTGAACGTTACCGAAGTTCCGGCACAGACTGTGATTGCAGAAGCAGCAATAGAAACACTTACCGGCAGCAACGGGTTCACCGTCATGGTGACGGTATTTGAAGTTGCAGGATTGCGCTCCCGTTACACTTGTTCCGTTGACCTTCCATTGATAAGCAGGGGTAGTTCCGCCGTTAACCGGGGATGCAGTGAACGTTACCGAAGTTCCGGCACAGACTGTGATTGCAGAAGCAGCAATAGAAACACTTACCGGCAGCAACGGGTTCACCGTCATGGTGACGGTATTTGAAGTTGCAGGATTGCCGGTTGTGCATGTTGCATTTGAAGTCAGTGTACAAGTGATCGCATTGCCATTGACAGGCACAAATGCATAGGTTGAATTCGTCGCGCCTGTTACACTTGTTCCGTTGACCTTCCATTGATAAGCGGGGATTGTTCCGCCGTTGACCGGAGTTGCGGTGAATGTTACCGAAGTCCCGGCACAGACTGTGTTTGCAGAAGCAGCAATCGATACACTAACCGGCAGCAATGGGTTTACCGTGATGGTTAAACTGTTTGTCGGCAACGGACCCCCACATGTTCCGGCAGCATTTTGCAACTGTTTGTAATATGTTGTTGTAGTTAATGCTCCCGGCTGGTAGTTTAGGGAAGTTGCGCCGCTGATGTTGTTAAAGGTAATGTTGTCTATTGAACTCTGCCATTGATATGTTGGCAAGGTGCCATTCAATGGAGCCACTCCGGCTAATTGTACAGGAACTGCGTTTGCACAGATTGACTGGTTTGCACTGATTGAACCAACAACCAGCCATGGATTCACCGTCATGGTAACAGTATTGGAAGTTGCAGGATTGCCGGTTGTACAGGTTGCATTAGAGGTCAGCATGCATGAAATCGCGTTACCGTTGGCGGGGACAAATGAGTAAGTAGCATTTGTCGCTCCCGCTACACTTGTTCCATTTATTTTCCATTGGTATCCAGGAGTTGTACCGCCGTTAACCGGTGTTGCAGTGAACGTTACCGAAGTTCCTGCGCAGACCGGGTTTGCAGAAGATACTATAGAGACACTAACTGGCAGCAATGGGTTTACCGTGATGGTTACGGTATTTGTAGGCAACGGGCCCCCACATGTTCCGGTAGCATTTTGCAATTGCCTGTAATATGTTGTTGAAGTCAAGGCTCCCGACTGGTAGTTAAGGGAAGTAACGCCGCTGATGTTGCTAAAGGTGTTGTTGTCAAGTGAACTCTGCCATTGATAAGTTGGCAACGTGCCATTCAAAGGAGCCACTCCGGTTAATTGTGCCGGAATTGCATTCGCACAGATTGTTTGGTTTGCACTGATCGAACCAACAACAAGCAATGGCGTTACCGACATGGTAACAGTGTTGGAAGTAGCAGGATTGCCGGTTGTGCAGGTTGCATTTGATGTCAGTATACAAGTGATTAAGCTGCCATTGACAGGCACAAATGAATAGGTTGAATTTGTTGCTCCCGTTACACTTGTTCCGTTTACTTTCCATTGATAAGCGGGGATTGTTCCACCGTTAACCGGGGTTGCGGTGAACATTACCGAATTTCCTGCGCAGACCGGGTTAACCGATGCAGCAATCGATACACTTGCCGGCAACAACGGGTTCACCATCATGGTTATAGCATTGGAAGTTGCAGGATTTCCGGTAGTGCAGGTTGCATTTGAAGTCAGTATACAGGTGATCGTATTGCCATTGACAGGCAGAAATGAATAGGTTGAATTCGTCGCTCCCGTTACACTTGTTCCGTTGACCTTCCATTGATAAGCAGGGGTAGTTCCTCCGTTAACCGGGGTGGCGGTGAAGGTTACCGAAGTTCCGGCACAGACTGTGATTGCAGAAGCGACAACAGATACACTTACCGGCAGCAACGGGTTCACCGTCATGGTGATGGTATTTGAAGAAGCAGGGTTACCGGTTGTGCATGTTGCATTTGAAGTCAGTGTACAAGTGATCGCATTGCCATTGGCAGGTACAAATGAATAGGTTGAATTCGTCGCTCCCGTTACACTTGTTCCGTTGACCTTCCATTGATAAGCAGGGGTAGTTCCTCCGTTAACCGGGGTGGCGGTGAACATTACCGAATTTCCTGCGCAGACCGGGTTAACCGATGCAGCAATCGATACACTTGCCGGCAACAACGGGTTCACCATCATGGTAATAGCATTGGAAGTTGCAGGATTTCCTGTAGTGCAGGTTGCATTTGAAGTCAGTATACAGGTGATCGTATTGCCATTGACAGGCAGAAATGAATAGGTTGAGTTCGTCGCTCCCGTTACACTTGTTCCGTTGACCTTCCATTGATAAGCAGGGGTAGTTCCTCCGTTAACCGGGGTTGCGGTGAACGTTACCGATGTTCCGGTACAGACTGTGTTCGCAGATCCGGCAATAGTTAAACTAACCGGCAACAACGGAGTTACCGTTAAGGCAATTATGTTTGTCGGCAGGGGGCCGCCACATGTTCCTGTAGCATTTTGCAACTGCTTGTAATATGTTGTCGAAGTCAACGCCCCCGACTGGTAATTCAGGGAAGTTGCGCCACTGATGTTGTTAAAGGTGCTGTTATCGAGCGAACTCTGCCACTGATAGGTGGGATTGGTGCCATTCAAAGGACCACTTCCGGTTAACACCGCAGGAATTGCATTGGTACAGATGGCCTGGTTTGCACCGATTGAACCAACAGACAATGCAGGGTTCACCACCATGGTTATTGCATTTGAAGTAGCCGGGTTTCCGCTTACACAGGCCAGGTTGGAGCTCAGGGTACAGGTAATCACGGCTCCGTTGGCAGGAATAAAGGCATACAATGAATTCGTGGCCCCGGTAATACTTGCCCCGTTGACTTTCCACTGGTATGCCGGCACTGAACCACCATTGACCGGTGTGGCAGTGAACATCACGGCAGAACCGGAACAGATCGGGTTGGTTGATGCAACAATTGACACGCTTACCGGCAGCAATGGGTTAACCGCCATGGTTACTGTATTCGATGTGGCAGGGTTACCGGAAATACAGGCAGCGTTAGAGGTGAGAATACAAGAAATAGTGTTCCCATCGGAAGGAGTAAAGTTATAGGATGAATTTGTCGCCCCGGTTACATTTGTTCCATTGACTTTCCATTGGTATGCAGGAGTTGTCCCGCCGTTTACAGGGGAGGCGGTGAAAGTTACAGAGGTGCCGGTGCAGACCGGGTTCCCTGATGCTGCAACAGAAACGGTGACAGGCAGTATCGGATTAATGGTGATGGTTACAGTATTTGTGGGCAGTGGTCCTCCGGTGGTGCCGGTTGCATTCTGCAACTGCCTGAAATAGGTTGAAGCAGCCAGTGCACCAGGCTGGTAGTTCAGCGCTGTTGCACCGAGGATGTTGGTAAAAGTCAAATTGTTGAGCGAACTCTGCCATTGGTAGGTGGGACTTGTTCCGTTCAAAGGGCCGGAACCGGTTAACTGGGCAGGGGTTGCATTTGCACAAATGGCCTGGTTCGCGTTGATAGAACCAACAATCAGCGCAGGGATCAATGGCGGGGTGAAGGTAAGATCACTGCCATAAACAGTACCATCGCTGTTGGTACCTGCAAGTCTGAAGTGATAGGTCGTTCCACTGGTCAAACCGGTGAGGTTTGCACTTACGGCAATGGCAGAACTGCCTGATCCTGCTGATACAGTCGCAGTATTGTTCCCATAGCTGACTGACGTTCCCCACTGGAAGTAATACGTTGTAGCCACTCCGTTCGGGTTAACAGTCCCGTTCAGGGTAGCAGCTGTCATCGTTATCCCTGTAGCTGCAGCAGTGGTAACCACAGGGGGACTTGAAAATTTAAAAGAAGCAACTTTTGTTGCCCAAGGGCACCATCCGCCGTAGGTTCCGACATATTCCTGGGTTGTCCAGAAAGTTGTATTATCGGATGGATCGACATTCATTGCTGAATAATCGCCCCACCTGGAATAGGAAGTCATTGAAACAGTACCTGTTTGAATAATTCCTTCTGAGATGGTCATTTGATTCAAAGGATCGGACGCTTTTCGCCCTGTAAAATAAATTGACGGGTACATAGTACTGCTCGACACAGAATATGCAAGCCCGATGTCCCCGCTTGCATTCATTGCAATGCTTCCCATCCACCGCGATTTGCCATCGCCAGGCGCATAGGTCGACTGCTGGTACAATGAAAAAGCCGAGCCTGTTTTTCTGTATTCGTACCATCTTATCCCGGCCACACTGCTTCCGGTGTTCACGTTATGGCAGGTAACAAAGGTTTCATAACTTCCGAAATTGCGGTATTGGTTTCTGAACATGAGCCGGTCGCCCAGCCCGTCAAGTGACAGGGTTCCCATTTCAGGCACCGAACCGGAACCCATCTGGGTATACGAAGCGACCGTCAATGCTGTAACATAAGTAAATGTGGAATTGGTCGTGGTTGTCCAGTCGGCATGCAGGGCCCAAAGTCTTAACTGGGCCGTTCCATTTATATAGGTAAAGTAGTTTGGTGTCCCGGCGGCTGGAAGTGTTCCGTCACAATCAGAGGGTAACATGGACCAACAGGCACTTCCTGAAGCTGAACCTGTTCCTCCCAGTGTTTCCGTTTTAAAATAGATCATTCTTGCAGAGGCGTCACCGGTAAGCATTTTACTTCTTTCAAGCACGCAGGCACCAGCGCCGACGAATGGTGTTGTCCCGAGATTCGTATTAAAACGGTTCACGGCCATGTAGTAACCGTCCTGCCAAACGCCAAGTTTCGGGTAGTCGGGCATGTAGTCAAACTGGAACGCATAGCGGTAATAGGAGCCGGTAGGATCGCCTGTGGTTGAAACCGCGACCATTTCATATTCCGTTTTGGGTGTCCCCGGGCAATCAATGGCAAATTGAGTGATGATCCAACGGTCGGCGGTTTCATCGTAAAGAACGATCGCATCCCCGTTGTTGTGGCCATCCCAGTTTCCCGAAAATCCACTCCACAGCGTTGATGTCTGCACCGGCCCGTACAGCGAAGTCCCTGTTTTGCTGAAAATTTGCAGCATGCTGTTTACAACCTGGACGTAATGGTTGGGTCCAACATCCCCGGCAGGATCGGGAGGTGTCACCCTGCCAGTATTTGATGCATTTGTTATTCCGTTGAAGTTAACCAAAGGTGCAGTGGCTACAGCTTTTGCTCCATTGTTGTAAACCTGCTGCATTGCGCCGTCTGGATTGAATCCCGGGGGTACCGGCCTGAATTTATTCGGAACTTCCATCTCGTTTTCTCTTTTCCATTTTTCCCAAAACGGCTTTTTGGCCTGCTTCATGTCCCGCAAAGGAATTGAAATATCAGCACGCACGGCATTCCGCACTTCGGCTACTTGTGAACTGGCTGTTAAAGGATAAAATACGATCGCACAAAAAAGCAATCCCCACAAATTGACTAAATTTTTTTTCATCGGTTCTAAATTAAATCGTGTTTAATAAAATCCTCACAACATGTTGGATAACAACATTATATATAAATCAAACGATCAGTCGTTTGTACAAGGAACAAAAACAGAGATGCTGGCCTGTGTAATGAATACATATTCAAATAGATAGCAATATAAGTTGAACAATTAAGAATAACAGATTTGTTTAAACCAAAATTGATTCAGGCATCATACTCAAAAGTACATGGTCATTTTATGTGAAACAATATGTGGAATCCATAAAAGCGCTTTATGGGAAACCACAACCAATTTGAAAGGGAATAAATTATAAATGCAGCAATATCAACACATAAGCAAATACATATGGCGTGATGGGAACACGCCGCCGGCTGGTGTGTTTTTGTCAGATTTAGCTCAGTCGCGCAGAGGAACAATACCTTTATTTATGTAAATTATAAATAAAAAGATATATAAATGTTATGTAATTTATGGCATGTCATATTTTCTTGGATGAACATACGCCATCGGGGCGATGTCGTCACCCGTTTTGCGAACCATTCCGGACAAACTTTCGGATAAAATGGTTAGTCCGGATTGATGATTAAGGAGGTGGAAACTTCTCCTTATTCCAGGAAAATGTGATTAGTCTTGTTTGATTATCCTTGTGGCTGCTGACCCTTTCGCCGAGATGACACGTACCAGGTAGATTCCTTCCGCTTTGCCGGCAAGCGAAAACCGGTGTTTCTGCTCCCCGGTGAGGGAGGCCGATAACACTTTCTCGCCCCTCATCCCATAGATTTCCACCCCGATTTCTTCTGACTGACCCACCCCGGAAAACTCAATGGAAAACACCCCGCAGGTTGGATTCGGGTAGATTTTGAAAAACGGTTGTTCTCCCGATGATAACAATTCACTTTTACCGGGATGGGCTGAAACGATTGCATGGGCCTGGGTGTTGCAATAGAGGCCTTCGGCAGTGATATAACCGTACATATATCCGCCCGGGTCGACTACTGTACCCGGGAGGTAAATGATATTCTGGCCTGCAATCATGGTTGCACTTCCTCCAGTTGAAACGGTAAAGGTAGTTCCGTTTCCAGCCACGGTGATTGTCTGGGTGGCATTGAAACACTGGACGTCCGCAATGGTGAGGTTTTGAATATCAATTGCAGCCGGGATGTCATTCACCACCATGGTCACCTGGTTGGAAACTGCAGGATTTCCGGTTGCACAGTTGGCATCCGAGTTCAGCAGACAGGAAACCACATCGCCATTGGCCGGAATATAAGTGTAAACAGGGCTGTCTGTACCGGTGTTTCCATCGTTTACCTTCCATTGGTAGGAGGGAAATGCTCCCCCGTTTACCGGGCTGGCTGTAAAAGTAACCGGCAGACCTGAAGGGACCGGGTTGGCATTTGCCGAAATCGTAACTTCCACAGGCAGCACGGCATTTACCATGATGGTCAGGGTATTGGATGTGGCAGGACTTCCTGTTTTACAGGCCAGGCTTGAGGTCATGATTGCATATACCTGGTCGCCATTCACCGGGATGCATGTGTATGCAGCACCTGTGCCAACGGCGAGGGTGTTTTTAAACCACTGGTAAGAAGGGGTTCCTCCATTGACCGGTGCGGGGTTAAACGTAACGGAAGTGCCCGCGCAGACCGGGTTTCCTGAGGCAGTTATCGAAACGCTGACCGGAAGGACCGGAGTAACAGTCATGGTTATGGTGTTTGATGTTGCCGGGTTTCCTGTAATACATGAGGCATTTGAAGTGAGCACACAGGTGACCTGGTCATTGGTGGCCGGGGCATAAACGTACGAAACACTGGATGCACCTGAAACATTTGTTCCATTGACTTTCCACTGGTAAGCCGGAGTTGTTCCGCCGTTTGCGGGGGTCGCTGTAAAAGTAACTGTACTGCCCTGACATACCGGGTTTGCAGAAGCTGCAATCGAAACACTGACCGGGACCGTTGAGGCGCAGGAAGTTGAAACCTGGACATCGTCGACACAAACGCCATAGCCGTACTTTGCATTGCCTTCAAAAGCAATATAATACTCCCCCGACGGGTTCGGCAGGATGATGGTTTCGAGTGTCCAGGCAGTGATACTGGCGGTGTAGGTCCCTATCGGTGTCCATGTGCCACCGGAAGATGTCTTATAAAAAACGGTAAGCTGATCCTGGTCTCCCGACCAGACTGCCTGCGTGTGCCAGAATTTGAGCTGAGGACTCGAAACAAATGTGAGATTCAATGGGGGTGTGATCAGGCGAGTCTTGTTATCTGCGGGGGTGACGTCCTTGAGACAAGCGTTTAATGTTCCGCCGTGGGCGCCCGCCGGATGGCTGTTGCCGCTGCCTGCGATAAAAGTCCAGCTGATCCCTGAAGCGTTCACCATCTCCTGTGTCCAGCAACCTGGAATTACACCGCCATTCTCAAAGCCTTCATTCCAGGGGAAAGCCGTGATGGTCCCGCTGCAGGTGGTGGTGAATTGAATGTCGCTGCCATAGTAAGTCCCTGATGAGTTGGTTGCATATGCCCTGACATAATAAAGGGTACTGGGTGATAATCCCGTGAGTTGGCTGGTAAAAATTCCCGGTCCTGATCCGTTTGTAGTATGGCTGCCTGTCACCTGGGGGCTTGCCGAGGTACCCCAGCAAACGCCTCTTGCCGTTACCGCGGTGCTTCCTGTGCATGTCACATTTCCTCCCGATGTTGCACCGGAAGAAGTTATCAGCGTCACGGCAGTAGTCGTCACTGCTGCAGAAGGTCCGGGAACAAGCTGGATATTCAATGTTAGCGTGGCATGGTCTGATACAGTAACCCCGGTGATGGTCTGGGTCTGGTAGCAGGGAGCCGAGATCTCCAGCGTATAAGTCCCTGCTTTCACGGGCCGATGGTAATCGCCAGGGTTGGCAGAGGAATAAACTTCTGAATTGCTGGCATCATGTCCGGTGATGAATACTTTTGCAGCCACAGGGTTTCCGGTTGTTTGGTCGGTGATGATCCCCTGGATACCATACTTTGATTCTTTGAGCAGAAGGATGAAGGAACGCCAGTTGTAGGTCCAGTGAGGTTCCAGCAGATTGGCTGCCAATAATTTGGTGTTGGAAATTTCAGCTGTAATCTCACGGCAGTGCTGATAGTTATTCATCCAATCCTGCCGGCCTCCGTAAACCAGGTACCAAGCATACCCATTGGTTATTCCGTTGTTCAGGTAGGTCATGTAACCAGTTGGTGCGTGGATGTGAACGGTGTCGGCATACTCACGTGAAATGTATTGGTACCAGGTGTCATCAGGATGGAGGGTTGCCATGGCATCCCAGGGATAATTGACCACTTCTACTCCCCCGTGGAAATTGCAGGCTCCGACAAAATGGTGCAGTGATGCGAAATTCATAAAGGCAACGGTTTCAGGTTGCCAGGCATTGCCATCAGGATGCTGCCCGCCAATAAAATCCGGGTAATTCCGGTTCAGGTCAACGCCATTGCTGTTATAACGGGTTGCAAGGCTTACGCTGTTGTTCCCGCCGGCATACGTGCCGTCAGGATTGGCCAGCGGACAAATATAGATCTCCATATTGTTGACCATGTCGGTAACTTCCGCATTGGTGCCGTAATTCGAAAGAAGATAGTCTGCAAGATGAAGCATCAGCACATAACCGGTCGTTTCATCTCCATGGATGGAAGATGTATATAAAAACTCGGGTTCGCTCTCATCGGTGGCCACATTATCGGAAATTTTCAGAACCAGCAATCGCCTTCCGCTTGCCAGCGTGGTGATCGTATCGAGGTTGCAGATGCCCGGATACATTGTCTGGAACTGGATCATCAGGCTCTCATAGGCACTGTAGGTCGGGTAGAAATTCCAGGTTGTCAAAGGACTTAGCACTATATGGTCGTTCATTACGATGCCTTGCGCATCACCGGGGGGAGGCAACAGGGTGATGTCATAGCCAAGTTTCATGAATTTCAGGTACTGCGGGATGTTGGCATACGCCCATACCTGGCTGCCCTTCACATTGTCAATGGAAATAAGGTTGGTGAGGGTGTTGATCTCAGAAGTGTTTTTTACCTGGAAAGTGAAATATATTTCATTCCTCTTTTTTAGCATGTCAGGGATTTCCTGTCCGTGCAGCAGCAAACCGGAAATAAAACCGGCAATTAAAATGAGGGTGATTCTCAGTTTCATTCGTCTTTTGATTATTTAGTTAGCATTAGCGATTACAGGTACCCCGGTCAACTTGTGATAAACCGCAACAGGAAGAAGGGGCTTTGTCAAAAAGAGCCTGAGGATCCGGGAAAAGAGGTCGGGGGTGTTCATAACAATAAAAGTTGAAATAGTCTTATGAAGACCTCAAAGTTACAGATTTAATCAACAGATGTCAGGGCGATAAATAAATCCCGGTAATTACTCTGTTTTCGCAACCAGGCAAGAACCTTTGCGGCTGGCAGAAATTACCCTGACCAGGTATAACCCGGAAGGGATACCTCCAAGGCAGAATTCATATTTCTCCTGGTCCGTAAACGAAACGGATATGATTTTCTTACCGTTCAAATTATAAATTTCCACCCCGGTTTTCTCGGAAGGATTATATCCATTCAGCTCCAGGGTAAATTTGCCGGTGGTTGGGTTTGGATATACACTGAAAAAAGATCTCTCCGGGCCCGGGATATTTTCACTGTTTTCTGCAACAGCGGATGGTTTTGATTGCATGGGGCAATAGGGGCCACCCGGGGCGATAGATGCATGGAGATAGCCTCCTGGTTCAACCAGGGTTCCGGGATAAAAACGAATGTTCTGGCCCGCTATCATTTCCGCGCTTTCCCCGTTTGCAATGGTAAATGTAGCATCGTTTCCGGCCACAAGGATGGTTTCGGTAGCATCAAAACACTGGGTACCCTCAGGGGTGGGGCTATTGATGTTCAGGACGATCGGAACACCATTTCCGGTAACCAGGATGTTGTCGATACCCCAGTACCACCCATTGGTGCTCGTATAGTTCCATTTAAATTTTACCTGTGGCTGGCCTGACAGCGCCTCAATTAACTGGCTGAAAGTCACCGGGTTTGTCGCCGAGGTGGTTGTAAACTGCTGTATTTGTATCCATGACACACCGTTGTTGATGCTGTATGATAAAGTACCTGACGAACCGGAATAGCCCTTGAAATAATGATCAAACTGCAAGGTGATCCCGGTATAGCCCGAAAGGTTCATGGTTGGTGTGATCAGGTCAGCGTTTTGTGCACCACTGTTTCCAAAGCTATTGCAGTCAAGATAGGCATAGGTTCCCGTCAGTGCAGGATTCGGGCTCTGCCCTGTCGTCGTTCCAACTTTCCAGACATGCCCTGTGCCCTGGTGATCCACCTGCGTCCAGCAGACCGGGAAAGTGCCCCCGGAGAAACTTTCGGCATACGGCAGCGCCATAATATTGCAGTTTACGACCTCAATATAATTTGTCTTGGTTTCTGCATCGCTGCCATATGCATTGGTTGTTGCAAGGGTGACGGAATAAGACCCCGGAGCAGTAAACTGAACATGAGGATCCCGGGACGATGAGGTTGTTCCTAAAAGATAGGCCACTGTTGAAGGAGAAAAACTCCACTCCCATGTGGTGGGGGCATTGCATGAAACATCGTTTAAACCGATCCCTGTCCCGATGGGCGGGTTGGTGTTATCTGCCACAAAATCAGATACCGGGGATACGGTTGTCAAAATCCCGCTGAGGACCATCGCGAATGCCTGGGATCCCCCGGTTAATGTACCCTTATGGTTAACGGTTATCGTATAGGAGGCTCCCTGTACCGGGTTTTCAATGTAGACGACCTCTGTGTTGTCAACATCATTTTTCGTTACGTTTGTTGCAGGGTTTCCAGGGTTATTACGGTCGAGTTTCCATGGATAGCAAGTGATTCCCGAGGATGTAATCCGTATATCAAGGTCATTTTTCAGCATGGGGGTTACCGGATCGAGTGAGGCTGCAACCGGAACCCCGGGCTGGTCGGTCCATACAATGGTGACTTTTAAGGGTCCGCATCCCAGGGCCGTTACTTCCCGGGTATAGATGCTTCCGTTGTTCAGGGTTAATTCCCTTATGATATCCTCCGTTTGATTATCTGAAATTTTCAGTGCAGCTTTTTTTGTGTTCATCAAACCCCATCCGAACATATAATCAGGTCCCATCGCGGGACCGGCTTCATCCGCCGTGTGGATAACCAGCGCCTTTAATGTGGCCGAACGCAGGTATTTTCCCCGCAGGGAGAAATAATATTGTTGTAACAATGCGAGAGATCCGGCCACTGATGGCGTTGCCATTGATGTACCGCTCATGGTTGCATAGCTGGTGCTGCCCGCACTAGAGGTCGAATAAAGGGCTTCTCCGTTGGCAACAATATCCGGTTTAATCCTTCCGTCATCAGCCGGGCCCCAGGAACTGAAGCCTGTATGTGTTTGCTTCACATCCGTTGAACAGAGATAGCCTCCCGGAATGTCATCGACAGCACCCACAGTCAGGATGTTTTTAGCGACACCCTGCTGATCGATGCAATCATAGGGCCCGTCGGCAGGATGCCCGGTTCCTGATTCGCCACGATCATTGCCCGCCGATTTGCAGATTAACAGGTAAGGTGCATTCCACGCGACCTGGTCCCATTGCATGGCATGATAGTCATAAAATCCAAACAGATAATCTTCCTGGTTGCTGATGCCCGGGTTTCCATACCAGGTTGCTCCGCACCAACCCCGGGTATATCCATAGGAGTGATTGCTTATCAGCGCACCGGAAATAGCTTCGGTGGCCATTTCAGCAATATCGGAATTCCAATCGAAGGAGCGTAAACCTGCATTGAATGCCATTCCTTTTGCACCTGCAGCAATTCCCGAGGCCATGATGGTTCCGGCAACATGGGTTGAATGAATATTCGTGGCGACGCCATCAACCACGGTTACCCTTGTGTCAAACTCCTGGTGGGTGGACAATACGCTCCCTGCATCCCATTCCCGTACAGATATTCCTGCACCTGTTAAATTTAATCCTGCCCCGCCACCAGGATAAACCTGGCCTGTTGAAATAGTTGCTGCAGCATTAGAATTGTCGGTTTTATAGTATTGAGGGCGCCCGTAAGCATCGATGTACTGGATTTCGAGGGATGATCCCCCGGTCTCTGCTTTGACCGGATAGCCATTGCGCCCGGCCCATGCCACTGCCCCGGATTTTTTGACCTGGTAATTCCTTGTTTCCCTGATGGCAATTGCCCTGAGGGAATCAGCCTGGAGGATGGTTTGAGAATAACATGGATATGCCGGGAATAACAGTACGGCACACAGGGATATAAGAAGAGCCTTCATAATGTAGCAGTTTGAGTTGGCACTTTCGTACCACTGGAAAAAACGGCAATGAATATTCTTTCGAATAAATCACTGCAGGTACACGAGTCGGAGTTGAAAGCAAATTCTTCAAGGGATTATTATGAGTTGTTAAGGCTCATGCTAAGATAAACACCAGGTAAGGGCCTTCCGGTATTTCTCATTGCAACATATGGGCCGGAAAGAGAGAAAAAAAGAATTGTGCCAGAAGAAGATGTTATTCGGCTAACAATGAAAGCAAAAGAAATTATTTATTTTCAAATCGGAAATTATTCAGGCTGACGACATCAGATTGAGGCCGCCCTTAAACTAAAATAATCGCGTATATGTGCGAAAACGCACGGGGGGAATCACAAGGACACCAAATCCTGAAGGGATATAATCTGGAACTGTCACACAGTTCTCCTGTGCGCAACACAAAGAAGGAGATTTCCTGCCTCAGTCAATTTTTACAATTCTGGATGAACCGTGCCGGCTTCCCGAAACCACCCTGATCAGGTACAACCCTGAGGGTTTTCCCTCCAGGGAGAAATCGTGTTTCATCTCATCAGTGAATCCAGTGGAAATAATTGTTTCCCCCTTCGTGTTATTGATGACCACACTGGTTTTTTCAGCAGGAACGTACCCGTTCAGCGCCAGGGTGAAAGTCCCTGTGGTTGGATTAGGATAGACACGGAAGAAGGGTTTTTCAGGTTTCGTGCCATTTTCGGAGGTTGCCGCAACAATGGCTGATCTGGCAGGTCCGACACAGTAAGGTCCGCCGGGGGCGATGTACCCAAGCAGGTAACCGCCTGGGATGACTGTCGTTCCGGGATAAAAGATGATATTCTGACCTGCAACCATGGTGGCGCTTCCCCCGTCCTGAACAATAAAGGTGGTTCCGCTGCCTGCCACGGAAATGGTCTGGGCTGCATCAAAACAGCCGGGATCTGTAACCACGATGTTCTGCAATACCCGGCTGTCGGGAATATTGACCGCGACATCATCAAGGCAGATGCCGTGTCCCCATCTGGCATTTCCTTCAAAAGCGATGTAATAGTCACCGGAGACACCCGGCAGTGCAATCGTCTCACGTGTCCATGAGGGAATCGTGCCGGTATAGGATGCCAGCAGGGTCCATGTGCCGCTGGCGGAGGTCCTGTAAAAAACGGAAAGCAAATCCTGGGAGCCATACCAAGCCGATTGTGTATGCCAGAAGGTGAGCTGGGGGTCGCTGACGGATAGCAGGTTCAGCGCAGGTGTGATCAGCCTTGTTTTGTTGTCGGCCGAAGAGTTGTCCTTTAAACATGCATTATGGGTGCCGCCATGGGCTGTTGCCGGATTGCTGATGCCATTGCCGGCAACAAAGATCCAGCTGAGGCCTGAATTGTTTACCTTTTCCTGCGACCAGCAGGTGGGAATGTAGCCTCCGTTCTCAAAACCTTCTGTCCAGGGAAAAGCAGAAATGGTACAGGTGGTTGCATTTATATAATTCGTTTTTGTCATCGTGTTGGCCCCCATTGCATTGGCAGACGTTAACACAACCGTATAGGGAACGGGCGCATTGAACTGCACCAGCGGATTTTGGGACGATGAAGTTGTTCCGCCCACAAACGTAACACTTGCAGGGCTGAATGACCATGACCATGAGGCTGGATAGTTTCCCGACAGGTCGCTCAAAGTGACCGTTTGCATGATCAGCGGATTCGTTGAGGACGCTGAAAAATCGGCTGACGGGGGATTCGTGGCAATATAGCAGCTGACCGCTGCCACCCATCCCGTTTTGGTAATGCTGCCGTCGGAATGAAAACGGAAAGTCAGCGCTCCCGCGGCGTTGGATGCCGTGACTGTTCCGGGGCCGGCGGTGCCGTGATATTTGCCGATGACGGGTGCAGCGCTATTTACGCCATTGTAAATTGTAAGCGTATCCCGGTTCAATTCCGTTGTGAACGAAGAAAAAGCAAACCGGATCTTTGACCCGGCCGTGGAGGGGTAAAATGTTTCGGTATATGTTTCACTGTTCAGGTAATTGCCTGTGGGGCCACCGGTATCATAAAAAGTGCCGGAACACGTGGTAACTGTACCATTCGAAATGTTAAATACCGGGGGAGTGACCGTGATATACCCGGTCCGGGCCAGGGTGTCAGATCCGCCCTGTTTTGTCACGATGAGCGTAACGTCATAGGTTCCGGGAGTAAGATAGGTTACCGGCAGAGGATACCGGCCGGCAAAGGATGACGGGGTTCCTCCCGGGAAGGACCACATCCATGCATCCGGGCTGCAGGAAGAGTTATCGGTGTACGTTACGGAATTTTCACCCGGAATGGAGACCGGTGTCCCTGAGAATCCTGCAATCACATTTTTCACGGTGAGGTAACCGGTTTTGGTTTCCGTATCCTCGGTTACCCCATCGGATACAGTGAGGGAAACATTATATGTGCCCGGGATTTCATAAGTGATCACCGGCGGGTCCTTGCCGACAAATGCGGATGGTGTGCCACCGGGGAAATCCCAGGTCCATGAGGTTGGATACCCGGTTGATAAATTTTCAAAGGTGACTCCCGAACCGGAGCATATTTTTGTTTGGCTGGCAGAAAACCGGGCATTCGGGCCCAGCTCAAACGGGGAGACATAGGTCATATATGCACCTCCCCTGTTATCTGTCCAGCATGGATAGACTTTTCCGCCTTTTGAGGTAATGCCTAGATAATCACCCATATATCCATCAGCGAGACCCGGAATAGCGGCCGGGGTGAAAGCCACGTCACTCACCTTGAAGTCGGTCCATGTAGTTCCGGCATCGGAGGAACAGGCTGTGAAAACCTCACATTGGGTGGCGGAAACATTCCTGTCATCATAAAACACCACGCTCAGCACCCCGGTTTCAGGATCGCAACTGATCCAGGGAAAGTAGGCTTCCCTGCCTGCCACATTGGCTCCCTGGTTAACGCGTACAGGGGTGGACCAGGTGGCACCTCCATTTGTTGATCTTACCAGGTAAACACTTTTGTTTGTGCCGGTATTGATCCCGGGGGAGCCGGTATTTGTCCATACAATATAAATGTTGCCGTTGTTTGGACCGCCGCTGATATCGACTGCCATGACCGGATAGGAATTTACCCTGTGATTTTTGGACACAGCCGTTTTTCTGATTCCCCTTATATTGGAAACAACCCTGGTTGCTGCAGAATAGCTGACACCTCCGTCATTTGATTTGGCAAATCCGATGGCTTTTTCATCTGCCGGCCAGCTGTCATAAATTGCCCAGGCGGCATAAACCTCCCCGCCAGGCCCCGTCTGAAGGTTGACACCCTGGTTGAGATTGCCGGCGTTTACAGCTGTACTGATACATAATGGAGCACTCCAGCCAATCCCATTATCAATGGATCGGGAAATTTTTATTTCGGAATCATCGGTGCCGCCAAAGTCAGTCCAGGCCACATAAAGATTGCCTTCGTAAGGACTGGTGCTTTTGTTGTCGATCCACATGTGGTTTTTATCGCAAAGGTCCCCGGGATTTGGTGCTACAGCAGATGATGTCCAGGAAGTTCCATTGTCGGAATAGGCGATACCCTGCCCGTTTGCGATGTTGATGAAGTTTACATATTCGCGTCCGTTCAACCCGATAGCAGCAGCCGGGTCCCCGCCGTTGGTCCCGCCCGCTCCGTACTGGCTGCCGCTCCAGCCGATTCCGGAGTTGGACGACTTGAAATAGTTTGCGCCGTAAATGGTACCATATGCGCTGCCGGTCCATGAAGTAGAGTTGTTGGAATTCAGCAGGTGATCGGCATTATCCGGGTCGACAAAAAGGGAGTTCTCACTTTCGGTTACATTCGCGAGACCGGTAACCGGGATGTCGGGCGAATTGGCGGTTTTGACTCCCCTTGCAATAATCCTGTCGCCTTTGAAAACAGCAGGCACCAATTGAACTGGAGGATTATAGGGGGTAAGTCCTTTTCCGGCCATTTTCATCCAGTAGTTCAGGTTGTCCACCCGGTTATCTACCTGGTCAATAATCCTTTTTTTTAAGAGACTACTACCGGGCTGTTGTGCAAAACCAATCGAAAAAACGAGAAGCAAAACAGTCAAACAGAGGAAACTTCTGCGTTTCTTCATAAGGTTTGGGAAGTGTTGGATTATGTTGGTGCCAGTATGGCATGACTGTTATTGTTTTATAATCCGTGTGGTTCCTGAGCTTCTTTCACTGATGACCCGGACCAGGTAGATGCCCACCGGTCTTCCGGAAAGCGAAAATTCCTGCAACATCTCATCGATGATCTCGGCGGATATGATTTTTTCGCCTTTCATGTCATAAATCTCAACACTGGTTTTTTCTGCAGGAACGTACCCGTTCAGCGCCAGGGTGAAAGTCCCGGAAGTTGGATTTGGATAGACACGGAAGAAGGGTTTTTCAGGTTTCATGCCATTTTCGGAGGTTGCCGCAACAATGGCTGATTTAGCAGGTCCGATGCAGTAGGGTCCGCCGGGGGCGATATACCCAAGCAGGTAACCTCCCGGGTCGACCGTGGTTCCCGGATAAAAGATGATATTCTGACCGGCAACCATGGTGGAACTGCCCCCGTTCTGAACGGTAAAGGTGGTTCCGTTGCCTGCCACGGAAATGGTCTGGGAAGCGTCAAAGCACTGGGTGCCGGTAATTGTAATGTCGTTAAGGTTCCGGATGCCTGGAATGTTGTTCACGGTCATCGATATGGTATTTGAAGTGGCCGGATTTCCCGTTGTGCAGCTTGCGCTTGAGGTTAAAATACATTTAACCACATCACCGTTTACCGGGGTATAGGAATAGGAATCCTGGTTTGACCCGGCATTGGTATTGTTTACCTGCCACTGGTATGAAGGCGTTGCCCCCCCGTTGACCGGGGACGCAGTGAATGTTACAGGAGTTCCTTCGCCAACCGGGTTGGCCGATGCTGCGATCGATACACCAACCGGAACAATCGGGTTCACGGTCATGGTCACCGTATTTGAGGTGGCCGGATTTCCGCTTGTACACAGGGAGTTTGATGTCAGGATACATGTCACCATGTCATTGTTAACGGGCACATAGGAATAGGATGTGCTGCCGGTGCCGGCATTTGTTCCGTTCACTTTCCACTGGTAAGCCGGGATTGTTCCGCCGTTGACGGGTGTTGCCGTAAATGTAACCGGGGTGTTGGGGCAGATGTTGCTGGCCGACGGAGAGATGGAAACACTCACAGGATATGTGGTTCCGCAGGTGTAGGTAATGGCAACCGCATCTACATACCAGTAGTCATATTGGAAAAGGTTCCCCTCAATGGTAAATGCGATCAGGGTATTTGTAGAGTTCAGGTTGCTGAGCACCGTCGTACTTACTGTTTCCGGGCCTACGTTGGCAGCCGTGGAAGCAATGGACCACGCCTCGTTGGTCCAGGTGGTCCCGTTCGTGCTTGACTGGATCCTCAGGGTGCAACCGGTGCCATAGGCATCCAGCATATGTTTGAAGCTCAGGTTGAGCTGCGAAACTCCGGTGGTATTGATTGGAGGGGTGACCAGCCGGGTGATAGCCGGGCTGATATTCTGATAGGTTGATTTCATCTCATAGGCAGCCCCCCCTGCGATTGCAGTATTTGAAACCGTCCATTTGTCGACAGCTCCCGTGCCGGATATTTGTTTTGTCCAGCATCCCGGAAGGGTAGCAGTGGCAAAGTTTTCGGCGAATGGCAGCGAAGCCACCCCGCACAGGGTTGTTGCCGTGGCGGATAACCCCGATGAATAGGAATTGCCTGCATCGTAAGAGAATGCCTTGTAAAAATATGCGGTATTCTGACTGAGGGATGTGTGGTTGAAAGCAGCCAGGCTCCCGCGATACAGAACGGTTCCTCCTCCTGTAATTGTTCCCCCGGTTGAATACACGGTACCATTAACAGGAACGCCAAAGGTATTTGTCGGCGCCCAGACAATCATGACGTCATTGTTGCTGACGTTCTTTGTCCATCCCAGGTTTATCTGTGAAGTGGAGGCAGTGGTGGCAGTAAAAGCGGCAGGATCGGCTACGATACCGGTAACACAGCTGATGGAGGCGGCCCATCCATCGTAGGTGAGACTGACGTCGGAGCGGAACCGGAACGTTAGCGCCCCGTAAGCATTTGTCGCCAGGACAATCCCCGGGCTTAATGAACCGTGATATTTCCCGATCAGCGGTGCCGAAGAATTGATCCCGTTATAGATCGTCAGGGTGTCATACCCTGATTCTGTTACGAACGAGGTAAAGTTAAAACGGAGCATGGCCCCGGGGGTGGAGGGATAAAAAGTTTCCGTGATGACTTCGTTGTCCATGTATATGCCTGTCGGGCCGCCGGTATCGTAGAAGTCGCCGGTACAGGTTGTAACAGATCCGCTGGCAATGTTGAATATCGGCGGTGTAACGGTAATATAACCGGTTTTTGTTTTGGTGTCGGAACCCGATGGTTTCGTTACTGTCAGGGACACGTTGTAGGTGCCAAGGGTGTTGTATGTAATTGCCGGCGGGGTTTGCCCGTTGTAGGACGATGGCGTGCCGCCGGGGAATGACCAGGCCCACGACACAGGACTGCAGGATGAATTGTCGGTGAAGGTAACCGTATTTCCCACCACGACCGTTGTGGGTGTGCCTGTGAAACCGGCAATCACATTCTTGACGGTGATGAATCCTGTCTTGGTTTCAGTGTCGGTTGTTACGCCATCAGATACCGTGAGGGATACATCATAGGTACCGGCTGTACTGTAAGTGATTGCCGGGGGAGTTTTTCCGACAAAAGTGGCGGGTGATCCTCCCGGGAAACTCCATGTCCACGATGTTGGCGGACCGGTTGAAACATCCGAGAAGGTAATTCCCGAACCCGAGCAAACAGTGGTGTTTAACGATACAAAATCGGCATTCAGCCCCAGCTCAAACGGTGAAACGTAGGTCATATATACACCGCCCCGGTTATCGGTCCAGCAAGGATATACTTTTCCGCCTTTTGATGTAATCCCGAGGTAATCGCCCATGTAGCTGCTGGCGAGGCCGGGAATGGCGGCAGGGGTAAAGGCCACGTCGCTTACCAGGAAATCGGTCCATGTATTGCCGGCATCGGTCGAATACGCTGAATAAACTTCACACTGGGTGCTGGAAACATTCCTGTCATCATAGAATACGGCAGTGAGGACCCCGGTAACAGGATCACAACTGATCCAGGGGAAATAAGATTCCTTACCATCTACATTGGGTCCCTGGTTTATCCTGACCGGGGCCGACCAGGTTGTTCCGCCATTGGATGACCGGATGATATAGGCGCTTTTATTGGTGCCTGTATTTGTACCGGGGTAACCGATATTTGACCAGGCTACATAGATGTTTCCATTGTTGGGACCCCCGCTGATATCGACGGCCATAACCGGGAAGGAATTCACCCGCATACCTTTCAATACGCCGGTTTCACGGATTCCCCTGATGTTTGAAATAATTTTGGCTGCAGTACTGAAAGTTGCCCCGCCATCCAGGGATTTGGTAAACCCGATACCATCTTCGGTAAGGCCGGAAACCGGGTAGGTTGCCCAGATCGCATAGACCTCGCCGTTTGGGCCAGTCTGAAGGTTGACGCCGTGGTTAAAGGTGGAGATACTCCCCGAGATGGGCGTTTTTGTTGACCATGTGAGCCCGTCGTTTGTTGAACGGGATAACAGTACCTGGTAATTGTTGGTGCCGCCAAAGTCGGTCCATGCCGTATAAAGATTGCCTTCATAGGGGCTGGTACTTTTATTGTCGATCCACATATGGTTCTTATCTGCGAGCGTCCCGGGATTTGGCGCGATGGATGCAGTCGCCCATGTGGTTCCGTCGTCGGAATAAGCGACACCCTGGCCGCTTGAACTGTTGATGAAGTTCACATATTCACGGCCATTCAGACCAATTGCAGTAGTAGGATCCCCGCGATTTGTTCCGCCTGCGCCGCCCGAAGAACCAACCCAGCCGATACCGGCATTGGAGGATTGGAAATAGTTTGCGCCCAGCACCGATCCTACCGAACCGCCGCTCCACGTGGTTGAATTGTTCGAATTTAAGATGTAATCTGCATTGTTCGGGTCGACAAATACGGAATTTTCACTTTCAGTCACATCGGTGAGGTTGGTAACCGGAATATCCGGGGAGTTGGCGGTTTTGACGCCACGCGAAACAATCCTGGTGCCCTTGAAAATGGCCGGTGCAATCTGGACTTGCGGGTTGTATGGGGTCAGCCCCTTTTCAGCCATTTTCATCCAGTAATCCATGTTGTCGACCCGTGGATCCAACTGGTCAAAAACACTTTTTTTGACAGGCACATTGTTTTTTTGCTGGGCAAATCCAACCGAAAAGGTAAGTAGAAAAGCCATTAAACAGAGATAATGCAGGTTTTTTTTCATAGCGCAGGGATCAATGTTGTAAATAGTTGATTTTGTTTGTTTTTTGACGGTTAAACAATCGGGTGATAATATTTAGTTTTGTTTGATAATCCTGACAGTTCCCGGGTTCTTTTCATTGATAACACGGATCAGGTAGATCCCTGCCGGTTTGCCTGTCAATGAAAATTCGTGTTTCCGGACGTCAGTCAAATCACTTGAGAAAATCTTTTGTCCCTTCATATCGTAAATTTCGACGACGTATTTTTCGGTGTTTTCCGCTGAATTGATTTCAAACATAAATTTACCGGTTGTCGGATTGGGATAGATCCTGTAAAACGACTGGTCCATTGCCGATGGAGGTCCATTTGTACCTCCCGTTGCTGTTGCAATTGACGGTGCCATGCACCATGGTCCTACAGGCGCAATATAGCCATATAAATATCCGCCTTCTTCAACATAGGTCCCAGGATAAAAGAGAATATTCTGTCCTGCAACCATCGTGGCATAACTCCCGTTCGGAACGATAAATGAAGTCCCGTTGCCTGCAACCTCGATGGTCTGAAGTGCATCAAAACACTGGGTTCCTGTGATCGTAATGTCACTTACAATCCTGGTACCCGGAACAGTGTTCACGATCATCAATACGGAATTTGAGGTGGCAGGATTTCCCGAAACACATTCCCAGCTTGATGTTAACATGCAGGTAACCAGGTCGCCATCGGCAGGAACATAACTGTACGTATCGCTGTTTGTTCCGGTGTTGGTTCCATTCACCATCCATTGGTAAGCAGGCGTGCCACCTCCGTTTACCGTTGTAGCCATAAAAGTTACAGAAGTTCCAGCAGTCACAGGATTTGCAGAAGGCGTGATCGAAATGCCGGCAGTGAGCAACGGGTTAACTGTCATGGTTAACGGGACAGAGGTCGCCGGGTTGCCCGTGATGCATGAAGCATTTGAGGTCAGCACACAGGTAAGTACATCATTGTTGGCAGGGGTGTAAGTATACGTGGCATTGGTAGCGCCGGATATGGCGGTTTCATTGATTTTCCACTGGTAGGCAGGAGTTGTTCCGCCATTTGAGGGCGTTGCAGTGAATTCTACACCTGTACCCTGGCAAACCGGGTTGGCCGATGCTGCGATCGATACACCAACCGGAACAATCGGGTTCACGGTCATGGTCACCGAATTTGAAGTGGCCGGGTTTCCGCTTGTACACAGGGAGTTTGATGTCAGGATACATGTCACCATGTCATTGTTAACGGGCACATAGGAATAGGATGTGCTGCCGGTGCCGGCATTTGTCCCGTTCACTTTCCACTGGTATGCAGGAACAGTTCCGCCGTTGACGGGTGTTGCCGTAAATGTAACCGGGGTGTTGGGGCAGATATTGCTGGCCGACGGAGCGATGGAAACACTCACAGGATATGTGGTTCCGCAGGTGTAGGTAATGGCAACCGCATCCACATACCAGTAGTCATATTGGAAAAGGTTCCCCTCAATGGTAAATGCGATCAGGGTATTTGGAGCGTTCAGGTTGCTGAGCACCGTCGTACTTACTGTTTCCGGGCCAACGTTGGCAGCCGTTGAAGCAATGGACCACGCCTCGTTGGTCCAGGTTGTCCCGTTCGTGCTTGACTGGATCCGCAGGGTGCAGCCAGTGCCATAGGCATCCAGCATATGCTTGAAGCTCAGGTTTAGCTGCGAAACTCCGGTGGTGTTGATTGGAGGGGTGACCAGCCGGGTGATAGCCGGGCTGATATTCTGGTAGGTTGACTTCATCTCATAAGCTGCCCCCCCTGCGGTTGCAGTATTTGAAACCGTCCATTTGTCGACAGCTCCCGTGCCGGATATTTGTTTTGTCCAGCACCCCGGAAGGGTTGCGGTGGCGAAGTTTTCGGCGAATGGCAGCGAAGCCACCCCGCACAGGGTTGATGCTGTGGCAGAAAATCCCGATGAATAGGCGTTGCTGGCATTGTAGGAGAATGCCTTGTAAAAATATGCGGTATTCTGACTTAGGGATGTGTGGTTGAAAGCTGCCAGGCTCCCGCGATACAGAACGGTACCTCCTCCTGTTACGGTTCCCCCGGTGGAATATACGGTTCCGTCAACAGGTATGCCGAAGGTATTTGTGGGCGCCCAAACGATCATGACGTCATTGTTGCTGACGTTCTTTGACCAGGCCAGGTTTATCTGTGAAGTGGAGGCCGGGGTGGCAGTAAAAGTGGCAGGATCGGCCACAATGCCGGTAACACAGTTGATAGCTGCGGCCCATCCGGCATAAGTAAGGCTGACATCGGAACGGAACCGGAACGTTAGCGCCCCGTAGGCATTTGTCGCCAGGACAATCCCCGGGCTTAATGAACCGTGATATTTCCCGATCAGCGGTGCCGAAGAATTGATTCCGTTATAGATCGTCAGGGTGTCATACCCTGATTCTGTTACGAACGAGGTAAAGTTAAAACGGAGCATGGCACCGGGGGTGGAGGGATAAAAAGTTTCCGTGATGACTTCGTTGTCCATGTATACGCCCGTTGAACCTCCGGTATCATAGAAGTCGCCGGTGCAGGTTGTAATTGAACCATTCGTGATGTTGAATATCGGCGGAGTCACGGTAATATAACCGGTTTTTGTTTTGGTGTCGGAACCCGATGGTTTTGTTACTGTCAGGGAAACATCGTAGGTACCTACGGTGCTGTATGTAATTGCCGGCGGGGTTTGCCCGTTGTACGACGATGGCGTGCCACCGGGAAACGACCAGGCCCACGACACAGGACTACAGGATGAATTGTCGGTGAAGGTAACTGTGTTTCCCACCACGACCGTAGTTGGTGTGCCGGTGAAATTGGCCACCACATTTTTAACGGTGATGTACCCGGTTTTTACCTCGGGATCGGTGTTAGACCCGTCCGACACGGTAAGGGTGACATCATAAGTGCCGGCTGTACTGTATGTAATGGCAGGTGGATTCTGCCCGATGAAACTTGAAGGTGTTCCCCCGGGGAAGCTCCATGTCCATGATGTGGGAGAAGCCAGCGACTGATCGGTGAAAACCACCGTCCCGCCTGCGCAAACGATGGTAGGAGTTCCTGTGAACATTGCGGTAAGCGTCGGGGGGGCTATCTGAAAAGTACTGGCCCTATTCTTCCTGCCTCCTGAAAAATATTCTCCGATCGACCAGAAAGTCCTTCCGTCGACAGGATCGATGGTCATCTGCGCATAATCTCCGTATCTGGATGAGGGGTCAATCGAAGTTCCGTCGATAATAATACTTTCGGCAAGTGTCATGGTTCCAAGCGGATCGGAGGCATTCCTGCCGGTGAAACGCAGGGAAGGATTCAGTGTGGTGCTTACGCTTGTATATGCCAGTCCTATATTTCCGTAGATATCCATGCACATGTTTCCCGAAAAAGCACTATGCCCGCCGGGTTGTGCATACGTGCCTTCCTGGTATATGGTCCATGGCGCCCCATCGGTGGTTTGCCGTAATTCGTACCAACGGATCCCTGCATGGTTATCAAGGTTGTCCAGGTCAACCACAAAATTGAATACAACAGTGTTGTAGCTGGGAAATCTCCGGTACTGGGCCATGTACATGATGGTTGCCTGCAACGCGTCAATATCGCTGCCCGAAGGCTGTGGCAGGTTCGAGAAAGATCCTGAGTCAAACAAACCGTCGAAAGCGGCAACATTGAGAATCTGGGGGCTTGAGATGGTCGAACCTGCGGGGGTTGTCCAGTTTACATTGACCGACCAGATTTTTAAATGATCAGTGGTAACACCGGCCCAGGAATCATCCTGCATATATACGATGGGTGCATTCCCAACCGGCGGCATGGTTGGTCCGTTGGCATTAAACCCAAGCGGACTGTAAAACCCGCTGGTGACGATCCCGGTGAGTGGAAAGCCGATCATCTGGGCAGTGGTATTGCCAAGGATCATCTTGTCTCTTTCGAGGGCAAAAACAACCTGGCTGGTACTTGCAGATCCCTGGTCCTTATTGGCTGTAATGTAATAACCATCTGACCAGACGGAGAATTTCGGGTAATCGGGGAATGAGGATGTGGGGAAGCGATAAACATACCAGCCGCTGGTAACCGGGTTTGGTCCCTTGCTGATCGCGACATCAAACCCGTTCGAGTAAAATTCCGTGATCAGGAACCGGTCTGCAAAAGGATCGTATATGACGATCGGGTCTCCGGCCGTTCCTGGTAAAACCGTGCCAAGTGAGGCCTCCGGAATGAGCGCAGTTCCCGTTTTGTCCCAGATGCGGAAGGAGGTGTTCCAGGAATTCAGAAAATGGCTTGGCCCTACCGCACCGGTTGGATCGGTGGGGGTTGCTGTGGCGCTGGCAGCTTCAAAATTGAGGATGGGGGCCCTGCCGGGAGTTTTGTTCACCTGTGCCTGTTTTTGCCATAACGGGTCGTCGCCGTTTGGCAATCCTTTTCCCGGGATGGAGGTGTTGTGCCCCCAGTGTTTCGGGTTAAACTCTTTTACCACGTTCACAGCAGGTTTAAAGGTCCCGGCAGCGATCTGCGAAGCAATGGACGGGACCTCGATCATGTTCTCGGAACGGGTAATCAGCGTTGGCTTCTGAGACTCGTTTGGATTCTGGGAATAGAGTTGCGTCGCAGATAAACCAATTACCGCAGCAATCAGGGTATAACCGATTTTTTTCATGTTGGAATAGTTTTTATGGAATTTTTAACATTTCTTTTAATTCAGCCAGGGAGACTATTGTTTGATAATTCTTGTTGTGCCTGAATTTTTTTCACTGATAACCCTGACCAGGTATATCCCGATGGGCTTGCCGGATAATGAAAATTCATGCTTCTGTTCACCCGTCAGCTCCGTTGAAAACATTTTGCCTCCCTTCATGTCGTAAATCTCAATGAGACATTTTTCAGAAGCATAGGATGCATTCAATTCAAGCATGAATACGCCGGACGTCGGGTTGGGATAGATCCTGTAAAACTGCTGTTCAGTTTCCTGTTGCGGCTTTCCGGTGCCATCAGCTGCTGTAGCTATCGCAGGAGCCATGCACCAGGGACCTTCCGGGGCAATATAAGCGTACAAATATCCTCCCTGTTCAACCACGGTGCCGGGATAATACCGGATGTTCTGGCCGGCGACCATGGTGGCGTACGCACCGTCAGGAACGATAAATGTTGTGCCATTCCCCGCAACGACGATCGTTTGAAAAGCATTGAAGCACTGGGTTCCGGTGACGGTTGTATTTTGAAGTTCAACGGTCAGCGGAATCGAAAATACACTCATGATGATGCTGTTGGAATTCGCAGGATTCATTGTTGCACATGATTCTGCTGATGTAAGTATGCAGGAAACAGCATCACCGTCTGCAGGAACATAGGTGTATGAATTACTGTTGGTTCCGGCATTGGCCCCGTTGACGATCCACTGGTAGGCAGGCAGGGATCCACCATTGACCGGAACAGCCGTAAAGGTGACCGGAGTACCCTGGGAAGCAGGGTTGGCAGAAGCAGCAATTGAAATGCCTGCAGGCAGCAGCGGGTTGACGATTGCATTGATGATGTTGGAATTTGCAGTGTTGTTCGTGAGGCATGAACCGTACGAATTCAGGATACAGGCTACTGCATCATTGGCAGACGGGGTATAAGAATAGGTGGCAGCGGTAGCGCCTGGTACAATGGTTCCATTGACTTTCCACTGGTAAGCCGGGGCTGTTTCACCATTTGACGGTGTTGCGGTGAACATCATACTCGTTCCTTCGCAAACCGGGTTGGCAGAAGCGGAAATTGAAATGCCGAGCGTTTTCCATGGGTTGACGGTCATTGAAAGTGGTGCCGATGTTGCTGGATTGCCGCTGATACACCCCGCACTTGCCGTCAAAGTACAGGTTACCACGTCGTTGTTAAGGGGATAGGTGTAGAATCCCGGGGAATTCGATCCGGCTGGATTTCCATTGACGTTCCATTGGTAAGAAGGAGTTGCTCCACCATTTACCGGGGTGGCAGTGAATGTTACCAGGTTGTCTTCGCATTCGGGGTTTGCAGACGGTGTGACAATTACCCCGACCGGAAGTATGGGTTTAATCACTATGTTCACGGGGTTCGATGTTGCCGGGTTTCCCGAAATACACGATTCACCGGATGTCAGCACACAGGTAACGATATCTCCGTTGGCGGGAATATAACTGAATGCGGGGCTGTTCGTCCCCGTATTTGTTCCGTTCACCTTCCATTGGAAAGCAGGAGTTACTCCTCCGTTTGCCGGAGTGGCTGTAAATGATATCGTAGTGCCATCGCATACATTGTTTGTGGATGACACGATGGAAATACCTGCCGCAGCCGGGGTGTTGACCGTCATGGTCACAGGTGCCGAGCTGGCAGGACTGCCTGCTGTGCATCCCGCATTCGATGAAAGAACGCAAACAACAGTATTGTTGTTGGCCGGGATGAAAGAATAGGTGGCATTGGTTGCACCTGATACATTTGTCCCGTTCACTTTCCATTGGTATGCTGGGGCGTTGCCGCCGTTCACCGGGGTTGCAGAAAATGTGACCGTGGTCCCGGCACATACCGGGTTAATGGATGGACTTACCGTAACGGAGACAGGCACTCCCGCAGTAACCGACATGGTCACCGGGGCAGAAGTCGATGGGTTGCCCGTAATGCAGGAAGCGTTTGAAGTAAGTACACAGGTTACGGCATCATTGTTTGCAGGTGCGTAAGAATAAGTGACATTGGTGGCACCCGCAATACTGGTTCCGTTGACTTTCCACTGGTACGCCGGCGTTGTTCCACCGTTTGTGGGCGTTGCTGTGAAAGTTACACCGGAGCCCTGGCAAACGGGGTTTACAGAAGCAGCTATTGAAACGCTTACCGGCACAGTGGTGGCGCAGGAAGTTGAAACTTCAACATCATCGATGCACACGCCCCGGCCATATTTAGCATTTCCCTGGAAAGCAATGTAATAATCACTTGATGGATTTGGCAAACTGATGGTTACCTGGGTCCAGGCTGTAAGACTCGTTGTATAAGATGTCAGCAGGGTCCACGTTCCGGCGGCTGAAGTTTTATAGTATACCTCCAGCTGGTCCTGGCGGGCACTCCAAACGGCCTGGGTGTGCCAGAATTTTAACTGGGGACCGGCAACCGAACCAAGGTTAAGTGTCGGCGTGATCAGCATGGTTTTATTATCAGCGGTGGTGACATCCTTCAGACAGGCATCGTATGTACCGCCATGCGCGGCAGCAGGGTTGCTGTTGCCGCTCCCGGTGATAAAAACATAGTTGATGCCCGAAGCATTCACCTGCAACTGCGTCCAGCAGGAAGGAATCGTTCCACCGTTCTCAAACCCTTCGTTCCAGGGGAAGGTGCTTACAATGCCGCAAAGGGTCGTGAAGGTAAGATCGTCGCCATAATAAGTTCCGCTTGAATTTGTCGCATAAGCCCTTACGTGGTACAAGGTGTTGGATGATAACCCGGTGATCGGACTGGTAAAGGTTCCCAGGCCTGAGCCATCCGTGGTGTGGCTGGCTGCAATGGTCGGAGAGGCTGTGGTTGCCCAGCATACCCCGCGGGCAGTTACGGTTAAACCACCGTCGGCGGTGACATTTCCGCCGGATACGGCGGTTGTCAGTGCGACTGATGATGCAGCGGTCGTGGTCACCACTGCCGCTCCCGGAGAGAATGTCAGATCGTTGCCATATGCAGTGCCATCCGAATTGATAGCAACCAGCCGGAAGTGATAAATTGTTCCGCCTGTCAAACCGGTCACGTTTGCATTCACGGCAACAGCAGTTGTCCCGGTTCCGGCCGAAGTGGTCGTTGTTACGCTGCCATAGCTGACAGTTGTTCCCCACTGAAAATAGTAAGTTGTCGCCAGCCCGTTGGGGTTCACGGAACCATTCAAAGTGGCGGTTGTTCCGGTAACGGCCGAGGCCGCAATTGTAATAACTGCCGGGTCATTGCTGAATTTGAAAGATGCGATTTTTGATCCCTTTGTTGTTCCCCCGGTTTTAACATACTCCGTTGAAAACCAGAATGTCTGATCATCGGTTGGATCAACGGAAAGCAGGGCGTAGTCACCCCAGCGGTTATAGCTTGTTTGTGCAACAGTCCCGGTGAAAATGGTCTGCTCCGCGATATCCAGGACGCCCGTTCCACTGGCGTATGCGCTGGCCGACTGGCCGCAATACCGGATCCCAGGGTAGAGGGTTGAACTGGAAATAGAGTATCCAAGGGCGATCTTCCCGCTGCCGTTCAACATGATGCTTCCCATCCACCGCGAGTTGACATCGGGAGCATAGGTGCCTTGCTGCCTGACAACCCAGGTGGTGGCAGGCGGTGTTTTCCTCAGTTCATACCAGCGGATCCCGGCGTGGTTGGTTGCATCAACATCCACGGTATGGCAGCAAACGATGGTTTGATAGGTGCCAAAATTACGGTACTGCGGGGCATTCATGATGACCTGCGGCACCCCGTCAAGCTTTTGGGAAGTTGGCTGCGTGATATCATCCCAGGTGGAGGTAAACTGGCTGTCGAAAGCCGTAACAGCAAGTTGCTGGGTACGGGTAAAAGTTGAAGAGGCAGGAGTCGTCCAGTTTACGGCGAGGTTATAGATCCAGAGCTGATCTGATCCGCCGGCAACGCCGTCATCATTGAAGGCAATAAACATCCCGGGCGACCCTGCAGGAGCTGCAGGTCCGTCGTTATCAAGCGGGGGGACGCACAGGAAACCCGTACCGGGCCTCCAAGAATTATCAAATGCCACCATTTGGGCAGTCTGCCCGAGCAGCATTTTTGACCGTTCAAAAACATAGGTGTCATTTCCGCTGGTGTTGTTGATCCCCATATAATACCCGTCCTGCCAGATGCCGAATTTTGGATAATCGGGCTGGTTAACAACATCGAAAGAATACTTGTACCAGGTGCCGGTAGGGTCATTTGTCGTGGAGACAGCCACCAGCATGTAGTCATTGGTCTGGCCAAAAGTGAACTCCGCGACCAGCCAGCGATCGGCCTGGTTGTCGTACAGCACGATAGGATCCCCGTCATTGTATGTGGCACCCGGGACTCCCGTAAAAAGTGTATTTAAAGCAGTGGGACCCGCCATCAGGGTGCCTGTTTTGTTGTAAATTGAATAGGTGACATTAACCGTTTGCATAAAATGGTTCGGGCCCACGCTGCCATTGCAGTCGGGAGGGAAAGAGGTCGTGGTTTGCCCTTCGAAATTAACGATCGGCGCTTTTGAGTCCATCGATTTTCCCATCGTTTGCTGCCATGCGGCATCTGGGCCCTTGGGTAAGGCTGTTGCGGCAAAAGGATAGAGGCGGAGTTCTTTCTCTTTTTTACGTGCAGCCTTATCCAGTGCATTTTGTTTCATGGTGGCAATTTCTGCCGTGGTAAGTGCGGGAAGATCCCTGAGCGGAGGTGTTATCCCCAGGAAGGTACCCTTGCCGATAAGGGTAGGATGGATGGGAACATCATTCTGGGCTGATACAGGTTGGTGGGAACCGAAAAAGAACATCGCAAAAAAAAGTAGTGGAAGAACATAACGCATTTTAGCCGGATTAGAAGTGGAAACTACAAATGGAACATAACAAGGCAAAGTTACATAAAAATTTGTTATGGTGACACTTGAAGTTTGCCAACCCCTCTTTTATGCTGTTTTTGTCATTTCACTACTTTATAAATGCGGATCTTCATATTTTTTCCTTTGCCGTAATGACAAGCAATCCATACCCCGTTTTTCCGGGTTGCTATGATCTTTGGCGCCCTTGCCGGTTCCCGGCCGGAGGTGAGCCGGAATGGACCCGTCCAGGCGTTGTGGTCCCTGATTGCGAGATAGATGGCCCAGTCGCTGCCCCTGGTCCTGCCGCTCCAGGCCACGCAGATGCGTCCGCCGGGCAATGCTGCCGCCTGGGGAGTCTGGTTCAGAAAGGTTTCCTGGTCGAGAGGCAGTGTTACCGGGGATGACCAGGTGCCGGAAACATCGTCAAACCAGGCACCGCAGATTTTCTGGCGGTCACCGTCCAATACATCCCAGGCGAACGATTCCCAGAACACCCACCGGCGGTTATCACCATCGGTAAGCACACCCGGATAACCCCCGTTTTCGGATGCCTCCATGTCGTCCGACACCCGTGTTACAGAGACCGGAATGCCATCAAGGTTTCCGCTGCATACACCCAGGGTAGCCGGGTAGTGTTGATTCCAGGCGCCCCAGGCGGTTCCGGTCGTGTCGACGGCCAGACTGAAAAACCAGGCATTGATGTAGCCGGGAACGGAAGCGCTGGCGACAACCCTTACCGGCTGGATGCTGTCGGGGAGCCCATGCCGGATGTTACGAAAGAAAGGGTACCTGAGATTCGCCCTCCAGCAGCTCCATGCCAGGGTAATGGTTTCGCCTGATGAAACGACAGCGGGTGTAATCACATCGCAGGGAAGCTTTTGTGATAACAGGATGGGATTTGATGAAACGGATCCGTCAAACGTGCAGCCGTACAAACGGTAAAATCCATCCCGGTTGTTGAGGTAGAAGATCCACAATTTTCCTCCTGAAAAGACCAGGATCGGATTGTAACTATCCGAACCGTCATGTTCGATAGCGAAGCGTAGAGGGTTTTTCCGGTCAACGGATGATAGCAGGATGTCGCCGTTCTCTTCCCAGGAAACCCATGCTGTTCCGCTGTCATCGGCAGCGATGGAGGGGAACCTGCAGGAACCTGTGCCAAGTGTATATTCCCCTCTTTCCTGGACCCGTTTCCACAGCGGCGCCTGGATCCTGACCGGATGTTCCGGGTAAAATTTCTTTTCCGGCGCACTGCAAACCCCGATGCAATCTTTTGGTTTACGGATATTTGACACACAAAGAGAATCAGAAAACTTCCACCGGTTCCCGGCATGTTTGTCGAAGAACCCGTGCAGGAGGATCCGGTTTGATCCGGTATTTTTATTAAAACTGTAAATGGTATAATCCACGCTGTTGTCAAAAAAACCTTTTTCCACTTCCTTTCCGCGGATTCTTACCACCACGTATTTCGTCCGGTCAAGCGGGTTCGGGTAACAGGCTGTGATCCCTGTTGTATCGGCACCAAACCGGTAAGGCCCGATGCAGATCACAGAATCGTTGATAAATGCGAATGGACTTTCTCCCCCCGATATCCGTGAATATATCTCATGCGGGAACTTACCTTCGAACATGACATTCCGCTTCATGTCGCTATCGGCAACCTGGCTTAAAAATTTCACCACATAACACTTCGCCCTGTCGGCGAATTCGCGGTTCCGGTTCAACCCTGCCGTGTCGCCGTCGGGAACTACGCAAAGTGCCGAAAAGCATCCGTTTTCATAGATGATCCGGGTGGCGAACTGCAGGTCGGAAACCGGTTGAAAACGCAATGCTGAATCGTTCCACAAGGTCATCTTCAGCCTTTCCCAGGAAGAGTCGTAGGGATAAAGGCTCCCTTCGGGTATTTTCACGATCTGCACACCCTTCCTGAACGCCAGGATCGCCGGGAACCCGTCCTGGTGGTATTGATGAAGCCCGGGGGGGTAGGTGAGAACAGGAATCCCTTCATCCTGGTAATGTTTCGAAAAGGCATAATTGTCGAGTTGCGGGTTGAAGAGGCACTGCGTAAAATTGATTCCTCCCTTCATTTTGTTCGTCCCGAAATAGTTCTTCGAGATAAACCACCCGTCGAACAGGCAATAGCCGCAATTGGAAGCTGAATAGGGCTGGATGACCGTGGTACGCGAAGAATGAATGATGCGGCTGAAATTGATCCTGTTTCCCCAGAGATCCTCGGCTTGTTTAACACCCTTGGTTTGCGGCAGGATGTTCGCCATCGGGTATAACCATAGCAGGCATGCAAGAATTGTGTTTCGCATGGTTTTGATTTTAAATGACACCCGGATTGAATGGTCCTGGTGCCTGCAGATTTGTACTGATTTTTATCGAAGATAAGTTTTCAGGCTTTTATGATAGTCTCTTTTTGTAATTAAAGTTTAGTACTCAGTAAATACATAAATGATTGAAAATCTTCTCCTTCGCCAAGCCTGACCATGATTAAATTCTTGTCGGGACATACCCCCAAAACCTGTCCGTCGAATCCATAGGCAAAAAAATACAGGTAAAATCTGCTGGTACGCCATTGATACTGGTAACCATTGCTGTGTTCATCCGGAACAACGGACTTTTTAACCCACCCTGCCGACACTATTTGCCTGCCATCCCAATTTCCGTTATGGAGATATAAACGACCGATTTTTGCCAGGTCAATGACCGTGGTGTTTAATCCTCCGTATGCTTTGGCGATACGGTGCCTCTTATCGTCAAGGCTCCATGTAGCCCCGTTTTCCATTCCCAGGGGGATCCATATCTTTTCTTCGAGATACCTGGCGAGCGGCATTCCCGATGCATTTTCAACCGCAATTCCAAGCAGGGCGGTGCAAACACTCTGGTAGTTAAATTTCAATCCAGGTTCGGTTTCAAATTTCAGCTTTTTAATTTTTCCTTTCTGGTTGGTGCCGTAATAATGCCGGGCCATACCGGAAAAAGGAGAAGAATAGGATTCTTTGAATTTCAGTCCCGACCGCATGTTTAACAAATCCTCAACTGTAAGGTGTTCAAATCTTGGATCTCCCTCCTTCAATTCGGGGATATACCTGGTTATGGGATCCCTGACACTTGAAATATAACCGTCATCAACCGCTAAGCCAACCAACAGGGATGTTACGGATTTTGACACGGAGAAAATTGTTGAGATTTTGGCCCTGTCGTACCCCCTGTAATATCTTTCGAAAAGAACCGAGTCGTTGCGGATAACGATAAAGGCCGTTGTCGCGGTTTTTTTGAGAAAATAGTCCAGGGTGAAGGCTGAACTGTCCTCAATGGTCCTGATTTTTTTCACCTCCTCCGCATGCAGGATCGGCTCATCCAGGACGGCCAGGTTGCCGGTTTTAAAATGAAAAGCGGCTGCTCCCGGCTTAATGGTATCATAAGGAAAGATCTTGTAGGCATCAATGCCCGGCTCCCCGTATTTTACTTCCCTGTAAATAACTGTACAGGATTGACAGATGACAGAAAGGATGGCAAGTGTCGTTAGTTTTTTGTTCAAATGTGTATTTTTTATTACCTGAATGGTGTCAATACCCTCCGTCGACAATCCAGGCATGGCCGGGGTTATCGTTTCGCAGCGCCAGATTCCCGGTGATGGTGACCCCCTCCAGGGTGACGACGGTAAAAGGTACAAATTCTCCCGCGTAAAGTCCGGAGACGAATGATTTTCCAACATTTATCACCCGCGTCCCGGCAAACCTATCTTTCACCGCATTTAACTCCTCCCTGCCGGTCATGGAAAAGAGCGGGGAGAATCGTTTCACTGTATTCCAGTCGTTCCGGCTGCAGGCTGACAGGAAGAGCCGGGCGGCGGCTTCAGATGAAGACTTCCTGATTCCTTTCCCTGCAATTTTCTGCCAGCGGTCAGTCGTGAAAACCGGCAGTTTGTTCCTGTTTTCGAACACGAACAGCGAGTCGGGCATCGGCTCATTAAAAATGATCGAGTTGAGTTTAAGCACACAGATTTCCTCCTTCCCTTGTCTCACAAAAACAGTAAGCGAATGAAGCATGTTGCTTTCCTTGTCGAAGGTATATACACGGCGGGTATTGGCTTCGGGGATTGAACTGTTCAGGGCATAGTGGTTGTCATAGTTGCCAAGCGCGGTGGTATTGAATGTCAGATCGATCCAACCACCCTCCTCTTTGATCGAGCAGGAAGCATGATCATTCCTGGCAATGCTCCGTTCAGCTTCCAGCACCTTTGCCGGCTCCAGGAACAGTTTAAGCCATCCTGTGAAACCGGCTTCCGGGCTCCCTTGCATCACGTACCCTCCATTTTTATTGACCATGAACTGATCTTTTCCATCCATAATCACCATCCTCCCCGGCTTGTCAAAACGCCATTTTCTTTCGTTCCCGAAGAGCCTGTATACCTCGAAGGTAAGGAATCCGGCGGCAGGATCGATGGTCTCAAAATTTTCATTTGCTGCTGTGCGCATGGAGAAAACCATCTTTACCGAACTGATGCCGCGCATTGACCGGATGGACCTGTCGAGGAGCCTGCCAGCGGCAAAGGCTGGGGTGCGATAGGTAAGCAGTAAGAAAATCCCTGTCCCTGCTATTGCAAAAAGCAGGATGGATGCGGCAATTTGCAGGGACCTGTTCCATTTCCAGGGATGATGCCTGGCCTCCACTGCCGGGATTTCCTCCCTGCCTGCCTTATCCAGAATCGATTCCATGAGATTGTTGCGGACAGGAAGCTTTCCCCCCGGTTGCAGTGCTTTCGACAGGGATTGGAAGGCCAGCCAGTCTTTACGGCAATCAGGGCATTGTCCGATGTGAACCATCATCAGGTCCCTTTCCGTTTTGCCGGTCGTGTCGTCGAACAGATCGGCAATGTGCTGTTGAATATAATCACATTGCATTGGTCACCTCCTTATGTTTATCCACCATTGATTTCAGTTTAACCATGCCATATGAAAACCTGGATTTCACGGTCGCAACCGGGACTTCAATGATCTCCGCAATCTCGGCGAAACTAAGTTCATCGGCGAACCTGAAACGGATCACTGCAGCCTGTTCATCCGGAAGCCTGTCAAGCAGGGATCTTACCCAAAACCGCTCTTCCTCCCTGATCAGGTCTTCCTCCCGCGACAGGCTAAAACCTGCGATCGAAGCCTGCAGCATCCCCGTCATGGCGTTTTCCCTTGCATTTTTCCTCCTGCGCATGTCGAGTGCGGCATTGCTTACCATCCTGAACATATAGGCTGCCGGGTTGGTGATTGTTTTCAGACTCTCACGCATCCCGTACGCCCTGATGATGGTTTCCTGCACCACATCTTCTGCATCATCAGGATCGCCAAGCACATAGCTGGCGTGCCGCGTAAACCGGGAAAGGTTTATCTCCAAAAAAGACGTGAGCTGGTCAGAAGACTGTGGGAACCCGGGGAATGGAGCGGCCATGGAATCGGTTTTCATAAGGATGACGCAGCAGAAGTGTAAAAAGATTTAAAGGTGTGAATTTTTTTCAAGCCTGTCGGAAAAAGATTAACTTTCAACCAAATTTCGCACTCTTTTCCCTTTTGGCGAGGGTCCGGAGGTGTTGCCAATTAATACATGTCAAATCAGTTTTTTCACCGGCTGGTCTTCATCATCGTATTTACATTCACAATGATATTGCTGAATGCACAGGAAGAGGTGATGCATTTTACACATCTCACACGTGCAAACGGATTACCCTCCAACCGCACCCGCTGTGTAATGCAGGATTTCCAGGGTTATATCTGGATAGGAACTGATAACGGGTTGGTGAGGTTCGACGGACGATACATGACCGTATTCAGCCACGAACGGAACAATCCTTCTTCACTGATTGACATCTGCATCAACTCTTTGTTTGAAACACGTGATTCGTTGCTGTTGATAGGGACAATTGACGGTCTTTCCATCTATGATCCATTTGATAAAAAATTCTCAGGCTCTTCTATTTATCAAAAAGGCAAGGACCATTTCCCGGTCAAATCCATTCATTGTTTTTATGAAGACAGAGACGGCAGCATTTGGATCGGTACCGCGAACGGGTTGGTGCACATGATCCGGTCTCCTCTTGGGTTTAAACACTGTCCATTGAGAAAAAGTGACGATAAAACGAACCGGGAATACCAGTTTGACTTTGTTACCTGCATTATCCAGGACCCCAGGGACGAGACCAAACTGCTCATTTCAACCCTGGGCGGAATACTGCAGTTTAACAAACATAGCAGTACCATCTCCCATGATTATAAAAAGAGCATCAATGGCCTTTATAGCCCTGTTGATCTCAACCTTGATGCCGGGCGTTATCTTTGGAGCAGTGGTTGGGGAGCCGGATTAAATTGCCTCGACCTGGAAACCGGGAAGTGGCAGGAATATCCGTACGATCCCCTAAAACCAATCAGCATTGTAGGGATCACAAAAAAAAGCCGGGATGAGTTCTGGCTGGCAACCATCAATCACGGGCTGGGGATATTTAACAAATCTGACCACTCTTTCAGTTTCCATCAGAAAATCGCAGGGGATGAAAAGTCACTGCTGACAAATTCAGTAGTCAAAATAAAATATCTGAACAATAAAAAAGATATCTGGATCCTCAGTGATGATGGGATCAATATCCTGAACCAGCAATACAAATCCTTCCGGAATGTCAGCATTCCTTCAGAAAACAATTATATCAATTCATTTTTCAGGGATGAAAAAACCGGGCACCTGTATATAGGATCCTCAGATTGCAAAGGGCTTTTTGACTGGAACGAAAAGAAAAAAAACTGGAGCCTCATCCCGCCTGACGGATCCCGCCGGGAAAACGGACTTGGTATTCTTGTGCTATACAAAGATACAAGGTCAGTCCTTTGGATTGGCACCCGTTCGGGACTCCGGTTTTTTGATCCGGCCACCAGGAAACTGGTAACATTCAGGATGCCTGACGGAAATTCCCTGACTCTGAAGGATCCATGGGTTAGTGCCATTCTGGAAGACAACCGGTCCAATTTATGGATCGGAACCCGGAGCGAAGGAGTCATCCGGCTCGATTCCACAAGAACACATTTTTTTCATTACCGGCATAATCCACATGATCCTTCCAGTATCAGTGATGGTGGCCGTATACATTCCATCTGCCCCGACAAATTCAACAACATCTGGATTGCCACAGATAACGGTGTGAGTATCTATATCCCGCGCAATGATTGTTTCCGTAACGATATAATGGATTCCCTGCTGCGGTTTGGAGTGACCAAACGCTGGATCAGCGAAATCGTGCGGGATACCCTGGGAAGGATGTGGATGACCGTCGATGCAGCAGGATTAATTCGGGTTGAAATCATGGCAAAAGGTGGCTTCAGGTTCAAATTGTTTAATACGTCAAACGGGCTGAATGATCCATCGCCAGGCAGGATGGTAACTGATGCAAAGGGGGGAATCTGGATGATCAATTACGGACTTCTGTATATCAACCCTTATGATGAATCGATTCGGCTTTTCAATGAACACAATGGTCTTAACCGGCCGCTGAGTTATGATGAAAGTTTTTACATTGATCCGGAAGGAAATATTTATATCGGCGGCAGGGATAATTTTGAAATAATTAACATCCGGGATCTCGATTTTACACCATTAACCATCAAACTATTGCTGGAATCCATGGAAATCAACGGGAAGAATGTGGCATTGGGAAATCCTGCCGACCCAGATCACCCCAGGTTACTAAGTGCCGGTCAGAACAATTTGTTGTTCCGGTACACAGGAATCTGCTTCCAGGATGTGGAACAGATCCTGTTCAGGTATAAAATGGAGGGGTATGATCATGACTGGATCATGGCAGGAACAGGAAGAGAGGCGAGGTATACCAATTTGCCCCCGGGGAAGTACCGGTTTGTCTTCCAGGTGTCGAACCGGGGTATCTGGCTTGACCAGGAATCTTCCTTCCGGCTGGTCATCCGTCCGTTTTTCTGGAAAACATGGTGGTTTGTTTTACTTGTCATATTGATTGCCGGTTTTATCCTTTACAGCATTTACCGGTACAAGATCAGCGAACTGTTACAGCTTGAAAGGCTGAGAACCCGCATTGCCAGAGACCTTCACGATGATGTCGGTTCCACGTTGAGCAGTATCTCCATTCTCAGTGACATTCTTGCCCAACAGGTTGAAAACCCCCAGTCGGCCAGGATGCTGGGCACCATTGGTTCCAATGCTCATAAAATGCTGGAGAAGATCGACGACATCGTTTGGATTGTTAACCCGACAAATGATAAATTTCAGAACCTTGGGCTGCGTATACGTGAATTCGCGATTCCTTTGTTTGAATCCAAAAATATTCGATCCGAAATCCGCTTTGATAAACAGATGAATACCCTGCAACTGCCGATGGAGACCCGGCGGAACATTTACCTGATTGCCAAAGAAGCAGTCAATAATGCTGTAAAATACGCAGACTGCTCATTGGTAATAATCAACTTCAGAAAGGAGAACCCCGGGCTCATCATGGAATTCAGTGATGATGGCAAAGGATTTGATCCCGATGCACCAACTTCCCGTAACGGGGTTAAAAACATGAAACTGAGAGCCGGCCAGATAAAATCGGATATTGAAATTAACTCAAGTCCGGGCAAGGGAACCCAAATTAAATTGGTGGTGCGGTTAAAGTAAAAAAACAAACCATATAAATATACAGTTGCAATCCGCACGTTTCAATCGTAATTTTGCATACCAAGCGTTAAAAGTGAAAATCAAGGTTTCCATATACGAAGACAACGACGCCTTGCGCGAAAGTCTCTCATACCTGGTGCTGGGAACAGGAACACTGGAGTTGACGGGGGCTTATCCCGATTGCTTAAAGGTAATGGAAAACTGTGTTGTGGCCAAGCCGGACGTCATCCTGATGGATATTGACATGCCCGGAATTTCGGGAATTGAAGCCACAGCCATGATCAAGGCGACATTCCCTGAGATCAATATCATGATCCTTACAATTTTTGAGGACAAAAATAAAGTGTTTGATGCTTTGTGTGCCGGTGCTACCGGCTATATGCTGAAAAAATCATCCGCGGTGGAGATCATCGAAGCCATTGGGGAGTTGCACAACGGCGGCTCGCCCATGACCGGAGAAATCGCCCGGAAAGTATTTGACTTTTTTTCCAGCCCCGCTATTTCAAAAAACAATGATTATGCCCTTTCGTCAAGGGAGTTCGACATTCTGAAGTGCCTCGTTGAAGGTGACAGCTACAAAATGATCGCCGATGCCTGCTGTATCTCTATGGGAACCGTGCGTTTTCACATCAACAATATCTACAAAAAGCTTCATGTCAATTCAAAGTCCGAAGCGGTGATAAAGGCATTGAAGGAGAGGCTGGTGAGGTAGGATGAGTCACAAAGTCACAAAGTCACAGAGTCACAGAGTCACAGGGTCACAGAGTTGAGGATTGTTGATTTTTTTTTCATTTTTTGTATTACCTTTTTAAATATTCCGGATTAAGCATAAAAAAACGGAATATGAAAACACATAAGGAACTTGATCTATGGAAAGGCAGCATCGATTTTGTTGTTGAAATGTACCAGCTGACGAAGGGTTTTCCCAGGGAGGAGATGTACGGAATAATAAGCCAGATCAGAAGAGCAGCGGTTTCAGTTGCTGCAAACATCAGCGAAGGAGCTGCGCGGGGTTATACCAGGGAATTTACCCGGTTTCTCAGAATAGCCCAGGGAAGTTTATCGGAAATTGAAAACACTGCTGTACCTGTCCTTAAAATTAGATTACCTGGATGAAGCGAGGTTTAAATCAATTGAGGGAAAAATATTTAAAATCAATGCCCAGCTCTCCGGCCTGATCAAAGCCATAAGCCCCTGACCAGCTTTCCTTGCAATACAGCAACTCTGTAGCTTTGTGACTCTGTGACTTTGTGACTTTGTGACTCTGTGACTCTGTGACTTTGTGACTCTGTGACTTTTCCCTACCCCCAACCCAAGTCCTTTATCCGGTTGCGCATCCCTTTCTTCCTCTCTAATTTTGACTGGTCATTCATTAAAAACATATCCCATGAAAAAATGCATCATTTTGCCCGGCACCCGGCTGCCGGCAGGATTACAAACCACATTGAAAATTTTCGGGCGAAACCAACTCGTGGCACTTTTACTCTTTTTTCCCTGGTTTTCACCAGGTATGGCCGATAATGTGATAACCAGTGGAACAACGATGACAGTTTCGTCGGGGACCACGCTTATCTCCTCCGGAAATCTTGTGGTAAAAAACGGGGCAACGCTCAGCAATGCAGGAACCGTGATCCTGGAAAACGGACTTGCCAATGAAAATCCCACACCCAACTTATTGGGAACCGGTACAATAGTATGTACTGGTGTTGCTCCACAAACAATTTCCGGACAAAACATTATCCAAAATTTTACGGTTAACAATGCCGCGGGAATTACGATTGGAGGAAATACCTTTGTCAATGGGATCCTGGCCTTGGCCAGCGGGAAAGTCGCATTGGGGAGCAATAACCTGCTTTTGGGACCATCTGCAACTATTTCCGGGACCCCGTCAGCCTCTTTAATGATCATTGTCACCGGCCCGGGTGAGCTTCGCAAGGAATTCCCTTCCGGATTTACCGGCAGTTTCACTTTCCCGGTGGGGGATAATACCGGTACTCCCGAATATTCACCCGTAACCCTGAACTTTTCAGGTGGGACATTCCCCGCCGGAAACTATGCAGGTGTATCCCTGGCGAACAGCAAATACCCGGACCCAACTATTTTGGGCAATTTCCTGAACCGCTACTGGACCATCACTGAGTCGGGAATAACCGGTTTCACTTGCAATGCGGTCTTTCAATATGTTGCCGGAGATGTTACCGGCGATGAAAACAAGATATCCTGTACCAGGGTGGACCCCTTACCCTGGACGACCTATGGCCCGGCCAACACTACGTTGCACCAACTGGCAGCAACCGGAATCACGACGTTCAGTTCTTTTACCGGTTTAAAGAGTTCCATCCCGCCTGCAAACCAGGAACTGGCCAACATCACTGTTCCAGACGGACTTACCACATGTTATGATGCCACGCAGGTATTGACAGTGGCTGGCAATGGAAAAATATTCATCGTCGAAAACAACGGCAGTGTCACACTGGTGGCCGGGAACAGGATTTCAATTCTCCCAGGGACAAAGGTATACCCGGGGGGTTACCTGTTTGCCCATATTACCACCGACGGAACGTATTGTGGCGCTGCAAAGAATTCAATTGTTGCAGGCCTCAGCAACGGGGAAACCCTTGGGATAGAACCCGTGGTCAAAAATCAGCTGATTAAAGTTTATCCCAATCCCACAGTGGATATGGTCATTGTTGAGTTTTTTGAAGACAGTATTGCCAAGGGGGCCCAGGTAACCATTTACAATATGCATGGCAGCAGACTCCTGCAGAAAATCATCAATGGCGAAACCAGGGTTCAGTTCTCGCTTTCCGGTAAACCTGCTGGTATCTATATAGTGCAGGTGCAATCGGGCGACAAATCTGAGATCGCGAAGGTCATTAAATCAAATTGAAAATCACTCGGAATAATCTGTTATAAAACGTTTAACCATGAAAAATTTATCTTTTTTGATCGTATTCATGCTGCTTTTTAGCAGCACATTACTCGCCCAGGTAGGCATCAACACCGACAACCTTCCCCCTGATCCTTCGGCCGGGTTGGATGTGAATTTCAGCGACAAAGGCTTATTGCCTCCCCGGGTTGAACTTACCGCCCCTTATGTGGCAGCCCCTGTTGTTGCTCCTGCGACCGGACTGCTGGTATACAATACAGCCACCTCCGGCAATCCGCCGGATAATGTAGTTCCCGGATATTATTATTGGGATGGCAACATGTGGAGGTCATTCGTTGCATCGGCAGGAACAAACGGCCAGACCCTTCGTTATGACGGAGGTAACTGGATCGCCAACAGTGTTTTATATAATGACGGCACCAATATTGGCATCGGGTTGATCAACCCTACGCATAAATTAACTGTTGCCGGACCGGCTGAAACGGTAAGGCTGATTGGCCCGGGTGCATGGGGAAGTCTGGCAAAATTGAATTTTGGCGATGAAGATTATGTCAGCATTTCGGAGAATATTGACGACCACCTGTTGATTCATGCAAATGCAGGATTGGCAATTATGGGAGGCAAAGTCGGCATAGGAACAACATCACCGGGCGAAATGCTGACCGTTGACGGTATGATTCACACCACCTCTGGCGGCGTCATGTTCCCTGATGGTACAACTCAAACAACAGCTGCAGGAGCAAACGTTCACGCCATTGGTGAAAGTTACGGCGGGGGCATTGTGTTTTATGTGTCCACAGGAGGTCAGCACGGGCTGATAGCAGCCGTTGCGGACCAAAGCACGGGTATTCAGTGGTATAATGGCAGTAATACGACAACAAATGCGGTGAGAGATGATGTTTTTGCAGGTCAGTCGAATACCGAGCGCATTATCATCAGTCAGGGAGCTGGAAGTTACGCCGCCCAGCTATGCGCTAATTTTAAAGGCGGATATTTCGGCGATTGGTATTTGCCTTCAAAATACGAATTGAACCTGTTATATCAACAAAAAGACATGGTTGGTGGTTTTGCCAGTGGACTCAGTGCCCTCTATTGGAGTTCCTCCGAAATGGATGTCAACAACGCATGGCTCCAAAATTTTGGCAACAGTGGCCAATATACCAATTTAAAAAGCAGTATATACTATATACGTGCGATCCGGGCATTTTAACAAATTGCAACCTGTTAACCTGTTACTTTGTGACCTTGTGACTTTGTGACTTTGTGACTCTGTGACTCTGTGACTTTACACCCCATTTAATAAACCCCTTCACCATGAAAAATCTCATCGCTTCAATTTTGTCTTGTTTTCTTTTTGTCAGTGGAATGATGGCCCAGGTGGGTATCAATTCCGACAACCTCCCTCCCGATCCTTCGGCAGGAGTGGATGTAAGATTCTCTGTCAAAGGCTTATTGCCTCCCCGGGTTGAACTCTCCGCCTCCAATGTGGCCGATCCTGTTGTTTTTCCCGCAGAAGGATTATTTGTCTATAATACTGCAACTGCCGGCAATCCTCCTTTCAATGTAGTACCGGGATATTATTTCTGGGATGGGATCATGTGGAAGTCATTCGTTGCATCGGCCGGTACGAACGGTCAAACCCTGCGCAATGATGGAGGCAACTGGATCGCCAATAGTAATTTATACAATGACGGATCAAACATCGGCATTGGGCTAATCAACCCTACACATAAATTAACAATTGGAGGCACAACAGAGGCACTGCAGCTGATCGGTCCCGGCACTTTGGGAAGTGCTGCAAAATTGAATTTTGGCGATGCCGATTATGCTTATATATCTGAAGATACACACGACCATTTATTGGTTCATGCTTCAGCCGGTGCAGCAATTATGGCGGGATATGTTGGTATCGGAACAACAGCATTGGATCAGCAGTTGACTGTTGCCGGTAAAATTCAAACCACATCGGGTGGCGTCATGTTCCCCAATAACACTATTCAAACTTCGGCAGTGGCCAATGTGCACGCCATTGGTGAAACATATGGCGGGGGTGTTGTCTTTTATGTTTATGATGATGGACAGCACGGTTTAATCGCTGACAATTCCAGTACAATCAGTTTTTTTCCATGGAATAATGGAAGTTTTACAACCACAAATGCGTTAAGAGATGATGTTTTTGCAGGAAAATTCAACACAGAGCGTATAAACATCAACCAGGGAGCTGGAAGCTATGCCGCCCAGATTTGCGCCAGCTACCAGGGTGGTGGTTACAGCGACTGGTATTTGCCTTCAAAATATGAATTGAATTTATTATATCAGCAAAAAAGCGTGCTTCCCATTTTGTCAAGTGGGGGTTACTGGAGTTCAACTGAGTTTAATGCCGATTATGCCTGGATGCAGTATTTTACGAGTGGCCTGCAGGGCTTCACCGGTAAGGCCAGTTCATACATCTGTGTACTTGCCATCCGGGCTTTTTAATGACAAGTGACAAGTGACAAGTGACAAGTGACGGGTTGGCATACCGACACTTGTCATTTGTCATTTGTACTTTGTCACTTGTTACTGGATATTGCTCCTGATCTCCGAATTGTAATCATTGATCATATCCGCCCATTCGTCCATGGCAGTTTGCCAGGAACCTGCCCCATAAAGTTTTTCATAGGTGGACCTGGGACCGGGGTCTTTTTGCCAGTCAACGTAGGTATCGAAACTCCATACGATGGCTACATCCGGCATATCCTTTCCGTGCAGGTTATTTTCCAGCACGATAAATGCAGTTTTGCCATCCGATCCGTACACCTTTTTCAGCTTTTCGCACAGGGCCTTAAACCGGTAATACTGCTTGGGCTTCAGGTCAATGCCCCAGGTTTCATAGTGTTTTGATTTTCTGAAGATATCAAGGCCATACGACAGATCTGCGTTGTAGTTCATAAAACCTGAGGCGCCATATTGTTCAATCATTCCATCAATGGTTGAATTCCAGTCCTGGTCGTGTCCGCCCTCTTTTGCAAGCGGGTTATCCAGTGAACTGTATGGCACCGGGCCCTGCACCCAGACATACCAACCGGCTTTCGGCCCGTATTCGATCTTCCTTAACCCGGCCACATGGGGCCCTTCGGGGTGAAATTTTTTGTTGTGCGCCACAACTGCCGCTTCAAACTTGTCCTCCATGCCTCTTTTCGGCATCAGCATTAAAGTTTCAATAGCCATCGGGGTTTTCAAGGAATCGGATTGTGCAAATGAGGTCATCCCAATGGATCCTGCAAGCATAAACATTAACATATAGTTTTTCATATAAACGTTTTTAAATGAATAGTTTGTTGGTTGTAAAAAATCGGGGAAAGATACAACAATTTTATTATTTAAAAACAATCCAAATAAATACCGTTAACGACGAGGATCAGAAGGAAATCCTGAGTGGGGGGCAAGACAGGACAAGACAGGCTAATTAACGAACCTGTTGTGACCCACTGATTGCCAGATTTATAGAAGCGGACAGAAAAACAGGAAGTATTATTTCAGCTTCACCAGCCTGGCAGTTTCTGTGTTTACCCCGGCCGAAACCCGGCATACATAAAATCCTGCAGGCAGGAGGGCGTCGGAAAAATCCACCATATATGTTCCAGCAGGCTGGCTTTTCTCAACCAGCGTCCGGATCACCTCTCCATAAATATTGCAGACGGAGACTTTCACACGGCAGTTATCCTGGATGCTGTATTGAATAGTGGTTTGATCGCGGAAAGGATTTGGAAACGCTGACACTGAAATGTTTCGATTTTCCGGACTTTCATCTGTTCCGACAATTGTGGGGATAATGTGGGTATAGTATACATCCTGTTCGTCGTTGAGCGTATTGGCCCATGCAAGGTGTGCTCCGGCATCATCGGATACCATGTCGTAATAATCTCCCATTTTTTCCTGCTGCGGGTAACCCACAGATGGATCGAAGGCCTCGGAGATTTTTTTATTGATCGACCATGTTTCACCCTGGTCGCTTGAGTAACAGTAATAAAGAGAAGATAAAAAAGTCCCGGGAAAGTCACGTGTATCCAGCCAGATCACATCGATACGGCCGTTTGGTGCAACCGACATGGTGCCGAACCACTGGTAATTGCCAATGACAGGGTCATTGTTGAGACGTTTCGGCGCTTCAAACGTAGCCCCGCCGTCGGTGCTTCTCGCAAACATCACATCTGCAGGATCCCACACCGAGATCCTTGCCACCGATGCCACCACGTAAACATTCCCCCTGCCGGGGCCATCTGAACGGTCAACGTCAATGCTTACCTGGCCAAGGATGCCAACAGGATTGATGGGATCCTGTCCCACGATATATCCGTCCATGTCGACAAGTGTCGCATAATTCCAGGTAATCGAGGAGCCGGCTGTTTGCGCATTGGTTGATTTTACAACAACAACACCGTCTGAAGATGCGGCACCCGAGATGTATAACTCCCCGGAAGGGCCAACCGCCATGGTTCCCCAGTAAGGATATCCGTCAACCTCCACACAATCTTCATAGGTTGCACCTGCATCGGCCGACCGGGTGAAAAACCCGGGCTGGCAGGAGGTGTAAGCGGAATTCCAGCAGGAATAAACATTTCCGGTTCCCTGCCCGTCGGTGCGGTCAATGGTCATCCATTGCTTGTCGCCCCCGTGTGCGCTGGTTCCCGCATCCCATGTGGCGCCCCCGTTAATGCTTTTAAACACGTTGCAGGTATAGTCACCTGTTACGGTTGTCAGGCTGTTGTAAAAGAAGTTTCCGGCCCTGTCGAAGTCCAGTACCGGATCGGACCTGAAAATCGTCGGCTCCAGCACGCCCGGGAAGGTCCAGTTCAGGCCTCCGTTTGTGGAGTATCCGTATCCCGCCTGCCTGAAGTTGTTGTTCACATCGTCGAATTGCCGCCAGCCTACAACGATATGGTCAGGGTTGGTGGGATCAACGGCAAGGGAAGGTTCGTTGGCTGCATCCCCAAGGATGTTGTTGCCGCTTGCATCCACGTTTACCTGCCTGGTAATGAAGCCTGGCCCGTCAACATTGTGCGCCGGGGATGTTTTAAGCGTTCCGCCCTTTGGTGCCGAATAAGACTGATCGGGCAACTCATGATGCATCCGTGATTTTTCAACGGAAGGAATACGGATGTTCTGGCTGAAAGAGGCCGGCGGGCATATCAGCAGGATTGCCATAAAGGCAATAACGGGGAGCTGGAAATTTTTCATAATACAAAAATACGCATTATTTCACTTAATTCCCATTGGGACCGTGCTCATTTTTAGCGGTTCGGGATGCCCACAGGCAGGTTTTTAACCGAAAAAGGAACAATGAAGAACGGGGAGTGAAGGATGGGGAGTGAAATGTGAAAAATAAATGGAGGTAACGATTATTCCATATTTTTGCAGGATAAAATATGTATATGTTCGCAATCCATTCTGTATACCTGAAGCCGATCGATGAGGTCGACAAGCACCTCGAAGCGCACCGTGCTTTCCTGAAAACCCTTTATGCAAAAGGAATTACCATCTGTTCCGGGCCGCAGGTCCCACGCACCGGGGGGTTCATCCTGATGAATGCTGCAAGCAAGTCGGAGGCATTGGAGATCATGAAAAACGATCCCTATTCCATCAACGGGGTGGCGGAATATTCGGTCATTGAATTTGAAGTGAAGAGTTTTGCCGATGCCTTCAGCGTATTTTTAAAGTAACCTGAATTATTCCGGATCCCCTAAAAACACTTCCCATACCTTCATCGTATCCGGCCCGAATTTCTTCTGGTGTTTCAATACGAGAAAACAGGCTGTACCTTCAAACCGGTCCTGCTTCATGTTTTTTTCGGATTGTTGCTCGTGAAAAGATGAAAAATAACGCAACTTCCCGGTATAAACAGAATCGCAGGCCCGTTGCAGCGGTTGATCTATCCTGGCCGAAATACAGGCACTGCGGGCAATGCCGGCTGGTTTCGGATAACGTAGCATGGAGGATTCGGAAATGAACATCCCGCTGGTCGCCTCCCGTGCCTTTGCCCTGAAAGGTTCTGCTGCGGTGCTGTCGGCCAGGATCATGAGATAATCGCAGTAGTCGGCAAACTTCAATACCGCCGTCTCTTCATATGCCTGCAAAGTGGAAGCCGTCAGTGTGTCGGAACCGAAAGCAGCCCGGAGGCTGTCGCTTTCAGCCCTGACCTGCCGTTGGGCCATTTCAGCATCAGACTGTTCCTGGTTGTCGCAACTTTTCCCGCATGCCAGGAAATAGAGCAGGATCAATGCAAATGTTCTTATGGTTCTGCTCATTTTCTTTTGGTGTTGACCCGGAACCGGAGTACCATGATTTTATTTTCCCGCATTTGAGATCCCAGGATCTCAATGTTTTTAAGGCTGCCTGCCGGCATAGTCATTTTATCAATGAACTCGTCCTTGTTGAACAAAGCCATTCCTGTAGCCTCCTTGTCGCTGACAACCTGGCAGATCACGGCAGCGTCATCTATCATCGCTTCCAGGCGGGTTCGTCGTTTTTGCCAGTCGTCCACCTTCATCATCGAGTAGTAATGGATCATCAGGGCATAATCGTCGGCATGCAGCATCACCTTCTCTTCGCGGTTCAGTTTCTTCACCATTCGGGTGATCGTATCGCTCCGGTAATAGGGTGCTTTCACAACCATCCTGATGAGGCTCTGGTCAGTTTTCAGCAGGAAAGAACCATCCGGGGAAACAAGGTTTTTAACCGGCGACTCCCCGTCGGACAAAAGGGTAACTTCAACCGGGCTACCGGTGATGGGCTCCCGGGTGTCGGCATCATAAAAGCTGAAACGGTATTCGCGGGTGTTGAACAATTTGAACAACCCATAAAAGATAAGTACAACCAGGAGGGCCAGCATCGGGACAAGCAGGAAAAACCGGTTGGCGCTTTTTGGTGCCGGTATGGCTACTGATGCATCGCCGGTTATTTCGCTGTTATGATAAACGAAGTCATCCCAGTTTGCATAACCCGCATACCGGCTTAAAAGGTTGAGCATGTCTATCCTCGGAACAGAGGATTTCCCGGATTTCATATGGGTGTAAAACCACTTTTCGCTGATGCGGGCATTCACCTTCAGGCGGAGCTCCTCCTGGAAATCGGTGATCTCCTGGCCTTTCCAGTCTGAAATGGATGGATTGATCCCCGGGTAGGATTGCTGCATTATGGCTACAATCTTTTGTTTCAGCGCTTCAAAATATGCCTGGTTGTGCGGGGACAAATTTCAGGGATTTTATTTTTAACAGGATGCAGAATGCTTGTAAAACGATTTACAACCATTTTACAGGCGAATTTCTCAACCAACCTGCAAGCCGGTGTTAATTTCGCCAGGTAAATACCCCCGGGAAATTGCAAACCAAAAATAGAAAAAAGAAGCAACCGAAACAAAATTCAGCAAACATTTAAAAAGGAGGTCGATTATGTTAACACAGGTTCATACACATATTACAAAGGAGCTGGAACAAAACACGAAGACAGATACCATCTTCATCCTGACATCCATTCTCCTCAACCTCATTACGCTCGCGGTTAATTCGGGACTGGTGGAAAAATCGAGAACGGAAAGTTCCACACTCGCCGTCATGTTCGTATTTGTCACATTGATCGTTATGGTAAACATCGTGGTTATAATCGGCCTGCTCAAGGGGCGGCAAACACGGTTTAAACTGACAAACGGGCTGATCAGGATGTACAGGGACCAGGATGTGGCCAAATATTACGACGAATCGCTGCTGGGCAACTACAATGTCAGGTACAACCTGTTTATCCTGGTGGTTGTTTGCACAGGGGTGATTGCCACGATTGTGCCGTTTATTTTAAGGTAAAGGAAGGAACCATTAAAATTCGTCGGGCAGGCTTTTTAACTGCTCATTGGTAAACACCGGCCCGTCCTTGCATACATAGGTCGACCCGATGTTGCACCGGCCGCATTTACCAAGGCCGCACTGCATCTTCATTTCCAGGGTGGTGATGATGTCCTTGTCGGCGAATCCAAGCTTTACCAGCGACTGGATGGTGTATTTGATCATGATTGGCGGACCGCAGGTGATCACCTTGGTATTTTCAATGACAGGTTTTACCACCTCTTCGAGGATTTTGGGAACAACTCCCACGTTGGTGGTCCAGGTCTCTTCGGGCTTGTCGATGGTGAGGACCACGTTCAGGCTTTTATTGTCCTGCCACTCTTTGATCTCATCCTTGTAACACATGTCGGCCGAAGTGCGGGCACCGTAAAGGATGGTGAAATCCTTGTAATCGCTGCGGTTGTCAATGCAGTATTGGATCAGCGAGCGCAACGGGGCGAGGCCGATCCCTCCGCCTACAAAAAGCAGGTTTTTTCCTTTGATGTCTTCAAGCGGGAACCAGTTTCCGAACGGGCCGCGGATGCCCACTTCATCGCCCTCCTCGAGGCTGGTGTGAATGTCGGCGGTTACAACCCCGGCTTTTTTAATGGAACAGTCGAAATAGCCCTTCCGGGTGGCGGAGGAGGATATGCAGAAGGTACACTCCCCTGAGCCCAGCAGTGAAAATTCAACAAACTGGCCGGGCAGGTAGGAAAACTGATCCATCAGTCCTTCCTCCCTGAATGTCAGGCGGTAGGTGCGGATATCCGGCGTTTCCTGGATGACTTTGTCAACCTTGCAGATCATCGGTACTAGAAGCTGTTCCATATTCTTTAGGTGTTGTGTTTTTTAATAATAGGCAATGGAATTAGGTATTATGCAACAGGCAATATGCAACAGGCATTAGGCAATAGGGATTGGGCAATAAAGATTAATGGGTTAAGTTTTTGATCAGACTATTGATCATTTTTCCAATTTTCCTCTATCATCCCTCAATTGCCTATGCCTACTGCCTATTGCCTGCTGCCGCTGAAACCTGACTCACTACCTCAAAGATCGAGATATTTACCGGGCAGGAAATGGTGCATTTTCCACAGCCAACGCAAAGGTTCTCTCCAAACCGTTCCTTGTAATAGACAAATTTATGCATTGCACGCTGTCTCCACCGGCGGTATTTTACCGGGCGGGGGTTGTGTCCGCCGGCCATCAGGGTAAAATAGCCGTTGTTGCACGAGTCATAACTCTTATACCGGACACCGGTATCCTTCACTTTTTCATCCGAGATCTTGAAGCAGTGGCAGGTAGGGCAAACAAATGCGCAGGTGTTGCAGCTCACGCAGTTTCCCGAAACGTTCTCAAATTCAGGGGTGTCAAATATTTTCGCGAGTTTTGCATTTACCTCCTTGTAGTCCATCTTCAGCCTGAATGAGGCTGCAAAAGCATCGTACTGCTTTTTCATTTCGGGGGCGGCCTCCTCCTTTGTCACACGCACAGCGTCACTCGTAAAGGTTTCCCCAAGCAATGCTTCGCCTTTGGCGGTGCGGGCTTCAAGATAGGTTTTCCCGTCTGCACCGTTTACGACCAGCACATCCAGGGCATCGAGGTTTTCGACATCATAATCGAGTGAAGTGCAGAAGCAATGGGTATCGGCCTTGTCGCAGCGCGTGGAGATGATCACCGTATTTTCGCGGCGTTTCTGGTAATCGGTGTCGATATAATCCCAGTTGTAAACTTTGTCGAGTACCTGCAAACTCCGTGCATCACAGTGTTTGGCACCAAGGATGACGCGTTTTACTGCCAGCGGATCTTCATCCACCTCCGATACGTCGGTTCCGGCACTGGTGGCGACATATTTCATCACCTTTGCCGTTCTGGGGAAGAACAGGGGCTTGATGCTCAGTGTTTTCGCAATGGGAGATACGGGATCGCATTCCGAAAGACGGGCCACCCGTTTAAAATCAAATTTGCCGAATTTCTCTACCGGGGCATAGGTTTCGCGGCTCGCCATGACGGCTTCGTAAAACTTTTGCAAGCCAGCTTTATCGGTAACAAATGTTGTAAAGCTCATACGTTATGATTCGGATTACATGATAAAATCATCGGGATCTTTCAGACTGTATTTGTAGAAGGCGCCCCTGTCCTCGGGGATTACCCCGGCCAGGTGCTCCTGGAAGTTCTCATAGATCACGCTTTCATTCTGCTTGTGAAGCAGGTGCAATGGCAGGTGGCTGGGACAGGCCTTTTCGCAGTTCCGGCAATCGACGCAGCGGCCTGCAAGGTGAAGCGACCAGGTCATCAGGGCGTGGAACGCGGCCGATGTCGTATTGGCCCCATTGTAAAGGGTTGCGGTCTCCTGGTCGATGCAGCATTTGGCGCAGTAACACAGCGGGCATGAATGGCGGCAGGCATTGCACCGGATACAGTTTTCGAACACCTCCTCGAAATAGGCGGCACGTTCGGTAAGCGGTTTTTCCGCCAGCGCAACAATGTCGGCGTTCTTTTTGTATGTCAGGGTCCCAGACCCTGACACCGCTGTCCCAAGCATCTCATCGCTCACCACGGCATCGGGAACCATGCAATCGGTGCAGTTCTGCATTTTCTCTCCGGCGTCGTCAACCACCCCTTCGCAGCAGATGCCCACCACGTAAAGATTTTCGCGTTTCACCTGGCTTTCGGTGAGCATCAGGTTCAGCGAACGGCTGTCACATCCTTTTACCACGATCCCGACACGCTTTCTGCGGGTATGATCGGTCTTGAGGTAATTTACGAGGTTGAAAACCGATTTGTCGGTGAACACCAGTTTGGAAACATCCTGCGGATCGGTGATCAGCACCGGAACCTGGTTCTCGTCGAAACCATTCATCCGGTAACCAACGAACACATCGATCTTTCCTTCAGCAAACAGTTTCGCCGCGATGTCCTGGATCTGTTTCGTGTAGTTCATTTCTTTTCGAAATTTTCTTTTTTATACAAATGAAGCGGGCCGAGTTTTTTAATGTCTTCGGTCACCTTGTTCACCACTTTCGCGAATTTCGGGCCTTCGGCTGCCGATACCCAGGAAAATTGTATCCTGTTTTCGTGGAATCCCACAAAATTCAACAGCTTCTTGGTCACCAGGAAACGGCGGCGGGCAAAGTAGTTCCCGCTGATGTAATGGCAGTCGCCCGGGTGGCAACCCGAAACAAGCACGCCGTCGGCAGTGGTCTGCAACGATTTGATCAGGAACCACGGATCAACGCGCGATGAACAGGGCACGCGGATAATCCGGATGTTGGGCGGATACTGGATACGGGAGGTGCCCGTTAGGTCCGATCCTGCATAGGAACACCAGTTGCACAGAATACCCATGATCACCGGTTCCCAGTTGGGAGGGGCAATCAGTTCGGGCTTTTCAATGCTTACAAGTTGATCTTTTACTTCTGCTTCCATTAGATTGAAACTATCTCGTTAATGATTTGAGGATCGGTAAAGCCCGCCAGCGTGATGGCCATGCTGCGGCAAATCGCCACGCAGGAGCCGCATCCCTGGCAAACACCTTCGTTTATTTTGGCCACGGTGCGCAGGTCCTTGATGCCATGTCCGACAGGAACTTCATCCGTGATTATGGCGCCATAGGGACAAACCTTCACACAGTTCTGGCATCCGGAACAATATTCGTTGTTGATGGTTGAAACCATCGGGTCCTTCTTCATGGTATCGCCTGAAAAGAGTCCGCAAACCTTGGCTGCACAGGCTGATGCCTGCGACACGGTTTCGGGGATATCCTTGGGAGCCTGGGTGCAACCGGCCAGGAATATCCCTGCCTTGGCTGTTTCGACCGGGCGAAGCTTGGGATGTGCTTCCGACAGGTAACCATATTTATCGTAGGAAATACCAAGCAAACGGGCAAGTTCCGGGTTGTCTTTTGGGGCGCTCACGGCAGTGGCAAGCACAACAAGATCGGCTTCCACTTCAACAACCTGCCCGATCTGGGCGTCTTCGCCACGCACCATCAGTTTGTCACCCTTCTTGTAGATCTTTGAGACCCGGCCGCGGAGATAGGTGGTGCCGGTATCAACCTGCGCCTTCTTGACAAATTCTTCATAACCCTTGCCCGCGGCACGGATATCCATGTAAAACACATACGCATGTGAATCGTGGACTTTATGGTGAAGCAGGATGGTATGCTTGGTGGTGTACATGCAGCATATTTTCGAGCAATACTCGATGCCTTTGGCTTCGTCGCGGGAGCCGACACACTTGATGAACACGACATTTTTGGGCACTTTGCCGTCGGACGGGCGCTGAGGCACGCCATTGGTGGGGCCGTTGGCCGAAACCATGCGCTCGAATTCGAGCGAGGTGATGATGTCCTTGAAACGTCCGACACCGTATTCCTCGTATGGCGTGGGATCCCACATGTCGTAACCTGTGGCAACCACTACGGCGCCGATTTCCCGTTCGATGATCTCATCCTGCATCTCGTAATCGATTGCCCCGGGCAGGCATACTTTTTTGCAGATGCCGCATTTGCCCTTGGTGAGCATGGTGCAGTTTTCGGCATCGATCACCGGCTTGTTGGGTACCGCCTGCGGAAAAGGTGTATAGATCGCCTTCCGCTTGTCGATGCCCATGTTGTATTCATTTGGAACCTTCACAGGGCATTTCTGCCAGCAGGCGCCGCACCCGGTACAGGTCTTGAAATTCACATAGGATGCCTTCTTTTTGATCTTTACTTTGTAGTTGCCCACAAAACCCTGCAATTCGAGGACTTCGGCATAGGGGATGAGTTCAATGTAGGGATGGGAGGCCACATCCACCATCTTGGGGGTGAGGATACACTGGGCACAGTCAAGGGTTGGAAAAGTCTCATCAAGCTGAGCCATTTTACCGCCGATGGAGGGGCTTTTTTCAACCAGTACCACCGGGATGCGGGCGTCAGCGATATCAAGTGCTGCCTGGATGCCGGCAATTCCGCCGCCGATCACGAGGGCGCGCTTGGTCACAGGTACCGAAATCTCATGGAGCTGCTCGTTGGCAATGGATTTGGCCACTGCCATGCGGCACAGGTCCATGGCCTTGTTCGTGGCGGCCTTCTTGTCCTTCTGGTGTACCCAGGATGAATGTTCGCGGATGTTGGCAACCTCGAGCAGGTAGGGGTTCATGCCTGCATCGGACAACGCCTTGCGGAAGGTTTTTTCATGCATGCGCGGTGAACAGGCAGCCACCACGATGGATGTGAGCTTGTACTGTATGATGGCATCGCGGATCATACCCTGCCCCGGGTCGGAGCACATATATTTATATTCAGTGGCAAACTTGACCTCCTTGATGCGTTTTACCTCCTCAACAACCTGGGGAACATCCACATAGTCGGCAATGTTTGCGCCGCAAAAACAAACGAAAACTCCTACTCTTGCCATTATTTATCCTCGCTTTCTGCTTCAACAGCTTTGATGGGTTTTTTTACTTTTTCAGGCACGGGTTGAAATTTCCCGATGTTGGCCAGCGCACCTTCAACAGCAACGATGTGTTTCGGGAATTTCAACTGATCGACCGGGTATCCGAAGGCCAGCGCCATGAGCTGGGTGAAATAAAAGATAGGAATGTCGTATTTGACGCCCTGCTTTTTTTCAATATCGGGCTGTCGCATGTCGAGGTTCGACTGGCACAGCGGGCAGGCAACCACGATGGCGTGGGCGCCGCTCTCTTTGGCCATTGCGAGGATCTGTCCGCTCAGGTTCTCCACAACTTCGGTGTTGGAGATGGAGAAGGAGGCACCGCAACATTCGGTCTTGTAGTCGAATTCGGTGGCAGTGGCTCCCAATGCTTCACAGATCTGGTCCATCGATACCGGGTACTCCGGCGAATCGAATTTTGTAATATTTTTCGGACGGGTGAGGAGGCAGCCATAATAGCAGGCCACTTTCAGGCCGGTGAGGGGTTTGGTTACCTTGCTTTTGATGATTTCAAGGCCGATGTCTTCGTATGCATACTGCAGCATCGATTTTACATCGACGGTTCCCTTGTAGGTTCCCTCTTCGACCACGGTGGTGTTGATGCGTTTGGCCAGTTCGGGGTTCTCGTCCATGTGAACCTTTGTCACCTTCATGCGCTGATAGCAGGATGCACAGGCGATACCCATCGTGGTGTTTTCCAGTTTTTCGGCCAGCACCAGGTTGCGCATGGGAAGCGCCAATGCCAGGTTTTCGGTCATCACATGGGCAGAGGTGGCACCGCAGCAATTCCAGTCGGGAATGTCTTCCAGTTCCACATCCAGGGTTTTGAGTACCAGTTTGAGGGTACTGTCAAATTCCTCACTGGTACCATGTGCAGAACAACCCGGGAAATAGGTTAATTTCTTCATCTTCGGTCAGATTATTTATTCTTTTCCAGTTTTTCGGCTATTGCAAACATGCGCTTGATGGCTTTCGCACTCTTAAGCGGCTTGACACCCAGGGGGATTTTGCCTTTGAGAAGGGCTTTGGGAGCCAGGTGCATATCCTTGAAGAGGTTGCGGGTACGGATGTTGAACTCGGCCATCATGCGAAGTTCATAATTGCGGCCATACCGTTTGATCATATCCAGGAAGATCTCGTGGAACTTACGGATCTCTTTCACTTTTTTCGAATCGTTGATGTAATTTTCATCAATTGCCAGGTGGCGTACTGCTTCCATTACGGCCGGGATGTCTATTTCACGCGGGCATCGGCCTGAACAGGCAGAGCAGGTGAGGCAGAACCAGTGGGAGTTGGCCATATAACACTCATTTCTCAAACCCAGTTTGACCATCTGCATGATCTCGCGCGGCGGAAAATCCATGTATTGCGACACCGGGCAGGTGCCTACACACTTGCCGCATTGATAACATTCAAGCACATTGGCGCCGCTTTTTAAATTGACGTCCTCCAGAAATGTGTTTTTCCCCTGAGATCCAAGTGTTATCATAGTACAATTTGTATTGTTAATATTTTAACAGCACAAAGTTAATAAAAGATTCTTTTGGAAATATTCTAAATTATTAATGATTGATATGCAGTGAGATAGGAGGTGTATTTGACAGTGAAAATTGTATAGCATCACGTGTTGCACGTGACGGGTGACGTGTCACTGGCATTGCTTTTCAAAACCAGTAACCCAGGTTGAGAAACACCATCAGTCCGGGGTTGATGTTTGAACTCATCACCGTCAGTTCCAGCGGACCGATAATACTGTCGTAACCGGCAGCAACACCATAACCGACCAGGAAACTCCGCCCGGTAAAAAGCTCGTTGATGGTCATTTCATTGCCACCGGCATCGGCACGCAGGTTCAGGTACAGTTTGTTGAATACATTGTATTGAAGTTTTAGCCGGCCCACCAGCGAATAGTAACCAAACTCCTGGATGAAATGCAGGCCTGTGAATGGCACAAAGGATTCGACATAGTTGTCGGGGGTCAATCCTCCCAGCCCGAACAGGTGCTGGATCGGGGGAGGGTTGCCGTTGTTGACAATGGCCCCGGCGAAAAGCCCTGGCTGCAGAACAAATCCATGAAAAACAGGGATGTTGTTGTCGAATTTAAAGCTGAATATTGCTGAATTTGAGAAGAGGTCCTGTGACCAGTTTTTTGAAAACGGCATTACATATTCTGCCTTCAGCATTGCTTTCGTGCCGGTTGTAGGAAAACAGGCACGGTCGCGGGTGTCAGCATTCAGGGAGATGAAGATATATCCGTAGCTCGAAAAAGTCTCATACGGTAAAAAGATGCTGTCGATGGTAATATCCTGCTTGAAACGGAAGTACTCATAATCAACGCCTGCCTTTAAACTGATCATGTTCCTGAAATTGTAATTGAAAAACAATGATCCGATGTAGTTGGTCAGGTTGTATTTATTGTCCTTGATATCTTTATTGTAAGTGTTAATTTTAAAGGTGTAGAATTCAGCGCTCGCCCCGAATGATCCCTTTCCACCCAGTCCAAGCAGGTAAGTCGCCCTGATCCTCGGATTTATTGCAACATTCACATCGGCAAACAATTTTGAATTGGTGCCGAGGACATTGCGGAATGCCCCGCCCAGCGTAAGGCTGATGCCGTAGTCGTTGTCGAAATGCACACCCGCCGACAATTCCCCGGGTCCTCCTTCCACCGCATCGATCACAAGGAAGGTTTTTTCACCCCGGTAATCCAGCTGATACGATACCCGTTCAAAATAGCCGGAACCATAGGTTAGCCGGATATCTTTCTCCAGCTCATCCAGGGAAACAGTCCTGTTTTGAAGGCTGCCGAAAATGCTGTTAAAATAACTGTCATGCATCTTATGGTTGCCCCTGATGATGATGCTGTCGACCCGGATGGCGGTGAGCGGCGAGGCATTGTATTTTTTCAGGGGTTTGTATGCGATGGCATTCAGCGAATCGGCCAGGGCCTTGATCTCTGTATAATGACTTCGGGCAATTCGTTCCCCGACAGCCATGATGGAGTCATACATGTCAAAATCCATCATCCCGTACACCATCTTGATTCGTACCTTCAGATCGGTGAGGCTGTCGCCGATCTCGTTGGCCCTAATCCTCGAAAAAGAGGTGATCTGGTCGATGATGGCGGGAAGTGAACCAAGTTCCTCCCGCCTGGTGTAAAGTCCCGACTGCACATCGCCTCCTACGATGATCTGGGCGCCCATCTCCTTTACCTCCTTCACCGGGTAGTTGTTGACAACACCGCCATCAACCAGGTAGTAATCCGAATATTCGGTGGGTTCAAAATAACCGGGGATCGACATGCTGGCGCGGATCGCCATCGGCAGGTAGCCTTTGTTGAGAATCACCGCCTCGCCGGTGAGCAGGTTGGTGCCCATGCACAAAAACGGGGTTTGAAACTTTTTGAAGTCATTGATTTTATAAACGGGCGAAAAAAACCTGTTCAGCAGAAGGTCGATCTCCTGTCCCTGGTACATCGATGAGATGCCGATCTTCTTGTTTTTTAATGGCAGCCTGACAATGGTTTTTTCACCGATCCCCTTTTCTTCATAGGCCCTGTATTTCCGCTCGGTAATGTCTTTAAGCAGGTTGTCCCAATGTTGCGCACGGATCAGTTTTGCAATCGTATCCGGATGGTAGCCAATGGCGTACAATCCGCCGATGATGCTGCCAATGCTCGATCCGCCGATGTAATCGACGGGCAGCCCCACCTCCTGGATTACCCGGAGCAACCCGATATATGCGAACCCTTTGGCGCCGCCGCCGCTGAGAACCAGGCCAACTGTAGGACGTTTGCGCAGGGTATCCGGCTGGGCAGCCCGGGCTGAAATGGAAAATCCCGGAAGGCAGAACAGGAGCAGGATTAACAGTGTCCTTGAAAGGACCCGCTTCAACAATGCAGGGTGGTGTTTCATCCGTGAATTTTTGGCGTGAAAATACAAAATTCCTTGTAATGCACGTGAAGGATTGATGCCGCAACTGTTCGGGCAATCATAATTTTCACTAGTTTTGTTTCTCCCTGCCGGGTACATAAACAAGCCGGCTTTTATCAATGGTCAAATGGAAAACAGGCAAATAATATTATTCTTTGACAAATTAACCTCCGTCATCAGCAACAGAAGGTTGGTCAAACTGGTTCTCAGCAGCCAGCGTGATCGCTCCTCCGATCTGAAAAGCATCATCATCACCATCGTGGAGATAAAAAAAGGAGTGAGGCTCAATTTCGTATACAGGCATAAAACCAATGACATCACAAAGAACTTTGATGTTGAAGAGGCGATGGCCATTGTCAAAAAATCACTGGAGGAGGATTTCTTCAATGCCGATCTGTTTTCCGGCGAAGAAACACTCCGGCTGCTTATTACCGGCAACGGAAAAGTGAAGATCAGGTCCAACCGGACTGAACTGAAACCGGTGGCTTCCTTCAGCCACGACCGTTTGAAGGAGCGGATCATTGCAACGGAGAACAATGTTTACCTGAAAGAACTGGGAGTCCTGAATTCCGGCTTTGAGGTGCGGAATGACATGAAAGACAAGTACCTGCAGATAAACAACTACATCGGACTCCTTGCGCCGTTCATCAGTGAACTGGAACTTCCTGAAGGATTTCATGTTGCCGACATGGGTTCGGGCAAAGGGTACCTGACATTTGCCCTGTACGATTACCTCACCGGTACACTCGGGAAAACACCCTTGATGACAGGCGTTGAATCGAAGAAGGACCTGGTGAAATTGTCGAATGAGATCGCGAAGAAGGCCTCCTTCACAAATTTGAAATTCGTCCACGGAACGATCAGCGAGGTGGCACTTGAAAAAATTGACATCCTGATCGCCCTGCATGCCTGCGATACCGCCACGGATGATGCCATCTTCAGGGGAATCGCCTCCGGCGCCTCGCTGATCGTTTGTGCGCCCTGCTGCCACAAACAGGTGCGAAAGGCATTTCATGTGACCGGTGCATTGAAACCGGTTACAAAACATGGCATCCTCGAAGAGCGGCAGGCCGAGATCATTACCGATGCCATCCGGGCGCTCATCCTCGAGGCGCATGGGTATAAAACGAAAGTGTTCGAATTTATCTCTACAGAACATACCCCGAAAAACGTGATGATCGTTGGCCGGAAAATCCCCGGCAAGCCCGCCGCTATGAAAAAAAGCCTGGACCAGGTCCGCGCCATCAAGGAACTTTTCGGGATTGAACAACATTACCTTGAAGGGCTGTGTATGGGAATAACGAATATTGAATGACGAAATATCCGTCAACTGAATATTTTAACAGAAAAAAATGAAGGACGACGATCAAATTATCAGGGTGTTTTCGGGTACAGAAATGCTGGTGCTGATGCTGAAATCAGAACTCGAAGAATGCGGCATCGGTGCCATGGTTCAGAATGATTTTCAATCGGGGGTGATGGCTGGTTTTGTCGCCGGGTTGCCGTCATCCGTGGATCTTTACATCCGCGAAGCCGACCTGGCTGCAGCCGAACCGGTCATAGAGGCGTTTTTGCAGGTAAACCCTGATTGAAACAGAGATGAGAGTCCTTATAAAACGACACATACGCGGAAGAGAAGTCCTGGCGTTTTTCGTGTTGGCCAATCTCCTCTACCTGCTGATGATTTTTGTGACCATTCCGCAGGTAACGGCTTACTCGGGGGGGATGAAATTATTTGACATGATGCCCCTGGGATACGACCTGGTGTATGCCAGGAACCTTCTGGATACTCTGGGAACAAACGGAAGGGCAGTTTATTTAACGCTTCAGCTGCCTGTTGATATGTTTTACCCGTTGTTTTCGGGAATAGCCTATTGCCTTTTGATGGCCTGGTTGTTTAAAAAGCTGAACCTTATCGATAAGCCTGCGGCATACCTTTGCGTTATCCCGCTGGTGGCCGGAATGTTCGATTATCTCGAAAACTTCGGGATCATCGCCATGATCACTTCATACCCCGCGGTGTCCGCCCTGCAGGTAAGCGTTGTGAGTATCTTCAGCGTAATAAAAAGCATGCTGTCGGCCGCTTTCTTCACCCTGCTGATTGTTTCACTGTTGGTTTTTCTTGTCAAACAAACTTTAACTGCCCTCAAAAGAGAACATAAGCCATGAAGTATGATGTATTGAAGAAGCAGAACAATTCGAAAATGTGTTTCGTTTGCGGATTGAAAAATGATTTTGGCCTCCAGGCCTCGTTTTTTGAAATCTCAGCCAATGAACTGGTCGCCCTGATCACCCCAACAGAAAAACACCAGAGCTACCCCGGAAGGATGCACGGTGGGGTGGCTGCAGCCATATTGGATGAAACCATCGGAAGGGCCATTGCCAATGGGAAAGAGGACCAGGTTTGGGGTGTCACGCTCGAACTGACCACCAAATTCAGGAAGCCGATCCCACTCGACCAGGAGCTGAGAATTGTCGGAAGGGTGCTCAAAGATGGTCCGCGTTTTTTTGAAGGAACCGGTGAGATTGTCCTCGAAAATGGCGACATCGCCGTTTCTGCCGCGGGAAAATACCTGAAAGTCCCCTTCGGTAAAATTACCGATTCTGAAATGGATGACAGCGAATGGTTTCACCATGAAAACAGTGCAGATCCCACGGAAGTAGAAATACCTGACAAGGCTACAGGCGAATAAGCAAATACATGGTGAATAAAGTTGTTACCGGCTTTCCGGCAAAATTCATTTTTACAGTTTTACTGGTTCTATCCATCGCAGGCGGGGGCATCGCCCAGGGATTGTACTTCCCGCCATTGGTCCCTGCACAGCGGTGGGACACAATATCCCCGGTATCGATGGAATGGTGTACCGAAAAGATAGCACCGCTGTACGATTTCCTTGAACAGGAAAACACCAAAGGATTCATGGTGCTAAAAGATGGTAAAATCGCCCTCGAAAAGTACTTCGGAACCTTTACCAGGGACAGCATCTGGTACTGGGCCTCAGCCGGGAAAACCGTTACTGCTTTCCTGGTTGGCAGGGCACGGGAGGAAGGGCATTTGTCAATTGACGATTCTTCTTCCAGGTACCTCGGGCAGGGCTGGACCAGCTGCACCGCGGCACAGGAAGAGAAAATCAACATACGCAATCAGCTCACCATGACCTCGGGACTTGACGATGGCGTTCCCGACAACCACTGCACCATCGACACGTGTTTGGAGTACCTTGCAAACGCCGGAACCCGATGGGCATACCACAATGCGCCCTATACCCTGCTGGAAAAGGTGCTCGTTCATGCCACAGGGCAATCCATCAACAGCTACACGCGGGTGAATTTGAATGACCGCACAGGCATTGCCGGGTTATGGCTTACCGTTGATTACGACAATGTGTTTTTCAGCACATTGAGGAGCATGGCCCGGTTTGGATTGCTGATGCAGAACAGGGGAGCCTGGGGCAACGATACCCTGCTGCACGATACCGTCTATGTGCACCAGATGCTCAACACCTCCCAGACACTGAACAACGCTTACGGTTACCTGTGGTGGCTGAATGGCAAGCCATCCTTCATGATCCCCGGCACGCAGGTTGTCTTCCCGGGGTTCATTGCTCCCCACGCCCCGTCAGATATGTATGCCGGTTTGGGGAAAAACGGGCAGATCGTAAGTGTTTCACCCGAAAAGGGCATTGTAATCGTACGAATGGGGAACCTTCCGGGTTCGCCCGAATCCGAGTTTACCGGCCAGTTTTGCGACCAGATCTGGCAGAAGCTGAATGAGGTAATGTGTAACTCTTCCGGTGTGGCGGAAATGGATGCCGACAACTTAAACTTGCAGGTATATCCGAATCCTGCCCAAAACCTTTTTACCGTCGAACTGCCACAGCATCGCTTTTCCATCGCCGTTTATGACATGATGGGGCGCATCATGTTTGAACAAGATGCGGTAATGGGTAAAATTGAGATTTCCTGCAGGAATTACAGTGAGGGAGTTTATAACGTAAAAATCATTACCCCCGAAAACAATTTTTACAATAAAACACTGGTTATTCTAAAAAACAGACCATGAAAAACCTGATTCTGTTATCACTGCTTCTGCTCGTTTCAGGGGTTGGTCATTCCCAGGTAACGGTTCACATTGGAAAATGTGATGAAAAGGTCTATCTGGTTGCTCCGAATGAAACGAACTCGCTTGATGAACTGTTGCCGGTTGAAAATCTGGTGAAGGAAAAGGTTATAATAGGCATGGGTGAAGCCACCCACGGCACGAAGGAGTTCTTCAACATGAAGGCAAAGATGTTCAAATTCCTTGCAACACACTGCGGGTTCAAGGTGTTTGCCATCGAAGCCACCTATGGCGGAACGTTGGAAATTAACGATTACGTGTTGTATGGGAAAGGCGATGTTCTGAGCGCCATGAAAGGCATGGAATTCTGGACCTGGGATACCGAGGAGGTCAAAGAGTTGATAGAATGGATGAAGCGCTACAACCATGAAAAACCGGAAGGGGAGAAGCTGAAATTTTACGGGTTCGATTGCCAGTCGTTCAAAGGGCCAGGCAATGCCCTGGCAGATTATGTCAGGAAGGCCGACCCTGACCACCTGGATGAATTCACCAGGGGGTTGTCAGTTCTGAATGACAGCAGCTACCTCTATTTTTACACTTTGAATGACACCAAATCAAAGAAAAAAGAGATTGCAGCCATGCATGAAATTATCTCTTTTGCTGACAATTGGTTTAAACAGAAACGGGACACATACATCTCCCGAAGCAATAAAGAAAGGTATGAGCTGGCTTTTCATAACATTGAAAACCTCAGGCAGGCGCTAATGTTAAAAGAAAAACCCCGCTTTAACTATTTTTACCTCAGGGATAGCTGCATGGCGCAAAACATCAGGTGGATTCACGAATTTGAAAACGCAAATGTATTTGCCTGGGCGCACAACGGCCATATCTGTAAATGGTCACCCTACTCTTCTGCAAAGTTCAGAAGCATGGGTTCCTACCTGAATGATCTTTTCGGAGAAGGGTATTACAACATCGGGTTTGTCTTTTCAGAAGGAAACTTCCAGGCCTACGACTGGCCAACCGCCAAAATTAAAAAGGGATTGCAGGAGTTCACAGTGCCGGTCAATAAGAAAAACACCTTGACAACCACACTCTCCCAGCCGGGGATGAGTTCCTTTTTGATTGACCTGGACTCATCAGAAAATACCTTGTTTTCAACCAGCCAGCGGTATTATAATATCGGGGCCGTTTATATGGTCGACAAAAGGAGTTCCCAAAAAATGGTTGCAAAAAAGCAATATGATGCATTGATCTTTGTGAACAAAACCACCCGGGCCATCCCTGTAAAAAGAGAAGTGTCGAAAACCGGTACCTGAATCTTCCTAAGGTGATTTGTATAAACCAAATGTTGTGATTTCAGGAACATCCCTTGAGGAGAGGATCTTCAGCCTTACCCTGGATGTTTTCACCGGTTCGAACCGGAGCAGGCGCTTGTACCCGATGGTTGTTCCGCCCATGATCTCCCGCCAGGCAAGGCCATCCCAGGCCTGTAGAACAAATGCCTCAACCCGTTGCCCGTTTCTGAAATTCTCCTGTATCATCGCCCGGTCAACGATCACCGGCAATGGCAGGTCAAGCAAAATGACAGAATCATTCCGGGTGATTTTTGCTTTTTCGGCAAGATTGTCCTTAAAGGTGGCATCGAGGATCTGTTTCATCCCCATCAGGGCTGCAACATCATTGCCGTGGATCAGCCCGCGCCTGTCGGGCGGCAGGTTGAGCAGCAGGACGGAATTGCGCCCGACGGAACTGTACCAGATATCGGCCAGTGTTTCACTGCTTTTAACCATTGAATCCTCCCGGGAATGGTAAAACCAACCCGGACGGATGGAGACATCCACTTCGGAAGGGTACCATACGAGCGTTTTTGCATCCAGGATTTTTACGCGGCTTCCCAGGTCCTCATCCATCATGTTCCCGGGTGGGGAGAACAGGCTGTCTTTTGGCACCACACTCCATTCCGTTTCACGGCCGTATCCCGATTCGGTTCCCACCCATCGTACATCGGGCCCCATGACTGCAATTACAGCCTGTGGTTGCAGCGATCGGATGGTGCTATAGTATTTTGGCCAGTCATACACCTGCCGGTGGCCATTGGGACCCTCTCCGCAGGCCCCGTCAAACCATACCTCATCCACCTGCCCGTATTGTGTAAGCAGTTCGGTAAGCTGGTTTACAAAAAAGGTGTTGTATGCGTCGGAACCATAAAGCGGGGATGCCATATCCCAGGGCGAAAGATATACGCCGAGTTTTATCCCGTTTTGTTTGCAGGCTGCCGCTACTTCAGACACTACATCTCCTTTTCCTTCTTTCCACGGGGAGCTTTGAACCGTATAGTCTGTATATTTGCTGGGCCACAGGCAAAAGCCGTCGTGGTGTTTGGCCACCATGATCAACAGTTTGGCACCTGCCATCTTCGCTGTCTTCACCCACTGTTCCGCATCCAGGGCGGTTGGATTGAAAACCGGGGCCGGAGTTCCTTTGACACCCCATTCTCGGTCGGTGAATGTATTCATGCCATAATGGATAAATACAATAAACTCCAATTCCTGCCATGCCGATTGCCGGTCGGACGGCCGGACATGTGCCGCCATTTTTATGATCTCCCGGGAGGGAATACCAGGTTTGAATTGAACGGAATTTTGAGCATGGACCTCCCTGCATGCAGTGAAATGTTGCAAACCCAGCACAAGGACAAAAAGCAGCAGATGTTTCATGGGGATGAAGTCATTCACAAAAATAACAATTATTGGCCATCTTCACATTTTGGCATCCCTCACCATATCTGCTTTTTTCTTTTCCATATCTTTGCCGATTGTTATGTTCCAACCATACACTATGAAAGGTATACCCAGAGGTTTGTTGTTGTTGCTGTTTTCGGCATTTACCATCTCCTACGCACAGATTCCGGCAGGATATTACACACCCGCCACCGGCCTTACAGGGACAGCCCTGCAGCAGGCCCTGCACGACATCATTGACAACCATACGGTAGTCAGCTATGCTTCACTTCAGTCAACATGGTTCCAGAAAACAGATAAAAAAACCAATGGGAAGGTTTGGGACATGTATTCCGACATCCCGGGGGGAACACCCCCCTATGAATTTTCCTTTATAGCGGCAGACCAGTGCGGAGCCTATTCCGGCGAAGGAGATTGCTACAACCGTGAGCATACATTCCCGCAAAGCTGGTTCAATGGTGCCTCGCCCATGTATTCAGATATTTTCCACCTCTACCCGACTGACGGGTATGTAAACGGACGGCGAAGCAATTACCCGCACGGGAAGGTGGGTACCGCCACATGGACCTCCCTGAATGGCGGCAAACTTGGGAATTGTGTGTCACCAGGTTATGGGGGCGTGGTGTTTGAGCCGCGTGATGAATACAAGGGTGACTTTGCCCGCTCCTATCTCTACATGGAAACCCGGTATTTTAATGAAGGCTCCGGCTGGGACAACACCGACATGACAACGGGTTCCCAGCTGAAGCCCTGGGCCCAGACCCAGATGCTGCTGTGGAATGTGCTGGATCCTGTTTCTCCCAAAGAGATTGCCCGCAACGATTCAATATACAAGCTTGTTCAGCACAACAGGAATCCCTTTATCGATCACCCGGAATACGCCGCCCAGATATGGCCGGCATACGCGCCCCAGCCGGGCACCTATACCTGGAATGTCGCCTCCGGCAGCTGGTCGTCGTCCGCAAGCTGGACGCCTGCACGAACAGTTGCCATTCCCGGGGATATCCTTATCTTCGACGGCTCCGTGCGGGCTGTATCTTCGGTGACCGTTGATTTTACAGCCCCACAGTCTGTTGCCCGCCTCCGGGTTATCAACAACGCAAATGTGACATTCACGGGGACTACCGCTGCAGGCCTGGTTACCATCGGCGTGACTGGCGCAGCGCCACCGCAGCTTGAAGTAGCTTCCGGTTCCACTCTTACAGTGAACAGTACCGGGGTTCTTTCATTCAACCTGCCTTCAGGATATTCGGCCGGCATCTCCGGGAACATCCTGTTTCAAAATGCCGCGCACCAGCTCACCGGAACAGGTGCCGGTTCCATCGTTTTTAACAGCGGATCGGTGTTTACCGCCGGGACGGGTTTCAGCGGGGCACCCTTTGGAACAACCGCGTCAGGCGCAGTCACCTTTGCCGGGGGTTCGTCGTATGTGCTGGAGTCAGGGCTCCCGCCCTTCGGCGCAGTTGCTCCTGCAAGCGTGGTGGTATTCCAGTCCGGAAGCCTCTATAAACACAAGGCCAATTCAGCACCATCACTTTCAGGGCGGACCTATTCAAATTTCGAGATCGATTCCCCTGCATTCAACCAGTCGGTTACAGCCGGTACATCAGCCTGCACCGTCGACAACCTTACGGTAACCAATGCGCTGCTTGCCGGGTTCGACTTTCCCGGCGGATGTACCATCAGGGGAAACCTGCAGGTCATTGCCGGAACACTTCGGTTCAACCCGGCACCGGGAACCCTGAAGTTTGACGGTACAACCGCCCAGACCATCAGCGGCGCCGGCAGTCTCGAGGTCGGTGCAAACTGCAATGTGAGCATCGGCACTGCATCCATCACCCTGCTCAACAGGAATCTCAGTCTCGGGAAAGACATTACAATTCTCCAGGGCGGGACTTTAACGATCAATCCCGGCGTTACCCTTACGGTGAACGGGGTTGCGGTGATCAATTAACAATATTCCGCAACCAGCCACACTTCCGGTTTTTCACGCTAAAATTTTATAACATGTGCCGCGGCATCATGAAGATAAAATTTCTATTTTTGTTTTCCTGATATTTGCTATTTCCTTTATTGACCAGTCGCCGTATTAAGTACGTTATCCTATGCCAGATTCAAATACTAACCATAAAACCCACAACCAATGAAAAAAGTTTACCTGTTTACACTTATGATGCTTGTGCTCATGTTTTTTTCAGCAACGGTTGGAGTTGCCCAGGTCAGCCTCACGGCCTCCGGGGGAACACTTACTGGTTCATATTCCACCCTTAAAGGTGCCTTTGATGCAATAAATGCCGGCACCCACACCGGGACGATTGCCATTACAATTTCAGGAAATACTGCCGAAACGGCATCTGCCGTGTTGAATGCCAGCGGAACGGTCTTGTCAAGTTATACGGCTGTTTCAATTGAGCCGTCGGGAACAGCAGCCATCAATGGTAACATCTTTGGTTACCTAATCGATCTGAACGGTGCCGATAATGTGACCTTCAACGGGTTGAACACACCCGGCAACTCGCTTGTCATTTCAAATACAGGTACTGCCTCGGCCAGCACCATCCGCCTGTACAATGACGCCACCAACAACCTGATAACCAGGTGTTCTGTCCTCGGATCGACGATCATCTCCGGTGTTATCAATTTCGGCACCGGTATCTCGACCGGCAATGACAACAATACCGTCAGCTTCTGCAATATCGGCCCTGCCAGCACCGATCTTCCCATTTGCGGGATATATTCCTTTGGGACCAGCGTTTCCGTTGACAACAGCAACAACACGGTTACCGATAACAACATATATGATTATTACAATGCCTCCGGCTCAACAGCTGGGATGAACATCAACAACAACAATTCAGCCTGGACCATCACCAACAACCGTTTATACCAGACGGCGAACAGGGTTTTCACTTCAGCAGGCACACATTATGGTATTTTCATTAACTCCGGCTCAGGTTATTCCATCACCGGCAACACCATTGGATACGCCAACGCCTCCGGTTCAGGAACCACGAACCTGATCGGTCTTTCCTCAGGTTCACTCACCGGGACTTTTCCAAGTGCATACGCTACAGGCGGAGTGGCAATTGCAACCAGGTATGCTGCCATTTACTGTACGTTCCTCGCAGGTGGCACTGTTTCATCCATCCAGGGCAATACGGTTGCTGGTTTTGCAATCTATACTTCATTCAGTTCATCCTCCACCTTTGGTATCTTTGGCGGAATCGCCGTTGCCTCAGGGAATGCCAACATCGGAACCGTTACCGGGAACACCATCGGCACGCCCGCGGCCAGCATTTACACCTCATCAACAAGTTCCGGCGGCGCGATATGCGGCATTTATGTGAACAGTGCCAACACGGTGAATGTCCAGGGCAACACGCTCCAGAACCTCGATGCCATGGGAACTTTGGCGACGGCCACCGGCGCGATGAATTGCATCAACATCGAAGGCACCGGCGGAACGATCAATGTTTCCGGCAACACCATTGGCGGGTCGGCAAACCCAAGCCTCAGAATGGGCAACCTCACCCTGGCAACCGGGCAACTCTCCAATGTCGGGACCATATTCGGTACTGCCTCCGGGAGCGGGGCCTTCCAGGGGATCCGCGTCACGAATTCGGGAACGGTTACAATCGGGTCATCCGGTTCGGGCAACATTATCAGAAACGCAAGCCAGAATTCAACCAATGTCCTCGCAGTTTTCAGGGGAGTCCTCGTCTCCGGCGGAACCACGAATGTTTCCTACAACACAATTCAGAACCTGACAGGCAATACTGCGGGCGTATCATATGGCAGCGGAGGCCTGGCAGGTGTCGGGATCCTGATGGCCTCCGGGGCCCTGAGCCCGGTAGTGTCAAACAACACCATCAGCGGGTTAAGCCTGACCAATGCGGGATCCCTTGGTTATACCCTTGCAGGAATCGTCTATCATAACCCTGCTACAGCGGTTACCGTTTCAAAGAATATAATTTTTGGTTTAAGCAATGCAAGTGCCTCAACATCTGTTACCTTACCCGGCACGGCCACGGGTATCTTTATCTCAAATGGCGCGGGCGTCCCCAATATGATCGACAACAACATGATTTCGCTGGGGAACGGACAAACCACCAATACTACTTTTATTGGGATCTGGGCGCAGAATGTCACGAGCGGAACCGCGACAACCCTGAAGATTTACCATAATTCGGTAAACATTGAAGGAACAGTCGGTATCGGGCTACAGCCTTCCATGTGCTTTCAGCGGGGTGACCTGATTAATGCAGGGACTGTCTTGTACACCATTGATGCTAAGAACAACCTCTTTAACAACACCCGGTCGGGCGGAACCGGCAAACATTATGCGATGACAAACGGTTACGGGATAGCCGCGAGCAGCGCCACCGGCTGGGGAGCCAATGCCTCAAATTACAACGTGCTCAACGGCAACGGGGCAACCATCGGCTACTGGTCGGGTGACCAGTCATTTTCGGGATGGCAGACCGCCTCGGCCTGCGACGGGAACAGCCGTTCGGCAATCCCGGTCACCTTTGTCAATTCCGCCGGCGGAGACCTGCACATAAACATGGGATTTTCCCCGACGCAACTGGAGTCAGGCTGTGTGGCGATCGCTGGTATAACCACGGACATTGATGGCGATGCAAGGCCAGGTCCCGTTCCTTCCCGCTTCGGCGGAGGAACCGCCCCCGATTTCGGAGCCGATGAATTCGATGGTGTCCCGACCAACCTTCCGTTGCTGATCCTGTCGGGAACCCCGAACGACATCACCTGTTCCGGAATGGCCAACGGCACGATCAGCACCGTGGTAAGTGGCGGTGTTGCTCCCTATAATTATGCCTGGAGCACAGGCGCTGTAACCCCCGGGCTCTTCGGCCTTGCGGCGGGAACATATACCGTTACGGTAACCGATGCAATCACGTCAGCCATCACAGGAAGCTGGACCATCAATGAACCGGCCGCCATGTTGCTTTCAACTTCGGTCACTGCAGCCAGTTGCCCTGCCTCAGCCGATGGTTCGGTTGACATCTCAGTTACCGGAGGAACCCCTGCTCTTACTTATTACTGGAGCAACCTGGCCACCACCGAGGATATTGCCGGTCTTTCTGCCGGAACCTATTCAGTTACCGTTACCGATGCTTCGGGTTGTTACATTACCGGGAACTGGACGGTTACTGTAGCCTCTTCCGTTTGTCCGACCTTGCCGGTTTCGGGAGATGTTACCACGACGGTATGTTACAATGCAACCCAGACAATATTTGTAGCCGGAGATCCGAATACCTTTACAGTACAGGATGGCGGCAGTGCGACGTTCATTGCAGGCCAGAACATCTTCTTCTATCCCGGTACCCGGGTATTCGCGGGCGGATACATGCTCGGCACTATTTCAACTTCCTATTGCGGCACAAAAGCGCCGATGCTCCCAACCGTCGCCGCCGGTGCTGAAGAGCCATCATTCACACCCGGCTTTACCAGCCTCACCATCTATCCGAACCCGACCAGCGGCAATTTCACACTCGTACAAAAGGGTGAACATGCATATGGAGCCGTAAAGGTGGAAGTATACTCCATGAAGGGCGAGAAAATCATGACCGAGCAGATGATCGGCGAGAAGAGCCATGAGTTCCAATTCTCCGGGATGCCTGCCGGGATCTACTTTGTAAAGGTCGTAGCCGACAACTATGTTGAAACGATTAAACTGATTAAGTCGAGGTAACCCCCTCCCTAACCCTCCACCAGGGGGGAGGGAACTTAGTGCAGCCTTTAATGGAGGTTGATAGCACACAAACATTCAACAGCACCCTAACCAAACGCCCTCCCCCCCCCGGGGGAGGGTCAGGGGAGGGGGCCTGAAAAACCGGAATCCTGATTGTAAGGATTCCGGTTTTTTTTATCTCCCGTCCGCCCGTCCGCCCGTCCGCCCGTCCGCCCGTCCGCCCGTCCGCCCGTCCGCCCGTCCGCCCGTCCGCCCGTCCGCCCGTCCGCCTGTCCGCCTGTCCGCCCGTCCGCCTGTATACCCAAATGTTAAAATTTCATAAAAAGTTGATTTACGGCCCGTTATTCTGTATATTTGTTATACTATGTTTAGGGTGAACTGCAGTAAAACTTTCCTTTTACATACGTCTGTTACACATTAACATTTACCATTCATTCCTTCCCGCCCTTGTTGTTTTGTTAATTACTCCGACATATAACGTCCCAGTTTAGTAGTTGATAAACCTTCAAAGACAAAACCCATGAAAAATCTAATACTTTTTATGATGACCCTGGTTTCTGCGGGTACATCTTTCGGGCAATTATCCGGAACCTATTTCATTCCCTATGATTATGTCAGTATTGCTGCGGCAGTCACAGCACTGAACAGCTCGGGTGTGGGAACCGGAGGTGTTGTTTTTAATGTTGCCGCAGGCCATACCGAATCTGTCACCGCTCCGATCCTGGTCACTGCGACCGGCACATCCACCAATCCGATCATCTTTCAAAAAAGCGGAACCGGCGCCAACCCCCTGGTCACCAGGACTGATGCAGGATCCAATGCAACGAGTACGCTTGGCGGCCAGGGCGATGCTGTTATCATCATCCAGGGCTCTGACTATACAACCTTTAATGGCATTGATGTAACTGCATCCAACCAGGGGATTGAGTATGGATACTATCTCAGAAAAGCAAGTGCAACCGACGGCTGTAAAAACGTTGCCATCAAAAACGCGGCCATTACGATGACAAAAGGCACAAGTGCATATGTTGCCGGGATCTATTCTTCAAACAATGATGCAGGTTCATCTGTATCTTCTGCAACGGGTATCACCATCACATCCACTGGTGGAAGGCATGAAAATGTGACCCTCACCGGTAACAACATCCAGAATGTTTTCGCAGGTATCATTTTAAGAGGTTACAATCATGCAGCTTCTCCGTACGATTTCCAGGATCAGAATTTCGTTGTCGGATCTGCAGGTGCCGGAAACACCATTCAGAATTTTGCGGGAAATTCAGCTTCGGCTTCATATGGTGTATACCTCATCTATCACACCAGCCCTATGGTGAGCTATAATACGATCAACAATGCAAGCGGAGGTGGTAACGCAACGGGCACATTGTATGGAATCTTTATGTCAAACAGCAACGCCGGCGGAATGATGGTTTTCAACAATAACTCCATCACGCTTGGCCAGGGAAGTACTTCACTGGCAAATCAAATTTATGTTGCACCCGGTGGAACTTCGGTGACAATAAACGACAATACCTTCAGCTATGGCACATTTGCCTCAACGACAACGTCATACCTGATTTATTGTTCAAATGCCACGCCCAACCTGACACTGCAAAACAACGTTACAAGCGGCGCTATCAGCAAGACCGGCACCGGTTCCTTGTATGGTTTCTTTGACCTTGGCTCACCGTCGGGCGGGACGGCCTCGATTTCCAACAATAATTTTTCCAATATAACGCTAACCGGTGCATCACCATTCTATGGCATAGAGATACTTACTACAATAACCCAGGTTGTTTCGGTGACAAATAACACCATTTCCAATATTACAGGCGGAACCTCCACAATTTATGGAATTTACCAGGGATACGGAAGCACAGGAAGTACCTCCAGCGGAAATACCATTTCAAACATCAGTGGCGCAGCTTCCGGAACGGGAGTAATTTATGGCATGTATCTCGGCACAGGCACCCCGCTTTCTTTGGCAGTTTATAACAATGTTGTTTCCGGGTTAAGTACGGCGGGAACAGGTGCCATTTATGGGATATATAACGTTAACGGGGTTCTTAATGCTATTTACCGGAACAAAGTATATAATTTATCCTCGGGCAGTGCCTCCGGCCTTGTCTATGGTATTTACATGGCGGGCGGTACAACCGCCAATTTATCCAATAATTTTATCTCTGACCTGAAAGCGCCGTCGGCAACCGGCGCAAATGCCGTGAATGGTGTTTACATAAGCGGGGGTACGACGGTCAACCTGTTTTACAATACAATTTACCTGAATGCCTCCGGGGGCAGTACTTTCGGTTCCTCGGGCATCTACAAAAACCAGGCGACCGCCAGCGAATTCAGGAATAACGTTGTTGTCAACGTATCAACGCCAGGATCGGCCAGTGGAACCACCGCCGCCTTAAGATGGTCAAACTCATACAATGCAGCCTATTATACTGCCACTTCCGACAACAACTGTTTTTACGCGGGAACACCCGGGATCAACAGGGTAATATTCTTTGATCAAACGAATTCGGTATATGATCAGACCATTGCCCAGTATAAAACAAGGGTTGCTTCAAGAGATGCGTTATCTTTCAGCGAGAATCCGCCGTTTGCAAATGCATTATCCACTCCTTATGACCTGCATATGGGAACGGCAACTGCAACACAATGCGAAAGCGGAGGCTCGGCAATTACCGGCTATGACAACGACTATGATAATGATATCCGCCAGGGAAGCACCGGATATTCCGGGTCAGGAACAGCCCCCGACATTGGTGCTGACGAATTTAACGGAATCTATCTTGATATGTATCCACCTGTCATCTCTTGCACTCCCCTTGCCAATACAACCTCCACCTCCGGCCGGGTATTGACAGCAACGATTATCGACATCAGCGGTGTGCCGGTAACAGGGCCGGGCATGCCGGTACTTTACTGGAAGATCAACGCCGGCAGCTATATAGCGGCATCAACAACTTACATTGGCGGCAACCAGTACCAGTTTTCATTCGGAAGCGGGGTCGCGCCGGGAGATGTGGTATGGTACTACATTGTGGCGCGCGACATGTATGCTTCTCCAAACGTGGGTGCTTTCCCGTCGGCCGGGGCGGGTGGTTTTTCATATGATCCCCCCGCAGCATCCACCCCGCCGGTGAGCCCGACCAGTTATACCATTCTGACTCCCCTCCACGGCGATTACCTGGTCGGTGGCGGCATTAAGACCCCTGATTACCCTACCATCACCGCCGCTGTGGCCGACCTCAACCTGCGTGGTGTTTCGGCCCCCGTGAGGTTCCTGCTGCAGGATGCCGGTTATTCGACCGCCGAAACCTTCCCGATTATCATCGATGTCACGAACGACAGCCTTCCGACGACATTGAAACCCGTTACGATCAAGCCTGCAGCCGGTATAACCACCGCCATCACCGGGGTTTCGCCAAATTCATATATATTCAGTATCCGCAGCAGTTATATTACGATCGATGGGTCAAACACCACCGGGGGAACTACCAGGGACCTGACTATTACGAATTCTTCGGCAACCGGTCCGAGGGTGATCGGGATCAGTTCAACCGGGACTGCACCCGTGACCGGGTCAGGCATCAGGAATTGCGTGGTCATCAACGGATCATCGGCGAGTTCGGCCATCATAACCTCGGCGGTTGACGGAAGCGCCGGGTACTTCAACAACATCACGATCCGGAACAACAGCGTGCAAAAGGCATATATCGGCATATACAACATCGCTGCTGCCACGCCCGGCAACGGAAGCGGGCTGCTGGTTGAAGCCAATGACCTCAATACCGCAGGTGCAGGCGCCATCAGGCTCGCCGGCATCTACCTGCAGGGCGTGGATGGCGCAAATGTGACCGGCAACAATGTCGGGAATATCGCCAACACATCGGATGGTTCTGGTATTTCCGGTATCTGGCTGGCCTCGGGAACAGTGAACAGCACGGTATCAGGCAATACCATCTCCACGATCAGCGGCACTGCCTCCGCCCCGCGCGGAATCGCCGTGTCTCCCGGCGTGGCGAATGCCGGCATCATGGTTTCGGGGAATACCGTCAATACCCTGACCTCCCCCAGTACCGGTACATCCTATGGCATTTATGTATATGGTTCGGTATCGGCGGTTGCGGTGCAAAAAAACAGGATATACAACATCAAAAACACCAATACGACCGAATGTGGTGCCGACGGGATCGGGCTGGCCTCGACCATGAGTGCCGCCGCCATAACGGTAAAAAACAATTTTATATGTGACATCGCCGGGTATGGATACAATTCCCTTTCAATCGGAAACGGTTACGGGATAGAAGTCAGCAGCGGCGGGGGGTACAGCATCTGGTTTAACAGCGTCAGCCTCTCCACCAACCAGACTGCCGCCGCCGGGATCCCGGCGTGCCTGCTCATCGGTTCGGGGGTGGCCGCCGGCGGACTGGATATCCGGAACAACATTTTCTCGGTCAGTGCCACGGTCGGCACCAACCGCTATGCCGTGCTTTGCAATGCCCCGGCTACCGTTTTCGCCAGCATCGATTACAACGATTACCATACCTCCGGATCAAACCTCTGTTACCTGGGCATAAGTATCCCGAACCTGGCTGCATGGCAGGCTGCTACCGGCAGGGATGCTAACAGTGTTTCAGGCGATCCGAGGTTCGTGTCGGCGGGCAACCTCCACATCCAGCCCTGTGTTCCTTCACCGGTGCGGAATTCCGGCGTTGCAATTGCATCAGTCACCGATGACATCGACGGTAACGTGCGTGGCGTCATACCCGATATCGGCGCGGCCGAAGACGGCTATGTTTCTTTGTCACTGAGCGGAACTCTTGTCAATATCACATGCCATGGCCTGGCGAACGGGAGCATCAGCATCCTGGCGAATGATGGCTGTGCACCCTATGGATATTCCTGGAGCAATGGCGCAACAGCCGCCATGATCAGCGGGCTTTCTGCCGGAACCTATACCGTTGTCGTAACCGATGCGGTGATGTTTACCGCCACAGGAAGCTGGACGGTTGTCGAACCCCCTGCGCTGAGTGCTGCATTGAACAGTTCGAACATTTATTGCACGGGAAGCAGCAGCGGTGCCGTATCCGTTTATGCATCGGGCGGTACGCCGGCTTATAGCTATTCCTGGAGCAACGGCGCAACCACGCAGCAAATCGGCGCGTTGCCGGCCGGCACCTACACGGTGACGGTTTTGGATTCAAAGGGTTGTTCCGTCATAAAGTCGGCTTCAGTTGTTGATCTGGGTTATACCTGTTCCACTTCGAGTGTTGTTTTTGACGGTTTTAATTATACAGCAAACGCAAATACGGGATTGTTGGCACAAGGCGATTCATTGATCGTTGCCAATTTAGGTTCGGATAGCATGAGTTTACAAATGAACATGGGTTCAAATAAAAATTTTGATACATGGTACAATTTTTATCATCAACCTGGAGCAAAGATTACATGGATGCAATCGGGTAATTTAAATAGTGTTCCTAATCAATTGATATCCAGTAGTGTTATTGCACAGGTTAACGATACTATGCAAACCCTTACGTGTAATTACAATCTTGCTAATCAATTAAATGTCACCGTAATAAATCAAGGAACTATAGTTAACCAGTTTGTCATAAATAATGGAACTCCGATCGCATACCAGGTTGGAACTGGTGGAGGAGGAGGTGGTGGTGGGGGTGGAGGAGGAGGTGGGGGTTGGGAGTCTCTTTTTAATCACCATGATCATACGGTAACGTTGAATTTTGAAAAACGAAAACGTCACATAGAATTTCCCCCATATGAAATTTATTATTGGTATTGTACTACCTGGGGATATGAAGGAGAATTTTATCAGCCCCAGTACATGCCTCCTTTTGATGTTTCTTGGTATAGGGAAGACAGAGTATTTTCTGATCAAACCATTAATGGAAATATAAACAGTATTCCGTTCGATATGATGAGGATTGACGCCAGATATCAAGACCCTGGTGGAATAATAAATATTGATTATGTAAATTTCAGAGTAAGTGATATGCCCAAGGTTGTCATCAAGCGGTCAATAGGAACTTCCACCAGTGGGAGCACTGCGATTTGTTCTGGTGGTTCTGTAGGTCTTACCGGTACTACTGCCTCAAATGCAAACCTTCAATGGCAGCAAAATGGAATTGACATCCCCGGCGCCACGTCAACTCTGTACAGCGCGGTGTCAGATGGCAATTACAGAATGAGGGTAACGGTTGGTAATACTCCATATCTATCTACTCCGATTCCTGTTTCAGTATTTTCGCTAAATAATTCTGCATCAACAGTACCGGTCAGTTGTATGGGTGCGAACAATGGAAGCATTGATATCACGCATACCGGCGGACTGCCACCCTATCTATACCATTGGAGCAACCTGGCAACGACGCAGGATCTCAGCGGCCTGGCGGCCGGCACATATAGTGTAACGGTTACGGATGCCAATTCCTGTGTCAGCACCGGCAGCTGGATGGTGAGCGAACCCCCTGCGCTGAGTGCTGCATTGAACAGTTCGAACATTTATTGTAATGGAAGCAGCAGCGGCGCCGTAACCGTTTATGCATCGGGAGGTACGCCGGCGTACGGCTATTCCTGGAGCAACGGCGCAACCACCCGGCAGATCGGCGCGTTACCGGCCGGCACCTATAAGGTGACGGTTTCGGATTCGAAGGGTTGTTCCGTTATGAAGTCGGCTTCGGTTGTTGATCTGGGTTATACCTGTTCCACTTCGAGTGTTGTTTTTGATGGTTTTAATTATTCAGCAAACGCAAATACAGGAATGTTGGCACAAGGCGATTCATTGATTGTTTCAAACTTGGGTCCGGACAGTTTTGGTGTGGTAATGGACCTTGGCTCAAATCGGTTGTTCGACACCTGGTACCATTGTGCCAGTTCTCCCGGCTCACAGATATTTTTGCAGGAATGGGGTACTCTCAACAGCTTTCCAGGCCAATTAATAAGCACCGGGAAAATTGAACAGGTTAACGATTCTCTGTATACATATACTTTCAGCACCGTTCTTGCCGATCAGCTAAAAGCCGAATTTTACCATGATGATGTGCTTGTTTATACGGAGAATATTGGAAATGGGACGCCGATTCCTTTTTTAGCTGAAACAACTGGGGGTGGTATATACCCTCCATGGTGGGATTTGCATGGCGGCGGCTTTCACCCTGATTGTCAAGTAGACCCATTTTATGCGATTACGGTTCGTCCAGATGTAGAAGTAACAACACCTATTGGATCAATCTATTGTAACAGGATAGGAACGACACCCTTGTTTTTAAAATCAATTCAGGATTCATCCATTCGTCGTGAAATAGTGCCTTCATACATAGTTAACAGTATAGAAATAAAAGCCTTAAATGCCCCAAATCTTGTGATGAATCGCTCAATTGGTACTTCCTACAGTGAGTGTCCGACACTCTGCCAGGGTAGCTCTGTCGAGCTTTCTTCCACCACTTCATCAAATGCCTCCCTGCACTGGCAAAAAGACGGATATGACATTCCCGGTGCAACATCAACGGCATATACTGCATCAACTGCGGGAGATTACCGGCAAAGGGTCTCAATTTCTGAGGATGAATACCATTCGTCACCGGTTCATGTCACGGTAGTTGCGTTGAATGCAACGGCAACCGTGGTTCCGGCCGGGTGCGGGGGAGCGGGAAGCATCGACCTCACGGTTTCAGGGGGACTACCACCCTATGGATACCTGTGGAGCAACCTTGCAACAACGCAGGATCTCAACGGCCTTGCTGCGGGAACTTATACCGTGACGATCACGGATGCCCACCCGTGCGTGAAAATTGCCAGCTGGACGGTTACCGGGACCTCCCTTAACGGCGCATTTACCGAAGATTTTGAACTTGCCGCCTTCCCGCCGGCCTGCTGGACCAAGACGGTCGGCCCCCCCGCCTGGATCAGGTCCTCCACGGTGAGCGGCTATGGCACCGGGTCGGGTTCGGCGTTTGCCGACTTCTTCAACATCGCTTCCACCGCGCCTTTCGACCTGGTGACCATGAATTTCGATGCCAGCGCCCTCTACGCACCGGTGTTGAAGTTTGATTATGCCTATGCCACCTATGAAACCGAGGTGGATGAACTGGACATATACTATTCCACCAATGCAGGGGCCACCTGGACCCTGATGCTGGCAATGCCCGGGGGCCCGACAGGCATTTTAAACACCGGCGGCGCGGTGTTTTTAGAGGAATTCGTACCAACGCCCGATCAGTGGGCTACCCGCACCATTCCCCTGCCCACCTACGCCAACATGATCAAGTTCACGGCGATCAGCGCCTATGGGAACAGCCTCTACCTGGACAATGTGCATGTGATCCCGCGAATCCCTCCAACGGTCGTGACCAACCCCGCTACTTCAGTTACCCCGACAACCGCGCAACTGAACGGAACTGTCAATGCAAACGGGATACCCACCCAGGTGATATTTGAATACGGCCTTACCCCGGGTTTCGGGACTGTCATAATTGCAACACCTTCAACGGTGACAGGCAATACACCAACGACAGTAACTGCCAATATCACGGGGCTCACACCTGGTACTACCTACTATTACCGGTGTTCAGGCACTCCCAATGATGGTACGCCATACCCAATCCCCGTTGTTTACGGTGAACGACTTGAGGTAATTACTTCAGCCGGGCTCTTATGCCCAATTCAAATTTTCGGACCCGGATCGGTGTGCGTCGGAACAACCGGCAATGTCTACTATGTGTACGACGAGGGCGGCCATTGGAGCCTCCCATCCGGCGGACACATTACTTCGACGGCGCCGGGGAATTCCAGCATCACGGTTACGTGGGATGTTCCGGGTATTCACCAGGTCAGTTATGGTCATCTTTACGAAGGTTGCATGCTTTATGGTAACAGCTTCATAGAGGTAAAACCGAGGCCGGTTCCTTCCCTTACAGGTCCTGCGCCGGCATGCGCCAACAGTTTGGATAAGCTGTATATGACAGATGAAGGTAAATCCGATTACTTTTGGGAAATTACCCCTCTCGGTCTTTCCACTTACACTGGTGGAACCTCTACGGACAACACTGTGAATGTTACCTGGCGGGAATATACCGGGACCAAATACGTCAAGGTGATCTATACCGATACCAATGGCTGCAGGGCTTTGCAGCCAACCATCCTGCCGGTTACCTTTATCAGCCAGTTACCGGGAGCTGCCGGAGCTATCACGGGACCGATTATAATTTTAAACAACGGTCAGATAACGGCGACGTACTCGGTACCCCCGATTGCAAATGCCACAGACTACATATGGAATCTTCCGCCGGGTTTAAACATTACAAACGGATATAGCACCAACAGCATCACGGTTAGTTGTTCCAACGCTTCATTTTCAGGTATGATAACCGTTTTTGCCGTCAATGATTGCGGGGCAGGCACACCGTCATTTCTGAATGTCTTGGTAGTTAATAATGTCTTTAACCTGCCCACGACCACGATTCCATTCGGGGGATTTGTCTGTTACAATGCGATACAAACCATCAATGTAGCCGGCGCCGGCCAGACGTTTACCGTCAACCCCGGCGGATCCGCCACATTCATTGCCGGGCAGAACATAATATTTTATCCGGGCTCCACGGTGATACAGGGTGGTTACATGCGCGCCTATATTTCAAACACTTATTGCGAAGGCCCACCGCTGGCGCCATTGGTTGCAACGGGCCAGGCGGAACATCCGGCCATGATTGAACGCGGCAATTTCACCCTCTACCCCAACCCCACTACCGGCAACTTCATTCTTGAACAAAAAGGCGAAACACTGTTCGGTAACATAAAGGTTGACGTGTATGGCATGCGGGGCGAAAAGCTTCTCTCCGCGCAGATGTACGGGGAGAGGAAGCATGAGTTCGTAACCGCCGGACTGCCTACGGGGATCTACGTTGTAAAGGTGGTAGCCGGGGAGTATGTTGAAACCATCAAGCTGATCAGGTCGAGGTAACCCCCTCCCTAACCCTCCCCCACGGGAGGACCCCCTCCCTAACCCTCCCCCAGGGGGGAGGGGATTTCGTGCAGCCATTGATTGAGGCGGATAGTATAAAAACTTTCAGCAGCACCCAAACCAAACGCCCTCCCCCCTGGGGGCTACTCTTTCTACACATCTTTTCTCAGAATTATAAACAATGGACTGTTTAAAAAATGTTGGTTAACTGCAATATAGTGAATGAAATAAACCTGACTATTGTGAAAAACAACAGCCATGGATTTCATCAACATGTCAA
>JAPLDF010000048.1 GCA_026391835.1 Bacteroidota bacterium
CACCATCACCAACAACAGCAATGTCACCCTGACCAATATCACCCTAAACGATCCGCAGGTAGCGGTTACCGGCGGGCCGATTGCCTCACTGGCACCCGGGTTATCCGACAACACGACCTTCAGCGCAACCTATACGCTGACCCAGGCCAACATCGATGCAGGAGTATTCGTCAATACCGCTACTGTAACCGGTAAGGACCCGAATAGCAATGATGTAACCCATTCCGACAGCCATTCACAGCCGTTGCCTGCCGCCTCGTCCATCTCGATGACCAAGACCGGCACCGTTGACGCTGATGTAATCGCACCGAATGGTGTTGTCAATGCAGGTGATCATATCACCTATTCCTTCACGGTTACGAATACAGGGAACACAACGCTGACGGATGTCATGATCAGCGATCCGCAGGTAACCATCACAGGCGGCCCGATCGCATCACTTGCCCCCGGTATCACCAACAGCAGCACCTTCACCGCAACCTACCTGTTGACCCAGGCCGACATTGATGCAGGCACCTATACCAACCTGGCCACGGCCACCGGAATGCCGCCGAGCGGTCCGCCGGTGACAGGATCGGATGATGATAGCCGCTCTTTGCCTGCAGCCTCATCCATTTCGCTGATTAAAACCGGCACGTTGCACATGGATATTGTTGCACCGAACGGTATTGCCAACGCCGGTGACAAGATCACCTATGCGTTCACAGTAACCAACACGGGGAACACGACGCTCACGAATGTCACCATCAGCGATCCGCTGGCAACCATCCTCGGAGGCCCGATTGCTTCACTGGCACCCGGGGCCACCAACAGCAATACATTCACTGCAACCCATACCCTTGTGCAGGGGGACATTGATGCTGGTACCTATTACAACCTGGCAAGAGCCTCCGGCAATCCACCGTCCGGCCCGCCGGTAACCAATGTCGATGATGATACCCAGTCATTCGGAATTGAAGCCTCCATTCACCTGTTAAAGACAGGAACTCCGAACTTTGGTCCAGACGGTATCCCGCAGTCCGGAGAAACAATCTCCTATGCATTTGTGGTTAACAATACAGGCAATGTTACACTGTCAAATGTATATATTACTGACCCGCTGGCAACAGTTTCCGGAGGCCCGGTTTCTTCTTTGGCTCCCGGAGTGACAGACAACACCACCTTCACGGCCGTTTATACACTTACCCAGGCCGACATTGATGCCGGTACTTTCACCAATACTGCCACCGTATTTGGAACAACGCCATTCAGTGAAGGAGTTTCTGACGATGATGATGATACACAGTTGCTTGCACGACAGCCGCAATGGACTTTACATAAAGTAGCCTCTGAATCCGTGTATCATGTGATCGGTGATGTACTGCATTATACTTTATCTGTTGCCAATACCGGGAATGCCAGCATCAGCAATGTTGTTTTGACCGACCCCGGAGCCGATGCCGGAAGTATTCAATATATCTCGGGAGATATTGGCGGCGACCTAATCCTCAGTCCGGGTGAAACCTGGTTATACCATGCATCCCATGCTGTTGTATTGGCCGATCTGAATGCAGGACATTATTTCAACATGGCTACCGTCAACGGGATACCTGCCGGGGGAGTCCTGGCCCCTGCTTATGGTACTGCCGATGTTCCAGCCATTCCCCATGTGATCATCGCGAATGACGACGATGCCAGCCTTAGCCCGGTAAACGGTTACACAGGCGGCACGGCAGTGAACAATGTACTGGACAATGACCTGCTGAACGGCTTGCCGGTCAACCCGTTGGAGGTGGTGATCACGGCTTTGAATGACCCATCCGACGGCGTCACGCTGAACACGGCTACCGGTGAAGTAACAGTAGCTCCCGGCACCCCGGCAGGTACCTACTATATCACCTACCAGATCTGCGAGATCCTGAATCCAACCAACTGCGATCCGGCGCTGGTAACGGTGGTGGTATCAGCAGCCCCGATCATTGCGAACGACGACGATGCGAGCCTTAGCCCGGTAAACGGATACACAGGCGGCACGGCGGTGAACAATGTGCTTGACAATGACCTGCTTAACGGCTTGCCGGTCAACCCGCTGGAGGTGGTGATCACGGCTTTGAGCGATCCATCCGACGGCGTCACGCTGAACACGGCTACCGGTGAAGTAACAGTAGCTCCCGGCACCCCGGCAGGTACCTACTACATTACCTACCAGATCTGCGAGATCCTGAATCCAACCAACTGCGATCCTGCTTTGGTAACGGTGGTAGTATATCAATGTCCTGTGATTTTGTCACAACCTGCAGGAACAGCTGTTTGTTATGGGGGAACCCACAGTATGACAATAAATGCAAACAGCGGGAGCGGAACTATATCTTATCAATGGCAGCGCTCTTCGGCTGGGTGTGAGACAGGATTCCTCAATATCGATGGTGCAACAGATTATTCTTATACAACACCAACCCTGAACAGCACGGGCTATTACCGTTGTATTGTAACATCATCTATCCAGCAGTGTCAACCTGTGGAATCTTCATGTGCCACGGTCATCGTGAACCCCCTGCCAATTGCCGGAATCACACCAGGCGGCCCGACTACCTTCTGCCAGGGTGGATCTGTGATCCTCACGGCAACAGGCGGCACGAGCTACCTGTGGTCGAATACAGCAACCACTGCGGCGATTACAGTTTCATCCAGTGGAACATACTCTGTCACTGTCACCAATGCCAACGGCTGCAGCAATGAAACTGCTGCAACTGTTATTGTCAATCCATTGCCAACAGCAGTGATCACGCCAAATGGCCCGACTACATTCTGCCAGGGCGGATCAGTTGTCCTGACTGCATCAGGCGGCACAAGTTACCTGTGGTCGAATGCTGCCACAACTGCTGCCATTACAGTATCTTCCGGTGGAACATACACTGTAACTGCCACCAATGCCAATGGCTGCAGCAATACAGTTGCTGCAACCGTGACAGTGAACCCATTGCCGGTTGCAGTGATCACGCCCAATGGCCCGACCACATTCTGCCAGGGAGGATCTGTCATTCTCACGGCATCAGGCGGCACCAGCTACCTGTGGTCTAACGGAGCCACCACTGCAGCCATCACAGTTACATCCAGTGGAACAAGCACGGTAATGGTCACCAATGCCAATGGCTGCAGCAATATTGCGAGCACCATTGTCACTGTAAACCCGTTGCCAATAGCATCTATCACGCCAAACGGACCGACCACATTCTGCCAGGGTGGATCTGTTACCCTCACGGCATCGGGCGGCACCGGCTACCTGTGGTCGAATGCGGCAACCAATGCGGCAATTATAGTGTCTTCCAGCGGAACGTACTTCGTGACTGTCACCAATGCCAACGGCTGCAGCAATGAAACTGCTGCAACTGTCATCGTCAATCCGTTGCCAACAGCAGTGATCACGCCCAATGGCCCGGTTACCTTCTGCCAGGGTGGATCTGTCACCCTCACGGCATCGGGCGGCACAGGCTACCTGTGGTCGAATGCAGCAACTACGGCTGCGATTACAGTTTCTGCCAGCGGAATATACACTGTAACTGCCACCAATGCCAACGGCTGCAGCAATACAACTGCTGCTACCGTGACTGTGAACCCATTGCCGGTTGCAGTGATCACACCCAATGGCCCGACTACATTCTGCCAGGGCGGATCAGTTATCCTGACAGCATCAGGCGGCACAAGCTACCTGTGGTCGAATGCAGCAACCACGGCAGCGATTACAGTTTCTGCCAGCGGAACGTACTCTGTAACTGTCACCAATGCCAACGGCTGCAGCAATTCAACTGCTGCAACCGTGACAGTGAACCCATTGCCAGTCGGAGTGATCACGCCAAATGGGCCGGTCACCTTTTGCCAGGGTGGATCAGTGATCCTCACCGCCTCAGGCGGAACGGGTTACCTCTGGTCCACTGCAGCAACCACTTCAGCGATCACGGTATCAGCCAGCGGAACCTATACGGTGACTGTGACCAACGAGAATGGTTGCAGCAATACCACCAGTGCGCAGGTTACGGTGAACCCATTGCCAGCCCCGGTGATCACGCCAAACGGCCCGACAACCTTCTGCCAGGGTGGATCAGTGATCCTCACCGCGTCAGGCGGAACGGGATACCTCTGGTCCAATGCAGCAACCACATCAGCGATCACGGTATCAGCAAGCGGAACCTACACGGTGACCGTAACCAACTCGAATGGTTGCAGCAATACCAACAGTGCACAGGTTACCGTGAACCCATTGCCAACGCCGGTGATCACGCCAAATGGGCCGACTACATTCTGCCAGGGCGGATCTGTCACCCTCACGGCATCAGGCGGCACCGGCTACCTGTGGTCGAATGCGGCAACCACTGCGGCGATTACAGTTTCTGCCAGCGGAACGTACTCCGTCACTGTCACCAATGCCAATGGATGCAGTAATTCAACTGCTGCAACGGTTACGGTCAATCCGTTGCCAACAGCCGTTATCACGCCAAATGGGCCGACAACATTCTGCCAGGGCGGATCAGTTGTCCTGACAGCATCAGGCGGCACAGGCTACCTGTGGTCGAATGCGGCAACCACTGCGGCGATTACAGTTTCTTCCAGCGGAACGTATACCGTCACTGTTACCAATGCCAACGGCTGCAGCAATTCAGCCGCTATTCCGGTCACTGTTAACCCACTGCCTGCAGCGTTTAGTGTTGTAGGGACCGGCAGTTATTGTATTGGAGAACCGGGTGTTTTGGTGGGGCTTTCCGGTTCGCAACCAGGTATTGACTATACACTGGTTCCGGGAGGAATAGTGGTTCCCGGAACGGGCAACGCAATCAGCTTTGGTATCCAGGTGGCCGGAACGTACACCGTATCCGCCATCAATACCACAACAAATTGCACGGCGCTCATGAACGGATTTGCCTTTGTAACTACCAACCCGAAACCAACCCTAGTTGTGACCAACCCTGCAGCGGTATGTGCACCAGGTACAGCAAATCTCACCGATCCTGCTGTTACGGCAGGAAGCACCCTGTTCGGAGCGCAACTGAGTTACTGGATGGATGCAAATGCAACGGTTCCCATGCCGACACCTGCAACAGCCGGCGACGGGACTTATTATATCAAAGCAACGACCTCCGCCGGGTGTTACGATATCAAACCGGTGAAGGTGACTGTGAACCCAAGGCCCATCCTTGTCACAAACCCACAATCCGTATGTTCACCAGCCAGGGTTGACCTGACTTCCCCTGCTGTTACAGCAGGCAGCACATTATCAGGTGCGGTGCTTAGTTACTGGACAAATGCTGCGGCTACGATTCCAATGGCTACTCCTACACTTGCCGGGAACGGCACCTATTATATCAAGGCAACTTCAGCTTCAGGATGTTTTGATATAAAGCCGGTTACAGTAACAATCAACCCGCTGCCAACCGTCTACCTCGGCACCGGGGGCGGAAGTTACTGTGCTGCCGGATCGGGAATGGTCCTGGGAATTTCGGGATCACAGATTGGTGTAAACTATTCCCTGTGGATCGGCGTGACGCAGGTCAGCCCGACGATCCCGGGAACAGGCGGACCTGTTTCCTTCGGGCTTCAGTCTCTTGAAGGCTATTACTGGGTCCTCGCTGAGAATGCGACAACACATTGCATCAACCGCATGTTTGATTGCGTTCAGATTGTAATCGACCCGCAACTGCCTGTAAGCGTCCTGATTTCTACGTCTGCCAACCCAGTTGTTGCCGGCTCGGCGGTGACATTCACAGCCTCCCCCGTCAACGGAGGCCCGGCGCCGTCGTACCAGTGGAAGGTGAACGGTTTCAATGCAGGTGCAAACCTTCCGGCCTTCACCTATGTGCCGGTTAACCATGATGAAGTCACCTGCGTGGTAACATCAAACCTGCCTTGTGTTTCGGGAAATCCGGCGCAATCCAACACCATCGTCATGACGGTTGCCGGCATTGCTGCCAACATTGTTGTGACAGGGAATGTTAACAGCGGTGAGACCAAATGTTACAATGCTTCCCAAACCATGACGGTTGCCGGAGGCGGGACGACATTTATTGTCAACCCTGGCGGCAGTGCAACTATGATTGCTTCACAAAACATCATCTACCTGCCTGGTACCAGGGTTCAGCCTGGCGGTTATATGCATGGATACATTTCCGGCACATATTGCGGGCAGAAGTCTGAAACACTTGTAACAACGGCAACTGGCGAAGAAGAACAACTTTCAGTTGCATCACCGGAAGTTGCTTTCAAACTCTATCCCAACCCCACATCCGGGAATTTCACCATCGAACAAACGGGTGCGAAATTCTGCGATAAGGTAAGTGTGGCACTTTATGGAATGCACGGGGAGAAGCTCATGACCGGAGAACTGCTGGAGGAGAAAAAACACGAATTCTCCATAGCTGATCTCATGCCGGGGCTATACTTTGTGAAAATTGTCGCGGATGGATATGCTGAAACCCTTAAAATTGTAAAAACAAGGTAAGGCAGGTCATCCTGATCATGCAACCCGGGAGCCAGGTCATCACTGATCAGGCTCCCGGGTTTTTTATTATGCACCGGCACCAAAAAAAAACAGCCCTTTCCGGGAAAAGATTTTTATTTTTGATCCTTACAATGATTGTTCTATGTCCGGATCTCAAAATGCCCTCGACCCGAAGAAGTATTATTTCATCGATACCTCTTTTAACCTCCTGATGAAGCGACGGATCTACCAGATCCTCCTGATTTCAAGTACTTACGACTCGTTTATGCTGGAAGAGGATGGCCGCATCGATGAAACCATCTTCATGGAGTATGTTTCGCTCAACCTGCGGTACCCGCCGCAGTTCATCAAGGTGACCTCCGAGCAGGAAGCTTTCGAGGTGCTTGAGGACAAACGCATTGAACTGGTCATCTCCATGCTCAACATTGAGAAAACCGACACCTTCGACATCGCCATGCGCATCAAAAAGCAGTACCCCAAAATCCCCATCGTGGTACTGACACCTTTCTCGCGGGAGGTAAACCTGAAACTGGCCGAAAAGGACCTGAGTGCCATCGACTATGTGTTCTGCTGGCTTGGCAATGCCGGTATCCTGCTGGCCATCATCAAACTGATCGAGGACAAGATGAACATCGACCACGATGTGCTGCAGGGAGTTCAGGCAATATTGCTGGTCGAAGACTCCATCCGGTTTTATTCATCCTACCTGCCAAACATCTATAAAATTCTCCTCAAGCAATCCAAAACCTTCATGGCCGAAGGATTGAATGAACACAACAAAATGCTGCGGATGCGCGGGCGAACAAAGATCCTGCTGGCCACCAACTATGAAGAGGCGGTTAATATGTGGGAGAAATACAAGGGCAACCTGCTGGGCATCATCACCGACATCTCCTTCATGCGGGCGGGTGTGACGGATAAAACCGCCGGGATCAAATTTGTCGAAAAGGTCCGGGCCGAGGATGAGTACATGCCTATCCTGTTTCAGAGCACCGACGTCGAATACGAGTCACTGGCGCATGAAATGAAGGTCGGGTTCCTGAATAAAAACTCAAAAACCTTATCAATTGAACTAAGAAACTACATCACGGAATATTTTTCATTTGGCGATTTCATCTTCATCGATCCAAAAAACGGCCGGGAGATTACCCGGGCGGTCGACCTGAAGTCGCTGCAGGATAAAATATTCGAAATCCCGGATGATTCCCTGCTCTATCACATGCAGCGCAACCATTTTTCGAAATGGCTCAATGCCCGTGCCCTCTTCCCGATCGCGGAGATGTTCCGCGAGGTATCGGTCACGGCTTTTGCAAATGACATGGATGAAGCCAAGCGTTACCTCTTCGATGCCATCACCGCTTTTCGTATCAACAAGGCCAAGGGGGTGATCGCCGATTTCGATCGTGACCGGTACGACGAGTACCTGCAATTTGCCCGCATCGGCGAAGGTTCCATCGGCGGAAAAGCGCGTGGACTGGCCTTTCTTGATTCGCTGATCAAGCGTAACCGCCTCACCGACCAGTATGAAGATGTCCTGATCACCATCCCGCGGACAGTGGTACTTGGTACCGATATCTTCGATGAATTCATGGAGGAGAACAACCTCTACGAAATTGCCCTTTCCGATCGCAGCGACAAGGAGATCCTTACCCGTTTCGTCAAGTCAAGGCTGCCGTTCAGGATCCATGAAGATCTCTACCGGTTTATCTCCTGCATCAACAACCCGATTGCGATCAGGTCGTCGAGCCTGCTTGAAGATTCACATTACCAGCCATTTGCCGGGATATACTCCACCTACATGATCCCGAACATCAAGTTTAACGAACGGGTGATGATCGACAAACTCAGCGAGGCCATCAAAAGCGTATATGCCTCGGCTTATTTCAAAGACAGCAAGTCCTATATGGCAGCAACGCTCAATATGATCGACGAGGAGAAGATGGGCATCGTGTTGCAGGAGGTTACAGGCCGCCAGTATGGTAACCGCTTTTACCCGGTCATCTCGGGCGTAGCGCGTTCCATCAACTTTTACCCCCTGGCTCCTGAAAAACCTGCGGATGGAATAGCCAACATCGCCTTCGGACTGGGAAAATACATCGTGGATGGGGGCAACGGCATCCGGTTTTCGCCGAAATATCCAAAGAAGATCCTGCAGCTTTCCACCCCCGAGATGGCGCTGAGTGATACGCAGAAGTTCTTTTTTGCGCTTGACCTGCGGCCGGAAAGTTTTTCGCCCGATACCGACGACACGGTAAACCTGATGAAACTGCGCATCAAGGATGCCGAGGAGGACCATGCACTGAAACTGGTGGCCTCTACGTATGATTACGAAAGTCATCAATTGAAGGATGGTACCCTGGGAGACGGTAAACGGATCATTACGTTCTCCCAGTTGCTCAACCACGAAACTTTTCCCCTTGCGGCCATTTTGCAGCAGGTGCTGGAGATCGGCCAAAGGGAGATGAACAAGCCTGTGGAGATCGAATTTGCAGTCAACCTCGACATGCCCAAAGGCCAGCCAAAAGTATTCAGCCTCCTTCAGATACGCCCCATCGCCGGCCGCGACGAAAGCATCAACCTCAAGCCTGAGGATGTAAACACGGAAGACACGCTGCTGATCTCGAACACAGCGCTCGGGAACGGCATCATCAAGGGAATTCACGATTTTGTGTACGTCAAACCCGATGTGTTTGATGCATCCAAAAGCATGGAGATCGCCCTGAGGCTCGACAAACTCAATGAGAAATTCATCAATGAAAAGAAAAATTATGTGCTGGTAGGACCGGGGCGGTGGGGTTCCAGCGATCCGTCGCTCGGCATCCCGGTGAAGTGGCCGCAGATCAGTGCCGCCCGTGTAATCGTGGAATCAGGCCTTGATCATTACCGCATCGATCCCAGCCAGGGAACCCACTTTTTTCAAAACCTTACCTCCTTCCGGGTTGGATACTTTACCATTAACCCGTTCATCCATGATGGTTTTTACGACGTGACTTTTCTGAACAGCCAGCCCGCTTTTTTCGAAGATGAATTCATCCGGCATGTGCGGTTTGAAAAATCTATTCGCATCGAACTCGATGGGAAGAAGAATTTCGGGGTGGTCTACAAGCCTTAAATAATCCGGAGGGAACTCAAAACTGGATATAGATCGGCATGGCGGATCCCAGGCTTTTAAAATAAACGATCACTGTAATAACGGCGATGGCCATCAGCGCTTTCCACGGCCATCCAAGTGGTACCAATGATTCCCGGAATTTTTGATACAGCCGTTCGGGCATGAAATGCAGCGCGTAACCTGCCGCAATCATCAGCAATACAGGGTAGTAAGCCGAAACAAATGCACTGAATCCCTGGAGGTAAAAATTGCCTGTAACCTGTGAAAAGACAGTAAGGCTCTCTTCCGGGGTACGCATCCGGAAAAACACCCAGGCGATGGAAACAAATGAATAGGTGAGGATCACACCCGTTACCCGGTTCACCTGTTTGAACATGGCTCCCCTTCCTTTCCTGATCCCGCGGGTTGCATGGGTCCATGATTTTTGAACTGCCAGGGCAGTTCCGTGCATCAGGCCCCAGGTCAGGAAACTCCACCCGATGCCGTGCCACAGTCCGCAAATGGTGAAGGTGATGAGCGACACGACATTGAAAATCACAAGGTCGGTACGCAGGAAGTTCATTGAAAAGAGGCGCTCCTCTTTCATCATCCGCGACATGCGGTAGGCGAGGGGCAGGAAAATATAATCGCGAAGCCAGTTTGAGAGGGAAATATGCCATCGCCGCCAGAATTCACCGATACTCTCCGACCTGTACGGGAAATTGAAATTGACCTGGATGTTGAACCCCATCCACCGGGCAATTCCGCGTGCCATGTCGGTGTACCCGCTGAAATCGCAATAGATCACCAGCGAATATCCCACCATCGACGCCAGGTTTTCCATCCCGGTATACCGCTCCGGTGTGCTGAATATCTGTGAAACGAGGTGGAGGTTGACATAATCGCCAATCACCATTTTTTTTAATGCGCCCGAAAGGATCAGGTAGAATCCTTCGGATACATCTTCTTTTGAAAGTTGGTATGGCTGCGAAAGCTGGGGAAGGAAATTCTTTGCCCGCTCAATCGGGCCCATCTGGACGATCGGGAAAAAGGTAATGTAAGTAAGATACTTTGCCAGGGAAGGTTCCGGTTGGAAAATCCGTTTCCTGACGTCAAGCAGGTAACTGAGATTTGCAAATGTGTAAAATGAGAGACCGGCAGGAAACACCAGCGAGGCAATATTCCCGTTGCCGGAGGCGAACAGTTCTGCAAGTCTGCCTGCGTAGGGAGTGTATTTAAACAGGATCAGCGTTCCCAGGTTTAAGAGGATCCCTGAATACACCAACAACGATCTCTTCCCGGGGCTTTCCGTTTTACCCATGGCCAGCGCCACCAGGTAGTTCATGGTTCCCGATGCCAGGATTAACGCGACATAGATCCCGGAACATTTATAATAAAACCAGAGTGAGAAAAGCAGGATGATCATCGCCCGGCTGCGCGGCGTTCGGCCAAGGGGGACATAGACCAGGAAAAACAGCAGGAAAAAAAAGATGAAAAACGCCCCGGTGAAAAACATTGGGTTGCCGGGATCATATGTTGCCGACGCAATGATCCATTTATAAAACCCGGTGAGAACCTCTGTGAAATTTGTCATGGCTGCTTTTCTGCGAGAGGATTTTTACCGTTCTACCGCGGGTTTATAATTTCCGAAACTTTCAATCATGGCCTCCCGGAGCAACACCCCCTGGATCCCGTAGCCCTTGTTTGAAAAATGAATGTACCTACGGTCGGTGAGCCCTTTGGCTTTCCATTTCGACATCCCTTCCTTTCCTCCCATGATGGTGTACCAGTCCCATGCGGCCATCCCGTGCGAAGAAGCATAATCCTTCAGCACCTCGCTCACTGTTCCGGCTACGGGGTTCGGCTTGTAACTTGTACGCCTTTTTTTTCTGGTCGATTTATAGATGCCCGGGGGGGTGGTAAGAATAACTGCTGCTTTATTCCCCGTACGGCGTATCCTGGTGATGAGGGTATCAATGTCGCTCCTGAAAGTTTCGGAGGAGTAGGCCTTTACACCGAATGCTTCATTGGTGCCCAGGGAGAAGATCAGCAGGTCGGGGTGCAGCATGGCCAGCTGCCCTGTAAAGTGTTCAGATTCAGTATAACTTGAAAACATGGCCCCGTTCACGCCGATGGTGTGGACGATCACCCCTGGTTTTTCCGATTCAAGGCTCATCCCGTAGAAGGTCGCCGAGGTTTGTGATTCTTTTGTCCGCATTGCCCGGATACGGATCTTTTGCGGCTGGTCATCAATAAGGAATGTTGTCTGGTACGACCACGATGAATCCGCCACGGGATAGGAGCGCCCGTTTAGTTCGTTGCTGACCAAAAGGAAGAAGCAGCTGTCCCTGTCGGCATGAAAGACGACCAGCCGTGCCGTGTCGCCGGGAGCGATGAACGGTGTGGTAAACTCAACAGTAAATGAGGCCGCCGGGCTTGCCGACCACAGTGTGAACCCGGAAATGCCGGTAGGCAGAGGCCGCTTCATGGTGGCATTTCGCCCCGAAACCCAGGGAGTGTCGCAATGCGTGATGTACCCCGCCGGACCGTTCGATTTTGCCAGCCGGTAGGGGAACATCATGCCATGGCCGGCATCACCAAAGGCCGACTGCATCCATTCGCGCAGGGGTTGTGTGAATACTCCCGGCTGAACATGCGAATCGCCGATATGAACCACCACCGCCTGTTCGTTGCTGCCGTTTTTGATCCGATCAAGTTTCCCAAAAAACGGCACCAGCGAACCGGTGTCCCCGGTAATCCTGTTTGCAGGGAGGTTCAGAAAGGGGTACAGCTTGTTCAGCGAGTCATACGGCGGCGGGCTTTCCTGGATAATCAACGTATCCTGTGCCGTCATCCGGGAAGAAAGGAGCAGCAAGGCTGCGAAAAAAACAAACCGGGAGATCATCATATCGCTGGGATGGAAGATTTGGAGGAGGCAAGGGAGTCGGGTTTCTGAAGAAACCGTTCATAACCCTTCATTAGGAAGTTATATACAAGGGATGCGATTTTTGCCGCGCCTGCCCCGTTGGGGTGGGTATAGTCGTCTCCCGCCATTTTCGGTTGTCCCTCCACCCATCTTTTCATGCTGTTGGCCCCGCCCATGGCTTCATAGAGGTTGAAAAAAGCAACATGTTCACTGGCAGCCACCCGTTGCTGCAGGTGGATGAATTCAGGGAGACCGGCCGGCGTAAAGTATTCACCCGAGATGAGCGCGCTCCGGTCGGGCATGCTGATCACCAGGATTGAAATTCCCGGTGATGATTGTTTGATATGCCTGATGACATTCGTCATCGCAGTTTCATACCAGTGATAGTCCTCTATGCCCGGCGTGAACACGTTCAGCCCGTAGTGCAGGATCAGCAGTTTGTTCCGCAATGTCGTGTTGAACCCGGAAAAAATCTCAGACGGAACCGAGCTGAGCGGCAGCCCCGAATTTCCCCTAAAAGCGTAATTGTCAAGATAAACACCCGGGCCATTCTCGAAATTCACGCCATAAAACACCCCCGGCTCATTGCTTCTGACGTTGATCTCGAATACCGAAAAGGCCGAATCACGGGAAACGGTGAAGGCGGAAACCGGGTTTGCCGGTGCCAGGGAGAGCATCATGGATGCCGTGTCGGTGAGGACCTCGAGCCTGATGTTGTTTTTGCCGCCGTAAATGATCTCCGCATTGTGAAAAGGCCCGCTGCCTGCGGGTGACTCATATTTTGTCTCGGCACCCTCGCCCGAGATATATACAAATCCTGATATCCCGGGATATACCCCTTCGGAATTGCCGGGGTGGACGAATGAACATACGTTCCAGCTGTTGTTGAAACTCTGCCTGATCGAGGTCCGGAATCCCGGCAGGGGAGTGGTGACGGGGATAAAGCCAATGCCGCTCCCGCCAAACCTGCGCTGCATGAAACGCCTCAGCGGCTGTGTTACCAGGTCGCCTTCGATCATCGAATCACCGAAATAGGCGATGTGCAGGAGCGTATGGTCGGTCTGCACCTTTTGAACCGACTGGTAAAACATCTCCAGCCCGCTGAATATACTTGAAATCGAATCCCGGTCGGCGAGGAGTGCATGAATGGAGTCGGGATTAGAGAGAGGAGGAGAATTGACAAACGAATTTGCCGGGGTACCTTGCGTAGGGGTACCTTCTGTAGGGGTACCTTCTGCAGGGGTACCTTCTGAAGGTACCCCTACGCAAGGTACCCCGGCAGGGAAAATATGCATGACGCCCCCCGTAAGCAAAAGCAGGAAGATCCCGGCCGTAATCAGGATCATCAGGGGCTCAAAGTTGCGTTGTGACATGGCAGGATAACAGTTCTAAAATCAATCCGGACGGCAAAGGTACCGATTTCGTTCCATGTAAAACATTCTGATTAAGCACAATTATACCTGTTACGATAAGGGAAATTGCATCTTCCTGTGATGGCTCCTTCCTCTGCCCTCCCTTTAGAGGTTACTCTTTATGCACTTCTTTTGTATTACAAAGAGAGTCACGGAGAAATCTCTATGACTTCTCCGCGGTCCTTCCTGCAACTGTTCGTTAAGCATGATTTTATTGAATCTGTTAGTAATAACAAACAATTAAATAAATAATTTGATTGATCGGAATCATACCAGTGGAGTTAACCCTGATATGCAATGACCCTTCCTCTGCCCTCCCCTTCAATGCTAGTCTTTATACACATCTTTTAATCAGGAAATACCGATACTAATCTTTTACACTTGGATCTTTTCAGGTTGAATCCTGGTAGAAGAACGGGCATTAAACAGAGCAGGGTATCAGTCACTGTATTGGAATGATCCCTGAGGGATCAAATATCGGCAGTAAAGGAAGGACAATTCAAACTACCGGCCCTGCAGGGGCCGAATAGTTAACAAATAAAATGTCATAAAACCAAACCATTATGATATATAATAATGATAATTATCTGTTTACCATTGCGGATAATCCGGCCCCTACAGGGCCGATGATTGTGAACGTGCCTGCAATTCTACCAATATTCGACTCCTACGGAGTCGGTCTTTCTGATGTCAGGATCTCTGGTGTCATTTATTCTTTAAATTCTGTGGAATAAATGAAAGCCTGATGCCATTACTCAATAAAATAAGCGAATGCAAATATCCTTTACCAATCCGAAAAGTGTTAAAATGCCACAAAGTCACAAAGTTTCACAAGGCATATGCAACAGAACGTTAACACTTTGCGTATCCTGGTGTCCTGGTGCCTTCGTGGTATATTCTTGTCATAAAGTTTTTCGAAGCCGACCCGGGATTACATAAAAAACAATAATTGATTGATTACAATGTTACCAGTAAACTATATTTTAATGAAAGATTCAAACGTCTGTATATGCATGCACATGATAATCTGCATATTAAACACAAAGGCCTCAAAGGATGCTCAAAGGCGCACAAAGGTTTTTTCCTGGGGTCAGGCCCTTCGTGCGACTTCGTGATGTACTTTGTGGGCCTTTGTGGTTAGGCTTTTGAAAAGTCCGGAGCAACCATTCGATCAGGAATCTCTTTAACTTACTGGTATAATAGTGCTCAATTAAAACAATAATTAAAAATATTTACATAACTTCGGTATCTCAATTGAAATACACCTCCGTGGTCGGGTCCCTGGTAATTTATTGTGATGGCTTTCAGGTAGAAGACGATATAAACAAGGCAACCGCAATAAAATGAAAAGAGTAACAAGGCATACGGGGGGATGGAGAAAACAACAGGCCGTTAAGAACGGTTTAAATCAACAATTCATATAACTAAAAGTAATATATGTGTGGAATTATCGGAGTTTTTACTTCCAAAGATAACGCAAGCGAATTACGTCCGACGATTCTTGAAATGTCGAAAAAAATCCGTCACCGTGGGCCCGACTGGTCGGGGATCTACAGTGATGAAAAGGTGATTTTTTCCCATGAACGGCTGGCGATCGTTGATCCGCAGTCGGGCGGACAACCCTTGTACAGCAAGGATAAACAACTGATCCTGGCGGTGAATGGTGAAATATACAACCACCGGGAATTGCGGGAAGATCTGCAGGATTATGAATTTTTAACCCACTCCGACTGCGAGGTGATCCTGGCGCTTTACCGGAAAAAAGGCGCCAGTTTCATCGGGGACCTGAGCGGGATTTTTGCCTTTGCACTGTACGACAAGGAAACCGGGACCTACCTGGTCGCCCGTGATCATATTGGGGTGGTCCCTTTGTACATGGGCTGGGATAAGGAGGAGAATTTTTACGTGGCATCCGAGCTGAAGGCCCTCGAAGGAGTATGCGACAGGTTCGAAGAGTTTCTTCCCGGGCATTATCTATACAGCAAAGAGGGACAGGTGCTGAAACAATGGTATAAACGCGACTGGACGTCCTATGAAAATGTAAAGGACAATGTTTCTGATACCGATTTGCTGAGAAAGGCATTGCAGGATGCCGTGCACCGGCAGCTTATGTCGGATGTGCCTTACGGGGTTTTGCTTTCGGGTGGGCTGGATTCTTCGGTTATCTCTGCCATCACCAAAAAATATGCAGCCAACCGCATCGAATCAGGCGATACGCAGCAGGCCTGGTATCCGCAACTGCACTCCTTTGCCATAGGTCTGGCCGAATCGCCCGACCTGGCAGCTGCCCGGCTGGTGGCAGCCCATATCGGCTCGGTACACCACGAGATTAACTTTACCATACAGGAAGGACTGGATGCCATCAGGGATGTGATTTATCACCTGGAAACATATGATGTAACCACCATCCGGGCGGCAACGCCCATGTACCTGCTGGCCAGGGTGATTAAATCGATGGGCATCAAGATGGTCCTGTCGGGTGAAGGCGCCGATGAAATATTCGGGGGCTATCTCTACTTTCACAAGGCGCCAAACCCTGAAATGTTCCACGATGAAACTGTGCGCAAGCTCGGCAAACTGCATCTGTACGATTGCCTGCGTGCCAACAAATCGCTGGCTGCATGGGGCATTGAAGGGCGTGTTCCTTTTCTCGACAAGGAGTTCATGGATGTTGCCATGCGGCTGAACCCGAAAGACAAGATGGCCGGCAACGGGAAAATCGAAAAGTGGATCCTGCGAAAAACATTTGAAGATTATTTGCCCGAAAGCATCGCATGGCGGCAAAAAGAGCAGTTTTCCGACGGTGTCGGGTATACCTGGATCGATACGCTCAAAGCCGTTGCAGCCCGGCAGGTCAGCGATGAACAGCTTGAAAATTCCAAATTCCGTTTCCCGATCAACCCGCCGATGTCGAAAGAGGAGTACCGGTACCGGTCGATCTTTCATGAGCTGTTCCCATCCGATTCAGCGGCACTGTGCGTGCCATCAGTGAAGTCGGTTGCCTGCAGCACCGCTGAAGCCCTGGCCTGGGATGCCTCGTTTCAAAATTCGAATGATCCTTCGGGAAGGGCGGTTAAAACGGTGCATAATGATGGATATAAGTAACCATGGAATAAGTAACTTTGAGCCTGCTCCTTAAAATAATAAAACAGGGAAATGCCACAAAGGCACCAGGTCACTAAGCTACACAAAGTGTTAGATTCCTGAATTATATGCCTGGTGTGACCTTGTTACCTTGTTACTTTGTGACTTTGTGACCTTGTGACTTTGTGACTTTAATAAGGATCTGCCGTTTATTTCTAAGTACAACAAATGCAACAGGAAGACTACCTAAAACGACAAATCGACCAGCTTGGACAAGTCCTTGGGAAAATACTGGCCAGCCTCGCCGGGACCGGAACAAGCGGGATGATGCCCTGCATGATGGAAGCGTCTGACCACGCCCTGAAAGAAGAGCTTGGAATGGGTGTCAGCGACTTTACGTTGATGCCGGCAGGTAAACTCATTGAAGCCATCCGTGAGGTCAAATCATTAAATGCCGAAAATCTTGACAAACTTGCCGATATCTTTTTTCTCCTTGCCGGGCAAGCTGGTCCGGGCAGCCCGGATTACCCGGGAAAACAAGAACTATCAAGAATGGCACTGGCCGTTTACGAGCATCTTGACAAGACAAGTTCGACCTATTCCTTTGACCGGCATCTCCGGATTGAAAAGTTAAAAGGTGCACGATAAGGAGATGTGAAAATTATCGGATCTGTCTTGCATTTCAATGGATTTAATGCTGGTTTTGTTCGATCAGCCCCCGAATACTGATTTTAAAATTAAAATGAAAACAAAAAACAGGTTGAAATACCATCATATCGGGATCCCGACCAGCAAACCGGTCGCCGGTGAGGTATACCTGCCTGCATTTAAGTTTTTTCATGCCGGGTATGCAGAAAGCGAGTATGGTATTGAGTGGATGAGATTTGACAACGATTGTGATTTGCCTGAGATCATCAAAACACTGCCGCATGTGGCATTTGAAGTTGACGACATTTACGAAGCCATCCGGGGGAAAAAGGTGATTGTTGAACCGAACAGTCCTTCCGAAGGGAATATTGTTGCATTCATTGAAGAAAACGGGGCACCCGTTGAATTTATACAAACTTCCCACGGGCTTGCGACATAGACAAATTATCACAAACAGGTACGATTGCGAATAATGACAATGATCAATTATAAGCTGACAAGGTTCCCATGAAAAAAACAACATTTCTGTTATTGACGCTCGTCCTCATCACCATTGCTGGCAATGCCCAGCATTCTGCGCCCTATCAAAGCTGCAAGCCTTACACGCGCTGGTGGTGGTTTGCCGGGATCATCCGCAACGAAGATGTCAGGGACCAGTTAAACTGGCTGAAGAGCAACAATTTTGGCGGGGTGGAGATTGCCTTCATTTACCCGGTTAAGCGTAACCCGAAAGCTGCCCGGTATCCCTGGCTGGGAAAAGAGTGGCAGGGCGCGGTTCGTTATGCCAAAATGTATGCCGACAGCATCGGGCTTGGCTGCGACTTTACCTTTGGTACCTTGTGGCCATTCGGCGGCACATTTGTGACGGATGCCGACCGGACGCAGATCTGGGGCAAGCCTGGGTTCAAACAGCCGTTGCGCCTCTCCTGGACACACCCTGACACGGGAAATGTGCTTAATCACCTTGACAGGCATGCCTTTGAACGATATGCCACCGTGATGGGAAACGCGCTGGCGCCTGCGCTCAAAGGTACCGCATCCGCCATCTTTTGCGATTCCTGGGAAGTGGAGACAAAGCATCTCTGGACCAAAGGATTTGATTCGATCTTCAGGAGAGCGTTCCTGTACGATATCCGGCCTTTTATGGACAGCATTTATGCTCCCCGCAATGCCGGGCCCAGGTACGATTACATGAAACTGCTATCACAGATGGTGTTAAATGAGTTCTATATCCCCTTTGCCGAAAAAGCACATCGTTTGGGAGCGTTCAGCCGGGTGCAATGTTCGGGGGCGCCCGTTGATCTCATTGCAGCCTATGCTTCGGTGGATGTGCCTGAAACCGAGGCCATGCTCTATGAACCCAATTTCACGAAAATTGTCTCCTCCGCTGCGGCGCTCTCCGGCAAAAACATTGTCTCCTCCGAAACCTTTACATGTCTCTATGGCTGGCCGGCCAAACATTTCCGCAAAGAGCAGACGGCTGACCTCAAGCTGGTTTGTGACGCCCTCTTTTCAAACGGCGTGAACCAGGTCTTCTGGCACGGCATGCCTTACAACCCGGTTGGCTGCGACACCAACTACTTTTATGCTACGGTCCACGTGGGCAAAACCGGCAACCTGACCGATGAATTGTCGTCATTTAATTCATACATGACCAAGGTTTCAGAAAAAATGCGGTTCGGGAAACCCTGCACCGGCATTGCCGTTTACCTGCCCCTCGAAGACTCCTGGATCGCCGGGGAATACCTGAAAGAACTGCAGCTTCCCTGGTCGTGGGGCGCTTACGAACTGCGTTACGAACATTTCAACCCCGAACTGAAAGGATACCAGCCGCTGTGGATCAACAATGATTTTCTTGGCAAAGGAGTAGTTCAAGACAAAGCGTTGCATGTCAATGATCTGTCGTTCGCCATGCTCTATGTGGATGCAAAGGCCCTCGATGTTGCGACAATAAAAACATTGTTAAAACTTGCCTCAGAAGGACTCCCGGTGTGCCTGAAACAAATCCCCGTCCAGGCCGGCCAAAATAAAACCCGTGACTTTGATGCGATGCTGCAAAAACTCAAAGCCCTGCCCAATGTACTTGCTGATTTCCAGGCACTCATCCACCAGTCCCCGCTGGTTACCGGCGACACCATCCCCGGCTTCTGGTGCCGCACCGATGGCAAATCTGCTACAATCTTTTTCGCAAACCCCAAAGCCGGCAATTTGACCTACCCGGTCAGGTATGGCCAGTCATACCAGGATTCGGCCATCAGCCTGCCGGTGGTCCTCCATTTTGGCGGCAACACGGTTCCCGTTGAGCTGACCTTCAAGCCCTACCAGTCACTGATACTCACCATCAATGAGAAGGGCAGGGTGGAATTTGAGGATATCTATCTTATGCCAAATATCCCCTCAAAAGAGTAGCAAATCTCCTTCGAATATCGTATATTTGTTTCGGTGTTACCGGTTCATCATGATCTCCTTTTCAGGCGGGGACCCTTCGAATCCATGTTTCATTTCCCTGACCTTTCTCTAACCTTTCTCTAACCTTTCTCTAACCTTCCTGTAACCTGTCCCCAATCAAGGTTCGATGTAGGTCTATGTGTCCTATATGGAAGGTCTATGGTGGGTATAGTGTCCTATACTGAAAAAACTATACAGGTAAATGTGTTTGTACTGAATTGACTATACATGATATGATCGGTCCTGACTTCTGACATTTAGTGCGGTACACCGCTAAGTACGAGGTACGAATGACGAAGTACAAAGGATGGGGGGAGTGTTCAATTAAGTGTGTCAATTCTCTTCATCATCCTCGGTTCCTTGGTGTTTCCCTGCGGGGGGATGACTGGAGGCCGTAGGCCGGAAGGCAGACCCCCGCAGGGAATGGTTA
>JAPLDF010000042.1 GCA_026391835.1 Bacteroidota bacterium
GCGTAAGCGTGGTTTCGCCGGTAAGGGTTCCCGGTCCGGTGGTGCTCCACAACAATGCTGAATAAAGACTGGCTGTGGCAGTGCTTAACGTGATCGAACCTGCCGAAGCGCATACATTTTCATCTTCTCCTGCACTGGCCATGGTCTTTGGAAGGATCGTCAACACCATAAAGTCAACAGCGACAGGGCATTGTCCGGCACCTGTTACTGTGAGCGTCAGGATGACGGCCCCGAGTTCCCCGAAAGCAGGCGTATAGGTCGGTGTCAATGTGGTTGCATCTGTCAGGGTGCCAGTACCGTTGGTAGTCCAAAGCACAGCACTTGAATTTGGAGCGGAAGCGCCACTTACCGTATGGGACACATCTTCGCATGTGGTAGCATCACTGCCTGCATTTGCACCGGGTCCTACATTGTAGGTAATGGTCATTGCGTCGGTTGCCAGGCATACTCCGCCAAAACCGAAGACAGTCATGCTTAGTTCAACTGTTGTCTCAGCAGGAAGAGGGATATAAGTCGGTGTCAGCGAGGTAGCACCGGTAAGAGAGCCTGAACCTGAAGTAGTCCAGAGGATCGACGTATAATTGTAAGCCATGGCTCCTGACACGGTATAGGCTGAACCTTTGCATACAGTGGCATCAAGCCCGGCATTCGCTGTCGGACCAGGCATCACAGTGAGGATCATGTGATCTGTAGCGGCACCGCAAGGTGCGTTGCCCGTTGCAGTCAATGTAAGTGTTACATCGCCCGTGAATCCGGCTGCCGGGGTAAAAGTCGGCAACATGGTACCTGCATTCGCAAGGACTCCTGCCCCGGATGGGGTGAAGGTCCATAGTACTGTCGGAGCATTCTGTTTGCTGGCACCGGTTATCGCATAGGCAATTCCTTCACAGATGCTGGCATCGGGTCCGGCATTGGCAACCGGGGCTGCTACAATGGTAAGCACCATGGTCCGGGTAGTCCCGGCGCAAGGTGAATGCCCGGTAAGATTCAATGTCAGGGTAACGGTTCCTGCAAGTACATCAGCAGTTCCCGGCGTATAGATCGGGTTAAGTATCCCGGGATTGCTGAAGGTGCCTGTTCCTGAAGTAGTCCAGTTAATTGCAGTATAGTTCAATGCAGTCACTCCGCCGAAGGGGTAGTCTGAGCCTTCGCAGATCGAAGCAGGGGTTAAGGAACTTGCAACTACCGAAGACCAGATCGTCAATACCATATTGCTGGTAACATCCGGGCATGGTGTATTGGCGATTGATTTCAGCGTCAGTGTGACACTGCCGTTGGCAATGTCGGTTGCGGTTGGCGTATAGGTCGGGTGGAGCGAAGTTGCATCAGGTGTGAACGTTCCGCCGGTGGGTGAAGTCCACAACAAACTTGCATAATTGGTTGCAGTTGATTCACTTAATGTATATTCCGAAACATCACAAATCGAGGCATTCTGGCCGGCAAAGGCTGTCGGGGACTTGACAATCGTCAACGTCATGGCACTTGAGTCACCAGGACATGGAATTCCGCAGCAACTTGAGCATTTAACATAGAGGACAACTGATCCATGGGTTATGTCTGATGCACCTGGCGTATATATAGGATGCAGCGCAGTCGGATCGCTGAAATAACCCGATCCGTTTGTTCCCCACATCATCGATCCGCAGTTGAGTGCGCTTGAACCATTTAAGGTGTAAGTCGAGCCCTGGCATATAGTGCCGGCGGCACCTGCTTCAACATCACATGGAGGATAGATTGTTACATCGGACATATCCTTGATTGTATCACATACACCGTTGTATATGCCCCAGGAGAAGGTATAAGTTCCGGCACTGAGGTTTGTTACCAGGGTTGTCGGACTGGATGGTGATGCAATTATCGGGGTTGTGCCGCCTGCCGGTATTGAAACCAGCTGCCAATAACCGTTTCCATAGATCGGAATGTTTCCGGTAAGGGTTGCGGAAACTGTCGTGGCTGACAAACACAATTTCTGATCATTTCCTGCAAAAGGAGATGACGGGCTATGATAATTCGTCACAGTTATATCAGCGTGATCCGTACAGGTAATGGAACCAAAGGTGGTAGTGATGGTATACCTGAAAACATATGGGGTGGTGCTGGTGGTAAGCCCGGCAACAGAGGCCATCGGTGAATTTGAAGGTCCCATGGTAACTGCAGGTGATCCGGCAGGTTTTGAAACAAGTGTCCAGTTGCCCGTGCTGCCGGCAGGAGGCCAGTTCCCGGTAAGGAAGGTCATATATTGATTACAGAGTAGCTGGTTGACGCCCGGATCGGCAGTGACGGCCTGGACGATATTATAGAATATGGTGTCGTTGGTACAGCATGGTACCGGGGCGGCATTGTCGCATATCCCTATGATGACACGGTCGGTTCCTGTATATCCGGAAGTTGGTGTGTAAACAAAGGTACTTCCGCTCAGCCAGCTGATGGTTCCATGTGCCGGGTTTGAAACCGGAGTCTGGTTCACATGAAGCGGCAACCCTTCAGGTGAATAATCACCATTGAGCAGCACATCAACAGGGAAGTTGGTGGAATTTTTACAAACATAGACATTCCTTTCACTATAGGTAACCGGGCAACATGCCCCGACTTCACATTTTGCGGGTGCCGAAACAAGCGGATCACAGGGTGAACCATTTTGGGTGATCACACAATGGTACCATGTCGAGCCAAGGACATTCATCGTTGGTGTAGTATAGCTTGTATTGCTGGCACCTGTAATATCGGAATAAGATCCTGCATTGCCTGTTGAACTCTGCTGCCACTGGTATGAAAGGGTTCCTGTACCACCACTTGCTGAAACGATCATCGTATGCGTGGTTCCGCGGCAAATTGCTGCCCCTGCAGGTTGTGTGCTGATGATGGCACTTTGTTTGAATTCAAGGATAACCTGGTCAGATACATCGCTGCACGTCCCGAGTCCCTTGCCTGTCAATGTAAGCGTTACAAAGCCGGTCTGTCCGGCAGCAGGTGTGTAGGTCGGGCTCAGCGTGGTGGCATTTGTCAGCGTGCCGGGGCCCGGAGCTGTCCACAGGATGGAGGCAACATTGGTTGCTGTGGCACCAGTGATGGTGAAGGGTTTGCTTTCGCAGGTCACACCACCTGATGGTGCACCAATACCTGCATCAATGATTGGTCGCGGCGTAATGGTCAAAACCATAACATCAAAAGCACCGGAACAGGGTGAATTTCCGGTTACGGTCATGGTCAGGTTTACAGGTCCGCTTTCAGCCGGAGCAGGCGCATAGGTCGGGGTCAGCGTAGTTGCATTGGTCAAAGTACCCAGGCCATTGTGTGTCCATAAAATGGAAGTGTAATTATAGGCAATCGCTCCTGAAATGGTATGGGAGGTCGTCTGGCATGTTTCACCGTCAGGACCTGCGTTGACGATCGGACCTGGAACGATGGTCAGAACCATCTGATCGCTGGCGTTGCCACAGGGAGTATTCCCGGTTGCTGTAATTGTCAGGGTAACCGGTCCTGTTTCGTTCAAGCCAAAGGTGTAGGTCGGGGTCAACCCTGTTGCATTTGTCAGGTGGCCGGTTCCGTTGTGTGTCCAAAGCAGGGCACTGTAATTGGAAGCTGTGGCTCCGCTGACTGTATAAGATCCTGACACTGAACACATATTGCCATCAACGCCTGCGTTTACGACAGGAGACGGGAGGATAGTGAGACGCATTGTACTGGCTGCTGCTGCGCATGGGCTTGTGCCTGTCGCTGTAAGCGTCAGGTCGGCGTGACCAAGTGCAATATCCGAAATACCCGGGGTATAGATTGGGTTCAGGCTTTGATTGTTGTTAAAGTACCCGTCTCCGGAGGTGGTCCAGAGGAGTGTTGTATAGTTGGTAGCTGTTGCAGAGATAAGCAGGTAAGTTGAAGTCTGGCAGATGGTGGCATTTCCGCCAGACACAGCCGTGGCGGCCGGTACGATGGTGATGACCATTGCATCGGTGGCCGGTGAACACAACGATCCGCCTGCAGGAGTTGCAGTCAGCGTAAGTGTCACACTCGATTCACCAACTCCGAATGTATAGGTTGGGGAAATCGTATTGGCATTTGTGAGAACACCGGATCCCAATCCCTTTGACCAGGAGAGTGTAGTGGCATAAGTGGCTGTTGCACCTGTAACAGTATAAGATAAGGCAGAAGCACACCTGCTTACATCCGGACCGGCATTTGCAACCGGCTGGCGCTGGATGGCGAGTGTCATGGATGCGCTGGTGTTTGCACACGGGCTGTTGGCAGTGACATTCAGTGTGAGTGTCACCGTGCCGGCAGCAATATCGGCCGGGCTGGGGGTGTAAACCGGGTGCAGGTTACCTGCATTGTTGAAAGCACCGGTTCCGCTGGTCGACCAGAGGAGGCTGGCGTAATTGGTTGCCGAAGAACCGCTCAGTGTATAGTTTACGGCTGTTTCACACATGGTGGCATCTGTTCCTGCAGAGGCTGTGGCAGCGGGAACAATGGTGATAACCATGGCATCAATTGCTGCGCTGCACTGGGATCCTCCCGCCGGGCTGGCAGTAAGGGTAAGCGTGACACTCGTTTCACCCGCTCCGAATGTATAGGTTGGGGAAATTGTACTGGCATTTGTGAGAATACCGGATCCCAATCCCTTAGACCAGGACAATGTGGAGGCATAGGTCGAGGTTGCACCCGTTACCGTGTACGAGAGTGCCGAAGCGCACCGCGTAACATCGGGACCTGCATTTGCAACAGGCTGGTGCTGGATGGTGAGTATCATGGAGGCACTTGTGTTTGCACACGGGCTGTTGGCTGTGACATTCAAGGTGAGTGTCACCGTACCTGCAGCAATATCCGCAGGGCTTGGGGTGTAGACCGGGTGTAAGGTCGCCGCATTGTTGAATGCACCTGTTCCGCTCGTCGACCAGAGAATACTTGCATAATTGGTCGCTGATGATCCACTCAGGGTATAGCTTGCCGTGGTTTCGCAAATAGTGGCATTCGAACCGGCCGCGGCTGTCGGCGGGTTAATTACTGTTATGGTAGCACAACCGGAGATCATACTGTTGCATCCGACGCCGGTCTGGCTGATCAGTACCTGGTAATAGGTTGTTGTGGTCATCGAAGCGGCCGTATATGAACTTGTGGTTGCACCGCCAATGTTGTTGAAAGTGCTTCCGCAACCGGATGTATTTGATTGCCACTGGTAACTGAATGCTCCTGTTCCGCCAGTAACGGTCACGCTCATGGTATGGCTTGAGCCGCTGCAGAGGGTTGTTCCCAAAGGTTGAACTGAAATACCCGGATCATCCACGACAATCACCTGTGCACAAGTGGTATAGAGCGTGGCACAAGCCGGATTTGTCACGGAGATCACGCACCTGTAGTACCTGGTACCAGAGGGCAGCGTGGTTGTTGTATAGGAGGCATTTGTAGCTCCTGTGATGTCGAAATAACCAAAGGCGCAATCAAGGGTGGAAACCTGCCACTGGTAAGCCAGCGTGGCACTTCCGCCATCAATAGTGACGTTCATGGTATGTGTGCCGCCTGCGCACAATGTTGTTCCGGCAGGCTGGGCGGTGATCCGCGGAACACTTACGGTTACGCAACGCGACGTCAGCGGACCGCAACCGAGGCCGGTCTGGGTGACAAGTACCCTGTAAATCGTGGTCTGTGTCAGGTTTAAGGTAGTATAGTTCAGGTCAGTAGCACCCAAAATACTGGACCAGTTGGTGCCATTGCAGGGGCCTGTGCCTGTTTGCCATTGATATCCGTAGGAACCGATTCCGCCAGTTACCGTAACGGACATGGTGGTTGCCGTTCCGCTGCAGATGGTAATATCAGAGGGTTCTATTGTTATTACAGGATCAGGGATCACAGTAATCATTACATTGTTGGAGATCGCCTGGCAGGTAACCGGGTCGCCACCGATGGTTGAGGTTGCTACACGATGATACCATGTGTTGGCGATGAGTGCGGCAACAGCCGTATAATTTGCCCCGGTTGCACCGCTGATGTTGGAGAATGTTGTACCATTTGGACTTGACTGCCATTGGTAGGTAATTGTTCCATCGCCTGCACCTGCAGAAACGCTGGTCAAAGTTGCAGGAATTCCACCTGTACAGATCGTCTGATCGCCAGCTATGGAACCAGGGGTTACATTGTTGACTAAAACTCTCAGGATATTCGAGGTTGCCGAACATATAACAGGGTCGCCTCCGATGGTCGAAGTGGTAATCCGCTGGTACCATGTATCTGCAGTCAAAACACCCGGATCAAAGGTTACATTTGTTGCACCTGAAATACTGGTAAACGATCCTGCAAGGCCGGTCGGGCTATCCTGCCACTGGTAGGTAAGGACTCCTTCACCCGAGGGTGCCGGTGAGTTGGTAAAGGCAGCCGGGTCGCCGCCGCTGCAGATCGTTTGAGCTGCGGCAATGGTTCCGCCTGTAACTGTGTTAACATTGATCTTGACGACACTTGTGAAACCATCACAGTTCACACTGTTCAGGAATGACCTTGTCCTTCTGCGGAACCAGGTATCCACAGAAATCGGACCAGGCGCATAAGCTGCATTGGTTGCACCTGCAATAGTCCCAAATCCTGACCCAGGACCTGTGATGCTTGACTCCCACTGGAACGTGATGGTACCGTCGCCTGTCCCTGTAATATCATTTGTAAAGGGCGCTGGAGTTTGTGTGGCACAGATTGTTTGCGCCGCAGAGATCGCCCCGGGATCCAGGTTGTTTACCGTTACCCTGAGAATGTTGGTGATTTCGGAACATGGCTTGGTATTCAGGGTAGATGTCGTAATCCGCTGGTACCACGTATCGGCGGTAAGTGCAAGCGCTGTATAGGTAGCATTTGTCGCACCGGTGATGCTTGTAAAAGAACCGAGGGATCCGGTCAGGCTTGACTGCCACTGGTAACTCAGGGCACCGTCGCTGACAGGGACCGTCAGATTTGTAAACTGTGTGGCGTTTGATCCGCTGCAGATCGTCTGGCTGCTTTGGATAACACCGGGCGTGAGATTGTTCACCCAGATATGGAGCGTATTGGTAGTGGCTGTACATGGAACCCCGGTGAGTGTGGAGGTTGCCACACGCCTGTACCATGCATCTGCAATGAGGGGCACTTCATCGTAGGTGGAATTGGTCGCACCCGCAATGATGCTAAAGCCGGAGGTTCCCGGTGATGTAACGCTTTTTTCCCACTGGTAGGTAATGATGCCGTCGCCGGTAGCATCAACGCTGGTGAATGCAAGAGGATCATCATTCACGCAAATCGTCTGATCTGTGGCAATACTGCCCGGCGTAAGGTTGTTGACCGTGACCAGGGCAGTTGTGGAAGTGGTTGCATCGCAACCATTTCCGGTAGCGGAAATGATCACACGATAATAGGTATCTGCGATAATTGCGCCGGTATTGTATGAAGCACTGTTGGTTCCTACAGTGGTCCAACCGTTTATGCCGTCAATACTTTTCTGCCACTGATAGACAAGCACTGGTGTCCCGCCGCTGGCAACAACACTCATGGTAAAATTGCCTCCAGAGCAAATGATGTTGCCTACTGGCTGGGTGCTGATGATCGGATCGGCAACCACGGTAACCGTTGCTACCGAAGTGATGAGGTCTGAACAGGTTGGATTAGAAACAGTGATCACACACTTATAATAGTTTGTTGTTGACAGTGCGGCTGTGGTATAGGTCGGGCTGTTTGCCCCGGTTCCTCCAACCACATTGGCATAAATTCCGCCAAATGTGGTACACTCCTGCCACTGGTAAGTATAAGTCGCAGTGCCACCATCAGATGTTACTGTTGTAGAAAGGGTTGCCGTACCCCCGTTGCAGATGGATGCACTGGTTGGATTTGTAACAATATGAGGAATATACACAGTAACACAACCTGACGTCAGTGAGTTGCAGGCAACGCCGTCCTGGCTTATGAGCACGTGGTACGAAGTCGTTGCCTGGACTGAAGTTGCAGTATAGGAACTTTGAGTTGCCCCAAAAATATTGGACCATGTTGGTGATGCACACGTCCCTGTACTATTTTGCCATTGATAGGAAAGAGTCCCGGTCCCGCCGTCAACAACGACCGACATGGTATGGCTTCCGTTGTAGCAAATGGTCGCGCCAACCGGTGGTGTTGTAATTGTCGGATCGCCGGCAACCGTGACCTTTATGCAACGTGAAACAACCGGTCCGCAACCGACGCCGGTCTGGCTCACAATACACTGGTAATAATAGGTATTCGGTGTGTTCAGTTGTCCTGTCGAATAGCTGTTGGTGGTAGCTCCCAAGATGTTGCTCCAGGTACCGGTGCAGTCACCGTTGCTTTGCTGCCACTGGTAACTGAATGCACCCAGTCCGCCTGTTACGGTGACACTGAGGGATGCCGTGCCACCCTGGCACATGCTCACATCACTTGACTGAAGTGTAAAGGCCGGATCGGCAAGAACCTGCACCAGAGCCGAATTGGTAATCATGTCGGCGCAATATGGTGACGTAACAGAAATGACACACTTGTAGTAGTGATTTCCTGTTGTAAGCGCATCGGTAATATAAGTTGTTGAATTTCCACCTGTTCCGGTTGTGACATCTGCCCATGGGCCTCCTGCGGCTGATGCTTCCTGCCACTGATAACTAAGTGTGGCACCTCCCGCATCGGCCGAAATGGTCATCGAATGGGTTCCGCCTTCACATAAGGTGGTTCCAGTCGGATGGGTCAGAATCCTGGGAACTGTAAGTGTTATGCAATCAGATGTCAGTGAATTGCAACCGTTTCCTGTCTGACTTACAAGCACGTGATATGAGGTCGTCAAACCCGGGGAGGCAGAATAGGTGCTTGCATTGGCACCCGAGATCGGAACCCAGAATGGAGCTGCACAGGTTCCGGCACTCCGCTCCCACTGGTAACTGAACGTACCGGTCCCTCCGGTTACACTTACTGAGAGAACCGTCGGAACACCAAGGCATGAAACACCGCCAACAGGCTGTACCGAAATACCGGGATCCGGATTTACAATAACATGGGCTGCCGGGGTGACAACAGAACCGCATTCCACGGTACAATGATACCAGATATCTGATGTCAGCGCAGGTGTTGTGTAGCTTGCATTTGTGGCACCTGTAATCGCATGCCAGTCGTAAGGCGAATCAGTTGTGGAATAATCCCATTGATAGGTATAAACCCCTGATCCTCCTGATGCTGATACGCTTACAGTCGCTGTACCGCCATTGCAGATGGTAACATCGTTCGGGCCGGCGACGACAACATCAGAATACTTGGTAATTTGCATGATATCGGTTTTGTCGCAGGTAGGATCACCGGTTGAAACGGTCCATTTGAAAATATATGTACCGATGGCCCCCAGGTTGGTGACAAGGGTATTGGATTGATTTGGATTTGCAATGATTGCCACAGCAGGTGTTATCCCTACCTGGCTCCATGTCCCGGTGCCGGTAATTGGCGTTGTTGCATGCATGGTTGCAGAAACCTGGGTGTTGCAAAGGATCTGGTTCGGCCCTGCGATGGCATTGGAGGGGATCGAACTGATCGTGACTTCGGTAATGTCTTCACTCGACGGACATGCCGGGTTCACTGTGATGGTCCATTTGAATTGATAAATTCCGACAACCATATTGGTGACATTGGTCACCGGTGAGGTCGGGTTGAGAATGAATGCGGTGGATGGTCCCCCCGGCAACTGTGTCCACAACCCCGTTTCACCTGCTGCCAGTGCATTACCGGTAAGCGTTACGGGCTGGAACAAGCATATCGTGGCATCACCGCCCGCATTGGCGGTGGAGGGTGTTGCATAAATGGTGATCTGCATATCATCAAAAGCGCTGCAGGTTCCCAGCTGGGAAGTCCATCTGAAGGTATAAACACCGGGAATAAGCCCGGTTACGGTTGTATTGTAGAGAGAAGGATCGGTTATCACGGCAAGGTTGGGCGTAGTACCGATCTGTGACCAGGTACCTGTACCAAACGAGAGTTGATTTCCTGCAAGCGTCGCCGAATTTGCTGAATTGCACCATAGCTGGTCGTCTCCTGCAAGCGGGGCGGTAGGTTCCTCATGCGTTGTTAACGTAACCACAGATGTGCACGAATCGCAAACACCGTTTTTCACGGTCCACCTGAAAACAGAAGATGTTTCAAGGGCCAGGCCGGTGACCTGCGTGGTATTCAGGTTTGGAGATACAATGGTGGCAGGCGGTCCGCTTACCTGTGTCCATGTACCAACGCCGTGTGCCGCTAGAGTCGCAGCCATATTGGTCATCGTACCGCAAATATCCTGCGCAGGGCCTGCATCGCATGGCGTTGTTACCCCATAATTTTCAATCCGTACTTCATCAGCATTGCTGCAGCCTCCGTCGGCGACTGTCCATCTGAAAATATAAAGCTGGCCACCAACAGCGCCGTTGAATACGGCATTGTAAGCGTGATTGTCCGGTGAAAAGCTTCCGCCTCCGCCAGTTGGGTAAAGTTTCGTCCATGTACCAGTCCCGATCAGCGGTTGTGTGGCAGCCAAGATGAGACTTGACAGGTTGCATACAAACTGGTCAGGCCCTGCCTGTGCGGGCGAAGGCTGCCCGGAAATGATCACCTGCATGCTGTCAACTGAATTGGGGCATAGCCCGCCGCCAATGGTGTAGAGAAATGTATAGGTACCTGTGAGCAACCCTGAAACAGTTGCTGAATTCGGCGACGTTGTCAAAATGGTTGCATTGTACGGGGGAAGCGGATTCAGTTTCGATTGCGACCAGACACCATTGCTGCCGATGTTCCCGACAAGGTTGGTCTGGGTTACCGCACATAAAAGCTGGTCAGCTCCTGCATTGGCCGATTCACCTACATTGATGGTTACCAGGTCTTCGCTGATGGGGCAATAGGGTCCTCCGGCAGTGGTCCATTTAAAAATATAGGTTCCACTGATCAGGTTGCTTACGGTGGCAGCCGGATCGGTGATACTCGAGAATGTCGGCGTATTGGGGCCGCTCACCATCGACCAGAAAGCTGTGCCAACTGCTGCCGGTGTTGCAGCCATCAGGACAGATAATGGGTTGGGGCCGCAAATCAGCTGATCGGGACCGGCATAGGCTGGTGTTGATGGAACTGAAATATAAAACTTGACCGAATCCACGGAAGTTCCGCAAGCACCGCTGCTGATAATCCAGTTGAACTGGTATACGCCATTGGTAAGATTTGTTACCAGTGAATTATATAAAGCTGTATCAACGATCACAGCACCACCCGGGCCGACGGTTTGAATCCATCTGCCGGTTTCTCCTGCCGCCGGTGCATTGCCGGCGAGGTTCAGCGTTGTACCGCAAATAGTCCTGTCGGCTCCTGCATTGGAAGGAGTCACATGGTTGGCGATGGTGATCATCACAGTATCCCTGGTAGATCCGCAACCTGGATAGGATATCTGCCATTCGAACGTATAGGTGCCATTCGCCAGCCCGCTTGCCTGCGTGAGATAAGCCGTCGGATCCGCAAAAGTAACAGTACCGGGTCCGGTAAGTTTTGTCCAGAGCCCGTTGTACGGATTCGGATCATTCCCGTGAAGCGTGACAACCGAAGTTCCCAGTGCATTGCACTGATCAGGCCCGGCATTGGCTATCAGCGGGTCTACCCCGCCGGTCGTGGTTAGCAGGCAGATATCTGCCGATGAGCTGCAGGCATTGCTGATCGTCCATGTAAATGTGTATACCTGGCCGGCTGCAAGATTTGACAAAACAGCATTTGGCGCATGACTGTCGGGTAAAAAGGTAGGGCCTGCGGGAGATACCGTCCACGTTCCAACTTCATTCAATGCAGGAACATTTCCAAGCATCCTGTACGGGAAATAGTTGCAGATGGTTGAATCCGGACCTGCTGCAGCAGTACTGGGCGCTCCATTGGCTACAATGATACGGGTATCCGACTGGAACGTCGGACACGTCGGACCACCAGACACCAGCCATCGCAAACGGTATGGCCTGCCCGGGATGAGTCCTGAAATGGGAGAACTGGGATTATGAATATCTCCGAACACAGGGACACTGGGTCCGCTCACAAAAGTCCATGTACCTGTTCCATGGCTGATGAAGTTCCCGGCCATTGAAGTGGAGGTAATATTACAGCCAAGGATTTGCGGGGTGCCGGAATTGGCATGGGTGGGTGAATGGGAAGTGGTAACTGAAACTTCCTGGGTTACGGTGGTACAGGCATTGCCCGACCCCGGAACAACCCTGAAGCGGATGACATAGGTGCCATCACCGCTCAGGTGATAGATCAGCTGAGGTGAGGTGGTGGCGGCAAACCACCCTGTGGGGATGGTGGGGTAGTACCAGTTGGTCGGCCCGCTTACGATGCTCCACTCGAGGCTGCCGCCCCCGGTAAGTGAATAGGTGATCGTGGCAATGGAATCATCACAAGGTAAAACCGGCGTCGCATCAAGCGATATGGTTGGGTTTACATTGTAGGTAACGGAGGTCGAAGCTGATGAACTGCATCCCGTGAGGCTGTTGACGATCGTATAGCTGAATGTATAGCTGCCGGTAGGATTTGTAATCGTAACACCTGTGATAGGGTTTGTAGGATTTGCAATACTCACTCCCGGGCGACCGGATGTCTGAACCCAGGTGCCGGTTTCATTTGCATAAAGCGGGTTGTTGCCGGTAAGGACAAAATTTAGACGTGTATCGCAAAAAACCTGGGCACCGCCTGCGCTGGCACCGGTAACACCACCGAGTGCATGGCTGACGGTAATCGTGTTGGTCGCTGTGCCATTGGCACATGGGCCCGACACGGTCCATTGAACTGTGTAGGTACCTTCCACCAGGTTTGAAATAGAGGAGCTGTTTGAATTCGCATTTCCGAAAACAGGCGTGGATGGTCCGCTGATGAAGGTCCAGTGCCCGCTTTGCCCGCTAATTCCGCATCCCCCGAATGATCCGTTGAGTGTGGCGGATGTGGTGGCAGTATAACAACCTCCGACAATGATCGGGGTACCAGCCGTAACCGGGCTGACCCCGCCGATGTTGGTGACGGTCATGTCATCAAAATCATAGCAACTGTTGGTTCCTGTAATGGTCCATCGCAGTGTCGTTATACCGCAGGCATTCTGGGCGAGGGTAACCGTACTGTTCCTGGATGTTGGTGAATTGATTGTAACTCCATGGTTGGTGCCGACAACCTGCCATAAACCGCTTTCCCCGGCACCGGGAGCATTCCCGTTGAGGGTGAGAATATTAACCCCGGGGCATGAAATCAGGTCAGTTCCGGCAACCGAGGTCGTAATAGGCTTCACCTTCACCCACACGGAGTCATAAACCAGAGAACCATCCAGGCACTTGGCACTGAAATAAAACCAGTAAACCTGGTTCGAAACATAGCCGGTAACATTGGTATTAAAACTATATGGCGATACAATGTTCACCGACGGACCGCTTTTTTGACTCCAATGGATATCCCCGCCTCCGGCCTGGTAAAGTCCGGATGAGTTCCCGTGCAAAAGCATCGGCTGGTTTACGCATATGGAATCGGGTATGCCTGCATTCACAGTACAATTCTGCGAACGAACTTCATTGTTGAACAAGGGCATCATGAATGCCCAAATCGCCATGGTAAGGATTATCTGAAACTTACGTGTTTCAATAATGCCAGATAATTGTAATAATTGTTTCATATTGCCTGGATTTGAAAAGTGATTGAAAATCGGAGGGATGTTATTTGTATCGATTGTTTCTGAATTATTCGTTTTACGACAGAACACCTGTCAGGTTACGCTATGGTAGATTTAAAACACAACAATTTCATCTTAGATATAAGTTTATGAATTAGTTGAAAATTTTTGTATCAATTCAACATCTGGTTTAAAAATTAAAGCAGATGGATATGTCGGCATGCAATTAATGATGAACACGACTTAAATCGTCTTTCGTATACGCCTAACGCACAGACATTTAAAAATATTAAAGCAACCAGAATTGTAAATTTAAGCCGCTAAGTTAATATAAAAACCGCTATTAAAACATAAGAGCCTAACAAAATCGAACATATGTGCGATTATTTCACATTAAAACCCGTTTTCAACAGGATCGACCTGGGAAAAAGTTCAGCTATTGAAAAAAATACGATTTTAACATGTTCGCATTTAGGCATATACCGTATTTTATTGGAGGTTGTTTTCACTTATCATGCTTTCCTGCACACATGTTGCAGAATTGTTGCCCTTTTTTAATTTTAGCCATCCCCCGGTCAGCGTATTTTGCCGTTTTTGGTGTTAAAAATTTCACCTTCTGCATGTTTTCATTCACCAGTTCCGGTTTTGGCATTCACCCCTGTATCCCCGACTTCCCAATTTTCCCCACTTTTCAGAGCACCGCTTTTACAGGATTTGGAGACAAATCATAAAAAATGTTTGCCATTTTGACTAATTTTACCATAACATTTTTTTCAAAAAAAATTAATTCTGCAATAATTCAGACGAAATCCTTGCCGGGGAAGGAGAGGCCATGGTCTGCAATAAATTTTCATACTTTTGCACCCGGGTACATAACTGAAATCAACACGATAAAAATTACACCATGATGAATAAATCTATTGGATCTCTCCTGGTTTTCTTCCTTTGTTTCCATTCCGTTTATAAAATTCATGCGCAGGATAAAAGCCATGAAACCATATCGGTGAATACTGCAGCAGGAAAACATGTACCCGGTGATAATTTTGGTGGCGGAAAGATTTTCTGGCTGGATGAAACAGGACAGCATGGCCTGGTCGCTGCACCAACAGATCAAAGCGCCGGTGGTATTGCCTGGAATCCCGGGAAAGCCATTGTATCCGGGGCCAGTGAGGATGTTCTTTATTCCGGTCAAAAAAACAGCGAGAAAATAGTTGCCGTTCAGGGCAATACCTTGCAATATGCTGCAAAACTCTGCCTTGACTTTTCAACCACGGTAAATAATGTTGTCTACAGCGATTGGTACCTGCCTTCCAGGTTTGAACTGAACCTGCTTTACCAGCAAAAAACTGCTGTTGGCGGATTTAACCAAACCAGCGGGATTTACTGGAGTTCTACTGAAAGTGCCTTAACACCCGGAACCATGGCCTGGGAGCAGGAGTTCAAATTCGGCTCACAACATGAAGATGATAAAGACCTGCCCGATCAGGTCAGGTGCATCAGGAAGTTCTGAACATCCGGCAGCCCTGCCTAATCGGCAACACACCTTACCGAAATCCCCGTGCTCTTATAGTTCAGGTACCTGCCAATTCCCTCCCTGGCATTGAAAAGTGTGCGGATCCAGACATCGGTTTCATTTTCCGGTGTTGAAGACCAGAAATAACCTATTACCTGGATTTTATCGAAATAATAACTGCCGGTGGCATAGCTATAGCCTCCTGGCAATGCAGTAAATCCGCTCTGGTTGGTTGCACCGAAGTTGGGCAGCTTGAAATGGGTATCACCAGGCTCTTTCATCCGCTTGCCTGCTGACACATCACCCCCGAGAAAAGCAACGAGGGTATCCCATTCTTCATCGGCAGGTACATGCCATCCTGCCGGACAGATGCCCTTTGCCTTTGGGGTTCCTGTATATTGCATTGCCTCGTTCCATTGATACAATCCGCCGTAAACATTGCAATTTTCCTCAAGGTTCCCGTAGCAGAACTTCTCGATGATATTGTTGTTGGCTTGCTTATGGTCCCCCCTGATACGGGTTCCCGTGTTGAGATTTTCCTTTAGCCAGCATTGGCTGCCGATCTGAACCGTTCCATAAATCTTCCCGTCACGGGAATCTTTCAGGCTATCGCCGCAAACAAACTTTGGCTGCCCGGGATTGTTACCGGATTGCTGGGTAAAAGCAGGCAAAACCATTGCTATGAACAACATCAGAATCAGAAAACATGTTTTCATAAACCATTTTTTTTGATTAAACCGGGAATCGCTTCATCTTTCTATCTCAATATTAAGAATATACCCTCTTTTATGAAGTTATAATTGAGAGCCTTATAAAATTCCATAGTACAAATTTAAATAATATTAATTCCTGATATCCATTATAAATCTAAAATTATTTCAGGTTGCTGTTAATCGAATCCTGCCATAAAAATCATTTCAACGAACCATGCGGGGATATTGTCTCATGGATATCATCGGATAAAATATAAAAACCCCTGTTCATTGCTGAACAGGGGCGGGGAACAGGATGATCGGATTAGTGAAAAATGAGCAGTATGAGTAATCCCGGGTTAATTTTTCAGACAACGTACCGGATTACCGGTCGATTTGAGGTTATAATAACTTCCAAGGGAGGCAACTGACAGTGAAACACTCCGGAACACAGGCCCGTTGGGCGATGCGTAATCTGTGGATGTATGAAAGTAGCCGGTCTGGTAAATGTTCGTATAAAAGATGCTGCCACCATAGTTGTAGCTGCTTCCGCCGGGTAATGCGGTGAATCCGTATTCGTTGGTTGCACTTGTATTGGGGGCCCTGAAATGACTGGTTCCGGCCTCCTTCAGTTTTCCACCTGCAACAGAAATTCCGCCGGCATAGGTAGCAAGGGTGATAAACTCAGCTTCGGTTGGGATGTGCCAGCCCGACGGACAGATCCCCTGTGTTCCGGGAGTGGTAACATATTGCATCATTTCATTCCACTGGTACAAACCTCCGTACATGTCGCAATTGATTAAAGAATCATTGTAACAGTATTTTTCAACAACTGCGTTGTTGGTTTGTGCTACAGTGATGTTCAGTTTGGTTCCAAGGTTAATATTCTCCCTCAGCCAGCATTGTGTCCCGATTTGAACGGTATTGTAGGTCAGTCCGCCGTAAGAAACCGTTGGCAGACCGGTACAGGCAGTCCCTGTTGTATAAACAACCATGGCAAGCCTGTTGGAAGAAGCGGGGTTATTTGACAAACATGACACACTGTAGTTCGAGGTCACCACACAGGTTACTTTGTCATAATTTGCTGGTGTATAAGTATAGGTGCTGCTGTTTGTTCCGACGGCAACATTGTTCACTTTCCACTGGTAAACAGGCGAGGTGCCGCCGTTTTCGACAGTTGCAGTGAAGGTGACCTGCGTTCCCGGCATAACTGCATATAATGAAGCTACAATCGATGCCTTTACAGGTACAAGGGGGTTGACAGTCATGTTTATTACGTTGGAGGTTGCAGGATTGCCGGTTGCACAGGGGGCGTTGGAAGTAGCAACACATGAGATTGCATGGTTATTGAGCGGAACATAGGTATAGGTGGCATTGGTTGCCCCGATTATGATATTTCCGTTCAATTTCCACTGATAGGTGGGTGCAGTTCCGCCATTGACGAGGGTTAAGCTGAACGTAACCGCGCTGCCCGTGCAGGAAGGGTTGGCTGAAGCGGTGATGGTGAGGCTGACCGGTAATAGCGGGTTAACTGTCATGGCAACTACATTGGAAAAAACTGAACTGTTTGAAGGACAGAGTGCATTTGATGCCAGTTCGCATTTGACCGCATCACTGTTGGCAGGGATATAGGTATAAGCGGCATCGGTTGCTCCCGTTACAATTGTTCCGTTCACAAACCATTGATATGCCGGTGATGTACCTCCGTTGCCAATGGTCGTCGTGAATGTAACGCTGGTGCCTGCACAAACATTATTGGCCGATGGCGTTACTGTAATCGTGACAGGTAATATGGGATTTACTGTAATTGTGTCTGCAATTGAGGTAGCAGGGCTTCCAATGGCACATGGCGCATTTGAAGTCAGGACGCAGAGTACTTTATCTCCATTAACTGGCACATAGGAATAAACCGGGTTGTTTTCTCCAACATTTGCACCATTTATCTTCCACTGGTAATCAGGAAATGCACCTCCATCTATGGGTGTGGCAGTGAATTCAACCAGGGTTCCTGCACAAACAGCACCTGCAGGAACTGCAGCAACAGTTACAGATGTATTGCCGGGACTTGGGTTCACCATCATGGTATCGGCATTGGATGAAGCAGGATTGTTGCTCACATAGGGCAGGCTTGATGTCATCTCACAATGAATCACATCACCGTTTTGCGGGGCATAAATGTATGTTGCACTGTTGGATCCAACACTGTTGCCATTCACTTTCCACTGGAACAATGGGGAGTTTCCTCCGTTCACCGGGGTTGCAGTTACTGTTACTAGGGCACCCTGGCACATTGCATCTTCAGGGTTACATATAATACTTACACCGGCTGAAAGCGCAGGGTTGACGATGATGGTAACCGTATTTGTCGGCAAAGATCCGCCACATGTTCCTGTGGCATTTTGTAGTTGCCTGTAATAGGTGGTTTCTGTCAGCGGACCAGCCTGGTAATTGAGTGAAGTTGCACCCGGAATATCACTGAAAGTGATGTTGTCCGTTGAAAACTGCATCTGGTAAACCGGTGATGTTCCGTTTGACGGCGGTACCCCGATCAATTCGGCCGGGGTCATGCCCACAACAATCGTCTGATCTCCGCTGATCGAGCCAGCCACGAGCCGCGGGGTAACCGTCATGGATTCTTCGTTCGAAAATGCAGGATTACCGCTAGTGCATTGTATATTCGAGGTGAGCGTGCACGTAACCTTGTCATTGTTTGAAGGTACATAGGTAAAATGGTCGCTGCTGGTACCGGCATTGCTGCCATTCACCTTCCACTGGTAGGCTGGGATGGTGCCGCCATTGACAGGGATCGCGATAAACGTAACTGATGTTCCCTGGCAAACCTGGTTTTCAGATGCGGTAATCGTAGCACTTACAGGAAGTAGAGGATTGATACCTAAAGCAATGACATTCGAGATACCTGGATTTCCTGTTGGGCAGGCAACACTGGAAGTGAGCGTACATTTGATTTGTACAGGATTCACTGCTACGAAGGAGTATGTTGCATTGGTAGCACCCGGAATATCTTCGTCGTTCGTCATCCACTGGTATGCCGGTTGGGTACCACCGTTTACCGGGATAGCCGTGAACGTAACATTTGTTCCGGCACAAACAGGATTCACGGGTGTAGAAATCGAAACACTCACCGGCAGCAATGGGTTCACTGTCATGGTTACCGGATTCGAAACAACCGGATTGGCGCTCGGACAGGTAACATTTGCTGTCAATTCGCATTTTACGAGGTCACCGGAAACAGGGATATAGGAATAGGTTGCATTGGTCTCGCCTGGTTTGTCAAGGCCGTTCACTTTCCATTGATATGCCGGGGAGGTGCCACCGTTTGTCGGAATTGCTGTGAAGGTCACAATGGTTCCTTCGCAAACTGGATTTGCCGATGCTGTAACCGATACTGCAACAGTTTGCGATGGGTTCACTTCCATGGTGACGATATTCGATGTAGCAGGGCTTCCGGTTTTACATGGTAAAGAGGATGTCATTTTACAGCCGACCTGGTTTCCGTTGGCCGGAACATAAGCATATGTTGCATTTGTGGCACCCTGGACATCTGTACCATCCACCTGCCACTGATATGCAGGTGGAGTGCCACCGTTTACAGGAGTGGCAGTGAAAACAACACTGGTTCCCTGGCAAACAGGATTGGCTGAGGGTAAAACCGAAACGCTTGCAGGCAGCATCTGGTTGACTGTCATTTGCACGATGTTCGATAGTGCCGGGTTCCCGGTTGAACACTGAACAGATGAGGTCAGTTGGCAACTGACCAGGTCGTCGTTCCCCGGGATATAAGAATAAGTTGCCGTAGTTGCACCGGGAACATCTGAACCGTTCACCTTCCACTGGTAGGAAGGATCGGTTCCGCCATTCACCGGGGTAGCTGTGAAATCAACAATATTGCCGGTACATGACGGATTTGCTGAAGCTGCTATTGATAAGCTGACCGGCAGGTTTCCATTTACGGTTACGCCGATCGTTTCGGATAATGCAGGATTGTTTGAAACACATGAAAGACTAGAGGTCAGTTGGCATGAAACCAAATTGCCACTGGCAGGAACAAAGGTATAGGTGGAATTTGTTGCGCCCGGAATGTCCGATCCATTCAGTTTCCATTGATATGAAGGAGTCTGGCCACCGTTTACAGGCACAGCGTAATATGTAACCGCGGTGCCGGCGCAAACAGTGCTGGCAGAGCTGGTAATTGAAACGCTGACAGGAACAAGGGGGACAATAACTGCAGTATGGGTTGATGTTTTGGGCCCGTTACAACCCTGTGCCATGGCAGTGATCACGGAGGTGCCACTCCAGGATGATGTATAGGTTACGGCCCCGGTATTGGGGTTGATCGTGTTGTTGGCAAGCAAACTGAGGGCATCAAGGCTGTAGGTTATACCGGTTGAATGAACAGCTGTTGCATAATAGGCAACAGTTCCATCTCCCTGGCAGCGGGAAGATGTTTCCCCGTTTGCAAATACAGGATACCCGACTTCACTTTTCTCATTCACCTGTCCGTTGACATAATACATCGTCATCGGTTCGTCACCCAATGCAACCTGTATGCCGTCAAGATATTGGCAGGAAGTTCCATTGTCGAACCAGGTCAGGTAGGTTGAACCGCCGTTATAGTTAAAATGCATGGTGAAAAGAACGGTATTGTCAGCATAGTTGATGCCCTGGGTGGCGGAACTCGTAACGACAACCTCACCAGGTACCGTGACATTGAATGACAAACCGGGATATCCCGATGTGTTGGTAGCTTCCGAAAAGTTAAGTACTTCAGGATTATAATGGAGTGTCAGGGTAATATTTCCGATATTTATAAAACCGGCGACATTTACCGGGATGACAACGGATGTACCGGGGCAAGCCATCAGGTTTGGTATGGTGGTGATCGGAGCTCCCGAATACTCGCTTGTTATCAGGGAATCTACGTCTCCGTATGCAATTTTGTTATTATTGTCAGCATAAGCCCGCACGTAATATTTAGTGTTTGCAATGAGTCCGTTAATTTGACTGATAAAAGCGCCCGTACCTGTTCCATTCCTGGTTGTATCATCCTCAATCGTAGGTTTTGGGGAGGTACTCCAGCATACACCGCGCACGGTAACAGGCGAGCCGCCGTCATCGGTAATATAGCCGCCGCTCATCGCGCTTCTTTGCGTGATGTGGCAGCAGGTTGAGGTTGTCAGAAGGGCGGCACAGCCTCCCCATGTTGGCTGGCCATTGCAGAAGGAGAGCTGCTGACCGTGCATCCCCGGGGGAATTGTCACCCAGGCTGAACCATTCCAGAAAAGCATGTCTCCGCGGTTGGCACCCTGGGGCGTTGCAACAGCAACCCACTGAACACCACTCCAGAAATAATAACCCGGGATCACCTTGTTAGAATCAATGCCGCCGCTGGCTGTGTTAAACACCAGCAGGCCGATCGCAACAGGTGATGCAACCGGTGCGGCAGTGCGCAGTGATGTCAATGCGACCCTTGGCGGCAGGAAACCTTTTATGGATGATTTTACATCGAGCATGGCCGAGGGATCTGGCTGGCTTCCATCTGAGTTTATCCCCACCTGGGCATGTAACCCCATGGTGAAAAACATCAGCAAAAATGTCAAACCGGAAAGTATTAAGTGCTTTTTCATTTGGAATTGTTTTTAAATTAATTCAATTTTCACAATTATATATTTATTCATTCTCTAAATATTTTCGTTAATTCTTATCATTCTGAAAATCAACAATAAACATCAATGAAACATCCAAATTTCAACAATAACTGTTTTTGTTGTTAGGGAAGTTAAGCCACTAGCTGCTTATTATTTTCAGGAAATTAAAGAACAATCTTGTTGTGAACCAATGAAAATTATTAAAAAGTCTCCATATTGCCACATTCTACGCACCAACCGTTAATAAGTTTCAAAAAAGGTAAAAAAAAATATAAAACAGGAACCTGAATTCCAGTTTTTAAAATGTTGAAAAACACAGATAAAATGTTATGTTCATTGTTTTTCATTGCTTTTTTTTCGAACTCCTTAATCATTATCTCCGGTACCTGTTTATTAAATCACTTTTCTAATCCTTACAAAATTACATTGTATAGAACTGATTGTCAATTGGGTAAAACCGTACAAAATTCTTATGGGAAAACGGAATCAAAAAATTTGATCAAATTGCATGAAACTACATATCAGCAGGTAACATTTTTTTCTTGGCGTGCATTTTTTTTTCGGGAAATAAAAAAAAACAGCAAAATTGCCACTGATACATGACGGGTTGAGGAAAAATGCAATAAAGGAGGGGAACCCGGCTTATGTTACAAAAAACCGGGGCAACCGTTTAAGAATGTGGAGATTATCGTTTAGGCGCCAGAAAACGGTTAAACAAAAGTAACCCTATAATGGTGAGAACACCGATCATGCTGAAGGTGAGCCACAACAAGGCAGGCTGGTTCATCTTTTCCACGAACCTCACATACAGTGCTGCACCGAGAATGCCTCCTACCCCGCTCCCGATCACACCGTACATAAAGGACCAGCCCTGGTACAGGGCTTTCTTATCGGCGGGGGCGATCAAACCTACATATGCAATGAATTTCGGATGGGCGATCATTTCGCCAAGTGTGAATACAAACATGGAAGCCAGGAAGATCCAGCCGCTGGGGGAGATGGCAAGCATCGCCATGCCGATTGAACCCAGAGAAATGCCAAAAATCATCGTCGGCAACGCCTTCGTTTTGCGCACGAGGCTGGATACCAATAGCTGAAGAAGAATGATCGCCCCCGCATTCATCACTGTAACATGCTCTGCATCAAACTTCCATGTGGGGTGTTCCAGGAATAATGAAAGGATGCCATTTATAAGGTTGTTGAATCCTGTCATATCAACTTTTTCATTCAGGTACCATAGCACGGAATCATACACCTGGAAATACATGATCCAGAACCCTGAATAAATGACGATCATCAGGATAAAACGATAGTCGCGCAAAACTGTAAGCATCTCCGTGAAAACCTGCCTGACCGGTTTTGCCACCCTTGCCCCTGTCGGTTCTTTGTAAACAAAATAATTCAGCAGCAAGAGCCAGCCAGTACCAACCGCCGCCATGAAAAAGATATAATTGTAGGAGATGGATTTCAGATAGGGCACCAGGATTAACGGGAACAGGAAGGCCCCGAGGTTGATGGACCAGTAGTAGATGCCGAATCCCAGCGAGGAGGTCGATTCATCGGTCACGCGTGCAATCGTACCGGAAATCATGGGTTTAAAAAAACCGGCGCCAAGTGCCACTAGAATCAGGCTGCCAAAAACAGTGACATACGTGGTTGAGAAGCCTGCAAACCAGTATCCGAGGCTCATCGTGAAAAAAGCAAAGAACAGTACCTTGCGGTAACCGAACCTGTCGCCAATCGCTCCCGATAAAATAGGCAGGAAATAGAGCAGAGGGGTGATGGTGCTTTTTATCACACCTACACTCTCCTTTGAAAAACCCAGGCCTCCCTCCTGCTTCGACAACACCAGGTAAACTGAAAGCACCGACATCACACCATAATATGATCCACGTTCAAAAAATTCCATGGAGATGGCTGTCCAGAAATTTTTCGGGAAAGAAGCGAGGCTTTTTGAGGATAATGATTTTGTCATGAAACAGGTTCAATTGATTCACGGCGAAAATACCGAAAAAAATCTTTGTAATTTTGTCGGGTTAACATATAGATAATGGATCTTCTCAAAAACATTGTCAGCCAATTTACTACAGAGGGTGAAGTTATATCTGCACAACCTTTTGGTTCCGGCCACATCAACGACTCCTACCTTGTTATTACGTTTCCGGAATCCGCCCCCGATTACGTGCTCCAGCGGATCAACCATCACATTTTCAATAACGTACACGAACTTACCTGCAACATCCTCAAGGTAACAGGCCATATCGGGCAAAAGCTCCTCACCATGTCTCCCGGTCTTCACGGCTTCGAGGTTATCCATTTGATCGGAACCACAGAAGGTGGCTTTTATTTTCACGACCAGGATGGTAACTACTGGCGCATGTACAACCATGTGCGCGGCAGCAGGAGTTACGACAAGGTCATCTCAGCCAGCCTGGCGTCTGAAGGAGGCAAGGCATTTGGCATATTCCAGCACCTGACATCTGATATGGACGCATCCACGTTGTTTGAGGTTCTTCCTGATTTCCATAATATTGCACCACGCCTGGCTAAATTCAGGGAGTTGGTGACAGATGATCCGGCAAAGAGGGTGAACGATGCTGAATCAGAAATCGCTTTTATAGAATCCCGGGCGGAGGAGATGCATACCATCCTGCGCCTCGGTGAGTTGGGACAGATCCCCGTGCGTGTCACCCACAACGATACTAAATTCAACAACATCCTGTTTACTCCTGACAACAAGGCTGTTTCGGTTGTGGACCTTGATACCGTGATGCCCGGTTATATTTTATACGATTTTGGCGATGCCATCCGCACAGGCGCCAGTACCGCCGCTGAAGACGAGGCGGATCTTTCCAGGGTCAACATTGACCTTACCCTGTTTGAGGCCTATGCAGGAGGTTACCTCGGAATAGCCCGGAATTTCCTGACTGCAATCGAAATTGACCACCTTGCCTTCTCCGCCAAATTCATGACATACATCATCGGTTTGCGGTTTTTAACCGACCATCTCGATGGCGACCATTACTACAAAACCGGCTTCCCCGGACATAACCTGCAGCGGGCCAGGACACAATTCAGACTGCTGCAAAGCATGGAGCAGCATTTCGATGAAATGCAGATGATTATCCGGAAATTCAAATGATTTTATTGCTTATTTTGCATAAAATATTGCTTAACTATTAATTATATGCGCTGTTTTATCTTTTGTTGCTTTTTCCTCCTGGTACCTTTTGTTTTCCAGGCAGGTACACTTCCCGATTCAAATGGTATTTCCATTGTCCCTAAACCGGTCATGATGAAAACCGGGGCTGGCCAGTTCGTAATCAACCGGCTTACACTTATTCTTGTGGAGGGCCATGACGAAGAAGTGACCAAAATTGCCAGGATTTTTGCTGACCGGATCCGGTATTCCGGAGGTCCGTTGATTGAAGTCAGGGAGATGACCAAAGAAGACAAAAACCTTCCGGCAGTTGTGTTCGCGCGCAAATTGCAACATTCAACCCTGCCCGATGAAGGTTATGAACTGAATATCACAACAAAAAAAGTTCTCCTTACTGCAAAGACCGGTGCGGGCCTTTTTTACGGGGTCCAAACACTCTTTCAACTGCTTCCTGCGGATATTTCATCACATAACCTGCCTATGTCCCGCAAGGAATGGGAATTGCCTGCTGTCAGGATTTCAGACTACCCGAGATATCCATATCGCGGAATGCACCTTGATGTTTCCCGTCATTTTTTTCCGAAAGAGTTCATCAAACGGTACATCGACCTGATCTCCATGTATAAAATGAACACCTTTCACTGGCACCTGACCGATGACAACGGGTGGCGGATTGAGATAAAGAAGTACCCGAAGCTGATGCAGATCGGGGCCTGGCATGTCGACCATGAAGACAAACCCTGGGGAGAACGTCCGGCACAGCAGGAAGGTGAAAGGGCCACCTACGGGGGGTACTATTCGCAGGATGAAATCCGGGAAATCGTACAATATGCCGCCGACCGCTATGTTACAGTCATTCCTGAAATCGAGATGCCGGCCCATTCCGTTGAAGTTCTTGCTGCCTACCCTCAATTTTCATGCACCAGGGGCCCGTTTACCGTTCCGCCCGGAAGCTACTGGCCCAACATCGATATTCTTTGTGCCGGCAATGATTCCGTATTCACCTTTATGGAAGACGTACTTACGGAAGTCATGGCTCTTTTCCCGTCAAAATACATCCATGTGGGTGGCGACGAAGCAGATAAAACCAACTGGAAAAAGTGTCCGAAATGCCAGGAACGGATGAAGGCCGAGGGGCTGAAAAATGAGAAAGAGCTGCAGAGTTATTTCATAAAGCGTATCGAAAAATTTATCATATCGAAAAACCATAAGATGATCGGCTGGGACGAAATCCTGGAAGGTGGCCTCGCCCCGGAAGCAACCGTAATGTCGTGGCGCGGTATTGAAGGCGGCATTGCAGCAGCAAGGCAGGGTCACGACGCCATCATGACACCAGGCTCATACTGCTATTTCGATTATTACCAGGCAGATCCGGCCAACGAGCCGAAGGCTATCGGCGGTCTTGTCACGCTGAAAAAGGTATACTCCTTTGAACCAACACCGGGTGAACTTACTGCCCGGGAAGCCAGGCACATCCTGGGTGCACAGGGAAACCTGTGGGCTGAATTCATCCCCACACCCGCCCATGCCGAGTATATGGCGGTTCCCCGCATGATCGCCCTTGCTGAAGTGGTGTGGTCTCCCAAATCCGCAAGAAACTGGACCGATTTCCGGCACCGCATGGCAGCGCAGTATGTCCGGCTCACCAGGATGAAAGTGAACTACAGCAAAGGCTCATTCAAGGCTGAAGTGAATACTGAATTTGACAAAAAAACAAATTCTGTCAGGCTGATCCTCGGTTCTGAACAGCTGGATGTGCCTATCCGCTATACGCTCGACGGGAATGATGTAAAACCAACTTCGCCGGAGTATTCCGCCCCGGTTGAGATAAAGGGGAACGGCGTCATCAAGGCCGGGTTGTTTGTCGACGGCCAGTTAAAAGAGAAAGCCACTGAAATGCCCCTTATTTTTCACCTTGGCATCGGGAAGCCGGTGAAATATCTAACCAGTTACTCTGACCGATACCCGGCGGCGGGCAATATTGCGCTTACCGATGGTTTGCGCGGATCGGTCAATCACCGCGACGGGCTTTGGCAGGGTTATCTTGGCAACGACCTTGACCTGATCATCGATCTCGGCCGTGAAATCCCGGTAAATTCAGTGCAGGCAAATTTTCTTCAAAATCAACGCAGCTGGATCTTTCTGCCGGTTGTGGTGGAATACTCGCTGTCGTCGGACGGCAAAAAATACCACTCGTTCAACGAGGTGTTAACCAGCATCTCCCCAAAAGAAGACCAGGTCTTCATTCAGCCATTCAATTTTCAGTTCATGGCAAATTCAAAAGCAAGGTATATCAGGGTTAAAGCCAAAAACCTTGGAAAATGCCCCTCATGGCATGAAGGTGCCGGGGAACCCTGCTGGTTGTTTGCAGATGAAATCGTCGTCTTTTAGTTTTTCACGAACTTGCATACCGACGTTGCCTTGTCCCCGGTAGATTTCAGCAGATAAATACCGTTGGCAAGATCAGACACATCGATGTTTGTCGCAGGACCCTGCATCTGGCTTTTAAAGACAGCCACCCCGTCGAGCCGGAGAATTTCAACCTGGTAAACAGAATTCCCAGGAACGACCAGGTTTAATTTTTCACTGACAGGATTTGGATATACCAGGAAACCCGTAGTTGCTCCCTCCCTGGTTCCAAGCGGTGCTGCTGAGGCAGTATTGGAAATCACGCTGAGATTTTCACTGCCTTTGAGCGAAGGGTTGCATGATTCCGGTTTCAGCACTTCTATATAATAGGTATTTACCCCTGAGGTGGTATACAAATCGGTGTAGGAATCAACGTTGCTGGCTACCGAATCAATGACTTCCCAGGCACCCGGATCATGCTTCCTGTGAATTCTGTATGTTAAAAATTCAAAGCCTTCATAGTGGTTCCAGATCAGGTTGAACCCTGCAATACCCGGGTTGATGTTCAGGTGGATCGTCTTGTGATAAGCGCTTTTTTCACCCTCGTTTCCTGCGGAATAGGAGGCTGAAATACTGAATTTGTCCGATTTGACCAACGGGTCCGATGTCGGATCAACATACACGCTCATGCTTGTGTAGGGGACTTCGCCGATCTTGGCAAATACATTGTTCTGGTATGTCTCCTTATAGATATTAAAGTGAGAAACATTAAACCCGGGATACTTATTCCAGATAATTTTGTTTTTATTCAATGTCGTATCAAAAGTTACCATGCAGATATTCTGCAGGGCCCCTGAGGTTATAACGGCAATTCCTTCCATCTCGCGCATGCAGTTGGAACCAACAACCGTCGCCATAGCGCTGTATTCACCAGCCACTGTTTGCAGGCCGAAGGAGATGCTCTGTCCTGTACCCTGCACCCTGTTGGCAGTAAAGCTGCCATTGAACCTTAGTGTATAAAGTATCCCGGTTTCTGAGCCGGAAAGTCCGACATTGACTGCCGGGTTACCCGGAAAAATTACACCGCCTCCCGTCATGTTGAAGATGCTTGGCTGCGCAACCACCACAACTGTTTTCGCTGCAGAGCAGGTATACGCCCCCAAAGTGACATTCAAGGTGATATGTTTTTCACCGGGCGTCTCCCATTTCACATAATAAGTTCCACACCCGGACCCGGATATGATGACCGCACCGTCAAAATTCCACAAATAGGTTGCATTGACCCCAAAGCCACCGGTATCAACAACCTGCACTTCCTCGTTTACACATGCTTTATAGGCAGATGTGATTTCACAAACTAGGGGGTTTTGTGCCTTCACTGAAAAGGCAGCAAGAAACAATACAATAATGAGAGTGACGCTCTTTTTCATAAGGAACAGGATTAGAATATTGTGTAAAAATATTACTAATTTCCAAAAAGCCAAAATTTTTGGGAAATTTTTGGTTGGCTATCCCCGGATGAAAGTCAATTCATGAGAACGTGTAAGTGTCAGCAATAACTTCTAAACAGTCATGATGTCTTTCTCTTTTATGTCGAAGATCTTATCGACTCTGGAGATATGTTCATCAGTGACTTTCTGTATATCGATTTCAAGTTTGTCAACTTCATCTTCGGGAACGCCGTCCTTTTTAAGCTTTTTTGCTGTTTCATTGGCCAGCCGGCGAATATTCCTGATACTGATCTTCGCGTTTTCAGATTCAGCTTTTGCTTTTTTAACCAGGTCGCGACGACGTTCCTCTGTTAATGGAGGAACGGCTATCCTTAATATTTCTCCTTCATTTTTAGGATTGAACCCCAGGTTTGCAGCCTGAATTGCCTTGTCTATGAGGCCGAGTACGCTTTTGTCCCATGGCTGGACGATGATCTGCCGGCCATCAGGGGTGCTGATATTGGCTGCCTGATCAATGGGTGTCATGGCACCATAATAATCAATTCTTACACCATCGAGCATCTGCACACTGGCTTTACCGGCCCGTAACTTTTGCAATTCCTTTTCGAGATGCAGGACAGCCATCTGCATTCCCTCACTCGCCTCAGCGAGTGTAAATTCTATCTCATCGTTCATATAAAGTGAGTATTAGATTTATAAAGTCAAATAATGCAATCAATGCAAACAATTTAATCAATGCAAGCAATGCAAAAAACAAAACTACAAAGAAAAATTTTCAGAATCCATACATCCTTTCATTGTTTGCATTGCATACATTCCTGCATTGCCTGCATTGTTTGCATTCCTGCATTTTTCAGCTAACGACCGTTCCGATTGCTTCTCCCTTTATAAGTTTCAGCAGGTTGCCTTCATGGTTCATGTTAAACACCACAATCGGCATATTGTTCTCACGGCACAGCGTGAAAGCGGTCAAATCCATGATTTTCAAACCCTTCTCATAGGCCTCATCAAAGGAAAGCGTGTCGAATTTCACTGCGGCCGGGTCTTTTTCGGGATCTGCAGTATAAACACCGTCAACCCTTGTTCCCTTAAAGATGGCATCGGCCTGGATTTCGATGGCGCGCAAGGCCGATGCGCTGTCGGTGGTAAAGTAAGGATTCCCGGTTCCGGCGGCAATTACAACAACCTGCCCCTGCATCAGGTGGCTGATGGCTTTCCGCCTGCTCATGGCCTCACAGATTGGCTCAATGGCCAGGCCTGAGAGTAGTTTTACAGTCACCCCGGTTTTTTCAAGAGCCGCCTGGATGGCCATGCTGTTGATCACAGTGGCAAGCATGCCCATATAATCACCCTGAACACGGTCCATCCCTTCGCTTGTTCCCTGCAATCCCCTGAAAATATTTCCCCCGCCTATCACCACGGCAACCTCAACGCCTGCTTCAACCACCGATTTGATCTCTGAGGCATAAACAGCCAGGCGGACAGGATCAATGCCATAACCCTGGCTTCCTTCGAGTGCTTCTCCTGAAAGTTTCAGAAGAATACGATTGAATTTCATCATGTTAAGCGTGTTAAAAGGTTTTATTCATTGACCCCGTGACAATTCTTATATTTCTTCCCCGATCCGCATGGACAAGGATCATTGCGTCCCACCTTTTTTTCAACTTTCACAGGCTGAGCGACGGCCTTTTCCTGCGTATTCGCATTTGATTGCGACAACAGGTCGGAACGCTCTTCACGCATGCGGGCGCGATCCATTTTCCTCGGGGCCTGCGCCTCCTTGACATTTTCAACCTGGATCGGCACGTCAGCCTTGATCAGGAAGGAAGTTATCTCCTTGTTGGTGCGCTGGACCATGCTTTTAAACAGTTCAAAGGATTCAAACTTATAGATGAGCAAAGGATCCTTTTGTTCATAAGCGGCATTCTGAACAGATTGTTTCAAATCGTCCATTTCGCGCAGGTGCTCTTTCCAGGCATTGTCAATCATGCCAAGCACAATTCCTTTTTCAATGCTGAGCACCACCTCCTTACCCTTGTCTTCATAGGCCTTTTTCAGGTTTGCCACGGCCTGCATGGTTTTCAGTCCATCGGTAACAGGTATGGCAATATTTTCGTACCTGGTGTCATTCTCATAAACATCCTTGATAACAGGGTAGGTCTTTTGGGCGATGTGGTCGCATTTGGACTTATAGCGCTTATAAATGTAATTGTATAGCTTGTCACCCAGGTCATCGGTGTTCAGGTTCCCGAAATCTGCTTCCGAGATTGGTGAATCTGCAGCGAATTCCTTGAGCAGGTCGAGGTTGAAACTATGGAAGTCGCGTTTTTCCTGGGCATCCATGACAATGGTTTCGCACACATCATAGATCATGTTCGAAATATCCACGGCAAGCCGGTCCCCGAACAGGGCATGGTGACGTTTCTTGTAGATGGCTTCACGCTGGATATTCATCACATCGTCGTATTCGAGCAACCGCTTCCGGACGCCAAAGTTGTTCTCTTCAACTTTTTTCTGGGCACGTTCTATTGAGTTGGTGATCATCGAATGCTGGATGACCTCCCCGTCTTTGATCCCCATGCGGTCCATGATTTTTGCGATCCGGTCGGACCCGAACATACGCATCAGGTCGTCATCAAGCGAAACGAAGAACTGGGAACTGCCCGGGTCTCCCTGCCGCCCTGCACGGCCGCGCAACTGGCGGTCGACGCGTCGTGACTCATGCCGCTCGGTACCGATAATTGCCAGGCCGCCTGCCTGTTTCACACCCGGGCCAAGTTTGATGTCTGTACCACGGCCAGCCATGTTGGTGGCAATGGTAACCGTACCTGCACGGCCGGCTTCGGCAACAATTTCCGCTTCACGCGCATGCAGTTTTGCATTCAGAACATTGTGGGCAATATTTTTCCGCTTCAGCATCCTGCTGAGCAATTCCGAAGTTTCCACCGAAGTGGTACCGACCAGGCTCGGTCGCCCTTCTTTGACAAGTTTCTCAATTTCGTCAATAACTGCATTGAATTTTTCCCGTTTCGTCTTGTATACAAGGTCTTCACGGTCATCACGAACAATTTTCTTGTTGGTTGGAATAACCACCACATCCAGTTTATAGATATCCCATAATTCGCCGGCTTCTGTTTCGGCAGTACCTGTCATACCCGACAGTTTCTTGTACATCCGGAAATAGTTCTGCAGGGTAACCGTGGCATAGGTCTGGGTGGCTGCCTCAATCTTCACATTTTCCTTGGCTTCAATCGCCTGGTGAAGTCCGTCGGAATAACGACGGCCTTCAAGGATACGGCCGGTTTGTTCGTCAACGATCTTTACCTTGTTGTCCATCACCACGTATTCAACATCCTTTTCAAACAGGGCATACGCTTTGATAAGCTGGTTTACCGTATGAACGCGTTCTGTTTTGATGGAATAATCGAGCATCATGGCATCCTTCTTTTCGAGTTTTTCAAGCTCGGACAGATTCCCTCGTTCAAGTTCTGCGATCAGGAGGCCGATGTCGGGTAAAATATAAAAGCCGGGATCTTCATACGACTGGGTAAGCAGATCGATGCCCAGGTCACGCAATTCAATGGTATTGTTTTTCTCATCGATTACGAAATAAAGCTGATCATCGATGAGGTGCATATTTTTCATCTGCTCGGCCATGTAAAAGTTCTCGGTTTTGAGCAGCAGTGCCTTCATCCCCGGTTCGCTGAGGAATTTAATCAGCGCCTTGTTTTTGGGTAATCCATGATGAGCACGCAGCAGTTGTTCGCCTGCCTTTTTCACATTCTCATCATTCTTGGGATCTTCAGAAAGTGCCTTTGCGTCAGCAAGCAACTTGGTTACAAGGTTTCGCTGGGCATTGTAGAGTTTTGTGACATTGGACTTGAGGTCATCGAACAGCTGGTTTTCGCCCTTGGGTGTGGGGCCTGAGATAATCAGAGGCGTACGGGCATCGTCAATCAATACCGAGTCGACTTCATCCACAATGGCATAGTTGTGCGGACGCTGTACCAGTTCCTCGGGATTGCTGGTCATGTTGTCGCGCAGGTAATCGAAACCAAATTCATTGTTGGTTCCATAGGTAATATCGGCCAGGTAGGCATCACGGCGGGCCTGTGAATTGGGTTCATGCCGGTCGATGCAATCCACTTTCAACCCATGGAATTCAAACAGGGGCCCCATCCATTCAGAGTCACGCTTTGCAAGGTAATCGTTGACTGTAACAATATGAACCCCTTTGCCTGGCAATGCATTGAGATACATCGGGAGGGTGGCAACCAATGTTTTTCCTTCACCGGTGGCCATTTCCGCAATTTTGCCTTCATGCAGCACCACCCCGCCGATCAGCTGGCAGTCATAGTGCACCATGTCCCAGGTGATCATGTTGCCGCCTGCCATCCAGCTGTTGCGAAACCTGGCTGTTTCACCATCAATTTCAACGCTGGCTTTCCTTGCAGCAAGATCCCGGTCCGACTGTGTGGCAGTTACCTCCACAAATTCGTTTTCGAAAAACCTCCTTGCGGTATCCTTCATCACGGCAAATGCTTCGGGAAGGATTTCATGGAGGATCTCCTGTGTCAGTTCATAAGACTCTTTTTCAAGCCGGTCAAGAACCCCGTACAGTTTTTCTTTTTCATCAATCTCGATTTCGTCGGAGTTGAGTTGCTGCCTGAGCTCTTCAATCTCCTGTTCCTTACCCGAAAGGTGCTCTTTTATCCTGTGCTTAAAGGCATGGGTGTATGCACGAAGCTCATCGTTCGACACGTTTTTAATCACATTCCAGGCTTCAATGGCCTTGTCGACCATCGGATTGATACTCTTTATGTCCCGCTGAGACTTGTTTCCCAGCATTTTCTTAAAAAAATCTAACATGATTTTGGCTTATTGCTGCAATATTTTTTGTAAATCGTTTTCCAATCCGGTGCTTGGTTGTTCTGCCGGATATTTATAAATTTTCCCCTCCCTGTCGATCAGCACAAACAGGGGATAGGTATGTACATCATAATCTTTCAACACTTCCCACTGATCCCCGATGTTTAAAAAAGTCCACACATAATCTTTCTTCAGGTTGATGAAATAAAGCATTTTACTAAAGTATTTATCAGCGGAAATACTGACAAAATGAACATTTTCCCGGTACTTGTCATACAACGGCCTGATCAGGTCCATTTCCGAAAGGCAGCCTTCGCAATAGGTGGTCCAGAAACACAACACCACCGGCTTTCCCAAAAGGCTCTTCAGCGAAAAATTCTTCTGATCCCTGCTCAGCAAGGTGAATTCAGGAGCCTTTGTCCCCGGCTTGAGTTTGGTAAGCAAACTGATCATATCTTCGGCTACCGTGCGGTTATCCGGATATTTTGTTTTATCTTTTGTTGCATTGATCACGGCAAGAACATCATCCTGGTTGTATGCGGTTGTATTGTATAACTCCATCAAACCCTTGAGCATCACCAGCTCCCGCAATTGTTCATTTTTCAGGATGGTATCAACCGTCATGGCCTTCATTATGGCTTTATAGGAATCCGGTCCCCTGAGAATGGAGGTAAAGTCGACTTTCCGGATTGTATTGGATGCTGCTGTTATATATTTGGTGAAATAGCTGTTAAAAAACTCCATGTACTCCATGTTGTTGTAAAGCACAGGTTTATCATAAAAATATTTTTTTGCAAGTTGCGATTGGTTGTAATACTGTGTCATCTGCTCAAGGGAGGCAATTTTATACGCTGCATAATCAAGAAAATAGGTGTTTTTTACCGAGCCGAAATGCTGATTCATCCGGATGCGGAATGTATCGAGCAGGATCTTCTTCCGGTCATGGTAAAGGGCGTTGAAATTCTCCATCAGGAATCCGCTGTATATTGAATTGAAAGCACCGATAAGGGCATTCAGCTCCTGGGGATCCTTATCGCCATCCTCGATCATCAGATTCTGTGACTGGATAAAGGGATTCACCTCCGTGTATTCATCATACTTCATCGGGGCAATCCTGATATCATACGTTTTAGAGGGTTCCAGGAACATCTCCGTTTTATGGAAATCGATAGAAATAATCGCATTGACAGTCCTGTCAAGGTTAAGGGTCAGTGAAAAATGGCCGGTTGAATCAACCCGGGAGGTTGCAAGTGGTTTTTCCCAAAAAGTGATCAGGTCGCCAGGCGAAGTTATCCTTATGGTTTTTCGCTCCGCACCGGGAGCCATACCATTGACAACTGTTTTCTGGGCAACAGAAACCAAAGAAAAACATAAAACCAACATCAGCAAACCGGCAACCCTCATACGTCCATATTTTACAGCAAATCGTCAATCCAAAATCGTAAATCGTAACTATATCAATATTCCTTCCGGCACAAACTGCCGTACATCTCCCCCGTGGCGGAGAATATCCCTGACAATTGACGAACTGACAGAGGCATATTCCTGGGCACAAAGAAAAAACACTGTCTCGACTTCAGGGTACATCATTTTATTCATTTGGCCTATCCCGCGTTCAAATTCAAAATCAGCCGATGTCCGCAATCCCCGTAAAATAAAAGTTGCTTTTTCACGGCGGCAAAAGTCAATGGTAAGCCCGGAATAGGTTGAAATCCTAATCCTGGGATCATTTCCAAAGACCTGCTTCAGCCATCCAAGCCGGCGCTCCAGAGGAAAAAATGTTTTTTTCTCTCCATTCTCACCGATGGCAACAATCAATTGGTCAAAAAGTGGAAGTGCCCTTTTGATGACTGATTCATGTCCCCTGGTAATTGGATCGAAAGAACCGGGGAAGACAGCAATTCTTTGCATTTGTCATTCATTTGTAGCTGCAAAGATAAATAAAACAGGTGGATTAACCCGCGACTGCCATAGTTTGCAAATTTCGCACACCCTTCAGCACCGCGTCAAACTGCCGGGGCAGGTTTGATATTGTCAACCCATTAAGATTCAAGAAATAAGACTATTCAAAGGTGAATGAAACCTGGAATATTTTTGAACTCACCTTGTCAATGGATTCTGTATAGATGTTGTTTTCACGTTTCAGCATGTTTGCAATTCCATACATCATTTTCAACTCCAGCCCGAATTTAAACCATTCATTGTAAAAATCAAACCCCACGCCCGCTTCAAGGTAAAGGTCATTTTGATTAAATTTTACAATTTTTTCATTCCTGTTTTTCTGTTCACGCTTTTTTGCCTGGGAGGCAAGGTCAAGTGAAAATTGGGCGCCTGCAAGCATATATGGTCTGAAATTGTTATACCTGACCGACTTGTACTTGATTTCCAGCGGAAAATTTATGTACGTGGATGGTATTTTTTTGTTAATTGTCATCCGTTGTATGCTATCCTTACCGCCCGTACGCAACCTGTAGGTTTCAATTTCATAGACGATGGTGCGGTCGCCAAATGACAAGGATGGAACGAATTGCAGCTCAAAGTGTTTTCCCATACGCATATTTCCGACGATACTGATGACAAAACCCGGTATAGGCGTTGAGTTGATGGAAAGAACTTTGGCCGAATCGGGCAGCGGCAGGATATCGGGAATGTAGGTTGAATCAAAAATATGTGTACGCAGATCCTTGATGGGCCTGATGGAAAGCAGGCTCTGGTTTACGCCCAGCACAAACCCAAAATGCAGCAGTGACTCAACGTCATAGTTGGGCTGGTTCAGCACAACCATTCGCTGGCCCTTTCCGTTAAAAGGAAGGCAAAGAGACGTAAATAGCAGGACAACGGTAATAAATCGGTCGATCTTCAATGAGTCGCTGTGATGTTGATGTCAGAGATTAACGCAGGATTACAGATTTTATTTTTCAGCCATATAGATGGATGCGATTCCCATGCTCAGGCTTAATTGCCTGGTGTTTTTAAGTCCCACCTTCTGAAGAATGTCAAGGAAGTTTTTCCCGGAGGGGAAAGCGGCGACCGATTCCGGCAAATAGCTGTAGGCAGTGGTGTTTCCTGAAATCAGCCTGCCTGTTAGAGGAATAATATACCGTGAATATATTGCATAGAGCTGTTTCATCGGGAATGATTCCGGGTGGGAGAATTCAAGGATCAGCATGACACCACCCGGGCGGAGTACCCGGCTCATTTCGGTCAGCCCCAATTCGAGATGCTCATAATTCCTGACGCCGAACGCAACTGTTATGGCGTCAAAAGAGTTGTCGGAGAATGGTATTTTCTCAGCATCTGCCTGCTGCAGGGTGATCAACTTGTTTAACCCCTTTTCTATTAGTTTCTGCCGGCCGATTTCAAGCATTTTCGCGGAAATGTCGATCCCTGTAATTTTTTCCGGTTTAAGTGCGGCAATTGCTATCGCGAGATCACCCGTCCCGGTTGCCACATCGAGCACAGTAACAGGCTTGCGCTGCCCAAGCAGGCTGACAAGTTTTTTACGCCATACCCGATCGATGCCAAAAGAGAGAAAATGGTTCAGGAAATCATATTTTGACGAAATATCATCAAACATAACCCGAACAACTTCCTTTTTTGAAGTTTCATCCATAACTAAAAGTTCAAATATCAACGCAGACGGCAAGATGTGACATTCACAAAAGCCAAAAAAAAAGGGACTATCCAAGCTACCGGATAATCCCCTTTAAGATTATGAAAAAATTATACGCCCAGTTGCAGACGTTTGAATCCGGTTACGACAAGGTCCTTATCATTGTCAGCGATATATTGCCTGACAGTTTTCTTGGTATCCTTGACAAAATCCTGGTTCAGCAAGGTCATTTCCTTAAAGAACTTTTGAAGTTTCCCCATGGCGATCTTTTCGACCATCTCCTCAGGTTTGCCTTCCTGGCGTGCCATATCTTTACCGATCTCTATTTCACGATCAATCACTTCCTGGGTAACATTGTCTTTGTCAACTGCAACGGGGCTCATGGCGGCAACCTGCATGGCAAGTTCGTGGCCGATTTCCATCACATTCTTCGCATCGTTTTTACTCAGGCCGATCACGGTGGCCAGGCGGTTTCCAAAATGGTTGTAAGCAAAAACAACCGGGGCTTCGATCACTTCATAATGGGCAATCTGGATCTTTTCACCGGTTTTGCCAAGAAGTTCATTCAATTTTTCCTCGACGGTTGTTGTTCCGAGGGACATTGGCATCAGGTCGCCGATTGAGTGAATGCGTTTTGAAAGGCCGAGATCAAGCAGGTCTTTCGAGAACTTGATAAACTCTTCTGTCTTACCTACAAAATCAGTTTCACAATTTACCATGATCACGGCACCATAGGTTTGGTCATCAGATATTTTTGCAATAACGAATCCCTGGTTGGCATCACGATCGGCACGTTTTCCGGCCACTTTCTGGCCTTTTTTCCGAAGATAATCAATGGCTTTATCAAAATCGCCTTCCGTTTCCTGCAGGGCCTTTTTGCAATCCATCATCCCCGCGCCCGACATCTGGCGTAATTTATTAACATCAGCAGCAGTAATATTCATATTTAAAACTTTTTCGTTTAAAATTCAAAATGGTAAAATACCGGATTAGCGATAAAAAATCGTAATTCGTAATTCGTAATTCGTAATTATTTCTTGTTGCTTCTCCCGGCAGGCTTGCTGATACGTTTTCTTGCCGGCTTGTTATCCTCGGGAGCGGGTTCCAAACCCTTCATTTTGGCCACCTTGGTGTCAACAAAATCCTTTTTCACGATCTTGATGCCATCTTCGTCCACTTCGTCGTCGTCGCCGTCAAGTAAATGGGATCCCATTCTGCCTTCGAGTTCGTCGCCTTCGCCACGTTCGTCGCTGGCCTCTTTTTTATCGCGGTCGAGTTTGCGTTCCATCAGGCCCTCTTCCATTGCTCTTACCATTGTATCAACAATAAGGGAAATAGATTTGGAGGCATCGTCATTTGCAGGGATTGGGAAATCAACTGTTCTGGGATCGGAGTTGGTATCCACGATCGCAAATGTCGGGATGTTCAGTTTTTTAGCCTCTGCAAGCGCAATGTGTTCTTTGAGGATGTCAACGATAAAAATCGCAGACGGGAGCCGGTTTAAGTCGGCGATGGAACCTAAGTTCTTTTCCAGTTTGGCGCGTTCACGGGTGATGGTGAGACGTTCCTTTTTAGAAAGGTTGGTATAGGAAGGCGAACTCATCAGTTTGTCGATGGAGATCATTTTGCGCACAGCTTTGCGGATCGTGGCAAAGTTGGTAAGCATACCTCCCGGCCAGCGCTCGGTCACGTACGGCATGTTGATTCTCTTCACATGCTCGGCTACGATATCCTTGGCTTGTTTTTTAGTGGCAACAAAAAGTACCTTTTTCCCGGCTTTGGCAATCTGTTTCAGGGCTGCGGCGGCTTCATCCACCTTGGCCATGGTTTTGTACAGGTCAATGATATGGATCCCGTTGCGTTCCATGAAGATATAGGGAGCCATTGCTGGGTTCCATTTGCGGCGCAAGTGACCAAAATGGACACCTGCATCCAGTAATGCATCAAAATTCGTTCTTGACATATAATGATTCTAAAAATTCTAAAATACTAACGTTTACTAAACTGGAATCTTTTGCGGGCTTTTTTCTGTCCGAATTTCTTACGTTCCACCATTCGCGGATCGCGCATCAGGAGTCCTTTTGCCTTCAAAGGCGGACGGTGCTCCTCGTTGATTTCGCACAGTGCGCGGGCAATCGCAAGGGCAAGCGCTTCAGCCTGTCCACGGATACCACCGCCATCAAGATTCACCTTGACGTCGTATTTGCCCTGGTTGTTGGTCACCTCAAACGGTTCGGTTACCTTGAATTGAAGAATCGGCGTAGGAAAATAGTTCTTGAATTCGCGGCCATTTACGGTAATGATACCCTGGCCCTCCTTCAGATAAATTCGTGCAACGGCAGTTTTCCTTCTGCCGAGGGTGTTGATAACTTCCATATTACTTGATTGAGGTTAATTTCATTGGTTTCGGTTGCTGTGCTTTGTGCAGATGCTCGGGACCGGCATATACGTATAGGTTGCGGAATAAATCACGCCCCAGGCGGTTCTTGGGGAGCATCCCCTTGATCGCTTTTTCTACAACGGCTGTCGGCTTTTTAGCGAGCAGTTTGATGGGGGTCACCTCCCTCTGTCCGCCGGGATAGCCCGTATGACTGAGGTAAACTTTATCCTCCATCTTTTTTCCTGTCAGCTGAATTTTCTCAGCATTGATGATGACAACATTGTCGCCGCAATCGACATGCGGTGTATAGTTTGTCTTGGTTTTGCCTTTCAGCAACATGGCCACTTTGGCTGCCAGACGGCCAAGAACCTGACCTTCGGCATCGATAAGCACCCAATCTTTGGTCACGGTGGCCGCGTTGGCGCTTATGGTCTTGTAACTTAACGTATTCATGCTTCTTCCTGATTATTTTTAACAATGAACCTTTTTCTTCCAAAAGGGGGTGCAAAGATATTCCTAATTTTCATTCCCGCAATGCCATTTATTGATTAAAATGACATATTTTTGCATTATCCTTTATTTTATGACAACATATTCTCATTATATGCTTTATTTTATGACATTATAAAAAGTTCTCTCGCAGATTTTCGCGGAAAAAATCGCGGATATTCGCAGAATGAGAATATCCTGTTCGAAAATACATTGACAATATTTAAACTGATTATCAATAGATTAGAATTAATATTGTAAAAATATCAAAAAATATTTGACTTACCGTATTACCTTATGTTGTCTATACCGATTAAGCATATGAATTCACCAATAAATATGTTCAGTTAACCAATCAAATTCAACATGGAATATCGCCAAAATGAACAATTGCTCCTGGCAACCGAATTTGTTCAGTGCACGAACAAAAACATTTTTTTAACCGGGAAGGCAGGGACCGGGAAAACCACTTTTTTGCATAACCTGAAAAAGATCACCCCGAAACGCATGGTGGTGGTTGCCCCGACGGGTGTAGCTGCCATCAATGCAGGGGGCGTAACCATTCATTCGTTTTTTCAGTTAAGTTTTGCACCTGCGGTTCCGGCTTCGATACAACCCAGGAACGCCAGCCATCCGGGGGAAGAAAGGTTCCAGCGAAAATTCAACCGTGAAAAAATCAGGCTCATCAAATGCATTGACCTGCTGGTGATCGATGAAATCAGCATGGTACGTGCCGATATCCTGGATGCCATCGATGAGGTGCTGCGCAAATACAGGAACCATTATCTTCCCTTTGGCGGTGTTCAGCTGTTGATGATCGGCGACCTGCATCAGCTTTCACCGGTAATAAAAGAGACAGAATGGTCGATTTTAAGAAACTTTTACGAGAGCGCCTACTTTTTTGACAGCCATGCGCTGAAAAAAACAAATCCGGTCACCATTGAATTGAAAGAAATTTTCAGGCAGTCGGACAGCCATTTTATCGGGCTTCTAAACAAGGTGCGTGAAAACACCATCGACAGGCAAACCATCACGGAATTAAATACCAGGTATATCCCCGGCTTTAATCCCGGCGAGGCTGAAGGGTATATTACGCTGACAACCCACAATGCGAACGCTTATGACATGAACCAGGTAAAATTGAAAAGCATTTCCGGGCCGTCACAGTTTTTCCAGGCCGAAATTGAAGATGATTTCCCACCGCATGATTTTCCGACAGAAGAGCAGCTTGAACTGAGACCAAATGCGCAGGTTATGTTTATCAAGAATGACCTGTCTGCTGAAAAGCAATATTACAACGGGAAAATAGGAAAAATTACCCGTATGACAGATGAGCTTGTTTTTGTTAAATGTCCTTCGGATGATGCCGAAATCGCAGTTGGCAGGGTGAGATGGGAAAACGTGAAATATACGCTTGACGAATCAACCAAGGAAATAAAAGAGAACATTGTGGGAAGTTTCACCCAGGTTCCGCTCAAATTAGCCTGGGCCATAACCATTCACAAGAGCCAGGGGCTTACGTTTGACAAGGTAATAATCGATGCCAATTCCGCTTTTGCATTCGGGCAGGTATATGTGGCCCTCAGCCGCTGCCGGACCTTTACCGGGATCGTATTGAGCACCCCCATCGCCGTGTCGGGAATAAAAACAGACGCACTGGTGCTGAACTATTCGCACGAGGCCCAGCAACAGGAACCCGGGCCCGGCGAACTTTTTGAGTCCAAATTCCTTTACCAGAAAGATTTATTTTTTGAACTGTTTGATTTCAAGTTGACCAGGTACAGGTTTGAAACATTGCTGAAACTTGTCCGGGAGAATCCAAACATCCTTGATCCTTCGCTGATTACCAACTTACTGGCAATGAAAAACCAATGTGATGCAACACTCTTTGAGGTCGCCGAAAAATTCAAGGTGCAGCTTTCTAATTTAATGAAGCCGTTGGTGCTGCCCGAAAACAATGATGATTTGCAGGAACGGACCAGGCAGGCGGTCCGGTATTTTTCAACAACCATCAAAACCCATCTGTCGGGCAGCCTGGGAAACCTGGCAATCGATACGGATAACAAAGCTGTCAAAAAACTGCTGACCGAAGCGGCAGAAAAATTGCAGAAGGAGGTTTTCATCAGGTTATCGTGTCTTGAAAACTGCAAGTTGGGCTTTGAAACCATTTCCTATATCAAAATGAGGTCGAATGCAGATGTCGATTTCCGTCCTTCGGTTCAGCAAAAAACGCAGTTTCAGCAACAATCCTCAAAAAGCATCCCTCATCCCGAACTGTATGCCGAACTCAGGAAATGGCGCGACAACCTGGCTGATGAACGAGATATCCCAAAATACATGGTATTGCCGCAAAAATCGATGCTCGACCTGATGCAAAAATTGCCGGCGACACTTCCCGAATTAAAAACCATCAAGGGGATCGGGCAGGCTAAAATCAACCAGTTTGGCGAAGAGATCATAACCATCATTAATACGTTCTGCTCCGATCATGATATTGTTCCGGCACAGATTGAAATTCCTGCAGTGGAGAAGAAAGCCAAAGTGAATTCAGGGAAACTCAGTTTTGAGATGTTCAGGGCTGGTAAAACAGTCGCAGAAATTGCCGCGCTGCGATCCCTTTCGACCTCAACCGTCGAAGGTCATCTGGCGCCCTATGTAGGAACAGGGGATTTGATGGTAAGTGAATTTGTACATGCTGAAAAATTGAACCGTGTGCTGGATTACATCAGCGCAAATCCCCATAAAACCCTGGGTGAAGTTAAAAGCGCCATGGGTGATACCGTTACCTATGCGGATCTGAAATTTATTTTTCAGCATTTAAGCCATTTAAATTCATGAAATTATATGAATATCAGCTATGTACGGACGGCTTCTGAGTAACAATCTTTCTCGCGTCAGGCCATTTTGTATCCTGGGGGCCAAAGGTGTGGGGAAAACGACATTGATCAGTGATTTCGCTTTGAAATTCAGCAACTGGATCCACCTCGACCTTGAAACAGATGCCGATCGCGCAATTTTTCAACCCGGCGCCACCTCCGGTGAGACACTTCGGGCAATAAGTTTTTTAAAAGGCAGGGAGATCAGGGGAAAAGGGACGCTCATCGTGCTCGATGAAATTGGGAAATGCCCGGAGGCGATCAGGTGGGCGGGCGGACAGGCGGACGGGCGGACGGGCGGACAGGCGGACGGGCGGACGGGTGGACAGGCGGACGGGCGGACAGGCGGACAGGCGGACGGGCCGGTGGTGGTAGCGACTTCATCAATCATGACAAAGGAATTATTGGTATTATTGAACAATGAAAAGGAGGTGATGCATCCATATTATCTGCATCCCTTTTCCTTTGAAGAGTTTTTGATGGTCATGGATGATCCTGCTTCGATGGAATCTTTCCGCGAGGTTCCCGTACCATATTATGCCTATGATAAATTACTGAACTATTTTCATCTCTATGCCCTGATCGGCGGAATGCCCGAAATTACCGGGGCCTATGCGAAAAACCGGCATCTTTCGGGATTGAAAAACATTTACGGGCAAATCGAAGAACGCTACATGCAGTGCCTGCCGTTTGTTACTGCCGGAACAAAAAGCAGGGACCTTGCCATGGAAGTGTTGCAAAACACCTACCCTTACGCTGCCACCCGGATCAGTTTCAACCGGTTCGGGAACCTGGAAAAAGGGAGCAGGGAAATCTCCCGGGCCTTCAAAGCCCTCGAACGGATCTTTCTGCTTCAAATGATCTACCCGGTTACATCACCCATCTTACCCATGGCTCCTGATACTTCCAAATTTCCAAGATTGCAGCTGCTCGATACCGGGCTGGTGAACTATTTCTCAGGCATTCAGAAGCCCCTGTTCCAGTCGCATGACATGAATGCGATTTTTGAAGGGCAAATTGCCAGGCAGGTTGTGGGACAGGAGATCCTGGCAACCATGCCGGAGGCGTCAGGCCCCTGTTTCTGGGTAAGGGATAAGGCACAGTCCTCGGCATCTGTTGATTTTGTGATCCCGTTCGACGGCATGCTTATTCCGGTTGTGGTAAGGTCAGGGGAAGCCGGGAGGTTGCGGTCGCTGCACCAGTACGTTGACGAGTCGCCCCATCCTTTTGCTGTCAGGCTTTATGCCGGGAAACCTGGAATTCAGCAAACTTCCACCATCAGGGGCAAGAAGTATTATCTCCTGAGCCTCCCCTATTTCCTGGCAGGAAAGATCAGGGAACACCTGGGAGGATTCAGGAAATTCGTAGAGGGGTGATATAGGAATGATGAATGTGGGAATAACGAATGGAGAAAGGACGAATGGGGAAATGATGGATGGAAACCGGCAAATGTAAGCGGGGGTGTCCAACGATTTTTCTTTACCTTTGCGCACCATTTTCACACATTCCCTGTCATGTCGATCAGTGTCCTGAACATCACCAAATTATATGGCACCCAGAAAGCACTGGATGCCGTTACCCTTGAAATCAAACCTGGCGGAATTACCGGGTTGCTTGGCCCGAATGGTGCCGGGAAGAGCACGCTGATGAAAATTCTCACCTGTTTTATTCCACCAACTACGGGAGATGCCTCGGTTTGCGGTTTTGATGTACTGGAGCAATCCATCGAAGTACGAAAAAAAGTCGGGTACCTGCCTGAGAACAACCCGCTCTATCTTGACCTGTATGTGAGGGAATTCCTGGGGTTCATTGCCGGAACACATCAGCTGAAAGGAAATATCGCCGGTCGCGTTGCTGAAATGATCGAAATGACCGGGCTGCAGTCGGAACAGCACAAAAAAATCGGTGCTCTTTCAAAGGGTTACCGCCAGCGCGTCGGACTTGCACAGGCCATGATCCACGATCCGGAAGTACTGATCCTGGATGAACCAACATCCGGCCTTGATCCCAACCAGTTGCTCGAGATCCGCAACCTGATCACCGAAGTTGGCAAGACCAAGACCGTCATGATGTCAACACACATCATGCAGGAGGTGGAAGCCATCTGCAACAGGGCTGTTATCATTCACAAAGGACGCATTGTTGCTGACGACTCCACCGAAAACCTCCAGCACCTGGCCACTGCCGGTGTGATTATCAAGGTCGAGTTCAACATCCCGGTCGGGGGTGGCCTGCTTCAAAAGATACCCGGGGTTCTTGACGTTTCTTTTCCACGCGGTGAAGGTGAACACAGGATATTGAACAACGAATCCCGCTTCTGGCACCTCGCTTCGGCACCGGGAACCGACATCCGTGCAGATGTATTTCAATTTGCGGTAGAACATAAGTATACAGTACTGTCACTTCACCGTGAGGAGCAGAAGCTTGAAGATGTTTTCCAGGAACTGACCAGGTCATAACTCACCTCATCCTTTTTCCTGTCTATCTTTTTTTTCCTAATCAGAAAATTTAGTATTTTTGCAGCCAGAAAAGTGGACAGATTTGATTGATTGCAACCACTGGAAAAAAATGCTAAAACAAATTTTCCTCCCTTCAATCGCAAATCAACTTCATTTAATTCATTCGTAATTCGTAATTTATAATTCGTAATTCTTTTATTATGGGATATTTATTTACATCGGAGTCCGTATCAGAAGGACATCCGGACAAAGTTGCCGATCAGATATCAGATGCCCTGCTTGATGAGTTCATGAAATGGGATCCGGAATCGAAAGTGGCATGTGAAACATTTGTGACCACCGGGCTTGTTGTTTGCGGTGGTGAAGTAAGGACACAGGGCTGGGTTGATGTCCAGGAAACGGCCCGCCGCGTCATCCGCCAGATCGGGTATACAAAGGCGGAATACCGCTTCGACTGCGACTCATGCGGGGTGATCTCCACCATTCATGAACAGTCTGCAGATATCAACCAGGGCGTTGTCCGCGAAAAGAAGGAAGACCAGGGTGCCGGCGACCAGGGAATGATGTTCGGCTATGCCTGCAACGAAATGGAAAACCTGATGCCGATGTCGATCGAACTGGCGCATATTTTCCTGCAGGAACTAGCCGAGATCCGTCGCGAAGGCAAGCAGATGAAGTACCTGCGCCCCGACAGCAAATCGCAGGTGACCATTGAATATGATGACCATGGAAAACCGATGCGTATCGACACCATCGTGGTAAGTACCCAGCATGATGATTTTATCCAGCCTGCAACACAGACAGCAAAGGCTGAAAAGGCCGCTGAAAAAGCGATGCAGGACAAAATAAGGGATGATGTGCAGAAAATACTGATCCCCAGGGTTAAAAAAACCCTGCCTGCGAAAATACAGAAACTCTTCCAGGGTGATTTCAAACTGCATGTGAACCCAACCGGAAAGTTCGTGATCGGCGGTCCTCATGGCGATACCGGCCTCACCGGGCGCAAGATCATCGTTGATACCTATGGCGGACACGGCGCCCACGGTGGTGGTGCTTTTTCCGGCAAAGATCCTTCAAAGGTCGACCGTTCAGCCGCCTATGCAGCCCGGCATATTGCAAAGAACATGGTTGCCGCAGGTGTTGCCGACCAGGTACTGATCCAGGTTGCCTATGCTATTGGGGTTGCACAACCGGTCGGTCTTTATGTCAACACGTTCGGAACCGCAAAAGTGAAAGACAAAAAAGGCAACATCCTCCAGGATGGGGTGATCGCCGAAAAAATCAACAAAATTTTCGACATGCGCCCCTATGCGATCGTTGAGCGTTTTGGCCTGAAGAATCCGATCTATCAGCCAACCGCTTCCTACGGTCATTTCGGACGCGATTTTTATAACAAAGAGGTGGAAGTTTTTTATCCCGTGAAAGGTTCAAAACCTAAGAAAGTCAATGGAAATGGTAAAGATGTATATACAAAAAAGGTCGACTTCTTTGCCTGGGAAAAGCTTGATTACACAGACAAACTCAGGAAAGAATTCGGGATTTAACGTGAAGTTGACCCACCTGGTTTTTCTGACTTCACTGTGTCTGATTTCTTTACCCGGCCTTGCGCAGATTGACATTCAGCGCTATACCACTGCAACTGATACCTTCTATTGGAAGCGATATATCCATATTCCGAAACCGCCCAGGCTGAACCTGCGGCGGTTTTCGGTTTCTCACCCATCCAAACATATCGATTTGTTCCTTGCGGGAAACATGGGTCAATTTCCGCAATTCACCAATGATTCAACACACCGGCATTCTGCCAAAGATCTGAAAAAATGCCTGTTCCCGGCCGATATCAATGGCGATAAACTGCCTGACATGATTTTCAGCGGGAACAATGGAGGCGGGTCGGATATTGTGAGAATATGGCTGAATAAACGGGACAGCTTTGAGCTCATCTTTGAAGACTACCAGTACATATCAAAATTCACAAAGACAGGAAATAAACTTGTGGAACTGCAGACCGGAGACGCCGGGGATGGCGACAACTATCTCTATTTCACCCGTGACTATCGTGTTGGCGAGGATAAGAATGAGCCAATGTTCATCAAAGGCAAACAGGTTGTAGCCTACAAATATACCGAGGAACCTGCTAAATACTACCCCCAGCCGATTCCATTCCTGGCAAAGGCTGATACCATGTTACTGCGGGCTTCTGCCGCCATGCAGAATGAGCCATTTAATCCGCAACTCAACACTTTTGGAAACATCATTGCAAAATACCGCACCAAAGCGCGTGGCCTTGTCCTTGCTTATGCTTCGAATGGAAAAGGGAATGACTGGTTTTTTGTCGAGGTTTCGCCTGCAGCAATGCCTTCGGCGTCGATCCTGTATGATATCGACAAGATTCCCACGTTTATCCGTGGCTGGGTTTCAAGCCAGTCGGTTCAGCTGGAGCCTTAATCCTGGTTAGTGTTTAACGATCAGCTTTTTAGTCTGGCTGATTTTCCCATCAACCAACAGCGAACAAAAATAAATTCCGTCATTCAGGTTAATGGCGTCAATTGTGACTTTGCCGCTGGCAGTAGCAGGCGACAGTGTCTGCATCGTTGAGCCGAGAAGATCGCGGACCAGGATTGTTCCCTGCGAGCCTGCAGGTATTGAATAGCTGCAGGTGGCGTTTGCGGAAGCAGGATTCGGATAGACATTTGAAAGCGAACTCTGCCTGGCAGCAGTTTCGTCAACTCCCAAAGGATATGAGGTGTATTTAACTGTCACGCTTGCCGAATCGTTCACATTTGACCTGTCATAGAATACCCAGCGTACAACACTTTCACCAGGTTTAAAATGATGGAAGGCAATTTGCGTATAATGGCCGACAAATTCATTGTTGGTCAGTCCGGCGCCGATGGCCTGGGAATACGGGGAGATGTTGGTGGAGGCCGGGTAGCAACCACCTGCCCAGCACATGGTAATTTCGGTAGAATCGAGCATGGTCAGTTCGACTTTTTTACATAACACATCAACCGAACTGCCACTGGTGTTTGTGACATTGAAATAGGTGATGAGTTCAGCGCTGTCGGGTGATCCTTCCTGAATCATAATGGCGTTTGGCGCAATCGTTCCATGAATGTTGGAGATGGAAAGGCTTTGTGAATAGCCATACACAAGAACTATTGAAAATAAACAAAAGGAGAGTAACAGTCTTTTCATATCAGTTTCTTTTAATGGTCGGGGTTATTGTGCAAATTTACAAATTTTTTATTTGCAGAATTAATCTGCCCATAATATTTGTTATATTTGTAATGGTCAAACTCTAAAATAGAAATTATGAAAAGAATATTACTCTTTATCCCATTGTTCGCCAGCCTCTGTTTGGGGTATAGCCAAACACAGCGCCTGGTTATGCTGGAGGAGTTCACCTCGGCAACCTGTGGCCCCTGCGTCAGCAAGAACTCGCAGTTTCATACCTGGCAGACACAGTATCCCGAAAAATTCACCTCCATCTATTATCATGTGAACTGGCCTGCGGCAGGCGATCCCATGAATCTCGCCAATCCCGGCGAAACTGCGGCAAGGGTAAGTTACTACATGAGCCCGACCAACATGTATGTCCCATATTCTGTTCTTGACGGGAACTACTACAATGGCAGTGCCGGCGGATGGAACATGTCAACGATCGATGCAAGGCTGGCAGTCCCCTCCCCTTTTGAAATCCAGTTGAAACATGAAGTTTCAGCCGGCCAGGATACAATTTTTTCAACCATGCTTGTTAAATGCACACAGGATGTTGCTGCAAGTATGACAGCCCACAACGTGATCATAGAGAAATGGGTCCACTTTACTTCGGCTCCCTGTGCCAGTTCAAACGGAGAGCGGGACTTTTACAATGTGATGAAGAAGATGATTCCTGGTTCCACAGGTACCACCCTTCCTACATCCATGGTTGCCGGTGATTATGTATTGCTCGAAGGGGTGTGGAAAGCTGGCCTGGTATATGATTTTTCGCAAATTGCTTCCATCGGATTTGTCCAGGACAAGAGTACCAAGGAGATCTACCAGACGGCAAACAGCTCGGCAAACGCATTGACCCTTCCTTATAATACCGACGTGCAGATTGTGGAGGTGCAGAATGTTCTTCCGAAAACCTGCAAAAACAAGATTTCGCCTTCGGTGAAAATAAGGAACAACGGGAACAATGCCATCACCAGCGTGACCATCAGGTACAAAGTTAATGATGGCACCGTTAACAGCTATACATGGAATGGCTCACTGGCAAGTATGCATAAGGTTGTTGTTTCGCTTCCCGAATATGCCTACGATATTCTTTCACAGAATGTCCTGACAGTTTTTTCCACGAACCCGAACAACATATCGGACCAGTATCCGAAAAATGACACGTTGAAATTCAACTTCACTTCAGCCCCGGTTTCGACCAGCCAGGTGAAAATCTCATTGAGAACTGACAATAAACCGGACGAAACAACCTGGGAGATAAGGAACTCCCTGAATGTGGTTGTATTCAGTGGCGGGCCATATGCAGAAGCCAACAAGTTGTACCAGCAAACCGTCACCCTGCCCCAGGCTGATTGTTACTCCTATACCATCAACGATTCCGGAGGTGATGGTATTTGCTGCAGCAATGGAAACGGAGGCTATGAAGTTTCTTCAAATGGAACCATCATCAAACAAGGCGGGTCGTTCGGATCCAGCGAATCCTGTGAGTTCTGGATGGAGGCCCCGGTATCTGTCATGGAAACCAGCAGCAACAATCCATTGATCGTATATCCCAACCCTGTTGATGGTTCTTCAAAAGTTTCATTCTTCATGAACCACAGCAACGAAGCAAGAATTAATATCTACAGTGCTTTCGGACAGCTGGTGAGCACCCGTTCACTTGGATTCATCAATGCCGGGCAGCATGAAACCATGCTTGACGGGCAAAATTTCAAGCCAGGGGTGTATATACTTCAGCTTCATACAGGTTCGGAGGTTTATTCCCGGAAAGTTTCAATAATCCGTTAATTTATTCATTGTGCGGAAGCCTGATTTCCAGGGCACCAACACCATATTTTGACATGGGGGCATCGAAGAACTCGATGCCCTCCTGTTTTTTAAGCAACTCGATGAGATTGGTGCGTAATACTCCGTTCCCAACCCCATGGATAAAAACCACTTTAAGGAAATGGTTCGCAATTGCGCTATCGAGGCATTTCAGGAAAAAGCTTTTCTGGAATTCAAGGATTTCTGATTTCTCAAGGTTTGCCGGATCATCAACCAGTTCGTGAATATGAAGGTCAACAACCGCTTCACGCGGGGCAACCTGGTATTTGACAATCAGCGGGGCGGTTTCCGGCTTCTGCTGATCAGGTTTACCGGTATTGTTCGCATCCTGCTCTGCCGACTGGAAATACTCGGTTAGCGATAGTACCCTAACCACGATACCCCTGGCCTGTATGACAGAATTGTCGCGATAGTTTCCTTCCTTAAAAAACTTCTTTCCCTCAACCCGGAACTCGGAATTGAAAGGCGGAAGCAGCGACTGGCATTGCTCCTTATGAAAAAGGAATTGCATGCAGCCGTCGGTCCAATGTGTCAGCTGCTCCCGGTTAATGGTATTAATAAGCAGTTTTGAGTCAGGAAATATGCTGCCATAATCAACCCCGGTATAATGGCCGAGGGGTGTTTTACTGAAAATATTGTACAGGATATCGTAGGAACTGTTGTTGACAAGGAATACGTCGAGGTTCCCTGTAACCAGCCATTTTTGATCATGCGGGACAAATGCAAGGTAAATGTCTTCCGATTTGCGGTCGATGGCAAGGTGAGAAGGAAGTTGAACCAGCCTGTCGTCGCCGGGTTCGGGAGCCTCTTCAGGTTGTGGAGGTATGTCAATGTTGTAATGCTCTTCAAAAAACCGGCCGGCCGGATCTTTTGCATCGATTTTTATCAATTCACTGATCATCGTCGGGATTTCGAAACCATCCTCGATCATAATACTTACCATGCGGGTGTCTATCACTTTCGTAACGATTCCACCGCCGGAAGCATTCAGGAATTTTACTTTATCGCCAATTTGGAGGGTGCTCATGGGTTAGGTTTTAGGTGGACATGTTAACGGGCGGACAGGCGGACGGGCGGACAGGCGGACGGGCGGACGGGCGGACAGGCGGACAGGTCGTTGTGAAACATATATTTTTTTCAGACGGCAAAGGTAGTCTATATTTTAGTTTTAACTTTTCAGTGCTTTCCGCGTCAGGAACCATACCCGGATTATGCCTGTCCGTTCAACACTCCTCTCGTTCACACGCCTGCCGTATATTACTCATTTTAAATAAGATAACACCACATCCAGATATGATAAAGTTTGAATATCAAAAAAAGTAGTAACTTGCGCCCAGTATTAACCAAAAAATTGTCATTATGAGGAGATTTACAACCCTGCTGCTATTCTTATGTCTGGCAGCAACCACATCGTTCGGAGGTGGGTACCAGGTAGGCTTGCACAGTGTACGCAACACCGGCATGGGACTTATCGGAACATCGCTGAGCTATGATGCCAGCAGTTTATTTTTCAATCCGGGCGGCGCAGCATTTGTCAATGAAAAGTGGAGTTTTTCGGGAGGCGTCAGCCTTATTTTTGCCAGGGGAACATTCCAGGCAAAGGATGTGAACTACCAGGCCACGTTAAAACATGAACTCAACACACCATTCTATTTTTATGCAGCTTTTAAACCTACCAAAAATCTCAGCGTAGGTATTGCAGTGAATGCACCTTATGGAAACAGGCTTGCCTGGAAGGATGATGCCGGTGAAAACTGGCAGGGACGTTATCTTATCAAGGATATTTCGTTCAAAGCGATCACATACCAGCCAACCGTTTCCTACAAATTCAAAGAAATTTTCGGTGTCGGCGTTGGCCTTGTTTATGCAACAGGGACAGTTGACATGAATAAATCAATCTCCGCACAGGGGGTAACCGGCGACGGTTCAGTAAACATCAAAGGAAATACCAGTAATTTCGGCTTCAACGCCGGCATCATGGTCCATCCTGACAAGGGCTGGAGCCTGGGACTTGACTACCGTTCCAAAATTGAAATGAAGGTGAAGGGCGCCGACGCCAACTTCACGGTGGCACCATCTCTCAGCGGGAACTTTCCCGCCAACAACAAGGTGGATGTAATGTTGCCCCTGCCTGCCAACCTTGACTTTGGCGCTTCCTATGAATTCGGGAAGAACAAACAGTGGATGGTCGGGTTGAACCTGTGCTATGTATTCTGGAGCACCTATGATTCGCTTGTTTTTGATTTCGAGACAAAAACTGCCGCTGTCAGCCGCACGGCAACTCCTGCGTTGTACACTGACCAGATGATTGTCCGCGTTGGCGCCCAATATAAAATCAGCAAGGCCATTATCATCAGGGCGGGTGGCTATTATGATCCGTCGCCTGTAAAGAACGATTACCTGAACCCCCAGACACCGAGTCTCACGGAAGTCGGCGTTACATGCGGGCTCTCTGTAAATCCCTTCAAAGGATTCAGCATCGATGCAGCCTTCCTTTACCTGATGGGCGCTAAAAGAGACGGAACCTATTCTCCCGAGAATTTTGCCGGTACATACCGCACAGGTTTCAGTATCCCGGGGATTGGTTTATCTTACAGTTTTTAACTTTTAAATATATACAGATTATGAAAAAAATACTTTTCATTTTAATGTCCCTTGCGATCCTGTCGGCCTGTGAGCGGAAAATTGACGAATTCAAAGCGTCGGCCAACGGACTGGACCTGTCAAATTTTGTTTCAGTCGGAAATTCACTGACTGCCGGTTATGCCGATGGCGCCCTTTACCTGTCGGGCCAGCAGAATTCCATTCCAAACATCATGGCCACCCAGTTTAAAACCGTTGGTGGCGGAGAATTCAGGCAACCACTGATCGGGACCGAAGAAGGTGTAGGTTTTCAGCCTGTTCCGGGTGGCCTTTACTGTTATACAAAAAGGGTGCTTTATTTCACAGATGACCTTGACTGCGCCGGTGTTCCTGTGGTTCCCGAAACCAAATCGTTCAAACCCGGTTTTGTTTCCAATCCTGAACAATCTACCCTGATCCAGCAGTTATATGCCCCTCCCACAGTGGCAGGTCCTTACAACAACATGGGTGTTCCGGGTGCTACCGTGCAGACACTGTTCTATCCTGGCTATGGCTCTTCACTGGGGAACCCCTATTTTGCACGTTTTGCCACATCACCGCTGGCGACTATCATGCATGATGCCGTGGTGCAGCAGCCTTCATTTTTCTATCTGTGGATCGGGAACAATGACGTTCTCGCCTCGGCACTTGCTGGAACAGATGCACTGCTCACTTCGCTGCCTGTATTTACGCAATTTTACACCATGGCAGTTGACTCATTGCTGGCTTCCGGTAAAAACCCCAAAGGCATCGTTGCAAACATTCCTGATGTTACCAGCATTCCTTTCTTTACAACCATTTCACAGAAACTTCCATGGAACGGCGTCCTGCTCGATTCAGCACAGGCAGCAGGTTTAAACCAGTTATACTCCCTGTATGGCCATTCTGATATCAAGTGGAAAAAAGGGCAGAATCCTTTTGTTTATACAAAAACTGACGGAACTTGGGCCCAGATGCATGCAGGCGACCTGTTTTTATTAACCATGCCAACCGATTCAGTCAAATGCAAAGGCATGGGTATTGCCGACCAGAGCATTCAGCCTATTCCCCGCCCTTACCCCATCCCTGGCAAATTTGTTCTCGATGGAGCCGAACAGGCAAACATCAAGGCCCGTCTTGACGAATTCAATACAGTTATATATAATGTTGCTGCAAGCAGGAATCTTGCATTTGCAGATATGAATACCTACCTCAGGAAATTTGCCAGCGGTATGGTGTTCGACGGGATCAAGATGAATACTTCGTTTATATCCGGCGGTTTGTTCTCAACCGACGGGGTGCATTTGAATCCCAGAGGCAATTGTGTTACTGCCAACTTTTTCATCCAGGCCATCAACACCAAATACGGCTCGAGCATACCGCAGGCCAGTGTGACCAACTACACGGGACTGGTGTTCCCGTAACCTTAAATTAATGAATCAGTGAAATGGCGAAATAGATTTTATTTCGCCATTTTGCTTTTTTGCCATTTTACCATTTTATCAATGGCCCTCCCCCGGTGGCTTATCCCGTTTTTGAGGTAGGCGGGCATCGCGGCAAAGGTTTGACGATGGCCATCGGGCCTGAATACAGGATCATACCCAAAACCATCCGCACCTTCCTTTTCGGTTGTAATCACCCCGTCGATCCTGCCTTCAAAAAGTTGTTCCGCCCCATCCATGATCAGGCAGATGACACAGCGAAAGCAGGCTTTGCGGTTCTCAATTCCTTCCAATTCACGGAGAATTTTGGTTACATTGTCATCAAAACTACAGCCTTCGCCGGCATAGCGCGCCGAATAAACACCCGGGCGGCCCTCAAGGGCCTCGATCTCCAGCCCGGTATCATCGGCAAAACAGTTCAACCCGGTAATTCCGTGGATAAACCGGGCTTTCTGGACGGCATTTCCTTCAATTGTTTCCTGGGTTTCGGGGATGTCAACATCCAGGTTCACGTCTTTCAGGCTGAGAATTTGAAGATCATTCCCCATAATCTCCTGAACTTCACGAAGTTTATGGGTATTGTTGGTGGCGAAGAGGAGGTTGGGCATGATCAATTAGCAAAATGGTGAAATGGTTTGTTCCTTATAATACTTCCTTCAATAAACGGGTGATGAGTTCCGTGAAACTCCAGCCATGGGCGCGGGCCATTTTGGGAACAATGCTTGCTTCGGACATACCGGGAACTGTGTTGACTTCGAGGAAGTAAAAGTCTTTTCCGGTATGGATATAATCAAACCGGACAACTCCTTTGCAATTCAGCCTTTCATAAAGCATCCCGGAAATTTCGCGGCATTGCGCGGAAGTCCCGGCAGGAATGTCGGCAGGCACAATTTCGTCTGCCATCCCCTTTTTGTATTTTGCTTCATAATCGAAATATTCCTTTTTCGGAATGATCTCTGTAACCGGGAAAGTGATGATTTTTCCTTCAGACCTGATCACGCCGCAGGTGAGTTCGCGCCCCTTGATGAACTCTTCAACAAGGATCTCGGAATCTGCCTCAAACGCTTTGGCCAGGGCAGGGCCGAGCTCTTTTTTCAGATTCACCTTCGACATTCCGACACTTGAACCGCCATTGTTAGGCTTTACAAAAACCGGCAGTGCAAGTTCTGCAAGAATACCGGCATCGCTCACCGGCCTGTTGTGAAACAGGTGCATCGATTTAGCCATGTTAATTCCGCCGGGGCGTACGACATCTTTGCAGAAGCTTTTGTTGAATGTAATCGCGGAGGTGGTTACATCGCATGACGTATATGGAATTTCAAGCATATCAAAGTACCCCTGCAACTTCCCGTTTTCACCCGGCGTACCATGAATGGCAACAAACACTGCATCAAACTTTATCTTCCGTTTACCAATCGTAAGGCTGAAATCATTTTTGTCTACAGGAAATTTCTTTAACCCGATCCGGTAGTTCCAGTTTTTCCCCCTGATCTCAATCAGGTATGGGCAAAATTTTGCACGGTCCATATGCAGTTCTACCTGGTTTCCGCTCTTTATGGAAATTCCGTATTCTCCTGAATCCCCTCCTGCAACAATGGCAATATTCAACATATGCGTCGGTTTTGATGGTACAAAAGTAGTACAAAAATATTGTGCCTTGCGCAAAATTCAATTTTTCCGTAAGTTTGTAGTTTCTTAAGAAACAGACAATAAAACTGACCTTTTCAGGTTATCAGATAAAGCCGCGGATGGATTTTTTAGGATTTCTTTTTTCAAAAAAATTTCTCAGGCATTTCCTCATTGCCATCGGGATAACGCTGGCCTTAATATGGATTGTATTACAATCACTTGCATGGTATACGAAGCACAATGACTACATCGTTGTTCCCGATTACCGGGGATTGTCATTTGTTGAAGTACAGTCAAATCCTGAAAATGTCAATTACCAGTTCAATGTGATTGATTCGATTTTTGATGCCGATAAGCCGAAGGGGTCCATTCTGTCGCAGGATCCGTTCCCGGGGGCGAAAGTCAAGAAAAATCGGATGGTATACTTAACCATCACCTCCATGGTGCCGGAAAAAACAACCATGCCCGAACTGCGCGACCTTACGTTGCGGCAGGCACAGTCGATGCTGGAATCCGCAGGACTGAAACTTGGGAAATTGTCCTATATAAAATCATTTGATGAAGACGCAGTTCAAAATCAACTGTTTAAAGGACGAATTATAAAAGCAGGAACCGTGCTTGACAAAGGTTCTGTGATCAACCTGTCTATTGGCATGGGCGCAAAAGCTATGATCGATTCGCTGAAGGTGGATAGTTTGGAGGAATAGACGGGCGGACAAGCGGACAGGCGGACGGGCGGACAGGCGGACAGGCGGACGGGCGGACGGATGGTAGTTATAAAAATTTAAATTGACCTGATAATGCGTTTTACCTTATTCATTTTCATTTCTCTGTTCGCAGGGGTTGCAGGATTTTCACAGGAGAAACTTACTGGTTTGCACATTAACCCGATGGTAAGGGCGCGGGCAATTGAGTATAACCAGATGAAATACCTTGCCAACGGTGAAGATACCCTGCCGGTTGCCATGCCGTTTTTCGATGATTTCTCGGCAAACAGCGTGTTTCCATCTTCCAAACGGTGGATCGACCGTTTTGCCTTTGAGAACGACGACTTCCCGGTTTTCCCGATAAACCAGGGTGCCATGACACTTGATGCCATCAATGATTCAGGGAACATGTATCCCACCGCAGTCCCGGGCCCGATGAGCTTTATTGCAGATCACCTGACTTCCCGCTATATCAGACTTGATTCTGCATTTACGCCTGTTCCACATGCACTTACACCTGCCGATTCCGTTTACCTCAGCTTTTTTTTCCAGCCACAGGGCAGGGGGATGGCCCCGCAAAAAATCGACACATTGCTCCTTGAATTTCTCACAATTCCGGCCCACGACAGCATCATACCCGGCGACACCATTAAAATTCCGGATGCCTGGAAACAGAAATGGTATGCACTGGGAATGTCGCTGGACACCTTCCGGTATTATAACAACAACAAATATTTCATCCAGGTGATGGTTCCGGTTACCGATCCCGTGTTTTTTACAAATAAATTCAGGTTCAGGTTTACAAATTATGTAAGCCTGGCAAGTTCAGCTGAGCCGAGCTGGCAAAACAACACTGCCCAATGGAACCTCGACAATGTTTATCTGAACACTGGCCGTAACAGGTACGACACCGTTTATCCTGAGCTGCGCTTTGTTTACCGCCCTCCTTCCCTGCTCAGGCGATATGCATCGATGCCCTATCCCCAGTATTGCAACGACCCGACCAACGAGGTCAAGGACACGCTGGAAATCACGATGACCAACCGGGATATAATTCCCCAGATGTCAACCTACAGTTATTATGTGACCAACCCGGCAACCAGTTTTTCAAAAACATACAACGGAGGAAGTTACAACATCGATCCCTACAAAAGTGTCCCGTATGTGACCTACCAGAAATTTGCGCATCCCGAGGTTCCCTTCCTGATCCCCATCAGCCAGGCGGACAGTGCGATTTTTCTGATGAAGCATGTGTTAAGGGCCACGACACCCGGAACGGTGATGGGTGATACCATGCAGGCATACCAGAAGTTTTTCAATTATTACGCCTATGACGACGGCACACCGGAAGCCAGTTACGGGCTGAGCCCTACCGGATCACAGCTTGCCTATGGTTTCAATCTCAACAAATCGCCTGATACCCTGCGTGCAGTCAGCATGTTTTTCAACAGGACGCTGGGCAACGACAGCAAACAGTTCTTTTACCTCTGTGTCTGGAATGACAATGCCGGCAAACCGGGTGATACCATCTATTCCGATCTCGTCATGCCGCGCTACGCTGACAGTCTCAACAAATTCGCCACATACCATATCTATCCACCGCTTGCCATCACAGGAAAATTCTATGTAGGCTGGATACAAACAACCGACGACAATCTTTCGATCGGGTTCGATCGTCAGAACAGGAGCCAGAATGAGATCTTCTACAACACAACCGGCGTGTGGAACAACTCATCCTTTGAAGGGTCGCTGATGATCCGGCCGATCATCGGGAAGCCTATTCCGCTGGGAATCGGCGACATACCGGCCAATGATGTTAAAATATCCGTTTACCCCAACCCTTGCAACTCCGGCCTCTTACACCTGTGTGTCCCTGACTCCTATGATAAAACAAGCAATTACGGTGACGGCACGATTCTCATTTCCGACCTGGTTGGGCATATTCTGCTGAAAACAGGATTTCAGCAGGAAATCAATGTAACTTCACTGTCCAATGGATTGTATTTCCTGGAAATCAGGAATCGTGCAGGCGTCCGGGTTGGCACTGCAAAATTTATAATCACCTGATAAGTGTGCCGGCATTGCAATTGCCATGCCTGGAAAATTCATACTCCGGTAGGAAAAAAACACCATGGACGATAAACCCGAAATTCCTGAAGAATCCAGTGAATTATTTGAACATTTCCGATTTGTAGTCGATCGCGGGCAAAATCCGCTGCGTATCGATAAATACCTGATGGCGAAAATTGAAAATGCCTCTAGGAACCGGATACAAAACTCGGCGCATGCCGGAAACATCCTTGTGAATGATGTGGTGGTCAAGCCCAATCACAAAGTGAAACCCCTTGACATTATCACCATTGTACTGGCCTATCCTCCCCGTGACACAGAGGTTTATCCCGAAAATATCCCCATCTCCATCGTTTACGAGGACCATGACATCATGGTGATCAACAAAGCGCCGGGAATGGTGGTACATCCCGGTCATGGCAACTTCACGGGGACCCTGCAGAATGCCCTGCTTTACCATTTGCAGCAAACCAACCCGGATGATCCTGATGCAAAGCCCTATCTTGTTCACCGGATCGACAAAGATACCAGCGGGATCATGCTGATTGCCAAGAATGAACTGGCGCAGTCAAAAATCGCAAAACAGTTTTTCGACCATACCATCGACCGTACCTATGTGGCGCTCGTGTGGGGAAATATCGATCACGATGAAGGAACCATCGATGCAAATATCGGCCGGGACATCCGCAACCGCCTTGTGCAGGCTATTTACGACGACCCGGAGAAAGGCCGGCATGCGGTTACACACTACCATGTCCTTGAGCGCTTTGGATATGTAACCCTGGTCGAATGCCGGCTTGAAACGGGCCGCACACACCAGATCAGGATCCATTTCAAGCACATCGGGCATACGTTGTTTAACGATGACAGCTATGGCGGCTCTGAAATCCTGAAAGGCACCACCTTTACCAAGTATAAACAGTTTGTAAATAACTGCTTTTCGCTGATTCCCCGCCAGGCCCTGCACGCCAAATCGCTGGGATTTATTCATCCCACCACCAAAGAATTCATGCATTTCGACTCTGAATATCCCGCCGACCTGGCGGCGGCCATTGAAAAATGGAGACAATATGGGAAGGGGTTGGTGAATGAGGAATGACAAATGACAAATGACAAATGACAAATGACGAATGATGAATTATGAAGGATGAACAGGGAGGGGTGATGCAGGTACTGGCATCGTGCTATTTCTGGGTGAACCTGTTTCTCACCTCGGCCATACTGTTTCCTGTCGCCATCCTGTTATGGATTACGACTGTATTGTTCGATCGCCGGAGATATCTTTTACATCAATTTACCTGCAGGTGGTCCGATATGATCCTGGGAATCAATCCCTATTGGAAAATCAAGGTTGAAGGGCGAAATAAAATCGATCCTGCACAAGTCTATGTGATGGTCTCCAACCATCAGTCGGGGTTAGACATCCTGGTTCTTTTTAAATTACACACCCATTTCAAATGGGTAGCCAAGAAGGGATTGTTCATTATCCCGTTTATCGGGTGGAACATGGCCCTGTGCGGGTATATTCCCATTGAACGCGGTCGGGGAAAAAGCAAACTTCAAATGATGGACAAGGCGGCTGAGTCCATTCGTGCAGGAAACTCCGTCATCATGTTCCCGGAAGGAACGCGGTCGACCGACGGGAATTTGCAAACTTATAAAACAGGAGCTTTCAGGCTGGCGCTTGAAACCAAATCGCCTATCCTTCCGGTTGTAATTAAGGGAACGTATCATGCAATTAAAAAAGGCGGACTTTTAATCCATAAAAACAGGCAGATCAAACTGGTCATCCTCGATCCGATTCCCTATGAATCCTATTGCCACCTCGATTCAAAGGAGTTATCACTGCTCGTTCATGAAAAGACGAAGCAGGAGTTGAAAATACAGGCCTGAAGCGGCCCTTCCGTCTGCATTCTCATCTTGGCAATTGGTTGTTCATTTTGACATATTGGCATTGTAAAATTACAAAAACTGCCTTTTTGTCTTATTTCGTTTGATTTTTTTCACTGGTATATTGTTTGACTTTTCCCGGGAAACAATAAAATTTCACACACTTAATATAGGAGATAAAACCATGACACTGATCAAATGGCAACACAGAAATCCGTTATCGGATATGGTAAGCAACATCTTCGACAATGACCTTGGTGATTTTTTCGGGAAGCGTTTCAGCGATCCTGCAGCCAACATCATTGAAAGCAGCGATTCATTTCATTTGGAAATCGCTGCGCCCGGGATGGTCAAGGATGATTTTAAAATAAACCTGGAAAACAACATTCTCACCATTTCGGTTGAAGTTGAAGACCAGAAGCGTGAAGAAGGCAAACAATATTCGAGGAAGGAGTTTTATTACGGCTCTTTCAGCAGATCGTTTACTTTGCCAAAAACCATCGACCTTGACAATATAAAGGCTGACTACGAAAGCGGGATTTTAAAGATTACCCTCCCTAAAAAGGAAGAGGCGAAGGTTGAGATTAAAAAGGAGATCCGGATCTCATAACCTGTCCGGAGGCTATCACGAGAAAAGGCGACCTGTTTGGTTGCCTTTTTTTGTTTTTCATTGATCCAATGGATCCTCAGGCATTCCATATCTTTGCAGGATGAACAGCACCTACAAGGCCCACATTGCCCTGCTCAGCACCACGTTTATCTTCGGCTTCGCCTACAACATCGTAAAGAGCCTGATGCCGGTAACGTTGTCGCCGATGCAGCTGATTTTTATCAGGCTCCTTGGCGTAATGATAATTTTCTGGTTGTTCCAGCGGCTGTTTGTACCCGAGAAGGTTGACAGGAAAGATCTCATTATGCTAGCAATCTGCGGAATGTTCGGATTTGCCCTCAACCAAACCCTTTTTTACGAAGGGCTGAACCTGAGCACACCCGTGGACGCTTCGCTGATTCATGTACTGAACCCGATCCTTGTAATGGTGTTTGCAAGTCTCCTCCTCGGGGAGAAAGTCACCTGGAAAAAAGCAGTGGGCATTGCCATGGGTGCATCAGGGGTGCTGATCCTGGTGCTCTATGGACGCACCATGAGTTTTAAAGGGAACCATGCCTGGGGAAACCTGCTGATATTTCTCAACATGGTCTTCTATTCACTCTACCTTGTCCTGATAAAGCCCCTTGTCGGGAAATACCATACCACCACCATTTTAAAATGGGTATCATTCTTCGGATTCATATTCATCCTCCCGTTTTCAGTCAAACCCGCCCTGGAGATCAATTTTGCCGCCATCACGGTCACTGCATGGCTTGGTATCATCTACATCATTGTACTCAACACATTTGTCGCTTACCTGCTGATCAACTTTGCACTGAAACATGTTAGCACCACAGTAGTCAGCTATTACAGTTACCTCCAGCCTGTCATCGCCGCGATCATGTCGGTAACAATCGGCCAGGGTGGCATAACCGTTCCAAAGATACTGGCGGCGTTGCTTATTTTTGCGGGGGTGTATGTTGTAAACAGATCACCGCGCCCTTTGACTTCGCTCAGGGAGCGTCATACCTCACCCCCCGGGCCCTTCGGCTCCGCTCAGGGCCCAGAGGGGGAGTCCGTGCATGAAGTCAGTTAAGGATCAGAAAAAATGGCGGAAAGGCAACAGGATCCATTCAAAGATTTTCTCAATCATTGGCCGGCGTTTCCATTCCAGGTAATCAAGTTCCTGCGAGTTCCGGACGGTTTCGGCAATATGTTCGCGCAGCTGGCGTAAAATATCGGGCTCCGATCCGATCAGGGCAATTTCATACTGGTACCGGAAGCTGCGGAAATCGAAGTTGGCGCTGGCAATCGAAAATATTTCATCATCAATGACCAGCAGTTTGGCATGCAGGTTATGCGGGAGATAGAAAAGCAACTTGATGCCTGCATCGTGCAGCAGCCCGAGGTATTTGTTCCGCAGGATGTCAACCATCCGCATATCGGAATGTTTCGGCATGATAACCGCAACCTCCACGCCGCGTTTACTGGCATCCATCATGGCTTTCCGAAGCAGGAAACCGGGCAGGAAGTAAGGGGTTTCAATCACCACCGAGGTTGCCGCCTGCCGGATAAGCTGGGTATATCGTTTCCTGAGCCGCTGGAATTGGATGGAAGGGACATCGCGGATAATTTCAAAGTTACCCGACCTGATCTTCCGGGTGTAGGTGACTTTGTTTGTAATGATAAACGGGTTGAAGGCATTGAAATTTTCAAGAAACACCTTTTTGAACGCAACGGCGATCTCGCCCTCCATGCGCAGGCACAACTCCCGCCAGTTCAGGTTGTAGCCTGTGATGTTGGCCGATCCGATATAACTGACCAGGTCATCAATCACAAGTATCTTGCGGTGGTCACGCCGGTGCCCCCGGGTAAAAATATCACTGTTTATCTTTATCTTCTCGAAAAACTTCACCTCACCGCCAAGCCTGATAAGTTCGGTAAAAAAAGTTTCCGAAACCGGTCCCCTGCCCCACGAATCCACAAGGATTTTGACCTTGACACCTTCCTTTGCTTTTTTTGTGAGCGCATCGCGAAAACGCACCCCCATGTGATCGTTGGCAAATTTGTACGTCTCCAGGAAAACATACTCCTTTGCCTGGGCTATATCAATAAGCATCAGGTTATAAAACTGCAGTGTATCATCAATTACCCGGAATTCCATTTGAATGCAAATTTCCTTTTTCTACCTCATCTCCCCGAGAGACAGTCTCAAAAGCCTGAAAACCTATCTTCACTGCGAAGACGCCAAGATGCAAAACCAGAACATCAATAATTTTATTTTTAGCGTCTTTGGGTCCTAGGTGTATAAATTGACTTTTGATACAACCTCAAAGTTTTGTTCAAATTTAATGAAAAGGATCAACCCGGAAGACATGGCATCCCTGAATTGTATAAATTTTACGTAAGTTTGCTTAAAAAAGAGCGAAATGATCAAATCCATGACCGGTTACGGTAAAGCTGTCCTTGATATTACCGGGCGGAAACTCACCATCGAGATCAAAACACTTAACAGCAAGCAACTTGACCTGAACATGAAAATACCGGGATATTTCAGGGAAAAGGAGTGGGAGGTGAGAGGTATGCTTACCCAGCGGTTTGACCGGGGCAAAATCGATTTTTACATCGGGACAGAAGTAACCGGCGAGATGCTGAATTACTCAATCAACCACGCTCTTGCGAAAAAATACCACGCAGAACTGAACAGCCTCGCCAGCGAACTTCATGAGGGCGGACAGGATTTGCTTTCGCTTGTACTTAAAATGCCGGATGTAATGCAAACCAGCCGCGACGAGTTAAGCGAACACGACTGGCCTTCCATCGCCGGTGCCATTGATGATGCCATCACCCAGGCAGATTTGTTCCGTATCAATGAAGGGAAAGTGCTGGAGGAGGATATGATGAACCGTGTGAACAGCATATTGAAGCTTCTTGAAGAGATTGAGCCTTATGAAAAGAGGCGGATCATCGATTTGCGCGAGCGTTTGCTGCGTGATTTCTCGAAATATTCCGGCGATTTTAACGGCTCAGCCCCCGACCAGAACCGATTTGAGCAGGAGCTGATCTATTACCTCGAAAAGCTTGATATCACTGAAGAAAAAGTCCGCCTGATGAAACATTGCAGGTATTTCCTGGCAACATTGCAGGAAGCGGTTTCACAGGGTAAAAAACTCGGATTCGTAACCCAGGAAATGGGCCGCGAAATCAACACCATCGGGTCGAAGGCCAGTGATGTGGAGATACAGAAAATCGTCGTACAGATGAAGGATGAGCTGGAGAAGATCAAGGAGCAGTTGGGCAATATACTTTAATGCAAACAATGAAAACAATGCAGACAATGCAGATAATGCAGACAATGCAAATAATGCAGACAATGCAAATAATTTAAAAAAATGCAACCATTTAAAACGTTGCTTGCATTGAATACATTGTCTGCATTGCATACATTGCTTGCATTGATTACATTGATTATTAAAATATGACAGGGAAAGCAATCATAGTTTCAGCGCCGTCGGGTGCGGGGAAAACAACCATTGTCAGGCACCTGCTGAAGGTCATTCCGCAACTTGACTTTTCTATTTCAGCATGCAGCCGGGCGAAACGGGCGGAAGAAACAAGCGGGAAAGATTATTATTTCATAACCGGGGATGAGTTCAGGGACAAAATCGCCAGGGAGGAATTCGTAGAGTGGCAGGAGGTTTATCCCGGCAGCTATTACGGCACCCTGAAGACCGAGATGGACCGCATCTGGTCGTTGGGGAAGTCCCCCATTTTTGATGTGGATGTTGTCGGGGCTGTCAACCTGAAAAAATATTTCGGGGAACAGGGGCTGGGAATATTTATCCACCCACCTTCCATTGAAGAGCTCGAATTGCGGCTGAAAAAGCGCGGTACCGAATCGGACGAAACCCTGCGAAAAAGGGTCGACAAAGCTGCCTATGAGTTAACCTTCGCGCAACTTTTCGATAAAATCATCGTCAACGACAACCTGGAGGTCAAGTGCCTTGAAGTTGTTGAGATGGTGAAGGAATTTCTGGAGATTTGACAAACGACAAGTGACTAGTGACTAGTGACAAATGTGGAGTTGCACAAATTTCGTAATTCATAATTCGTAATTCCTACAACAGTCCTGCGTTTTCAAAAATCTCACGCAGTTTCGGCTGGTGTTGCGCAAACTCGCGGAGGGCATTGAGGGTTCTCAGGTTTTCGCGTTTCATGGGTGCCAGGGAAAGTCTACAGTCCCAGAAGGCAAACCCGAACACAGTTACCATCATGGTGGTAAAAATGCCGATGATCGTCCAGTGTAAACGCAATATCCTTCGCTTCTGCAATGCCGATTACCGGCAATATCACCAGGAAAAACAAGAGATTTTCTGAACTGTTTTCATTTTCTTTACAGATTAAGTTTTATTGCTTAATCTATAGTGATGTAATGGTAATATTGAAAATTGAAAACGTTATAAATTTTTTGGACTACATTCTGAAAAATTGCTTCATGGAGGCGCACCTCAATCCCTGAGGCAACGCACTGTAAACCCTGAGGTCTTCTCGCTGAACCACATTCCGTTACCTCCGGTGATAAAGATGGACCCTCCGGCAAGTGCACCGTTCTGCGAGTTGCTCCAAAAATCACCCTCAACACCGCGATAAGTCAGCAAACCATCCAGGTGATAAAGATAACCTGCCTTATGAAGTTATAAAGGACCATCAAAAGGATACCAGGGCCATATCCATTGACTTCTGACTGCAGTCCATTCAGAGTATGTTGGAAGGCGCCAGCCACTGTTAACCCCTAATAAAAGAGCACAGGGATCGTTGGCAGCAACCCAGTCGCTGTCTTCAAAAATATCAGCTATCCATGTAGTATTTGGGGTGCGGTTGGTTCCATCATGCTTATATCCTTGCTGACGGTTAAACTGCCAGTACCATCCGGCTGAGGCTTCCGTATCGTCATAGGAGGTTGCAGCCTCATGGGTTGCACCCAGGTTCTGGGTTATCCAGCATGTATTGGGTCCTGTAGCTTCATATACCACATTCCCATAAGTAACAGTTTTATTAACAGGAGCTACACCGCTTCCAAGGGCAAGGTGGGTCATGGTGAAGCTTATGCCGCAACAGGTATAGGTTGTTCCTGACAAGGCAGTTGACGCAGAGTGCCCACACGTATTGTATGCCCACACATATAGGGTATAAGGTGTATTGCACGTCAGGCCTGACTGGGTCAGGGTGTTGGCCGGACCATTTTCGGTTGAAGTAGTGTAGTTGTCAGCAGTGCTGTACCTGTACCCGGCAGCGGCGTTACTGGCATTCCATGTCCAAATAATGCTTGTTTCTGATAACCCGTTGGCCCCAGCCACCGGCGCACCTGGAATTGCACCATAAACCGTAATGGCTTTACCGGCTGAAGGAATTCCACTGCCGCATATATTGGTTCCGGTCACCGTGAGGCTGCCCGAAGTGGCCGATGAAAAGTCGGCGGTAATGGAGTTGGTGTTTTCCCCCGAGGAGATGGTTAAACCGGTGCCGCTGTAATTCCAAATATACCCTGTGGCGCCGCTGATGGGTTCAACAGAATATCCAATTCCTGGCTGGTTGTCGCATAAAGCAGCTGTGCCCGTGATGGCGCCTGCAGCTCCAGGAAGCGGACAGGCAAGGCAATGAATTGTTTCCCAGGCTGATGTAATGCCATTATAGGTGTCGTAACACCGGGTTGTGGTATTGAAGATCATCAACCCGTCTGCCGGTGACTCGATGACATTTCTTTCAGCTGTCGTCATGCGCGGAATCAGCAAACCCCTGCTGGTTGATTTCACATCGAGCATCGCCGAGTTGTCGGGGGTGCTGTTGTCTGTGCTGATGGCGACCTGGCTGTATGCACCGGTTCCGGTGATAAGACATATCCATAAAAATAGGGCAACTCTTTTCATGGAACATTAAGTTAAAGTGGTATTTTAATTAATGTAAGATTCTGCATAAACTTTTCGATACGGCCAAGTTGCCCTATGAGCAAACTACTTATAAGAATGGCTGAGCAGGCCGGGAGCGTTTCACCCCCAGCCTCTCACAGGCAGGGCCGAGCACTGGCGCACCCTAGTCCCGAATGCAGCGGACGGGGAAGCCGTATCCCTTACCTTCAACGCTCATCACACTGCTGACACTCGTGAAGAACAGGAACTCGCCATAAGGAGCACCCAACTGGGTACTGGCCCAGTAAGTACCATTGGAGCCGCGCTGGCCCAGTACACCATCGGTATAAGCAAGGAACCCGGCAGCATGCAATTGTAAACCAGAACTAAATGGCCCGGTCCAGTTGGTCCAGTTGCCGGCTGCATCCACATTGGTCCATTCGGTGGATGTGGGAATCCTCCAGGCGCTGCCCAACAAAAGCGAACAAGGGTCATTTTCTGAAGTCCAACCAGAATCTTCCGTAAAAAGTGTTATCCATGTTGTATTAGGGATACGGGTGGACGTATACTTGTATCCTTGTTTCAGATTAAATTGCCAATACCAGCCTGCAGCCGGTTCGGTATTATCGCTCACCGAGTTGGCCTGCTGAGTGGCCCCAAGATTTCGGGTGATCCAGCATTTCGATGGTTCGCCGGGGATGTTGGTCACCGTGCCATAGGTGACTGTTTTGTCTGCCGGGGCAACAACTCCGGCTGTGTGGATCTTCGTAAACGACGACCCGCAGACCAGCGCCTGGCCCGCCAGGATGGTCGAGTCTGAATGACCGCAGGCATTGTATGCCCATACATATCGCTTATAACTGTTCCCTGTGACAAGTCCTGTCTCGGTTTTGGTGATGCCGGTACCCATTTCGATGGCGGTTGCATAGTTGGTTGAAGTACTCCACTTATAACCGGTAGCAATTGGGACAGAGTTCCAGTTCCAGATGATCTGCGTGTTCGATTGCACAAGACTTCCTTCTGCCGGTGAAACAGGGAGGTCGCAGGTACCGGCGAGATTCAACCATTGGCCACCCATAAACAGGGATATGCAACCCGCTCCATCATCTTTACAATTTGTGCAAAATACCACAAGTCCCTCTGCAGGGCTTGCAATTGCATTTCGTTCTGTAAAGGTCATGCGGGGGGCAAGAAAACCCTTTGAAGTGGATTTAACATCGAGCATCGCAGAGTTGTTGGGGCTAGTGTTGTCGGTGTTGACACCAACCTGGGCGTATGAAATCATGCCGGCCAATAAAAACAGGATGAGTGAAATAAAATATTTTTTCATAGGAAGTTGTTACGTTTGAACCACAAATATAATTAATTTAGATTGAATAAAAATAAATAATTTGAGGCCAGGGAAATCCACTACCTAACCCCCGGCTAGTGCGGGTAATACAAACTCATCCCCTGACACCTTCGGGTAAACAAACTCAACCCCGGGCAGCTTCGGGAAAACCACCTCATCCCCTGCCCCTTCTCCTGGAGGAGCTACTCTTTCTACACATCTTTTTCCATAATATAGTAACCATCTCGCATCATATTAAACTGGTCCAGGCCCCATTTAAGGGTTAAGGGGCCTGGAGGTGATTGGGCTGCATAACCGCTATATCCTCCGAGTCTTGCGA
>JAPLDF010000061.1 GCA_026391835.1 Bacteroidota bacterium
ACGCATGTATGCGGCAAAGTGCTTCTGCACGACCGGGCGATGTTTTATGATCTCCATTGCGATATTGCTCAGCCCGTCACGCTCGCGGTCTTTGAGGTCTTTATAATTGACAACTTCTTCATTGGTCCAATCATCTTTTTTTGGAACATGCTTTTGAACTACCCGGTTGCCCAGGGCGCCATCGTCACGCTCTGGTCCTTCCTGACCCAACAAAAGAGGGCAGCCGTTTATTTTCGACACATCGATATCCTTGCTGGTAGCATCTTTGCGCTTCTGCTTCCCTTCATTGTCATACACCGCAGCCTTTAACCCCTGGAATTTTACATCAGAAATCTGGTAATCGTTATACTCGTCGAATATCACCGGGATATCGCGAAAACGTTCAAGGCTGGTAAAAAATGCAGCATCGGTACCAGAGTTCAGGTTGAACAGAGGTGCGCCATACATGAATGGTGCCCTGATACTTTCCGCAATTTTAGATTTGCCGGATTCGGTAGGACCTATAAAAAACAGTGAGGTAAAAAAACGCTCGATCGGAAAGATAATACTGCGGTTGGCTGCAAGGATTGCAAATAAAAGCGCCCACATTCCATTATCATTATATGAGTATACTTTGTACATCAACTTTGACCATTCTATCCATGATGTTCGGTGATCCGGCTTGAAAACTAAGAACCGGTCATACTCATACCGGTCATTGTCGGCACGCTGATCCTTATATATTTTGCTGAATGCAGGAGAGTAGTAGGTTGAGTTTTTAAACTTTACAAGCCCGAGTTCATCAACGTGGGTAAATGCATTATCTGTAATGATGCCATTTGCAAAAGCAAAGAAACCTTCAGGTTGCCATCCGAATGTAGAAAGTTCATGGGTTTTCGGGAATCTAAGGGCGATGCTTTCAAGGATTTTCTCATGATGAAACGGTTTACCGTTTGTGAAGATGTAGCCCCCGTTGTTCCACAGGAATTTTTTGAACTGCTGTAATTCAACCATGTCGCCGCTCTTGAACTCAACATACTCTGCCGTGTTAAGTTCTGAATGGAAAAGCTCTACAATACGTTTGTTCTTTATAGGATCGAGATCATAGACCTGAAACAATGGTTCCATGAAGAAATTACCAACCTTAATCAGTGTGTTATCAAGGGTGCGGAACACGTAGAAAATTTTGTTGCCGGTTTTGTTTTGAGCCGCGAAGAATCCGTACCGCTGGAAAAAAACCTGATCGACATATTCCGGAAGGTGGGCGATATCGAAAACATATTGCTGTTCATCAATGATCACATGTTCCTGCCTCTGAACGGCAAGGCTTTTCCGTTTCTCAACAAAAGGGCGTAAAACTTTGGAAAATGAAGCCTGGGTTAGCCCAAACTTTTTTGCAATCTCATTGGTTTTAATGTGGATAATAGTATTGTCGAGTTTTGACAAGAATTCGGCGATCATCTCCACGAACTTTTTAGAGCGTTTTGTGTCGGGGTGTCGGAATAACTGATAGGTTAAGCCATTAACATAAAAGTCCAAAAAATCGATGTAAACAACAGATTTGGGTTCTTCATCGGTCTCGTCTACAGAACAATCCTCCCGCACTTCAACACGCATTCCCTGCTCGGTGAGCATTCGTCCGGCTTCGGCTAGGGGAGACTCAACATCCTTTTCATCAACAATAAAAGATAGCCCTTCAATTTTGATATTCCTGGTCAGTTTGGCCAGGCGAAAAATATCATCTTTCTTCAGCGGGCCATCCGGCAGGCTGATAGTGTTTCCTTTTCCTTCAGCATGGTATGTAACCACCATGGCTGGGCCTGCAAGCAGGATTGCGCAGCCGGTTTCTGTGATCATTTCCTCGGAAGCCTCAAGAGCAAAGAATCCCTTTTCCTGTTTCTCTGGCTTAGGAAGTTGCTTTTTGAGATTCCTATTGAGATCTTCCAATTTAACGTCAAGTTTCTTGGCAATGTCCCCAATCAGGTAACCGCGAGACTCTTCATCACCGATAAGGGATATCTGGGAAACAAGTTCTTTGACCAGTTTGGCTTTTTGAAGTGGATCCTTGTCCACAGCTTCCTTAACCATTTCGATGCGAAACGAAACGATATCCTTACGGTTGTCTTCGATGAATGCCTTGAGGGTTTCTGCGCCATGTTTCAAGACATATGAATCAGGGTCCTCTCCCTCAGGTAGTATAACCAGGTAAACATCAAGTCCCATCTGCAAGGGGACTTTGATGTTGGCAATGCTGGCCTTGATTCCTGCCGGATCGCCATCATAAACGATTGTCAGGCAATTGGTGAACGATTGTATCATCTTTGCCTGATCCTCGCTCAGGGCGGTTCCTGAACCGGCCACCACATGCCTGATCCCGGCTAGGTGCCAACTGATCAGGTCGGTCTGACCTTCCACCAGAAGGCATTCATTCTCCTTCATGATCTCTTTCTTGGACTGGTATAGTCCATACAGAAATTTGCTTTTTTTGAATACCTCGGTTTCAGTGCTGTTCAGGTACTTTGGCTTATCCTTTTCAGATGAAAGAAGCCTGCCGGTGAAACCGATCACCCTTCCGGATCGGTCGAAAAAAGGGAACATAATCCGGCGAACAAAAGCATCGTAATAATGTCCCTGTTCGTTTTTTTTGATCAGATCAGACCTGCAGAGAGTAACAGATTATCTGAATAACCTGCCGTGTGGGCTGAATTCAACAGATCATTGCCCGAAATAGAATATCCAATCCCGAAAATCCCGATGGCTTTGTCAAGTTCACGCTTTTGAAGATATTCCAGTGCTGGAGCATTTTTCGGCAGGTTCTTGAAAAAATAATCCTGTGCCCACTTCAGGGTGGCAAAGATGCCATCACGATGTTTTTCGGCATCGCTATACCGGGTGTCAGATTCATTCGATTGAACAGTAATATTATAATGGCCGGCAATGTAGGTAAGCGCCTCGGCGTAACTCATTGCTTCGTGTTCCTTGAGGAACTCAATTGCATCACCTGATTTGCCACACCCGAAACATTTATATGAACCCTTGGCAGGGTTCACCATGAAACTGGGTGTTTTTTCAGTATGGAAGGGGCAACAGGCAGTGTAGTTAACACCTTTTTTTTTCAGCGTGATAAAATCGCCAAGGATATCGGTGATTTGAGTAGCATCTTTTATTTCTTCTGAATTCGATATCATGCTGATTTCAATATTTATGAGATGTGTTTATTAATGAGGGGGTACATACATCAGATAGTGTTCCTGTCTGCTTCATTTATAAATATCTGCCTGGAATCCGGGATGACTGATTTGATTCTGTGATGGAGGGATATAGAATGTCAGTCATGGGAATAGATTTCTGTTCTAATGGCAATTTGTAATTCTCTGATTCGATCATAATATTTATCGGCAGATGAATCGTCAAAACAAAGTCCAGGCAATGCGTCATGATGTTGTACTTCAACAAGGCGTCCATAAAAGGCTATGGATTCGCTAAGATTAGCCAGGGCGATATCAATCAATGCGAGATCGGGCTTGGACATATTTGAGAATGTCTTCATGCAGCAAAGGATTAGAGGTTATTAGCAATTGTCATTTCAAAGACCGAAATCACTTTACTTTCGGCATCATGCCACCTTCCTCAATCAGTTGTCTAGTCTTTACTACATCAACCAGGTAATGTTTTCTGCTTTTAGTGACTGCCAAAACCGAAACAGGGATCGTTCCGGCATCTGCCAGAACCCTGATGCGAGATTGAGGTATGCCAAGCGTTTTAGATGCTTCAGGGATCTTCTGCCATCTTTTAGGAGCGGTTATTTCAAGCGCGAGCCGTATGCTCCTGAGTTCTTTTAAGATCATTTCTTCGTTACTCATAGATTTTGAATATTTAATTTTCGGCAAATGTATTTATTATTTATAAACCTTATTGCAAATTATTAAATTATTCAAAGAATAATCATATTACACTGATTACATGATCTATAAATATCATTACTCTATTAAATAGCAATAAATAATAAAAAATACTTGACTTGTCACATCAAATAGTTTACATTTGCGAAACAAATTAACATCCGATTAATACTATTAAGCAAAATGAAAGTCGATGGTAACAAGATAAAGACCCTGCTGACACAAATCGGGTCAAGTCAAAAAGAACTTTCTAAATTTTGCAAGATTAACACTGCGACCGTAAGCAAGCTTATTAAGTCCGGGCACACCAGTGAAGCTAATGCGCGGTTAATCGGAAGTTTCTTAAAAGTAAATTTGAATGAGATAGCGACCTTTGAAAATGGCGATCCGATCCCCGTTCCTTCAGAAAATGTGGTTTACGTCAAGGATCCGGAATGTGAAAAGCAGATACTTGAATTGATGGACAAGGTAAAGGATTTAAAAAAGATCATTGAATTGCAGGAAAAAATCATTTCCCATTGTGATGCGAACAATCAAAATATTGAAAATCTGATACCATAAATAATTAACCCCAAGTGTTTGCAAACACTCAAAATAACACATATTTAATACCATGAATAATAATACTCTGGGAAATCCTACATAGATAGGCGAAGCAGAAAATCGTCGAAGCCCCGTCCGGTCCGCAAATAGCCCCGCAAGGGGCTTTTTTATGCCATGAAAGCTTTTCCCGGGCAAAAAAAAGCATGGAGATCACCACCCCCATGCCTTTCAATATTTCGCAATTTCGCTATTTCGCGTAGCTCACTGCCCTTGTTTCCCTGATAACGGTAATTTTAATCTGTCCCGGGTAGGTCATTTCGCTTTGGATCCGCTTGGAAAGGTCGAATGAGATCTGGTTGGCTTCGATGTCATTCACTTTCTCGGCCCCGACAATTACACGCAACTCACGGCCTGCCTGGATGGCATATGTTTTAACTACGCCAGGGTAGCTGAGAGCAAGTTCCTCGAGATGCTTAAGGCGCTCAATGTAGGCTTCCACGACTTCACGCCGTGCACCCGGACGGGCACCTGATATGGCATCGCAAACCTGTACGATGGGGGAGATGAGGTTATTCATCTCAATTTCATCATGGTGAGCGCCGATGGCATTGATGATTTCCGGTTTTTCCTTGAATTTTTCAGCCAGTTTCATGCCAAGCACCGCGTGCGGTAATTCCGGCTCGGTATCGGGCACTTTGCCGATGTCATGCAACAAACCGGCGCGCTTTGCCATCTTGGGATTGAGCCCTAGTTCAGCGGCCATCGTGGCACAGAGTTTTGAAACTTCAATGGAGTGTTGCAGCAGGTTCTGCCCATACGATGAACGGTACTTCATCTTCCCGATCATCCGCACAAGTTCATGGTGCATGTTGTGGATCCCCAGATCGATGCTGATCCGTTTGCCGGTCTCGATGATCTCCTGTTCAATCTGCTTTTTCGTTTTAGCCACCACCTCTTCGATGCGGGCAGGATGGATACGTCCGTCGGTGACCAGTTTGTGAAGTGCCAGGCGGGCAATTTCACGGCGTACCGGGTCAAATCCTGAAAGAATGATGGCGTCGGGCGAATCATCAATGATGATCTCCACGCCGGTCAGTGATTCAAGCGTACGGATGTTTCTGCCTTCACGGCCAATGATACGGCCTTTGATCTCTTCACTTTCAATGTTGAAGACGGAAACGGTATTTTCGATGGCATGTTCGGAAGCTGTTCGCTGGATGGTTTCAATGATTATTTTTTTTGCTTCCGTATTGGCGGTAAGTTTGGCCTCGTCGATGATGTCCTTCATGTAAACGATGGCCTCGGTTTTGGCTTCTTCCTTGAGGGTTTCTATCAGCTGTGATTTTGCTTCAAGTGCGGAAAGACTGGAAATGGCTTCAAGTTTTTCGACCTGTATTTTCAACGCTTTGTCAAGATCTGACTGTTTTTTGCTGATGATCTCCAATTGCTGGGCGAGGTTCTGTTTGATGGTAATGACCTCTTTCTGCTTTTTTGCAAACTCTTCAACTTTCAGGTTTAAGGTGCCTTCTTTCTGTTTAAAACGGTTCTCGTTGCGGCCAAGTTCATCATTTTTTTCATAGATGAATTTTTCATGCTCAGCTTTCATCTGCATGAATTTTTCTTTCGCCTGGAGGATTTTCTCCTTTTTAACAACCTCTGCCTTTTCCATGGCATCCTTTAACAGGGCATCACGTTTACGTTCCAGCGCCCTGTTTAAAACAGTGCCTGTTAAGACACCTCCGAGGATGACACCGGCCACCCCAATGATAATAAATATTAAAATTCCTTCCATCGGTTATGTATTAGATGTTGCGACACCTTTCAGGGTGCTGCCACATGGTGAATGAATAAAGAAGGAAAGCAGGGAAAATAAAAAACCCGCACTATCCAGCGAGGTATTGATAATCCTCTAACGACACGAATAGGGCTGCCAAACTTTTCGAACGTCCACTGTCAGGGAATTAACCCTGTTCTCCTGCCGAAGCATGAGTGAGGCCTGTCCTACGAGATACTGAGCGTTGCCCTAATATTTGTAATGTTAGGATTACAAACTGTCTGAAATAATGCGGGTAAATCTTCAGATTATTTTCAAAGAACTTTTGCAGCTTCGTACTTAAGTTGTTCATCCAGCGCCTGATCTATTGTCAACAGCTTTGATTTCCATTGTGTTTCATTTTCCGACAATAACTGATCATTCTGCAGGTATCCAGTGGCATATTCCAACGCTACCATGGCCAGGAGGTCTTGTTTGTCTTTATATGCATAGCTGCTCGAGTAATCTTTAATCCGTTTATCGATCAGTTTGGCAGCTTTGCGAAAAAGTTCCTCATGTTCTTTGTCTATCGCCAGCCGGTATGACCGGTCGGCAATTGGTAACGATATGGAAAGTTCGTTCATTGGCCTGACTGTGAATCGTATTCTAAGTATTTAAAAGCCCAATACATTTATCGATTTCCCGCACAAGTTCGTTGATTTTCAATTTTGCCTCAACGTTTCCTTCTTTTGTTTCTAGTGTTTTAGCTATTCTAAGTATTTTGATCTTTTCTTCAAGTTGCCTGATTGTGTGTTTTTGTTCGGTGATTACCTGTTTCAATTCTTGTATTTCGGTTGTATGTTTTTTATTATCAGTACGTTGTGTCTGGTGGTGTTCGATAAGTTTCCCCAACTTATATTCAATACCGGAAACCAGGGTGGCAACATCCTTCATAGGTAGTCTCCATTTTAATTCATGCAAAGATAATTATTTATTTTATTTTTTTTCAACATGCGTATTACCTTTTAACAGATACACCGATTAAGCGCAATACGAGCGAATTAAAAGGTAAAATTATGAATGAGGCATTTATTTCCTATTTATGGAAGTACAGGCATTTCAACCAGGATATTCAAACGGAATCAGGTGAATCTTTGTTGATTATACATCCGGGTGACCAGAATACCGACAGCGGTCCAGACTTTTTTAACGCGCGGGTACGCATTGGAAGCACCACCTGGGCAGGGAATGTTGAAATCCATGTACTGGCCTCCGACTGGTATAAGCACGGGCACCATGCTGACAGGGCGTATGATCATGCGATATTGCATGTTGTCTACGAGGCTGACCGCCAGGTTTTTGATCGGAATGGTGAACCTGTTCAAACATTTGTGATCAGGAACCAGTTTCCTGCAGGGATGTATGATCGTTACCAGCGGATGATGCTGAATCAACAGTGGATTCCGTGTGAAAACCAGCTACTGGCCCCGGATGTGAAGGATTTTCATATGTGGGCTCCCGTCCTGGCGGTTGAGCGGCTGGAATATAAAACAGCCGGCATTGCACAGCTGTTATCCAATTGCGCATATGATTGGGAGGAGGCATTGTACCAGCATCTGGCTGCCAGTTTCGGATTTAAAATAAACGGACTGGCATTCGAATTACTGGCCAAATCGTTACCGGTAAAAATCGTCAGGCAACATTGTGGCAGCCTGTTCCAGGTGGAGGCACTGTTGTTCGGACAGGCCGGACTGCTGGATATGGAATTCCTTGATTCATATCCCGGGGATTTGCTCAGGGAGTATCATTACCTCCGGGGGAAATATGATTTAAAACCTGTTCCTGCAGGTATCTGGAAATTTCTCCGTTTGCGGCCCCACAATTTTCCGACCATCAGGATAAGCCAGTTTGCCGGGTTTATCTGTAAAACGCAGGCCCGGTTTTTCAACCTGTTTAAGGAAGGTTCGCTCAACGGAATTGCCGACATGTTGAAAATATCGGCCTCGGATTATTGGAATACCCACTATGTGTTTGACAAACAGGGTGCCTTTCTGGAAAAAGCAATGGGTGTTTCATGTACCAGGCTGCTGTTAGTCAATGGGCTGGCTCCTTTTTTGTTTTTTTATGGCCGGGAGAAGGGACAATCATATACCTGCGAGGGAGTGCTGGACTTCCTGGAACAAACCGGCGGGGAAAACAACAATTGCATTGACCGCTGGAAAGCAGCTGGGTTCCCGGCAGTAAATGCGATACAGACCCAGGCCCTGATTCACCTGAAACGATTTTATTGCGAGAAAAAACGGTGCCTGGAGTGCAGGATAGGGAACAGGTTATTGACAAGTTAAAATGCAAAAAGCAAAATTAAAAATTAAAATGCAAAATGGATATCAGGAAGATGAAGAAACAGGCTGGGCGGATTGTGGGTGATTACCTGACGTATAACCGCACAGAACAAAGGGGGGTGTTTGTGCTGGGCGCGATCCTGTTGTGTGTCATCATCGCCAACGCAGTGATCCCGGCGGGAACATTTCAAAAAACTCCTAACTTTTCGGCGTTTTCAAAGGAGGTCAGGGCATTTGAAACTGCCTGGAAAAAAGCAGCCGACTCAGACAGCATCGCCCGTGACCAGCGGTACAGGAATTACCGGGGCAGGGTTGGTGTATCCAGTTATGACTCGTTTTACAATAAGTCAAAACCAGCCAAACCTCTCTTAATGGTTGAACTGAACTCGGCCGATACTTTTGAACTGCAGCAGTTGAGGGGAATTGGCCCGGGCTTCGCAAGGCGAATCGTGAATTATCGTGACCGGCTTGGCGGGTATTGCGACAAACACCAGGTGCTCGAGGTATTTGGCATGGACTCAGCGCGATACCTGCTGATCGAAAAAAATCTCCGGGTCAATCCTGATTCAATCCACCCGCTTGATCTCAACCTCGTTACATTCAAGGAACTCCTTCACCACCCGTATTTCCCCTTTGTAATCACAAAAAACATCATGATCTACCGGCAGAAAAACAAACGGTTTAAAACGCTTGAAGAGTTGAAAAATATCCAGGGGGTCAGCGATTCACTGTTCAGGAGGATGATCATCTACCTGAGGCTCGGCCCATGAGCCGTCATCGTCCTCATCCTCAGCACCCCAATCCCATGATTTACGCTGGGGGCCAAGTTTCCTGTAGTATACAGCCAGGATAAAACCTGATAAAAGGCCCATCAGGTGCGATTCCCAGGAGATAGGCTGATTCGGAAAAAGCTGTGGAAATACCCCCCATATCAAACCGCCATAAAGAAATGCCACCAGCATGGTGATCACCAGGAGGCCGGTTTCCCGCCGGATAAATCCGCTGAAAAACAGGAAGGAGGCAAGCCCGTAGATCACACCGCTTGCGCCGATATGCGCTGCTCCCCCACGGGCATAGACCCACACCCAAAGGCCCGTGATGATGTAGATCAGGAAGAGGATCATCCAGGCGATATCTTTGTAAAAATAGAACAGGAAAGATCCAAGGATCAGCAGGGGGACCGAGTTGGCGAACAGGTGGGCGAGGTCGGCATGCAGGAATGGTGATGTGAAAATCCCGGGCAGACCCTTCACCTGCAACGGGAAGAGTCCGTAATTGTTTAATTCAAGGTCAAAAAGCATGTCTGCTCCTTTGATGAGCCATAAAAGGAGCACCAAAATTATGGGGAATCGTAAACTCCGGTAGATCCTTAATTTTTCTTCGTCGGCCACAGTATAATATTTCCCGATAAAATTAGTTAAATTACAGTCACCCGGATATCGCCACGCAAAATAAAAGTACCTTTGACAGTTTATAATCATATTTAATAAAGTATTCTATGAAGAATAACTCCTTAGTGATAAATATTTTCAAAAGCAGTCTGCTGTTGTTGCTTGTCATCCTGTTTGAAAATTGCTCCGTTGCGCAGAGTCCGCGCCAGGATCCCAATGCCGGGATAAAAAAGTACAATGCAGTCATGCAGCTGATCAACTATGCCTATGTTGATACCATCAATGAAGCCAGGCTGGTGGAAAAGGCAATCGTGGAAACACTGAAGGAACTGGATCCGCATTCGGTCTATATTTCGAAAAAGGATGTTCAGAAGGCCAATGAGCCGCTTGAAGGCAATTTTGACGGCATCGGTGTTCAGTTTGAGATATTGAAAGATACCATTGCTGTGGTACATTCCATCCCGGGTGGGCCTTCAGAACGGCTGGGCATCATGTCGGGCGATAAAATCGTGAAAATTGACGGCGAGTGGGTGGTGGGTAAGAAAATCACCAACCAGTTTGTCCTCGACCATTTACGTGGAAAACGCGGGACAAAGGTGACGGTCTCCATTTTGAGGAAAGGGAAAAAAGATTTCATCGATTTTACGATCACCCGCGATAAAATTCCAATCAACAGCATCGACGCGGCATATATGATCAAACCCGGAATCGGGTACATCAACCTGAACAAATTTGCGCAAACCTCGATACAGGAATTTACTGAATCGGTGAACCTCCTGAATTCAAAAGGTATGCAAAGCCTGATCCTTGACCTGCGCAACAATTCCGGCGGGTATATGGGAACGGCCATTGAACTTTCCGATGAGTTCCTGGGCCCCGGAAAACTGATCGTTTACACCAAGGGCATTCGTGCCCCTCGTGAGGATTTTTACTCAACCGACAAGGGCCTTTTCGAAAAAGGGAAACTGGTGATCATGATCAATGAAAATTCCGCATCGGCCAGTGAAATTGTTTCAGGCGCAATCCAGGACTGGGACAGGGGCGTCATTGTCGGCCGGAGGTCATTCGGGAAGGGGCTTGTCCAGCGGCCATTCCAGTTGCCCGACAGTTCGCAGATCCGCCTCACCACGGCCCGGTATTACAATCCTTCGGGAAAATGCATACAGAAATCGTATGCCGACGGCATTGATAAATATTATGAAGACTTCAGCATCCGGATGAAGCATGGGGAACTTATCCATCCCGACAGTATTAAATTCCCGGATTCACTGAAATTTTATACCGCCAACAAACGCGTAGTATACGGCGGCGGCGGGATCATGCCGGATGTATTCATTCCTTGGGACTCCACCCCAATCTCAGATTACTACCTTGAGCTGCGCCGGAAAAATGTCGTCAATACTTATATAGGTGATTACGTCGACAAAAACCGCAAAACACTCAAGACAACCTACCCTGAGTTCAGCAAGTTCGACCGCGACTTCCAGATCGATGATGCCTTTATGGCTGATTTTATCGCCTATGCCGAAAAAGAAGGTGTAAAAAAGGATGAAAAGGGCTATGCCCTTTCAGAAAAGCTGATCAAGTCGCAGCTCAAGGGGGTGATCGCCCAGAAACTCTGGGACATGACCGAATTGTACACCATTGTCAACCAGTACGATGAAGAGGTTCTGAAAGCCATTGAGGTTGTAGAGGATGACGCATTGTACAAAAAACTAAAAATTGACCGCTAAAGCTGGCGGAGACCCGGGATTGCCTTTTCTTTACCTGGCCCTTCCGGTGATGGATGAACCGGAATTTCTGCCAGGGTTGCTGCATTGCTTGTCAATGCAATCTTATGGCCGGTACAGATTATTTGTTTGTGTGAACCAGCCTGAAGCCTGGTGGAATGATCCGGGCAAAATTGCCGCATGCAACAACAACATGGCAACCATGCAGTTGTTACGCGAATTTCCCGGCATCGATATCTCTGTCATTGATCGTTCTTCCAAAGGAAATGGATGGACCGGGAAAAGACATGGCGTAGGATATGCCCGCAAAACCCTGATGGATGAGATCAATGCCGTTGCCGCCCCAGGTGATATCATTGTAAGCCTGGATGCCGACACCGTTTTTTTAGAAAATTTTCTCCTGTCCGTCTCAGAGAATTTTTACAAGCATCCCGGATCTGCTGCTTTATCCATACCCTATTATCACAAAACCCCTGCCGATCCTGCTGCCTGCAGGGCCATATTGCGTTACGAGATATATATGCGGCATTATTTCCTGAATCTATACCGCATCGGTTCACCGTATGCATTTACGGCCCTGGGTTCGGCAATGGCACTGCCGGTATGGGCTTACCGGGCCATTGGCGGCATGACGCCCAAACTGAGCGGGGAGGATTTTTATTTTTTGCAGAAACTGAGGAAATACGGGAATGTGCTGCTGTGGAATGATGAAATGGTGTATCCCGAGGCAAGGTTTTCGGACCGTGTATTTTTTGGAACGGGGCCTGCCATGATCCGGGGGGCGTCGGGCGACTGGTCAAGTTACCCGGTATACCCGCTTGCCCTTTTTGATGAGATCCGTGAAACCTATGCCCTTCTTCCGGGTTTGTACGAAAGCCCGGTTGACACAAAGGTTACCCGGTTCCTTTCATCGGTATTCAGGGAAGATGATCCCTTTCAGCCACTGCGGGTAAACCACCACTCGCAGGAACGATTCACCAGGGCTTTCCATGAAAAATTCGACGGGTTGCGGATCTTACAGTATCTGAAATCGGCAAATGAAAATAATCCTTCAGGGGATGAAGACAACCTGTTTGAATTCCTTAACACTTTTTACGCACCTTCGGAGGTGGAAAAGCTTGAAATCAATGAAAATTCCTTTTCATTTTCCGACGCCCCGGCCGGGACATTGGATAGGATAAGGGATTTTCTGTTTCAGAAGGAGATGGAGCTGCGCCTTAATTCAGTACCTGTGTAACGAGCAGTGCCGCTTCCTTCAGCGTGATTGCAGAATGAACCTTGAGTCCTGATTCGTCGATCAGTTGTTTGCCTTCCACGGCATTTGTTCCCTGCAGCCTTACGATGATCGGAATATTGATCTCCCCGATGTTCTTGTAGGCATCAACAACACCCTGGGCAACCCTGTCGCAGCGAACGATCCCGCCAAAAATATTGACCAGTATGGCTTTGACGGCAGGATCCTTCATGATGATCCTGAAACCCTCCTCAACGCGCTTGGCATTGGCAGATCCGCCAACATCCAGGAAGTTGGCAGGATCACCGCCTGAAAGCTTGATAATATCCATGGTGGCCATCGCAAGGCCTGCGCCGTTCACCATGCAGCCCACATTTCCGTTCAGTTTGACGTAATTCAGGTCATGTCGTGTCGCTTCAACTTCAATGGGATCCTCTTCGTCAAGATCGCGCATGAGTGAAATCTCGGGATGGCGGAAAAGGGCATTGTTGTCGATGACAATCTTGGCATCAGCCGCCAGGATTTTATTGTCGGAGGTCTTGAACACAGGATTTATTTCGATGAGGGAGGCATCACTGCCTTCGTATGCCCGGTAAATCCCGAAGACGAATTTTACCATGTTTTTATAGGCATCGTCTTTCAGTCCAAGGTTAAATGCCACTTTCCTTGCCTGGAAAGCCTGCAGCCCGATTTTCGGATCGATCTCCTCGGTGAAGATCAGTTCAGGGGTTTCCTCGGCAACAGCCTCGATGTCCATGCCACCCCTCGGTGAATACATCAGGATGGTATGGCCTTTCTGCCTGTTCAGCAGGATACTCATGTAGATTTCGGCAGGTTCTGTCGGACCGGGATAAAAAATATTTTGCTCGACGTACACTTTTCTGACAAATTTCCCTTCCTTGCTTGTTTGTGGCGTCACAAGGTACATCCCAAGAATCTGAGCCGCATAATGCCGCACTTCTTCGATGGTTTTTGCAACCTTTACCCCTCCGCCTTTACCACGGCCGCCGGCATGCACCTGGGCCTTGATCACGAATTTATCGGTACCGGTGGCACCCTGCAGGTATTCGGCAGCCTTAACAGCTTCTTCTTCAGTGAACGCCAGCCCGCCTTCGGGAACTGCGACGCCATATTGTTTTAATATTGATTTGCTCTGATATTCGTGTAAATTCATATGTCGGTGGGGTTAATATCGATTTCAAAATTAGGAGTTTGAATTGGATTTACAAAAAAGAGGGGGCAAAGATTTCAATTTTCTTAACTTTGCCGTTCAAGGTAACTGTATGATCATTGCGCAAAACATTCAAAAATCCTTTGGCCCGCTGAAAGTCCTTAAGGGAATCAACCTTGAAGTGAAAAAGGGTGAAATCATCTCCATTGTCGGGGCCTCGGGTGCCGGTAAGTCTACCCTGCTGCACATTATAGGCACACTTGACAAAGCCGATTCAGGTACCGTCGAACTCAACGGGATCAAAGTCAGGGAGTTGTCGGAGCGCAAATTGTCCGACTTCCGGAACAGGCAAATCGGGTTTGTTTTCCAGTTTCACCATCTGCTCCCCGAGTTCACTGCCCTTGAAAATGTATGTATTCCTGCGTTTATTGCGAAATCAGGGAAAAATGAAGCGATAAAAAAAGCCCTGGACCTGCTCGATTTCATGAACCTCAGGGAGCGGGCGGGTCATAAACCATCAGAGCTTTCGGGCGGAGAACAGCAACGCGTTGCCGTGGCCAGGGCCCTCGTGAACAATCCTTCGGTGATCCTGGCCGATGAACCATCGGGAAACCTGGATTCAGCCTCGGCGGTTGAATTGCATAAACTGTTCTTCCGGTTGCGGGATACATTCCGCCAGACATACATCATTGTAACCCATAACCTTGACCTGGCAGATATGGCCGACAGGAAACTGACCATGAAAGATGGTTTGATCGACCTGAAGCCCGGAATGTAATTATTTCTAAAAAATCACGTTATTCGTTATCCATAAAAATCAATCACCAGAACGTACCACTTTCGCATGAAAATAAACGGTTTTAAGAAATCCTTCCCAATTATTGCAGCAGCATTTGTTTCGGTATTGGCATTCGCACTGTTTGTCACTTACCAAACCATTTCTGAACAAAACAGCCATCGTTCCCTGCCACTGGTTCTGGATTCAGCATATGATACCATCCCCGGGAAAAAGGCAAATCCCCAGGATTCGGTTTACAATGCCCTGCTGGCTTCCGCTGATAAATTTTTCAATGAAAAGAACTATGAGAAAAGCCTGGCAGAACTGGTAAAAGCGCAAAAAATCAAGCCCCAGGACCAATCGTTGAAAGAGAGGATCAGCAAACTAAACGCACTTGTTGCCACGCAGAAGGAGCAGGGGGAGTCGAGCCAGAAAGCAATGGCCTCCGGCGATGCCTATTTTAAGGCCAAGGATTACCTGAATGCCAAAGCTTCCTATCAGCTTGCCGTATCTCAAAATCCCAATGATGAGTCGGCCAAAGAAAAACTGCGTAAAACCCTTGACTTACTGCGTTCACAAAAAGCCCAGAACATTCTCTTTGATGTGGCTGTGGCAAGTGCGGATAAACTTTTCCAGGCAGGCGATTATGCGAAGGCCATGGCAGAATATGAAAATGCCAGCAAGCTTTTACCCGGAGATCCCTATCCAAAGAATAAAATCAACGAGATCATCAAGATCCAGGTGGATAACCAGGTGAAAAATGAGGAGTATGGCAAGGCAATTGCAAGCGCAGATAAGTTCTTTATCGTTAAAAATTACCAGGATGCATTGCTTGACTATAAAAAGGCAGCGGGTATCAAGCCTGATGAAAAATATCCGCAGGACAGGATAAAAGAGGTGACCGGGCTGCTTGCCGCCCAGAAAGCCAAAGATGATGCTTACAACAAAGCCATTGCACTGGGTGACCAGTCATTCAAGGGAATTCAATACCCCGAGGCTGTCAAATCGTACAAGGAGGCGCTGGTTATAAAGCCTGAACAGGTTTATCCCAGGGATAAAATCAAGGAAATTGAAGCCATCCTGGCAAGGAGAACCAGTGCCCAGGCTGATTATGACAAATATATCTCCCTGGCCGACAGTTTTTACATCGATAAAAAGTATTTCAAGGCGAGGGAAAACTACCTCATGGCATCATCGGTAAAGCCTGCCGAAGCCTATCCAAAGGAGATGATCTCCAAAGCCGACAAGATGCTCACCGGCCAGGAAGCCGCCATGGCAAAGGCATTGGAGGAACAGTATATAAAAACCATTGCCGGTGCCGACAAACTGCTGGCAGATAAATCCTACGAACCGGCCAGGGCTGAATACCTCAAAGCCTCAAATCTCAAACCCGCCGAACAATATCCTAAAGATAAGATCCAGGAAATAGAGAACATTTTTGCAAATGCCCTGAAGAATAAGGAGGAACAGTATAAACTTGCAATTTCTTCGGGGGACAAGGCTTTTACCGGCAAAATGTATGAAACTGCCAGGTCGGAATACAGCAATGCACTTGTGATTAAGCCCAATGAAGTATATCCAAAGGCAAGACTCACCGAAATTGAAAAGCTTATCGCTGCGGATGCCAGGCAAAAGGCTGCCGATTCGCGGTATGCCAATACAATAGGCAAAGCCGACAGCATGTACATGGTAAAGGCATACCTGGCCGCCAAATCGGAATTTCAGAATGCGTCAAAAATGAAACCCGAAGAGGTATATCCCAAAAACAAGATCGTTGAAATCAACCTTATCCTCTTCAACCTGGAGAAGCAGAAAGCCCAGGAAGGCCTGTATACCGCATCAGTCGCCAAGGCTGACAAATTGTTTGCAGAGAAATCGTATGCCCAGGCAAAGGCCGAGTATGGAAACGCTTCCAAACTGAAACCCGGGGAAGCTTATGTAAATGACAGAATTGCCGAAATCGACAAAATTCTGGGCGATGTCGCCGCCGGCAAAGCCCTTGATGACAAATATGCCGCTGCCATTGCAACGGCCGACAAACTGCTCGCCTCAAAAACCTATGACCAGGCGAGACTGGAGTACCTGGATGCCGGGAGTATCAAACCCTCCGAGCGCTACCCGAAGGACAAGATTGCTGAGATTGATAAAACGCTGGCTGATATTGCCGCGTCAAAATCAATTGACGAAAATTACCAGGCTGCCATTGTACAGGCTGACAAGTACCTTGCCGAAAAAACCTGGGAGCCTGCGAGGGCTGAATATACAAAGGCTTCCGGCCTGAAACCGGCAGAACAATACCCGAAGACGAAGATTGCTGAAATTGATGCAGCGCTTGCTGCCATTGCCAGGCAAAAAGCTACGGATGAGGCGTATACATCCGCTATTGCAAAAGCCGACAAACTGCTGACAGACAAATCGTATGAGCCCGCACTTGCTGAATACCAGGGGGCACTCAAACTCAAACCAACAGAGGAATATCCAAAAGGGAAAATAGGGGAGATTACCCAGCTGCTGGCTGGTCTTGAAAAGCAGAAATCGATGGATACCCAGTATGCAAATTCTGTTGCCCGGGCAGATAAACTGCTGGCTGAAAAGACGTACCTCCCTGCCAAAACGGAATACGCGAACGCCCTGGCCATAAAACCACGGGAATCGTACCCGCAGGAGAAGATCGTTGAAATCGACAAGATCCTTGCCGATCTTGCTGCCGCAAAGGTGCTGGATGACAAATATGCAGGAATTGTTGCAAATGCCGACAGGTTGTTGGCTGCTAAAACATATGAGCAGGCAAGGCTCGAATATCAGAATGCGCTGGGTGTCAAACCTGCCGAGAATTACCCCAAGGATAAAATAACGGAAATCGATAAAATTCTTGCAGATATAGCAGCCGCCAAGTCACTGGATGAAAATTATACGGCTACAATTGCAAGTGCCGACAGGCATTTAACCGAGAAAAGCTACGATGTTGCCAAAAGTGAATATACCAAGGCTTCGGGACTGAAGCCGGGCGAGAAATACCCGGCTGCAAAAATCGCTGAAATCGATGCAATCCTTGCAGGCATTGCAAAACAGAAAGCCCTTGATGATGAATATGCCGCGATCATTGTGAATGCAGATAAACTCCTTGCCGACAAATCCTATGCCCTGTCGAAGGGGCAATACCAGGCTGCCCTCGCAAAAAAGCCTTCAGAGCAATACCCGAAAGACAAGATAGGTGAAATTGACAAAGCCCTGGCTGAATTGGCGAGCATCAAGGACCGTGATGACAAATATGCAGCGTCGGTCGGAAATGCTGACAAACTGCTGGCACTTAAATCTTTCGCCCCTGCGAAGGCAGAGTACCTGAATGCGGCTTCTATCAAACCGCAGGAAAGCTATCCGAAGGATAAGATATCCGAAATTGATGCAGCACTTGCGGCCATTGCGGCAGCTAAAGCGCTCGATGACAAGTACACAGGTATCATCACCAATGCTGACAAGTTGCTGGCTTCAAAATCGTATGACCAGGCCAGGCTTGATTACCAGGGTGCCGGCAACGTCAAGCCTGCTGAGAATTACCCGAAGGAAAAAATCGCCGAAATCGATAAGATATTGGCAGAGATCGCTGCAGCGAAGACGCTTGATGAAAATTATAAGGCATCCATTGCAAAGGCCGATTTGCTGCTCGCCGCCAAAACATATGAACCTGCAAAAACCGAATATCTCAAAGCTGCCGGGTTGAAACCGGACGAACAATATCCCAAAACCAAAATTGCTGAAGCCGAAGCAGCCCTCGCAGCGATTGCGAAACAAAAAGCCCTGGAAGATGAATATGCAGCCACCATTGCCAGTGCTGATAAACTTCTTTTGGAAAAATCGTATGAACCTGCAAAAGCCGATTACCAGAAGGCCGGCTTGCTGAAACCTGCAGATCAGTACCCAAAAACAAAGATAGCCGAAATTGACAGGGCCCTTGCAGATGTGGCCCGCCTGAAGGCCATCGATGAACAATATGCTGCAGCGATTGCGGGTGCCGACAAATTGTTCTCCGACAAATCCTACGACCAGGCCAAAACAGCCTACCTTGAAGCCGGAAAGATCAAGCCGGCCGAGCAATATCCAAAGGATAAGATCCTCGAAATCGGGGACTTGCTTGCTGCAATCGCCAAACAAAAAACGCTGGATGACAAATACGCAGCATCCCTGGCAAAGGCCGACCAGATGCTGGCTGTAAAATCATACGACCCGGCGAAGCTGGAATACACCAATGCGTCGACACTGAAGCCTTCTGAGCAATATCCAAAGGACAGGATCGCTGAAATTGATGGCGTGCTTGCCGAGTTGAAGGCAAAGGAAGATGCCTACAAGGCATCACTGGCTACTGCAGACCAGTTGCTGGCCCAGAAAAAATACGAGGAGGCCCGAACGGAGTACCAGAATGCACTGGTAATGAAACCCCAGGCTACCTATCCGAAGGACAAAATCACCGAAATCAGCAAATCCCTGGAAGAGATGCTGGGCAAGCAGAAATATTATGACAACCTGGTTGCCAATGCAGATAATTTATTGAAAGACAAAGATTACGGAAGGGCAAAAGAGACCTACCAGCAGGCGCTTGGGCTGTTCCCTGCCCAGGCTTACCCCAAAGACCAGATAAACCTCATCACCTCGAGGGTTGACAGTTTGTACCGTGCCAACAAGTCGCGTTACGATAAAGCGGTTGCCGATGGTGACAAGTTTTATAATTCTTTTGAATTTGACAAATCGGTTGACGCCTATACCGAAGCTGCAAACCTGCTTCCAATGGAAAAGTACCCGCGCGAAATGATTGTCAAGATCCGCAAGACGATTGCAGAGAATGCCATCGCCGATGTGCTCAACTCAACTGTCACAATTGCCTCCAATACCGAAAAACAATTCTCGTTCACACCGGTCAACATTGCCTCCAGAAAGAACAACTTCGTGTATATCAAGATCAAAAACCTTTCAGGGAAACCATTCAATGTGCTGATGCGTTACGGAAAAGACAAACAGGCCAACGGGGGTGTTGTTATGCGCAACCTCAATACCGATGGAAAAGTAAACGAAAGACTTGTCAGCGTAAAGGACCAGGACTTGTGGTCGCGGGAAGACAACAACTGGATCAGCCTTTACCCGCAGGGTGGTGATGTTGAGGTTTCATTTATCCAGGTTTCGAGGGCTAAATGATGTAATGTGTAGTCATTTGATGATTAATCACTTGCCCGTGTCCTGATTTCCGGACGTGCCTTTCATGAGTGTGAAGAGGGTTATTTCCGGTAAAATCCCGATCCGTCCGGAATAGCCGATGTTTCCAAGTCCCTGGTTGACATACAGGTATTGGGGCGGGTATGCGCCGGGGCTTTGATAAAGGCCGCACCAATGGGCATACAACCATTTCACAGGGCTCCAGTGGATGTTGCAGCAATCGATGCCGATTTGTCCGCCATGGGTATGCCCGGCAAAAGTTACATCAATCTTCGGATAATCTTTTGAGACAATTTTGTCCCAATGCGACGGATCATGTGACAGCAGCAACTGGATGGCCATGTTTTCAGTTCCTTCCTGTGCAACGGCCATATCGCCTCTTCGCTGGAACCGGCGGGTTGACCCCCAGTTTTCGACACCGATCACGGCTATGCTGTCGTTACCTCGTCTCAGGATATCATGGGAGTTCCGCAACAGTTTCCATCCCAGGTTGTTATAGAAGGACACCAAGTCAGACATGTTCTTCTTTTTAACTCCGGGTGTCGGCCAGGTGATGTAGTCACCGTAATCGTGGTTTCCCAGGATGGCGTATATCCCAAAGGGCGCCTGCAGCGTTTTTAGAATGTTCTCAAATCCCCTGCCGTCTGCCGTGCAATAGTTGAACATGTCGCCGGTAAAGAAGATCACATCCGGTTTCAGTTCGTTGATTTGATCCATCGCCTCCTGCAGCCTCTGTTTCGATCCCCAGCTGCCAAGGTGCACATCGGAAATCTGTACGATTTTAAGCCCGTTGAAAGCTGCCGGAAGTTCGTTCAAGGTGATTCCCTGCCGCCGCACCGTGAAATCAAATTGCCAGAAGAGCATGCCTGCGGCCATGATCAGGAAAACCAGGGCTCCCATGATCCAGCCGGTAACAAGAATTGGTTTGAAACGATGAAGTGAATTGAAGGAGATTGTCCTTCCCCGGACCAGGCGCTGGAAAGTGAAGTCAACCAGGCGGCCGGTATCTGCCAGTATCAGTGTGACCATCGGCAGAAATTCCGCCAGGAAAAGGATCAGGATGATACTCTGGAGGTAGGTTCGAAATGGAATGTTCCACTCAAGGAAAGAAACCATGAACCCGTAACCCATCAGGGAAACGATCAATGCAACCGGGAACCAGTAAAGGATGGCTGCCAGCGACCGCAATACCCTGCTGTGTTTATGAAGGCCACGGGATACCGAAAACCAGAGGTACCCGTAGAAGACAAGGAAAAAGAAGAAATACAGGAACATCCCGCTGTATTTTGGCAGGAATGCCCGCAAGACCACCACCATGCTCAAAGAAAGAACGACAAAGATGGCGGAAACTAAATGTTTTTTCATTTATTTTTAACGTAGTTCACCAGCCCTTTGGCCTCGAAAATTTCCATCAGTTTCGATGGCAGGGGCGCAAAGGCGTATGGCTTGCCGTCGATGAAGATCACTCCTTTTGCAAAGTCAATGGAAACCTCGTCACCCTGTTTGTAAGCGTCAACAGCCTCAGGTACCAGGATGATCGGCAGCCCCTGGTTCACCGAGGAGCGATAAAAGATCCGGTTTACCGATTTGCAGATAACGGCTTTGATTCCTGCAAAGGCCAGTCCCACCGAAGGATGTTCCCGTGAACTGCCGCATCCGAAGTTGGCGCCGGCCATGATGATGTCGCCCTGCTTAACACGGCCTGAAAAGCTGTTGTCGAATCCCTTGAAGAGATGGGGTAAAATCTTATCCGGTTCAGTGCTCTGGACATTATAGGTAAGGTTGCCTGCAAACATCTGGTCGGTGTTGAGGTTGTCAACATCCGAATAATTCCAGGTTCCGCCGCTGAAGCGGTCGTCGCCCTCCCTGATATCCACCGTGGCGCTTTGTGGCGCATGGAATGGAAAGATATCATTGGCCGCAATGCCCCTCGGATCGGTGATTTCACCGTTCAATGCCGAGATCGCAACAGTTGAGGGCGATGCCAGGTAAACACTGGAAGCAGGATTGCCCATCCGTCCCTTGAAGTTGCGGTTTGCAGTTGAGATTACATTGTAGTTGTCGGCAGGAATTCCCTGGCCGGTTCCCAGGCACGGGCCGCACGAAGCGGACAGCACATTGGCCCCCGACTCCATGAATATCTCGATCAGCCCCTCTTTCATGGCCTGCATGAATATCTCTTTCGAAGCGGGAATGATCTGCAGTTGCATGTATTTTGGCACTTTCTGTCCCTTCAGCACTGCGGCGGCTTCACGCAGATCCTGGAGGCGGCCATTGGTGCAGGTTCCAATGAGTGCCTGCTGGATTTTGGTACCCCGGACCTCTGAAACAGCTTTTACATTGTCAACATGATGCGGAGCGGCCACTACCGGGAATACATCGGCCAGGTTGATTTCAATTTCTTTCAGGTAGGCGGCGTCATCATCGGCCCAAACACCCTGCAGCTTATGTCCGAAGTGACTTTCCAAAACCTCGTCGGCAGGGAATACAGCATTCTTGGCACCCATTTCCGATGCAAGGTTCGAAAGCACCATCCGGTCAGAGACTGACAGCGATTTTACACCTTCACCGTGGTACTCAATAGACATGTAATCGGCTCCGCTTGAACCGATCATGCCGATGATCCAGAGGGCCAGGTCTTTTGCGTATACACCGCGCTGCAAGCTGCCATGCAGTGTTATTTTTATGGATTCAGGCACACGGAACCAGGTCTCACCTTGTTTCCACAAACCGGCAGTTTCGGTGCGGTCGATGCCGGCGGCAAAAGCATTGTAAGCCCCTGCAGTGCTTGTGTGGCTGTCGCTGCCAACGATGATCAGCCTGGGCCTGGCATAGTACGACATCAACTGGTGGCAGATGCCGTCGCCGACATCATGGAATTTTTTAATGCCGTATTTCTCAACAAAATCGCGGATCACCTGGTAGTCGTTCGCAAGTTTTGAGTTGGTAGGGGGGGCGTTGTGATCAAGGGTGATCAGCAGTGTATCAGGATTGGCAAGGGTTGTTCCTCCCATTTTTTTGAAGGTGCTGTAGATGCTGGAGGTGTTGTCGTGAGATAAAATAATGTCGGGCCGTGCGAAGACAATACTTCCTGTTTCGGCACCAAAGATTTTTTCAGCAAAAGTTTTTCCGGCCATATCGGTAAAGAATAAAATGGTTAAAAAGAATGGTTGTTTTTAGTTTAACAATTGATACTGGTGCAAATTTCATGTTTTTTTTTGTGATTTTTCAAAAAAAACTATCTTTACCAATGAAAATGAAGGTGCATGCATATTTGATCCTGCCATGACTCATCCAACCAACTTCACCGCTTTTTGGAAAGACCTGAATTTGTTCACAAGCAAAAATATATTGCTGGTTCTCACCCTGCAATTTCTTTGGTTTGTTCCCTGCCGTGCGGTGAATGTTGACAGCCTCAGAAGGTTGCTCCCGGGGGCTAAAGGAAATGAAAGGGTGATCCTGCTGAATAAACTCGCCGGGGCTTTCGCAGAAGACTCCACAGGCATTGCGACCGGTTATGCGAACGAAGCGCTGAACAGTGCCCGTGCAGCGGGATTCAGGAAGGAGGAGGCCTATTCGCTGAAGCTTCTTGCCGATATAGCTTTTAACCTGAATGATTTTAAAACGGCGATCCGCTTTTACACCCAGTCGGCAGAAGTTGAAAAACATTCCAGGGGTACGAAAACGGAGGAATATGTAAGCAGGACAGGCGATGTCGGATATTGCTATCTCATGCAAAACGACTACACGCATGCACTGGAATACTTCCGGCAGGCACTGGATCTCGCAACGAAAGGTGAGATTGAGGAAGAGATTGCCAGCAATTACAGCAACATTGGCACCATTTACGTGGAATGGGGAGATTTTGGAGAAGCCATTGACAATTTCCGGCATGCAATGGAAATTGACCGTCGGGCGTCCAGGAACGACCAGATATCCGTCGATTTAAATAACATCGGGAAGGTATATGAACTCTGGGGCAAGTACGAACTGGCCATCCATTATTACCAGGAAGCCCTGGTTATTGAGCAAAAAGCACAAAACAAGGCCCGTATTGCTGTCAGGTTGAACAACCTTGGAACCGTTTGCAAAGCCTGGAAGAAATACCCTGAAGCACTTGACTATCTTCAGCAGGCGCTTGAAATCGAAACGGCACTCGGAGATACAGAGAAGGTCGGCAAACGGCTGGCCTATATCGGCAGCACCTATCTGGCGATGGGGGACTATCGCAAAAGCTATGTATTTCTAAACCAGGCGCTACCCATCCTCACCAAAATGGACCTCCATGATGAACTTGCCCGGTTGCATAACAGTTTCGGGAAGTATTTCCTCGCGATGAGGGACTATCCCATGGCCATTAAGCATCTGAATATGAGCCAGGTTCATGCAATAGCCGGCAACCTCAAGCCTCTGCAGATAAGCAACTATGAAACGCTTTCTGCTGCCTGGGAAAAAAGCAACAATTATCCGGAGGCGTTGTCGGCATATAAACTGTATATGGCCATAAAGGATTCTGTTTTCACCAGCCAGAGCGATGTAAAACTGGCGGAATTCCAGGCGAAATTTGACAATGAAAAGATGAGTCTCGAAAATGAACGTCTTAAGAATGAAGCCAGGCAAAAACAAAACCGGAACATCATCATAGGCGTGTTGCTGATCAGCCTGGTGCTCATACTGCTGGCCTTGTTGTTTATTTTACGCCTCCGGGCAAAAAACTCCCGGCAGGCGCAGGAAATGGCGGAGCAGTCTGCCGTTCGGTATCAGATGGATATTGAATTGAAAAACAAGGAACTCACCTGTAAGGCTATGTCTATTATCCGGAACAATGAAACCTTGTCGGAAATGATAGAAGGAATAGAAACGGCGATCAGAAAAGGAGAATCCATTGAGGGTTACCAGAATGTGCTGCAAACATTCAGAAATGTCGAAAGGGATAAAAGCTGGGGCGAATTTGAACTGCGTTTTACACAGGTTCACAAAGATTTTTATGATAAGCTTAATGAAACTTTCCCGGATCTCAGCCCAAATGAAAAAAAGCTCTGTGCCTTTCTGCGGCTGAACATGACCACCAAGGATATCGCCTCCATTACACACCAAAGTGTGCACAGCATAAACGTAGCCCGCACCCGGCTGCGCAAAAAAATAAACCTTGCCAACAGTGATGAAAACCTCATTAATTTCCTGATCAACCTCTGACAGGTCTCCGGCAACCTATAATTACCCTATAATCCATATATGTACAACTTGTTGGTATACTGGCGTATATGATCCATGTATCACAAATGTGACCATTGTTTTTCCCATTGTATCATTATTGTATCAACCGCTTATTTGCAATCTGCCAAGGCTGGTCGTATTCTTGCCCTGATTTTAAAATACCGGTACGAATGGAAGACAGCAGAAAGATACTGGAAGAAGAAATCAAACGGTTGCTGGAAGATAGCAAGGCTGAGAATGATGCATTGAAAAAGTTGATCCTGGCTCTGCAGGAAGAAGAAATGAAAATGAAAAAAAACAAAGAAAAATCCGGAGAATCATCACCGAAAAATAATATCAAATAAAAACAGAAACATGAAAAAGCACTTGACAATTTTCGCAATCATTTTATTGCTTTCAGCTACAGAGATTGTTCTTTCACAAAACACCTGGGACGGTTCCGCCAGCACATCATGGGGCGTTGCGGCAAACTGGTCGCTGGGACATGTGCCACTTGCCGGTGAGAATGTGGTGATTTCTTCGGTTCCGGCGAATCAGCCTCTGTTGTCAGGTGCAACAGGTGTATGCAACAATCTCACAATAAATTCCGGTGCAACGCTTACCATCAGCGCAACAAGTACCCTCAATGCCTTACTTACAGCATCGGGCAATGCGATCGTCAATGGTTCATTGAGCATCGGAGGAACTCCTTTAAAAACGGCTAAACTGATGGTGGTGAACATCACCTGGGTTTCAGGTTCTTCAATGGCAGGTTTTTACAACGGCAGCATCGAGGTTTCGGGAAACTGGGAATTTTCTGCCGGTTCGGTGGTGTCGATGGGGTACAGTCAGGTTGTCTTTACAGGGAGCACGAACACTGAAATTATAAATAAAAGCAGCAGCAGCAGCTTTTCAGGGGTTACGATCAGCAAGAACAGCGGAAACACGGTTTCGATCGGCAGTACCTCAACAGCAGCCTTGAATTTTGAAGGGAGTGTAACCATTAATTCCGGATCTGCATTGCTGGGGCCGGCAAACATCTCTACCATTTTTAGTTCAGGTCTTTACAATACGGGCCATTTTTCCTTTACTTCCGGTACGACACGTTTTGTGCAGAGTTCAGGAACCCAGGTGATCCAGGTAAACACGGGAGATGTTTTTAACAACCTTACCATCAATGGCGGTGCAACCGTTACGATCAATAACTACCTCCAGGTGCTCAACGACGTGACCATCCAGTCAGGCATCTTTGATCCGCTTGGCAATATTGTTGTCCTTTTCGGCGACTGGTCAAATACTGTTGGTCCAGGTGGTTTCACTGAAGGCACCGGCAGGGTAGTCTTTTCAGGTGGCAACTATCACCAGTACAGTTCAACTGAAACGTTCAATATTCTTGAGGTACACAAGGCAATCGGCGGGGCATTCAGGGTAAACGGGTCAACCGTTACGTGTGCACAGTACGACTGGACAGCCGGTTCGGTGGATGTGCTGAACAACGGGATATTTACTGCACTTGACCTTGCCGACAACGGGTTGTTTGGCGGGTATTATGTAACCCCCGGCAGCATGATAAACCTTTACCAGGATGGGACCCAGTTCGTTGATTTGAATGGGAACCTGGTTTTTACGGGTGGAGGTAACATCAATGTATTCGGTGGCGGCAGTACCAGCGTATGGGCTTTCGGCGATGATGCCTCTGTTACGATGAATGGCGGAACACTCGATTTTAAGAACCAGGGATTAAGTATCCTTGCTGCGGCACCGTATACGTTCTCGTCTTCCATATCCGGCGGAACCATCCGCACCACAGGTAATGTTGTTATCAACAGTGCATCTTTTGACCCTACAGGCGGGATCTTTGAGATGTACGGGTCAGCCGGAAGGACCCTCGAAGTTACCAACGGATGGCTATACCACCTTAGTATCAACAAGGGCAACGGTTACTCAGTCACCCTGGCAGCCTCGGGAACAGTAAAGGGTGATTTTACTATAGATAACGGGATCTTCATCGCAGACAATAAGATAATCACCCTTGGCGGAAACCTGTTCATTTACGATGAAGGCATTTTTCATATCGGGCCCGGTTCGCAACTCAGGATGTCTGCCGGAGTATCCATCATCGTCGGCAACGGAGGAACGCTGGAGACATATGGCAATGGAGCGGATCAGGCTGAGGTTACCCACTCTGCAGGCTATTATTACCTTGATGTCCAGTCTGGCGGAACGATCTCTTCCCGGTATACCACGTTCCAGTATTCATACCGTTTGCTGATCGGCATGGGCGGGATCATTGACCCTGCCAATGCATTTTATCACTGCACTTTCGCCAATTTCAGCACATCTTCTTTCCTGTCTGTTCAAAATACACAGACTCTCTCCCTCCATGAAGTGAACTTCCCGTCGCTGCCACCTGTAAACAATGTATCAAAAGGATCAAACAGCGGGTATCTGTATTTCAGGGATGCCACAGGCGCCTATGCCGGACCGGCCTACGAATATGATCCCTACAACCGGGTATTCTGGACTGCATCAACCCCCGGTCAATGGACCGGTGAGATTTCATCAGACTGGTATACAGCACAAAACTGGGATGATTATGCTGTGCCAGCAGCTGCCACCAACGTGACGATCCCTTCAGGGACGCCTTATTCACCCTTGATCAGTGCCGGTGATGGTTACTGCAACAATATCACCATTCAGCCAGGGGCAGTATTGTCTGTCGGGGCAGGTGGCCTCAACATTGCCGGAAATATGACCGTGCATGGCCAGTTGGAGATGACCAATGCAGGCGGTGATATTGACATTGCCGGGAATATATACTGGGAAGCAGGATCCACCGCTAATTTCACGGCCAACGGGAAGATGTATGTAGACGGTGACTGGGAATTTAAAAATGGAGCGAACGCACAACTGGCTTACGGATATGTTTATTTTACCGGGGCAACAACATCGTATATACGGAGTTATGAGGCCAACTGTTCGTTCCGAAGCCTGCTGAATTCCAAAACCGGCGGTTATTTGTATGTCAGCAGTTCATCGACGGACTCACTGAAAATTACCGGCTACTACAGTAACCAGAATCCGACCAGTTGGTTTTATTCGGCCAGCAGTTATCCCATTGTGCTCAAACAGCAACTTTACAATTACGGACATATCTATTGCGCTGCGGGTACCTTTATTTTTGACGGCATTACGCAAAACATCGATTTGAATACCGGGGACTATTTCAACAACATCATCATCAGTCCTTCTTCAGAGGCGACACTTGCCGATTCACTTAGGGTACATGGCAACCTGACCATTGATGGCGGGACGCTGGTTACAAATAATTATCCGATCCTGATCCAGGGTAACTGGGCAAACAATGTGGGTACGGCAGGTTTTGCAGAAGGAACAGGCAGGGTAACCTTCGAAGGCTCCGGTCCCTCTGATATTCTGACAGATGAAACATTTTGCAATCTCTGGATCGATAAAACCTACGCGGGCCTCGATGGGGTTGAGGTCAATGATTCGGTTTCAGTTACGGCAAATTTGAACATTGCTGACGGCACCATGGAAATGAATTCCGGCAGCAGGCTGAACATTGGGAATCAGCTTACGATTGCAACAGCCGCCGGACTCAATGCCAACGATTCCGATGTGGAGATCTACAGTGCGGAAGACTGGTACGACAGTAATCCGACAGCAACAACAACAGTTGGATTCAATGCCGGCACCTATTCTGTGGTTCATTTTCTTGGAAAATCCGCCAATGTACAGACAATCCAGGAGAATTGTCCATTCAACGATGTTGTGGTGAATGGGGCGGGTACCTATGCAAGGCCTGAATTCTATGATATGGTCTGCATGAACCTGAATATTACAGCCGGCAGATTATTGCTTGGCGGATATAAAATTACGGTTAACGAAAATATAACGGTGGGTGCCGGAATCCTGCAAATGACCAGTGCTGCCGACAGCCTCGTGGTTGGTGGAGATATAACCTGGCAACCAGGCTCCACTGATAATATTACCACGGGGGTGATAATGGCTGGCAGCGACTGGACCTTCCAGAATGGGACCAATGCCAGCCTGGGCACGGGAAATACCGTCGTTTTCAATAACACACTTGCGTCATTGATCCGCTGCGATGATGCGAATGCGGCATTTGGAAACGTTGTTATTGGCAAACCGGCCGGTCCCTCTGCTGATGCCTTTATACACAACTCATCCACAGACACAATGCGGGTTACAGGCACGATGACGGTGAATGCTGGTAACCAGTTTCACTTGCAGGGCAAGCGTTTGACCGTAGACGGCAATCTCGATGTTCAAAGCACCGGGGAAATGGATATGATTGCCGGCGGATACCTGCTGAACAATTTTACCGCCTTTATCCTTAACGGAAAATTGAATGTCAATGCCGGCACTGCTCTCATTCACGGAACCTATAGTCTGCCGGTAACAGGCGAACTGGATATCGCCGGTGGATCATTCACCAGTGACGCTCCTGTTGGCGCAAAATCATGGCAGCATATGGGCGGCATCTTCAACATGACCGGTGGCACCTTTGAAATTACAAACAACAGTGTTTCTATTTTGGCCACTGCGGTTACAAACATCAGTGGAGGTACGATCATTTCAGGATACGCTTTCAGCGCAGAGCATGCCGGGACCTTTCACCCGACGGGCGGCCTGGTGAAATGTACGCATCCCCTGCCCGGTGAAGCTTCTATTTACTGCAGTTCGGGAAATTATTTCAATGATCTGGAAATCAGCGGTTCCATGGGCTTGAATACTGATATTACCATTAAAAATAATTTGCTCATCAGCTCAGGCTGGTTGAGTAGTGACATCCATGATATTTACATAGAAGGAAACTGGACAAACAATGTCGGACCCGGCGGTTTTATTGAAAATGGCAAAACAGTTTATTTTACCGGGCCCAACGACGCGGATATTACGACCAATGAGACATTTCATAACGTGGTTGTTGCTAAAACCAATCCCAATTTTACAGCGCTGGAACTTGCCGGAAATACAACGATGAATGTTACCAATGACCTGACCCTAACTGACGGATCATTTGAACTGAACGGCGGTTCAGCCCTCACCATCGGGAATCACCTGGCGATCGCAAACGGTGCGGGCCTGAATGCCAATGAAGCTGCGGAGGTGACCATCAGCATAGCGGGTGACTGGACTAATTATAATACCAGCCATTCAGTCAACTATGGTTTTGAGCCGGGAGATCATTCCAGTGTTAAGTTTATTGGCACCGCAGACCAATTCCTCTCAACCGCCTGCCTGCATGAGGATTTTAACAACCTGGTCATTGATAAAAGTTCCGGGAAATTCAGGCCCAATGACAATACACGAAGTTATGGAAATATCCTGATCCAGAATGGCATCTGGGAAGATAATGTAACAGGGCTGACACATCAGCTATACCATGATTTCACGGTGGCACCCGCAGGTGGATTCTATAATTCATCCCCGTTGAATACGGTCGAATTCATGGGCATGGAGAATTCGCTTCTTACCTATTCAGGCACTACTGGCTATTTTCATGACCTCGTGATAAACAAAGGTGCAGGGGCTAAAGTAACCCAGGTCGGCAATACAAGTTGTCAGTATGCAGGCAGTCTCACCATCAATTTGGGAATATATGACCAGAATGGATACCTCCTTCATGTTTTTGGGGATGTCAATATTAATGATGCCGGTAAACTAAAGTTAACGGCCGGTTCTGACCTGCGTTTGGCGGGGCTTCGCAATTTAAATGTTAACAGCGGGGGGATTTGCGAAATTGCCGGTACATCAGGCAACCAGGTGGAAATCCGTGCAAATATAGGTACGGTCACCTATAATTTCAATGTGAATCCAGGAGGAACTATCTCCGCGGATTATTGCACTTTCAGGAACACAGGCCCGAATGGGGTTTATGTTGCTCCCGGAAGTGTCGTTGATCCGGCGCATGCATTCACGGGATGTACTTTCCAGGATGGTTATCCCGGCGGAGCTTTACTTGTGCTCAACAGCAGCCAGGTACTGACGGTCCGCAATGCCATATTCCCGACAAATGCCGGGGCCGGAAGCACAAACGTTTCAAAGACACTCGGCACCGGACATGTCTATTTTGTTGATTATTCAGGTGTGTTTTCAGGGGAGGATCATGACGGTGACGGGTACAATCTCATCGACTGGATTCCAACTTTAACGGCTACAGCCACAGCCGTACCGGGAACTGTCTGCGCCGGAACCGGCTCCCAGTTGAATGTTATCCGCACAGGTGGACTGGCCTCCTTCACATGCGCGTGGAGCCCGGCCACCGGGTTGTCCAATCCTGCGATTATAAACCCGGTTGCCACCCCGTTGGCAACTACAACCTATTCCATTACAGTTACAGATGCGCTTGGCACCACCGCAACCAGCAGCATCCTGGTTACAGTCAATCCTGTGCTTCCTGTAAGTGTTACCATTGCTGCATCGGCCAACCCTTCGCCACCGGACTATTTCGTGATGTTCACCGCCTCGGCGGTAAACGGAGGCTCCTCCCCCGCGTATCAATGGAAAATAAACGGAGTAAACGGCGTCACGGGGTCGTCAGCATTTGCTTATATACCGGTTAACGGAGATGAGGTAACCTGTATACTGACCTCCAGCTACGCTTGTCCGTTGGGTAATCCAGCCACATCAAATGCAATAACGATGATCATCGTACCAGCCAGTACAATGGTGACCGGAACTGTTCCCGCTCCGCTTCATTCATGTTATGATGCTTCCGGGACGATCACGGTGGCCGGCGATGGAAATACATTTGTTGTGGAGGCCGGGGGAAGTGCGACCATGATCGCCGGCATGAATATCTTATACAAGCCAGGAACCACTGTACAAACGGGAGGATACATGCATGGCTATATCACCACAACAAATGCCTATTGCGGCAATGTACCTTTAACGATGGTATCGTCTGTTCCTGAGGTTATTGAAAGTGTAGAAGAGCTGCAAACGCTTCCTGTAACGGCAAATCTGACCTTTTCAGTTTACCCCAACCCGACAACCGGCCGGTTTACATTGATCCAAAAGTGTGGGAACTCAGATGGGACTGTGATCCTTGAAATATTCAGCATGCGTGGTGAACGGGTGTATGCTTCAGGTATGGTTAATGAACAAAGACATGTGTTCAACGTATCGTCTCTGCCTGCCGGATTATATTTTGCGAAAATTGTGAAGGATGATTATACTGAGACTATCAAGTTGATTGTGAATAAGTAAACAATCTTGTGTTTGTCGTGGTGCTATTGTAAGGAAAAAACTTGCATTTAACCGGATAATGTTGTATAATTGTTCCCTGTTATTCTTGATTTTATGATGCAGTTGGCGGCAAAGCGTCAAGCTGTATGAATATATACCTGTCCATAAATATATTTGTTAATCTAAAAACAAGGATCATGAAAAACGTTTTACGATTTTTCCTGTTCGGCCTCGTCCTGACCGGGCAGATGGCTTTTACCCAAACCGAATTTGTTTCATTTACACAGGTGAAGCAGGTGGCTGATCAGAGGGCCGCAACCCTTTGGGGCAATGTTAACTCTTCTGAACCGCTCGCATATTATACACAAAATGACGAACTGATCGGGTACAGGTTCACCTATGCGATCAATAAACAATTTCCTGATAGAAAATTGCTGATGCAGCAATGCAGGGAAGCATATACCCAGGGCGATAAAAAGGCCCAGTGGGGCAATGATGACTATGGGACGATTTTTGTGGGTGCACGGAAAGATATCGCCGTGATCCAGCAACATTCAAAGGTATTGTCTCCCGAGTATGCCGTAGGTTCGGTCATGGCTGAAAAGGCAAAGGAACAGATAGAAGGGGAGGTTTACCTTAAACGAGCCTATTACGTCGATTTTCAGAACCAGTGGTTCTGTTATACCAATGGCAGCGAAGATATCTATGTTAAAGCATTTCCAAAACTTACGGCCGTCAATAAAACTGAATTTCACCTGATCGTCGATCAGCTGGGATTTTTCACAGCCAAAGGCGACTTCACAGAGGAGTGGAACAAATATCTCACCGGGCAGATGGATGCACCTTCTGCAGCAGTTATGATCCCCAACCACGACGGCAACTGCAAGTATTACGACTGGAGTTACGGCTGCTCACCAACTGCTGCCGCCATGCTGCTGTCATACTGGGATTACGTCTCCTCCATCAGTTCCGCCAACTACGCCAAACTGGTCGATTTTCATTTCTCGCGGTATGATGATATCCAGGGTGAATGGGATTACCAGGTACCCAATACCAACAAAGAGCTGGCGATTTACATGAACACCGACACGGCCACCGGAGGTACCGACAGGGGTGATATCGTTCCCGGGTATAACACGGTGTGCAATTCAATAAACGGATACAACTTCGTCAACACAGACTATGGTGAAGAGTCTTATACAACCTGTTGGAACAGGATCGTTACCGAGGTCGGAACAAACCACCGGCCAATCCACATCAGTATACCCGGCCATTCCGAGTGTTGCGTGGGGTATGATGCAGCAACGTATGAGATTGCCGTGCACAATACCTGGAACGAAGGGATTGACTGGCAAACCAGGACCAACCTGGAAAGGGTATATACCATCGTCCCCGCAGGCAGTGAAGGGTACTCCATTGTTATGACTTATCCCCTGGGGGATGTGCTTTATAATCATAACGGGAGCGGTGAGACCTTATACGCAGGAGATGCCTGTGAGATCAGGTGGTCATACGATTATGCGCTGGACTCCTATGTGAAACTCTATTACAGTACCAACGGAGGGGGTGTCTGGTATACGATCACGACAAATACACCAAACGACGGGGTGTATGACTGGGTGATACCTGCAGGAATCAATTCGTCGACCTGCAGGATCAGGGCGATGGTTTACAGTTCGGGAAATGTTTTCTCCGGTGCTGATGGCAGCACGGGAAATTTTAAAATATATTCGGGCGGAAGCCTCTATGATCTTAGCGAAGATAGCTGGATGAATGCCTATGCCGACCCTGATTATTTCCAGTTCACCAGTACTTCGGCTTACTGGAACGTTGTTGGTGTCAGACCAAATGTATCAGGTGAAGACTGGGATATCTCGCTGTTTGATGATATAAGCTTCAGCAACCAGCTGGCAACTTCTGCCTATGGTGGTTCAAGCGTTGATTTCGTAGTCCTGGACGGAAATCATACTTCTTCGCTGGCCAGGGGTATCAAGCTCAACCGATTCTCCGGATCGGGTTCCGGAAGGGTTGAATGGGAAGGCGGTACAGACTTGTTCACCGCAAGTTCCCCTATTACAGAGACCTGGACGGCCGGCGATGTTGTTGAAATGTGGGATGTCTGGCTCACCCCGGGATATTATAAATGTACCATGCTGGTCAATTCCGGGACCGCCAACCTTGGAATAGCCCTTTATGGCTCTTCAGGGGCTGCCTATTATAGCGGAAGGTCAGGTTACCTTGCCACGGCTGATTCTTATGGCGCAGGTTTAGGTGAGTCGTTCTGGGTCAACATCACCACCACGGACTATTACGGGTTGTGCATATTCGCCAATGATGCAAATACTGCAAACATTACGGTCAAATTTGAAACGCAGGGACAATGGCTGGGAATGGTTTCCAACGACTGGTTCGATCCCGACAACTGGAGTGCTGCGTCTGTTCCCACCTCAACCGTCGAAGTGAAGATCAACACCGGTTACTCGTATTACCCGATTATCGGCTCAGGCGTTGCAAATTGCGATACCATTACAATCGGGCCGGGTGCCAAGCTTAGCCTGGGTGCCGGGGATCTTAACGTTGCAGGCAACATGATCATTCACGGGCAGGTGGAACAAACCAGTACAAGTGCTGATTTTTATGTGACAGGGAGTGTTTTATGGGAGTCAGGATCAACTGCCAACATCACCGCGGGGGGGAGGTTCCATGTTGAAACCAACTGGGAATTCAGGGATGGCTCGGCAGCCGTTATGGCCAACGGGTACGTGTACTTTGAAGGAACCAATCCCTATGCCTATCTCAGAAGCTATGAAGCCAACAGTGCTTTGAGAAATGTATACAACTACAAAACAGCCGGCTACCTTTATTTTAGTTCCGCTTCAAGCGATACCCTTAAAATCAACGGGTTCTATTATAACACCTCCACCGGCCTGTTCTATTCCAACACCAACTACCCGGTTGTACTGAAAGGCCAGCTATATAACTATGGCCATATTTATTGCCCCTATGGCACCTTTATTTTCGATGGCACCGCCCACAGCATTGACCTGAACACCGGAGATTACTTCAACAACATCATCATCAGTTCATCCGGCAATGTGACATTGGCTGATTCGCTCAGGATGAATGGCGACCTGACCATCAACAGCGGGAGCCTCGTTGCAGGAACCTACCCGATCCTCATCGGGGGCAACTGGGACAACAATGTCGGAACCGCAGGCTTCAGCGAAGGAACGGGAAAGGTCGTGTTTAACGGGGGCAGCTATCATCAGTACTGTTCCACGGAGACCTTTAACAGGCTTGAGGTGGACAAAACGCTTGGTGGCGCCTTCCGTGTAAACGGTTCAAACGTTACCTGCCAGATTTATGACTGGACTGCCGGTGCCGTGGATGTCCTTTCGGGAACTTTTACCGCAAATGATCTTGCCGACAATGCGATTACCGGGAGTTTTTACCTGAATGCTGGTGGTACCATCAACCTCTATAACATGGATGGCTGGGTTGACCTGAATGGATTCCTGTACATCTATGGCGGAAATTTCAATGTTTACGGAGGAAACGGTTCTGACAGTTTCTGGCCATACACGACCAATGCCGGGGTTACCATGTCGGGAGGTGTGCTGGATTTTAAAAATGTCGGGATCTATGTATTCAATACCACCGAGACATTAGCGGAAAACATTACAGCAGGGACGATCAGGACAGCAAGAGGATTTGGTGTTAACCGGTCTGATTTTACGCCGGCCGGAGGAACCATCGAATTTTACGGACCAACTGACGCTAGTTTTTATACAAACAACAGCAGTTATGTCAGGAATGTGATCGTCAATAAAAGTGCTGCAGACAACAGTAAGCCGCCTGCATATTCATTTATCCGCGACAGGGAAACCTCCACAGTAACAGATGCACCGCTTACCAACACCATTAACCTGGCCGGTACGGCAGATGTCAACGGGAATGTCACCATACAGTCAGGTGTACTCAGTGCAGGAACCAACACCATCTATGTCGAAGGCAACTGGAACAACCTTGCAGGAACTGCAGGGTTTGACGAGGGCACCGGCACCGTGCTGTTTGATGGCGCCCTGGATGCAGATGTACTGTCTTCAGAAACATTCTATAACCTGAACCTGAACAAGACCTATCTTTATTTCGATGGTCTTGAACTCATGCAGGATGTCACTGTCAGCAACAACCTGTATCTCCTTGACGGGGCCCTGGAATTGAATGACCCGGCAGATCTTACCATCGCCGGCAACGTGACCATGGAACTGAATGCCGGGCTGAATGCGAACGATGCATATGGCCCGCAGGTTTACGTTGGAAAGAACTGGACCAATGCCAACACAACCTATGATACGGAAAAAGGCTTCGATCCGGGAGCTTATGCAACGGTAACGTTTAATGGAACCGCCGATCAAATTCTAACGACTGCATGTGCCAGCGAAACCTTCTACAACCTGAGGATCGATAAAAGTGCCGGTAAATTCAGACCCAACGACAATATCCAGTGCAACAACAACATGGTGATCCTCAATGGTACCTGGGAAGATAATTTGAGTGGAACGTTGCATCATACATTCTACGGGGATTTCACTGTTCAGCCTTCGGGGGCATTCCTGAACGCGTTTCCGCTGAATACCGTCGAATTTAAAGGCACTCAGAATTCCGTATTAACGTATGCCAGTGGAACAGGGTACTTTCACCACCTGATAATCAACAAAGGAACCGGTTATTCTGTGATGCAGGTAGGCAACACAAGCTGCCAGTATAACGGAAACCTTACCATTGATAACGGGATCTACAACCTGAATGGAAATAATCTTTTTGTATTTGGTGATATTGCAGTGAATGACCTGGGCGTGTTATCACTGCCTGCTGCTTCTTTGCTGGTCCTTTCAGATACAAAAAGTATGAATGTTAATTCGGGAGGACGTATTGAGATTGCAGGAACCTCCGGCAGCCCGGTAACCATCAGGGCGAATACTTCAACTGCACGGTATGCCTTCAACATCAATACGGGCGGAACCATCGCTGCCGATTATGGAATATTTAAGAATATGTTTGTCAACGGAGTGTATGTTTCCCCAAGTGGCATTGTCGACCTGGCACATGCATTCAGAGGATGTACCTTCCAGGATGGCAATGCGGGTTCGACCTTGCTGGCAATTAACAACAGCCAGGTTATGACAATCCGCAATGCTGTGTTTCCACCCAATGTCAACGGGTGCGCCAGCAATGTGGCGAAAACACTTGGAGGCGGACATGTCTATTTTGTTGATTATTCGGGAAGTTTTTCAGGCGAAGCGTTTGATGCCGACGGGTTCAACCTCATCGACTGGGTTCCTACATTGACTGCCTCAGCCACTGCCACTCCCGGATCGGTATGTTACAGTACCTCATCACAACTGAATGCCATCCCCGGTGGAGGTTTGCCAGGGTATTCTTATCTCTGGAGCCCGGCGCTCGGATTGTCCAACCCGGCCATCAGCAATCCCGTTGCCACCCCGTCGATGACCACAACCTATTACTGTACAGTCACAGATGCACTTGGTACAACGGTAACCGCCAGCGCCCTGGTTACGGTCGTTCCCTGGCTTCCTGTAAGCGTTACCATTACGGCATCTGCCAATCCGTCGCCACCGGGCGATTATGTGTTATTCACAGCGACACCGGTAAACGGGGGACCCTCCCCTTCATACCAGTGGAAGGTGAACGGGGTCAATAAAGGCACATTGCCAACCTATTCTTATGTGCCGGCTTACAACGACCATGTGGCCTGTGTGGTGACCTCCAACTATCTCTGTCCTTCAGGCAACCCGGCTACTTCAAATACCATCACCATGATTGTTGTGGCTGCCAATACTTCGGTAACCGGCAATGTTCCCTCGCCCCTCCATCTTTGTTTTGATGCGAGCAACACGGTAACAGTTGCCGGGGGAGGCAACGTGTTTACCGTTCAGCCAGGGGCCAGTGCCGTGATGATCGCCGGCGTTAAGATTTCTTACCTCTACGGAACCACTGTTCTGCCTGGCGGGTACATGCATGGTTACATCACAACGACCAATGGATACTGCGGAGGCCTGCCCACGTCAATGGTGGCGGTGGTTACCGGTGATGGAGACCAACCCGCGGTTGTGTTGCCATCAGGCTCATCCTTTACAATTTATCCCAACCCGACCAATGGAGTCTTTACACTGTTGAATAGAGGTGAAACCGTATCCGGAAAAGTGAAGGTCGAAATATTTGACATGCGCGGAGACAGGATCATCACGACTTCCTATGCAGGTGCAACGAGCCATGTGTTTTCGCTCTCAGAGTTGTCACAGGGGCTCTATTTTGTTAAGGTAACATACGGTGAAAAATTCGAATCCTTTAAATTGATCGTCACCCGGTAAAATTATCTGTCCCGGACATTTTTGATTCATTTCATGCAGATGCAGGGACTGTATAAGTGCCCTGCATCTGTTGTTAATGGAGGTTATTTAAAATGATATGGTGTTGTTGATAAATGTCAATGTTTTTCAGGTTTTTTTTCCGTTTTTATGTGAATAAATACTCAGTATCAACCCGAAAAATCATTTTACCATACCGATTCTGGCCTGAAACGATTGTTTATTTTTGCCAGACTTAAAATTTCATGACATGTAAATGTATCGACAATATTACTCACTAAACCCGTTTGATTATGAAATTAAAATTTACTTTTTGGATACTTATCCTGGGAATTAGCGGAATCGTAAATATCCAGGCACAAAACAGAACTGATCAGGACAGGTCAGATCCTAAGAAGGAAAAACTTATCCGGCTGGCAGAGTCATTCCACCAGAAGTACCTTGTACAAAGGGCAGAAGTAGAGAGAGTTGCCAAAGAAAAAGGGTGGAGTGTCCGGAATGAAACAGGCACTTCAACGAGCGAGATCCAGTTCATCGACAACTCCGGGTTTCCGCAGGCTTTTATTACGACAAATCTTAACGCCGGAAAAACAACCAACACCGACGACATCTGGGTTGGGGGATCAACCGGGCTTAACCTGAGCGGGAATGGCTATCTCGTTGGTGAATGGGATGCCGGCGGCGTGTTGACAACTCACCAGGAGTTTGACAATGGAGGGGGGACAAGGGTGACCCAGGTGGATGCTCCAGCAGCTACCCATTATCATTCGACCCATGTTGCCGGAACGATTGTTGCCGAGGGGCAGACAGCTGCCGCGCACGGAATGGCAACCCAGGCACTGCTTCATGCATATGACTGGACAGATGACCTGACAGAGATGGCATCAGCGGCTTCGGGAGGATTGACACTTTCCAATCATTCCTATGGTTATATAAGGGGATGGTACTCTGATGGCTTCGACTGGTACTGGTATGGCAACCCGACCATCAGCGCCACAGAAGATTATTTGTTTGGCTTTTACGATGCATCGTCCCACGACTGGGATCAGATTGCATACAATGCACCGGGTTACCTGATTGTAAAATCAGCGGGAAATGACCGGGGCGACAGCCATACGGGCGGCCATTATTACAACAACGGATCTTCGTGGGTATACAGCACGGCGGCCCGCGACGTAGACGGCGGAGCGGATGGTTATGATTGCCTTGAACAGCGTGCTGTTGCGAAAAACGTACTGACCATTGGCGCTGTTGATGATATCACCGCCGGCTGGGCATCACCTTCCGATGTTGTCATGAGTTCATTCAGCGCCTGGGGGCCAACAGATGACGGCAGAATAAAACCCGACCTGGTTGCAAATGGAATTGGTTTATATTCTACGACAAATACCGGCAATGCAAATTATACAACCCTGAGCGGAACTTCTATGTCAACCCCCAATACCACAGGGACACTGGTGCTTCTACAGGACTACTACAAGTCGTTAAAGGGAGGTACGATGACGGCCGCTGCATTGAAAGGGCTGGTCATCAATACCGCCAACGAAGCAGGACCGGCCGACGGGCCGGATTATAAGTTTGGCTGGGGGCTGTTGAATGCTACAGGTGCAACCAATTTAATTACATCAGATAACACCCAGGGGGGGGTAATCGTTGAATCTACCCTTTTGAACGGACAATCAACAGATTATACATACTATTCCGACGGTTCCAACATCAATGTGACGCTTTGCTGGACCGATCCGGCAGGCACACCTGTTGCCGCTTCACTGAACCCGACAAACCTGATGCTTGTGAATGATTTGGATGTAAGGGTTATTGGGGCCCTTACATATTATCCCTGGATGTTAAACCCGGCATCGCCGTCGGCCAATGCCTTCAAAGGTGATAATTTCAGGGACAATGTAGAAACCGTGAATGTAGTTAGTCCTCCTGCAGGGTATTACACCATCCGTGTGAACCATAGCGGTACCCTTTCGGGTGGCTCACAGGCTTATGCGCTCATTATAAAAGGCATGACCACACCTCCTGCTGCCAGTTATTGCAGTGCACGATCAACATTCTGGAGTTCATATGAATCTATCAGCAATGTTACCATGGGATCCATCAACAATACCACCGGGAGGTCACCCGGGGGATTTGGAGATTATACAGGTATGGTAAATTCAATCATCAAAGGAACCAGCGAGACGTTAACGGTTACCATAGTTGGTTTTTCAGGCGACCAGGGGAAAGCATGGATAGACTGGAACCATGATGGTGATTTCGCAGATGCCGGCGAAGAGTTTGTCCTTGGATCCGAGGCAGGCCCGGTTTACACCTTAAGTGTAACAGCCCCGTTAACTGCCGTGACCGGTTATACAACGATGCGTGTTCGCCTGGGATACAGTACTGCACCATCTGCGTGCGGTACCAACTCCTATGGTGAAACTGAAGATTACACCATCGATGTGCTGAACAATTGCGAAGCCCTTGGCGGATGTGACGAGTATATATCAAATGTTCATATCGGGTCAATCAACAACAGTTCAGCCTGCTCAAGATATGCAGATTATACAGGCATGTCGACAAACATACCCGGCAACTCCTCGGCGGCCGTAGTGGTCACAAATGGAACCCCGTATGCTTCCGATCAGTGCGGCGTGTGGGTGGATTGGAACAATGATGGCGATTTCGTTGACGCCGGAGAAGCCATGTCGGTGACCGGAACACCGGGCGTCGGGCCTTACAGCGCGACGATTGCACCTCCCTATGGTATTCCCGGCGGGGCTAAGATCATGCGGGTAAGGATAATGTATACCGGGGTTCTTGATCCCTGCGGTTCAACTACCTATGGGGAGGTTGAAGATTACACCATTAACGTTACTGCTCCGCTGCCCAATTACTGGACCGGCGGGTATAATCATTATTGGCACAATGCATCCAACTGGTCTTTGGGACATATCCCCACCGCAGTTGAAGATGCTTACATTACAAGCTCAGGTTATCAGCCTGTGTGGCTTTCCATTTATGATGATCCGTGTCATGATCTGAACATCCAGTCGGGTGGCACGTTACAGGTCATTGAAAAAATACTGACCGTTAACGGGAATGTGAACATCAATGTGGGTGGCAACCTGGCAATGACCAACGCTGCAGGCATCATCAATGTAGCCGGTGACTGGACTGATTATGCAGGCGTATCAGGATTTACAGAAGGCCCCGGGAGGGTTGTTTTTGACGGGCCTGGTCACCAGTATGTCAATTCAAGTGAAACCTTCAATATCCTGGAAGCAAAAATGGGAGCGGCTTTACGGGTTGCCAATGCAGGTTATATAGTTACGTGTAACCAATACGATTGGACCTCTGGAGGAATTGACGTGCTTTCCGGAACATTCACCGCCCTCGACCTGGCAGATAACGGGCTTTTCGGCACATTTTGGGTGAACATGGGAGGTATATTGAACCTTACACAGGATGCCGGGCAATATAACGATCTGGACGGTGAGATTCATATATTTGGTGGTGTGATGACTGTAACCGGTGGGGCGGGACAGAGTTACTGGCCTTATGCAAACAACGCTACCATTCAAATGACAGGCGGGGTACTTGATTTCAAAAATAATGGAATTAATATAGTTGCAAGTACATATTCCCTAACTGAGAATATTACCGGCGGCACGATCAGGACCAATGGGTATTTTACCGGGAACCGCTCTGATTTCACACCTTCCGGCGGTACCATTGAACTTTACGGAACAGCAGATGCGTCTTTAAGCCATGGTGCCGGCAGCAACTTTGTAAACCTCCTGATAAATAAATCTGTTGTATTGGATAAATCAGGGCAACATGAGGAGGTTTTTTATAACAGGCAGGGAAATGTGACTGAAAGCCCGATGTCAAATAATGTATATTCAACTTCCAGCCTGGTCTTAATTGGAAATTTGACCATCCAGGCAGGAACGCTGGTAGCTCCGGCTTCCATCAACGTGGCCGGAAACTGGACCAACAGCATAGGTACTGCCGGGTTCACCGAAGGCACCGGTACGGTGACCTTCAATGGCAGCGGGCACCAGTTCTGCTATGGTGAAACATTCAATGTGCTTGAATTGAACAAACCATTTATGGACCTGCATTTTCCGGCAGGATCCACTACTGTTTGCCAGTCGTATGACTGGACCAGCGGTGAACTGGAGGTTGAGGGTGGTACATTCATTGCCAATGACCTTGCGGATGACGGAATATTCGGATATTATTACATAACCGGCGCCGGTGGATTATTGGAACTTCACCAGGATGCCTCTCATTATGTTGACCTGAATGGCCGCATCGTAATTGACAACGGCACGATGAACGTATACGGCGGACTTGGTTACAGTACCTGGCCGTATGCTGCCAATGCCGCATTATGGATGTCGGGAGGTGTGCTTGATTTTAAAAATGCCGGAATTTTTGTATATGATACACCGACATATTCGCTGGATGATAATATCACCGGGGGAGTTATCAGAACAGCTGGCGGTTTTTACAGTACCAGGTCAGATTTTACACCAGGCGCAGGAACATTTGAATTTTACGGATCTTCTAATGTTTACCTCTACGAATTGAATGGTTCCAAGCTTTTCAATGTAAACGTTAATAAAGCGGCAAAAGGTCCGGAAAACTCTTCCCCGAACCTGGCTGATCCCCGGCACAACCAGATTTCAGCGCCTGGCAGCATTTCAAACAGCGTTCTCCTGGGCAATGATTTTACCATTTCAAATGATCTTACGATTACGTCAGGTTCATTTGTGCCGAATACCTACCAGGCTATCGTAAAAAACTACTGTCATGTGTATGGCTCGCTTGAAATGACCAATGCAGCTGATAAACTTTACGTCGGAACAGATGCTTATGACAACCTGGAATTTCATGCCGGTTCAAACAGTACCCTCACTGCAGGAGGAATCTATCCTACTTCATGGTTGTATTCATCCGGTGCGGCGACTGTGAACTCAACTTCCGGGAATACAATCTATTTCAGCGGTAGTGGTTATACAGGTATCCAGGTGGATGGACCGGGAACGGTGCTGGGCAACCTTGATGTCAACAAAGTTTCCGGGAACTTCTACCTGAACAGCTGGTCGGGAAATACAATTGAGCTTGCAGGCAATTTGAACCTCCATGCCGCCAATGTCCTCGACATGCAAAACATGACGATGATTGTTCACGGCACAGCTACCGATAATCCGACCAGTACCATATACCTTTACAATGGTCCGGGGAAGTCGGTCAACCAGGGAAGGTTTAGCGCCATAGCAGATCCTTTACCTGTGAATGTACCGGCAACAGTCGGGTCACTTACCATCTTTCCCAACTTTACACTTACCGGTCTAATGGACATCAGCGACGGCAATGTGCTGGTGCATGGTATTTTTCATCTCGCATCAACCGGGAGTATGAACATCACCACCGGTTCCTTTATTTCAGATGCCACGCTCCATGCAAAAGGATGGGAATACCTTGACGGCCATATTTCACTCACTTCCGGGTTGTTTGAGATCACCCACAACAGCATTGAATTTGGGTCAACCGCCACCACAACAATGAGTGGAGGAACCATGAGGAGTGGTGAAGCTTTTTCGGCCGAATATGCCGGTACATTTCATCCGACGGGCGGGACCGTGGAAATTGTTGGAGCCGGGCAAAATACCATATACCTCGACAATGGAAACTACTTTTACAATTTGCTGATAAACCGAAATCCGGATGCAGGTTCGTATCTTTTTACAGATATCACGGTAAATAACAGCCTGGTTGTAAATTCTGGAACCATGCACATGTATGGACGAACAGCCAGTGTGTCGGGAGGAATTACTGTCAACTCAGGAACCTTGTTGTGCGACTTCAATGGAAGCGCGCTGCTGGCCGGAAGTACGGCCATGAATATAAACAGCGGAGGTATGCTCGATGTGCCTGCCGGGGCTAAAGTGTCACACCTGTCAACAGGGTATTATGCACTGAATGTAAACAGCGGAGGAACAATAGCGGCCCATGGTACCTTTGAATACATGAACGGCTATGGAGTCAATTTACTTGCCGGCAGCTATGTTGAGCCTGCAACTGCATTCTACGGCTGTACGTTCCAGAATGGTTCCGCAGGAGGAACCTTGCTGACTGTAAACAACAGCCAGGTCCTGACGATCCGGAATGCAGTATTCCCGTCAAATACCTGGGGAGGAACCTCCAACGTATCCAAAACAGTGAATGCCGGGCATGTCTACTTTGTCGATTTCTCGGGAGGCTTCTCCGGCGAAGCATACGATTGGGACGGGTTTAACCTGATTGACTGGGTGCCTGCCTTATCTGCAACTGCCACCGCTTCACCTGGAGCAATATGTGCAGGTTCGCCTTCACAGTTAAACATAACCAAAGCGGGGGGACTCGCCCCGTTTACCTACCTTTGGAGCCCCGCAGCTGGTTTGTCAAATGCCACGATCATCAATCCGGTTGCCACCCCGCTCGCTTCAACAACCTATAATGTCACGGTGACGGACGCACTTGGATCTGCCGCAACAAGCAGCATCCCGGTAACGGTCAATCCTGTACTCCCGGTGAGCGTTTCCATCGTAGTTTCAGCGAACCCCGTCCCTCCGGGCACCACGGTTACCTTCACGGCAACTCCGGTTAACGGTGGTTCCCTGCCTTCATACCAGTGGAAAGTGAATGGTGCCAATATCGTTTCAGGCAGCCCTACCTTTTCCTATGTCCCGTCTAACAACGACCAGGTGACCTGTGTGCTGACGTCGAACGTCGTTTGCCCTTCATCCAACCCTGTGACATCAAATATCATCAGGATGATCGTGGTGGTGACCAACAATACGGTAGCCGGCTCTATTCCCGGCCCGATGAGCCTGTGTTTTGACGCTACCAACACAATCACCGTGGCAGGCGGCGGAACGACATTTCTTGTTCAGGGCGGTGCGAGTGCAACGATGATCGCCGGCGTGAAAATTTCATATCTGTACGGAACTACCGTGGTCGCAGGAGGATATATGCATGGATATATTACCACCACAAATGCCTACTGCGGTGCACTGCCTCCTTCAATGGTTTCCATTGTCGCAGGAAGCGAAGGGGCAGGCTCTGAACCAGTGCCGTCGTCCCGGTTCTCAATTTATCCAAACCCTGCAAACGGGATATTTACCCTCTCGCATAATGGGGATATCATCCCAGGCAATGTCCGGGTTGACATATTCGATATGCGCGGCGACAGGATACTGTCTGCCTCCTGCAAAGATGAAAGAAGCCATGTTTTTACCCTTTCAGATTTGTCACCGGGGCTGTATTTTGTGAAGGTAGTTTGCGGGGAGCAGGTGGAATCGCTTAAACTGATTATTACACGGTAATTACCGCCACATTCAGAATTTTCTTCATTTTTGGCAGGTGCAGGGTCCTTTTAAAGGGATCCTGCACCAGTTATTTCTGGCTGTCACTATTTCTGAAATAGTGACAGGTTGATAAATATCAACATATATCTGGTTGTTTTGCGGCTTTCGGGTGGATATTTACTCACCCGTGCAATGGTTTATCATTCAAACATATTTTGATTTGCTCTGGAATGATTGTCTATTTTTGCCACTACTGAGTTTTCCCGGCGGGTTAAATCAGGGTGCTATGCCATAAATTGTGACGAAAACCCTGAAACAGCGTGCATGGAAGGAAGAAATGCACGATTTGCCCACTAAACCCGCCACTGTATGAATTTGAAACTTACTGTTTTATTATTTTTCTTCGGAATCTTTGGAGCCGCTGACATCTGCGCCCAAAACAGAAACGTGAATGGCCAACCCGATACCCAAAAGGAGAAACTTCTCCTGATGGCTGCATCGTTCCACCAGAAGTACCTGGTTCAGAGAGCAGAAGTTGAGCGTGTTGCAAGTGATAGAGGATGGATCATCCGGAATGAAACAGACAAGGGTGTGAGTGAGATCCAGTACATTGACAATTTTGGGTTCCCCCAGTCATATTCAACAACCAATCTTAACGCCGGAAAAACAACCAACACGGATGATATCTGGGCAGGCGGATCTACAGGACTGAACCTGACCGGTGCAGGCTATCTTGTTGGTGAATGGGATGGCGGCGGGGTGTTGACAACCCACCAGGAATTCAGCAATGGTGCCGGGACAAGGGTGACCCAGATGGACGTACCCACCTCTACACACTATCATTCGACCCATGTTGCCGGGACAATGATAGCCGAAGGTGTGGATGCTGCCGCACATGGTATGGCAACAGGAGCTTTGCTCCACGCATATGAATGGAACGATGACAATGCTGAGATGGCCACAGCCGCTGCAGGAGGGTTGACCCTGTCAAATCATTCGTATGGATGGAACCGGGGGTGGATTTACGATTCCGGCTCATGGTACTGGTTTGGTAATACAACGGTCAGTACAACAGAAGATTACCTTTTTGGTTTTTACGATGGTTCATCCCGGGAATGGGACCAGATTGCGTATGACGCACCGAATTACCTTATTGTCAAATCAGCGGGCAATGACAGGAATAACAATCACACCGGTAGCCACTATTACAATGACGGCACGTCCTGGATATTAAGCAGTGCCTATCGTGACCCTGACGGGGGTGCCGACGGTTATGATTGTATTGACGAGAAAGGTGTGGCGAAAAATGTACTCACCGTAGGCGCAATAAATGACATTACAGGGGGGTGGACTTCCCCGGCAGATGTGGTCATGAGCACTTTCAGCAGTTACGGGCCAACAGATGACGGCAGGATAAAACCCGACCTGGTGGCGAACGGTATTGGTTTGTATTCCACGACAAATTACAGCAATTCAGATTATTTGACACTCGACGGAACCTCCATGGCGTCGCCCAATACTACGGGAACCCTTGTCTTGTTGCAGGATTACTATAAAACACTGCACGGCGGGATCATGTCTGCGGCTGCTTTGAAAGGCCTGGCAATCAACACGGCCAATGAAGCAGGCCCTGCCAACGGACCGGATTATATGTTTGGCTGGGGCCTGCTGAATGCTTCCGGGGCAGCAAACGTAATTACCTCCGACAATACCCAGGGCGGGTTGATCGTTCAGGCAACACTGGTTAACGGGGTAACAACAGACTATACATATTACAGCAATGGGGCAAATGTCAATGTCACGCTATGCTGGACAGATCCTGCAGGAACACCCCCCGCCGCATCCCTGAACCCGACAACGCTGATGCTTGTCAATAACCTGGATGTCAGGGTGATTGGAGCGACAACGAACTACCCGTGGATCCTGAATCCTGCTTCACCGGCTGCAAGCGCCACCAAAGGCAACAACTTCAGGGATAATGTTGAATCAGTGAACATGCTGAATCCTGCTGCCGGGTATTACACCATTCGCATTTCCCACACAGGTTCCCTTTCCGGGGGGTCACAACCTTATGCGCTTATCATCAATGGTATGACAACCCCGCCTGCAAACAACTATTGCAGTGCCAGGTCAAATGTATTGTTTGAATACATCAGCAAGGTAACCATGGGAACCATCAACAATTCAACCGGAAGGGCTCCGGGCGGATATGAGGACTATACGGGAATGGTGAATACGATTATCAGGGGTGCAAGTGAGTCACTTTCTGTCATCGTCAATGGTGGATATTTAAGCGATCAGGGCAGAGCATGGGTTGACTGGAACCAGGATGGTGATTTTACCGATGCAGGTGAAGAGTTTGTCATTGGCTCCGGTATCGGTCCGGTTTATTCAGTGAGCATAGCTGCCCCTTTAACTGCGCTGACCGGTTACACGACCATGCGGGTGCGCCTGTATGATGGCACACCGGCAAGCTGCGGTGCCGGTTCCTATGGCGAAACCGAAGATTATACGATCAATGTCCTGTCACATTGTGAGGCAGGCGGAGGATGTGATGAATACATATCCAATGTACTTTCAGGCACCATAAACAACAGCTCCTTATGTGGCCGGTATTCCGATTATACGGGATTATCAACAAGTTTGCCGGTCAATTCATCAGTAGCGCTGACTGTTACAGCCGGCGTTTCATACGGTCTTGACCAGGTTGGGGTATGGATGGATTGGAACGATGATGGCGATTTCAATGATGCCAACGAAACCCTCGCAGTTACAGGGAGCCCGGGAGTTGGACCTTACACTGCAACAATTGCCCCCGTCCCGGGAACTACCCCGGGGGCCAAAGTCATGCGGGTAAGGATGATGTATACAGGGACAGTTGATCCCTGTGGATCAACCACCTACGGAGAGGTTGAAGATTACACTGTCAATATTACGACTGCCCCGCCAAATTACTGGGTAGGTGGCTACAATCACTACTGGCACCAGCCTCTTAACTGGTCGCTGGGTCATGTCCCGACCATAGATGAACCCGTAACCATTGACAATATTGGCTTTCAGCCTGTTTATGTCGATGATTATCCGCTCGTCCTTAAGGAGGAATGCAGCAGTTTGACAATTGGCGCAGGAGCACGGCTTGAAATTCAGACCCAGGAACTTGCTGTCAGCAATGACCTTACGATCAACGGGCAACTGGGGATGACTGACCCGGCCGGGGTGATCAGGAGCCTTGGAAATGTGAACTGGAATTCCGGTTCGACCGCTAATTTTACCGCCGACGGAGTATTTTGGGTTTACGGAGACTGGAATTTTAATGCTGGTTCAAATGCAAGTATTGCCAATGGTTTTGTCGATTTTACCGGTTCAGGCTCGAATTGGATCCGGTCCTACAGCGCAACCTGTGCCTTTCCCAATATCAATAATTTAAAATCAGGTGCCGGCTGGCTCAGGGTAAGCAATGCATCGACCCAGCCCCTCACCATCAGCGGTTCTCTCTTTAACAGCACCGGGTGTAATTTTGGAAGTTACACCAGTCAGGACATCATCCTGAAAGGTAGTTTGTTAAATCATGGCCACTATGATTTTACGGGTTTTTCGAATACCGGAACATTGGTATTTGATGGCACTTCACAATTTCTCACCAACTATCCGATCACCGGGTCAGGAACCGGTGTGCTTAACAACGTCAGATTCAGTGCCACAACCGGTGTTACAACTGACGGTGGGCTGACGGTCGCAGGAAACCTGACGATTGACCAGGGGAGTTTCGGCGCAGGCAGTGCAACTGTGACAATTGCCGGTAACTGGACCAATACTGCCGGAGCTGGAGGATTTGTTCCTGGTACCGGCCGGGTAAGGTTCAACGGGCCCGGGCACCAGTATATCCTGTCAAGCGAAACATTCAATATTCTAGAAGCCAATATGGGGGCGGCCCTGCGGGTGAACAATGCGGCCTGTACGGTTACATGTAGCCAGTATGACTGGACATCAGGCGGGATAGATGTCCTGGCCGGGACATTCACTGCGTTTGACCTTTTCGACAGCGGACTTTTTGGAACCTTCTGGGTGAATTCAGGTGGTACTTTGAACCTTACACAGGACGCAGCCCAATACACTGATCTGCATGGCGAACTTCATATTTACGGGGGAACGATGACCGTTACCGGTGGAGTGGACCAGAGCTACTGGCCTTATGTTGACAATGCCGTGGTTGAGATGTCGGGCGGCGTTCTCGATTTCCATACCAATGGGATTCACCTGATGACCTCACCCACCCTTACCGAAACAATCACAGGAGGAACGATAAGGACAAACGGGGATTTTTTCATTCTCAGGACGGATTTCAATCCAACAGGTGGTACGATTGAATTATACGGGTCTACTGAGGCCACAATTCATATGGGAATAGGAAGCAATTTTTACAACCTTCTGATTAATAAAGGGGTAGTGGTCGATAATTCTGCGCAGCATCCGGCGGAAGTGTTCTTAGACAGGGAAGGGCATCAAAGGCATAGCCCTTTATCTAACAGTGTTTTTGCATCTTCCAACCTTGCAATCACGGGCGATATGACCATCCAGACCGGAACTTTTATTGCACCATCATTTATAACAGTAGGAGGGAACTGGACCGACAATGCTGGGGCAACAGGTTTTACAGAAGGTACAGGCACGGTTGAGTTCAACGGGGCTGCCGCTGCTGATGTTCTGACGGCAGAGACATTTTACAACCTGAACCTTAATAAAACTTATCCCTATTATGATGCGCTTGAAATCATGCAGAATGTTGCAGTCACCAATGACCTTCACCTCGTTGACGGAAGTATGAAATTCAGGTCACCAGCCAATCTCACGGTATCCGGCAACCTGACCATCGACCTGAATGCCGGTCTGAATGCGGCAGATGGCTATGGTCCGCAGGCTGTTGTCGGGAAAAACTGGGCCAACGCAAACACTTCATATGCATCAAACTTTGGCTTTAACCCTGGAAATAATTCTACGGTCACCTTTAATGGAACTTTAGACCAGGTATTGACAACGGCAGCTGTTTCAGAAGAGTTCCACAACCTTATCATCGATAAAAGTGCAGGAAAGTTCAGGCCATCCGGTAATGTTTATTGTAACGGCGATATCCTGGTTTCCAATGGGACCTGGGAAGATCTTGTTTCCGGGTTGTCACATTCCCTGAACAGGGATTTTACAGTGGCCGCAACCGGTTCCTTTCTCACTACCGCGGTATCGAATACCGTCGAATTCAAGGGATCAGTGAATTCCAGCCTTACCTATTCCAGTGTTTCAGGGTACTTTCGCAACATCCTGGTTAATAAGGGTATCGGATACGCCGTTACCCAGCTTGGATATGCCACTTGCCAGAACAACGGCAACCTCACAGTGAACCAGGGAAAATATATTCTGAATGGGAATACGCTTTTTGTATCCGGCAACATTGCCGTAAACAGTTTGGGAAATTTATCGTTGTTAAACTCCTCCACACTCATTCTTGCTGATGCGAAAAGTCTCAATGTTAATTTCGACGGGCGTCTTGAATTGGCCGGCACACTTGCCAATCCTGTTACAATCGGGGCAAATGTTCCAACTGCACACTATTCGCTGAATGTAAATTCCGGAGGTACGATCGCGGCAGAGTATACGATTTTTAAAAACACGGGTGTCAACGGGGTAAATATTCCTTTCGGAGGTACTGTTGATCTGGGACATTCTTTCAGGGGTTGCACCTTCCAGGATGGTATTGCGGGTGGCACCCTGCTGACGCTCAATACACAAACCCTGATCATCAGGAATGCTGTATTTCCTACAAATGCCGGGGGTGGCAGCACGAATGTAACCAATGCAATCGGAAGCGGGCATGCATATTTTGTCGACTTCTCAGGTGTATTCTCCGGTGAGGCCTTTGATGCAGACGTTTTCAATCTTGTCGACTGGGTTCCAACCCTTCTGTCCGGTGCAACAGCTTCACCGGCAACAATTTGTGCCGGGAGTACATCCCAGTTACTTGCCAACCCAACAGGCGGGCGGTCTCCGTATTCCTATAACTGGAGCCCGGCCGCCGGATTGTCAAACCCCGGGATTAACAATCCTGTGGCAAGCCCGTTAACCACAACAACCTATAGCGTCACCGTTTCGGACATTCTTGGCAGCAGTACAACCAGCAACATCCTGGTGACTGTCAATCCTGTCCTTCCGGTCAGTGCTGTCATTGCTGTATCTGCCAACCCTTCGCCCCCGGGAAATCCTGTAACTTTCACGGCGACACCTGTCAATGGAGGTTCGTCTCCTTCTTACCAGTGGAAGAAAAATGGCGTGAACGCTGGAGCAGGTTTGCCAACTTACAGTTATGTTCCATCCTACAATGACCAGGTATCCTGTGTTGTCACATCGGGTTATGCCTGCCCGTCAGGGAATCCGGCGACGTCAAATACCATTGTCATGAGCGTAGTTGACGTCAATACGTCAGCGACGGGGACCATTTCTTCGCCGGCAAATTCCTGTTTTGATGCTTCAAACACGGTGACAGTGGCAGGCGGGGGATCTGTATTCAAGATACTGCCGGGTGCCAGTGCCACAATGATAGCAGGTGTGAAAATTTCTTATCTCTACGGAACCACTGTTTTCCCGGGCGGATATATGCATGGTTACATCACTACTGCCAATGAATATTGCGGAAGCCTGCCACCGGCAATGGTTGCAGTAATTTTGGGTAGCGGACATCCTGAACCGGAATTGGTGCCGTCAATAGGCTTGTTTGGCATTTATCCCAACCCTGCAAGCGGAATGTTTACCCTTACCAACAATAGTGACGTTACAACGGGTAAGGTCCGGGTTGACCTTTTCGATATGCGGGGCGGAAGGCTCCTGTCGACATGCATTAAGGATGAAAAAAGCCACCTGTTCACGGTTTCAGGCTATGCCCCCGGGCTCTACTTTGTAAAAGTAATTACCGGCGACCGGATTGAATCGTTTAAACTGATCATTGTGCAGTAATCAATTATTGCATCCGCCGATTCATCATTTTTTGAAGACGCAGGGCCACTTAAAAAGTCCCTGCGTTTTTAATTTATTGTTTCACACAGAAGGAATGCATGTTTTAACTGGCACTATCCTGCCTATAATACAGATAATGAGCGTAATCAGATTTGATGAGGGGAAACGCAATTTTTTTGTTTGTATGAAAGGTATTTCCTATCTTTGCAGCCCTTAAAAACGGATATGCTTCGGCTGGCTGGGTTTTCAACGATTGCAAACCCAACCGCCAGTATAGAATTGACTGGAGAGGTGGGTGAGTGGCTGAAACCAACAGTTTGCTAAACTGTCGTACGGGAAACTGTACCGGGGGTTCGAATCCCCCCTTCTCCGCTGAAGAATTGAAAATTAAAAATTAAAAATTACGATTGTCCGCATAAATCCTTACATTTGCAGGGATTTTAAGATTTCAGGGTAAGGTTTTAGTGCATTGAAATTGTAATCGTAATTTGTCAATCGTACTTTTTTTTCGGGGTATAGCGTAGCACGGTTATCGCGCCTGCTTTGGGAGCAGGAGGTCGCAAGTTCGAATCTTGCTACCCCGACCAGTAAAATCAAGGGTTTCAGAAAATAAAAATCTGAAACCCTTTTTTAATGTAACCCTAAATGTAACCACAGAATTTATCTTTTCACAATTTTTTGCAGTCGTTAATTCAATTTGACAAATGCTACAATATTCCCAATTTGATGAATGTATCGATTTTCTGACTACACCCATCGAACAGTTTTGGAACACCGGTCCCAACAGAAAAGCACTTTTAGGATCAGCCGAGGTCATAATTGAAAATTATATCAAGTTTTTTACCAAGGAACTTGAAGCTGCAATTTTGAGCAAAACTACACCGGATCAAAAGGCTGATCTTATACGGTTATACGTTTCCAGATTGATGAAGTCTATTAATCACAGATCCGTCAAAAATCTTCAGGCAGATTCAAACGCCATTATTCCGTACTCAAACGAAATGCCTCCCTTTTTTATCAGGATAGGGAACGCACTTGTAGTTAATAACTCAGAGGACCCAAGTGATGATTTACGCTATTTGAGGGGATGCAATATTCTGTATCACTTGATCTTTGATGAATTGCAAAAATGTTGTCGGATTTTTAGAATTCCTTTTCTTGAGTTATGCGAGGAGTTAAACTTTGACATTGAGACAATTAATGTTGAATATTCCATAAAAAATGGTCGGAAAGAAATTTCTCCGGAGATTGAGAATTCAAGGGAGGTCAACATCCAGCCCAAAATAAAGGTCCCTTCAGATCTCAATATTAAACGTGAGCTTCAGCAAATAATGATTTCAGAAAACCAATTCTGGAGGGGTTTACCAATGGATTTTGTAGTCAACCATTTTAGTGTGTTCACATCAAAAAAAAGCAGAAACGAAAATGTATTTTTAACTAATGAGCAGTTTATTTCATTTTTAAAAAGGGGTTTTCTTAAGGATCCGACACAACCTGTGCAAACAATAAATTGTTCCAGCCGTGAAAAAGGTATGATCATAAAAACGTTCTATCAGTTTTATGATGTTGCCGTGGGACAATATGCGTGCCCACATACAAAAGTATATTTTATCAACCTCTTTACTGACTGTTTTAACAATTGGGATCCCAGTACCGTAAAAGATTTTTTCAGACCAGGGAAAGTAAATAAACAGTTATAATTAATAGTTTCAAGTTACTTTTTTGTTGCCCATCTTGCCCATCTTGCCTATTTTCTTGCCCATCTTGCCCTTACTATAAGCAAGCCACTGACAACCCATTATCATTGTAGCAGGTTTCACATATAAAACTTGTAACAATGGAAATGACATTTGAAAAATTACCCCACGCAGTTGCTGAGTTATCTGATAAGTTGGATCATCTTGAACGACTTATCCTCTCTCAAAGCAACACTTCCCAACCTGATGCCGATAAACTCCTTACTATAAAGGAGACGGCCGAGTTCCTCCATCTTACTGTCCCTACCATATATCTTATGGTTCAGCGGGCTGAAATCCCTGTTTGCAAACGAGGAAAGCGACTCTATTTTTCGAAATTGGAAATCACCTCCTGGATTATGGCAGGACGAAAAAAAACGACTTTAGAAATAGAGGATAAGGTGAATTCCTATGTTCATTCTTCAAGAAAGGGGAGGAGCAAGTGATATCGAACGCAGAAGAAATCAAAGGTGCTGTCCAAATTGCCGATGTCATTGGTGATTTTATCCCCCTTAAAAAGAAGGGTGTAAATTACACAGCCTGTTGTCCGTTCCACAATGAAAGGACACCAAGCTTCATTGTGAACCCGGTTCGCGGTTCATACAAATGTTTCGGATGCGGAAAGTCAGGCGACGCCATCGAGTTCCTTCGGGAGCATGAGGCAATGAGTTTTACAGAAGCGCTTACATATATCGCTGGTAAATATGGTATCGGCATCATCCTTAATAACAATGATTCAGAATATTCCGATGCACAGAAACGGCGTGATGGAATCTTTGCCGTTCTGTACTGGGCCCGAAAACATTTCTCTGAAAACATTGAGAAAAACAAGCCAGCCCTGGAATACCTCCAGGAAAGGAAACTCAATAATGCCATTGACCTGTTTAAGATTGGTTATGCTGAAACCGGTAATAACCTGCTTAAAGCAGCCAGGCAGGCCGGGTATTCTAATGATATATTATTGTCCGCCGGCTTGATCAGAAAGAATGATCAAGGCCAGTATTATGATTACTTCCAAAAACGGATCATGTTCCCGTTTTACGATCGTTCAGGACGGGTGATAGGCTTTACCGGAAGGATTATTACAAATGAAAAGGATAAACAAAAGTACCTGAACAGCCCGGATACTGAAGTATTCAAAAAGAGCAAGGCTCTTTATGGACTATTCCAGTCTAAAAAGGAGATCATGAAGGAGAATGACTGTCTGCTCGTGGAAGGTCAAACCGACCTGATCAGTTGGCACCTGGCCGGGATCAGGAACGTAGTGGCCGGTTCTGGCACTGCACTGAGCGAAGATCAGGTTAAGATGATACAATCATTCACCAATTGCATCACAATTGTGTATGATGGCGACCCGGCCGGGATCAGGGCCAGCATAGCTAACCTCAATACACCACTTCAGATGGGGCTTGATGTTTACATTGTTGTATTGCCAGATGGGGAAGATCCCGATTCTTTTGTACTAAAGCATGGCGCTGAAACCCTGAAGGCGTTCATTGAGGATAACCGAAAGGATATTGTTTCGTTCCGCATCGATATGATTAAGGAGCAGGTGGATCAGGACCCACTGCAAAAAGCAAAGCTGGTCAAAGAACTTGTTTCCCAGGTTTCACTCATCGGGGATGAGCAAACACGGGGATATCTGGCCAGCGACATTGCGAAAAAACTGGACGTGAACCTCTCTGATATCGAGCGGCATTTAAAAAAGCAACTTCCAAAAATCAAACACCAGGAAAAAGGATTTTTCGGACTTGATGCCGCCGAGGAGATGATTAAGGACAAAGGCTTTGCTGTTTTACTTCAAGACCAAGGGGGAGTTGTTTCATGTCATGCCGAAGGAAACGAAAACACCATCAGTCTGCCGGATGGTCCGCTGAAGAAAGATGATATTTCCCGGCTGGCAAAATTGACAAAGAATGTTAAAATTCAAGGCCTTAAACTTATCGTTGATGAAAATGATGTTGAATTTCCGCTGGCCGAGGCTGGACGACTCCTCACCGAAAATGGGATGCAGGTTGAAGTACTTGAAGAGAATGCCTTTGATAGTTTGAGTGAGGATCATGATTCTGTTGTGTACATTGATTTCCTTGATTTTTATGTGGTTGGTTTAGTCATTCCGTTGAAACGACAACCCGACACAAAACGTTCCAAGAAGTTTGTGGAGATGGTAGCCGAGTTCCTGTCCAAACTTGATAACACCATTATCCATATCAAGACCAATTGGATTGCCAAACAATTCGACCTCACTCAGTCCGCTTTTTCAAAAATATTGCGCCCTTATGTTGAGAAGTGCAAGAACCTGGCCGTTCAGAGGCAGGAACAAGTTGTTATTGATGATCAACAATTTGTCTTCGATATTGGGCACCTTCCATCATATGTTAACCAGGCTTTTTTTCAAAGGTATGGTTTCTTCGCAGCGCAAAATAAAAGCGGGAACAAGATATTCTATGTGTTCCGCACACTCGAAAATACACTGGTGAAGGTTGGGAATTTCTTCATGGAACCTTTGTTTCAGGTGTATGATCCTGATCCTGTAAAGAATAAAAGGGTTGTAAAACTTATTCATTCAGAACTTAATAAAGAGGAGTATGTTGAGTTCAAGAGCACTGATATGGTTGAATTGCAACAGTTCAAGAAATTTCTTTGGAATAACGGAGGCTATATTTTTACAAATGGCAAACCTTTTCATCATGAGAAAATACTTGAAAGCATTGCACTGCAATTCCCCAAGTGCTGGGAATTTTCAACTTTCGGATGGCAACCTGAGGGTTTCTTTGCATTTGCAAATGGCATTATTGCCGGTAATTCTTTTACTGAGGTGGATGAACTCGGATTGGTGACATTTAAAAACGTAACCTACTACTCTCCTGCATTTAGTACAATATATAAGGATCAGCGGTCTGATAATGACAGATACGAGTATGATCGGTTTTTGGTTTACAAGCCTGAACAACGAACCTCATGGGCAGAGTGGTCTACACTGATGAACAATGTCTACAAATATAATGGTAATGGCATGTGGGCACTTCTTTTCTCCATTTTATCCGCTCACAGAAGTGTTATTTTTCCGATCGAACGTTTTTTTACATCATTGTTTTTCATAGGTCCTACCGAATCCGGCAAGTCAAGAATCGCCGAAAGTATCCGGGCTCCTTTCATGTATGGTGCCCCATTGTTTAACCTTAATTCGGGCACCGATGCCGCGTTCTTCACGAGTCTTGAACGATTTCGTGACATCCCGATAATATATGATGAATATAACGATTACCAGATCTCTGATGTGAAGTTCCAGGGATTAAAAGCAGCCGTGTATG
>JAPLDF010000056.1 GCA_026391835.1 Bacteroidota bacterium
AGCTGTAGGATTTCACCACTGACTTATCATTCCGCCTGCGCACCCTTTAAACCCAATGAATCCGGATAACGCTTGCATCCTCCGTATTACCGCGGCTGCTGGCACGGAGTTAGCCGATGCTTATTCTTACAGTACCATCAGCACCGATACACGACCGGTGGTTTTTTCCTGTACAAAAGAAGTTTACAACCCGTAGGGCCGTCTTCCTTCACGCGGCATGGCTGGTTCAGACTTGCGTCCATTGACCAATATTCCTTACTGCTGCCTCCCGTAGGAGTCTGGTCCGTGTCTCAGTACCAGTGTGGGGGTGAATCCTCTCAGAACCCCTAGACATCGAAGCCTTGGTGAGCCGTTACCTCACCAACTAGCTAATGTCGCGCATGCTCATCCAAAACCGCCGGAGCTTTAATTGTAAGGAGACTCCTCTTCACAATATTATGGGGTATTAATCCCGATTTCTCGGGGCTATCCCCCAGTTAAGGGTAGATTGCATACGTGTTACGCACCCGTGCGCCACTCGCCGGCATCCATTGCTGGACCCGCTGCCGTTCGACTTGCATGTATTAGGCCTGCCGCTAGCGTTAATCCTGAGCCAGGATCAAACTCTCCATTGTAAAAGGAAAATTTAATCTTATTCAGGGTTACTATTACCAAAAGAAATTAACTAGGTTAATTATATTAATCTGGGATATTTGCTACTACATTTACTTCAGTCTTTCAAAGAACATTTCTTCATTTCCCCATCCGGGTACTTTGTTTTAAATCGGACTGCAAAATTACAACCTTTTTTCAATCTACCAAACTTTTTTTAAAAAAAATGTAAAAAAGTTTTTCACACTGCCAACTTCACTTCAAATCATTCGCCTCTCTAAGGTTTGTCTTGCAATCACACATTCAAAGAACATCGTAACGGGAGTGCAAAAGTACAGATTATATTTTAACTACCAAGAGATATTTTATCTTTTTTCAATATTTCTTCATTTATTTTTCATTTCAAAGCGTAAATATATAGAATGGAGACAGTTGCGTTTTCAATTATTTTTGATTATTTTTGTACTTTGTTTGTTCAACATTGTTTATACCCCGAAATCATGAGATACATCACTTCGAAATCACTCTTTCTGTTCCTTTGCTCTATTATATATATAGCATCTGTTTCTGCCCAGGATACGATACCCTCTTTGACCGCAAAGCCGCGCCAGACCGATAGTTTCTGGCATAGAGTTTCGGTTGGTGGCAACATTGGAGTACAATTCGGAAGCGTTACAGGAATTTCCATATCGCCGGAAGTGCGCATCAGAACGGTTGACCAGCTAAACGTGGGACTACGGTTCATCTACCAGTATTACTATACCCGGAACTACTTCTATGATACTGAAAATAAGCAGGATCTGCCTTACAAGTCGAATGTGTACGGAGGTGCAATATACCTGAGATACTATCTTTCCAGCTTTTTTGACAACTTCCTGGGTAACATCTTTGCCCATGCCGAATATGAATACCTTTCCTATGTACAGCCTTATATGCTTGATTCCTCCGGAAAGATCGTTGATTCCTTTGGCAATACCTACACGCGGGGCAACAATGTCATTGAAGTGAACAGCATTTTTGTTGGAGGAGGCTACCGGCAACCGCTAAGCAACCGGGTTGCAATGGATTTTCTTATACTCTTCAACCTGAATGATTCTTTCGATTCTCCCTATTCCAACCCGATTTTCAGGCTGGGCGTCGGGGTAGGCCTGTAAACAGCAGTGCTTTTTATTCCTCCATGCCTACAGCCATCATGTGATCGATGCCCCTGAGGATGATTTTGAAATTTGCACTCAGATCATACCACTGGGCAACCTTTTGAAACCCCACTTTTCCTTCTTTGAGTGACCCATGTATTAAACCTTCCAGGTAACTGGTGAGGTCTGCCATTCCTGGATAGTTGAGCGTTTCCGCGTCGTCACGGGTTGTATGATATTCATAATGAAACCCGGTGGTAAGCGATATCACCGGGATCCCGTGTTGGTAAAAACCAACGTGGTCGGTAAACGCATTCACCCCGTGCATCCTGCAAATCCGGAATGCGGGATGGGGCGTCTCCTTATATAAGGTACGCCAGTAAGGTGATGTTCCGGTTCCGAAGATGGTCACCTGTTTGCCTTCACACCCCAGCCTGCCCACCATGTCGAGGTTAACCATGAAGTTGATGGTTTGCAGGCCGACCGTGGGATGCTCTGCGAAATAATCGGAACCGTACAGCCCGTCTTCCTCCGCTGAAAACGCAACGAACAGGTAGTTGCTTGTTTTATCACCCGATTGCTTTAAGTACCTGGCGAGTTCCATCATCATGGCAGTACCGCTGGCATTGTCGTCGGCCCCATTGAAGACCTTGCCCTTCCCTGAAATGCCCACGTGGTCGTAATGAGCTCCTACAACAACAGTATAGGGCGCGCCGTTGCTGATGGACCCGATGATGTTGTGACATGTTGAAACAGACCGCAGGACATTGACAGATGCAGAAATGTTTGCCCCAGGGTGCTTTTGCAGGAAGGCCGCAATCCCGGGACTGACAGAAATCACCGGCCCGTCTCCTGGTTTGACCTTTCCCCTGGCATACAGCAAACGTCGCTCAACCGGAGCAAGCAACCCTTCATTATACAGGATCACACATGAATGCCCCTGCTGAAAAGCTTTCCTGATCGTATCGCTTAGAGATGCACTTGTATCCCTTGGCATCTTTTTCACAGGAACCCTGGCCGGGTCAAGGTCGATCATAATATACCTTTTCGTATTGACTAGTCCATTGGCAGAATAAGCAGCAGGGCAGAAATCGCGCCGGAACAGGATTGTTTCCTGGTAACCTTCTATTGACAGGGTATTGGAATCCCGCGGTGTGGTGTATGATGCGACCGGAAAAGGTTGAAGATAGGAGGAATCACCGGTCCCTGCGGTGGTTAACCCGGCTTCCCTGAAACAGCTGATGATATACAGGGATGCTTTCTTTTCCGCTTCAGTGCCGGATTTCCTTCCGGCAAATGAATCGGAGGCCAGGATGTGGACATCACGTGAAAGCCTTGACAAAACAGCACTGTCGCTGAAACTGAAATTCGCCTGCGACATGCAGGTGCCGCAGGAAAACAGGAAGATGGCCGTCAGAAACCGTTTCATATGTTGAGGAATTTATCCCATGGCAGGGGACGGGTCCCGGCCATGGCGGATTTCGGGGATTGTTCATCCCTGGGCAAAGTGTCAGGGAATGTTTTTCAGGACCTCCAGGGTGAGTTCCCAGAATTTTACGGTAGAAGCTATGTCAAGCCTTTCGTCAGGCGAATGCGCCCCTTTGATGGTCGGACCGAAGGAAACCATATCCATCCCCGGGTAAATTGCGCCCACCAGGCCGCATTCGAGTCCTGCATGGATCGCAAGCACCTGCGGCTCCTGTGCGAACAGCCTGCGGTAAGCTTCAACGCTTATCCGGAGTATCGCGGAGTCGGGGTTGGGCTTCCATCCCGGATAGCCCGCAGAATGCACCACGTCAGCCTGCATGAGATAAAATACGCTGGCAACCATATCGGCTACATCCTTTTTGGAGGATTCAACAGAACTTCGCTGGCTGGTGGTGATCACGATCTTTTTATCGATGAATTTTACCGAGGCCAGGTTGGTGGAGGTCTCGACAAAATTCGGGATATCGCGCGACATGGCAATAACGCCGTGGGGGCAGGCATAAAGCGCATCGAGGAGATCGGCCTGCAGCGCACTGTTGAGAACCATCTCAGGCATTTCGGCCCGTTCGATGACAAATGAGATATCCGGTTCCGTAACCCGGAGTTCCTCCCTGATCTCGTTGCAATAGGCTTTGGCAAAATCGAGTACCTGTTTTTCATTCTCCCCGGGAACGGTGAAAACAGCAAATGCTTCGCGGGCAATTGCATTGCGCAGGTTGCCTGCATTGAAATCTGCCAGGGCAATTTCGAAGGTTTCACGGGCGTTCCAGAGAAAACGGTTCATGAGTTTTACCGCATTGCCGAGTCCCTTGTTGATATCGTCGCCCGAATGTCCGCCCTTCAGGCCGGTAAGGCTGACTTTGTAGGCAACATGCCCTGACGGTACCTCTTCGGTTTCAATGGGCATGGTTGCAACAGTATCCTTTCCTCCTGCACATCCTATGAATAGCTGGCCTTCATCTTCTGAATCAAGGTTTATCAGGATGCGTCCTTCAAGTTGCCCGGGTTTCAGGGCAAACGCACCCGTGAGGCCGGTCTCCTCATCCATTGTAAACAGGGCCTCCAGCGGCCCGTGTGATATGTCTGTTGCCTCAAGGATCGCCAGGGCCGCCGCTATTCCGATGCCATCATCGGCACCCAGCGTGGTTCCCTTTGCCTTCACCCAGTTCCCGTCGATCCATGGCAGGATTGGATCGATGTCAAAATCGTGCATGGTATCCGAATTTTTCTCACAAACCATATCCAGGTGGCATTGCAGGATAACACCGCTTCTATTTTCGAACCCGGGGGTTGCAGGTTTCTTGATCAGTACATTGCCGGCTTCATCAATGGTGCATTGCAGGTTGTGTTTTGCGGCAAAATCACTCACATAGGCTGCTATTTTTTCTTCTTTCTTTGAAGGACGGGGAATCTGACAGATTTCCATAAAATAATGCCATAGTCTGTCAGGCTGTAACTGGTGAATCTCCTTATTCATGTGGTTGTTTTTTTGGATTAGTATTCTAAAAGCCAAAAATATCAATTTTCAGATTACTCAAACGATAATTTTTTACCTTTACCGGGAAAAATTAAAAAACAACATTTTGCGATTCCGTTTTCCAAGGATTACCTTCTTTCGGGGACTGGCTTTCCGGTACAGCATCTTTTTTCTTATTGCGATTGTCATGATCCTGTTCGTGCCCCTGGTAATCGGGTACGGAAGTGCCAGCGTTTTACTTTTCATAAAAGCCCAGAAAGAGGCTACCATTCTGACAGAACAGACCGTTGCCCGGTTTAAGAACGTACTCCAGCCAACAGAGCTGGTGCCGCAGACCCTTGTACAGGCAATGGAAAACCCAAACATCAATGCCGGGGAAGTCCTGAGGATCGCCCGAGATTTTGTCCGCCACGACACAGTTGTATTCGGCACCTGCCTTGCATTTGAACCATACCTGGGCGGGAAGGACAGTTACTGGTATGCACCCTATGCTTTTGAAAAACATGGCAGGCTGACTACCCGGATCCTGGGAAGTTCAGACTATGACTATTTCAAAATGGACTGGTACCGCCTTCCCAAGCTGCTCAACATGCCGGTATGGACTGAGCCATATTATGATGCAGGGGGAGGAGATACCCTGATGTGCACCTATTCCACACCGGTATACAGGAATGTCGGCGGTAAACGGATTTTTACGGGTGTTCTGACCATGGATGTCTCACTTTCGTCCTTTTCGCGCATGGTAAAGAGTGTGAATATATTTAAAACCGGGTATGGCGTCCTCATTTCGAGGCAGGGCAAGATCATTGCTTCGCCACGGCCGGTGATGAACAATCAGAATATCCTTGACATTACAAGGGTTGGCAAAGGAAAACTGACCCAGCTGGCAGTGCGGGGAATGATGGCGGGGAAATCTGGATTTTCATCCATGGATGGACTTGAAGCTAAAAAATTCCCCAGCTTCCTGAGTTACGCACCTGTCGGCAAGACCGGCTGGTCATTTGGCATCCTTTTCCCGGAGGAGGAACTGTATGACGACATGTACAAGTTTTTAAAGGTCATGTCGTGGATGTTTGGCATCAGCATCTTTATTCTGCTTATTACCACAATACTTATTACACGGAAGATGACACGCCCGATCGTGCGGCTGGTGGAAGCAACGCATAAAATAGGTCAGGGCGATTTCAATGCAAAGCTGCCTGTGCGTAAATCGAAGGATGAAGTGGCACAACTTACCAGGGCTTTCGGCGTCATGCAGGATGAATTGCGCAATTATATTCATCATCTCGAGGTGACCACTACCGAAAAGGAAAAGATCGAGAGTGAATTGAAAGTGGCGCACAACATCCAGATGGGCATGCTGCCGCGGGGTTTTTCAACGCCCGACAACTGGGACCTGTTTGCAACCCTTGATCCTGCGAAGGCAGTTGGGGGTGACCTGTATGATTTCTTTTATCTCGATGCGGATCATCTCTGCATCGCCATTGGTGATGTAGCAGGGAAGGGCGTTCCGGCCTCCCTGTTCATGATGGTTACGCGCACCCTCCTCCGCGCAAAGGCAGTTGCCGGAACGCCGATCAACCTGGTGATGCAAAGCATCAACCATGAATTGTGCCAGGACAATCCCAGCCAGATGTTTGTGACTTTTTTTGCCGGGATCGTCGATCTGAAAACCGGGGAGATGGAGTTCTGCAACGCTGGGCACAACTATCCGTATGTGCTGGGCTCGGGCGAACAGATCCGCCAGCTGAAAGTCAGGAATGGCCTGCCTTTTGGGATTTATGATACGGCCGACTATACCTCCTCAAAGTTCAGTTTTAATCCCGGCGAAATCCTTGTGCTTACAACCGACGGGATCACGGATGCTTTAAACATAACCAATGACTTCTTTGGTGAGGCAAAACTGGCTGCATCCCTCACCGCACTCGCCAGCAAGAACACCAGGGCGCTTACAGAACTGCTGATCGGTGAGTTGAAACGTTTTTCAAGTGGTGCCGAGCAGGCCGACGATATCACCATCCTGGCATTGCAATACAAGACTGCTGCAGGAGCAATGCCACCACCTGCGCAAACTGTTCAGTTGACACTGCTGAACCAGGTTTCGGAACTCGATAAGCTTGCCGCCAGGATTGAAGAGTTATCCGGAACATGGAACATCCCTCCCAAGACCGGCATGGAGGTCAATCTCGTGCTGGAGGAGTTGTTTACCAATGTGGTTTTTTATGCTTTTGATGACCAGCATGAGCACACGATCATCATTGACTTTGTTTTAACAGATGTGCACCAGTTGCTGATCCGCCTTGAGGATGACGGCAAACCCTTTAACCTGCTTGAGACCAAGGTGGATGACGTAATTGACAAACCGCTCGAAGAACGCCAGATTGGCGGCCTTGGCGTCCATTTCGTCAGGAAGATGATGGACAGCGTTGAATACAGGCGCGACGGCGATAAGAACATCGTCACGTTAACCAAGAATTTTTAACCAAACCCAAAGATCAGATATATGGAAATCAATGAAATTAAAACGGATCAGTGTGTGATCATAGGGATTACAGGCCGCCTCGACACTACCAACTATAGTGTTCTTGAAAAAAAGATCATGGAACTGATCGATAACAACAGCACTAAAATCCTGGTGGAATGTTCTAAAATGGATTATATCAGCAGCAGCGGGTTGAGGATCCTGCTGATGGGCTTGAAAAAGATCACCCTGATGAAGGGGAAGTTTGCCTTGTGCGGATTGCAGGAGAACATTTCCGAAATATTTGAAATCTCGGGATTCACAAGCATTTTTGACATCCATGCCTCCACCGAAGATGCATTAAAGGTGTTCTGATGGCACGGTATATTCACTACACTGATCCGAACTCTGAGGATATGATGCGGGACCTGGAAGAGATTCCGCGCTGTCCGGGGATATGCTTTTTTATGGATATCAACCGGTCAACCGACATCAAGTACCAGGGAGGCCTGAAAGACTGGGGCAGGAAACTGAACAATACATTCAACAACCTGCTTTATGCGAATCATTTTCAGAAGCATGTCGTCAAGGGCATCGGCGATGAGGTGATGCTCTTTATTCCTGATGAAGTGCTGCAAAAGAAAACTTCCAACAACACCTGCTTTGCGTTGCTTGAAGATATCTATGCGGCGCTGTTCCTGATCAAAAACCATCCTGACCAGGACCTCTATCTTAACTGCAAGGTGGCGATCCACTACTGCACCGAGGTGCATAACATCACCTTTTTTGAAGGGGCCGACGACTATTATGGCAGCGACATCGACCTTACGGCCCGGCTGATGACCAAATGCGTCGAAAACAGGATCGTGCTGAGCGAGAAGTTCTATATAAAGGTTGTCAATGATCTTATCAACATGGGGTTGCCGATGGAAACAGGTTGCCTTGCAAGGGTTTCCGAAAGGTTCATGGAGAACTTCAGGGGGGTGCCGGTGAGTACGGCGTACAGGGTGATTGATGTACAATAGGGTATTTACGATTTACGATTTACGATTTACGATTTTGGGGTGGGGGATGTGTTTACAGTAAATAATTTGAGTTCGATGAATTTTTTGGTGTATTTGGTATTGATACTGACTGTTCTGGGAAGCGGATCGCTGGTTTTTCTTTTTAAACAGGATGATCAGCGGGTTTTGAAGTTTCTGCTGGCTTTCAGCGGGGCTTTTCTGATCGGCATCACATTTTTAAAGCTGGTTCCTGAAGTTTTCAGCAAACCGGCTATGTTTACCGGGTTATTCGTACTGCTTGGGTTCCTGTTGCAGCTCATGCTTGAACTGATCACGGAGGGCGCTGAACACGGCCACAGGCATGCGCATGCCGAAAACGAGAAGGCATCGCCGTTTTTGCTGCTCATCGGTCTCAGCATCCACTCCTTCCTCGAAGGCATGCCCATCGTGCACGGGTTTGATATCAAGCTGCAGCATACGCTGGTTATTGGTATTGTCGTTCACAACATCCCGATTTCACTCACCCTCATGAGCCTCTATCTCCATTATGGCTGTTCCAGGATCAAAGCCTTCCTCTTCCTCCTGATCTTTGCCATGATGACTCCGCTGGGCTCGCTGTTCAGCAACCTGCTCGACACATCCCTGGCAATTTCGCTGGATACCTATTTCAACTACATACTTGCTGTGGTAATCGGTATTTTCCTGCATGTTTCAACTTCAATTTTATTTGAGACGGAAGAAAACCACCGTTATAACCTGCAGAAATTCATTACTGTAATTATAGGCCTGGGAGTCGCTTTCGGAATTTCTTTGCTCTAAACACAGAATTCTTTGTCAATAAGAAATAAATAACTACTTTTGCACTCCCAATTCGTAATTCTTCGTTCCTTATTCGCAATTGGTAATGCCCGGGTGGTGAAATTGGTAGACACGCTACTTTGAGGGGGTAGTGTCCTTAGGATGTGCAAGTTCGAGTCTTGTCCCGGGCACAGAGATGTGCAAAAAAGCCCGTAGGTTCATTCCTTACGGGCTTTTTTTTAAGTCATTGGAAAGTACTCGGCTTTTCGGATCACGAAATCTTCAAATTTGCCCACATTGGGCTTCCAGTCCAGTCCCAAACCACCATTCATCAGCAGGTTCATTGGTTTTAGTGGAAAATTCGGGGTTCCTGAAGGTACGGTCATGACTACATTGCCGTTCACGGCCCAGGCCATTCCCGTTGGAAGCCAGGTAAAGGTCATCTCAATGTCGTTGAAATCGAGTGGCAGGAGCCTCCAGAATTTTTTCGTTATCGTTTTATTGTTTACATACGTGGGCCCCTCGTGAAAGGTATGCAGGATATGAAACCGTGTGAGAAAACCGTCTTTCCTGAAATGTTCAAAGACATCAATTTCGGGAGGCATCCCCATGCCATCCCCCCTGGGAGGGCTGGGATGCAGGTCAATGAGCCAGATCGCCGGCCATGATCCGCGGAAGTTGGGCAAGCTGAATACAAAATGATATGTTCCGAAATGGGACCGGCATTCTTCCTTTGCAATCACAGCCCCGATACACCATTTGGTACTGGTATTAACAATATTCCAGTCCTTATCCCTTTTCCACCCGGCCCCTGCGGAGTTTGAACAACCAAAATGAACTGATCCGTCCGGCTGATATGTGACCAGTTTCTCGGTGATACAAATTTCATTGTTCGTATCCGGGTTGACGATGTTTCCCCAGGGATATGCATAGTCCCAGCGTGTTTTATCAAGAAGGTTCATGGCGAGATTTTTAATGTCATTTGGTTGTATAATGTTTTTGGTGATCGATGGTTTTGATTCTTCTTACTGCCGGATAACCGTACCCATAACCGACAGGTTCACCCCGGATGCGACAGTGAGGGCTGCTCCGTTTTCGATAAGCATGGAGCCGCATGACATGCCGGTGTTTCGCACAACTGGCATCCTGACAGCGCTGGCGGGTATTTTCACGCTCTCATTGACAGGAACGCCGGCAGGAGTCCAGTTTCCGCCGATGTTCCAGTCGTCACTGAGAGTACCGGTCCATGTTTTTGTGTAAAAGACGCCCTGGGTAAGGGTGGCCTGCTTTAACACAATTTCATTCCCGGGATCAAAGGTAAATGAAGCGGGTTGTTTGGTAAAGGTCCACAGATACTCCTGGTAATTGCCGGTATTCATGACCCTGATCAGGCTGTCGGTGTTGTCCTGGAAATGGATTTTGAGGATGACGGGCATCTTGAAAAACGGGGCATTGACCTGGGTTTGTTTCACCAGGAAATGGACGTCCCAGCTGCCGCCGCCAAGGTGCTCAAAATAGTATTGATTTGCATATACGGGGTGGTTCGGTGCATAGATCCATTGTGTGAAAAACCAGTCGTAATCTGCCCCGGTAACCGTGTTCACCTTGTCATTGAAATCAGCAATTGACGCCGAGTGGAACCGGAGGTTCGTGTCGTTTGAATAGGCCTGCATGGTGGCGAAGAAAAGCGAATCGCCCAGGGTATACCTGAGCATATGCAGCACGCATGCCCCTTTTGCATAGGTGATCGCGTAATTAAACAGCGTTCCGGTTCCGGGTGTCGTGGTTGCCCACGACGGAACCGATATTGCCCACCCGGGGTTGCTGCCAAGGTAGCTCGAAGCATCACTGTTGATCTGGTTCTTATAGGCGGTATACCCGCCCGTTCTTTCCCACCAGTAATTTTCAGTCCAGGTGGCGAAGCCTTCATTCAGCCAGATGTCGGCCCAGGTGTCGCAGGTTATCATATCGCCGAACCACTGGTGGGCGTATTCATGTGCGATAAGCGATTCGCTCCAGCAGCCGGGACAGATGCTTGTCAGCGTCTGGTTTTCCATGCCACCCCATGCAAACTCGCTGTTCAGCGCAGCAAAGCCGTTTTTCTGAAAAGGGTGTTCGCAGAAATGCTGTGAATACCAGTCGGTCATTGGCTTGATAACCGCTTTGGTGCTGGCCACATTTTCGCCGGCATTGTAGTAAAACCGCATGGGAACACTGTCGGCGGGATTTGAAAGCTTGTGCCAGTAAACGATGTCGAGGTTGTAGTTGATCTTGGATGTCATCACCATCAGGTAGGTGGCAATGTTGTGGATGCTTGCCCAGTGGTAGATCAGCGTGTCGGCTGAGAAAACCGAATCCATCAGTTTCCCGTTCGACGCGAATTTCACCGTTGAGGGTACTTTTGCCGTGAGATCGAACAGTGCCTTATCGGCTGGTTTGTCCCAGCATGGGAACCAATAGCGGGCACCTTCCGGTTCACAGTCGGTGAACAGCATGCCTCCCGTGGCAAAAAATGCGCCGTCGGTAACATTCAGATGACGGTAGTAGATTTTTACTTCGGCAATTTCGCCGGGGGTGTAGGTGCGGTTGAGTACCACGGTAAGCAGGTTGTTGGTATGTGTAAAGGAAGATCCGGCCATCCTTACTGAATCGATGACCAGCGACGAATTTACCGCATTCAGCCTGATGCTTGCGAGGGTTGTGTCAATCCTGAAGCGAATGATGGCGGACGCACTGAAGTTTTTTGGATATGGTGAGAAATAGCATTGGTACAGTTTCATGCTGAGGGTGTATTTCAGCACATCGAATGTGTGTGGGAGGCTATATGCCGAGTTATCCGTCAATTCAGGTACAACGCCCTGCGCAGCCTTTTTCTGCTGGCAGTAATGAGCTCCGCTGAGGACAGCGGTGTTCTGGGAAATTGCATTATAACCGGCCAGGGTGATTATAAGGAGAAGGAGAATTTGTTTTTTCATTAGGGGGAAAGTTGTAGTTACGTTCATACAAATTTACATTTTTTGGGTTTTGATTTATAAAGGGGCGTTCAATTTACGATTTACGATTTACGATTTACGATTTACGATTTACGAATGACGAGTGACAAGTGACTAATGACGAGCGACAAGTGAAGAATTGGTGCTGATAATCGTTGAGATAAATGAGCAGGCAGTGATGTTTTGGAGCACAGGCGATGTTTATTTCAGCCAGACATCAAATATATTTCATACTTCAGAAATAAAATGTTACTTTTGCACCCCCTGAATGGTACAATGTACCATCGAATGCCCGGATGGCGGAATTGGTAGACGCGCTAGTTTCAGGGACTAGTATCCTTATGGATGTGCAGGTTCGAGTCCTGTTCCGGGCACAAAATCAGATGAAAACCCGCGCTTGACGCGGGTTTTTGTTTGTGTGCCGTGCACACTTATAACCTTGAAGGTGCAAGTCCTTTATGGAGGTCGGTAGTTACCAACCATTAGCCAAGAGCAAGGGTGTCCGCTGCGAAGCGGAATCTGAAGGAAGCTGGAGGCAAAGTCCCGAACCGAGG
>JAPLDF010000057.1 GCA_026391835.1 Bacteroidota bacterium
GCCTTGCGTGTATTTCCAGCAATGGTCCCACCCTGTTTTGCAATTTTTCTGCTATTTTCAAAACCAACAGGGTTCTTCTCCCTGGAAATTTCCGTTGTCGTTGCTTCTGCCAGCATATTTAAAACCAGTTCCAGGTTAGACATATGGTCACGAAGGTTCTCTTTCTTCAGGTTCTTGAATTGTTTATATTGTTTGGTTGAGAATCCGCTCCAGGCTCTGGTGATGTCATCGGTCAGGATGGCAAACTCCTGGCCTTTTTCGACACCCCTGTTTTCCCATTCATCCGTTAATTCCTTGCGAACCTCAATACTTTTAAGCCGCTGGTTGATCCACTCTTTGGAGTATCCTTTTCGCAGATAGGTTTCCATCAAACGGTCAATTCCAATTTCCGGATCTTCAATTTCGTCAATCCTCTCACTTCCGACCCGTGCCAGCCAAATTTTGAATGGCTCCGCTTTTGGTGAAGGTACCGATTGTATCAGCCGGAAGAGTTGCTCAGTATCAGCAACATCAGTAAATCGCATTTTCCCATCGGCAGCTATCATTTTCAAACTGTGACAGTTTGTCACGGTTTCATTTCCTTCCTTCTTCAACCTCTCTTTTAACTTGCGCCAATATGCTCCTGCATCGACACTTTCAGTAAGGACTTCAACAACATCAACAATCGAGAAATACCATTTCTCCTTCTCAATATCCCAATGGCATCGTACCTGTTTTTGGTTGAATAACTTAATAGCGGTTTCTTTGGTCATTAGATTTCCCTCTGATTGATACAATTCAATATCTGAACTACAAATATATCAATTATAATACAGGGAAAAAATGGAGTAAAGGGTAAAAATCAGCATGACGATTAAGATAACACAAATCTGATACAGTGAACAAACTGACATCTTGAAACCTTACGTACATAGGCGAAACAGTGAAACCGTCCAAGCCCCAGGCTGATCACCAGGGAGGCCAATTAGGCCTCCTTTTTTTTATGTTTTTTTTACCGTGCCTTAAGTGTTGTCTGGAATGAACGACGGCTTTGACCAGCTTTCACCTGAAAAGCCTGATCATTTCATTTTATTGACCACTAATAAGATAAAGTATGTAACCAGGTAACGTGTAAGGTAGCCAAATGTTCCGTGTTATCCACACTATTCAATAACCACTTTCCTGATAACCTGTTCGCCGGATGTCCTGATCCGGAGAAAATATATTCCGGGGTTAAGGTTCACCGAAGGCAGTTTCATGATTACGGCCTGCGCCGAGTTTTGCCGAGGACTCTGCGCTTCTGCAATGAACCTGCCGCTCAGATCAAACAGGGTGATCTCAACCGGTTCATCTTTTGAGGGATCGACCAGGATGCGGATCTCTTCACTTTTACCGGGATTCGGATAAATTGAGGCCTTAAGGTCCCCCGCTGCAGTTCCTGTTTCATCCTTCTTAAGGGTGAAAGACCAGGTACGCGACCAGACAGGTTGCCCATATTCATCCTTGCCGGTGACCGCCCAGTAATAGGTTTTGCCAGGCTGCAAGAGGTTCTTTGGGAGGCCTGAAGCCGCCATGGCGTCGGTTCTTTCCTGGTAGATGATCGTTCCCTTGTCGATCTGGCGTGAATTGGCAATGACCATACGGCAATCCGCCAGGGGGCTGTCCTTCACTTCCCAGTTGTACAGCAGTTCCGATTCTCCTAAGGATGATCCGTCGGTAGGAGACAGAAGGTGGATCATCTTTTTTGAATTACCGACCGTGTAGGCAATGTACCAGGGGCGACTGCCGCCCAGAGAATCGTAAACCCAGAAGGTAGAATCCTGATCCCAGGTAAACAGATAAACACCCTCATGGAGATAAGGGATCTTCAGTCCATCTGATTGGAGACGTAGATTCGCCAGGGAGCAGGTTATGGCATTCATGTTTTGCGAGCTCACAGATGATTCGTTGGTATATTTGCCTTGAAGGACTGTGAACCCGGTTGCTTTGCTGAGTTTAAAAATAGAGGGATTTTTGTACTCAAAGGTTGCCGATCCCCGGAAATAATAGGTCTTCGACACGGCAGTACTGGAAGTGGTATCGATGGTACTGGTCAGGTGGTCGCCGGTTCCGATGCTGTTATTATCCCAATCCAGGTGAAGCGCTTCACCCTTGTCGTGATCGATGATGTAAGTCTGGATGCGACGAACGGTACTCTTCCAGTCGTGCATGGTGGAGTCGTTCGGATGTGGAATGAAAAACGGGCTCCCGGAAAGGGGCATGAGCTTGTTGACAACGCTCATCCCGTATGTCCGGAACAAGTACTGGGTGGAATGAGGCAGGGGATATTTCAGGTCATTGGTATCCCACCATGGATAGACATTGTACCTGTATCGTTTGATCTTGGGCACGGTATAGATGAAGGTGCCGGAATCCTGGCTCGACTGGAAAAGCCCGTATGTGTTATCCATGGTCACGGTATGTTCCTGGGAGCTTTTTTCGAGGTTTAGCTGAGCATGGGTATATTTAAGAGTTTCACTGAAGGTAAGAGACCATCCTTTTTTCCCTGGGATAGGACCCATAAGTCCCATCCAAGGCTCTTTAGATCCGCCGCTGAAGGTGAATTCCATGGTTTCCCCCACTGTCCACTGGTCATTGGAAGCATTGACCACATTTAATTTCGTGGACGATGTATTTTCCAACACCAGTGTTGACACCGGGGTATCCGGTTTCTTTACATTCCATACCGGCCAGTTGACCGAAACCGGCGGGGGGCCCTCAATCACACCGACAAGCGTCCACATGTCGCTGATACTGTCATAAGCCACATCATTATACAGGTCATCACTGTAGGGAATCTCTTTGGGATCGAGCCTCCACTGGTCAGAAGTGAACTGCTGGCCGTGGAAGTTCTTGTTGTCGTCGGGGTAGAAGACCCAGACAAACGACTGGTACCCGTCATTACCATCCAGTGCTGGTGTGTAATCCATGGGTTTCAGTTCCAGCCCTGTTTTGATCTGGAAAGTTTCTCCTGCCTTGCTGGGAACATCGTTGTAGCTGAGATCTAAATCACCGTAACCGCCCGTTATCAGGTATTCATTACTGAAATAATACTCTTTGTATTGCATATTATATCCGTAAGTGGACTTGTTTTTATTCAGGCCAAACATAACCATCCTGTCATCGCTGTATTTATCGGAAACCTGGTCGATAGTGCGACATGCCTTGATTGTCCCCGGAGCTATCGATATCGCAGAGACGGGCTTACTAAAGAGTACGGTACCAAGATCGGTCGAGGAAATGGGTCGCGGGAAGCCGGTCGTGTCGGGGGTCAGCCTCCACAAACGTGCATCCCCGTTTTCGTTATAAAAACTCAAGATGAAGTACTGGTGGTCCAAAGAATCCTTTCTGGGAATATAGCCGCCCATCTGGGTATAGCTATTCAGAGTTCCAGGGAGCGTAATATTGTGTTGCCAGTGAAACCTGACCACCTCATTATTGCTCCTTGCCGCGACATATTCCTGGATCATCCATTGGTTGGCAGCGTTGTCCCTGGAGATGAAACAGAGCAGGGAGTCGACCTGGAAAGCACAATACCTGATCACCGTCGGTGAACCATCCGCCGGATAGTAATAACTCATGCATTCCTGTTGCTGTGAGGTTGGCATTTTTGCCCAGCATTCAAAATAAGTATCGGCAATTTTGTAGTTTACAGGATCCTGGCACTTGTTTTTTATAACCTGGTAATACCATAATCTTCCCTGGTATTGAAAAGTCAGGATTGGGCCCAGTAAAGGAGGCCGGTAATATTCGTCCCCAACTTCTCCTGGATAACCGAAGTTATCAATACGGTTCTTTTGTTTTAGCCCCAAACCGTATGGCTCAAGGTCTGTAAAGTCATGATTTTTATTTACGAGATATAGGTAGGGATAAGCTCCGTTGTGGATACCGTTGTCAGTGTAATTGAAAGCATACAAAAGTCCGTTATAAAGGCAAAAGGTGGTACCGTACCCATCGGAGCACCAGTTTATTTTGCTGCCGTCTTTCCATGAATGGTCGGGAGAGAGTTGAACCTGGGCCTTGGCAAGGGAAGGAAGGCCGATAAGCAGTGCGACAAGCAGTTGACGCATTGACCTGGAGTATATCTTGTTTATCATAAACCGTTTGATTTAAAAGTTGAAATGAATGCCTGTCATAATCACCAGATCCATGCCGATCCCGGCATGGGCATAAACCGTAAGCAGATCGATGATCTGCCATTCAGCGCTCACGGTACCGTCGATAAAGTACCTAGGAATTGCCTTTGTAGTCGCTTCATCGATGCGGAGCAGGCCGGTCGTGTTATTGGTCCTTTCGATGGTGTACTTGTGCCAGGAATTGATCCAGTAAAATCCGGGTCCTGCGCCAAAACCGAAGTTGCCCACCCGGTAACGCGCCAGCAGGCTTATATGCTCATAAAAAGTCCGGTATTTATCTGTCCGGGAAACGGAGAAGTTGACAGGGTCAGGGTTGATATTGTCTTCAAAGGAATTGCTGGCACCTGCCGTCCCCATAAAAAACGGATTCAGGGAAAGTCCCCAATGCAGATTGAAATTATAGACGATGTTGAACCCTATCCCGAAGTTTGGTTTTGAAAAATTTGATTTAAGGTGTAATTCCGAGGATTCCGAATTCTTATTGTACACATTCAGATCCGTCATGGCAATCCCGCCCATCAGGGTACCCGTGATCTGCCAGGCGGATCCGGGCTTGTCAAGCAGTTTCATCCCGAATTCTACCGCCAGGTTGTTCACCTGGTTTTCCCGGTCGATAAAAGAGTTGATCTCTTTGACCTGGTCGTCGGTAAAGTCCCTGGTTTCAGGATTCATGCCGTCCCAGTCCGAATAGTTCGAAAGCGACGACAGTTTCATATCCACCTTCATGTAGGCGTACGAAATTCCGGCGTAGAATCTGCTGCCCCTCTTCGCTGGTTCGGAGGGTTTATCCTGGGACATGGCTGGCAAAGCGCCCAGGATCGCAAGGATGACAAAGGTAAGTTTCTTCATAAAGTTCTGATTATTATCTTTATAGTATAATGAAACTTTCTGAACCCGATTTCCGGGTTCCCATTGATGTATGTAACATCATGCTAAAATACTATCAGTCTGGATTTAGTTGGAGCAGGTTCCCGCTAATCATGTATCGGTTTAATAAAAACGATACATCATTTCTCTACAGCGTGGAATTTCCCGCCCCTTGAGTTGCGTGAAGAGGGTCCGGGGCTTTGGCTATACCCCCTTAGCAGAGGCGGATCAGGAAATACCGGTCAATCCTTTTACAAACTCGCCCGGGGAAATTCCTTCGATCCGTTTGAAGGCGATAAAAAACGTATTGCGGGAAGAAAAGCCCGACATCTGCCCGATGGCCTCCAGGGTTACTTCTTTTGTCTTTCCATCCCGGATCAGCCTTTTCGAATGGTCAATCCGCCATTGATTACGGTAATCATGGAAGGGAGATCCCATCTGCTCCCTGAAAAAGTAAGCCAGGTGGTGAAGCGGTATATCGGTGAGCACCGAGAGCCGGGCCAGGTTAAAGTCCCTTTGCAGGTAAGGCTCGGAATCTATGAAAGTCGATTCAATGATTTTCCCTATTTGATCAAGGTATTCGGTTTCAAGAAAAGATGCTTTAGCTTTCTGGTCATTCCTTTGGTCGACGGAAACAGGGTTTTCCTGATCACCTGGTTTATCCTTTTTGGATGGGATCCTGGGAAGGCCGTACAGGATGGACGGAAAAAAAAGTGGCGATATCATGAACCCTGCGAGACCAATTGTAGAAGAGATCCTCAGGAAATTAAGCGTATAGAATAACCCGGAATCTTTTGCAAACATGGTTTCAATCTGAAGAATAGAATCGCTGACAGCCAATATTATCAAGAAACCAAGCAATACCATCAGCCATTTTGTCATCCCCTGCTGACTTGATATGATATGATTTTTTTTTCCGGTCTTCAGGTAGCCGGCAAGCATCCAGGTTGACACAAAGGTGTATGCAAAAACATGAATTGCCTTACCGAGAACTACAAATTGTGCCGGAATAAGAGGGTATAGTACTGGTGGCTTGCTGATAATGATGTTGTTAATATTCTTCACCAGTTCTGAAGCGATCCTGAGTTTTTCATCCATTGGGGAAAAAATGTAAGGCAGGGAGAAGAGAAGGAAAATCGCAGCGGGGAGTAAATGCCAGGCATCGCTTCTCCTGAGACGCGGGTTGTCGGTCAAAGTACTCCTGATGTACCAGTATAGCATTGGTCCATGGAGAAATAAGGAGAAATTGGTATAAACCAGAACGATGCTGACCAAAAATTCGGATTTTGAATAATAGAGGATATAAATATTAAGGCCATACAGGCTGGTCAGGAAAAAAAAACAGGCCAGGTAAACCGACGATCGGTACAGCCTTACAGTGAAGGTAAAAAGAATGGTGGATAATAAAATGCCGAGAATGGAGATGTACAACAGCATCAGATGTAGTATGGTACCAGCAAAGATATAAAATTATAACAGTGCAAATTATTTCCTGAATCCTCGGATCAGCCTTGGTGTGATCTACTGTAAGGGGTTCGTCAACCAATCTCGAATGGGATGAATGTGTGCGATTTTTCGGTGATCTTCGGAAGTTTGAAACATAGGCTGTATCAGTGTTTTATGGGGAAGGATCACCCTACTAAACCGTCACCCTCAAAAAACACAAATCTGATACAGACAATTAATGACACCTTAAACGCTGGAATGTAAACGCGGCATTATTCAAAATACTTCTAATAAATTGTCGAGTAGGCCGGGGCATTTCAGCCCCAGCCTCTCACAGAATCGTACTTGATAGTCTCCCATCATACGGCTCTTCATAACAATCTTATGGTAACCATCCATATTCCCAATGTACAAACATCGTTGGATATGATTTACTTACCCGTCTAATCCATGCAAAGCATTTCGGCCAGCTTATGATTTTGTACTTGTTTCGGACCCATTTGGCTAAACGCTCATTTATCCTTTCAAACAATGGGGTTAAGCCTGATTTACGGGTGTGGCCATAGTACCTGATCCAGCCCCTGACTTTCGAAGCTATTTTTGTTGCAACTTCTGTAATTGTCATCCTCACCAATCTATGCATCGCTAACAATTCTGCATTCATGCGTTTCAGATTCTTAACACTCACAGCCGGACGAAAGCCCCAAAACAACTGTCCATCATCGCGTTTGCAGCGACGTGGCTTGAATGTGAACCCGAGAAAATCAAAGCTCACAGGAATGTCTTTGGGCGCTTTGAAGAAACGTGCCCTCCGATAACAATATACAATCCGAGTCTTTTCTTCATTTAACGTCAGATCGTAAAGCCATAGCCGGACCCGTAACTTGTCCAAAATATACTCCGATTGTTCAATACTGCGTGTATGTATCACAATATCATCAGCGTATCTTTCAAATACCATGATCGAATGGTTTTCTTGCATCCAGCTATCGAATACTTCATGAAGATAAAGGTTTGCCAAGAGTGGACTGATAACTCCACCTTGTGGCGTGCCTTTCCGCCTTTCTGTATCCAGTTCCCCATTGATCCGGAGTACCGGCGCTTTTAACCATCTTTCACAATAAAGTAAGATGTGCTTCTTTGTTGTGTACTTTCGCAACATCGCCATCATCTTTGCATGGTCAATGTTGTCAAAGAACCCTTGTATGTCTAAGTCAACAACGTACCATCTCTCCCAGCAGTTCTTTGCACAGGCTTCCAATGCCTGATGCGCACTCTTGCCCGGTCGGTATCCGTATGAACTTGGGTGAAAGTGCGGTTCCAGCTCTTGTTCCAGTTCCGCTCTGATCACCTCCTGTTCTACCCGATCGCACATCGTGGGTATTCCAAGTAAGCGTTCTTTCCCATTGGCTTTCGGTATGGACACTTCCCGTACCGCCGGTGGATGATAACTCCCGCTGGCCATCCGATTCCATACCGGGTATAAATGCTTCCGTGGATTCTTCTCAATTATTTCGATCGTGATGTTGTCTGCGCCAACACCTTTACCGCCCTGTTTGATACGTTTCCACGCAGCCCATACCTGGTCTTTGGTTATCCCTATTGATTTTGATCTTAGATCGAACATCATCCTGCTTTACAGTTGTGTTACATTCTAAAACCTGTTATGTGAAGCCCTTCGCTCTTTCCATGTTTCCATGGTTGTCATCACTACTACGACTTCATCCGTCACAACCTTGCACTTCTCTACTTTTGACCTCACGAGTTCATCGCTTGTATCTTTTCAATTTCCATTGCAAGATTGCTTCCCGTGTTCCGTTGCAACGCCTGTACACAGTTCCTGCCGCCTATATGACGAATGACTGTACAGCTGACTATTCAGGTATTCGCTGTACTTTTCCTTTGCCACAATTAAGACGCAGTTATAGTCATTGTTTATCTCAGTTTTCGACACTTCTTCGACGGTTTACTTTCGTTCAGCTCCTGTGTACCCACCTGAAAGACTCAAGTCCTCCCTTGCTCCCTGTCTGCTCAGTACCTCCCGCATTGTCGGGAAGCACCGCAGGGTGGTTTGGTACCTGCTGCTGATAGCCGATACCGATAGGCCATTTTCAATTGTTTGTTTAATGTTTACTTATAAACACTCAATTTAAAATCTATCATCATTGCAACAGTTACGAACCCAGCTGAAAGGGTGTGCGCCCTTCGTTGCTGGACTCTCACGGCGCTCAATTATCTCGGACACAGCGGACGGAGAAGCCGAACGGCTTGTAACCGTTGTTCACGCTGCTGCTCCCACTGGAGAAGCCAAGACCCCAGCCGTAGGTGGCATCGATCTGCCTACTACTCCAGTAGTAGCCGCCTGTGCCGCGTTCGTTCAGTACGCCATTGCTGTGGAGCAGGTATCCGGCCGCATGGAGCTTCAAACCGGACTCCCACGGGCCATTCCAGTTGGTCCAACCGCCGGTATTGTCAACATTATCCCACTCCGTATAAGTAGGGATACGCCATATAGTGCCAAACTCAATGTTACAGGGATCATTAGTAGCCTGCCAACTGAAATTCTCACTTATCGAGAATATCCAAGTGTTATTTGGTGTCCTGATCGTACCATCATGTTTATAACCCTGCTTACGATTAAACTGCCAATACCACCCTGCCGAAGCCTCGGTGGCATCATTCAAAGCGGTTGCCTGGTGATCAGCGCCAAGGTTACTGGTAATCCAGCATTTGATAGGTTCGCCCGTAATATTATTTACAGTACCATATGTCACTGTTTTGTCAACAGGTGCTGCACCGCCTGAAATGACATGGTTAATCGTGATGGAAGAACCACAAACGAAGCCTCCCCCCCCTGGGTTAAGATAATTGGGTCCAAAGGCCATTTCCTTCCACTTGTTGACATTCGATATGTAAGAGAAAAATGTACTGCTGGTGGTACAAAATACCACTAAGCCATTAGCAGGGTCCATAATTGCTTCAATTTCGGTTTGGGTCATCCTTGGGATAAGCAGCCCCTTTGAGGTAGATTTCACATCGAGCATCGCCGAATTATCCGGCAAACTGTTGTCGGTGTTTATGCATACCTGGGCAAACAAGGCGCTGCAAAAGAGCAGAAGCAGTGAAATAAAAAAGGATGATTTTTTCATACTTCAAAATTTTGTTTGGGTTATAAAATGGAATATTACGATTCTTTCATGTAAGCTTCTGATTCTCTCAGGTCATTTATAAGAGTAGCCAAATGTAAGGAAACGAAATTGACTTATCATTACAGAAAAAAATAACAAGATATATCAACACTTTACATTGAATCATTGAATGGCGGGAAACTTGCCAGGGAAGTTGACATATTTTGGCGCACATATTTAGAAACATCATTAGAATAATCACACACAGAAAGCCGGATGGGTCCACTTTTTCTCATTCCATTAAAATAATTTCCGGTTTCCCGTAACCCCCTCTGCCAGCCACCATTGTCTCTCGCCCCTCTCATTCCCTGCAAGATGCAATCATTAGCCAATCCCTTTGAAGCCGATCCGGAAGTTCTGGATCCATTTCTGTATGGCCTATTCGGTACCCGGGTAAAATCCTTCCAATCCGATCTCAGAAAACCGTCTTACCTTGCTTTTCTAAAGCCATATTATCAAAATAATCTTGTATTTCTAAAGTGATTATCCTTTATTTGCCTTGTATTTCTAAAATGGACGGCCAGGTTCACCAAGGAGGCTTAACGGCCTCCTTTTTTTATGCCTCATCTTCAGCTTAGTTATGTTTCATGCTATAATTAATCCAAAATATTGGGCCATTCTTTTTTGTCTTTCAGCAATAATTCTCTCATGATTTGAATAGCCTCAAAGGGGAAGGCCGGGGAAGTGTCATTGAGAATAAAAGCTACCTCTACCGGCATGATTCCGATTAATCAAATATTTTTATATTTGTTCTTCGCAACTCACGTTTGGAAAGATTTTCGCAAAAAAAACGCGAAAAAAGTCACCAGGAACATTCGCACCAGATAAAATCCAAGGCCCGGCAATATGGTTTTAAATAAAAGTGAAGAAACAGGTAAAGTACTTCAGCTCCTTAACTGGGCCTATGAACAGTCCTTAACCGGCTTGCCCGGCATGGGGAGTGCCATCGAGCTGGCTCGCGATTATGATCACCAGGATGGCACCATGGAGGACAAAGTAAATTCATTGATCCGGTGGCAGATATCCAAAACAGCAACATCAGGTTTTTTGACGGGCCTCGGGGGAATTATCACGTTGCCTTTCGCAATTCCGGCCGATCTTGCAACTTCTGTTTATGTTCAGATACGCATGATTGCTGCAATTGCCCACCTGGGCGGATATGATATCAAGAGTGACAGGGTAAAAACCATGGTGTATATGTGCCTGGTCGGGGAATCGGCGAAGGATATTTTGAAGGATGCCGGGATCCAGATCGGGCTAAAAACAGGGAAGACCCTGGTAACACGAATCCCTGGAGAAGTGCTGGTGAAGATCAACCAGATGGTTGGTTTCAGGCTGGTGACAAAATTCGGATCCAAAGGAGCCGTAAACCTTGTTAAAATAGTCCCGTTTTTCGGTGGCGTGGTTGGCGCTTCGATCAATGCGATCACCACAAATATTGTTGGCAACTATGCCCGGGATACATTTATAAAAGCCATACCGGATGAACCGGTTACCGGTGATTTTATTGATCCGTCAGATCTGAATACCATTTATCCAAACATTGAATTGTTGAAATTCTATTCCTATATAAATATCATAAAGGTTGATGGCGCCAGGAAAGATGAAGAGATTCATCTATTTGACACCCTGATCAGCAATTCATTGCTTGATGAACATCTAAAAGCCGGGTTAATTGAAAAACTCAATGCTGATCACATGGAAAAGGTTGATTATTCACTTTTCCTCAACAACCCTGAACAATCCGTGGAACTGCTCAAAAACCTGGTGCTTATTGCAACATGCGATGGTGAGCTTCATATATCAGAAAAACTATTTATAAAAAGTATCGGGAACCAGTTTGGTTTCGAAGATAACGATCTTGAACAGTTGATCAATGAAACAAGGCCTGGGTCGTGATTTTTCCATGAGTTGTTAATTCCCCAGGGTACAAGTATTTAGTGGCAGCAGTATTTTTCATAATGTTTAAAAGCATCAATCAGGTCCAGGTAGACACCATCAACATTTGCGTCTTATATCTTTTTTAATTGGAATTGCTGTTGCCATAAATGATCTTTTGCCAATCGGGATTCCAATATTTTACCTTAAAATTCCCTGGCCATCCGGGGTTTTAAGTATCCAACCAGCCTGGTTTGCCTGTATTCCAGCCAGGCTGCCAATAATACCTGTAATTTTCGGCTTCACCGATGGACATATATTGGATATCTCACAACTCCTGCAACTTGCCGGACATGAAAAATCAATTGTACTGAATCTTATGGTTGGATATGGCCATTACAGATGGAATATTTGTGAGTGATCACAGTTGGATTTTGGTGATTGTAATTGCGGCGAAATGGATGATGGTGGGAATATGCCTGTTGATGGGGACACATATGGTGTGGGGACACGCCATGGCGTGTCCCTACCGGATTATTACCGGTTGCCGGTAGGGCCATGCCATGGCATGGCCCTACAACATCATGGCATGGCCCTACAACATCATGGCATGGCCCTACAACATCATGGCATGGCCCTACAACATCATGGCATGGCCCTACAACATCATGGCATTCCCTGCAACATTATTGGATGGCCCTACAACATTATTGCATGGCCAGGCACGGATCAAGAGGAATTCATGGGGGATAACGCCGGTGGTTCACCATGCTTCTGAGTCTGTTCAAAAAAGTGTGTCAGGGGGCTTTTGCAGGGTAAAGGGCAGTTCTATTTTTTTAAATTTTTAAGCAAGTTGTATTCTTCAAGGACCGAATCCATATCAGGTTCCCGGCGCATCAGGGCAGCCCGGTCAGGCTGATCATGCATCCACCTGTATATCCATGAAATGCCCCATTTTTTATTATACAGGTCAGGTTGTTTATACACTTCGTCGCCGAGGGCTTCTGGTAAACCAATAAAGGAATAGCCTTTTAATTTGAGTTTATTAACCAGGGTATCTATATACTCGGCATTTAAGACATTGTCATGGCACAGAAAAATTTGTCTGATGTGCCGTCCATATTGTGACATTGAAAGTGAATCAAAAAAATCAAAATATTCCAGCGTGGTGGTGATGTACAAATTGGCCACAGCAATTGCTTTGTCGTGTTGTTGCAGGTCGATATAATGGGTATACAGGAGGTTAAAAACATAGTCGGAACTTTCAATTGTGAATGGCGCTATGGTGTAATCTTTGGATTTCAGGTAGTTGCTGATCTCCAGGTGTTGCAATGAATCGGCCCCCAGGTCATTGTACGGGAAACGGAAATAAGAGAGGGATTTATGGTACTTCCCGGCCAGTTCCCTCGTAATGCCTTCGCCTTTGATTATGTCTCTTGTAAATGAATCCGTACCCGCCTCTGAATACCGCGAATGTGCATAGGTGTGGGTTCCCGGGGTAACAAAATCTCTTTTTATCCACTGGTTCAGCAATGAAAAATTTTTCACAACCGAGTCGGTTTTGAATATATTTCCCTCTACAATAAAAATTGTCACAGGGATTTTTAATGCGTCCAGCTTATTTAAAAGTATCGGCGAAAAGTTGTCCTTTTTATATATTATCGTGTTGGGTACATCGTCAATCGTCATCGCCACCTGCAGCTGACCAAAGGATGGTGCGGAAAGCGACAACAACGACCATAAGACCAGGTTATTAACAAGTGTTTTTTTCATTCACAGCATATTTTTGCATAGTACCTGTTGTCATTGTTTCTGACCGGCCCTGACCGGCCTGCCAATTGTACGGTTTATTGCATATGCCTTTATGGTCAGGCACATTGATACAAACCTGATCTGGATCCAGCCAAACATGTACCCTCCATTCCTGAATAGTTTGAATCCGTAATATATATATCCCTGGTGGGCGGCAATGATACAAAGAGGAAACGAGCCCTGCGAATAAATAATCGCATGGCGGGTAAAGCCGGACTTGTCTGAAATTACTGAGTCGGCCGGAAAAGGCTTTGCAATGCTGCAGGTACCGTATGAAATTCCCCTGAAAGCAACAGAATCTTTATCACCCATGGATATCCCGGCTTGAAAATTATAATTTGCTTCCGGGTTACTTGCACTGACAATCTTATAATATGTGGTTGCATCAATGCTGATATCGATGGTATGATCCTGGTCAAGGTCCAGTAAAATTGCTGCGGAGGAATCCTTAGGAACCGGGAGACTCCCATAGGGAATAACCTGCCAGGATCTTACAGACGTAACGGCCGTATCCGGGGAAATGTCTGTATACACGATGTCATCCGACGGGGTTCCATGGCTTGTCTCTTCACTCTTTTTTTTACAGGACGTGAAGAATACCAGCATGGCCATAATCGTCAATGAAATCAGGAGAATACGACTCATTCAGTAATAAGTTATTTTATTGATGGTCATATGGAATATCCATATAGCCAGGAACGCTATAAAACGATAAATATACAAATAAACTTCGGCCTGGGTGTTTTCGCCCCGATATTTGGGGTGGCTGGCTTGCCTAATCTTTCAGGCAGCGTCCTGAGAATCCGTTTCTTTTATTGTCATCATGCCGGTAGGCCGGGGCGTTATAATTATAGAGGCTGCGCCCCATCGCAAAGGTTCCGGAGGTTTCTGCAGAGGTCCAGTAATATGTGATGCTGGCCATATTTACGAATGCAGCAGCAACCGTTCTGTTGCCACCGGGAAGTGCCGTAAAACCGCTTGAGTTGGTAGCACCGGCATTGGGACTGGCCCAGTGGCTGGTTCCGGCCTCCTTCATTTTGCCTCCTGCATCGGTCCCGATCCAGGCGATACCGCTGCAATTGACTGTTGCATCCAGGAAGGTCTCCATCAGGCACCATTCGGCGTCGGAAGGAATGTGCCAGCCATCGGGACAAAGCCCTTGCCGGCCACTCGGAACTGCAGTGCCCGAAGGGGTGTAGTTCATGTATTCATCCCATTGATAAAGCCCGCCGTAAATGTTGCAGTTAGCCTCCAGGTTGTTGTAACAATATTTTTCAATGACCTGGTTGTTAAGCTGGTTCTGGGTCCCTCCTATCATCGTGCCGATATTCAGGTTCTGTTTCATCCAGCATTGCGCCGCGATCTGTACGGTAGGATATACCTTGCCATCGCGGGTATCGGTAAGCAGGCTGCCGCAATTCCAGGGTGTGACCGTTATGGTAACCATGTTGGTATAGACAGTGTCGTGCCCGATGTTATCAACCTGCCGCAGCCGGTAACAGTTTGTTTGTGTAAGAGGTCCGGGCTGGTACGACAAACTGATCTCCATGAAGACGTCAAAAAACGAATTGATTGTAATACCCGATTGCCATTGATACGAAAAACTTCCGCAACCATTGGCCGGTGGGGTGCTGGTAAGTAATCCCGGCTGGGTATTGTACGGGATTGCCTGGTTTGGACCGGCAAAACCTGCAACAACCAGGGGGAGCATTCCAACCGTGAGAACATTGGTGTACACCGTATCGTGGAACTGGGTATCCACCTGCCTGAGGCGGTAATACGTTGTCTGGTTGACCTGCCCCGGCTGGTAATCACATGATATCTCCATGAAAACATCAAAAAATGAACTGATCGTGTACCCCGATTGCCACTGGTAAACATAAATGCCGCTTCCGCCCGCGGGTGGTGTTGCATGCAGCATGGCCGGGACGGCTCCATGGCAGATGGTTTGGTTTGCAACAGCAGTTCCGGGCACAAGTTGCGGACTGACATAAATATGCACATAGCCGGAACCGACGGTTTGATTGCACGAGACATCCGTTGCATACATCCGGTAGCACTTGCCGTGGGTCAATACTCCCGGCTGATACACAAGGTTTGTGGCACCCGGGATCAGCAGCCAGGGTGACCCGGTGCAACCGGGACCGCATACCAGTGAATCACACGGCAAAGGACCACAGTCGCATTCGTGGTATTTCCACTGGTAGGTAAAATTGCCGCTGCCACCGGTGGCAGGCAGCGAATGGACCGGCAGGGGTACCGTGTTGTAACCGATGACCTGGAAATCGCCTGTGCTGCCGGCTGCCATGGGCGGGTTCACAGCAATGGTGACGATGTTGGTATACACCGTATCATGGAACTGGGTATCCACCTGCCTGAGACGATAATACGTTGTCTGGTTAACCGGACCCGGCTGGTAACCAAGTGACATTTCCAGGAAAACATCGAAAAATGAACTGATCGTGTACCCCGATTGCCACTGGTAAACATAAATGCCGCTTCCGCCCGCGGGTGGTGTTGCATGCAGCATGGCCGGGACGGCTCCATGGCAGATGGTTTGGTTTGCA
>JAPLDF010000032.1 GCA_026391835.1 Bacteroidota bacterium
CTCCTGCCAGTGAAATCGCCTGAGAGATAAATTATTCGTGTTAACAAACATGGAAGAGTCGGATTTAATATCCCTGACAAAATCAGGAATAAAAATTGAAGGAGAGATGCCTGCGAAAATATGCACATGATCAGACATGCCATTGACCGCAAATGATTTTTGGTTTTTCCCTTCTATAATTCCATAGATGTATCGGAATAATTCACTTCGGAATGCAGGAAGGATGAGTGCTTCACGATATTTTACGGCGAAAACAAAGTGCATGCTGATTTGACTGTATGTGTTTGTCATAATGGTTGATTTTTATGCTTAATCCGTTATTTTCAAAAAGGTAATACAAGCAATTAAAAAATTTTGCACCTACGGAGCAAATGATTCGCAATCGCCTATGTGCTACCATAATGGCGCTCCTACGGAGCGAAAAATTCGTAATTGTATATGCCGCCATCATTGCGATCCGATGGGACGAATGGCTCGTAATTAGATGCTATTTATTGGAATGACGTTGCAATGTAGCGGCGGACAATTATCTCCCGGCTCCGTAGGTGCCTGATTATGGTAGCACGGTGGCAACCAACGATCAGGGCGCTCCGTAGGTGCGCCATTATGTACCGCACAATAAGCTTCAACAAATTGTGTTAATTCAACCGAAAACAAATACTTTTGCGCTGATGAATCCGCTGAAAAAACTCGCAGGGCAAACTGCTATCTATGGACTATCAAGTGTTCTCGGACGCATTCTCGGGTATTTGCTTGTTCCGGTTTATACACGTGTGTTTTTGCCCGGTGAATATGGAACGGTAAGCGTATTTTACGCCTATGCTTCGTTTCTCACGGTCATCCTGACCTATGGAATGGAAACCTCTTTTTTTCGCTTCAATGAAAGCGACCATGACAAAGAGAAGGTTTTCAGCACAGGGATGATCTCGCTGATCTTCTCCTCGGTGGTCTTCCTGTTTTTTGCTTCTGTTTTCGCGCAGCCGATTGCCGGCTGGATTGACTACGCCGATCACCCGGAATATGTTCTATGGTTTGCCTGGTTCCTTGGCCTCGATGCGCTTTCGAAGATCCCGTTTGCCCGGCTCAGGGCCCGGAACAAGGCTGTGCGTTTCGTGGCCATCAATGTGACAAACATCTCGGTCAACTTCGGGCTCAACATCTTTTTCCTGCTTTTCTGCCCGTTCGTCCTCAGCCATGATTCATGGAGTTTCCTGAGCGGTTTCATCCATATTGTTTACCGTCCGGGATGGGGCATTGAATATATTTTCATTTCGAATCTTGTTGCCAGCACCGTTACCCTCATCCTGTTAATTCCACAGTTTGCCGGCATCCGGTGGAAACTCGACACGAAACTGCTGAAAACCATGCTGATCTATGCGTTCCCATTGCTTTTTGCAGGGATGGCAGGCATGGTGAATGAAACCTTCGACCGGCTGCTTCTCAGGTACCTGCTTCCAAAAGATATTGCAGCGTACCAGGTTGGCATCTACAGTGCGTGTTACAAGATTTCCATCCTGATGACCATCTTCATCCAGGCTTACAAATATGCGGCCGAACCCTTCTTTTTTGCTGCAGCCAAAGAGAAGGACGCCAAAATTTTATACGCCCGGATCATGGATTATTTCATCATTGTCGTTTCATTCATATTTTTGGCTACCATGGTCTATCTCGATGATTTCATCCTTCATTACCTCATCGGGAAAAACTATTGGGAGGGCAAGGGTGTCATCCCCATCCTGATGATGGCCAACCTTTTTCTTGGCGTTTATTACAACCTTTCGATCTGGTACAAGCTTACGTCAAAGACTGCCTGGGGTGCATGGCTTTCGATCATAGGCGCAGTGATCACGCTCACACTGAATTTCTGGTGGATTCCGATGGGTACGGATCACCTTATACACGGGTACCTTGGTTCCGCCTGGGCAACCTTTATCTGTTACGGCGTCATGATGGTGATTTCCTACCTTGTCGGACAGCGCTTCTTCCCGGTGAATTACAACCTTGGAAAATTCTTCGGATATCTTGGCCTGGCTTTCTTTCTGTACCTGGTCAGTGTTTATGTTGTTCCCGGCGGTCTGTTCCTGCGGGTGCTGTTCCATTCGCTGCTGCTGGTCTTTTTCGCCTGCGCCGCATACCTTGTCGAAAAACCGCGCTCAGCGTCTTCTCTGTAAACCAAGATTTTTATTACCTTTGCACCCTCACTTACCGCTATGAAGATCAGGATTGTCAACCACTCCAAACATTCGTTGCCTGCCTACGAAACCGTCGCTTCGGCAGGGATGGATCTGCGTGCAAGCCTCGATGAGGATATTATCCTTAAACCACTTGGAAGGGTTCTTGTTCCGACAGGCTTATTCATAGAGATCCCGATGGGGTACGAAGCACAAATCAGGCCCCGGAGCGGACTGGCTATCAAAAAAGGCATCACCCTGCTGAATACGCCGGGAACGATCGACTCTGATTACCGCGGGGAGATCAAGGTGATCCTGGTGAATTTGTCGGCCGAGGAATTTGTCATAAGCAATGGCGAACGTATAGCCCAGATGATCATCGCCGCGCATGAACAGGCTGAATGGGTCGAAGTTGAAGAACTTGCCGGCACCGCCAGGGGGGCGGGGGGATTTGGGCATACAGGGGTCAAATAATTACGAATTATAAATTACAAATTACGAATGAAGGGGTTCATCACTATCATATTTTTTGTTTTTTCTTTTGGTTTTTTTGGCCAATATGCAGTAAAGGCGGAGACCGTTGCATTTGCTGGGGTTAACACGCCTGAACAGCAAAAGCAGAATAAGAAAAAATCAAAAAAGGAACAGCAGGAAGCTTCCGCCGTAAATGTGGGGAATGTGGGAATGCTGATCAATGCAAAGAAAGAGGCAGTAATCGGAAACAGCAAGGGGGCCCAGGATTTATTCCGCCAGTACATCAGCCGCTATGAAGATGATCCTGTCGGTTATTTTGAACTGGCAAGGCTGGACGCCGAGCAAAAAAACTTTGAAGAGGCCGTGAGGATGTGCCGTATGGCGTGTAAACTCGACCCCGAAAACATCTGGTATTCCCTCTTTTTTGCTGAACTCTGCCAGGGTACAGCCCAATTTGCCGAGGCTGTTTCCATCTATGAAAAGATTATCGCGAAATACCCGGGAAACCTCGATTATCTTTACCAGCTAGCCGCCCTTTACCTCCAGGTGGAAAAATACCAGGATGCCATCAAAACCTATAACCTGATTGATGATAAAGCCGGCGTTTCAGAGGAGATCACCATTCAGAAGCAGAAAATTTACCTGCATCTCAACGATCCGAAGGGAGCCGAACGGGAGATAAAAAAACTGATTGCCGCATTTCCGGATGAACCAAGGTATTATTCGATTCTTGCCGAGTTTTACATGGCGAACAACATGCAGGATAAGGCGCTGGAGACCTACCAGAAAATTGCCGTGATGGATCCCGACAATGCCTATATCCACATGTCGATGGCCGATTATTACCGTAAAACAGGCAACAAGGAAAAGGCATTTGAAGAGCTCAGGCTCGGTTTTGCAAACCCCAACCTCGAGGTGGATACCAAAGTAAATATCCTGCTCTCCTTTTATACGGTCAACCAGATTTACAACGACCTCAAGGAGCAGGCATTCACGCTGTCAAAAATCCTGATCGAAACGCATCCTAAGGATCCCAAGGTCTTTTCGATCTATGGCGACCTGCTCGTACAGGATAAGAAAATTCCTGAAGCAAGGACTGCCTTTCTCAAAGTACTTTCACTTGACAGCAGCCGCTATGCCATATGGGAACAGGTTCTCCAGCTCGACCTCCAGGTGAGTGAATTTGAGCATCTGCTTACTTACAGCACCAAGGCCACTGAACTTTTTCCCGAACAGCCGCTTCCCTTCATGTTTGCCGGGCTGGCGAACCTCCAGCTAAAAAAGAATGAGGCTGCCCTGAAAGCCCTGGCGGCAGGAGCGAACCTGGTGGTTGACAACAACGAGCTGCTGGCACAGTTCTACATGTACCAGGGTGATGCCCTGCATGCCATGAAAAAGGATGCCGAAGCATACATGGCATACGAGCGATCGCTCAAGTTGAAAGACGACAACGGCTATGTGCTGAACAATTATGCCTACTATCTTTCACTGGATGGAAGTGAACTCGACAAAGCGGAAAAGATGTCAAAAAAGGCCGTCACGATTGATCCGGAAAATGCTTCATTCCAGGATACATACGGCTGGGTGCTGTTCAAACAGCGGAAATACAAGGAAGCCGCCGAATGGATATTAAAAGCAGTGCAAAGCAAGGAAGATGCAAGTGCCGAAGTGCTCGAGCATTACGGCGATGTGCTGTACAAACTTGATGATGCCACCGGGGCCATGGAATACTGGCTTAAAGCAAAGAAAAAGGGACCGGGCTCCGAACGCCTTGATAAAAAGATCAACGAAAAGAAATATTACCAATAACCCATGATGGTTTACTTCCAAAGACTGCGCCGGTATCAACTGTTATTGCTGGCACCACTGTTTTTTATGGCCTCCTGCAGTCCTGCGCGAAAAGTAATGAAAGCACCTATCAAGGAAGAGGGCGCAGATTTTTTATTTGCCAAACTGAAGGAAAAGGAATTGAAATTCGACTGGTTCTCTGCGAAATTTTCGGCTGAATATTCGAACAAGGGAAAGGAAAATTCTTTCAACGGACAGATTCGCATACGGAAAGACAGCCTCATATGGATTTCACTCACGCCCATGCTGGGCATCGAGGCGGTGAGGCTGATGATCTCCCAGGATTCGGTGAAGATGATCAACCGGCTCAATGATACGTACTTTGTGGGTGACTATGAGTATGTTAACAAGTTTTTAAACACCAACATTGACTTTGACCTGTTGCAGGCATTCCTGCTGGGCAACGACCTCCAGTTTTATGAGAATGGGAAATTCAGGGCTTCCATTGACCGTGGCGAATATAAACTGTCGACGGGGGAACGTCATAAACTGAAGAAATTTGTCCGCAGCCAGGAGGAAAATCTGAAGATATTTATTCAGAACATATGGCTTGACCCGGTGAACTTTAAAATAACCCATGCCGATGTGAAAGAGATCCGCCGCGATAACATCAGGCTGGAGTCAACCTATGATGGTTTTGAGCAGCTGGATGACCAGCTTTTCCCCAGGAAGATGACCTACACCGTCTGGGCCGATAACACCATCAGGGTCAAAGCTGATTTTTCGAAGATGACACTCAACATTCCTTTGCAATTTCCTTTTAAAATCCCAGCCAGTTATCAGCGGGTCAAATAAAACTTTGTTCCGATGATCAGACGGAAGCTACACTTAAGCAGGTTGATGCATGCCACATGGCTGCTTGCGGTGCTTTGCTCATTCCTGATGGTGGCGGGTTTTGCACAATCGGCCAAAGATAAGGACAAGCTCCAGCGGACGAAACAGAAACTGGAGGAGGAGATCCGGTACACCACCGACCTGCTGGAAAAGACCCGGCAAAACAAGGAAACATCGCTGAACAAACTGCAAATCCTGGCAAAACAGATCAAAAGCCGGGAAGCACTGATCAATGCCATAAACCGTGAGCTGAATGATGTACAGGTAACCATGGCGGTCGACAGCATCCAGATCAACCGCATGTCGGCCCAGCTTCACGGCATGAAGTCGGAGTACGCCCGGATGATCGCGTATGCCTACCGCACCATGAATGGCCACAACAAACTGATGTTCATATTTTCTGCCAGGGATTTCAACCAGGCGTACCAGCGGTTGAAATATTACCAGCAGTATGCATCTTACCGGCGACACCAGGCTGAACGGATAGAATCGACGCAAAAAGCGATCAATGTGCATCGCATGAACCTCGCAGATGTAAAGAACCAGAAACTCACCCTGGTCCAGTCCAAACTGTCGGAAAAGCAGAAGCTTGACCGTGAAAAAACAGAGAAGACCAATACGGTTAAAGAATTATCCTCCAGGGAAAAGCAATTGCTCGCAACCCTTAAAACCAAGCAGCAGGCGGCTCAGAAACTCGAAAATGCCATCGAAAAGCTGATTGCCGACGATATCAAAGCCTCCGAAGAGCGGATGCGGAAAAAGGAGTCAAAGCTGAATAAGACAACCGCTGCGCCAAAAGCGGCAGCAGCGCACGCAGCCATGGATTATACGACGAAGGAGAAGGAACTTTCCTCAACCTTTTCGGCCAACCGCGGGCGATTGCCATGGCCATGCGACCGGGGCTTCATCTCGGGCAGTTTTGGCGAACATGCACACCCGGTGCTGGAACATGTCAAAGTCAAAAACAATGGCATCGATATCATGACCGACCAGGGATCGGCAGTAAAATCTGTGTTTGGCGGGAAGGTGAGCAGGGTGATGTCATTTCCAACGCTCAACAGTGTTGTGATCATCCGGCACGGGGAGTACCTGACCGTTTATTCGAATCTTGACGATGTGAGTGTGCGCGACGGCCAGGAGGTCTCCGTGAAGCAGACAATAGGGAAGGTCCATGCAAATTCGGGGGACCAGAAATCGGAACTGCATTTTGAGCTATGGCGGGGCAAGGTGATCCAAAACCCCGAAGACTGGCTTTCAGGCAAATAACAAGGAGGAAAAAAATTTGATGAACCATCCCGGCGAACTGGCCGCCCTGCTTACAGCCGTGTTCTGGACCATAACTGCTCTTGCATTTGAAGCAGCCAGCCGTAAAATCGGCTCCATGGTGGTTAACCTGCTGCGGTTAATGGCCGGTTTTTGTTTCCTGACATTGTTTGTCTTTTTTTACCGCGGAACTCTTTTACCTGTCGATGCTTCACCCCATGCATGGCTGTACCTTACCCTTTCGGGACTGATCGGGTTTGTGTTCGGCGACTTGTGCCTTTTCCAGGCTTTTGTAGTTGTCGGTGCCCGGATTTCGATGCTGCTGATGGCACTGGCACCTCCCATGACGGCATTGATCGGCTGGCTGGTACTGGGCGAAACCCTCTCATGGAAAAGCTGGGCAGGCATGGCACTTACAATTTCGGGCATCGCGCTGGTGGTATTGAAAAGACACACGGCAGCAGAGAGCAACGGCGGGTTCAGAAAGGTGAAATTCAACTACCCGCTGTGGGGAATTTTCCTGGGGCTCGGCGGTGCAGCCGGCCAGGCGGTCGGACTGGTGCTCAGCAAGGTGGGCATGCAGGGCTATGATACATTTGCCTCCACACAAATCCGGGTCATTGCCGGAATTGCAGGATTCGCAGTGCTGTTCACCATCATGGGGTTCTGGAAACATGCATTCAGGGCGCTCAGTATGCGCAAGCCCATGCTGCAGCTTTCGCTGGGAGCATTTTTCGGACCTTTCCTGGGGGTCTCCTTTTCACTGATTTCGATCAAATATGCCGATACCGGGATTGCTTCGACCATCATGTCCATTGTTCCCGTGTTAATTATTCCCCCGTCCATGATACTATACAAAGAAAAAGTAACGTTAAAGGAGGTAGCCGGGGCTGTGCTGGCAGTGTCCGGTGTGGCGATGTTCTTTCTCTGAAATGAGGTGTGATAGGGTAACAGGGTCACAGAGTCACAAAGTCACAGGGTCACAAAGTCACAGGGTCACAAAGTAAAAGTGTATGTTCATTCACCGTCCAACTGAGATGAAGGCACCGGAGGACCCCGGGTTTCGTTTTTATGTGGGGTTGGTTGTTTTCATCGCATCTTTTTTCATGCTGCCCACAGGGTTGCTGCTTCGGGAATTTATTACCGATTCATTCTGGAAGGGTTTTGTACTGGGTGTTTTCTGGATCAGCGCACCCCTGATGAAAATCGGCAGCATTGCCATCCTTGGCAAAGCTTCGTATGCCTGGATCAACTACAAGATGCATTACTTCTATCATAAAGTAGCCAAGCCCCACCAGATCACTCCTTTGCGGTATAATATCGGGCTGGTTATGTTTGTGCTCCCTTTCCTTCCCAATTACATGATCTCCTTCATGCCACACCTCGTACCCATATCCTTTTCAACCCGTTACATCATCATTATTGCATCCGATGTGATGTTTCTTACAAGTCTTTTTGTGCTGGGAGGCGATTTCTGGGATAAGCTGCGCGCACTTTTCATTTATAAAGCCAAGGCCAGGTTTGAAGAGACGAAGAGAACGGAATAACACCGCACCATCAGCAATTGCCTGGTAAAAAAAGGAACCATCCTTAAAAATTCAAGCTGTATGAGGCCCGCCACAGGCGATGCTGGTCCATGAATTTCAGGATGGTTCCTGTCTCTTCAGTAAAGGTATTTGACTATGCCGTGTTACAGCCTTAACCGCAGGCTTACAAAGAATTCGCGACCGGGCGCAGCCTGGTAGCTGTTGTAGTCAGGGCCATTGTTGGGTTCGGTAAATCCGAAATACTGTTCATCGAACACGTTTTTACAAAACAGGCTGATGTCGCCGCCCAGCGTACCAAGTTTCCAGGTATATTTCAGGTTGGCATTGGCAACGGTAAAGCCGGTGCGTTCGGTCGAACTCCTGATGATCCCGTTTTCATGGTACTGGTTGTATATGGAGTCGTCGACCTGGATATACCACTTGGATTCATATTGCACATTCATGGTGAGGGTGAAGTGTTTCAGGAATTTCACGGCGGCTTCCGCGGTCAGGTTGTGTTCCGGGCTCTGTGGGATCCAATGGCCTTTCACGCTGTCGGGCGAGGTGTACTGGAAATGGGAATAGGCATAGGCCACATCGAATTTTAGAAAATCAAACGGGGAATATGATATATATGCTTCCACGCCCCATCTTCTGCTTTCGCCCATGTTGCCAAAAAATGCGGTGTTGTTGCCTCTTCCGGCCACACTGTAGCGGTAGAATTCGTTTTTGGAGCTGATGCTGAAACCGGTAACATCATAATAGAGACTCCTGCCGATTTCGCCTCTTACACCCAGTTCCCCTCCCATGGAGGTGGATGGTTTGATGAGCGAGTTGAACCCGCCGTAATGGACAGGATTGTTGTACAATTCATCCTCCGTCGGGACTAAAAACCCGGAACCGTAGCTGGCATAGATATTGGCTGCTTTTGCGAGATCATAAGCAAGGCCAAACCGGAATGTCGGTTTTGAGAATGTTTTACTGTCGCTGACCGTAGCGGAATCAAGCTGGTTGTAAACATAATCATAACGCACATTGAGGAGGGCATAGAGTCTTTTTGCAATATCAAGTTTGTCAATCAAAAACACCCCGGTGCTCCTCTGGCGGATGACCTGGTTGATAAGCAGGTAATTCAGATCGAACACCTGCTCGCTCCAGTAGCTGTCGACCCTGTTGCTGTTTATGGAATCGCCGTTTGGTACGGCAAAATTGTGTTCTGTCATCTTCATCGACTGGTAATCAGCCCCCAGGCTGAGGTGGTTGAACAGGTTTTCCTTGCCGAAGTTAAGGTTATATTGCGCCGAAATGCCCGGGTTGATGAATGGTTTGTAATCGTCCCCGTTGTTGGAGGTTTCCTGGTAATTGTTCATCCGGATAAAACCCTTGACCGTGATATCCTGGTTTTTTGCAAAATCGTATTTGATGGTGGTTGCAGCCGTGAGCCGCTGCGTTTTGTGGAACTCGTTGTAGCGGATCGCATCCGTATTTGCAGCTGTATGGCCAACAGTATCATACCGGCTCAGGTTGATGCCCTCGGAATTTTGATTGAAATAACTTGTGTAGAGCAGCGACTGGGTGATTTTTATTTTTGCCGAAGGGGTCCAGGTAAGTTTTTCACTCAGGTTGTCGGCCATGTACGACTGGTGAATACGGTAACCATGGCTCTGCATATGTGAATAGGAGATCCGGTAATTGACAGTACCCTGCGTGCCGTCAACCTGTCCCAGTATTTTCCAGAAGCCGTTTGAGCCGGCAGAGGCATACAACGAACTGTTCACGGGTTTATCCCCGCCGTCTTTGGTTGTGATGTTGATAATTCCGCCGGTGGCACTTGTTCCATAGAGGGATGCCGCGAGTCCTTTGAAAACTTCAACGGTTTTTACAGTTTCCCAGTCAACATCATATAAATCGGGGGCGAATCCCCCCGGGCTGTTGATCGAGATGCCGTCGATATATACCCCGATTCCCCGGAATCCGCTCTCTGTTAAAACCCCCTGGCCGCGTATGTACACATGCACCCTTGAACCACCTGTCCCGTTGTCGATCCTGACACCGGGAACAAGTCTCAGGGCGTCATCCGCCGAAATGGTTTTTGACATTGCATTTGCCTGGACTCCCGAAACAACCGATATGGCTGCGGGTATCTGCCTTAGTGGGATGTTGATCCTTAATGCGCTGATTACAACTTCATTGAGATTCCTGATGGAGGTGGTATCCCTGGCAGCCGGTGAAGTTTGCAGTTTTTCCTGGCCTATAGCCTGGTATGCAAAGAATATGAGGAACGAAAAAGCAATGTAAATTGATTTCATAAGTTGATTTATTTATAAAAATGATACAACCCTGCCAGTGAAAGAAACTTCAGGGCAGGTGAAAATAGAACCTTAAATGAAATCAGGCTGTTTCAGGCGGCGGGGCAAAATGAACCAGGTAAACCGGGATAATTGGTGCCTGGAAGACGGGAAAAATAAAAGTCAGGCCATTGTTCACCACGGGCAGTGCCGGGTTTTGAATGAGGGCTTGGGAAATCAGGTTGTGCAGAAGGGCATGAATGGGGTTGTCTTTTTGCGATGATCCCGAACGCCCGTTGAACCGGAGATAAAGCGTGTAGTCGGCAAGGAGTGTCTCCTCCTTCTTGTCATTCAGGCAGTAAAACAGCGTTGTGTCGCCACTCCTGCGCTCTACAACAATATCGTAAAGCCTGCCCAGGTAGGTAAACTCATTTTTCTCGGTGCGGCGGAATTGCCGGTCTTGTTCAGGATGTAAAATCTTAAGGCGGACAACATCAGGATGGAAAACACCTCCCCTGATCTGGGAGTACATCTCCTTTTTAATGAGGTACTGGTTGCATTTGAATACAACATAGTAGCCCATGGTGTTAACCAGGAAGATGAATAAAACCGCGATGGCAACAATCTTTTTCAAGCGTTTTATTTCCGGATAATCAGTTTGCGGGAAGTGGTTCCCCTGGCAGTTTTCAGAGACAGCAAATATACGCCATCCGGCAGAAAATTCAAATTAATATTTTCATTTCCCTGTTTCCCGGCCGAAACATTTTCCACACGGAAAACCACAACATTCAGGGCATTTGACACTGACAACTGAACAGGGCCGGGGTTTTCGATGTCAATTACCAGGCTAAAAACGCCATTGTTCGGGTTTGGGTAGATGTTGAAAGAGCCGGTGGGATTTTCTTCAATGCCGGTACAATTTTTAAATGTCAGGTAAACCGAATCCCGGTTCTGACATTGAAACCTGTTTGCTGTCACCAGCCTGACCAGGTGTTTTCCGGGTCCACCGGCATTGGTGGTATCATAGGTTGCCCCCGGTGTGGTGAAACTGCCGGGCATCCACTGCCAGGTCGTGACGCCTGTTGTGTCGGCGGATAGCTGAATGGATTGACCGGCACAAACGGTGTCGCGCGGGGATACCGTGATGGCGGCAACCGGGCGAGGGTTGATATGGATCAGTTTGTTATTTCCGGTACTGCCATAAGGACAATAACCTGTCAGCCGCAGGGTTGTGTTGCCCGAGACAAGGTCGCTGGTGCCGGGCGTGTAAGAGGTTATGAGCATTGTATCGTTGCCGAAAACACCGTCGCCGGCTGAAGTCCATTTGACAGAATCGTACTGCTGCGCGGTTGCATGAAGTATCACATTCAGCCCGGCACAAACGGTATCGTTTGCCCCGGGATCCACAACAGGCAGCACCGGCGGCGGCAGGGCAATAAAGTCGACCCAGGCGCGGTCCATCCCGTAGCTGTAGGCAAGGTCCTTCAGGTAGATCCATTTGAAAACATGCTGCCCTGCTGCAACAGGGAATGCTGCCCGCGTCCAGGGGGTGTCGCCCGACCATTGATCCTGGAGCACCCCGTCAATGGTGAACATCAGGTAATCATAGTCCTGTTCGCTTGAAGTACGCAGGTAAAAGGAGATGCTGTCGTCGGCTACGGAGTTGTAGGTGAGCAGCATCTGCGAATTCTGATAGTCGCTGATAACGCCGGATTCGGAGGCGTAACTTCCTTCGTACCGGATGAGACTGCTCAGTGTCCATGGTTTAGCTCCGCCCTGCTGCCATGGGAACTTGTTAAATGTGTTGGTTTCCCAGTCTTCCACAACCATGCCGATCATCTCCCTGAAAGGCCGTTGCACGCTGTATGGCCCGGAATGGGCGACATAGACGAGGTCAGCGCCGCTGCCTACGGGGGTTTCAGGATTGACAACTACCGTAAACACTGCATTTTTAACCTCTCCCGGCTGGATATTGTTCAGGAAGGCGCTGTCGGTGACCAAGGTCAGGAAGGGGGAGGATGACGAGAGCAGTCCATAGGCGGACTGGCATCCAAAATCACCGGAATTTCCCGTCCGTACAACCAGCTGAACCGTTTCGCCAGGATCCATGCGTCCGTTGCGGTTGCCGGCCAGGGTATCTACAATGCTGATGCCGCTGATTTTCAGGGCCGGGGCATGCGATTCAATGGCAAAATGGCTGTACCATGTTGAATCAGTGCCGGTCACTGACACGTCGAAGCGAACCTTCAAATTATCGGGGATGGTGTCGGAAACCCTGAATGCATACCCGTTTGGAACGACTTTTACCTGGCCGGCAGCTACAGGGCCGTAACCGGCGGAACTGTCGGTAATCAGGATATAGGGTGAGTTCGTGGAGATGACAGCGCTGACGCCTGCATCAGGCTGATCTCCGATATTCCTGAGCCCCAGTGAAAGATGCAGTGAGTCGCCATTGTTCATCGTGACATTCCCGGTTCCCGACACGGTTGCCAGCGAATCGGAATAGTAGGAAACCCAGGGCTGGTTTGGGTTCGGCCCAAGGTCGAACGGGGAGGTGTAAGCCATGGCACGGCCACTGTGATGGTTATCGGTCCAAACGGGATACACTTTCATGTTGTCGGACTGTATGCCGATGTAATCGCCGAAATAACTGAATGCAAGGCCCGGGATCGGCTCGGGGGTGAAGGTGTAATCACTGACCTGCATGTCGGTCCACGAATTTCCGCCGTCATAGGAGGAGGAGACAAATACGGCGGCGCTGGTTGAGTCGACGTTCCGGTCGTCGTAGTAGACTACGCAAACACCCCCGGTAACCCGGTCGCATGCCATCCAGGGGAGGTAATGCTGTTTCCCCAGTCCCGCGGGATCCTGGTTCACCCTCACCGGGGCCGACCAGGTTGACCCCCCGTCCGATGAACGGATCAGGTAAAGGTCGATGTCACTCCCCGTGTTCACACCGGGATAACCCACGTTTGACCACACGAGGTAGATCGTTCCCCGGTTCGGCCCGTTGCTGTTGTCGACTGCCATGCAGGGAAACGAACTCACCCGCATGTTCTTGCCGGTCATACTTGCCCTGATCCCCTTGATGTTGCTGATGATCCGTGTTGCAGGCATGAAAATACCGCCTCCGTCAACCGATTTTGTAAAACCGATGGCGGTTTCGTCCGACGGCCAGGAGTCATAGATACTCCAGGCTGCGTAAACTTCGCCGTTCGGACCGGTCTGAAGGTTCACTCCATGGTTCAGTTTCAGGGCCAAAGCCGCAGCGCTGATGTTGTGGGGCGAAGACCATGTGAGGCCGTGGTCGGCCGATCGTACGATTTCCACCTGGTTGGTGTCGGGATTTCCGGGAATAAAATTTGTCCATGCGTCGTAAATATATCCCTTGTAAGGACTGTCAGGGGAGTTGTCAACCCACAGGTGGTTTTTATCCAGCAGCCCGATCCCGGCGGTCGGGCCATAACCTACCTTAACCCGCTTCCATGTCTTTCCCTGGTCTTTGCTGTAGGAGACGGCCTGTCCATAATCGCCGGTGATCCTGCCCACATACCACCAGCCGTTCAGCCCGATGGCAGTGGAAGGGTCACCGGCATTGTTTCCATTGACGCCATCGGTGGAACCACCCCAGTCCTGGCCGTTGTCGAGCGAATAGAGCGCATCGGCACCGTAGGGATTTTCGGCATAGCCTGATATCCAGCTGCTCGAGTTGTTGGAGTTCAGCACGACATTTTCATCGTTCGGATCGATGAAGAGGGAATTTTCGCTTTGGGTGACATCTGTTTCGCCGGTAACGGGAACGTCGGGAGAGTTTTGGAGGAATGACGAGTGACGAGTGACAAATGACGAATGAAGGGTGACAGGTGAGGGGATATATGCACTGATGCCGGTTCCGGTAAAACGGGCGGAAGGAACCTCGGTTTGGGGATTTGGTCTGACATATCCCAGTTGCACCATGCGCGACCAGTACCCGATGTTGTCGACCATGGTATTCACTTTGCCTTTCCCGGCGGGCGTGACTTCGGGCAGCATCCTGGCATTCTGGGTAAGTCCCGTGTGAGAAATCAGTAATAAAAACAGGGAAGAGAGGAAAATATATTTTTTCATGAAAGTATCATTTTCAAAACAATACAAAGTTATCAAAAATAGTTTCATTGTGCCTGACATGCATCTTTCACCCTTCTTTCCACGTACTTAACTCCCGCTCCTTTTTTCGTATATTTGCCCCGCAACAATAATTTATCCGACCTCATGATATCCGCAATCATCATTTTACTGATCCTTTTTTTAGTCAACGGCGGCTTTGTGATGGCTGAGATTGCGCTCGTTTCCGCGCGCAAATCCAAGCTCGAACTCGATGCCCGCCGCGGCGACAAACTGGCTCAGCTTGCACTTGACAATGCCAATTCTCCCTCCCGTATCTTATCAACGATGCAGATTGGCATAACCCTGATCGGCATTCTTTCGGGGGTTTATTCAAGCGATGAAATCGCCCACGGAATGGACACATTGCTGCTAAACCTCGGGGTCAGCCCGTCGATGAGCCATTCGCTGGCATTGACCCTGGTGGTCATCATTGTCACCTTTGTTTCCATGCTGATCGGCGAACTTGTACCGAAGCGGATCGGCCTGATTAACTCCGAAGGGATTGCAAAGGCTACTGTGAGGCCCCTTTTGTTTATCACAAATGCCGTTTACCCTTTCACATATATCCTTTCAAAAGCAGGCGACGGGATCCTCTTTTTAATGCGCATCCAGCCCTCAGCCGACTCGAAAGTAACCGAGGAGGAGATCAGGGCGATGGTTCAGGAGGGAACCGAAGACGGGGAGGTCCAGGAGATCGAGCAGGATATCGTAGAGCGCGTATTCCATCTCGGCGACCGTAAAGTCTCTTCGCTGATGACGCATCATTCCGACCTGGTATGGTTTGACATCAATGAAAGTCCTGAAGAGATACGGAACAAGATCCGCGAAGATCTGCATTCTGTTTACCCCCTGTGTGAGGATGACCTCGACGAGGTGCTTGGGGTGATTTTTGTCAAGGACCTTGTATTGGAGAACATCTCCGACGTGGCATTCGACCTGAACAAACACCTGAAGCCCGCGCAGTTTGTGCTTGAAACACTCACAGCCTACGAAACACTCGAAATTTTCAAGCAAAACAAAATCCATTACGGCCTTGTGGTCGATGAATACGGCTCCACCGCCGGGATGATCACGCTGAACGACATCCTTGAAGCCCTTGTCGGCGATTTCAACGAAACGAACCCCGATGAACCGCAGATCAACCAACGTGACGACGGAAGCTGGCTTGCCGACGGGCAGATGTCATTCTATGAATTTGCCTATGAATTCAACGTACAGGGCTTTGATAAGAACAAGGTGAAATTTGACACCCTGGCAGGGCTCGCCATGAGCATCCTGAAACGCATACCAAAGCCGGGGGAGAAGTTCACCTGGAAAGATTTTGAATTTGAAATTGTCGATCTTGACGGCAACAGAATTGATAAATTAATCATAAAAAAGATAGAGGTCTGATCAGAAAAGTTTACAGGCCTTGATTTCCCCGCGCATGAAAAAATTTAAAACGCCGATTGTTGCCACGCTTTTTTTAATCATTTCGGTTCTTTTTATTGCCAGTTATAAGTCCTTCCATTTTTTCTTACCATCCCAGCAGGTTGAATTAAGCCATGGTGTCGCATACGGGGCAGTGCTGAAGAATTTTCTTTTCGTGCAGGAGATTACCATGCAAAAGCGGTATGTCAGCAGGGTGGACCTGTACATGGCCAAACTGCCAAGTAGCTACACCAACGAAAATGTATTTCTGCTGCTTGATGAGCAGCACAGGATACTTTACACCAAACGGTTTTCTTCGGCCGATTTTGGCGAAGCATTGTATTTCCCGTTCGATTTCAACGGCAAATTTGACATAGGTAAAGGGCGGAAAATTTATGCCTGCATCTATTCCATCGACGGCGACCAGGGCAGCTATATTGGCCTGGCAAAAAAAGAAAACAGCAATCTGGGAAAACTCTATGTTGTCTCGGTTGTGAACAACGACATCGTTCAGTCATTTGAGAAACGGGAAGGGCTTGTTAATTTTACCGGCAGCATCGGTGCGCGGACCTTCGAATCCGACACACGGTATTTTTCCCTTTTACAGGTTGTTTTTTATATTGTCGCATTCGCCGTTTTCCTGCTCATCCTGTTTGCACGGCAGGCTGCGTCTTTTATCCGGAAAACCAGGATCCTGCCGGAGTATGCCTTTCTCGGGTTTTCCTTCACATTTGGCCTGGTGATGCTGGTGATTACACCTCCGTTCATGGTGCCGGATGAACCGGTTCATTTTTACAGGTCGTACCAGGTCTCAGAGTTCAATTTTACCAAGCTGCGCGATGATTTCCCGAAATCGCTTGTGGAACTTGGCTCCATATGCGACCGCATGCAGTTCAGCACCCATGAGAAGACCACCCGGATGGAGATCCTGTCGCTTGGGAACATTAAGACCAATCCGGCCGCCCGGACAACCAAGGTCACGCCTGATTATACGTTGCCCTATCTTCCGCAGGCCATCGGAATCGCGGTTGGAAAGATCTTCGGGCTTGCCCCGTTGTGGCTCTTTTATCTCGGGAGGCTTTTCAACCTCCTTGCATCCATTGCACTCCTCTTCATGGCAATCAGGGTCATCCCGGTATTCAAATGGGTTTTCTTCCTCCTCGCGATCATGCCCATGACGTTGTACCAGATGGCATCCATGTCGTATGATGCGGTTACGATCGGCCTCTGTTTTTTATTGCTGGCAACCATTTTCAACCATATGCTCAGCGGGGAGAAAAAAATCACCAACAGGGAAATTGTCGTTCTTTTTGTTCTTACCGCTCTCCTGGCGGCAGCAAAACAGCCTTATTCCGTTGTCATTCTGACATTCCTCGTCATCCCGGCTGCCAAATTCAGATCCGTGAAACATTACCTTGCTGTTTTTGCCGGTCTGGTCTTGGCCGTTGCCATCGTTTCGCAACTGGGGGCTGTGGGAAAGGCGGTCGCCGGGAAATTTGCAGGAATTCAACCGCCGGCCACGGAAATTGGAGCCGCGACCAATTCCAGGCCCGCTTCCGGGGAAGAGATCTCCAGCCGGAACCTGAGCATGGCCATGCTCCCGATGCTCCCCCATTTTCCGGAAACCACGAATGCCGCACAGGAACAGGCCGGGCAGCAGCCGGCTGCCGGTGCAACAAGTCCGCAGCCGCAGCCGAATGATGCCGCGAAGGTGAACTCCCAGATTCCTTTGAACCCGATCGATCCGTCGGCACAGAAGAATTTTGTTCTGCATGATCCCGCCAGGTATGCCGGCATTCTGCTCAATACACTGGGGAAATCGTCCGACCTCTATCTGACCAGCTTCGTCGGGCTTTTTGGCTGGATCGACGCACCGCTGCCTTCTCCTGTTGCCTATGGCTACCTGCTGTTCCTGGTCTTTTTTTCCATGTTCGGGGCCGTCAGCGGGAAAGGGATCAGCATCCTCCGGAAATGTTTGATATCCGGGGTGTTCCTCACAGGTTACGTGTTGATTGAAACAGCCCTTTATGTTTATTGCAACCCGGTAGGGTGTGATCAAATTACAGCTGTCCAGGGACGATATTTTATTGCAATCGGCCCGCTGTTTTTTATTCTTTTTTCAAACACGATATTTTCGGGATACAGGCAAAGGGCCAGTCTCCTGGCAGCAAAAAAGCCTGCCGGGAAAAAGCAGCACCAGCCGGTATCTGCACCAGCCGGTTCCGGGGAGATGCTGCTATTGGCTGCAATGCCATGGATCGCCATGGTGGTTGCCTTCATAGCACTTACAACTTCGTTGTTCGTAATCCTTGAACGGTTCTATGTGATCTCAGTATAAAAACCGGTCTTTTAAAATCCAGAGTGTATTTGGAAATATAACAGCCCCTTTTTCCAGGTGGGCACGGCATGTTTTATTGAGGCAGTTTCCTCTCAGAAAGGCAGGTTTCAGCGGTATTTGCAAAAGAAATTTCCTCTCTTTGTTTGCTCACACAATTTTTTTAGTACTTTTACACTAAATTTTTAAGAAAGGTTTGCTATGAATAATCTATGGTTATTATATGGCAAATTTTTCTATATTTGTTTTTCATGATATTGAAAATGAATGGTTTAAGCGTTTTTATTTTTTCCGATAGGAAAAGTAACAACACACTTTTTTTATTCCCGCATACACGCTGTCTGAGTACATCTGGCATATGTCACGATGGCATTCCCGATACATCAACCAATAAAAATCAACGATTTTCCAGAACAGGTCCTGTGAAAAAGCATGGAACCCATTTGTATTTAAACATCACAAAAAAATCTTCATAAAATCCGCAACATTAATAAAAAAGCCATGAAAAAAAGCTTCTTACCCTCTGCGATGACTTTGCTGATATTGATTTTTAGTTTTATAAACTTAACTTCAATGGCCCAGCAACCTGTTTTAAAATCGCCGGCCGCCAGCGCATCATTAACCTTACAGCCTGACGTTTCGGGATTGTGTATTGGCGCAATCGTTACCGTTCCCGTTCATATTACCGGGGACAATGTGCTGGCTATGGACCTTTTCCTTGAATACAACCATAGCGTTCTGACGCCGTCCGGTTCAGGAATTGCCAATGTTTTCCCGGGGTTTAATGCTCTTTTTAACTATACGTACCTTGGATACACCAATACCAGTTACCTGGGAATTTCCGCCAACGGTTTGTCCGGCGCGAATTTCACAGGAGAAAAAATTATAGATCTTCTATTTGTTTACCACGGGGGAAGCACATCGATCCATTTCAGGAAAATACCCGACATTGTTCCCCCGCCTCTTTGTACCATTTTCGATGAATTTGGCGGTACCCTTTCCCCGGTGGACTACACCGATAACCTGGTGAGCGGATACCCCAATTTAAGTGTTGGCACCATCAGCCCCAGCCAAACTATCTGCACCGGGACGATCCCGGCACTTCTACAAGGCGCGCCTCCCACAAACGGAACATCTCCCACGTTCCAGTGGCAGAGTTCAACAGACAACATCACGTTTGCCAATATAAACGGAGCAACATTGATCGACTATCAGCCTGCCGCACTCACCACCACCACCTATTACAGGCAATTGCAGAACGCCACGAATACATGTACCGGCCCGTTGCCCACCAATACTGTAACACTCACAGTTAAACCATACCTGCCGGTAAGTATCTCCATTGCTGCCTCAGCCAACCCGGTTTGCAGCGGCACAGCGGTAACTTTCACGGCCACCCCGGTCAACGGAGGATTAACACCGTCATTTCAATGGAAGGTAAACGGAATTAATTCCGGTACCAACAGCGCATCATTCAGTTATACACCCCTCAATAGCGATGCAGTTACCTGTGATCTGAATTCCAGTGAACAGTGTATGACCGGCAATCCTGCCACATCCAATACAGTGACGATGGTTGTCAACCCGATGCTTCCTGTCGGCGTTGCAATTTCAACGCCCACGACCACAATTTGCGCCGGCGCTTTGACAACGTTCACGGCAATTCCCACAAACGGGGGCACTACACCTGCTTACCAGTGGAAAGTAAACGGAACAGTTGCGGGAACAAACAGCCCGACGCTTTCCTATGTTCCGGCCAACAACGATTTTATTACCTGTACAATGGCATCCAGCGAGGGCTGCACCACAGGTAACCCGGCCACATCGAATACGTTGACCATGACGGTGAACCCACTGCTGCCGGTGAGCGTATCAATTTCAGCTTCGGCCAACTCCATATGTGCGGGTATTCCTGTCACCTTTACTGCAACTCCTGTCAACGGGGGATTGGTTCCTGTTTACCAGTGGAAAGTAAATGGAACAAACGCAGGAACAGGCAACCCGACCTATACTTTTGCCCCGGCCAACAACGACCAGGTTACCTGCGAACTGACTTCCGGTGAAACCTGCGTCAGCGGAAATCCGGCCATTTCGAATACCATTGCCATGGTTGTAAATCCCTTGCTGCCGGTCAGCATCTCCATTGCCCCCTCGGCAAACCCGGTTTGTCTTGGTACTTCAGTTACCTATACCGCCACGCCGGTGAACGGAGGAGTGATACCTTCCTACCAGTGGAAAGTAAACGGAATTGATGCAGGAGCAGGCCTTGCAACCTTCACATATGTCCCAGCCAACAACGACCTGGTTACCTGTGTTCTTACTTCAGGCGAAACATGTGTGAGCGGAAACCCTGCCATCTCAAACACGGTTACCATGACGGTGAACCCAATGTTGCCGGTAAGCGTATCGGTGGTTGCCTCGGCAAACCCTGTCTGTGCCGGTTCCCCGGTGACCTATACCGCCACCCCGACCAATGGCGGACTGGTTCCTGCTTATCAGTGGCAGGTAAACGGAACAAATGCAGGAACGGGGACAACGACCTATACCTATGTTCCGGCCAACAGTGATATTATCACCTGTATCCTTACATCCAGCGATATTTGTGTTACCGGAAATCCGGCCACATCAAATGCTGTGACGATGACACTTACCACGCCGCTGCCGGTGAGCGTATCGATTGTTTCATCAGCCAACCCTGTTTGTGCCGGGACCTCTGTCACCTTCACCGCCACCCCGACCAATGGCGGACTGGTTCCCGCTTACCAATGGAAAGTAAACGGAACGAATGCAGGAACAGGCAACGATACTTATTCCTATGTTCCTGCCAACAACGATGTGGTTACCTGTGAACTGACATCCGGCGAATCATGTGTGAGTGGAAATCCTGCCACCTCGAACCCGGTGACAATGACCGTGAACCCGCTGCTCCCGGTGAGCGTTTCGATCGTTTCTTCGCTGAATCCTGTCTGTGCAGGAACTTCGGTTACATTCACCGCCACCCCGACCAATGGCGGACTGGTACCTGCCTATCAATGGAAGGTAAACGGAACAAACGCTGGAACAGGAAATGCTACCTATTCCTATGTTCCTGCCAACAACGATTTTATTACCTGTGAACTCACATCCAATGAAACGTGTGTTTCAGGAAACCCGGCCATGTCGAATACCGAGACAATGATCGTGAACCCGCTGCTTCCGGTGAGCATCGTGATCGCTCCTTCAGCAAACCCTGTTTGTGCAGGTGTTGCGGTCACTTTTACAGCGACACCAACAAATGGAGGACTGCTTCCCGCATATCAGTGGAAGGTTAACGGAACAAACGCCGGAACAGGAATTTCAACCTATACTTATGTGCCTGCCAACAATGACCTGGTCACCTGCGAACTGCTCTCAGGCGAAACATGTGTCACCGGCAATCCCGCAACATCCAACACCGTGACCATGGCAGTGAATCCGCTGCTCCCTGTCAGTGTATCAATCATAGCATCAGGCAACCCTGTTTGCGACGGAACCACTGTGACCTTCACCGCGACACCAACCAATGGCGGACTTGTTCCGGCATACCAGTGGAAAGTAAACGGAACAAATGCCGGAACAGACAATGCAGTTTATTCATATGTTCCCGCCAACAATGATGCGGTTACCTGTGAACTGACATCCAGCGAGACATGTGTGTCGGGAAGCCCGGCAACATCAAACATTGTCACAATGGCCGTGAACCCGCTGCTCCCTGTCAGCATCTCCATAGCTCCCAGTGCCAACTCAGTTTGCCCGGGTACTTCAGTTACCTTTACAGCAACACCTGTGAATGGCGGCGTAACACCTGCATTCCTCTGGTTGCGGAATGGAATCCCGACCGGAACAAATAGCGCAACGTATACATTTATTCCTGTAAACAATGATGTGGTCAGTTGCGTGTTAACGACCAGCGAGGTGTGTTTTTCAGGAAGTCCCGCTGTGTCAAATTCCGTGACCATGATCGTAAACCCGGTCCTGCCGGTCAGTGTATCAATCGTTGCTAGTGCCAATCCTGTTTGTGCGGGAAGCACGGTTACCTTCACAGCGACACCGGTCAACGGAGGTTTAACGCCATCCTTCCAATGGAAAGTAAACGGAGTAAATGCCGGAACAGACAACGCAACTTATTCCTATGTTCCTGCCGCCGGTGACCTGGTTGTTTGTGAACTGACATCCGGTGAGTTGTGTGTCAGCGGAAATCCTGCAACTTCAAATGCCATTACCATTAATATTACACCAAATCTTATTGTGGGCCATATCACTGCGGATCAAACAATATGCAGCGGTTCAACACCTGAACTGTTAAATGGATTTGCACCGTTAAACGGAACATCCCCAACGTATCAATGGCAGAGTTCACTCAACAACCTCACTTTTAGCAATGTCAGCGGAGCCACGATGCTGGATTACCAGCCAGGTGCGTTGGCAACAACAACCTATTACAGGCAGATGCAGGATGCATCCGGAACCTGTGGCGGCCCCCTGCCCACAAATACGGTTACCATGACCGTTAATCCGGTGTTGCCCGCCAGTGTAACAATTGCAGCCAGTGCCAACGGGATTTGTGCCGGTACATCTGTTACATTTACTGCCACACCGGTCAATGGCGGATTAACTCCTGCCTTCCAATGGTTACTGAACGGAACACCGGCTGGCACCAACAGCGCAACCTATTCGGTTGTCCCCGCCAACAACGATATCATCACCTGTGTTCTGACATCCAGCGAAGTGTGTGTTACAGGAAGCCCTGCAACATCCAATTCCGTGACAATGACCGTCAACCCGGTCTTGCCGGTCAGTGTCTCAATCGTTGCCAGTGCCAATCCTGTTTGTGCTGGAGACCTTGTGGTCTATACAGCCACACCGGTTAACGGCGGTACTTTACCTGTTTACCAATGGATGGTAAACGGAGCCAACGCCGGAACCGATAGCCCAACCTATTCATATAGCCCGGCCAACAATGATGTGATTACCTGTGTGCTTACCTCCGGCGAAACATGTGTGAGCGGAAACCCCGCCACATCAAACCCTGTTACCATGAGCGTGACGCCTGCATTGCTTGTTGGTCATATTACAGCCGACCAGACAATTTGCAGCGGGACGACTCCTGCACAGCTGGATGGTTTTGCACCGTTAAACGGAACATCACCGACTTACCAGTGGCAGAGTTCTCTGAATAACATCACCTTCAGCAATATCAGCGGTGCCACCCTGCTGAATTACCAGCCAAATGCATTGACCACCACTACATATTACAGGCAGTCTCAAAATGCAACCGGAACCTGTGGTGGCCCGTTGCCTACGAATACGGTTACAATCAGCGTGAATCCTTCATTTGCAGTTGGATCGATCGGTTCCGACCAGTCAATCTGCACCGGGATCACACCGGCCCTGTTAACAGGGACAGCCCCGACAGGAGGCAGCGGTTTGTATACCTACCAGTGGCAACAATCTTCTGACAACATTACCTTTGGCGATGTTGCCGGCGCAACAGATCTCAACTACCAGCCGGGAATTTTACCGGCAACCACATATTTCCGCCAGGTCCAATCGGGAGATTGCGGTGGACCGCTGACGACCAATGTTGTTACCATTACCGTGACCCAGGCCCTTTCAGTTGGTTCGATAACCCTAAGCCAGTCCATTTGTTCAGGAAGTATTCCAAACCTGTTGCAAGGTGTACCACCGGCCAACGGAACATTGCCGACATACCAGTGGCAGAGTTCGTTGAATAATCTTACGTTCGGCAATATCAGCGGGGCAACCATGCTGGATTACCAGCCAGGTGCTTTGACAACCACTACATATTACAGGCAGATGCAAAATGCCACGGGTACTTGCGGAGGACCTTTGCCAACCAATACAGTGACAGTGACCGTTAGCCCGCTGCTACCTGTAAGTGTTTCTGTTTCAGCAAGCGCCAACCCGGTTTGTGCCGGTACCCCGGTTACCTTCACTGCAACGCCGACAAATGGCGGAGTGACTCCGGTCTATCAGTGGAAAGTTAACGGAACAAATGCAGGAACAGGAACTTCAACCTATTCATACAGTCCTGCCGCCAATGATGTCGTCACCTGTGTACTGACCTCGGACGAATTGTGTGTTTCGGGCAATCCTGCTACCTCTAATGCGGTAACCATGGTAGTCAACCCGATTCTGCCTGTGAGCGTTTCAATTGTTGCCAGTGCCAACCCGGTTTGTGCCGGAGGTTCTGTAACTTTTACAGCCACACCTGTTAACGGAGGCACTGTACCTGCTTACCAATGGACATTGAACGGGGCGAATGTGGGAACAGGAATCTCCACCTATTCATTCGTTCCTGCCGACAATGATGTAATCACCTGCGTGCTTACATCCTCCGAAACGTGTGTTAGCGGAGATCCTGCAACTTCGAACACGGTAACCATGAGCGTGATTCCGTCAATACTGGTTGGTCATATTACAGCCGACCAGACAATCTGCAGCGGAACTGCTCCTGCACAGCTGGATGGCTTTGCACCGTTAAACGGAACATCCCCGACATACCAGTGGCAGAGTTCACTGAACAACGTTACTTTTGGCAATATCAGCGGAGCAACGTTGTCAACTTACCAGCCGGGAACCCTTTCAGCAACCACTTTCTACAGGCAGATGCAAAATGCAACTGGTACCTGTGGAGGCCCGGTGCCGACAAATACTGTTACCATCAGCGTGAATCCTTCATTTGCAGTTGGATCAATCGGAGCCAGCCAGGCAATTTGCTCAGGAGTTATTCCTGCCCAGTTAACTGGCACAGCCCCGACAGGCGGAGATGGTGTGTATACCTACCAATGGCAGGTTTCGACAGATAATGTAACTTTTGCAGATATCAGCGGGGGCACTGACCTCAACTATCAGCCTGCGGCACTGACGGTAACTACATATTACCGCCAGGTACAAACAGGTACATGCGGAGGACCTCTGAATACAAATACCGTTACGATCACAATTGATCCTCCCCTGGCTGTTGGCTACATCAGTGCGAACCAGGTAATCTGCAGCGGGACGGCTCCTGCACAACTCGATGGTTTTGCACCGTCAAACGGAACAAATCCAACCTACCAGTGGCAGAGTTCACTCGACAATGTAACCTTTGCAAATATCAACGGTGCAACGGCGCTCAATTATCAGCCGGGCACTCTGACAACCACAACTTATTACCTGCAAATGCAGAATGCATCAGGTACCTGTGGCGGACCTATTCCAACCAATGTTGTTACAATCACTGTAACGCCATTGATGACCGTCGGCTCTATCAGTGCAGACCAGACTATTTGTTTTGGCACAATACCCGCACAACTCAACGGAACAGCTCCGACGAAAAGTGCCTCAGATTCTTACCAGTGGCAAAGTTCAACGGACAATGTGACATTTACAGACATCCCCGGTGCAAATGGTATTAACTACCAGCCTGTTGCGCTGACCGTAACAACCTATTTCCGTCAGATGCAGGATAAACTGGGTACCTGCGGAGGCCCACTGCCTACCAATGTGGTTACAATTACTGTAACGCCTGATCTTGCAGTCGGATCGATCAGTGCTAACCAGACCATCTGTGCGAATACTGCACCGGCCCTGCTGATTGGTGTTGCCCCGTCAAACGGAACATCACCAACCTATCAGTGGCAGAGTTCACTGGATAATGTGACATTTGCAAATATAAATGGCGCTACGGCTCTCAACTATCAGCCAGGAGTTCTAAATACCACCACATATTTCCTGCTGTTGCAAAATGCAACGGGTACCTGTGGCGGACCGTTGGCTACCAATGTTGTAACCATCACCACCAGTGCTGATCCTGTACTTGCCCCGGGAACTATTGGTATTGACCAGACCATTTGTTCGAACACAGCACCATTGTTATTAAACGGAACTCCTCCCAACGGAACAGCTCCGACCTATCAATGGCAGAGTTCTCTGAACAATGTTACATTTACCAATATCAATGGTGCAACCACACTCAGTTACCAGCCGGGAGCTTTAACAGCAACGACTTATTACCACCTGGTGCAGGATGCAACAGGTACCTGCGGCGGACCGCTGCCGACCAACGTTGTGACGATTACCGTGACTCCCGACCTGATTGTTGGTACGATCAGTGCAAACCAGTCGATTTGTGCCGGTAATACACCTGCCTTGTTAACCGGGACAGCCCCGGCGAATGGAACAGCTCCGACATACCAGTGGCAGAGTTCGCTGAATAACGTCACCTTCACCAACATCACCGGAGCGACCACCCTCAATTATCAGCCGGGGGCTATTGTGGCGACTACCTACTACAGGCAGCAGCAAAATGCAACCGGAACATGCGGAGGGCCATTGCCAACCAATGTGGTGACCATTACGTTCAATCCGAATCTTGCAGTTGGTTCCATCAGTGCAAACCAGGCAGTTTGTCCGGGTGTTACGCCGGCACTGCTTACTGGTGTTGCGCCTTCCAACGGAACATCACCCACCTACCAATGGCAGAATTCTTTGAATAACGTTACCTTCAACAACATTCCTGGCGCAACCTCACTCAATTATCAGCCGGGAGCACAGGTGGTAACAACCTATTACAGGCAGTCACAAAATGCGGCTGGTACCTGCGGTGGGCCGTTGCTCACCAATGTTGTGACCATCTCCATCAATCCGAACCTTGTTGTAGGCTCAATCAGTGCAAGTCAGTCGATATGTGCTGGGACTGCACCGGCATTGCTGAATGGGTTTGCACCGTCAAATGGAACAACCCCGACTTACCAGTGGCAGAGTTCAACTGATAATATCACATTTACCAATATCAGTGGTGCGACCCTGCTCAATTATCAACCAGGTATCCTGGCTGTTACGACATACTTCAGGCTGCAACAGAATGCTTCAGGAACGTGCGGAGGTCCGTTGCCAACAAACGTAGTGACCATTACGGTCAATCCTGTACTGACAGTTGGTTCAATCAGTGCAAACCAGGCAATCTGTTCAGGATCTGTCCCGGCACAATTGATCGGGGTTGCTCCAACCGGAAGCATAGGTCCTTACACCTACCAGTGGCAGAATTCACCTGATAATATCACATTCACCAATATCAGTGGTGCTACCACACTCAATTATCAGCCGGGAGCGTTGACTACGGTAACCTATTACAGGCAAATCCAGTCATCTGCCTGCGGTACGCCTGTTACTACCAATGTGGTGACCATCAGCATCAATGCATTGCCAGTTCCAACCATCACCGGTCCTGCATCGGTTTGCGTAAACTCTACCGGAAACATTTACAGTACTCAATCCGGAATGACAGGTTACACATGGGCGGTTTCAGCCGGAGGCATTATCACTGCCGGTCCCGGAACGAGCGCCATCACAGTTACCTGGAATACTACCGGGGCTAAAACGGTTACTGTAAATTATACCAATGCAAACAACTGTACTGCTTCAACGCCCACCATATATAATGTAACGGTAAATCCGCTGCCAGTTCCTACAATCGCCGGTCCTTCATCGGTGTGTGTTAACTCCACAAGCAATGTTTACACGACAGAAACGGGCATGACAGGATACACCTGGACCGTTTCGGCAGGAGGCGCCATCACCGCAGGTGCAGGCACCAATGTTGTAACTGTAACATGGAGCACAACCGGAGCAAAAACGGTCTGTGTGAACTATGCCAATGCCAACGGTTGTTCCGCCGCCTCACCGGTATGCTACAACGTTACCGTGAATGCACTTCCTGTACCGACCATTACGGGTCCTGCTTCGGTTTGCGTAAATTCTACAGGTAATGTTTACAGTACTCAAACGGGTATGACAGGTTATACCTGGACCGTATCCGCCGGAGGTGCCATCACGGCAGGTGCCGGAACCAGTGCTGTAACTGTAACATGGAGCACAACCGGTGCAAAAACAGTTTGTGTGAACTATACCAATGCAAACGGTTGTTCTGCTGCATCACCTGTATGTTACAATGTAACTGTGAATGCATTGCCTGTGCCGACCATTGCCGGCCCTGCGTCAGTTTGTCTGAATTCTACGGGCAACACTTACACCACTCAAACAGGTATGACAGGTTACACCTGGACCGTATCGGCCGGAGGTGCAATTACCGCCGGCGCCGGGACCAGTGCAATTACCGTTACCTGGAGTACTATCGGTGCAAAAACAGTTTGTGTGAACTATACCAATGCAAACGGCTGTACTGCCGCAACTCCGGTATGTTACAATGTAACTGTCAATGCGTTGCCAACTCCGACCATTACAGGTCCGGCATCGGTTTGTGTGAACGCTGCAGGTAATGTATATACCACCCAAACAGGCAATACCGGATACGTCTGGACTGTTACAGGTGGTACCATTACTGCCGGCCAGGGAACAAGTTCGGTTACGGTGACCTGGACTACTGCAGGCGCCCAGACGGTATGCGTTAACTATGCCAATGCATCCTTATGCACCGCGGCAGCGCCAGTATGCTACAACGTAACTGTCAATGCCGTTCCGACACCAACCATCACTGGTCCGAATTCAGTTTGCCAGGGAGCTTCGGCAACCTATACCACCCAGACGGGTATGACAAATTATGTTTGGGTAGTTTCCGGCGGTGGCACGATCACAGCAGGTGGTACTTCTACCAGCAATACAGTCACGGTTACCTGGAATACGGTTGGTGCCCAGACTGTAACGGTCAACTATACCAGTGTTTGTCCAGGTGCAACTCCTGCAACATATAACGTAACAGTTAATGCAGCACCAGTCCCAACGATTGGCAGCACAAACAACCCGTGTGTGGGATCAACCAACAACATCTACTATACCGAAAGTGGCATGACCGGCTATATCTGGGGAACTTCCGGAGGCGGTGTGATCGTATCGGGCCAGGGCACAAGTACTGTGAATATCACCTGGAACCAGATCGGCATTCAAACCGTAACCGTAAATTATTCCAATGCAGCTGGCTGTTTCGCAGCACAACCGACGGTTTACACTGTGTTCGTCAACTCACCGCCGAATGCGGCAGGAGCGATAACAGGAACTGCAACAGTTTGTGCCGGAACCAACGGCGTGGTATATTCAACTACACCAATTGTAGGTGCAACATCTTATTCATGGACTGTACCTGCAGGCGCAACCATTGTTTCCGGACTTGGAACCACAAGTATCACAGTTAGCTTCGGAGCAGCTGCGGTAACGGGAGTCGTTACAGTGGCAGGAACGAACCAGTGTGGTAACGGCCCATCATCTACCTTTGCAGTTACGGTGAATCCGCTGCCGGCAGCTGCCGGGACGATCACGGGCCCTGCATCTGTGTGCGCAGGTTCGACAGGCATCGTGTATACTGTTCCTGCCATTGCCAACGCAACAAGTTATGTATGGACTGTGCCAGCCGGCGCAACGATTACGTCCGGTGGAACAACCAACAGCATCGTGGTGAGTTTTGGGAATACCCCGGCTAGCGGCATCATAACCGTTAAGGGAACCAATACCTGCGGAAGCGGTGCAGTATCGGCAAACTTCAATGTTACCATCAATGCAATCCCTGCCGCACCTGTTGTTACAGCGGTTGGTCCGCTTCTTACCAGCAGCATTGCAACGGGCAACCAGTGGTACTATGAGGGAACAGGCGCCATTCCTGCTGCTGTAAACCAAACCTATACAGCAATAATCACAGGCTGGTACTGGAGTGTGGTTACCGTGAACGGTTGTTCTTCCGATACCTCGAACCATGTATATGTCTTGTTTGTCGGCCAGGAAGAACTTACAGGCAACAACTATAGCGTATATCCAATCCCGAATGACGGAAGGTTTAACGTATCGATCCATTCTGCCAGCCAGGAAACTTACACCATCCAGGTATTCAACCTGCTCGGTGAAAAATTCTATGAACTGAAGGATGCAACCACGGTTGGCGGGACATTCGATGCCCGCATCGATCTTGGCCAGGTCGCCAGGGGAATCTATTCTGTTGTGTTCCTTAACAGCGAGCACAGGGTTGTCAAGAAGATGATTGTGAACAGATAACATCAACTCCATGACATATTAAAAAGCAGCCGGTTCATTTTATCTGACCGGCTGCTTTTATTTACGGATAAAAAAACCAGCGAAAAATGAGAATTATCCTGCTTTCCGTTTGTGTTCTGATCTGTATTGCCTCCTGCAAAAAGCACAGGGATGTTCAAAGCTCCCCGCAGGTCCATGAATTCAAAGGTATTGTTGTTACAGATGACCAGGGAGATGTCATGGGAACATGGGGAACCGACGATGGCGACTGGGAAACCGATTCAACATGGACTCCCGGCGAATATGCATTGTTAAACTTCGCGGATACCGTAAGTTTGAACGGAACATATGTGAGGGATACCAGCGGATGGAACATAGGGCCCGGAATTCATGAACAACCGCAGAATATTGTGGCTGTTTTCCCAAACCCCGCTGTAAATGAACAGAACCTGTTTTATATCGGTCTTGGAATGGTGAAGTTCAAAGTTGCGATCGTTGACAAATACTATAACAGGCTATTCGCATATGCCTGTAAAAACGGGTCGAAAACAATCCGCCTTGACCTCTCCGATTCGACAAAATTTCAAAACGGAACAATTTACAGGATCTATTATTCTCTTTCTGCCACCGATAGCCTGAATTATTATAAAGGCCATGGGGATATCCTCATTTGCAGGGGAAGTACACTGCAGGATTGCAGGAAATACGTGCCTTAGTGCATCAGGCAAAGAAAAGAGGCCGTCCCATACATTTGAGACGGCCTCTTTTCTTTTTGTGAATCAAATAAAACCGGATGGAATCCTGACTTGTGACATTTAGTGCGGTAACAGATTCCATTCTTTGATTAGCGGGGCCAGGGGGCTATTCCTAATTTCGGAAGTTGGAGACCTGAATTTGAATGTTTCTTTTGTAATCGTATCCCGGATGTGCGATTCAGTAA
>JAPLDF010000062.1 GCA_026391835.1 Bacteroidota bacterium
CAAAAAGCCATTCTCTCACAATATGATGATTTCATGCGACAGGTGAAACTATCTCCAATGGCTGAATATACGGATGTATGGAAGATTGATGACTCAGCCCGGCCGGACAAAAAGAGACGTGGACCTGCTAAAAGTAAAGCCTGCAAAGACTGCCCGTATTTTAAACCATCATAAGCGCAGCATTCGAACTTGTAACAATTCCCGCACACCAATGGATAAAACCAACAATTGTCGAATATCACAATTGTATGGAAATTGGATTTGGCAACACAGGGGAGCATCCATCACTTAGGGGAGCAAATCCGACATTTCGGGTTGGTTCCCTTTTTTTATGCCATTCATTTGCCTTTATATGCCCTTATTATCCTTTTTAACAATACATATTTGCAATGTGTTGATTTTCAGCATTACGACTTACCCCCGGCAGAAGCCTTATTTCATATATCCCTGGAAATTGATGATCTCACAATTGTGATTGCCGATAGGGCGGGGCGTGGTCATCCGACAGACAAATAAATTATTTTAGGGCATAAGAGGCCCTAAAATGTTGTATTTGTGAATATTACGTTTTTTTATATTTTATTGACTTTTTGATCAAATCGACAAGGTGAAACGAACTTCTTTTCTCTTTAAAAAAAAGAGAAAGGAAGCAAAAGAGAAAGCCGTCACAGTCCATCCCCCGGGGCAACCTAAAGGCCACGCTTTTTCTTTGAAAGTGCAGGTCAAAGAAAAAGCTTAGCAAAAAGAAACCCCATTTGAGGCACCGGAAAATTAGAATTGGTTTTCCTTGGAAGCGGAGTATGTCTTACTTGAAATAGCTCTGAATTTACCTACATCGACTTTGGCCATGCTGAAGAGTGCAGCACCAGGCTTGAAACTGTCAAGAGCAAGCTGTTCTGTGTATTCAGATTCAAAAGATAATCTGACCTACACTCCTGACATTATTCAATCGATCCGGTTCAACGCTTCGCGGTCAGAAAATTTCAAGTATTCACACATATGACAGCAATCGCCAGAGCAACCAGGGATCAGAACATTGAAGAAATTTCAATTGAACTTCTTGATCAGATTTATTATTCAGGGTATGTACAGGAAATGTCCCTCCTGGATCCTGCAAAGATTGAGTTTGAATTGGCTCAGATGGAGAGTCAGTTCTCAAAAAGAAATTAAACTTAACGACAGGCAGTCTTCGGACTGCCTGTTTTTTTATGGTCGTAACTCCCGGGTCCGCTTTTTCTTTGATGGCACTGGGCAAAGAAAAAGATGGGCAAAAAGAAAGCCCTTGTGAGATGGTCTGGTTGTAGGAACCTCTCCGCTAAGAATTTATAAAGTTACCTGTATCGAATATGAACTGGTTCCAGGAACATCCACTTCGAAACTGTCAAGAGCATGTGAATGTATTCAGATTCAAAGGAGAATCTGACCTACACTCTTGACATTATTCTCACCGATCCGGTATGGAAATCACAAATTCTTACCGGCGAGCCAGATGCCATAATAAGTCCCCGGGGCAGGGGCCAATCTATTGAAAAAATCATTTTTAAACACACCAACCGTTCTTGATCCGTTGACCTATTACAAACACGGCCTTCCCATGAAACTCTGGGCCGAGGATGATCTGCCAAGTTACAAGCTGCTGATGAAGGGCACCTCCGGCATGTCTGATGCAGAACTGCTGAGCCTGGTCATCGGCACCGGCATTGCAGGGGAGAATGCACTCGATATCGCCAAGACCTTGCTGATGGCCAGTGGGAACAACCTGGCTGACCTGTGGAAGTTCGGCTATCCGGAATTGCAGAAGATCAAAGGCATCGGGGAAGGTAGGGCACTGGCCATCGTTGCCATGTTCTGCCTTGCCAGACGCAGGAATGAATCTCAGGCTGTCAGCCGGACCAAGATCAGCTCTTCCCGGGATGCCTTTGAAATCTTTCAGTCTCAGATCGGGGATCTGCCGTATGAGGAATTCTGGATTCTGACATTGAACCGGGCAAACAAGGTTATCAAGAAGATCAGAATTTCAGAGGGCGGGATATCCGGAACAGTGGTGGATCCGAAGAAGATATGGAAGCTTGCCATGGATAACCAGGCGTGCAACATCATCCTGGGGCATAACCATCCATCCGGAACACCCTCCCCATCGGAAGCTGATAGCAAGATCACCAAGAAAATCGTAGATGGCGGCAAACTGCTTGAAATAGCAGTTCTGGACCATATCATTGTGGGCAATGACACCTACTATTCATTCGCTGATGAAGGATGTTTGTGAGGGAAGGCCCCGGGAAACCGGGGCTTTTTTTTGGTCGAGGATTGAAAAGAGGTGATATATCTTGCTGGAATGAGAAATTTCAGGATAATATTGGAATTAACCTTTAATTTTACTGCTCAGACATCAATTTAACGCTTCCTCTATGGTCAAAATAGCTTTCACTTGGCTATAAGTTATATGCAAAGAAATATGAAATATCGAGTTCTTCTAGTATTTGTTTTTCTATTTCAATCACTTTTATTTTGGGGGCAAGTCGATTCTAGTGCATCAAAATTACTTGATTCATTGAAAGTTGAAGACCAGAAATGGAGAAATTTATCCTCAAAAGTTTATAAAAATGAAATTGATACCATATCTATACAGGTAGTAATGAAGCGAGTTCGTGAAACTGACAGTTTGAATTATTTATTAATAAAACCGTTGTTTGACAAATTTGGATATTTAGGGAGTGATAAGGTTGGCATTCAAAGTTCGCATATTTTTTGGTTATTAGTCCAGCATGCTGATTTTCAACCTGATTTCCAAGAAAGTGTTTTAATGAAAATGAGAATAGAGGTAGATAAAGGAAATGCACCTATTAAAGACTATGCTTATCTTTATGATCGAGTTAAAGTAAACAACAGGCAATTACAATTGTATGGAACTCAAATGACATTAGATTCATTAATAATGTCCTACAAACCAAAACCCGTATTTGATCCTGACAAACTAAATGAAAGAAGAAAGCAAGTTGGTTTATCCCCAATTGAAGATTATATACGGATTATGAATGAAAATTTTTTAAAAACGAAATAAATGGCCTGCAGATGAAACAGCCTAATTTATTTTTCGGATTGTACTTAATATTTTTACTCCTGCTATTTGCAGGATGTAGAAAAAAAAATGAACCGACATATATCTCCGAGAAACTTAAATCATTTGCGGTCTTTCAGGTTGGAAGCTATTGGATTTATAAAAATGAAAAGACTGGGAACTTAGATAGTATCTTCATTTCAGAAGTTCCCCATTTCTTCTTCAATGGTAATGAAAACATACCTCCATTTGTTCAAGAGTGTTCTATGAGGTATGGTGGTACAATAATTTCAGGTTCTGTAGTGTATCCTGAGAATGAAGAGTTGGTGTTTCAAAATGATCATAGTGGTTCATGTATCCAGTTTTATACCCCAACTCCAGGGTCAAATGGGAGTTTTTCCAATATCAGTACGTTCGATTCATTAGAAATTAACAATAAATATTATCACGAGGTAATTAATACCAAGAATAGATTTCAGTTCTCAAATGGTGATACATTAATTTATACATTCTTCATAGCTAAGTCTGTCGGTATCATCAAATTAAATAAAAAGACAAATGATAGCGATACAACTTGGAGTTTACTCCGCAATCGCTCTGTTCAGTAAGAATTCCATATGAGCCTTTACGAAAAATTACAGAAAGCAACCAGCGAGGAAGATGTCAAAGACGCTTATATCAAAGCACTTGGCTTAAAGGAGTATCAAAAGAACCTGATTGATATTCAAACTAAAGAAATTTGGTTCGAAGCGAAGCAAAACGCAAAATTTTCGAGTTATGCGATGTTCACGCAATTAATGCACTACGTTCAGGATGCATTGAACAAAGGAGATTATATCCCGCCATTTTTAGCGGTCATTGATACTCAGAAAGCGGCCATTATGAAAAGTGAGGATGTATTGCCATTCCTTGCTAAAAAGACAATAAAATGGGGCAGGTCGGCCAGCAGTTACACGCAAGAGGCTCTGGATGCCATTTCTGCTCATATCGGGACACATTTTGTATCATTTAAAATTGAGACCCATGAGGATGAATTTATCAGCACGGTAAAAAATGCCATTCAAAAAGGCGATATCATCCGAACCCAAATTACACCGAGTAACCTCAAACAGGTCTTTGATAAATGGGTATTAATGATCGGGCGGGAAATCAAAGGCATTGCAGAAGAAGATTATGCTTTATTGTTTTTCGCAGATATAATGCATGATGGAACTGTGTCTACTCATGATAATCTGACCGCAGAACTGATGCATAAAAACAATGCTCCAGTTTTTCTCTTGGGAGGTAAAGTTTACGAATTAAGCAATAAAGAGGGATATCGACAATTTTGGGCGATCTATCACAAACCTCCTAAAGCAGAGTATCGTAATTACTTGCTGGAACGAAGAGATAGCTTGATCCCTCTTGATGAGAGAAGTTTTAAAGGTGCTTTCTACACCCCTTTGGCTATAGTGGATAAGGCGTACGACAAACTCGCTGAAACCCTGGGTGAAAACTGGCAAAACAATTATATCGTCTGGGATATGTGCTGCGGGGTAGGTAATTTAGAGGTCAAACACAGCAACCCACGTAACATCTATATGAGTACATTGGATCAGGCCGATGTTGATGTTATGAAAGCCACCAAAACATGCGTGGCCGCACAACGGTTTCAATATGATTATTTGAACGACGACATATCTGACGATGGAACAATTGATTATGCCCTTACAAATAAGGTGCCTGAAAGTTTGCGCAAAGTAATTGCGGATGGAAAAAAGATTTTAGTATTAATGAATCCTCCATATGCAGAATCTGGTGATGGTTTAGATAGTGGAAACAAAGAAGGTGTCGCTTCCACTAAAATTTCTAAACACATGCCAGATTATGGTTATGCAACACGTGAGTTGTTTACTCAATTTATTGCACGCATTGCCCAAGAGATTCCGAATGCAACGCTGGCTATGTTTAGCACAATGAAATATGTAAATGCACCTAATTTTGAGGAATTTAGAAGCATTTGGAGTGCAATTTATCTTGATGGATTCGTATTTCATAGCAAGGCATTTGAAGGTTTGAAAGGCGATTTTCCAATTGGGTTTTTAATATGGCTCACAAGGAATCAAAGTAAGATCAAAGAGAACATGAAGGAGGTTACGGTAGATGTGTTGGATAAGAATGCAATGGCTATTGGATCCAAGAAGTTCTTCAATATTCCGAGTGACCAGTTTTTAAGCACTTGGTTTAAACGGCCACGCTCGAACAAAACCGATGCCTTACCACTCAAAAACGCGATATCACCAACAACCAGCACAAAAGATGTTCGGGGTACAAAATGGGCGGATGGTGCAATTGGCGGCATGATTTGCGGAAAGAACGATTTACAGCACGCAGCTACCCAAACAGCCCTTCTATCTTCAGGATATTGCAGTGCAGGTGGATATTTTGTAACTCCAGAAAATCTTTGGCAGACAGCTGTCTTGTTTTCGGTTCGAAGGCTAATAAAGCCTACCTGGCTCAATGATCGCGATCAGTTTTTACAACCTACTGAGCCTTTACCTGATGATTTTAAAATTGATTGCCTAGTTTGGATGTTGTTTAACGGCAGCAATCTCACAGCCAGCGCCAATGATCTTGAATGGAATGGTAAAAAATGGTCAATCGTAAATCATTTTATTCCCTTCACAGAAACAGAACTGAATGCACCTGATCGTTTTGAGTCTGATTTCATGGTCAGATACTTATTAGATAAATCGTTTTCAAACGAAGCAAATCAGGTTTTGATGGCTGGAAAAGCATTGTGGCAAGCCTATTTTGAACACATAGATGTCAGGGCCGTAAGAGATGAATTTAAGTTGAACCGTCCAGATGTAGGATGGTATCAGGTTAGGAGAGCCTTACAGGCTCGTAATGTTAGTGGAGATTTCCCTCCAGTAAATTTTAAAACATTTGAAAATGTTTATAAAATTTTGACTGAAAAATTACGACCACAAGTATATAGCCTGGGTTTTTTACGAGTTTAACGGGGGGGGATTTTGAAGCGTAAATTTCTTTCCGGCATTGGCAATAAAAGTATTGTTTAGTGTGAAAGTTGACTTTTGGTATTTCTGCTGGCATTGCTATTCCATCGGTCCAAACAGTTTCCATGCTGATAGAGTAACATCCAGACGATTATTTCACGTCAAAATATTAATAGTCTCCATCGTGTAATGGGGTTCGATATCATATCAGTATTCCCCCAACTTTCCTGATTTATTCGCTATTGGTCCATTTCCAGTGCATTACCGGTTTGTTTGTCTGACAGAGTTCAGGTATTAATTATTTGCTAAGTTATTATCTCATTCCAGGGTACAGTTTCACTCATTCAAGGATTTTCCCGGCATATCCTCGGGTAAGTCTCCGGTATTCCAGTTCCTCCTTGAGTGCCCCTCCGTGAGATTAATGACACTTGCACATAATTTAACCCTAAAAAACTCAGTCATGAAAACTTACACGAAAATCTACATCGGGAAAGGTAAAAAAGTTGCGAATCTGGACATCATCAAAGTTAGCTTCAACCTGACAGTAATTACAGAGCTTACCCACGAATTCAAAGGAGAACAATACTTATCTTTCGAAGTAGCCAAAATGAAAGAACCCGATCAGTTTGAAAACACTCATACAGTTTATGTAAACAAGCTTGTGGAAGAAGAAGCATCCACGGTAGCTGAACCTTCAACCCCTTCAAAGAAATCGCTCAAAACCAAGAAAACTGCATCCCCTGCACCGAAGCCGGATCCGACAGACGAAATTCCCTTCTAATCCACACTCCCTTCCATGAAAGAGTCCTGAAACCAGGGCTCTTTTTTTTTGTCACAACTTCTCCGGTCCGCTTTTTCTTTGATGATGCAGGGCAAAGAAAAAGCTTAGCAAAAAGAAAGCCCACTTGAGTTGATCTGGTTGTAGGAGTCTCTAACTAAGAATTTATAAAGTTACCTACATCGAATCAGAACTGGTTCCCGACACATCTGCCCGAAACTGTCAAGGGCTAAGTTTCATGTTTTCAGATTCAAAATAGAATCTGACCAACACCCTTGACATTATTCGTTCGATCCGGTACAAGATTACAAATTCTTACTGGCGAGCCAGATGCCAAAACAAGTCCCCGGGGCAGGGGCATACACGCATGAATACCGCAGAAATTTACGCTTCCATCACCGAGAAAATCATCGCTAACCTGGAGACATCCGGAAGCTGGACAAAGCTTTGGCAGGTTCCCTCTCCGGTGAGTTTGATGGGCTACTACTACAAGGGTATCAATCGTCTTATTCTATCCACCGATCCATTCAAAAGCCGTGTTTATGGCACATTTGCACAGATCAGATCCAATGGTGGAATGGTTCGCAAGGGCGAAAAGGCCACCATCATTGTCTTCTGGAAGAAAAGCGTAGGGGAGGATAAGGACACGAAGGAGAAGAAGAACCTTTTCCTGCTGAAGTACTATCACATTTTCAATTCCGAACAAGCTGACTTTGATGAAATAGGTGTTGAAAAGGTTGCCAAAATGAATAACCTGGTCCAGGAAAAGGTTAATTCAGAGTATCTGGAAGCAGATGCAATCGTTCAGGGTTATCCCAATCCACCTTACATACACTATTCAGACAAGGAAGACAGGGCCTGTTATTCCCCGATGGCCGATCAGATCACCATACCTCAGATGCGCTACTTCGTTTCTTCTGATGCTTACTACCGCGTGCTTTTCCATGAAATGTGTCACGCGACCGGACACCCGAAAAGGCTGGACCGGTACGATGGCATGTCAAACAGTTTCGGGGATCTCCAATATTCCAAAGAAGAACTTGTAGCGGAGCTTGGTTCTGCCTTCCTGGGTGGCATCGCTAACCTGGATCCCGATATCCGCAATTCAGCAGCCTACATCCGGGGATGGGCGTCAGCCCTGAGAGATAACCAGAAGTGGATCATGTGGGCTGCTGCCCGTGCAGAGAAGGCCGCAAATTATATCCTTGGTAAAGAACAGAAGATCGTCGATGAAGAAGGTATTCTGGTACCCGAAGAAATTGAAGCTTAACAATCTCATTTTATAAACCGGCGTGCCAGATGCCAACATAAGTCCCCAAGGCCCTATGTTTGTAAAATGTAGCACAAGTCTGGAAATTTATTAGTTTTAAGCTACCACAGTTTATAACCTTTAAATAACCAGACTTATGCAAACACAAAGTAACAAAATTGATTTCAATGGCCAGAACATTTATGTTGGCATTGATGTACATCTTAAAAGTTGGAAGGTTACAATCATGACTGAAAGACTTCCTTTCAAAACGTTTTCCCAAGACCCCAATCCGGAGGTTTTGCATCATTATTTGACAAGGAACTTCCCAAACGGGATCTACCATTCGGCTTATGAAGCCGGGTTTTGCGGATATTGGATCCACAATAAATTTTCAGCGTTAGGAATAAACTCTATTGTTGTTAACCCTGCAGACATTCCCACAACCGATAAAGAAAAAGTTCAGAAAGCTGATAAAAGGGACAGCCAGAAAATAGCAAAGGCCTTACGCAGCGGCGATCTGAAGGGCATTCATGTATTGGCATCAAAAACACTTGAGGACAGATGCCTGGTGCGTACCCGGGCAACAATTGTCCAGGATCTCACCCGGAACAAGAATCGAATAAAATCATTCTTATACTTTCATGGAATTGAGATGCCTGAAAAATTTAAACTAATGCAACACCATTGGTCCAAAAGGTTTGTGGAATGGCTCAGAAGTATTGAAATGTCAGAGCAAAGTGGTAAAAAATCGCTCACTCTAATTATTGATGAGGCAGAACACTTAAGGTTGATCATATTGCAGGCAACGAGAGGGATCAGGGAGTTATCCGAAACTGAACAATATGCAGACCAGGTTCGATTGCTGCGAGGAATACCCGGGATAGGTTTGTTGACTGCCATGATCATATTGACAGAACTTGAGTCGGTAAATCGATTTGAAAGCTTCGATAAATTATGCAGTTTCATTGGTTTAATCCCGTCAACGCATTCAAGTGGAGAGAAGGAAAACATTGGAGAAATCACCCACAGGGGAAATGGTTTTCTCAGAGGGGCACTGGTTGAGAGTTCCTGGATTGCAGCAAGATTAGACCTGGCGCTGAATAAATCGTATCATGACTATTGTAAGCGCATGGAACCAAATAAAGCAATTATAAGGATTGCAAGAAAATTATTAAACAGGATCAGGTTCGTGCTAAAAAACAATCAGCCATATGTATGCTCTGTTGTAAAATGAAACTATGTGCTGTGGAAAAACACATTCAGTGAGACCGCTACCCCGGACTACAGTTCTAACTTTTGGAATCTGTTAACTTAAGGCTGCGGCTCACTTTCTTTATAAGAAAAAAATATTAATAGCATGAGCGTTATCTGTTTATACAAAACTAAATACTGTAAAAACATCTTCTGTAAGACTGCTACCCCTGCCTGCAGTATTGAATTTTAATATCTGCTACTCCAAGGCTGCGGCTTACATTCTATAAAAAATAAAGCGAGGCAATACAGCCCGGATTATAAACCGGTTCTGTTGATAGAAGGATGTTTTTATAGATTTAGTTCATTGAAATATCAGACATGGTAACTAAAGATGAGTTTATTGAGCCATAGGTGACAGCGAAAACAAAAAAGAGCCTCTCTTATCAAGAAGCTCTCATTGGTGTTTTCACCGTCATAAATCATATTGCTGGTGAGTTGCTCTCCAGCAGAGCTCACTTCCTCTTCAGATTTACCCTGTAAAGATAAAAAAAGAAAAAATAAATGGCCGGACTCTTGTTTTACAACATAGAGGGCAGGGGCTTTTTTTATGAGTTATACAAAACAATCAGGAGATCCCAGGCAGATGACTTCACGGTTTGCCTCTTCTTGTCATACCTGTGGCAAGCCAGTTAAAAAAGGTGAAGAGATCATCTACTGGCCGAATGGAAAAAAGGCTGGCCACCTCGCTTGTGATCAGGCAGACTTCGCCCGATCCATTGAATCGTTCCAGGATGAAGAATATTACAGAGAATTCAACGGTCGGGGGGATTACCGATGAAGGACTTCGTTTACATTGACGAGGTTCCTGTAGAAGAACCTTGTGCACAGGTCGGCACAGAACACTACTACCATCTGGCAATGATTGAAATTGCAGCTCACAGACACCAGTTGCTACGTCAACATGGTCATCCTCCTGATGGTTCATTCTTCAGGATCCATCCAAACACTCATGATGCCGGGACGTACTACACGCTCAATTTCGTCTTTGATGATGAGATTGAATCCCATATCGCCTATGCCTACCTGATGGAAAATTGTGCCATGAAATGGGATGCAGAAGCGCTGATTGAAATCATAGAGGCTGATCCGCACTACTTCGAACTTGTTGAACAATCGAACATAACCAAGTCACCAAGGCTTAATGCGTTTGTTCAACAGGTGATGAAGATCATGAATTCATAAGCCAATGTTCAACTATCGTTAACCTTCCAAACTTATAAACCATGCGACTTGTAAAATTAATATCCACGCCTGGCAAGGCAAGAGTGGCTTTTGTCAATCCCAAATATGTTGTTTCGGTTGAACCCCGGGACGATGGAGGTTGCTTTATCACTGCACTTGGGCCGACAGTCATAAAGGTGTTCTCTGACCACCGCAGTGCATCGACTATTGTGGCTTTGCTGTCAAACAGGGATTAACAACTGGACCGGGGGCTTTGCCTCCGGTCTTTTTCTATGGTCGTTCCTCCCTGGCATGGAATACCAACCTGCTAAAGGACTTTCTTCATCCTGGTTGGTAGCAGCAACCTTTTTCTTTATGGGAGTAACGGTAAAGAAAAAGATTGATCAAAAAGAAAGCCGTCAAAATCAGATGGGCTGTTACTCAAAATTTGATGCGAAGGTAAACTCATGAAAATATCTGTCTCTAAATGGGGCTGAATGGCGCTTCATGGGTGGTCTCTTTCAGATTTTTGAAGGTAAAAATCTGACCCTACCATTTGTTCCAGAATTTTCATTCCGTTTTTTGATGAGCATAAATTTTATTTAACCAGGCTGTGCCAGATGCCTAAATAAGTCTTCAGGGCAGGAGCGAAACACAATGTCAAAGAATACCACAACACTGAAGCCGACAAACGGAAATTCAAAGAACGCTGACGTAAGTGATGCAACTGTTGTTGCCGCTGAGCAGATTATCGCCGAAGTTGTCGCTGAATCAGCAAAACCGGTGCTGAACATTTTACCGGAGGTTGCAGCTGCGGTGATCCCAGAAGTCAAACCTGAACCGGCTCCCAGGAAGGAGATGACCATGATGGAGAAGATCCTAAAGGTTGAAAATCTCCAGCTGGTTGTCGAAAAGAGGGCCAAACTTGTTCAGACACGCAGCGAACTTGACCGTTTTCAGACTTCTTCCAATGACTTCAACTGCTCAATGAGGCTGAACGATTCAGACGGGAATGTATTCACCACAAGCTTTACCCCAGGGGTTAAGAAAGTGGTTGAATTTCTCCGGCAGGCATTTGATGAGAGCATTGAAGATGTTGAAAAGAAGATCACCTTCTGAGGCTTCGGGAGTTCCGCTGGGGCGGAACTCCCTTTTTTAATGTTCGTAATGGCAAAATAATTCGATTGAGTGATTCTAATCTAATGTGAAATCGATCGTATTAATAGGTTTCTTTTCATATCAGTGGTTTTGAGATAAAAAAACGACGGCCACCAATCTGGTGACCGTCGTCCTAAACGATGAATGAATTTTATTTGCTTCCAGCACCTTCCTGCAACTTTTGCAAGACATCATCGAGGTTAAAGGATGCTGGTTTTTGTCTTGGCGGGAAATCTTTAAATGTCATGATAAATTGACTGACGACCGCCTGAGACGGTACAAGTAAAAATGCATGATCAAGCATCCAGTCGTAATAAGTATTTGAAGTAACATCTGCCATTTCATAAGGATCAGTACGCAGATTATAGATATTTGGTATCCTTAGCGGAACAAACGGTTCCTGCCATATTTGCATGGTTCCTTTAACCCTTTGTTCCATGAAGACCAATTTCCAATTATCATACCTCACTGCCACCAGCTGACCATCATCGTTAAAATAGAAAAATGATTCACGAGGATCTTTGGTTGTTTGTCCGGTAAGTAAAGGAAGCATATTGTAACCGTCAAGATGTGCTTTAAACGTTCGATTGTCAACCGTGTAGCCTGTTAGAAGTTTTTCGGTGACATCAGGAACTCCGGCGGCTGCAAGCAAAGTTGGTAACATGTCCAGGTGAGAGATGATATCGTTGCAAACAGTGCCGGCTTTGATGTGACCTGGCCAACTAATTAGGGCAGGAACTCTGTATGCACCTTCCCAGTTGGTGTTTTTTTCACTGCGGAATGGTGTAGTACCAGCATCCGGCCAACTATTTTCATGCGGGCCATTATCGGTGCTATACATTATGATTGTATTATCCGAAATGCCAAGTTTCTCGATCATGTCCAAGATCAGACCCACATTTTTATCATGGTCGATCATAGCATCATGATATTCACTCTGCCACCGGCCCGACTGGCCCATGCTCTCGGGTTTGGCATGGGTCCGGAAGTGCATGTGGGTGAAGTTTACCCAAAGAAATACAGGCTTACCGGCTTTCACCTGCTTTTCCATAAAAGCTGCACCATAAGCTGCAATTGTATCATCAATTGTTTCCATTCGCTTTTTGGTAAGGGGACCAGTATTTACAATTTTCTGGGTTCCATCAGACATAGCCCAACTATGCATTACCCCGCGTGGTCCAAATTTCTCCCTGAACTCAGGGAAATCCTTTGCGGGTGGATAATCTCTCAATTCTGGTTCTTCTTCGGCATTAAGATGGTAAAGATTGCCGAAGAACTCATCAAATCCATGGTTTGTCGGTAGATACTCATCCCGATCCCCCAAGTGGTTTTTCCCAAATTGACCAGTAGCATATCCCTGTCCTTTCAACAATTCTGCGATGGTTGGGTCCTCCTTTTGTAAACCAACAGCAGCACCCGGCAATCCTACCTTTGTTAAACCTGTACGCAAACCGCATTGACCTGTGATAAATGAAGCTCGTCCAGCTGTGCAACTTTGTTCGGCATAATAATCAGTGAACATCATTCCAGCTTTGGCTACCCGGTCAATATTAGGTGTCTGATAACCCAAGAGCCCGTGCGTGTATGCACTTACATTCGACTGTCCGATGTCATCACCCCAGATGATGATGATGTTTGGTTTGTTATTTGATTTCTGCCCAAATGCTACTCCTATTAGAAAGAGGAAAAGAAACATCAATTTCATTTTTTTCATAGTGATAAAAGATAAAATTATTAATATGGTTTATTCGATGTAAAACAGTGAAAAGTTAAGTACAACCTCGATAGATTAATTTCTATCTACTAATGACAATTGTTTCAACAGAGAAAGTTTTTTTCAAGCCATCGATGTTGAAATTGCATGACTGTAATTACCTATGAAGAATCAATATTTAATCTAGTCAGTATACTCGTTACCCTAAAAAACTTCACGATCCATTTAATATAATAAATTTAACAATCAGTTACTTAAAATAAAAATGAGGGTGTCTGATATTATTACGATACCCTCATTTTTCAATTTTAGCAGTATGCCACTTCCGCCGAACTATCAGCAAGAATCAATCATCCGTTTTAGCGTTATCTTGTCTTGATCAATTTGATGGTTTCGATGTAATCATTGGAAATGATCTTGACAAAATAGAGGCCGGCAGGTATCTCAACAAAGGAAAACTCATGTTTCAAGTCTTCGTTCATTCGTTCTGAAAGGACCATTATGCCGTTCATGTTGTAAACTTCAACACTTACATTCCCATCGACTTTATTATCCTTTTTAATGAGCGTAAAGTTGCTGTTTGTTGGGTTGGGGTAGAGGTTAAACCGTTTAAACGAAATACCCTGCACAGGCTCATCTGAAATCTTTGTGGCAACTACAGGTGAAGTCATATTCGTGCAGAATACGGTTGAAATATGTCCCCACAGGTAAGCGCCGCTTTGCACTGCGGTCCCCGGTTCGAGCAGGATGTTCTGGCCTGCGATAAGCTCGACATGGCCCCCCGGGGATTCCACTGTAAGATTCGCCACAGTAATCGTCAGATGCGCATTATAACAAACGGAAGTGCTGACCGTCCCTGATGCTGTAACATTATTGCAAACGGGATCGGTTATATCAATAGTCCAGCTGGCTGTTAAAAGACATCCGGTTCCGTCTGTAACCGTTACTGTATAAATACCAGGGGCAAGTCCTGAAATGTCCCGGGTGGTGGCCGTGCTACTCCACAGGTATCCGTATTCAGGTATTCCCCCGGAAACTGTCAGTGCGATACTTCCATCGTTGCTGCCGGTACAGGCAGCATTTGAAACCAGTGCGGTAACATTTATTGCAGATGGTTGTGTGATTGTCCAGGAACAGGAAAGGATTGTCTGGGCTGCATCGGTAATAGTAACGGAATAGATCCCGGCCGTCAGCCCCGTTAAGGAGGCTGTGGTGGCAGAAGTGCTCCAGAGATAGGTATAAGGTGCGTACCCGCCACTGACCGTTGTACTGACAACCCCATTGCTGTTTCCAAAACAGCCTGTCACATTCGTTGTCGTTCCGGTCAGCGCCAAAGTAGGTGAAGCAGTATATGGAATCGCAAAACCTGTGATCTCGGCATTTCCTTCAAAATTATTGATCTTCATGGCCGTTCCGGTGTTTTTATTAAGCAGAGCCAGCCAACTGGTGCCAGTTGAATAGGCCGTCATGTAAAGATTGCCCGTTTCACGGTCAAACTCCATGTCCTGTGCATAATTGGCATCAAAGCCGAGCGGACCGATGGTTGTAAAAACGCCATTCGAAAGGTTCACAATCCCAAGTACATCGGTAAGAATATCAACCGCATAGGCCTGACCTGCATTGTTGATTGCAAGGTTAATGAGCAGGTGTGATCCGCAATCGGCAATGTACGTTGGGAATCCGTTCACCAGGTTGACCGAATAAAGTCCGGTATGGCTACCGTCCCAGGCAACCCCATACATGATGTTATTTGCAGGATCGAATGACAAACCGTTCATGTTCACCGGTATCAGACCAACTGTTGTCCTTGCACCGGTCGCCGGGTTAATTTTGGTCAGCATAAAAGGCGGGTCTGCCGTGGTTGCATACCAGGTGCCATTTGCCCAGGTACCGCCTCCGATGTTTGGCATCGGACTCTGATTTGCAATTGAGTTCAATGTTCCCGGAACAGATAGATTGAAGGTTGTCGGTCCGATGGGATCCGGACTGCTATTGTTGGATGCAACATACCCGTAAACTGTTTTGTTCAGGTTCATCGCTTTCAGTGGTTTCGAGATCACATCATTAGCAGTATTCTGATCCCCGGTAAGGCCAGTGCTTAAAATAGCAGAATAATCACCGGCGGCGGGTGTCCATGTGTCAAAGGTGACGACTGTTGCTGAATTAGGAGCAAGAGCTGTTACAGTCCTTGAGGATGTATAAGTGCCGATAACCAGATCAACGCTGAAAGTTTCCGCATTTTTGCCTTCGTTCCTGATGGTCGCCGTCGGAATTACCGGACTGAGCGGTAAAACATCGTTCAGGCCCAGGTTCATAGCCGCAACATCATGATCCAGCGGGGCCAAGACTGCAACATTGTCAAGATAGAGGTTGTTGCCATAGGCACTGGTTGCCCTGAACCTGATCATGGTAGTGCCGGCCGGAAGGGACAATCTCTGTGTCGCCCATTGCGACGGATTCGGGGTAAAAATGGAAGTTGATATGCCGCCGGTATTCAGGATGCCGTTGGTTCCACCGGGCATTGCCAGCAACATCGACCAGGTTATGCCGTAATCGGTGGAAAAGTACACGTCCAATTCATCAATTTCTCCGGTAAATGTAGCATAGGCATAATCGAACCTGAGAACCGGCGAAGTCAGGCTGCTGATATCGAAAGGCATTGTAAGCAGATCATAGGTGCGTCCTGCCGCTTGGGAATAGAAAGCGGCTACCGCTGATTTTGAACCGGCCCCATACCCACTGGTGGAAGTATTAAGACCCCACAGCGAAAGTCCTGAAACCGCTGTGCTGGTCCAACAGTTTGGCACAAAGGAAACCTGTTCGAATCCTTCATTGAAAGGTGCAACTGTTGCATTGCATAGTGTGAGAAAAGATACCGGGCCGAACCAGGGACTATAGGAACTGCCACCGCAATCCTTCCTTACATAGATGTCGTATGATGTCGCCTGTGCAAGACCTGACAGGGTGTAAGGATTGCCTGATACGGATTGGGTCACAGTTCCGGTACCGGGTTGGTGGCCGACAGGTCCGTATTCAAATTGTACGGTTGTTGCTCCCGTCCATTCGATCATGGCATTAGACGAAGTGACAGAGGTTACGGTAAGGTCTGTTGGCAGAGGGCAGGCCGGAGTCGGCTCAAGCCTGAAATCATCGAAACTCACGGCATGAGGGGTTGCTGTTACTGATGTTGTACTGATCCCGAGGTAGTATACCCCTGAAAGCGTGGGCACAAAGGTGTATTTGAACTGGGCATAGTCGCTGTTGCTGCAAACAATATTTGAAGCCAGAACGTGGGTCATTGATGCATAGGAATTACCGGCACCGTATGCGACATTCATGACAAAGTCGACAGGATTGGTCACCATCTTGTTCATCATCCAGAAGGAGAAATCATAGGATGTTCCGGCAGTCAACTCCATTGCCGGGGTGAACATGCAGGTCGTATTATTCACAGTTGTAAAGACAGATCGCGTTCCTTTATGAGGACCGTACCAGGGTGTATTCAGGTTGGTGGAAGTCGGACCGGAGGTTCCCGCAATATTCTGGTAGGACCAGCATGGGGGCATAATTTTATCGCCTACCGTAGCCAGGCTTTCAAACCCCTCTGTCCACGGCCAGGTGGAGTTTGTTGAACATGCTGTTGTGAAGGTATAAGGTCCGGACCATTCACTGGCAAAACCCGGTCCGCACGATGACCGGACATAAAAAGCAAAACTTGTTCCCGGGGCAAGTCCGGCCAGTGTGTAAGGTTTTGCCGTAATTCCGGATATCATTGTTCCGGTTCCCTGGGTGAAACCATCTGGTCCCCATTCGATGTGCCAGGAGGTTGCTGTGCCGGTCTCCGTCCAGTTGAGGTCGGCAGAATGAACCTGCAGGTTGGAAGCTCCCAACGCAGCCGGGGAAGGACAGCTCACCAGAGTGACAAAGTTTTTCGGACCTATCCATATGCTATGCCCTTCACCACAATTGGCCCTCACATAATAGGAATAGGCTGTTGTGGGTGACAACCCAGACAAAATATAGGGTTTTTGTATGTTGCTAACCAGTGTCCCGGTTCCTTGTGTAAATCCGGGTGGTCCCCATTCTATATCCCAGGATGCTTCAGTGCCTCCTGCGGTCCAGTTCAGGGTAGCATAATAATTGCCGGCTACTACTGTGGGATTTGAAGGATAGAGACAATCAGGGGTCTGTTCCACCGATACATCGTCAATGATCAGATCATCATAGGCCGGACTTCCCGACCCTTTGTTGACTACAAACCGGATCTTAACAGGTCCTGTTATTGTATAAGTTCCAAGACTGATGGTTTTTTCTTCCCAGCCAGTCGTATTCTGACCATATGCCCAAATAAAGGCCCCGGCGTGCCAGGCAGCACCGTCCCAGATGTCTACAGTAAGTTGCTGCTCATCTGCAGGTAGTGTGGAATTGATGTTGTTATTAAACAGGAAGAATTTAACGCGGGGATTGGTCAGGGATGATACATCAATAGCAGGGGAAGTCAGCGTGATACCGGTAAGTCCTGCTATTCCGGAACCATCAACCCAGGTGTAATTTCCTGCCACCCCTGTTGTGTGGTCAATCACATACATTGCACCATTGGAAGGTGCAGGCGAGGTATGCTGGAATTCCCAGTTCTGTGGTCCTGACAGCGTCCAGCACCATGGGATCATTGTTGAATTGAAATTCTCGCTGAATGGTGCAGGGTAAACCGAGCAAAGTGTTGTAAAGGTCAAGGGGCCTGACCAGGTACTGAATGTCCCGTCACAGTTTGTACGAACATAGAAATCATACATCGTTCCAGGATTCAGACCTGTAACAGCCACTGAGGCTGATGACGTTAAGATACCCGATGGAGCAGGCATCGCTCCGGTCGGCACCACCTGGTATTCCCATTGAGAACCAAGGCTGAACCAACTGAGGGTGACGGATGAGGTCGTTATATTTGAAGCGATAAGGCTGGCGGGACTGACACAGGTTGATGAAACCTGGAGGCTGAAGTCATCAAATGCAATTCCGAAGGGTCCACTGGTCGGGCAAACATCATGAAGACCGAAGAAGTACACACCCGACGAGGCAGGGGTGAAGGTGAGGGTCCTTTGATTCCATTCAGTCATGTTAAGACCCGTTTCGTTGCTCAGGATTTGAGTCATTGAACCCGGTGTTGGCAAAAGGCCGTAGGCCAGGCTCACATTATAGCCCGGTGTCGCATTGGCACACTTGAACCAGAATGAGAAGTCGTATGATACGCCTCCTGTCAGCTGAATGCCAGGGGTAAAATCCCAGACATTGAAACTCCACGCTCCCCCAATGAATTTTGTGCCGGCATGGGCAGTATTGTTGTTGCAGGTGTTGCTGCAGGAATAATTTGACCCGGTTATGTTATTGAACGACCAGCATGATGGGAGAATATTTGTTCCTGTAGATGTCATGTTTTCAAATCCTTCGAACCACGGCAGTACGGTAACCGGTGTGCAGAAAGTCATGGCATTTGCTGATACCCCCGTGGTTGAATAATAGTTGAATGCATCCAGGGACCATATTGAATAATAGTAGGTTGTAACGGGCGTCAACCCGGTATGGCTAAACGCTGACAGAGGCCCTTTGTAGATCACTGTGCCCCCTCCAGGCAGGTTGTTTCCTGCAGAATACGACGTCCCGTTTACAGGTGTGCCGAAAGTGGAACTGCCATTGGATGCGATCAACACATCGTTTGATTGCGTATTCAGGCCATAAGCCAGGTTGATTTGGGTGGAACTGACTGTGGTCGCTGTAAATGAAGCTGGCGGTGCCACAATTGGTGTGGCACTGGCTGTTACACCACCTGAATAGCTTCCCTGATTGTAAGAGAAGGATTTATAAAAATACTGTGTTCCCGGTGTAAGCCCGGTATGGTGGTATGGTGATATGGTACCATAGTAGAGTACCGTCCCGTCGGCCAGCGATCCTCCCGGAGCAGGCGGGGTCCCGGATGGCGTTGTAAAGATCCCCGTCAGGTTCCAAACGATCACCACATTGTTGCCGGCCTGGTTGGGCGTGAAGCTTAAATCGATTTGCTGCGAACTGATCGTGGATGCTGTAAATGCTCCAGGGTTTACAATACCGGCAGAAGTTCCTGCAAACTCATCGGCGCCAACGTCTGGAGCAGATGACCGGTTATTACCGTCAAAATCATCAGTTATTGTAAAAGGAGAAACAATCTGTAATCCACCTCCTTCACAGAGCGTTGGCACAGTTGTCATCATATGAATGTCAAACGGGGCGGTTGCCACGTTCACAAAGGGGGGCAGTTCACGGAATGAATTTATATCCCGGGGGGCAACCAATGTTTTAAATGCTGAAATGGAATAAGCAGATCCATCGTAATAAACTGTATGCGAAGCATCCTCTGTTGAACCTGCATAAAGATCGTTTGCATCAGAATTGGAGGAATAGGTAGTCAGGGTGGAAGTGCTTCTGCGGTAAGCTGCCGAAACTCCTGCTCCGGAAGGAGTGGATAAATTAACAAGGACATTGTTTCGCAGGTCAAGGGTCGTCGAAGTGGAGGAATACAGGGCCGCGCTACCGAACAGAGCGCCGGTGCTAGATCCGTCGAGGTAAATGGAATTGTAGAACACGCTATTGTTGGTCCCGCCTGCAGCGTATATGCCTGCAAGTGGAATTGCCGCATTGGCTGCAGGTGTGCGCAGGTCGCATATCATGTTGTTGTATGTTCTGATGGTCGTTCCGGCTGAAATGTAAATTCCATATACAATGCTGCCGGCATTACTGCCGGAAATATCGTAGATATTGTTTTTATATATGCTGGAAACCGATGATGCGCCGGTTGCAAGCGACTGGATGCCATAAACGGCAGATGCACCTGTGGAAGAAATCCCGTGGATGGTGTTGGAATAGACATTTTGCAGTGTTGCACCCGACCCACCGCAACTCATCACGGTTATCGCACCGCCACCGGTAAAGTTGGCAAAAGTGTTGTTATAGATGTCGATGGAATTGAAATTGCAGGACAAACCAACCATTGCAGAAGTTCCCCCGATAACGTTGCTGACTGTGTTGTCGTGGATCGATTTGTTTGGGGCCTGGCTGGATGCAGCGATACCTGTGAACGCTGTGGCACCGGTCAGTGTGACATTTGAGAAATTATTGTTTGTTACCATGGTCGTTCCTGCTCCCGAATTGTCGGTAGGGCCTGAATAGCAATAAACGGTCCCGCCGGCGACTGTTTTGGTCAGACCGGTGACAATAGAGTTGTTGTTGATGGTTTTGGTTGAGCCTGCCAGAGAAACATTGCTGCTTTCGCGGATAAGAATGAGATCCCCGGAGGTGTTCAAGGATAAATTTGTAAACGTATTGTTGGAATAATTCGAAACATTAGCCGCTGCACCGGAATAGATGCAATAAACAGCGCTGCTCCCGGTAACCCCCACATAGCCGAAGTCATGAAAATCATTATCAGTGATATTGAAATTGTGGCTTGCCTGGTACGGGTCATACCTGATTCCGTAAATCTGGGTCGTAGCCACCCCGTTATTCACCGAAATGGAGTTGTGGCTGGCAGTGCTGGTGTACGCAGTAGCAGGGTTTCCTGAGGCAGATTGCCACAATATTCCGTACATGTTGTTTGCTGTATTAAGCCCGGGACAGCTGATGCTGTTCCATGACACATTCGAGTTCAGATTGCTGTAAATGAAGATCCCTGGTACACTCGTTGTCGATACAGAAACGTATGCAGTCAATGGCACGGCTTTGCCATAATTACTTATTGTATTGCCTGTTGATGAGCTGGTTCCCCCGATATCAATGCCTGTGTTCATATAAGCAATTGTGGAAGACCCCACCACGACTATGCCTTCATTTACATTGGAAATGTTGTTTGTGTAAACATGGAGGTTCTCATTTGAACCGGACAGACTTGTGATGTCGGCAATAGTGGTCATGGCTGTGGGCGAATGGCGCACACTTGAATAGATTCCGAACGAATTCTGGTATGTCCGGTTGAGCGTGATGGTATTGTTCTGAATGGTTACATTTTTTGATCCGTCGGTCTGGGTTACATAGAAAACAGCGATACCGAATTCGGTCATGTTGTTGGATGTTGCAGGGGTAACGGCTGTATTTGAACTGTTTTCCTGAAGAACAAAACCTTGTATGGTAATAAAGTCTCCCCCAATGATCTTAAAAATAGCATCATTGACCGATCCGGTTGCCTGGGGAGTATACGCTGTGATCGTATTTCCATTGCCCTGGATCGTCACCTGCGCCAATTCTTTTGAGGTGGTGAGGACTGCTGAACCGGTTCCGCCGACCACATACCCCCCGGCAGGGGCAGTTTGAGGATTTCCCGCCAGTAGATTGAGTGTCACTCCGCCGTTTCCGACCCCCTGGGTATTAAGATCCGAAATTGCGGAAGCCAGGGTAGTATAATCACCCGGTATGTTCTTTGTGCCGGTGATCTGGGCAAACCCTGAACTGAAAATCAGAAGGGAGGCAATAAATGTATACAGGTTTTTCATGATCTCAAATTTTGGTGTTGTACATAAATCTATTGTCAATCGAATTATTGAAATACATTCTTCCAATGGATTTTATCTTGTTTTCACCAGTTTGATAGTTTCTGTATCATTCGATGAAACTATCCTGATAAAATACAGACCGGCAGGTTTTTCGGAAATGTTGAACTCATGTTTCCGTACACCTGTCATTCCTTCGCTCAGGACTTTCTTGCCCTGCATGTTATACAATTCTACATTTAAATTGTCGGGTTGATTTTCTCCCTTCAACACAATTGTGAAGTTTCCGCTTGTTGGATTGGGATAAACCGTGAATAAGAGTCCATTCGTGTAGAGGGACTGTTCCCCTGTTCCTGTCACAAACACAGGGTTTGCAGGTGGCTGCGAATTGCAGTACTGCCCGTCTGTGGTAATGTAACCATGCATGTATCCTCCCGGGGCCACAGTAGTACCCGGCAGGTAAAGGATCTTCTCTCCAGCGATCATGGTCACAGTGCCTCCAGGCTGAATGGTAAAACTACTTCCCCCACCTGCAACGGTGATGGTGCTGAGGGCGTTGTAACAAGTGTCCAACGTGCTTCCAACGATTCCCGTTACAGTGATATTACCAGGAATAGCCGGGAACTCCAATGCTCCCATATCGGGAGGGTTTCCACGGGTGATTCCGCTGAAATCGGTTGTAATGCCCGAAACCTGAATACCGATATTGTCAAGGTCGTGGTTAGACGGGTGAAGGTCTGTGGTTGATACAAATGCCGGGTTTAGGGATACGGAGTGGGCATCATTCATGGTTGCTGACTGCCAGTCAGCCAGGTTGGTCAAAATGAAACCATTGTAAAAACCGAGCATTCCTGTTGCAGTTCGAATATCATTATAATCCGAAGCAAGCTGGGCACCTGTCGACTGGTCATACAGCGCATAATGGCTACCGGTGCCACCAGCGTTCCTGTCGTTGAAAAAGATGTTGTCGTTCATCACGATTGACGCATCAACTGTCCTTCTCCATGTAAAGGTGGATGAAGTGGTGGTGGCCGGTCCGTGAATGTAAATGGTGTTGAAATAAAGTTTGGACACGGACGTATTGGTTGCATTTTCGTAGAATCCATAAAGCGTGGGGTTAGTGGCTGCCCCGCCGTCAAGATCGATCATGTTGTTTGCAATTACATTGGTAATTCCCGCCACACCGTCGCTGTAAAGCCCGTAGATCGTGGGAGTAAACCCTGCCTGGGTGGTGCCGATTTTAAACACTTTGTTTTTCTGTACCCGGGCGGCATTATAGAATAACCCGTAAATTCCGGTTTGGGCACCTGATGTGGCCGACCAGGTTATGTTGCCTATTATGTTGTTCTCGATCGCGTTCCCATCCAGCGTCCCCAACTCGTATATTCCCCGGAATGCCATGGTGCCGTCGAGCTGAATGCTGTTGGGTGAAGTAGCGCTGCCAATCACGTTGCCTCCCATGGTACCGCAATGAAAAATGCCTACTGAAGACAGGTAGATGCCGTAAAAAGTACCGGCACCGGTGTTGCTGTTGTGGAAGTTTGCAATGATATTGTTATAAACTTCAGACGGCGTTGTTGTCCCTGCTGAAACATATATTCCATAAAACGTTCCGGATGTATTGAGAACCCATGGGGTTCCGCCGCACATCGGGGCTGAACCGCCAATGTAGTTGCCAGCAATTGTATGACCATTGCTGGCTGAACCGCTGGTCACATTGAGAGCTTTGATGGATGTTGTTAATGGCACAGTCAACGTGTTATACAAACTGTTCCCGGTAATCACCCAATTGTCACCATTATTGGCGGAGAAATATACGCCATAGGTTGTGAAATTCAGTATTTCGTTACCTGCGATCAGGTTATCGGAGTTTGTAGCCGAGGCGGAACCGGTGGAAAAAATCATCGAATAGGGTTGACTGCTCGTGTTTGAAAAGTCACGGATCACATTATTTATGACCTGGTTATGGCTGTTCCCTGCAGATCCGGTCGATCCATAGAAACGAATCGCACCTGTCGCTGCGTTGGATGTGCCCGTATTTCCACTTTCCCAGTAGCAGTCCCGCAGTATATTGTACACGGCGTCGTTTGAAAATTCAAAATCCGCGAAAGCCGTATTGGTATTACGGAATCTCAGGTATTTCCCGGCCCCGTTATACCTTCCGTCAATCGTTACATGCTGTGCCCCGCTGAAGCGGATCATGGCAACACCTGCATTCCCTGAGATAAGTCGTTCTGTGGCAGCGCTAGACTGTATGGTGATAGTGAAATTCCCTGGAGGGTCTTCGGCCATTTTATTCAGTGCATATGTCCCGCTCTCTGTCAGGTCGGATATCACATTCACCGTCAGGTTTCCGCTAAGCGCTTTTGAATTGAGCGCCTGGAACAGTCCGCCAACCCCCGTCAGAGAGGGATAGTCGCCCCCGGCTCCGACCGTTACGGTTCCACTGATTGGAGGGAGGATGGTATAGGTAGATGGGGAGGAAGGCGGAATGGAACATGCCGGTGGATTTGAGGTAAGCCCTCCTGTTCCAACAGAAGGGCGTACTCCCGTGTTGGGAGGTGTAGCCAGATCCTGGGCCGCAATATAATAGGAAACAACATCACCGGTACTCACACCTGCACCGTAGGTGAATGTGTAGTTGTCTGTTCCGGGGACATGGACTCCCTGTGCTGCATTGTAGACACCTGAATTGATCTTCCAGTAACATACCGGAAGTCCGGCGCCAGAGGTTGGAATTCCGCTGACATCGTTGATCGTTGCGGTAAGAGTGCGGTTTGTCAGCATGGAGGTATTTGTCAATGGCGAATAATTGATGATCGGCGGATTCAGGTCGACATTGATCCCGGCGAATTCATAAGCACCTGCATCCGGAGCCAACGCCGGGAATGATGGATTATTCGGGTATCCTGCATTTGGAAACCTTGGAACGCCATCGTAATCCGTTGCAATACTGATAGGTGTCAGAATGGTTACTCCACCACTTTCACATTGGGTTGGTAAGGCAGGATTGATGTGGAGATCGTAAGGTACCGAAATTGCATTTGTAAAGGAGGGCAATTCGGTGAAAGAGTTGACATCGGCCGGGGAGACAAATGCTTTGTAATCCGCCAGTGTCTGCATTGAATTTGTTCCGTCATAAAAAATAAGATTTTTCACACCTGGAACACCTGCATAAAAATCATTATTACCCGAAATGGAAGAATACGTACCGAGTGTTGTGTTAGCCCGCCAGTAAGCAACTGTTTTTCCCGTACCGTTTGACGAAGAAACATTGACAAGGATATTGTTTCTCAAGTCCAGCGTCTGGTTAGTCGTAGCATAGAGGGCAGCTGAACCTAAATTTGCCCCGCTTCCGGAGCCATTCAGAAATACCGTGTTGTAGTAAAGTCCGATGGTGGAAGTGCTCCCTTCAATATCGATCCCCCTGAGTGCAAAAGTGCTGGTACTGACAGGTGCTTTAAGGTCGGAAATTACGTTATTGTAACAATATGTTGTTGTTCCGCCATTAATTTTGATCCCGTGATTTAAACCTGATGCATTGGTATTGGCTTGGTCGTAAATACGGTTTTTATAGATATTTGTGATGGTACCATTTGAGGTGAAAATTCCAAACATGGAAGTGTGGGACGACTCATTGCCGTAAATATTATTCAGGTACACATTTTTTTTCACAGAAGTATTATTGCAAAACAGCCCGTAGACAAGGCTGGTGCCCGTCCCGGTGACAGAATTTCCGTAAAGCTGGTTTTCATAAATGTTCTCGGTTCCGGCAGTCGTGGCTGTTGAAAGATAGATGAGATAAATTGTGGTACTTGTTGCTACCCGGGTGTTGTTCCGGACTGTATTTCCATGAACATTTGTTGTGAATGAGGAAGCAGTGTTGTTGATCAAAAACCATATCCCGTTGCCGGCTATTGGCTGAGTGCAGTTTTCTACGATGTTGTCATAAATATTGACCACGTTTGTGGTTCCCACAGTCCCCCCGGTGTTGCAGATCCCGTAAAGTGAATATGGGCCTGGCGCATCACTGTGCAATTCAACCCTGTTACCGTATATATCAACATTGGCATTGTTGGAGGTGTTGAGATAAATTCCGTATAAACTCAACGTGGTTCCATCTCCGCCATTAATATTGTTATGAGCAACGACGATATTGTTCTGACATATAGTATAAACTGCAAAGGCCTGCCATTCAGTTCCTCCGAAATTGGTAATGGTATTGCCCTGGTTATACCCGATGCGGTTGTTCTGACCATATAATGTATTCGGTGCTGCAGAGTTATGCCCGTAAAGCGCAATACCGGTGTATGCATTTGAAATGGAACAATTGTCAATGTCGCAATAGCTTACTACGCCTGCCGGATCAGTGGGTATAATTGCATCCGTGGAATTGGCAGGGTGGGTATTTGAATAAACTCCCCTTGAATAGGTGTTTGTTTTATTCATGGAGATCGAACAGTTCATGATGTGGATATGCTGGCTGGCGTCGGTGGGTGAGGCCACCAGTATCGCATATCCCCATTCCATCGTATTTGCTGCATTGGCGCCGTTTTCTCTCACATCGATGCCGTCAAAGGTCACATAGTCTGTCCCCTGGAGGATGATTATCCCATCGGAGAGTGATGTTCCTGACAGCAACGCAGCTGTAATGACCGGGTTCACCCCGGTACCTGATCGCTGGAATACGATCGGCTTTGATGCCGTAGCAGTTGTAGTCGTGATAAGTCCTGCTGTAGATGAAGACAGAGTTTCGGTGTAACCTGCAGCCAGATTGAAAGTCACCCCGCCGGCACCGACGCCCTGGGAATTCAGGTCAGCGATAGCTGACGATAGGCTGGGGTAAGTTCCTGGAATTGTTTTAATTCCTGTCAACTGGGCAAAACCAAACGTTCCGGTCATTAAAACCGCTGCAATAAATGATACTGTTTTTTTCATATTTTTTTTTGATTAGTCACTTTTTTACACATCGACATAGTTTGAAGTACTCATGACGTTACTTTGCATGAAAAAAGACATGAATACAATGGTTTTTACTCAGCGGTTTCCTGATGAAACTAAGTGCAGGGAGCATAAGAGTGATATGCGGTACAATCTTGGCCTGCCGTACTTAGCACACTGATCGACCTTATTAATTACCGCCTCCTGCTGTGGCAGCCTCCATGACCTGATCCAGTCCAAAGGTTCCGGGCTTCATTCTTGGCGGAAATTCCTTGAAGCTCTCCATCCAACCAGCAACAAAAGAGATTGAAGGCATTAATATGTACATACGCTCATTTAGCCAATGATGGTAATTACTTGATTCATCGCAGGCACGTTCAAACGGATCCATACGAAGATTGGTAATCATAGGCGCCCTAAGCTCTGTAAAAGGCAGTACCCAAACATCCATGCCTTTCGCATCTTGGCGTAAATAAGTAATTTTCCAGTTATTGTAACGTAAAGCAGCTACATCGCCTCCATCCGTCCAATAAATAAACTCCTTACGGGGCCATTCGGCACCACCTTTGAAATATGGTAAAAGATTGTAACCATCAAGGTGAACTTTATAGGTTTTGTCACCAATTATCTTGCCTTTTAATAATTCTTCCTTGATATTTGGTTCTCCTGCTGCAGCCAATAAAGTTGGCAACATGTCTTCATGTGCCCCGAAATCATTAATAACAGTTCCCGGATGGATAACCCCTGGCCATCTTATGACACATGGCACACGATATCCGCCTTCCCAGTTGGTGTTTTTCTCTCCTCTGAAAATGGATGACCCGCCGTCAGGCCATCCGTAAAATTCATTGCCATTATCGGTAGAGTACATAACGATAGTATTTTCATCCAAATCTAATTCTTTCAGCTTGTCTAATAATTGACCTACCATTGCGTCATGTTCTACCATACCATCGGCATACACACCTAACCCTGTTTTTCCTTGTGACTCAGGTTTTAAATGTGTGTTGATATGCATGCGCGTTGTGTTGTACCAAAGAAAGAATGGTTTGCCTTCTTCTTTGGCGGCTTCCATAAATGCCAGGGCTTTTTCAGTAACCTCTTCATCAATGGTCTCCATTCTTTTTTTTGTAAGCGGTCCTGTGTCTTCAATTGGGCCTCCTGCATAACTATGGATAACTCCTCTGGGCCCAAATTTCTTCTTGAATTCTGGATCTTTTGGGTAATCTACATTCTCGGGCTCTTCTTCCGCATTTAAATGGTACAAATTCCCAAAGAATTCATCGAATCCATGATTGGTTGGAAGATGATCATCCCCGTCACCTAAATGGTTTTTGCCAAACTGACCTGTTTTGTAGCCAATTGGTTTTAATAATTCTGCAATTGTTGGATCCAATGAGTTGATACCATCTTTTCCCCCAGGCATGCCAATTTTCAACAAGCCTGTTCTAATAGGCGATTGCCCCGTGATGAATGACGCACGACCAGCTGTACAGCTTTGTTGGCCATACCAATCCGTAAATACAACACCTTCCTTGCCAAGACGATCAATGTTAGGAGTCTTATACCCCATCATCCCCATATTGTAGGTGCTTATGTTGAATTGTCCAATATCATCACCCCAAATGATTAAAATATTTGGTTTTTTCGACTTTGATGAGGGTTCACTTTTCCGGGGTTGTTGTGCATGGCAAATAAAAGAAATTGCCAGAAGTATCAACACTCCAACTTTCACTTTGTGATTCATAATTTGTTTGTTTAAATCAGATTACTTTTTTAATATCGGCTGCCCCGGCATTCCCGGGGCAGCCTTCAACCAAACACAATAAATCTGTTTTACAGTTTTACTATTTTAACAACCTGCACACTCTTTCCCGAAGAAAGGTGAATCATATAAATGCCCGCCGGCAATGATGAAATTGAGAATTCATGCTTCTTTTCACCATTCAAATCGGCTGATAAAACCTTCACTCCATTCATGTTGAAAATGTTGGCTTTAGCCGGCTGGATATCATTTGCGCTAAATTCAACGGTAAATTCACCGGGAGTCGGATTGGGGTAAACCTTGTATGAAGTGGTGATCAATGATGACGGGACCTGTTCAGTACCAGCAACAACATTGACCATTGAGGGAACCATCCCTCCACAATACTGGTTATCGGTTGTAATGTATCCATGCATGTAACCACCAGGTTCCACAGTTGTGCCGGGCAGGTAAACGATGTTCTGGCCTGCGATCATAGTTGCACTACCGCCGTTTTGAACTGTGAAGGTGTTACCGCCACCAGCCACATAGATGGTCTGTGTGGCGTCATAACAATTGGATTCTCCATTTGCCACGACAATATTAAGCAAGTTGTTGGTTGAGGGTATCACTGTAACAAACAGTGAGGGGGAGACCGTACCATTGGCACATGAATTTGTTGCATACACACTTATATTCCCCGAAACTGCTGATGCTGAGAAGTCAACAGTGATGCTGTTGGAATTTGCTCCGGATGCAATGGATGCCCCGGTTGGCAGCGACCAGGTATATCCTGTTGCATTGGCGACAGGTGCAACACTGTACGCAATCCCGGTTTCTGACTGACTGACAACTGCAGGGCCGGAAACTGTTCCAGCCGGACCAGGTACAAGACAATCTGTAGTAAACTCCATATCGTTGCCATAGGTTGTTCCTGAACTGGTAACACCTATCGCCCTGAAATGGTAGGTTGTATTCATTGAAAGGCCTGATAAAGTAGCCGATACAGCTATGACAACTGAACCACCGACTGTAACGGGTGTTGCCGGGACTGAAGATCCGTATGACAGTGTCAATCCATATTCAAAAGAGGTCGTTACCGATTCGCCAAGTGCATTCACTGTTCCGTTAACTGTTGCTCCGGCACTGGTGATGCCTGTTGCGGTCGTAGTGGCAACGAGGGGAGTGGCCTGGAATTCCAGCGCACCAATGTCGGGGGGATTGTTCCTGGTTATCCCTGCAAAATCTTTTGTAATTCCAGGAATTGCGATGCCTGAATTGTTCAGATTCGGATTCGTAGGATGCAGGTCGGTTGCCGATATAAAATTCGGGTTTACCGAAACCGAATGTGCATCGCCGGAGGTTGCTGTTTGCCAGGCAGATAATGACATGACATTAGCAGCACCAGAGTAACCCTGAGGGCCGGCGGTGGAATAGATATCGTTGTAATCAGAGGTTAATGAGGCCGTCACATTGTCATATACAGCAAAGTGATTGCCGGTACCACCTGCAGCACGATCATTGAAAAAGATGTTATTGTTAAGCCCCACAATTGCACCGGTATTCCGTTTCCATGCATAGGTAGATGATGTAGTTGTAGCAGGCCCATGGATGTAAAATGTATTGAAATACAGGTTTGTAGATGAACTTGTTGAAGCGCCATCCCAGAAACCATACAGGATCGGATTCGTGGCCGCACCCCCGTCAAGGTCTACAAGATTGTTGGCGTATACCGTCGTAACTCCGGCAGCTCCGTAATTGCCTATTCCATAAATGGTGGGAACAAAGCCTGCCTGGGTGGCACTAAGGTTGAACACTTTATTTTTACTTGCTGTTCCACCATAAAACGTAATGCCGTATATACCGGTTTGGGAACCTGTTGCAACGGTCCAGGTGATATTGCCGATGATATTGTTGACACAGGTGTTACCGGGATCAGTTCCTACTGAGTAGATCCCGCGGAAAGCATTGCTTCCGTCGAGCACAATGCTGTTTGGCGTAGTTCCGCTTCCGATCACATTCGCACCCAGGTCGCCGATATGAAAAACGCCGCTGTTGCAACTTATGCCATAGAAGCTTCCCGACCCGGTATGAATGCTGTGGATGTTGCTGAAAACGTTGTTGTATACTTCAGTTGGGACTACTGACCCAACACTTAAATTTAATCCATAAATTCCGCCTGATGAATTTTGGATCCAGGGTGTTCCCCCGCACATTGCTGCCGTCCCTCCGATATAGTTACCTGCTATAATATTGGCTTCACACCCGGTACCAGAGGCTACGTTTATACATCTGGCTGTTTGTGTCAGTGGTGTGGCCATGTTGTTGTACAAACTGTTTCCGGACAGGACCACAGAATCATTATAGCTATTTACATAAATTCCATAGTTGGTGAAGTTCGCAACTTCATTGCCGCTTATTGTATTATTTGAATTAAATGCACTTGCCGTGCCAAACATATAGATACCGCTGTATGGTTGTGAACTGCCGCTGCTAAGGTCGCGGATCACGTTGTCCTGCACAGTATTGTTGCTGTTCCCATTAGCCCCGGTGGTGTTGTAAATACGGAAAACCCCTGATACAGCTGTGCCGGTTGCAGTATTCCCGCTTTCGAAGTAGCAGTTCCGTATTGTATTGTACCGGGAATCATTTGTAAGTTCAATTACGCTGAATCCTGTATTGGTATTACGAAACCTGAGATACTTGCCAGATTCGCTGTACCGTCCGTCAATGCTGGCATGCTGGGCTCCGCTGAGCCGGATCATCGCCTTGGCGGTTGCACCCTCGATCAATCGTTCAGTTGTACCGTCAGGCCGGATTGTTACCGTAAAATTCCCAGGTGGGTCCTCGATCCAGCGGTTCAGGCTGTATGTGCCGTCTTCGGTCAGGTTGGAGATCACGGTCGCATTTAAATTACCGGTAAGCGACTTGGCATTGATATCCTGGAACAGACCACCGGCGCCGGTCAGTGAGGGATAAGTGCCTCCTGTCCCTACCGTTACGTCTCCGCTCAGCGATGGAATTACCGTGTAGGTATATGGGGTCGTGGGAGGGGTTGAACATGCCGGCGGACTGGATGTAAATCCTCCTGATCCAGCAGAAGGATTTGCCCCTACGTTAGGAGTCGCTACTGCATCCTGGGCAACAATGTAGTATGAAACCACATCGGCGGTTGTCACACCAGCCCCGAAAACGAATGTGTATTTATCAGTTCCTGCAACATTAACACCCTGGGCCGATGAATAAGAGCCTGCATTGATCTTCCAGTAGCAGACGGGTAACCCTGAACCAGATGTCGGAACGCCGTTTGCATCCGTAATCGTTGCAGTGAGCGTTCTATCTGTAAACAATGACGTATTTTGTAATGGCGAATATCCGATGCTTGGAGCACTAAGGTCAACCGGAATCCCGGCAAACTCAAAAGCTCCTGCATCAGGTGCAATAGCCGGATGGCCCGGATTGTTCGGATATCCCGGATTTGGATACCTGCGTGCTTCGTCAAAATCAAGGGTGATGTTGACCGGGGATGCGACGGTACTTCCGGCGCTTTCACACTGGGTTGGAATCGCTGTATTGATGTGAAGGTTATACGGGACTGATGCGGCATTCACAAAGGGAGGCATTTCGGTAAACGAATTTCCATCTGCAGGAGAAACAAGGGTTTTGTAATCTGCCAGGTTCTGATAGGAGTTCGTTCCGTCATAAAAGATCAAATTGTGGATGCCGGGAGTGCCTGCATAAAAGTCATTATTTCCCGAAGCAGCTGCATAAGTACTCAGGGTAGTAGATGCTCTCCAATAGGCGATTGTTGACCCGGTTCCGAGGGGAACAGACGTGTTTACGAGGACGTTGTTCCTCATTTCGAGAGCGGTTGCCGTTGCGGCATAAACACAAGCTGATCCAAAATTGGTACTTGAGCCTGTCCCGTTGAGGTATATCGTGTTGTAATATAACCCGACATTTGTGCCGGCATCAACAGAAATCCCCCTTAACGCAAAAATACTGGAAGTGAGGGGCGCCTTGATATCAGAGATCAGGTTGTTGTAACAATAGATATTGGTTCCGCCGTTGAACTTCATTCCATAGGCTATACCTGTGGTGTGGTTCGTTGTGATATCATAGATATTGTTCTGTGATAATTTGGTCGTGGTACCATTTTGTGTATAAATTCCATACACGGAACTTCCTGTTGTGGAGTTGCTGTAGATGGTATTTAAATAGATATTTCTGTTCGTTGCGGTATTGGTGCAATAAAGCCCGTAGAAAATACTGACACTGCCCCCTGTGACCACATTTCCATAAACCTGGTTTCCGTAAACATTCTCGGTACCGATAAAGGAGGCAGCCGTAAGCCCGATCATATAAACTGTGGCGCTCGATGCCGTCCGTGTATTGTTCCTGACAATATTATTAAACACATTGCACGTCATTGCCGAGCCGCTGTTATAGATCAAGTACCAGTTTGTAGTGCTGCCAGCCGGGTTGGTGCAGTTTTCAACGATGTTATCATTGATGTTGATCGTGTTGGTCGATCCGGTGCTGCTTCCAATATTGGCGATTCCATTTAATGCGCTGGTTCCTGTTGTGCTGTGGCTTAAAGTGACCGTATTCTGGTAAATATCAACATTGGCGTTTAGAGATGACCCGTTGTAAATACCGTTTAAACCACCGGTGGTACCGGTGCCACCATTAACTGTGTTTCTGGCGATAACCAGGTTGTTTTGGTAACTTGTGAAGATACCATATGATTGTGTTGCTGAACCACCACCGAAATTGGTAATGCTGTTCCCTGTCGTAAAGCCAAACCGGTTCGATTGGCCATACAATGTGTATGGCGAGGGTGCGGCATAACCGGTGAAAGATATTCCGCTGTAGACATTAGATATCTGGCAATTGTCGATGTCACAATAACTGATGGTTCCGGCTGCAACAGTCGGGTTAATAGCCGTTACAGAAGTGGCATTGTGGTATTTGGAATAAATCCCGACTGAATTGACATTTGTTTTATCCAGGGTAATTGAGCAATTTTTGATCTGGATATGCTGGCTGGCATCCGTTGCAGAAGCCATGAGTATTGCATATCCCCAATATGTTTTATTTGTAGTATTCAGTGCATTTTCAGCTACATCTATACCATCAAATGTTACATAGTCCGTGCCTGCAAGTTTGATGATGGCTCCCGTTGTTGAAGCAGCGGGAAGCTGGAAAGCAGTTAAAACAGGATTTGCCCCTGCCCCTGATTTCTGGAATACAATGGGGTTCGCAGCAGAACCAGTTGTGGTTGAGATGGTTCCTGAAGTTGCGGATAGAAATGTTTCAGCGTAACCACCCGCGATGTTGAATGTTACACCACCCAAACCTACACCTTGGGTATTCAGGTCAGCAATTGCAGCTGCAACGCTTGCATAACTTCCCGGGATTGAATAGCTTCCTGTCAATTGGGCAAAACTGACCGTTCCGGTCAGGAATAATGCAAACACAACTAATAAAAGTTTTCTCATGTTTTTTTGGGATTAGGTGATGATTGATTGCTTTTTGCTATAATCTTCTTCAAAATTGTGATTTGAACCTTTTTCTTCTTTAACTCTTTATTCACCTGTTCCAGCAAATCACTGGATTCAGTTTCAAGATGTACATGTCCAAAATCAGATGGTTTCATAACGACAATAATTATTTGTCAAATGTATGCACATGCAAAAGGTTATGAGTGCGAAACCGTCTTAACAAAATCTTAAGTCAGGTAAATTATCGTCTTAACAAAATCTAACATTGCAGTTAAGAATATGATAATAAAGTCTTTAGAGAATGGACGATAATTGCCTGTGAAAGCGTCTGCCAGGAACCTGCCAGGTATTTTGACACTAAAAGTGTCGTTAGAAAGCAAAATTTTCTCAGACCTGGGTGAGGAACGTAACCAAGTTGGTTTGAGAACTGGTGATGCCTAATCTTTTTCTGAGGCGCGACCTGGCAACATCCAGAGATGCATGCTGCTGGCCGGTGAGTTCACATATTTCTTTAGTGGAAAGGTTCAATCGTAGCAATGCGCACAATTTCAGTTCATTGGAAGTAAGTTCAGGGAATGTTTTCAGCAATCTTTCATAAAATCCGGTATGTACCTGTTTGAACCGCATCTCAAACTCATCCCAGGTCCTTTCCCCGGAATCCCTTTGCAGGCTGCCGATTAATTTTAACATACCCGTTTTAATGTTTTCTTCAGTGGCCATTTTTTGAATTTCGATCAACTTGTTCGTATGGTCTACCAGAAATTCATTTTTTTTCAAAAGGTTCATGACGTTGATAGCCAGTTCTTTATTCTTGAATTCCAGATCAATGGCAAGGTTTTGTTTTTCAAGACGGATGTTCTTAGTTTTAACAATTTGCCTTGAAAGGAATAAAAAACTGATGATCAGTCCGGAAATGATTAGGATTGCAATGATGGTTATGTAAAAATCCTTTTTCTGTTGTCTGAGTTTTTCTTCCTTGATAGAATTCTCATATTGATTCTGTATCTCCAACTGTGCTAAACGTGATGAGTTCATCTCTCTCGCGAGGCTGTCCTTGTATTGGAAGCGGATGGATGCATATTTGTATGCGCTGTCAGTCTTTTTTTGCAGTTTATATATCTGTTCCAGTTGTGTAGCGCTATTGGTTATGATCTCCTTCATCTTCCTGTCCATACCGGTTTTAAAAGCCTTCATGGTGTATAAAATAGCACTGTCGGGCATATTTCTTTTCAGATAATATTCTCCCATATTCATGTAACAGACTGAAAGTTGATAAATGCTGCCTGTTTTACGAAAAATATCGGTGGCTTTATTGTAATAGTTCATGAACCGATCATACTGTTTTTCATTCAGGTAGATGTTTGCCAGGTTCATATAATTCAATGCCAGTCGAAAAATCTGTCCTGATGCCTGGTTTCTTTCAATGGCCTCATTGTAACAATCGATAGCCGGTCCGATCTCATTTCGATTAACATGAATGAGTGCAATGTTATTCTGTACGTTCGCGATCAGATCTGACCTGTTTAATTTCCTGGCCATTGCAAGAGACTTGTTAAAATAGATGATGGCCTTGTCATCGTTACCCTGTTGGTAACAAAACGAGCCAAGACTGTTCAACGACAGGATCATTCCTTCCTTGTCATCCAGTCGTTGAAATATTGTAAACGCTGAATAAAAGTCGCTTAAACAATTCTTAAAATCACCCATGTAATTGTGATTTATTCCAATGATGAGGACAGCCATTCCTGCCTCCTTGTCCATTTGGGATTCTTCCGCAAGCTGTTTTGCTTTAAGTGTGATCCTTAAGGATGAATCTAACATTGTCCTTGTCATCATGATCCAGCCAATCTCGATCATTGCCCTGACCTCCTGATTGGTTGAGTGCTCACGAAGCGCTAATGTATAGGCCATTTTAGCATAATCAACAGCCTGGTCCGGATAAATATTTTTTGCGGCTTTTGTTAACAGGATAAGTGTCTCAATTCTTTGGGCCGGAGAAATATTTGCCTTCAGGTGTGCTTTGAGACTGTCAATGGTAACCTCAATACTTTGTGCCCATGCTGACGCAAATATCAGCAGAGAAAAGATTAATGTGGCAAATTTTCGGGTGATCACCATTCAATAAACAACGTTTATAACAATACAAAAATAAGGTTTTATATTGCCACCAAAAACAGAAGTCCATTTTTTTTGTAAGTCAGTCTTATACTTTAGCATTAAAACCTTTAGCTGAAGGGATCAAAAACTCCAAAATAAAATTTCAAAGTAAAATCAAAACAACTCTTACATTATTTGGTATAAAAAGAATTTTATCAAGAGGATTAGTGCTCTGTATATCAGGCATTGAAAAATGGGTGATCCTTTAACTTCATGGCATTTTCCAGTTTCGAAACCCGGATATACCTGAGAAAAGACTCAGTTGTCCGATGTCCGGTAATTTGCATGATTGAAAGCATGGGTACCCCACTGAGATACGCATTTGTGGCAAAGGAACGGCGAACGGTATGAGTTCTTATTTGTAACCACTTATCAAGATTCCCTTTTGTGATTTTCTTGGTGACTGCATATTCGCCTAACCATCTTAATACACGGTTTGCTTCCTGGTTGGTTGGAATGGTTGTGCCGGAGCCATACCGGTTGATGATTTCAATTATAATCGGATGTACCGGGATAATGACCGGTTCGTTGGTCTTTTGAGTTTTAACATATAACTTGTTTTCATTGATATTTTCAAGAGTAACCTTTGGCCAGTCTGAATGCCGTAGGCCGGTATGGCAATTTAAAACAAAAAGGTCTCTGATTTTTCGCATCCTTAAGTCATCTATTTTTAGTTTGTATAAGGCATGGATGTCGTCCTCTGTAAGATATATGGTGTCGGCATCCTCTTTTTGAACCTTAAAACCTCTTGCCCTGTGTTCCTGGTTTGTAGTTAATTTATCTTCATTGGCCTCATTCATCAGGCGCTTGAGACGCCTGACATGTGATCCGATCGTATTCGGTTTAAGATTCGCTGCTTTCAGGTAATCCGTAAACTTGATATAGAAATCTTTACCGATACTGTCAAATGTCACAATTGTGCCGGTATTCTTTTGAAACGTCTCCAAATGGGTTTTGATGCCATTAAAATGTTGAATATGATTCGCAGATACTTTGTTCTTGTATCGTGCCTGGAATATGGGGATGTATTCTACAAGGGAAGTCTTGTTTGATATATCGACATCTTTTCTCCCGGCAAACACCTGGTAGGCTTCCCGTATCTCAAGGCATTTCTTCTTCACATCCTCCTTGGATATTTTTGCGCCTTTTGGGAATAGTCCATCATACAAGTTCAGCAAAAAACTGTTGACATCCCGGAGATGTTTATTGGTCTCGACATAATCCTTTACCGGTTTGGCTTTTTGATCTTCATCATCCCATGCCTTTTTAGGGACATTCAATCCGGTTGAAAATCTTAACCTTTCATGGTTGAAGGTGAAGGTGGCCAGAATCAAGGATCCATTCTTCCGCTCCTTGTCTAAATAGAATTTAACTGTCGCCATTGTTGTTTTATAAAGTTGCCAGTGCTTTTTGTAAAAGTTGCCAGTGCAAAGGTACGCACTGGCAACTACGTAGCCAATGTTGCCAGTAAAAGTTATGAACAGGGGGTAAAATGGTGTAAAGGGATGTAAAAGAAAAACCGCCAGGAGCGGCGGTCTTCATTGATTTTCCTTGATTTTATTGAAATTTGAAGTGGGATGTGAGGGATTCGAACCCACGACCCCCGCCCTGTCAAGGCGATGCTCTAAACCAACTGAGCTAACATCCCATGGGAGTGCAAAGATATTAAAACTTTTGAAAACGAGGCGGAAAAATAAGATATAGGCGGACAGGCGGACGGGCGGACAAGCGGACAGGCGGACGGGCGGACGGGCGGACAGATATAATTAACGAGGTCACGTTTACTATTCCCCAAATCGTAATTCGTAAATCGTAATTCGTAAATCCCCACTTGTCACCTGTCACTTGTCACTTGTCATTACCTCCTGTAGATGCCCACGATCTCCCCATAATACACCATATGATAATCCTCCAGCGGGTAGTATCTCTTTATAATTTGCGGATCGAGGGTTGTGGCGTCAATACGGTGTTTATGCACAATCCGGCATTCGAAATGAATGGCTGATTCTGCAATAAAAAAAGAATCCGCCCTGAAACACTTCTCCATGGTAAAATGACATGCTTCAACCTTGTCTGTGTCGCGGCCCGACCTGGTTCCGCAAAAGCCTAACTCCTTGCGGAACTCTTCAGGAAGGACACAAACCGAAAAGTCCTTCACCGATTCCATCAGGCCGTATGTATGCCGCACCGGCCTCACCATAACCGTCATGATCTGCCTGCCCCATATATGCCCGATGGTGCCCCACCCGATGGTCATCGGGTTTGGCGGGTTCCCGGCAACCAGCAATATCCCGTTCCCATCCAGTTTGTCGAGTGTTTCCTGAAATACATCGAATAATTCAACCTCTTTTCGCATAATTCTCTAATTTTGAAGTTCAAAATTAATCCATTTCCTCAATCCCTGTATTTTATGAGCAGAAGAACGTTCAACATTTTATTTAGCGTGTTTTTCATTTCCATTCAGATGGTGGGAATGGCCCAGGCCGACAAGAAGGTTATCTCCCTTGAAGATATTTATAAGAACCGGAAGTTTGCCTCAAAAGGGTTCCAGGGAGTGCATTCGATGAACGACGGAATCCATTATTGCCAGGTGAAAAAAGACAGCCTGAACCTTTATGAATATGCCACCGGCAATTATACCCGGACGCTGGTGATATCCAAACAACTGATACCTGCGGGAGATACGGTCCCGGTGCCGATGTCTGGTTTTGAATTCAGCGACGATGAAACCAGGCTTCTCTTTTCGGCTGATGAAGAAGCCATCTACCGGAGGTCGTCAAAGGCAAACTATTATGTATATGACCTTAAGTCGGAGAGGCTCTTTCCGCTGTCAACAAACGGCAAGCAACGGCTGGCGACTTTTTCACCGGATGGGAAAAAAATTGCTTTTGTGCGGGATAACAACATTTTTATTTCAGATTTGCCTGCTGAGGCCAGCGTGCCAGGCGCAAAAGATTTACAGGCCCCCCTGTCCGAATACCAGGTGACTGCCGACGGCAAGGCCAACGAAATCATCAACGGGGCCACCGACTGGGTATATGAAGAAGAATTTGAGTTTTCACAGGCGTTTGCATGGTCCCCCGACGGGAAAAGGATCGCTTTTTACAGGTTTGATGAAAGCAAGGTGAAAGAATACCAGCTCACCTATTACGGGGACCTTTACCCTGAACAGTACAAATATAAATATCCCAAGGCAGGCGAGGACAATTCGGTCGTCGGCATTTACCTGTTTGATCTGGGTTCGAATAAGATCACTCCCGTCGATATCGGGAAGGAGACCGACATCTATATTCCCAGGATAAAATGGACCGAAGATGCCAGCACGCTGGCACTTTACCGGATGAACCGCCATCAGAACAAGCTTGAGTTGGTGCTTGCAGATGCTGCAACCGGCAGTTCAAAGGTGATCTATACCGAAGAGAATAAATATTATATCGAGATCAATGATCACTGGCATTTTTTTAAGAACAAAAAGGAGTTCCTGCTTTCCAGCGAAAAGGACGGGTACCGGCACCTGTACATATATGATATGACCGGCAAACCATTGCGGCAGCTGACCAAGGGCAATTTTGAGGTGATCGATGTGCTGGGGGTTGATGAAACATCAGGATTGGTCTACTATTCATCCACCGAAACATCACCCATGGATAAGGATATTTGCGCCATAAGTCTCGACGGGAAGAAAAAGATCCAACTGAATACCCGGCAGGGCGGCAATTCTGTTGAGTTCAATAAAACCTTTTCCTATTATATAGGTCGTTGGTCCGACATCAATACCCCTTCGTACATTGCGGTATACAAGTCAAACGGGAAAGAGGTGCGCATGTTGCAGGACAATGCAAAGCTCCGTGAGACCATTGCGGACTACCGGTTTGTCAAGGCTGAATTTTTCAGGTTCAAAACCTCGGATGGAACCGAACTCAACGGGCTGATGGTAAAACCGCCCGATTTTGATCCGGCGCGGAAGTACCCGGTGCTGTTTACCATATATGGCGGTCCGGGTTCCCAGACAGTCAACAACAGCTGGGGGACGGTATCTTCGTGGAACCAGCTTTGGGCCCAGCATGGAATCATCGTGGTTTCGGTTGACAACCGCGGCACGGGAGGCAGGGGAGAGGAGTTCAAAAAATGCACCTATCTGCAGCTGGGGAAATATGAGACACTCGACCAGATTGAAGCCGCCCGGTACCTCGGAACGCTGGGATATGTTGACAAAGCAAGGATTGGCATGTGGGGTTGGAGTTTTGGCGGTTACCTCACGCTGTCGTGCCTGACCAAGGGTGCCGACTATTTCAGCTTCGGCATCGCCGTGGCCCCGGTAACAAACTGGAAATATTATGACAACATCTACACCGAGCGGTTTATGAGAACCCCAAAGGAAAACAATGACGGTTATGAAGACAACTCCCCGGTGAATCATGCCGGCAAAATGAAAGGCAGGTTGCTGCTGATCTGCGGCATGGCCGACGACAATGTGCACCCCCAGAACTCCTATGACATGGTTACAGCGCTGGTTGGTGCCGATAAACAATTTGAGTCACAATTCTATCCTAACAGCAACCATGGGATCTATACCGGGAAGAATACAAGCTTCCATCTGTACAGGCGGATGACCGATTTTATCCTGGGCAACCTTTAACCCAAACATGAAAAGTGTCTCTTAATTCCGAAATCCGAAATCCGAAATCCGAAATTATTTTGGAAATATGGAATTAACATTGTACTTTTGCAGTCCTTAATTCAAAATTAGTATTCACATTAACAAGAAAGTGAGCGAAAAGCATGATTATCGTACCTGTTAAAGAAGGTGAAAGCATTGACAGATCTTTGAAGAAACTGAAGCGTAAATTCGAGAAAACCGGCGTTGTGAAAGAACTTCGCGAGCGTCAGAAATTTACCAAGCCATCCATCAAGCACCGGGAAGCAGTCAACAAGGCGATTTACATTCAGAAACTCCAGGACGCCGAAGCCGCCAAGTAACAGCGATTGAAATTTTTAAGAGGAAATTTTGTTTCCGGTACATATTTTTTGTATATTTACCAGATGATTTTTTATCGGCAGAATTTCTTCTTGTTTTTTTAGTGATCGGTGAAACAACGCTTTCTTGCATATCTGCAATACGAAAAACGGTATTCTACACACACCGTAACTGCCTACCGGATCGATCTGGATCAGTTTTTTGAATACCTGAGCCAACTATACAACATCGCTGACATTCCCGAGGTTACCCATCCGATGATCCGTTCATGGCTTGTGAGCCTGATGGAACAGGGAATCAGCGCAAGGTCCGTCACCCGTAAACTCACTACGCTAAAATCATTTTACAAATTTCTCCAGCGTGATGGTGTCCTTGAAATAAACCCGATGCAAAAGATTACATCACCCAAAATTTCCAAACGGTTGCCGGTATTTGTGGAAAAGGATAATATGGAGGTCTTGCTGGATCATATAGATTTTGGAGAGGGTTATCCCGGAATTCGCAACAAACTTATCCTTGAATTGTTCTATGCAACCGGCATGCGGCTGTCGGAACTTGTCAACCTGCAAGAAACTGATCTTGATTTTCACCATGATACCATCAAGGTGCTGGGCAAACGAAATAAAGAACGGCTGATCCCGTTTGGTAAAAAGTGTGAATCCCTGATGCGGTTGTACCTTGATGAAAAGAGAATAGCATTTGGAGAGGTCAGTGACCTCTTCCTGACCGACAAGGGAACCCCGATTTACCCGAGGATGGTCCATCGCATCGTTACCGGGTACCTGGGCCAGGTCACGACGCTTGAAAAGAAAAGTCCGCATGTGTTGCGCCATACCTTCGCCACACATCTTTTAAATAATGGAGCCGAACTGAATGCAGTCAAGGAACTTCTTGGCCACTCAAACCTTTCGGCAACTCAGGTATATACGCATAATACGATTGAAAAATTGAAGACGATCTACAAACAAGCCCATCCAAAGGCATAAAAAAGGAGGTAGGAATGAATGTAAAAATTAACTCTGTCCATTTCAAGGCTGACAAAAAGCTGGAAGCTTTCATCAATGAAAAGCTTGAGAAACTGCACACCTTTTTCGAAGGGGTTATTGGCAGTGAGGTGATATTAAAGATGGATAATACTGAAACGCCTGACAATAAAGTTGCCGAAGTGCGTCTTTTAATAAAAGGGTACGATCTTTTTGCCAAGAAGGAAGCAACCACGTTTGAAGCGGCGATTGATCTTGCCTCGGAAGCGTTGCGCAAACAACTTGTCAAGCACAAGGAGAAAGTAAGAGGTAGTTAATCCGCGGTTTCAGAAAATAACGGGGAGGCAACCAAAAAAAAGGTTGCCTTCCCCGTTTACGGAAACCCACTGTTAACAAGTGTTTTGGAGTTCGGTACAGAATTTGTTAAAAAAAACACGCATTTTCCACGTTTAATTTTAATAAATCCTTGTTTGGTATTCAAAATGTTTATACTTTTGCAGTCCTTTTAAAAAAAGGAAAGCCTGCCGATGTAGCTCAGCTGGTAGAGCAGCTGATTTGTAATCAGCTGGTCGGCGGTTCGAATCCGTCCATCGGCTCTGAATTCCGGATCAAACGGAACGAAGAACAAACAGTAAGTGTTCATTGAATCATTGCTTTTAATCATCGGTTCGCCACCTGGCGAATATCCCGGGGGGATACCAGAGCGGTCAAATGGGGCAGACTGTAAATCTGTTGGCGCAGCCTTCGGAGGTTCGAATCCTCCTCCCCCCACCAAACAGGTGGTGAACCGGTGAAAAAAAGAGGTGGCAGGTTATTTTGCTGCTTATTTTGCGGAAGTAGCTCATTTGGTAGAGCGGAAGCCTTCCAAGCTTCAGGTGGCGGGTTCGAGCCCCGTCTTCCGCTCTGTTAACGATATTTGCCTTTGTAGCTCAGGGGTAGAGCACTTCCTTGGTAAGGAAGGGGTCAGCAGTTCAATTCTGCTCAAAGGCTCTCAAAATTGGGTACAGGCGCACTCCGGTGCGCCTCCACCTATTACCGTAAAAGAGAACAGTAAACAGATAAATTGTAATTAAACTTTGTAATTAAACTTTAATAAAATGGCTAAAGAAAAATTTTCACGCTCCAAACCGCATGTCAATGTTGGTACCATCGGCCACATTGATCATGGCAAAACCACGTTAACGGCTGCCATCACTTTAGTTTTGGCAGAAAAGGGTTTATCCGAGTTCAGGTCGTTTGATTCAATCGACAATGCTCCGGAAGAAAAAGCACGTGGAATCACGATTAACACCGCTCACATCGAGTACTCAACAGCCAACCGCCATTATGCGCACGTTGACTGTCCGGGACATGCCGACTACATTAAGAACATGGTTACAGGTGCTGCCCAGATGGACGGCGCGATCATTGTTGTTGCTGCTACGGATGGTCCGATGCCGCAGACCCGCGAACACATCCTGCTCGCCCGCCAGGTTGGCGTACCCAAGCTCGTTGTATTTATGAACAAATGCGACAGTGTTGACGATCCCGAAATTCTCGAAATCGTTGAAATGGAAATCCGTGACCTTTTAACCTTCTACGGTTTTGACGGCGCCAATACCCCGGTTATCCAGGGATCTGCATTGGGCGGACTGAACAAGGAGCCGAAATGGGTTGATAAAATCATGGAACTGATGGATGCGGTTGACACTTACATCCCATTACCTTTGCGTGATGTTGACAAGCCATTCCTCATGCCGGTTGAAGATGTTTTCTCAATCACAGGCCGTGGAACAGTTGCCACAGGCAGAATTGAAACCGGTGTCATCAACACGGGTGATCCTGTTGATATCATTGGTATGGGTGCCGAAAAACTGAAATCAGTTGTTACCGGTGTGGAAATGTTCCGCAAGATCCTCGACAGGGGAGAAGCTGGTGACAATGCTGGTCTGTTACTCCGCGGAATTGACAAGGATTCTATCCGCCGTGGGATGGTTATTGCAAAACCAGGCTCCATTACACCTCACAAAAAATTCAAAGCTGAGATCTATGTACTGAAGACTCAGGAAGGCGGACGTCATACTCCGTTCCACAACAAATACCGTCCTCAGTTCTATTTCCGTACCACAGACGTTACCGGCGAAATTCATCTCCCGGAAGGTATCGAAATGTGCATGCCCGGTGATAACATCACCATCCATGTTGACCTGATTTCGGAAATTGCAATGAGCAAGGGACTTCGTTTCGCAATCCGTGAAGGTGGCCGTACTGTTGGCGCCGGCCAGGTTACTGAAATCCTTGACTAATTAATAGCGAAATAGTGAAATAGGGAAAAGCACTAAATCATTATCTGGCGAATTTGTTAAATTAAAGTTTAATTACACACGGGTGTAGCTCAACTGGTAGAGTGGCGGTCTCCAAAACCGTAGGCTGTGGGTTCGATTCCTACCACCCGTGCAAAATTTTAGATAAATGGCTGATAATAAAGTTGTCACTTATATCCAGGAAAGCTACGATGAGCTTATGCATAAGGTATCCTGGCCTTCCTGGTCGGAATTGCAAGGCAGTGCCATTGTGGTCTCTGTTGCTTCACTGATCATCGCAATCATTGTTTTTGCGATGGATGAAGTGTTTCGCAACATCCTCATTCAATTCTACAAACTCTTTTAACCCTCCGCGGGTTTATTTATCTAAGGTTAAACCATTAAATCGAGTATCAATCTCATTATCAGCATGACTGAAGTAACCAAAAAATGGTACGTGGTGAGGGCTATCTCCGGAAATGAGAAAAAGGTTAAGCAATATCTTGAAAGTGAGATTATTAACCATCATCTCGAAGATGCCATAACCCAGGTGCTCATACCCACCGAGAAGGTTTACCTGATCAGGAATGGAAAAAAGGTAAGCAAAGAACGGAACTACTTTCCTGGTTACGTGTTGATTGAAGCGACACTTCTTGGCGAAGTTCCCCATATCATCAGGAATATCCCCGGTGTGCTTGGCTTCCTGGGTGCCAAAGGTGAGGCCCACCCGCTGCGTCCTGCTGAAGTTAAACGCATTCTCGGCAAATTTGACGAACTGTCGGAACAGGGCGAAGAGGTGAACATCCCATTTATTGTCGGTGAAACGGTAACCGTTATCGACGGGCCTTTCAACAGTTTCAGCGGCGTTATTGAAGAGATCAACGAAGAGAAGAAAAAATTAAAGGTGATGGTCAAGATTTTTGGACGCAAGACCCCACTGGAGTTAAGTTTCATGCAAGTACAAAAAGAGTAACAGATACGCGGTCGCAGATACAGGGCATGCCATGTATCTGCATCAGCCTACAAATCGCAATTTAATCAATCAGCAACATGGCAAAAGAAGTTAGTGGAATTATCAAGCTACAGATCAAGGGAGCTGCTGCGAACCCTTCACCTCCTATCGGACCCGCATTGGGTGCCAAGGGTGTGAATATCATGGAGTTTTGCAAACAATTCAATGCCCGTACACAAGACAAGGCAGGTAAAATCATCCCAGTAATCATTACGGTGTACCGGGATAAGTCGTTTGACTTTATTGTCAAGACACCTCCTGTTGCGGTGCAATTGATGGAAGTTTCGAAACTTCAGAAAGGTTCGCCCGAGCCTAACCGTAACAAGGTTGCTTCTGTTTCCTGGGAACAGGTTCAGAAGATCGCGGAAGACAAAATGCCCGACCTGAATGCATTCACGCTTGAATCAGCCGCCAAAATGGTTGCCGGAACCGCGCGCAGTATGGGAATTACCGTCACAGGTACCGCACCGTTTAAACGTTAATTAAGCAAACAAACAGTTGTTTAAAAGACCTCATTAACAACATTTAAAACAATAACAATGATAAAGCTAACAAAAAAGAGGAAGGTTGCCTTGTCGAAGATTGACAAGGATACCGTTTATTCGTTGGCGGATGCTGCTGCGCTCGTTAAAGAGATCAGCAATACTAAATTTGATTCATCCGTTGATATTGACGTTCGTCTGGGGGTTGATCCCCGTAAAGCCAACCAAATGGTACGTGGCATCGTGACGCTTCCTCACGGTACCGGGAAAACCATCCGCGTGCTTGTTCTTTGTACTCCCGACAAGGAGGAAGAGGCCATGCAGGCAGGCGCTGATTTTGTAGGATTGGATGAATATGTTGAAAAGATCAAAGGCGGTTGGACGGATGTTGACGTTATTATCACCATGCCCAGTGTTATGGCCAAAGTTGGGGCACTTGGACGAATCCTCGGACCACGGGGATTGATGCCAAACCCAAAAACGGGGACTGTTACCATGGAGGTTGGAAAGGCCGTTAAAGAAGTAAAAGCCGGTAAAATTGATTTCAAGGTTGACAAGTTTGGAATTATCCACGCATCTGTTGCAAAGGTCTCCTTTGAAAGGGATAAAATCGTGGAAAATGCCAAGGAACTTATCAACACGATTATCAAACTGAAACCATCGTCGGCGAAGGGTACTTATGTGAAAAGTATTTACATGTCGAGTACCATGAGCCCGAGTGTTCCGGTTGACCCAAAATCGGTTACCGCTTAATTACAGAAATCTGAGAGACAACTAACATGAAAAAAGAAGAAAAATCGCAGTTTATTGATTCCCTTGCAGAGCAGCTTAAAGGAGCAAATTCCTTTTATCTGGCTGATACTTCTACCCTGAATGCGGCAACGACAAGCAGGCTTAGAAGAACCTGCTTCAAGAAGAACATTCAACTGCAGGTGGTTAAAAATACTTTGTTACAGAAGGCCATGGAGCGTTCGGGTAAATCCTTTGAGGAGTTCTACCCGGTTCTTACAGGACCAACCTCTATCATGTTTTCAGAGGTTGCAAATGATCCGGCAAAAATGATCAAGGAATTTCGCAAGGCGGCGCTTAAACCCAGCCTGAAAGGTGCTTATGTGGAAGAATGTATCTACTTGGGCGACAATCAACTGGATGTGCTGATCAACGTCAAGTCGAAATTCGAACTGATCGGCGACCTGGTCGGTCTCTTACAATCCCCGGCAAAGAATGTCATTTCGGCTTTACAGTCGGGTGGGAACAAACTTTCGGGAATTGTCAAGACTTTGTCAGAAAGGCCTGAATAACAAAATATTTGAAAAAAAAGTAATTTTAGTAATAACCGTTCCGGCAAAACGGAACACAAATAGTAACAAAAATGGCAGATTTAAAAGCTTTTGCAGAACAGTTAGTTAATTTGACAGTAAAAGAGGTTAACGAATTAGCAAAGATTCTGAAGGATGAGTATGGTATCGAACCAGCAGCTGCAGCAGTAGCTGTAGCAGCAGGCCCTGCCGCTTCCGCCGCAGCAGAACCTGAAGAAAAGAGCACATTTGATGTGATTCTTAAATCAGCTGGACAGGCTAAGTTAGCCGTTGTTAAATTAGTTAAGGAACTGACCAGTCTTGGTTTGAAAGAAGCCAAGGAATTAGTCGATGCTGCGCCTAAAGCAATTAAAGAAGGCGTTTCAAAAGACGAAGCTAACGCTTTAATGATTCAATTAAAAGAGGCTGGTGCAGAGGTTGAAATTAAATAAGACGACGTTTCTTATACCTTAATAAAATCATAGATCTCTTCCAATGTGAAGAGGTCTATGGTTTATTTATAAAAATTAATTTCAAACCTTCCTGCGTTGCGGGAATTAAATATACCGACCTTGGCTTCAAAAAAAACCGAAAGAATTTGCTTTGGATCCACCAAGATCAAAGCTGAGTATCCTGATTTTCTTGACATTCAGGTAAAATCATTTCAGGATTTTTTCCAACTGGAGACAAATCCCGAGAACAGGGTCAATGAAGGGTTGTACAAGGTTTTTACTGAGAATTTCCCGATCTCCGATGCACGGAACAACTTCGTGCTTGAGTTTCTGGATTATTTCATCGACCCCCCACGGTACTCCATTGAGGAATGTATTGAACGCGGTTTGACTTACAGTGTTCCTTTAAAAGCCAAGCTGAAACTATATTGCACTGATCCGGAGCATGAAGATTTTGAGACGATCATCCAGGATGTATATCTTGGCATGATCCCTTATATGACCCCCCGCGGTACTTTTGTCGTCAACGGTGCCGAAAGGGTTGTTGTTTCACAGTTGCACCGCTCGCCGGGAGTTTTCTTCAGTACCAGTTTCCATGCCAACGGGTCGCAGTTGTATTCGGCCAGGATCATTCCTTTCAAGGGTTCCTGGATTGAATTTACAACCGATATCAACAACGTGATGTATGCGTACATCGACCGGAAGAAAAAGTTACCGGTGACAACGCTGCTTCGCGCCATCGGGTTTGAGACTGATAAAGACATCCTGGAGATCTTCGGACTCGCACAGGAGATAAAAGTTAGCCGTACCGCCCTTAAAAGGGTTGTTGGTTCAAAACTGGCCGCCCGCGTTGTGCGTGCCTGGATTGAAGATTTTGTTGACGAGGATACAGGTGAAGTTGTTTCCATTGAGCGTACCGAGGTGATCATTGAACGGGAAACCATTCTTGAGAACGATCACATCGATCAGATTCTTGATGCCGGTATTAAAGCGATCCTTGTTCACAGGGAAGAAGCGCTGACCACCGACTATTCAATCATCTTCAATACCTTACAGAAAGACCCTGCAAACTCTGAAAAAGAGGCTGTTGAGTTTATTTACAGGCAGTTGCGCAACGCCGAGCCGCCCGATGAGGAGACCGCCCGCGGCATCATCGAAAAGTTGTTCTTTTCCGATAAGCGCTATGACCTTGGTGATGTTGGCCGTTACAGGATCAACAGGAAACTGAACCTTTCCACACCGGTCGAAACCAAGGTTCTTACCAAAGAAGATATCATATCCATTATAAAATACCTGATCGAACTCGTCAATGCGAAAGCTGAAGTTGACGACATCGACCACCTGAGCAACCGTCGTGTCCGGACGGTTGGAGAACAGTTATTCAACCAATTCGGGGTTGGACTTTCAAGAATGGCGCGAACCATCCGGGAACGTATGAATGTTCGTGACAATGAGGTATTTACCCCGATGGACCTGATCAATGCCAAAACGTTGTCCTCCGTGATCAATACGTTTTTTGGCACAAACCAGCTTTCCCAGTTCATGGACCAGACCAACCCCCTGTCGGAGCTTACGCACAAACGCCGTATCTCCGCCCTCGGGCCCGGCGGTCTTTCCCGTGAACGTGCAGGCTTTGAGGTCCGCGACGTTCACTATACCCATTACGGACGGTTGTGTACCATTGAAACCCCTGAAGGTCCGAACATCGGGCTGATCTCATCACTTTGCGTGTACGCAAAGATTGACAAGCTGGGTTTCATCGAAACCCCGTATCATAAGGTTGTTGACGGTCGCGTTACCCTGGAGGAAAAACCTACTTACCTTACTGCTGAAGAAGAAGAGCACAAGATCATCGGACAGGCCACAACGCCCATGGATGATGTTGGAAATTTCAGCGAGGACAAGGTTAAGGTACGTTACCTGGCTGATTATCCTATTATTGAGAAAACAAAGGTCGACCTTGTCGACATTGCCCCGAATCAGATTGCATCCATTGCGGCATCGCTGATCCCGTTCCTGGAGCATGATGATGCAAACCGTGCCCTCATGGGATCAAACATGATGCGCCAGGCTGTTCCGTTGTTAAACCCGGAAGCAGCGTTGGTCGGAACGGGTATTGAAGATGATGTTGCCCACGATTCAAGGGTTTTAATCAATGCCGACGGTGACGGTATCGTTGAATATGTTGATGCAAATGAAATTGTCATCAAATACATCCGCGATGAGAAGGAACGCCTGGTCAGCTTTGATGAAGATTCAAAACACTACACCCTTACCAAGTTTGCACGTACCAACCAGAATACCTGCGTGAACCTTCGCCCGATCGTCAGAAAAGGCGACAAGGTGGCAAAGGGACAGGTGCTGTGCGAAGGTTATGCGACAAAAGATGGTTCGCTTGCACTCGGACGTAACCTGATGGTTGCATTCATGCCCTGGAAAGGTTACAATTTTGAAGATGCCATCGTGATCTCGGAAAAGGTGTTGAAGGAAGATATCTTTACTTCCATCCACATTGAAGAGTTTACCCTGGAAGTACGCGATACCAAACGAGGTGTTGAAGAGCTGACAAACGATATTCCGAATGTCAGTGCTGAAGCCACAAAGGACCTGGACGAAAACGGGTTGATCAGGATTGGTGCTGAAGTCAGTGAAGGAGATATCCTGATCGGCAAAATTACACCAAAAGGTGAAAGTGATCCCACCCCGGAAGAGAAGTTGCTTCGTGCCATTTTCGGCGATAAAGCCGGCGATGTCAAGGATGCTTCCCTGAAAGCTCCTCCTTCAATGAAGGGTGTCGTTATTGACAAGAAACTCTTTTCAAGGATCGTGAAAGACCGCAAGGCCAAAGCCCGCGAAAAGGATGACATCAAGAAACTGGATGATGAATACCACAAGGAAGTTGACAAACTCAGGGTAAAACTTGTTGAAAAACTCAATGTCCTGGTAAGTGGTAAAGTATCCCAGGGTGTCTACAACAATTTCAAACAGGAGATCATTGCGAAAGGTGCGAAATTCCAGACCAAAAGCCTGATGGATATCGACTACCTCAATGTCAACCCGAACAAATGGACCACTGATAAAGAGAAGAATGACCTGGTGAAAATCCTGATCAACAATTTCATTATCAAGTTTAAGGAGATCCTGGGTGTTCATAACCGCAAGAAGTTTGTGGCAGTTGTGGGTGATGACTTGCCTGCAGGTATTGTGCAGATGGCGAAGGTTTATATTGCCAAAAAGCGCAAGCTGAAAGTCGGTGATAAAATGGCAGGCCGCCATGGAAACAAAGGCATCGTTGCCCGTATCCAGCGCGAAGAGGATATGCCATTCCTGATCGACGGCACACCGGTTGACGTGGTGTTAAACCCACTTGGTGTTCCTTCACGTATGAACCTTGGACAGATCTACGAAACCATCCTCGGGTGGGCCGGTAAAAAACTTGGCCTGCGATTCAATACACCGATTTTTGACGGTGCCACCATTGACCAGATCAATGAGTATCTTGACAAGGCCGGTTTACCCAGAAACGGGAAAGTCTATCTTCATGACGGCTTGTCGGGAGAACGGTTTGATCAGCCAACCACGGTAGGGTTCATCTATATGCTGAAACTGCACCATATGGTTGACGACAAGATGCATGCACGTTCCATCGGGCCGTATTCACTCATTACCCAGCAGCCGCTCGGTGGTAAGGCACAGTTCGGCGGTCAGCGTTTTGGAGAAATGGAAGTATGGGCGCTCGAAGCATTCGGCGCAGCCAATATCCTCCTTGAAATTCAAACCGTGAAATCGGATGATGTGATCGGTCGTGCCAAAGCCTATGAAACCATTGTCAAGGGAGAATCGATGCCGACGCCAGGTATTCCTGAATCGTTTAACGTACTGGTTCATGAGTTGCGCGGTTTGGGGTTGAGCCTCACCTTTGATTAATGACCGGGGCGATACTTCGCCGTCAAAATTGTGAATTTTCTGTTTTTGGTTTTCAATCGAAATATAAAATAATATGGCTTACAGAAAAGAGGGTCAGGTAAACAGCAGCTTTTCAAGGATTACGATTAGCCTTGCTTCGCCGGAAAAGATCCTCGAGATGTCGAGTGGTGAGGTATTAAAGCCTGAGACCATCAACTACAGGACTTACAAACCTGAACGCGATGGGCTGTTCTGCGAACGCATCTTTGGTCCTGTTAAAGACTGGGAATGCCATTGCGGTAAATACAAGCGCATCCGGTACAAAGGGATTGTGTGCGACCGCTGCGGTGTTGAAGTAACAGAAAAGAAGGTCAGGCGTGAACGCATGGGGCACATTCAGCTTGTTGTTCCGGTCGCCCATATCTGGTTTTTCAGGTCACTGCCGAATAAGATCGGTTCTTTGCTGGGTTTACCTACAAAGAAACTTGAGGCAATCATTTATTACGAAAAATATGTTGTCATCAACCCGGGTGTAAAGGCCATTGATGGAATCAATTACCTCGACTTCCTGTCGGAAGAGGAGTATTTTGACATCATGGACAAACTTCCCCAGGAAAATCAATACCTCGACGAATCAGATCCAAATAAATTTGTTGCCAAAATGGGCGCGGAAGCCCTGTGTGAATTGCTGGCCCGTTTGGATCTTGACAAGGAATCATACGACCTGCGTGTGAAGGCAAATACCGAAACCTCGCAGCAGCGCAAGGCGGAAGCCCTGAAGCGTTTGCAGGTTTTTGAATCATTCAGGGACGGCCAGAAACGCCTGGAGAACCGCCCGGAATGGATGATTGTAAAGGTTGTGCCTGTTATACCACCTGAATTGCGGCCACTGGTGCCACTGGATGGTGGTCGTTTTGCCACCTCCGACCTGAATGACCTTTACCGCCGCGTGATCATCAGGAACAACCGGTTGAAAAGACTGATTGAGATCAAGGCGCCTGACGTCATCCTCCGCAATGAGAAACGCATGTTGCAGGAAGCTGTCGATTCATTGTTTGACAACTCCCGCAAAGCCAGTGCCGTGAAAACCGAATCGAACCGGGCCCTGAAATCCCTGTCCGACAGTTTGAAGGGTAAACAAGGCCGTTTCCGTCAGAATTTACTTGGTAAACGTGTCGACTATTCAGGCCGTTCGGTTATTGTTGTTGGTCCCGAGTTAAAACTGAATGAGTGCGGGTTGCCAAAGGAAATGGCATCTGAGTTGTACAAGCCGTTCATTATCCGGAAAATGCTTGAGCGCGGTATTGTTAAAACCGTGAAATCGGCAAAGAAAATCGTCGACCGCAAAGATCCCGTTGTGTGGGATATCCTTGAAAACATCCTGAAAGGGCACCCGGTTATGCTTAACCGTGCTCCCACACTTCACCGTCTCGGGATCCAGGCATTCCAGCCGAAACTGATCGAAGGCAAGGCAATCCAGCTCCACCCGCTTGTATGTACGGCGTTCAATGCCGACTTCGACGGTGACCAGATGGCGGTGCACGTTCCGCTTGGAAATGCAGCCATCCTTGAAGCACAGCTGCTCATGCTTGCCTCACACAATATTTTGAACCCTGCAAACGGCGCGCCTGTTACGGTGCCCTCACAGGACATGGTACTTGGACTGTATTATATGACCAAGGCACGCAAAAGCGACAGTGTCCTGACTGTTAAGGGAGAGGGGATGATATTCTATTCTCCGGAAGAGGTTATCATTGCCTACAACGAAAAAGCCGTTGATCTTCATGCAATTATCAAAGTACGGCATTCATTTTATGAAGGCGATGTAAAAGTATCCAAAATCATCGACACTACGGTAGGACGTGTCCTGTTCAACCAGGTGGTTCCTGAGGAGTATGGTTATATCAACGCCGTCCTTACAAAGAAATCGCTCCGTGATATCATCGGGCAGATCCTGAAAAAAACCGGTACCGCCAAAACCGCCAAGTTCCTTGATGACATCAAAGACCTTGGATTCAAAATGGCTTTCCAGGGCGGGTTATCATTTAACCTGGATGATGTTATCGTGCCGGCAATCAAGGAATCACTTGTTGCTGATGCAAGGGCCGAGGTGGAAGAGGTGGTGAATAACTACAACATGGGTTTCATTACCAACAATGAGAGGTACAACCAGATCATCGATATCTGGACCCATGCAAACTCCCAGCTTACCGTTTCGCTGATGAACCAGCTGATCAACGACAAGCAGGGGTTCAACTCTGTTTACATGATGCTTGATTCGGGTGCCCGTGGTTCCAAGGAACAGATCAGGCAGCTGTCGGGGATGCGCGGACTGATGGCCAAACCGCAGAAATCAGGTGCAGGTGGCGGTGAAATTATTGAAAACCCGATCCTTTCAAACTTCAAGGAAGGGTTGTCGGTACTCGAGTATTTTATTTCTACCCACGGTGCCCGTAAGGGTCTTGCCGATACGGCGCTGAAAACTGCCGATGCCGGGTATCTTACCCGTCGTTTGGTAGACGTTTCCCAGGATGTGATCATCTCTGAAGAAGATTGCGGAACCCTGAGAGGTTTGACCATCACGGCGTTGAAAAAAGCTGAAGAGGTTGTTGAATCCTTGTACGACAGGATCCTGGGACGTGTTTCACTTCATGACATCCATCATCCTCAAACGGGCGACCTCATCATTACCGCCGGTAGTGAAATCAACGAGGAGATTGCCCATACCATTGACAATTCACCTCTTGAAGGAGTTGAAATCCGTTCGGTACTTACCTGTGAATCGAAGAAAGGTGTATGTGCAAAGTGTTACGGCCGTAATCTTGCGACCGGAAGCATGGTGCAGAGGGGAGAAGCCGTAGGCGTTATTGCCGCCCAGAGTATCGGGGAGCCCGGTACACAGCTTACCCTGCGTACATTCCACGTGGGTGGTGTGGCTGGTGTGAACATCGCCAGCGCATCGCGCATCGATGCAAAATATGACGGGGTCCTCGAAATTGATGAACTGAGGTCGGTTGACTATACCAGCGAAGCCGGCGAAAAGTACGAAATCGTCATCGGCCGTTCTGCCGAAATGAGGATCGTCGATAAAAATACCAGGATCGCACTTACTTCGGCCCACATACCATACGGAGCCAAGTTGTTTTTCCACGACGGCGATGCAGTCAAAAAAGGCCAGCTGATCAGTGATTGGGATCCGTACAATGCCGTCATCCTCTCCGAGGTGCCCGGTAAAGTCAGTTTTGAAAGCATTATTGAAAATGTCACTTTCCGTGTTGAATCGGACGAACAAACCGGTTACCATGAGAAGGTCGTTATTGAATCGCGTCAGAAGGCCAAGAACCCTGCGATCAATATCTTGTCAGCATCAGGTGAAATTATTAAAATATACGATATTCCCGTAGGCTCCCACATCAACACGGAAGATGGAACCAAGATCAAGGCAGGAGAGATCCTGGTGAAGATTCCACGTGCCATCGGCAAGGCTGGTGACATCACGGGAGGTTTGCCACGTGTTACCGAACTGTTCGAGGCACGCAATCCATCCGATCCTGCCGTGGTATCTGAAATTGACGGTGTTGTATCTTTCGCCAAAAAACTCAAAAGAGGTAACCGCGAAGTTATCATCACCTCGAAAACGCTTGAGGAAAAAAGGTATCTTGTTCCTACATCCAAACAGATCCTGGCGCAGGAAAATGACTACGTCAGGGCAGGCACAGCCCTTTCTGACGGTGCCCTGACACCTAGCGACATCCTTGCCATCAAAGGCCCGATGAAGGTCCAGGAGTACATTGTGAATGAAATCCAGGAGGTTTACCGGTTACAGGGTGTTAAGATCAACGACAAGCATTTCGAAACCATCGTGCGCCAGATGATGCGCAAGGTTGAGGTGGAAGATCCGGGCGATTCACGTTTTCTTGAAGGCGAGCTGATCAATAAAATCGACTTCCGTGAAGAAAATGACTGGATTTACGGAAAGAAAGTTGTTGAAGACCCGGGTGACTCTGCAACCCTGAAGGCCGGGCAGATTATCAGTGCCCGTAAACTCAGGGATGAAATTTCAATGCTGAAGCGCAAGGACAAGAAACTGGTGGATGCCCGTGATGCAAAGCCGGCAACCGCATTCCAGATTCTCCAGGGGATCACCCGTGCTTCACTGCAAACCAAGAGCTGGATATCTGCAGCATCATTCCAGGAAACAACCAAAGTACTCACACAGGCTGCCATCAATGCCCGCCAGGATGACCTGATGGGCTTAAAGGAAAATGTCATTGTAGGACATCTTATCCCTGCCGGCACCGGTTTGCGTGAATATGAGAACTTAATCGTCGGCAGCAAGGAAGAGTATGAAATCCTGCTCGCTTCAAAAGAAGAATAAAAAAAACAGATCATGCAAGACAATAAGAATCCGCTCAACCAGATCAATATTGAAATTTCGGATGAAGTAGGTGAGGGTATTTATTCAAACCTGGCCATTATTACCCATTCTCCGGCAGAGTTCATCGTTGATTTTGTCAAGATGATGCCCGGCGTTCCCAAGGCAAAGGTGAAATCACGGATTATTCTTACCCCGCAGCATGCCAAGAGGCTCTATAAGGCCCTGAAGGAAAATGTTGCCAAGTACGAAGCCATCCATGGTGACATCAAAGACTCGGAAGGGGAGATCTCGTATAATTTCCCAATGCCGACTGCGCAGGCGTAAGGGGGACAAGGAACCAAGGTAACAGAGTAACAAGGTTATAAAGTTACAAAGTTACCGGTCTGAGCCAGGATGCAAATTTTAGCTGTGGGGAATCTCTTCCTGCAGCTTTTTTTATTCCTGGAACTTTTTTAGGTTGTCTTCATATTGCTTGGGGGAGAGCCGTTCTTTCTTCGCAAGTTCAATCGCTGCCTGCTCATATTTCACGGCTTCCGACTTCTCTCCAAGTTTGAACTTCAGGTTGGCATACGTGTCATTGTTTTCGGCTGTACTCCTGAGTTCTATCGATTTCTTAGCCCATTCGACGGCTTTTTCGAGATGCTTTTTCTCCGTGGCGATCTGGAAAAAACTATAGGCCATCCGGTTAAGCATCAGGTAATCACTTCCGTAATATTTATCAAACCCGGAACAGGCCAGGTCTATAAACTTCGGCATATCCGACTTTACCTGGTAGAGGTTAAGGTCGGAGGAAAATATGACCTTATCTGCTTCAGAGAACCCGGAATCCCTGATTTTCTGCTTCAGCTTTGCGTAATTCTCCTCGGTAAACGACCGGCTTTTGGTGTAACTGGTCAACGACTGCAGAAAGACATTGGTGATTTTTATGTTAACAGTTTTTTTGGTGTACAATTTCTCAAACTCACCCTGGTGTTGTACAACATAAACAAATTCTTTTGCATCCATGTCTGTCTCGTACCTGTAGAAAATTTCCCAGTTGACCTGGTTTGACAGGTCCGACTCCTTCTGGGAGGCGAAATATTGTTGTAAAGGCTCATTGATCGGCATATAAGCACCCTGCAACCGATCAAGGTAGTTCATGATAAATTGCGGATCGCGGTTTCCTTCCTGGAATTTTTTCACATAGGCACTGAATCCTTCCCCGGGGGTGAGGGCAGTTTTTCCCATCTCAAGGTAGTCTTCCGTTTTTTGCGGAACGCCAACACGTTTGTGTACCATTTCGCCGGCACCGTTGATGAACAGCAACGTCGGATAGGCCTTTACCTGGTAAAACTGGGCCAGTTGGAGCCCTTCACCTTTTTCCATGTCGAAATGGGCGCAGATGAAGGTCGAATTGTAATAATCGGCAATGCTGTCTTTAGTAAACATATTGGCCGCCATCCATTTACAGGGTCCGCACCAGCTGGTATAGGCGTCGAGGAAGATCAGCTTGTTTTGAACTTTGGATTGTTCAAGGAGTTCAGACCAGGGTTTATCGATAAAGGTAATTGAACGGTTCTGGGAAAAACCGGTAAGGTATGTAAACATCATGAGGACCGTTAAAAACGGCAGTTTATTTTTCATATAGGGAGATTTAGACTTATAACGTTGTAATTGGTAAAGATTGTGCGAAGTTAATACCATATCTTTGTATTTTTAGCAAAAATTTAACCAGGTGCAGGGAGCACAGATTCACGAAATTGTCATCATCGGGGCCGGAAGGCTGGCTACACATCTTGGAGTGGCATTTTATAAACATGGATTGAATGTTGTCCAGGTTTACAACCGCACCCCTGAAAGAGGGATCAGGCTTGCTGAAAAGATAGGAGCAGCTTTTACGGATAAAATCCGGGAGATTGAATCAACCGCTGATCTTTATATCCTGGCAGTTTCAGATTCCACTATTGAGGAGCTGGCCCACAAACTGCAGCTGGATAACAAGCTGGTTGTCCATACCTCCGGAACGGTGGAAATAGATATCCTTGCGCCGATATCAAAAAACACCGGCGTGTTTTACCCCGTGCAAACGTTTACAAACAACAGGAGGGTTGATTTCAGGGGGATCCCTTTGTGCATAGAGGCGAATTCGGCGGCCTCGGAAGAGTTGCTGACGGAGCTGGCGAAAAAACTTTCTCAACATGTGTACTCCCTGGCGAGTGATAAAAGGAGGCTGCTTCACCTGGGAGCTGTTTTTGCATCCAACTTTACAAATTTCATGTATGCTGTTTCTGAAGAGCTCCTCCTTTCCGGTGAAATCCCTTTTAACCTGCTTGAGCCGCTCATAATTCAAACTGTAAGGAATATAAATCACGGTAATCTTATTCAAAGCCAGACCGGGCCTGCAGTAAGGGGCGATATGAAGGTGCTTGAAACACATCGTGCGTTGCTCTCCGGCCATCCTGACTATCTTGAAATTTACAACCTGATCACACAAAATATCATTAAACATAAATCCCTGCATGGCAAATTATAAGGAACACCTGAAGCACATCAATACGTTCATTTTTGACTATGATGGTGTACTGACCGATGGAAGCGTGATTACCACGAACGCAGGCGAGTCGTTCCGCATATCGAATGTCAAGGATGGCTACGCGCTGCAACTTGCGTCGAAAAAAGGATACAAGGTAGCCGTTATTTCCGGGGCAACCTCCGAATCAATGATGCACCGGATGAAGGCGCTCCAGATCACCGATGTTTTCCTGGGTGTTGAAAACAAGCAGAAGGTTTTCCATGAGTATCTGAAGGCGAATGACCTTCAACCTGCCCAGGTGCTCTACATGGGCGATGATATACCCGATTACGAGGTTATGCTTGAGGCCGGGATCTCCACCTGCCCTGCAGATGCTGCCGAGGAGATCAAATCGGTTGCTAAATATATCTCTCACTTCAACGGGGGCAAAGGGTGCGCGCGTGATGTAATCGAGCAGGTGCTGAAGGTACAGGGGAAGTGGATGAATGATGATGCGTATCACTGGTAGACCATAAAAACAAAAATAATGCTGATAAAGGGGATGACGTTTTTCAAATGGGTCAAGGCGGTTTCGAGGCTGACAAGGTTGCCGAACGTGCTGATTATTATCCTGACCCAGGTACTTTTACGATATTGTATCCTTGAGCCCTATCTTTACGCGGATGCACCTGAAGCCATGTCGCCGTTACCATATTTCCTGGTCATGGTGTTCGTTACCGTAGTCATTGCCATTGGCGGGTATGTGATCAACGATTATTTTGATGTGAAGATCGACAGCATCAACAGGCCTGAGAAACTGGTTGTCAACAAGCTTATCGGCGGCCTCACGGCCATAAAACTTCACCTTTTCCTGAACGCAGTGGCAATTTTGCTGGGATTTTACCTTTCATGGCGCATCAAAGCGATCAGTTTCGGATTTGTATTTCCATTCATTTCCGGGCTGCTCTGGATATACTCGGCCAAATACAAACGCGTGTTGTTTTGGGGGAATTTCATTGTTGCCGGACTTTCGGCATTTGTGATCCTGGTGGTACTGCTCTTCGAATTTTTCTGGCTGCGCATGAATGCGGTGCAGTTTATGTCGGTTCTGCCCGATATCCGCTGGGTTACCTATGTATTCTTTGCTTATGCCATCTTTGCCTTCCTGGTTTCAATGGTGCGGGAGATTATCAAGGATATGGAAGATACCGAAGGAGATGAAATGGCTGGCTGCCAGACCTTGCCAATTGTTGTTGGAATAAAATATACCCGGTATGTTGTTTTTGGAATCCTGATCGTCACCGTGGTGCTGCTTGCTTATGCCATGGTAATCCTCAACCGCCTCAGCCTTTTCATGGCTTTCTGGTACTTCGTTTTTACCGTCCAAACCGGGGCTTTGTACCTGATGGTCAAGTTGTATCATGCCAGGGAAAAGCAGGATTATCATTATCTCAGCAGTCTTTGTAAATTGATCATGGTCGCCGGGATCCTGTCAATGGAAGTGATTTTAATCAGTAACTGAACCGCCATGATCCATCGGCAATTAAACGGCAGGCACGTCATCCTGGCATCACAGTCCCCCAGGCGCCAGTACCTTTTAAAGGACCTCGGGATTGATTTTGAGGTAAGGGAGACACATGTCAGGGAAGTATACCCCGATGGGCTGCTTCCGGCCGAAATTGCCCGCTACCTGGCTGAACTGAAGGCAGCCAGCTTTGACGATGCGCAACTGGATGAAATGGCCATCGTAATCACGGCTGATACCATCGTTTCGCTCGGGGAGGAGATTCTCGGGAAGCCGTCCAACTATGAAGAAGCAGTGGTCATGCTGCAGAAACTTTCGGGCCGCCGGCATGATGTGATCACTGCGGTATGCCTGAAATCATCGAAAAAAAAGCTGGTTTTTCATGTGCTCTCCTCGGTCTATTTCAAAGAGTTATCCGGTGAGGAGATCAGGTATTACATCGACAATTTTCAGCCGTTTGATAAAGCGGGAGGGTATGGCATCCAGGAATGGATCGGCTACATCGGCATCAACAAAATTGAAGGCTCTTTCTTTAACGTGATGGGCCTCCCCGTAAAAGAACTCTACGAACAGCTTCTGGAATTTTAACTATCCCCCTGTAATTCTTAATTTTTAATTTTTAATTGTTTGTCCATACACTGGCATTCACCGGAATCCCTCACTGCCACAAGTGAAACCTCATCAATGAAATAAAAAGTTGATTTAAACAGGGAATCGGTCGCCGATCTTGTGCGGATATTCCAGAATTCATCGCCCTTCGAAAAATCACCAAGTGTCAGCAGCCGTTCATTTCCTTTCGCCTTATAGAGTCCGCTGATGCACATCCACTGGTCCTGGTCGGTCAGGTATTGGCCGTTTCCAAGGGAAGTATACGGAATTTTTAATTTATGTGCATCCTGCGACCTGATCTCCGTAACCGAAAGCAGGGCTCCGATCTCCCTGAAGGCATAACCGGTCTTCCCTAGGCTGACGTGTGCGCTGATGCAGTAGAGTTGTCCCGAAACCAGTGCTGAATCCAGCTGGGTCTGCAGGTATTCGAAAAATTCATTGCGATTGAGGTTGTAGAACTGCAACCCTGCATATGCATGCCCGGCATAGGGAACCTGTCCCCCTTTTTTATTGAATTCGGTCCCGTAATCCAAACCGGTGGAGCAATCATTGAAATAATCCGGGGTGCCGATATTGGGGCTTACCCAGAAATCCGCCAGGCTGATTTGACCCGGCCGCTCGGGGCACCCTGATTTTTGTTCAAACCCGGGATTCCTTACCAGGTTCTGGGAAAACAGCATAACGGGTATGAACAACAGCAACAGGGCAAGGCAGCGGATCATGGTTCGATTTTGAAGAATAACCCCTCAAAGCTACAGGATTTATTCCTAATTTTGCAAAACTTTTTTACTGCCTGAAAATCACTGAAAATGAATGAAAAACCCCTGATACTGATCACAAACGATGATGGTGTCAAAGCGCCCGGGATCCGGGCATTGATCAACTACATCAGGCCTTTTGGCCGGGTGGTGGTGGTGGCTCCCGACCGCCCGCAATCCGGCACTGCCCATGCCGTCACCATCGCCCATCCTCTGCGGCTGGAACTGCTTTCGAAGGAAGAAGACTACGAAGAGTATTGCTGCAACGGAACACCCGCCGATTGTGTGAAACTTGCCTTTAAAATTGTCATGCGGCGCCGTCCCGACTTCCTGTTTTCCGGGATCAACCACGGAACCAATGCATCCATCAACATCATCTACTCGGGTACAATGGCAGCTGTTCTTGAGGGCGCCCTCGCAGGGGTGCCTTCTGTTGGTTTTTCGTTGAACAACTATAGCCTGAATGCAGACTTCGGGCCGTCGGAGCAGTTTATTAAATCAATCGCCGCCAATGTTATTTCCCAGGGACTTCCTGAGGGCGTATGCCTGAATGTGAACATCCCCGATATTTCTGTTGAGAAGATCGCAGGAATCAGGCTTTGCCGGCAGGCAGCCGGAACGTGGCAGGAGGATTTTGATGAACGGGAGGACCCGAACGGCCGCAAGTACTACTGGATGAAAGGTGTATACGTCCATGTCGGGAATGGCGAAGATACCGACCAGTGGGCCGTGGAACACAACTATGTGGCCGTGGTACCGGTACAGTTTGACCTCACTGCCGGCAAGGCTCTTGAACTACTTAGAAACAGGTTTTAATGCGCTATTATTTAATTGCCGGGGAGGCTTCAGGTGACCTTCATGCGTCGAACGTCATCAGGGAGCTGGCAAAGCAGGACCAGGGAGCCACGTTCCGGTGCTGGGGCGGCGATCTGATGGAATGCGAAGGAGCCGAGCTGGTGAAGCATTACCGCGACCTGGCATTTATGGGGTTCCTGGAGGTCGTGTCGCAATTGCCGACCATCCTGAATAATTTCCGTTTCTGTGAAAAAGACTTGCTTGCCTACCGGCCTGATGTGTTGATCCTGGTTGATTATCCCGGGTTTAACCTGCGCATGGCCAGGTTTGCGAAACAGCACGGGATAAGGGTTTTTTATTACATCTCCCCGCAACTGTGGGCCTGGCACGCTTCAAGGGTGAAGACAATTAAAAAATGGGTGGATCACATGTTTGTCATCCTTCCGTTTGAACAGGCTTTTTACGCCGGTTATGATTATAAGGTCGATTTCCAGGGGCATCCTTTGCTGGACGTCATCAATGAAGAGATGCAGGTGCCCGGCCGCACGGAATTCCTGGAGATGAACAGGCTGCCCGACCTTCCTGTGATTGCTCTCCTCCCCGGCAGCAGAAAGATGGAGATTGAAAAAATGTTGAAAATCATGATCTCTGTCCGGCCGTCCTTCCCTGGTTTTCAGTTTGTGATTGCAGGCGCCCCGTCAATCGGGCAGGATTTTTATGCCGGCATCCTTAAGGGCACCGACATCCGGCTGGTAACGGGCCAAACCTATCATCTGCTGAGCCATTCGGTGATTGCTCTTGTCACATCAGGCACTGCAACCCTCGAAACAGCTTTGATCGGGATCCCGCAGGTGGTCTGTTACCGGGGAAACATATTCTCATACATGATCGCACGCAGGCTCGTGAAGGTCAAGTTCATCTCGCTTGTAAACCTTATCTGCGGGAAAATGGTGGTCCCGGAACTGATCCAGCAGGAGCTGAATCATAAAAACCTGGTCGGTACGATGGGGTCGCTCCTTGTTCCCGGCAGTGCCCGGGATGCCGTTTTGGAAGGGTACCATGAACTGAAACATAAGCTTGGGGGGCGTGGTGCTTCATCGCGGGTTGCCCGGCTGATGATACAATATTTAACTAAAAAATAAGTTAGGTTTTCAATCAATTCAACAACTATGAAACACATGAAATTTATTCTCTCAGTGCTTGTTTGCAGCGCATTTATTTTTAGTGGACAGGCTCAGAAAACTCCACAGAAAAATACAGGCAGCCAGCAAAAAGTTGTCCGCCTCAACCCGGTGAAGATCGATACGAACGATCCGAATAAGAAAGCACTGAATAAGTTTTCAAAGGAGAAGATGTTCAATGTAAATACCCCGCCCCAACCTTTGAAACCGGAGGAGGTAAAGGCCATGAATTTCTTCAATGAAGGATCAAAAAAAGGCAAAGCCGGTGATTTTGAGGGAGCCATCGCTGAATTTACCAAGTCGCTGGACCTGAATAAAAATGTAAATGCCTATGTGAAACGCGGCTATGCCTACCTTATGGTCGGGAATTATGGAGCGGCCATCAGTGATGAAACCGAAGCGCTGCGGCTGCAGGAGACCTATGTCAGAGCCTACTTTATCAGGGGATTGTGCCGTTTTGAGACCGGCGATTACAAAGCGGCGAAGCAGGACCTTGACATTTTTCTCGATAAGGACAGAACCAATGCGATTGCGTTCAACTACATGGCAGCCATTACGTTCATGGACCAGGATTACAAAGGCGCCCTGGAAAATTACAACGAAGTGGTCAGGCTTGATCCAACATACCCTGACATATATACCAACCGTGGTATGATGCGGCACTATAACCAGGACTATAAAGGAGCCATGCAGGATTACAACGAAGCTTTGAAAACAGATCCCAACAATGCAACAGCGTACAACAACCGTGGTGCAGCCAAAATGATGCTGAAGGAACTTGATGCAGCCATGGCCGATTTCAGCAAAGCGATCAGCATCAGCCCCAAATATGCCGATGCATATGATAACCGCGGCCGTGTGAAACAGGCACTTGGTGATACCGACGGGGCTTGCGCCGACTGGCACCTGGCCTATACCAATGGGCTGGCAGCTTCGAGAGACCTGATTGTAAAATTTTGTAAATAGAAGATTTGCAATTTTTTATGAAATTGTTCCTTTTGAAAACGGTATTCCTTCTCTCTTTTTCCTTCCTGGCTTTCCTGGCAGGTTATCCGCAGCAGCCAGCGCAAAAAGCGTTGATCGATTCCGGCATACTCAAGGCAAAGCTGGGTGATTTCAGGGAAGCGGTCAAAGACCTGGACAGGGCGGTGGCATTGGATTCCACTGAAGCAGAACCCTATTACAACAGGGGCATTGTGCGCACTGAACTTCATGATTATACGGGTGCGATCAGTGATTTCACCAGGGTGATCCAGTTGAAACCAGCCTATCCTGAACCCTATTACAACCGGGGGCTGGCCAGAGACTATATGAAGGATTACCATGGGGCTTTAAAGGATTATGCCATGGCCATCTCACTGAAGGCGGACTATTACGATGCCTGGCACAACAGCGGACTTGCCCGGTTCGACATGGGCGATTACAAGGAGGCGATCAACGATTTTACGCGCGCCATCGCATACAAGCCTGATTTTGCCGAAGCCTTTTACAACAGGGGCCTCAGCCGGTTTAACCAGCATGACCTGGCAGGTGCAACAGAGGATTTTGACAAGGCGATCAGCCTGGATGTTTCGCAATATGATTATTTCTCCAGCCGCGGTGCAGCCAAAGCTGCAGGAGGAGAGTATGAGGCTGCCGTCGCGGATTTTTCAAGCGCCCTCTCTTTAAATCCGGTTGATGCCAACGCCCGGATGAACCTTGCCCTTGCATACATGTACCTTAAAAATTACCAGGAAGCCATTGCTGCTTATGACATGGTACTGGGTGCAAACCCATCTGATGCCGAAGCCCTCGCAAACAGGGGTGTGGCAAAGCATTACCTCGATGAAAAAACGGGGGCCTGTGTCGATTGGAAGCGGGCTTCGGACCTGGGTTCTGAAAAAGCAAAAAACTATTTGCTGAAATTTTGTGAGTAATGGTATTACCTTTTCGTTCTATCCCGATTAAGCAGGTAGAATAATGGTAATCTCATATGAACTCATGGAGGCCCTATCCGTTGCTGCGGCTGGTCATCCCGTTTGTGGCAGGGATCAGTGCAGAAGGATTCATCGGATCAGTTGCAGGCGCGCAATTGTGGATTGCCGCGTTGCTGGTGATCTTGCTGCTGGTTGCGCAATTCCTGCCGGCACTGGCCGGTCGTTACCGGTTGCGCTGGATAACCGGCCTGGTTTTTAATTGGTTTTTGTTCATCGCCGGGTACGAAATTGCCAACAGTCACCGGCCCGCAAATGACCCTGGTTATTTTGGAAAAAACCCCGACGGGGATTTTATTGCTGCCATAGCCGAACCACCTTCAATAACCAGTTCAGGCATCAAAGCCATCCTGAAGATCCGGTACCACCTTGTAAACGGAAGCTGGCGAAGATCCTGCGGAAGTGCCATCGGGTACCTAAAAAACAGGCCGGGTGCGACGGTACTGCAGTACGGCGATCTTATCCTGCTGCATGCCGGATTTACAGCAATCAGGGACAATTCAAACCCGCACACCTTTGATTACCCACGTTACCTAAGGAATAAGGGCATTTCGCACCGTGTATATGCAGAAGCAGCTTGCTGGAGGAATATCAGCCTGGAGCCTTCGGGATCTCTTCGCAAGTTTGCTTTCCGGGTACGCGACAGGTTGCTTGACATTCTCCGTGAAAACCGTGTGGAAGGGAAGGAGTTTGCCGTTGCTGCGGCACTGCTGCTCGGATATACCGACGACCTTGATGCCGGCCTGCGCAATGACTATGCCGCCACAGGCGCCATGCATATCCTTTCGGTATCCGGCATGCATGTCGGGATCATCTATGTATTCCTTGAGTTTTTACTGGGATTCCTGAATAAAAGCAGGCCGGGAAGAGTGTTAAAAGCGATCCTCCTGCTGGTCTTTATCTGGTTTTATGCAATGGTGACCGGGCTGTCTCCGTGCGTAATGCGTTCAGCGGCCATGCTGAGCCTGCCCATTCTCGGGAAATCCCTGAACCGTTCGCCTGATATGTACAATATAATAGCCGCTTCCATGATTTTTATTCTTGCCATGGACCCGTTCCTGGTATCGGATGTTGGTTTTCAGCTTTCCTACCTGGCGGTGACCGGCATCATCATTTTATACAAACCCGTTTATGATCTGTACATAACTTCAGCGTGGATCCCCGATAAAATATGGTCCGTCCTCGCAGTTTCGATTGCGGCACAGGTTGCCACCCTGCCGATCACCCTGTATACGTTTCATCAGTTCCCGAACTATTTCATGCTTACCAACATCTTCGTTGTTCCCCTTTCGAGCCTTATTATTTATGCCGGGATCCTGGTACTGGCTGTTGGTAACATCCCGGTTGTTTGCCTGCTGTTTGCCAGGTTGCTGGTGTTCCTGATCTGGTCGCTGAACACGGTCATTCATTTCATTGAACAGCTTCCCTGTTCCACCATCCGGGGCATTTTTATCTCGGTGCCCGAGATGCTGTTGCTATATGTCATCATCGCAGCAATGTTTATATTTTTAACCAGCCGGAGAATTGCTTTTCTTTATGTGTGCATCGTTGCAGCCATTGTGCTTAACCTGTTTGTAATGGACTTTAAGATTCATCGCCTGGGGAGATCACTTGCAACGGTGTTCAATGCAAGCCATGAAACACTGATTATGTTCAGCACGCAGGATAAGGCTATAGTGTTGTACAATGGCACAAACCGGTATGGCGGGATCTTGCAGAAGTTAAACCACAACATGGTGCAGGCGGATATGGATGCACATGGCATATACAGCCGGAGGGAGTTCTGGCTGAAGGGGAGGGGCCGGCCGCCTGAAATTGCTGGAGCCTTCGTGCCGGTGATTGTTTTCGGGAATTATATCCAGTTTGAAGGATGCCGGGTTGCCGTTTTAAGCAAATCTATTCCCAAAAACGTTAACAGAAGTCTTGACGTTGATCTGTTAGTTCTCTCAGGCAGCCCCAAACTCCGCATTTCAGATGCCTTTCAGGTATTCCATCCTGAACAAATAATCATCGGTTCTGACAATTCCGGTGGTAAAACACGGCAGTGGATGAAGGAAGCGGCGGTACTGGGTGTTAAATGTCATGCAGTTACGGAGCTGGGAGCATTTCAAAAAGAATTTTAAAAGATATTTGCAGTTTGAGAAAAAAAGGTTACTTTTGCAACACAATTGAGGATCGGTAGTTCAGTTGGTTAGAATGCCGCCCTGTCACGGCGGAGGTCGCGGGTTCGAGTCCCGTCCGGTCCGCAAAATCACCTAAGGAGGCTTAACGGTCTCCTTTTTTTATTGTCTGATTTGCAGTGTAGTATCAATATTGACAAGGGTTTCAAAGCATGTTATTATTTTATGAGTTCACTAATTAATTTTAAATAATATGCAATATTGCATTATTTCTAATACCAATCTAATACCGAAATAATACCATGAGAAACTACGCTACATACAAGATTGTTTGGAACCGAAAGGGCCAACTAGGTGCTGCACTGGTACAGATTGAAATCCTTTTACCTGATGGAAAACAAAAATATGTTGGCACAGGATTAAAGGTGACAGCATCAGAGTGGGATGCAAAACAAAGACAGATAACAGGCCCATTTGCTACACGTCTCAATAATCAGATTGCAGAAAAAATTGCAAAGATCAGGGCGCATGAACTTACCCTGATTGAAAAAAACATAAGACTCACTGCAAATGAAGTAAATATAGCCTTGGAGGTAGTAGATGCCGGATCATTTGTGGCCTTCATGCGTGTTCAGGCAGCTGCCAGGAAAAATATTACTAATGGCACCAGGAGCCTGCATTTAAGAGTTGCAGACAGGCTGGAGCAACATGGTATTATACGATTTTCAGATTTAACCTATCTTAATATTGTTTCCTTTGACCAGTTCATTTCAAAGGAATTAAAAGCACAGCCATCCAGGTACAAACATCATCAGGTGGTAAAATGCTACATCAATATGGCAACCAAGGCACAAATCATAGATTACTATTCCAATCCTTATCTTAATTTCAATAGTGTAAAAGGAAAGCATAAGATTAGAACGCGTTTGGACGACAATGAGATTGAAGCATTGATAAAAAAACCAGCCTCAGTTACAAGAGATTGTGCGGTTTTCCAACTTTTTACAGGGATAACCCATAAAGATCTTGAACAGCTCACCAAAAATAACTTACGTAGAGACGGATCAGATGTTTGGCTCGAAGGTTTGAGAAAAAAGTCCGGTGAGATGTATACCATATACCTTCTGCCTGAAGCTGTGGAGATCATTGACCGGTATGCAGGACATGATAAATTAATACCATGCAGGGATCTGTGGGCATATAACCGAGACCTTAAACTACTGGCTGCAAGGTGTGGTATCTCAAAGGAATTATCAACTTATGTGCTCCGCCATACTGCTGCAACCTGGATGTTGAGAAAGGGAGTGCCAATCACCACAATATCGAGCATCCTTGGTCACAACAAAATTGAAACGACTCTGATATATGCCAAGTTGGAAAAACAAATCATGAAAGAACAGATGATCAGTGCTTTTGCGAAGCCTCCCGAAAACAAGCCTCGTAATTCTGAACAAGTTCAGCCAGAACAATCTTAGGCAGTTTCATTAGCTTTTTAACCTGTTTTCGGGATCGGGAATTCGTAAGACCAGGCAGT
>JAPLDF010000065.1 GCA_026391835.1 Bacteroidota bacterium
GGCCACCTTCTTCTGGACCTCTACCTACGATGCCTCCGCAAAACGGGCGGTGGCAAGAGGCCTTAATTCCATAACGCCCAGCGTTTCAAGGTATGAAAGCTCAAAGATCAATGCTTTCCCGGTGAGGTGTGTGAAGGATTAAAACAGGTCATCATTTGAACACCTGTGATCTGAACAAGATTTTGTTGTATCTTTGAAATTAGCCACAGATATTACAATAGTTTGAAATCTAGGGTAATCATTATCTTATCCATCTCCTTTTCAATTTTCCTTTTCATGCAGGGAAGTTATGGACAGTTGTCTGTGACTCCGGGCTCATCGCTTGGCATGACACCACTCGAATTTATTCAAAATCACCTGGTTGGGACAGGAATAACCATTTTGCCCGGTGCTACGTTCAATGGTTCAACAGAACCGCTGAACAGCCCGCTCCGCCCTGCCCTCACACAGGACCAGGTTGGTTCCTTTACAACTACCGGAGGTGCTGCCACACAACTGGGAATTGATGGCGGGGTAATATTGTCATCAGGAAAAGTGCAAAACACCATTGCCGGCAGGCCCACTTCAAACGCTACCGGAGGAGATGGCGATCCTGACCTGTTTATTCTTGCAGGTGTCGATGATTTTGACAAATCAGTGCTCGAATTTGATTTTATCCCGGAAACAGATGTGATGACTTTCCGTTATGTCTTTTCCTCTGTTGAATTCGATACCTATTGCGGCGAGCAGTTTAATGATGCCTTCGGCCTTTTTTTAAGCGGGCCCAATATCCGTGGTGGCCTTGGCTTTCAAAATGATGCAGTAAATATTGCCAGGCTCCCTGATGGCTCAAGTTATGTAAACATTCATAACATATGTGCCGCAGATGAAGGAAACACAGGCTTTGGCAAATATTCCTGGTGGACCCCGGAACCCCACGTTTATTTTTCATACAATCGCTTCACATACGTTTATGTTGCAAGTTATCCCGTGGAATGTGGTGAAACCTATCATATGAAATTCGCAATTGGCGACGCAGGCGATCATGGCTGGGACTCAGGTGTTTTTCTTGAACAAAACAGTTTTTCAAGCAACAATTTCACCCCCACCCTTGATTTCTCCAATCCTGAAACCGGTGAATTGTTAATTCCCGGGTGCAGCAACCTGGATCTCTCCTATACTATCCCTCATGAAAAAACAACCGATCTCATCATCGATCTTGAAATCAGCCCATCCGGTACAGCCACCCAGGCTGATAACCTCCCAAATCCCTTTCCACCCCAGGTTGTGATTCCTGCTGGCCAGACCCAGTCACCTGCCATTACCATCGAAGCACTTCCCGCGGCCATTCCGGGACCGGATAAAACATTGATCATTAAAGCATTTGTTACCACCTGTGCCGTGTTAAATACGGCAACAAGTTCATTCACTATAAGATACCACGAAATTTTGTCTGTTAATGCCCCTCCGGTAACCACCTGTTCGGGTGAAACCGCCACGCTTGCAACAACGGTTTACGGAGGACAAGTCTTCCTCTCCTCAAACAGCTATCACTATTTATGGAGTACAGGCGCCACCACTTCCGCCATTTCAGTCAACCCGGGCCCTGGGCATCATGTTTATTCGGTTTCGGTAACCGATGCCTGCGGCCAAACAGCAACTGCGCAAACATGGGTTGATGCAGGTACGATTCCCGGTCCGGCCGGCATTATCAATGGAACTGCAGCGATCTGCACGCCAGCCTTCGGTTATGTTTTTTCTATTGACGAGATCCCGGGTGCAGATGGTTATATCTGGGCAATTCCTGCCGGGGCTTCCATTATTTCTGGAAACAACACCCATTCCATCGCGGTTGATTTCAGCACCTCCGCCATCTCAGCGAATATCAGTGTCAGGGGACATAACACTTATTGTGGCGACGGGACTGGATCTGATCTCCCACTGGTTATTTACCCTAATCCAGAAGCTGCTGGCCCCATTAGCGGGAATAACATGGTATGCCAGGGGCCCTCATCCCTGGTATATTCAATTGCTCCGCTGGCCTATGCAACCAGTTACGACTGGCTCCTGCCACCAGGTGTTACAATCGTTTCCGGATCAGGTACAAATCAGATTTCCTGCCTTTTTACGTCCTCTGCTGTCTCAGGAAATTTCACAGTTCGTGGACAAAATACAGAATGCGGATTTGGTGATCCTTCAACCTTAGCAGTTTCCATTACTCCCCTTCCAGGAGACGCGGGTACGATTTCAAGCATGAACGGATCGGAAGTTTGCCGGCAACAAACCGGTGTAGCATACAGCATCCCTCCTATTCCGAATGTTTCGGTTTATTTGTGGAACTATACCGGTACCGGAGCAAACCTGACCAGCAACGGTCCTGATCTGCTAATTGATTTTTCTACGACTGCTACTTCTGGCATCCTCAGTGTTAAGGGCCAAAACAGTTGCGGAGATGGGATGCTGTCAAGCCCCTTTTTTATAATGGTAAAACCAAAACCAGCAGTTGAATTCACCGTATGCAATACCATTATAACAACAAAAAACGGGCGTCCCATTTTATTAAAGGGGGGAACCCCGACAGGCAGTAACGGGGTATACAGCGGCCCGGGTGTAAGCATGGTTTCTCCCCAAAACTATGTTTTCGATCCGGCAAGCAGCAGTGTGGTTGGTGGCAATGCTTCAAACGGGGCTGACAACCTGGTCAAATACAGCTATACAAATTCACAGGGATGTTCTGATGATCAAACTATTGCAATCACTGTGTATGGTTCCAACGCCGGTGACCCGTGTCCGGGAATTGTGAAAGATCATCGTGATAACAAGATTTATCCTACTTTTATCCCTGGACCCGGATCGAATTCAAGTTGCTGGATGGCCGCAAATTTAAATTATGGCGCATTCAGAAATACAGCAACAGTTCAAACTGATAATTGTATTGTCGAAAAATACTGCCCGGGAAACAACGAAGCACAATGCGAATCCGAAGGTGGATTCTATCAATGGAAGGAGATTATGGAATACCAGCAGAGCAATAACTTCCAGGACATCTGTCCTGCCGGATGGCACGTTCCATCCTCGTTGGAATGGGAGGGTTTGATCGATGCAGTTACCGGCCTGACATCAGGAGATGGCCTTGCCGGAAGCTTTCTCATGTATCCCACCGGGTTCTTTGCACTACCTGGCGGAATCTGTTATCTGGACCATTCATGGGCGTTTACAACCGGCAGCCCCGTTGCATCAATGTTCTGGACATCGACACCAAACGGAATAAAACCGGTTGCACGCGGAATCAATACTATAAATCAATCTGTTTCGAAGTATGAAAGCTCCGGCACAAACGCTTTCCTTGTGAGATGCGTAAAGAACTGAAAAAATGAAAATCCTCCTGATCGAAGACGAAAAAGAGCTATCCTACTCCATTTCTGCTTACATGCAAAAAGAAAATTACCTGTGTGAAGCAGTATTCAATTTTGAACAAGCTGTTGAGAAGATCAATCTTTATCATTATGACTGCATCATCGTCGACATCAACCTGCCTGATGGCAGTGGGTTGAACCTTATAAGGTCACTGAAAGAAATTAAATCGGAAACCGGCATCATCATAATTTCGGCCCGAAATTCCCTGGATGACAAGATAACCGGTTTGGAGATTGGCGCTGATGATTACCTGACAAAACCTTTTCACCTTCCTGAACTCAATGCCCGTATTAAATCAATTATCCGCCGGCGGAATTTCGGAGGGGTGAATGAAATCCTGTTCAATGACCTCAGGGTACTTCCTGAACAAATGGAAGTATCAGTAAGGGGCCAGTCACTTGTGCTGACAAAAAAGGAATATGACCTGCTGGTCTTCTTTCTTTCCAACAGGGACCGTGTTGTTACCAGGGAAGCGATCGCCGAACATTTGTGGGGTGATGAAATGGATATGGCAGATTCATTCGACTTCATATACACCCATATAAAAAACCTCAGGAAAAAAATCATGGAAAAAGGTGGAGAAGATTACATTAAAACCATTTACGGGATGGGTTATAAATTCACCGACCAATGAAGTTACTTACACGCACTTCCCGGTCATACATTTATATCTCGATATTGGTGTTCATCATCAGCGGCCTTGTCTTTTATAATCTCCTTCACAATATTTTCAAGCACCAGCTGGATGATACCCTCATCGAAGAAAAAATGCTGGTCGAACAAACCATCAACTATTCCGACAGTGTCCCCGACTTCCGTTTGGTTTTTGGCCACATGATCGATGTCACCATCCTGAATTCACCTCAAAAAAACAGGGGTTTTATCAGTGACACACTGATGTATGACAGTGAACTCGGGACGTTTGCTTCATTCCGCCATCTTTTCACCGAAAACACCTCGATCAGGCACAAAGGATACACGATCAATATTTACAAACCACTGCGTGATTCAGAGAAACTGATTGCAGAAATTGTCATTTCCCTGGCCCTTGTGTTTGTCAGCCTGCTGCTGCTCCTGGTTCTGGTCAACTATTTTATCACCCGGCGCGTCTGGATTCCTTTTTACAGGATCCTTCATAATCTCAGCAAATATGAGATCAATCAGTCCGAACCTCTTGAACTTCCTCAGACAGATATTTATGAATTTCAGCTCCTCAATCAGACACTGCAAAAAATGTCAAAAAAAATTCGTTTTGACTATTTGAATCTCAAGGAATTTAATGAAAATGCAGCCCATGAACTTCAGACGCCGCTGGCAATTATTAAATCAAAACTCGAATTGCTGGTACAGAAGGAAAATCTGGACGAGAACCAGCATCGGCTAGTAAGCGCAATATTTGAGGCAACCACACGCATATCGAAACTTAACCAGGGGTTGTTGCTCATCTCAAAAATTGAAAATAACCAGTTCATTCACACCGAAGATGTTAACCTTGAACAACTCATTGACAAGACAATTTGCCACTTTGAAGAAATGATCGACCACCGCGGCATAACCGTTTCAAAAAAATATCAGCATCGGGTTACGCTGAAAATGAATCCCGTGCTGGCTGAGATCTTTATAACAAACCTGCTGTCAAATGCCATCAGACACAATATATACCAGGGGCATATTGAAATTCATATTTTGAAGGATTCATTTACAATTGAGAATACCGGCCAATTGTTGAAGACAGACCCGCGTAACCTTTTTGAGCGTTTCAGGAAATCAGCGAACAATCCTGATTCTGTGGGACTAGGACTCTCGATCGTCCAAAACATTGCCAACCTGTACCGGATGAAAATTGAATACATGTATCATGAAGGATTGCATACATTGAAAATTTTCTCAATTAACATTACCAACTAACGCATTGTGTATCTGCACTTTTCAAAATCCACAACCATATGTTTCATGTAAAGCACGGGCTATTCGGTTTTATTTCTATTTACGCAACCCTTTCTTCAAAATTCCAACAGAATCATACTTCACCTTTGCAGCAATATTGTTAATCATCAGTGTCAGAAAAATCATGAAAAAAGCTTTGTTGATATTTTTTTTAGGAATTTTAACTACATTTATTTTTGCCCAGACCAAAACGGAATTACAAGTTGCGGAACTACAAAGACCCATTCAAGAATATATTTCTAAAAATTTTCAGGGATTCTCCATTGACAAAATTTTCAAAGTTGATGCAAAAGGTGTCATAACCTATGATGTTTGCATAAACAAAGATAAAACTCACGAAAAACTTTTCTTTGATAAAGACGGAAAATTTCTCAGGAAGGAATCCTGTACGCTTGAATGCTGCCAGGGTACTGTGAAAAAATAATGATTATCATTTCTAATAAAACCTTAATAATTAACCTTTAACCTAAAATTATCATGAAAAAAGTAATGTTATTCGCCCTTATGGGTATGTTCAGCTTGACGATGTTTGCTCAAACCCAGGACAAAGCAGCAAAACCTGCCGAAAAGAAAAAAGAACCAGTAAAAACTGAAGTAGCTCCTGCAACTGCTGCTCCTGCAAAAGAAGCTAAAGCTGCAACAAAGGCTGAAGCTAAACCTGTGAAAAGTGATGCTAAAAAAGCAGCCAAACCAGCTGAGAAACCAGCTGAAACTCCTAAAAAGTAGTCATTGATATGTTTTACGATAAGGGTCGGATCAATTGATCTGGCCTTTTTTATTTACCTTTGCCAACCAATTAAAACAAAAATTCAACTATCTATGAAAAAAATAATGTTTTTAATGCTTGCTGCCATATTATCTGTGACGGTGTTTGCCCAGGAAAAAAAAATGACTGAAATAAAAGTCAGCCAGTTGCCAAAACCTGTTTCGGAATATGTCGCCAAAAATCTCGGAGGGGGTGCCATTTCAAAAGCAGGGAAAATTGAGGAGAACGGCGTACTTTCCTATGTTGCAATGGTTGATATGGCTGGGCAGAAACGTGCCTTCCTTTTCGATAAAGACGGGAAATTCACCGGTAAAGGCGACAACCTTAAATCAGCACCTGCCGCTAAGCCACCCGTAAAAGCACCTGAAACCAAGCCTTCAACACAAACGCCAGCTGCCGGCATTGCAGTTCCGAAAAAATAACAACTTTCTGATTCGTTAAAAGCCGGTGCATTCCGGCTTTTTTTTTTGTTTTACCATAACCAAAAAATTTGCAATTTTGTCACCATTCATCTACGACAATTTTAATATCTTTACAATTTATAATAAATCTAAACTAATGCAGGCAATAACCGAAATCGGTTAAATTGCGCGTAATATAAGTTATCGATTGTTTACGCTACTGAAATAATTAAACTTATGGGCTATACACCACAAAAAAAAGTATTGAAAAAAAAACAACCCAAGCCAACAATCTTTGCAGAAGTCCGTTCAGGTTGGCTGCAAAAATTGCCTGTAATCTTTTTTGTACTTGGCTTCGCTGTCCTAATGATTCTCTTTTATGCCTTCTGGCTATCTGATTATTGCCAAAACAACATTCAACCCCACATTGTTTCAGGAAATGCACGCATTTCAAGTTTCCTCCTGAACCTTTTCGGTATGGGTACGACAGCGATGAAGGAAACAATCTCTTCTTCCGCCTTTTCGGTCAGCATAGCCCGTGGTTGTGATGCAATGGAAGCCATGGCACTCTTTTCTTCAGCGTTGCTGGCTTTCCCTGCAAAATGGAAATTCAAGGTGGTGGGTTTTTTTGCCGGGATTGCAATTCTGTTTAGCCTGAACATTTTGAGAGTCGTATCGCTTTTCCTGACCGGGGTTTATTACCCGAAAGCTTTCGAGATCATGCATGTGGAAGTATGGCAGGTGGTGTTCATCATCTTTGCAATCGGGTTGTGGATATTCTGGATCAAATGGACAAGAAAGGAGTCAGCCCATGTTGCGTAGCAAAACCTTAATGCTGTTTCTTGTCAAAGCACTTATTATTTATGGATTTCTTTCGGTTCCACTCACATTTTACGATGCCACATACGGTAGTTTCTACAGGAAAGTAGCTGGTGTGTTTTTCGGCAAATTCCGGGAAACCGGTTTTGTAAAATTCAAGGAATGGAAAGAACCTTCAACAACGCATGTGAATTTAGGAAATTATGCCCTTGTGCGACCGGATGGAACTTCACGCACGGGATTTGTTGATATCAATACCCGGTACCTTGGTTATATTCCGACCATTTTACTGATCTCACTTGTGCTGGCTTCGCCCGTACCCTGGAAACGAAAACTGATAGCACTGGCCTCCGGACTGATCCTGGTAATGCTGTTGCTCATGTTCAAACAATGGATCGCATTGTTGTGGCTTAGTGAAGAATCCCCTTTTCTGCAACTAACCAATTTCACCGGAACGTCCAAATCAATCCTGGCATTCCTGAATACATTTATCTGTACTTTTTCCAGTTCGGTACTCTATTTTGTGGTAGCCATCTGGTTGCTGGTCACCTTCAGGGTTGATGATTTCAAAGTTCAGCAGGAAAAAAAATAGCGTCTGAATAAATTTACATTCGCTTTCTGCGCTTCCTGTGATTTATAATTATTAATTACTGCGCGGCCTTTCTGTTTTCAGAGCATGTGACTGAAATTAACAAAGAAAAGCAAAAAACAAAAATGACTAACTAAAAAGCCCTTTATGGCAGAATTGATATTCTGACCATAAAGGACTCCAGGTAACACAAAAGAAGGTAGTTTATCCCCTCATTTTCAGGATATAAAATGTACCAAATCCCAGCAGTACACAGCCAAGGATGATCAATCCCCATTGCGATACGGTAGGAATAGCAGCAATTGCATGGCTGCAGGAATAATTCAGATTGTTATGCAACATGATGCAACCCTGCCATCCCAGGCCAAACCCGCAGGCTGCTTCATAGGTGACAGTAGTACCGGTAACAATTCCGGATCCATAACGATATTGGATCGTTGTTGGTAAACCGTTTGATGTTGCTGTGCTGATGATATCCGTACCGGGCAGCAAACCTGCAAAAATACCATGGCTGGCATAAGTTCCATAAATAGGACTGGTCACACCTGCAGCAATCGGGTTCAGAGGGTCAGCAATGTCGTTATAATTATCATACTGTTCCACGGTATGAACTCCGCCAGGTAACATAACAGAATAACCGCATGGTGAATTCCATCCGCATGTTGCAGCATGAACCTCAAGACTTCCGCCATTTGTAACAAATGTGACAAACTTCGGAAAATTAGCGGCAAAGACTGTATGGAATCCGGGAACCTGGTCAGATAAAACAATGATTACATCATAGTCGGCAAAGTTGAGTCCAGGAAATGTCGCAGAGGTTGCAGTGGAGAAAGTCTCTCCATTTGCAGCTAAAATGTCTGTCACTGAACTGCTTCCCCATGGAAGGTTATCCCCAAGTACCAGGTAATTACACCCGGAATTTTTATGAGGTGTCAGCACCGTTTTCATCGGTACCAAGGCAGGTGGATTTGACATGTGCCCCGTGGTGGTTGTGGCAAAGGTGGATCCCGAAACTGTAATGAATGCAAGCAATAAAAGAATAATTTTTCTCATAGTTTTAAGATTTAAGTTTAACATTTTAATGATGAAGAATGGCTCGTTTGTGTTGACCTTTTTTAATTTATACCAAATAACAAAGTACAATATTATAATGATTTTTTATAAAAAGCAATTTTTTTTTGTTTTTTTTATGGGGTATTGATATGTTTTTTGCAATAGCCCCCTGGGGAGGCTACGTATACCAATCGGACTTAAGCCTCCAAACACATGATTATCATATTTTTACCAACTGATCGCATAGGTCATCGTAATGATTTTTCATCAACCTTATCAGGATGCGGATGACAACATTTTTCATGAATGAAATGTGCCTCTTCTGATCAGGATTAATTTTCGCAGGGGGAATACTCTGTGAAATTTAAGGGTGTCGGTGATGTTGTGCATCCCAAAACAAATGTACAGTCAATTCAGTGCAAACCCTTTTGCCTGTATAGTTTTTTCAGTACAGGACACTTCATCAGAAACGCTTTTTCGCCCGCTGCTGGTTGGTACTATAATGGGGTATTAACTCCAATATCATGAAATCTCCGGAACCAATACAGAGAAAGAGAAACGACGGCTTCCCCCATAATTTTCCACCAGAATCCAGGAAATGAAAAAAGAATAACAAAAAAAGCCCTTTAAGGCAGAATTGAACTTCTGACCAGAAAGGGCGCTAGGTAACACAAAGGAAGTTGTTATCCCCTCATCTTCAGGATATAAAATGTACCAAATCCAAGAAGCACACAGCCAAGGATGATCAATCCCCATTGCGAAACGGTAGGAATAGCAGCAATTGCATGGCTGCAGGAATAATTCAGATTGTTATGCAACATGTTGCAGCCCTGCCATCCCAGGCCAAACCCGCAGGCTGCTTCATAGGTGACAGTAGTACCGGTTACAATTCCGGATCCAAAATGATACTGGATCGTTGTTGGTAAACCGTTTGATGTTGCCGTGCTGATGATATCCGTACCGGGCAGCAAACCTGTAAAAATACCATGGCTGGCATAAGTTCCATAAATAGGACTGGTCACACCTGCAGCAATCGGGTTCAGTGGGTCAGCGATGTCGTTATAATTATCATACTGTTCCACGGTGTGAACTCCGCCAGGTAACAGAACAGAATAACCGCATGGTGAATTCCATCCGCATGTTGCAGCATGAACCTCAAGACTTCCGCCATTTGTAACAAATGTGACAAACTTCGGGAAATTAGCGGCAAAGACTGTATGAAATCCGGGAACCTGGTCAGATAATACAATGATCACATCATAGTCGGCAAAGTTGAGTCCCGGAAATGTCGCCGAGGTTGCTGTTGAAAAAGTCTCACCATTTGCAGCTAAAATGTCAGTCACTGAACTGCTTCCCCATGGAAGGTTATCCCCAAGTACCAGGTAATTACACCCGGAACTTTTATGAGGTGTCAGCACCGTTTTCATCGGCACCAAGGCAGGTGGATTTGACATGTGCCCCGTGTTGGTTGTGGCAAATGTAGATCCAGAAACTGTAATGAATGCAAGCAATAAAAGAATAATTTTTCTCATAAGGATAAAATTTAGTTTAACGTATTAATGAATAATAAGAACTATCAATTGTGTTTACCTGTAACATAATACTCACTGTTAACAAGGAACAATATTATAATTAATTAGTCTAAATAGCAAATAATTATTCATCTATTTTTAAAATAAATCTTATTTTATTGAGAATCAACCATGTTTAAACTTAACAAAAAACCATTTCGGGGGATTTTTTAGCAAAAATAACCTTATGGATGGGTTTTACATGATAAAAGACATCTTATTTCTACCCGACTATTTCGAGATTTTTTCTAACACTGCCGCCAAAATCGTATCCTCGGCTATTTTTGTTTTATGCATCAATTCATCGGCCTTCTCCAATATCTCATCAAGGAACACATGATCTTTAAATCCTGCTCCGTTGATCTTTACATTCAGGTACGCCCCTATCACTGCCGACCGGCAGCAGAGTGCACCAACACCGGCGTCGGTGACGGAATTGGGATTTCCTGTTTCAACCATGGCCCTGATGATTTCAAAAGATTCGAATGCCTTTTGCATGGTGCGGAATGGAACTTCAATGGCATACCTGGTGGCCGCCTGGATCGCAGCAGTGCGCATGGCTTTCTCCTCTTCAGTCCCTTTGGGCAGACCAAATGCATCCATAATTTTATTAAATGCCCTGGTATCCTCGTCGACCAGGAATAAAAGTTCATCCTTTAGTTTCTGCCCCTTTTCAGCCCAGACCGAAAACTCCTCCCACCGCTCATCCCATCCCGATTTGTGTGATGAAAGGTTGGCAACCATTGTACCCAGCGACACGCCAAGAGCAGCAATGTATGCAGAAACTGATCCGCCCCCCGGAGCCGGTGACTCCGAAGCTGTCTCATTGGCGAACCCTTCAGCAGTCAGGCCAACAAGTTTTTTGTCCTGCAGATCCTCAAGAAGATACTCGATGATCTTTTCCCTTGGATTAAAAGGTTTCAGGTCGTCCAGCCCCAGTGATTTAACTGCAATTTTAATCAGTTCCTCTTCCGAAACCCCTACCGAACGCTGCTGTTTGCGCAGAAAGTACTTGCCTGCAGCAGTCATGGCATTTTTAGGGACAAGGCCGACCAGTTCCGAACCTGTAACCCGCATGCCCCGTTCCGCAGCCTTTATGCAAGCAACTTCAAATGCTTCATGTACCGAAGTAATGCTGATATTTGTCAGGTTGATCGATACCTGGGCGATGCCATATTCTTCAATAAACCAGCCAATGGCCTTGCAGGCTTTGAGTGCACCCGGAGCCCATATCTCGTTGCCGTTTTCATCCTTCATAATCTTTCCTGTGATCGGGTTTCCCTCCCGGACAGGCCGCCCCTTCTCACGGATGTCGAAGGCGACTGCATTGGCACGCCGGGTGGAAGTGGTGTTGAGGTTGACATTGTATGCCACCAAAAAATCGCGGGCACCGATGGCAATGGCACCGGTTCTTGGATTAAACCTGGACGGCCCGAAATCAGGTTTCCAGTGTGGATCCTCCAGTTTTTTGGGTAATCCCTCATATTCTCCCGACCGGCAATTTGCGAGATTGCGCCGCTCCGGGATCAAAGCAGCATTTTCATAACAATAAACCGGAATTTCCAACTCTTTGCCAACCCGTTCTGCAAGTTTGCGTGCAAACCGCGCGGTCTCCTCCATGGATATGTTCGAAATCGGGACAAGCGGGCAAACATCTGTTCCACCAAACCGGGGATGTTCGCCATGGTGCCTGCTCATGTCGATCACTTCGGATGCCTTTTTGATCGCCCTGAAGGCAGCCTCAATCACAGCATCTGGTGTTCCGACCAATGTAACGACGGTGCGGTTTGTTGCTGCACCCGGATCAACATCCAGGAGCCTGACGCCTTCGACTTTTTCAATTTCGTCGGTAATGCTCTTGATCACGCCCATGTCGCGACCTTCAGAAAAGTTGGGAACACATTCAATGAGTTGTTTCATAAATAATGGAATAGCGAAGCTGTGAAACAGCGAATTTTGTAAATATGCTTTTCGGCTTCAGATTAATTTCCTGCAAAAATATGCATTTCTTTGAGTTTTTTATTTGTTACCGCGGTTCTTCGGTATTTCATCAATGGGTTTTCATTACTTTTGTTTAATCATTCACAAACCTAACCTGCTATGAAAAAAATATTCTTCATTTTCCTGCCGCTGGTGTTAATTTTCACTTCCTGCAAACCAAAAGCAGATAATTCCCGGCAAACTTCAGTACAATTTATCAAACAACCCGCCATTGACTCTGTAATGTATAAACTGGCCAAACAATATGGCGAGGCGGGAAAAACCCGGATGGAGAAAGGTGTCAAACAATGTGCAACCTTATGGACCTCCCAGGACGGTACTGAAAAGGAGTTCGAGGCATTCTGCCTCAAATATTTCACAGGCGACCCCGCCAAGCTGGAGTATTTGTTTAAGCGGTTTTCTGCCAACTGGGAATCGCTGTATGGTCATTTCAACATGGTCAGCCTCGATCTGAAACGCGGGATGCACCTTGACATCGGGGAGATGCTTGACATAGATGAGCTGTTTGGCGCTTATGAGCCAGGTGCTCACCTCAATGAGGATTTCTTCAACAATAAGCTGGCCTTCGTTACTGCACTCAATTTTCCATTCTATTCACTGAAGGAAAAGGAGGATCTGGGCCCAAAGTGGAGCCGGACCGAATGGGCATATGTAAGAATGGGTGACCTGTTTACCGCCAGGGTGCCGGCAGATGTCAATGTTAAAATCGCCGAAGCACTGACCACAGCAGATAATTACATATCCGGCTATAATATTTATGTAGGCAACCTGCTCGATGACCAGGGAAAGACCCATTTTGCCAAAGAGATGAAGCTTTTATCGCATTGGAATCTCCGGGACGAACTGAAATCTAACTACAATAACACCGGGGAAGGACTACTTAAACAGAAGCTGATCTACCAGGTAATGCTCCGGATCATCAACCAGGATATCCCTGACAGTGTGATCAACAACCCTGCATTTCAGTGGAACCCCGTGACAAACAAGGTTTTTCAGAACGGCAAGGAGGTTGCGAATACACCGGAACCGGATACCAGGTATGCAAACCTTCTTAACCTGTTTAACAAGATGAAGTTGATGGATCCTTATACCCCAATGTATCCTACCTATATCATGCGTTCATTCGACGGAGGTATGGAAATTCCCCAGGAACAGGTGGAAAAACTCTTTACCGAATTTTGCTCATCCCCGCAGGTCAGACAAGTGGGGGACCTTATCACCAGGAGACTTGGCCGGCCGTTGCAACCCTTCGATATCTGGTATGACGGGTTCAAGCCGCGAAGCAACATGAACATGGAACTGCTTGACAAGACCACCCGCGCAAAATATCCCAATACCCAGGCTTTTAAAGCTGACATTCCGAACATCCTGCTTAAAATGGGCTTCAAACCCGACAAGGCAAAGGAGATCGCCTCGCACATTACCGTCGATCCGGCGCGCGGCAGCGGCCATGCATGGGGCGCACAGATGAAAGGCGACAAGGCTCATCTTCGTACAAGAATCGGGAAAGACGGGATGGACTACAAAGGGTACAATATTGCGGTTCATGAACTGGGACACAACGTGGAACAGACGATATCGCTTTACATGGTTGATAATTACATGATGCAGGGGGTGCCAAATACCGCCTTCACCGAGGCATTTGCATTTACATTCCAGAAGCATGATCTCGAACTGCTCGGCATCAAAGACAACGATCCTGATAAAGAGGCGCTCGCAGCCATTGACAACTTCTGGATGAGTTACGAAATCATGGGTGTTTCAATGCTGGATATGAAAGTGTGGAAATGGCTGTATGAGAATCCCAATGCTACAAAAGAACAACTCAAAGAGACGGTCGTTAAAACCGCCATTGAGGTTTGGAACCAATATTATGCTCCTGTATTTGGCGTTAAGGATACCCCGATACTCGCCATCTATTCGCACATGATCGACAACCCGTTGTATTTGTCAAATTACCCTGTCGGACACCTCATCGACTTCCAACTTGATCAGTTCCTGAAAGGGAAAAATTTCGCCGATGAAGCCATTCGGATATACTCCACCGGCCGTCTCATCCCGCAGTTGTGGATGAAAAATGCGGTAGGTAATGAAATATCTATCAAGCCATTGCTCGATGCTACTGATGCAGCGCTGAAAAAACAATCCATCATCGCCCCTTCTAAAACAAAATAAATACCATAATCTAACCTTTTCAAGGCACCCTTTCTTCCAGAAAGAGTGTCTTATCGTTAACTATTTTAACTATTTTTGCACAAAAACCAACTTCCTATGAAAAAGATCATATTTATCCTTTTATTCATCACCCCAATTCTGCTTCACGCACAGAATTACACAAACATTTGCTCGGCAGGGCCCGCTTTTTACAAAAAGATGAACACCACTGCCGTGAAGGCTTATAAAGCCTCGAGCTACACGATCCCGGCCACCGGCGATACGATCTTCTACACCTTCCCAACCATCCGTGATACTGCGGCTGAATGTAAGGACACAACCAAGGGATCGATTTTCGGCAGAAAGATCTACCGCCAAAGTGCCAGTTTTATGTTTTATTTTTTTAACAAAAAAAATGACACCGTTTATGTTTACGCCAAAGGCCAGTTAAATGACACCTGGCGATTTACAAAACTCTCATCCGGTACCTACCTTGAGGCCAAAGTAGTTTCAATTGGCCCCGACAGTGTAATGGGGGTGCTTGATGATGTGATGAAAATTGAGCTTCAGGCAAAACGGAATGATGGCACGCTCATAGCAAATCCATGGAATGGCAAGTACTTCAAATTGAGCAAGCACTATGGGCTGGCACGAACTTTCGATATGACCAATGTTCCATTTGATACAACAAATTATACAATTGTCGGGAAACTGAAACCAATTATCGGAAACCAGGAATTTGGATGGAAAGAGGTATACAATTTCAATATCGGGGATGTTCTTCATTACTCTGGTTATTCCAATACTTCAGGCGGTCCGAGCTCAACCTGGAAAGAGATCCAGAATGTCTATTCAAAAACCACCTATGGCACCAACAATGACTCTGTTGTATACAAATTCGACCGTTGCAGGAGCACCGTTACCAATCCCGGGAATAATCATGTTTATTTCCGTGATACCATTGTTATAAAATACAAATTCAATGTGATGGCTTCTGACTCAACCATCATGCGCCTGCCTGATCAATTTGTTCGCCAGAATGTATATGCCTCCCAATTTGACCGGTATATGAATGCCTTCAACACCCGCCAGACCAAAAAAGTAACTGAAGATAAATATCGTTACATGAACACCTGTTTCGTGATACCTACCGGCAGTGTGTCATTGTACCGCAATTACTCTGAAGGCCTCGGTGTTACCGAATATTATCGCGATGATCAAAGTACGCAGGACTTTTACCGCCTGGTATATTTCAAGAAAGGAACCGAAACCTGGGGCAATGCAGTAGGTACGCAATGTTCGCCGATTCTTGATGTCAATGAACCCGGAATGGCCCTCGTGCCGCAGGTTCGGATTGTGCCCAACCCATTGAAAAACCAATCCAGGATTATCATTGATGGGATGGAAATTACCGGGAATATGCAGTTTGTCCTTTATAACTTAATCGGCAAGGAAGTATACCGGATGAACGTCAAATCCAGCACTACGATTTTGGAGAAAAACGATCTTCCGTCCGGTATTTACATTTATATGCTTGCTGGAACTGAGGTACTTTCCAAGGGGAAACTTGTTATAGAATAGTTCCCATCGGATCTGGGAGCTTACCAGGTCGATATTCAGAATAGTTATTCAAGAGGCTGACGGGTATTCCGGTCAGCCTCTTCTCATTTCGCTTCCGGCGAGTGTATCATCTTCCCGTTCAGAATGACCTGCTCAACTTTGTTGCTCCCATATGCATATGGCATAAAAGAGAATGTCGGGATGGGTTTTGTGATAAAAAAATTGGCTATTTTTCCGCGGGCGATACTGCCATAGTCTTCACTCAAACCCATGGCATATGCGCCATTTATAGTTACAGCATTGATTGCTTCTTCCGGAAGCATGCGGTATTTGATGCAGGCCATCGAAAGGACAAATTGCATGTTCCCGGAAGGCGATGAACCCGGGTTGAAATCGCTTGCCATGGCAACCGGAAGTCCATTACTGATCATTTTGCGAACAGGGGCAAACGCCATTTCCAGGAAAAACGCAGCACCCGGCAATATCGTCGGCATGGTTTCGGTACCAAGCAGACACTCAATTTCTTCATCTCCGGTGAATTCGAGATGATCGACGGACAGGGCATTGTACTTGACCCCAACCTGTATTCCACCCGAATAATCAAGTTCGTTGGCATGAATCTTGGCACGCATCCCATATTTCATCCCGGCATTCAGGATACGGTCGGTTTCTTCAACAGTAAAAAACCCGCGGTCACAAAACACATCAATATAATCAGCGAGGTCTTCTGAAGAAACCTGCGGGATCATCTCACTGATTACCATATCAACAAATTCACCCTGGCGGCCTTTGTATGCTTCCGGAACCGCATGGGCCCCAAGAAATGTCGGAACGATTTTAACAGGTGACATTGTTTTCAACGCTTGGATCACCCGGAGCATTTTCAGTTCATCTGCAGTATTCAATCCATAACCACTCTTTATCTCTACCGCGCCTGTGCCCAGCATGCTGATCTCGTTCAACCTGACCATTGCCTGCCCGATAAGTTCCTCCTCGGTGGCAACATGCAGTCGTTTTGCCGAATTAAGAATACCTCCCCCGCGCTTTGCTATTTCCTCATAACTCAGCCCTTTGATTTTATCAATGTATTCAATCTCACGGCTTCCGGCATATACCAGGTGCGTATGGCTGTCGCAGAAACTTGGGAAAACCATTTTATCAGTCGCGTCAATGACAACCCGTTCATTATCCGGCATAACAGAAACAGCTTCAGGAACCGGCATTTTTCCAAAATCCCTGATTCGGCAACCATCGGTCAATAACCAGGCATTTTTAATGGTATTTAGCTTTGACATTGCGCTGCCTGCAACCATGCGCTGCGGTTTATCTTCAACCTGTATGAGTTCTTTGATATTTATTATCAGGAATGACATGCGTTTTATTTTGGTTCACGAAAGTAACCTTTTTTTTGCAAAAGTATGGAGTTTTGCCTGGCCACCATTATTCGTTTGCTTAATTGTGTTATCTTTGTAACAGATATTCTTACATGGTAAACTAAACTGAATCAACACTTCCAATGAAAAAAACCGTACTGCTGATTACCGCCCTTATCCTATTTGCCGGCCTGAGTGCTTCCGCAAAACTGGTTGAGATTGAAAAAGCCAAACAGGCTGGAAAAAACTTCTATTTTGCCCGTCTGAACAAAAACCTCCTGCAATCTGTTGCTTACAATGAACTGAAAATTTCCAATGCTTTTATTGAAAAGGCCGGTGATGTCCCGGTCTATTATACTTTTAATTTTACAGGCAAAGGATATATCATTGTATCTGCTGATGATGGCTGTTATCCGGTAATAGGTTATTCATTTGATTCACAATACAATCCGGAAAGTCAATCCGAAAATTTTGTTTACTGGATGAGTTCCCGGAAGCAGGAAATTATGAATAACATTCAAAACAATATTCTTCCAGACCTTGCCATTTCAGATGAATGGAACAGGCTTTCCTCTAAGGATCCAATGGAAAATACCGATGGGCAATCAGCTGTAATGGATGTTGCCCCGCTATTAAACAGCACCTGGGACCAGGGATTTCCTTACAATGTGTTGTGTCCTGCAGAGCCGACCTGTGGTTCGTTCGGTGGTCACGTTACAGTTGGCTGTGTTGCAACCGCCATGGCCCAGATCATGTATTACTGGAGGTGGCCATTAACCGGAACAGGATCACACTGCTACTATCCCCCGGCAGGCTACGGTCAGCAATGTGCCGATTTTGGGAATACCACCTACGACTGGAACGGAATGACAGACGCCCCAACCAGTGAATGTGCCCCGATTGCGTTAATTTCATATCACGCGGGAGTAAGTGTGAATATGATGTACAATGATGATGGCGCCTGCTCTTCGGGTTCGTATCAAAATACGGTACCTGCGGCCCTGATAAACTATTTCAGATATGCTTCATCGTGCATGTCTGCAAATAAAATGTCCTATTCAATCACGGCATGGAACAACCTGCTGCAGGGCGACCTGGGTGCTGGTAAACCTGTTCAGTACGGTGGCCAGGGCGCAGGTGGCGGTCATTCCTGGGTGTGTGATGGTTACCAGGGAGCCGATTTTTATCATATGAACTGGGGCTGGAGTGGATCCGATAACGGATATTTTTATCTTAACAATCTGAACCCGGCCGGATTCACTTTCAACAACTCACAGAGCGCTGTCTTCCATATCGAGCCGAACACCTCCATGTACCCTTCCTATTGCAATGGCAGTACAATTTTGAGCACTTACGATTTCGGCAGCATCGAAGACGGCAGCGGACCTGTTTCATACTACCAGGATAACACAAGCTGCAACTGGCTTATCCAACCTGACGACAGCGTGGCTACCATCACCCTCAGTTTTACCCAGTTCAAAACAGCCACCGGTGATGTTGTAAAAGTTTACGATGGTGCCAATGCCTCGGCAACACTGATCGGTACCTATACAGGCGCCCTCACTTCGATGCCATCTGTTACTTCAACAGGTCCGAAAATGTTTATCACGTTTACCACCGATGGTTCGGGCACGGAACAAGGGTGGAAAGCCAAGTATACCAGCAACCTTGTCAAATTCTGTGCATCCAACACCACCCTGCTTGATGGATGGGGAACCATTACCGATGGAAGCGATCGGTTTGATTACCGCAACAGTTCCAATTGCAAATGGAAAATCATGCCCGTCGGATGCACCAAACTCGTGCTTACCCCCACCAGTTTCAACACGGAAGCGAACAGCGACAAACTCCAGGTTTATGACCTAGGTACCAGTGCTTTGCTTGCCACATGGTCGGGTGCGGAGTTGCCTTCACCAATCGAATCAACTACCGGAGCAGTAATGCTTATCTGGAGCACAAACGGATCAGTGCGCGGTGCCGGTTGGGAAATCAGTTATTCCCCCATGGTTGGTATCGAAAATGCCAGTGTTTTCACTGACCTCAGTGTTTATCCAAACCCTGCATCCGGCTGGATAAATATTGCTTTTACCATCACCGAGCCACAGAATGTAAAGGTTGAACTGCTTTCGCTGCAGGGGGAATCACTCTGCCAGGATAACCTGGTCTACTTTAAAGGGAAATATGAAAACAAGATAGATGTTTCGTCTTTTGCAAAGGGCGTATACATGCTCCGAATTAAATCAGATATGGGAACATCCGTAAAAAAGATTGTTATTCAATAGCAAAATCTATCGATCGACGGGCCCGTGATCATTCAACATCACGGGCTTTTTTTTTCGTTGAAAAGGATATCTACCTCGCCACGGTTTTTTATACAGTCAATCAAACGGTTTTTCAACTTCCAGCAAGTCATTTGCCGAAGATCAAGCAGCCGTGAAAGCTCATATGTGGAAACAGCAGGGTCATGACAAACCAGGTAAACAATCCGAAACGCTTCGGTAATGGGAATGTGACACCTGTGAAAAATAGTATGCGCAGTTGCCGACTCTTCACTTTTGCAGCGTGTACATCGGCGCGCATATAATGTCTTGCCTTTACAGTAATTTTCGTTACCGCATTTGTTGCAAATAAAACCACCTTCCCATTTTTTTTCAGCAAGGAATTTCAAGCATTCCTCCTCCGTCGAAAAAAATCCGGCAAGCTCACCAATATCAAGTTGTTTGAACGATACAGACATAGACATATAATACAATCAGGTTGCAAAAGTAAAAAAAATAGTGATATTTATGCGATTTGTGTGAATATTTATTTTTATCTTTGCAGCGTCATTCAAATAAACCAAATTATGAAAAAACTGACTTTCGTTTTACTGTTCCTCGTCTCGTTTACATTCAATGCATGCAGCAGCACGGATAATAAGGAAACCGGCAGCACCGGAAATCCTGAAGGACAAGTGAACAAGCTAACTGCCGAATCATTTCAAAAACTGGTTTGGGATTACAAAACAAACCAGAAAGAATGGGTTTTTAATGGTGATCAGCCGTGCATCATTGATTTTTATGCCGACTGGTGCCGTCCATGTAAAATGGTTGCGCCGATTATGGAAGAGCTTTCAAAGGAATACCAGGGCAAAGTCCGAATCTATAAGGTTAACACGGATGAACAGCGCGAACTTGCCGGGTTGTTTAATGTAAACTCGATTCCGGCGGTCCTGTTTGTCCCGAAAAATGGCAAGCCGCAAATGTCGGTGGGAGCCATGCAAAAACCTGCTTATGTGGAGATGATAAAAAATGTCCTGCTGGTTAAATAATGGCCAAGGATATCAATACCTGGGGAAATAATCTTTAATCTTTAATTTTTAATCGAAATAAAATGGTAGAACACTTAACCAAAGAGTCTTTCTTAGAGAAAGTATTTAATTTTGAGCAAAACCAGGAGTGGAAGTTCGAAGGAACCCTTCCCTGTATCATTGATTTTTATGCCGACTGGTGCGGTCCCTGCAAAATGGTAGCTCCTGTACTTGAAGAACTTGCCATCGAATATTCAGGAAAAATCAACATTTATAAAATAGATACTGAAGCTGAACAGGAACTGGCAGGTGCATTTGGCATCCGCAGCATACCTTCGATGCTATTTGTTCCGATGAATGAACAACCCCAGATGTCAGTCGGGGCATTGCCAAAGGATTCGCTCAAAAAGGCTATCAACGATGTATTGCTGAAGGAAGCAAATTAATGCCAATCCTGCTCGCAACGGCCTACTTCCCACCCGTCGATTATCTGGCAGCAGCTTTTCACGCGGATGAAATTATCATCGAGGCTTTTGAGACATATACGAAACAAACATACAGGAACCACTGTTCAATTTACGGACCTAACGGGAAGCATACATTGAGCATCCCGGTTGTAAAGAAAAACGGGAATCATACGCTTACAAAAGACATCTTACTATCGGAACATCAGCCATGGCAAAAAATCCATTGGCGTTCAATTGAAACGGCGTACAACAATTCGCCGTTTTTTCTTTATTACCAGGATTTGCTTGTCAGCTTTTTCGAAAAAGATTTCAGGTACCTGCTTGACCTGAACCTGGAAATTTTTTCGGTATTGCTGCAAATATTAAAAATCACGCGACCCGTCAGCCTGACTGAAAAATTTGAAAAAACACCTGCAGACATCAAGGATCTGCGAACTGTTTCAGGTGCCAAGCACCTTGACATTCATGCATATTACCCGCCATACACACAGGTTTTTGAGCCGCGTCATGGGTTCATCCCTGGATTAAGTATCCTTGATGTAATATTTAACCTTGGTCCTGAAACTGTAATTTATCTTGAATCGATAAATGCCGGAAATACGGTTGCGCCATAGCAAGTTTCAACCTTACCTGCCTGGTGCTATCTTTTTTCAAACTTCTTCGCTTTCTCCAGGTATTCCCTGGATTTATCAGGCTGTCCCAGGTTTTGGCATACTGCAGCAAGATTTTTCAACAATTGCACATCATCCGGTTTTATCCTTTCTGCAGCCTCAAATGCAGTTTTTGCCCCTTTCCAGTTATTGCTCATTCCATACGCCATGCCAAGGTTGTTCTGCGCGGCAAAATCTGATTGGTTTAGACGAACAGCAGTTTCAAGATAAGGTATTGCAGAAACCGGATCTTTGGCATCCAGGTAGAGAACTCCCAGGTTGATGTTTACATCGAACCTTTTGGGGTTGATTATATACAGCCGTTTGTAAAGCTCAATTTTATGCCCGGTGTTCTGGTATTGATTCATGAGTGAGATGAAGTTCTGATACACCTTGGGATTGTCGGGCAGATAATGTAAAATTGATGAATAAACCGTAAGGATTGTATCATAATTTTTATTGTATTCATAGTAAGCAGCAGCAAGGTTGAACAGGGCAATAATTTGTTTTGGGTAAATCTGGACGGCCTTTTGCTGGTATTTTATGGATTGCCTCAGCAAACTGTCTCTGAGAGAGGCATCTTTTACCTGTCCGGCTTTCTTGATTAAATACTCCCCGGCAAGGGCGTTGCCTTTTGCGCTGTTCGACGAAACATGGACATCCGTGGTAAACAATGTATAACTGTCAGCCCAGTCACGGTTCCGGCTGACTGTCTTTACGCCATAAAGAGAAAGAATCACCAGTACTGTAACTGAGACCAGCCTTGCTGATAACACCTTATTTTTTAAGGTTTTCTGCATACTGTGTGAAAGGATCCAGGCCAGTCCAAGGCAAAAGCCAACCGACGGCATATAAAGGAACCGCTCATTCATAAAGGCCCCGATCGGGAACAGCAGGTTTGACACAATAGAAAGCGTAATGAAATAGTAAAGAACAGCATACGTTGTAATCTCTTTCTTTTTATAAGTCAGAACTAAATAAATTAAAAGGCCAAGGTATACTGCAAGCGAAAGAAGGGCTTTAAATTCACTCCATGAAACAATGGGAATATGGTATGGGTAGTAATCGTATGTGAGCGGATGAGGGAATACAAGGAGTTTGATGTATATCCCGAGGGTATACATGATTGTAGCGTACTTCTGCATCTTCGTCATTTCGATGAACGGGTTATTCATCAAATCATTTTCAAGCCCTCCTGATGCATTGTGACCGATAACCCATTGCCGGAGTATAAGGAACAGAAGAGTCGCTATTCCCAGTGATATGGCCGGGAAAAGGAGTTCCTTAAAAGAATATTTTGTAAAAAACCAGGTTGTCAGTGGTATAATGGCCAGGAAGGTGATTGCATTCTCCTTTGATAAAAGCGCCAAAAAGAAAACTATCCCGGAAAGGACCAGGTGAGAGGTTTTGTTTTTTACCAGGTAATCAAGGGTAAGTTTTAATGCAGCCAAAGAGAGAAGGAGCGAGAAAATCTCATCTCTTCCTTTTATATTTGCAACAACCTCTGTATGAACAGGATGGCCAACAAAGAACAGGGTAGCCAACAATGGTACCGAGATATACCATTGCTTTTTGTCGGGAGGGATTCCCTTTAATACAAACAGTTGTGAGAATATCGTATACAGTAAAATTCCGGTCAGGATTAAAAGTAATATATTGATCAGATGGCCTATTGCGGGATTTGCACCAAACAACTGATATTCAATAGCAAATGTGACAATTGAAAGAGGCCTGTAACGCCCTCCTGCTACCATGTTGTTATCTTTCCCGTAAAATCCGGAGAAAAGGTCCGTCGTTAGGATATCCGGGATGCCTTTGAAGCCGGATTTTGTGAACTGGTTCCCGGTGATGGCAATGAGATCATCAAATGCATAATCAAGGGTAAGGGTATTGCCATAAAAGATAAAGCAGGCGCATACAATACAGAGATAAATATACTTCCTGAAAACAGGATTATCTGCAGGAACCGGAATGTTTGTTTTTTTCTTGACTTTGACGTTCATGGCATTTTTATTTACAGGTTCCGCGATAAAACAGGTGAGTGCAGCCAGTTTCGTTTCAAATATATAAGATGGTTTTCATAAAACCTAATTTTCGCATCCGGATTTTTCAAATAAATTGGTTGTTTGATAAGATTTCAACGATGGAAACCATTGATATCGCTATTTTTGATTACCTTTGCATTAATTCAATCTAAATTAATTGGCAACTCTTTTTGAGCTTAAGCAAGGTGAATCGGGCCTGATCACAAAGGTGAAAGGGCGTGGTGCGTTTCGGAAACGCATTACAGAGATGGGCTTCGTGAAAGGCCGGGAAGTGACTGTTGTGAAAGCCGCACCATTGCAGGATCCCATACAGTATAAGATCATGGGATACCATATTTCGCTCAGGCAGAGTGAAGCGCGGCTTATTGAAACAGAGCCTGTGGATAAAGCTGACGCCAGGGGAATTTCATCGCATGAAGTGTATGGCTACCTCGGAACAATCGAAGAGGAATCAACACGCATTGACGATGGTGAACGGGGAAAAATCATCGACATCGCATTGGTGGGAAACCCAAATTGCGGAAAAACAACCTTATTCAATGTTGCATCAGGCTCACATGAAAGGGTTGGAAACTTTGGCGGGGTAACGGTTGATTCAAAAGAGGCAAAATTCAAACATAGCGGTTATACCTTTAATATCACCGATCTCCCCGGGACCTATTCATTAACGGCATATTCCCCCGAGGAACTTTTCGTCAGAACCCATATTACGGAAAAGGTTCCCGACATTGTTGTTAATGTTGTGGATGCTTCAAACCTTGAACGCAACCTTTATCTTACCACACAGCTTATCGATATGGATATCAGGGTGGTGATCGCCCTGAACATGTATGATGAGTTTGAGAAGACCGGAAACATACTCGATTACCAGGCACTCGGAAAACTGCTTGGGATCCCGGTCATTCCCACTGTCAGCTCGAAAGGGACCGGGATTACCGAACTTTTCGACAGGCTCATCGAGGTTTTCGAAGATCGTGACCCGGTGGTACGCCATGTCCATATCAATTACAGCACCGAACTTGAGCGCTCAATCAGGAAAATACAGGAAGCTATCTGGCGCGACAAATCGCTGACAGACAGGATTTCTTCAAGATTTTACAGCATCAAGTTGCTCGAAAAAGATTCAGCTGTGCTGGAATCGATTAAAACATCCGGACAGTATGAAGCCATCAGGCAAATTTCAGAAAAGGAGATATTGCGGCTCGAAACAACTTTCAAGGAAGATTCGGCAACACTGGCCACCGATGCCAAATATGGATTTGTTGCAGGCGCATTGAAGGAGACACTTGAAACAGTTCACCAGGTTAACCCGCCAAAATCTGCCAGTGAACGGATTGATTTCCTGTTGACCCATAAAATACTCGGGTTTCCGGTCTTCCTCCTTTTTCTGTGGTTAATGTTCCAATCGACATTTACACTTGGTGAAATCCCCAAACACTGGATAGACCTCATAGTTTCCCGGATCGGGGCCGGGGTCAGCATGGCGCTGCCGGCAGGCCCGCTCAAGGATCTGCTTGTTGACGGCATTATCAATGGCGTTGGCAGCATTATCGTATTCCTGCCAAACATACTGATCCTGTTCTTCTTTATTTCTCTCATGGAAGATACCGGCTATATGGCAAGGGCGGCATTCATCATGGACAAGCTGATGCATAAAATCGGGTTGCACGGGCAGTCATTCATTCCGCTCATCATGGGTTTCGGATGCAATGTACCGGCTATCATGGTCACAAGAACGCTCAAGGACCGGAATGACCGGCTGCTCACCATGCTGATCAACCCGTTTATGTCGTGCAGTGCCCGGCTGCCGGTATACATCCTTGTTGCCGGCGCGGTATTCCCGAAGCATGCAGGATCTGTTATTTTCGGCCTTTACATTACCGGCATTTTCCTTGCAATACTTATATCCCTGGTTTTCAAAAAAATCCTTTTTAAAAGCAAAGAGGCTCCTTTTGTGATGGAACTCCCGCCCTACCGCATGCCGACATTCCAGGTGATCATGCAGCATATGTGGGAGAAAGGCAAGCAATATCTCAGTAAAATGGGCGGCGTTATTATGATTGCGGTTATTTTAATCTGGGCTCTCGAATATTTCCCGGGTGGAGTAAACCTCACGCCCGAAGAGAGGCTGCAAAATTCCTATATCGCAAGGATCGGAAAAACCCTTGAACCGGTTATTGCACCACTTGGGTTCGACTGGAGGATGGGGGTAAGCCTCATTACCGGAGCTGCTGCCAAAGAGGTTGTTGTGAGCACCATGGGGGTCCTGTTCGGGTCAAACCATTTTCATGAGACAGGTAACCCTAAAACACTCGGAGTTCAATTGCAACAGGTAACCCGCCAGGATGGAGCGCATATGGGAGAAAAACTCTTTACTCCGCTGGTCGGCATTTCCTATCTCCTTTTCATCCTTATCTATATGCCTTGTGTGGCGGTAGTGGCTACGGTCAACCGGGAATCGGGCAGCTGGAAATGGGCACTTTTTCTGATCACCTACACAACCGTGCTCGCATGGTTGTTGTCATTCGCAGTTTTTCAAATCGGCAGTTTGTTAATATCCTGATATGATGTGGCAACTAATAATCGTAGGTGCAATTGTTTCCGCAGCCATGATGCTGACAACCATCCGTGTGTTCCGCTTTTTTACAACTCCTCCGTCTAAATGCCACGGGTGCAGCGGATGTAAACTCCAGGAGCTAAAAAAAAACAGTTAACTTTTCTTTCTATCTTTGCCTGCTAACAACACCAACATACATGGAAAACGGTATTTGTCTGCACAGTGTAATCCCGGTGAGGGCTGAGCCTTCACACAAGTCGGAGATGGTTACACAGGTCTTGTTCGGCGAACTCTATTGCGTTATTGAGAAAGAAAGTTCCTGGGTTAAAATCAAACTGTTGTTTGATGGTTATGAAGGCTGGATAGACAGGTTACAGGCCAACATGATCGATGATCCGGAATACCTGCGCCTGGCAAATTCAGAAACCTCAGTAACGATCGATCTCCTGCAGCTTCTTTCATTTGAAACCGAAAGAATGATGATTCCCCTGGTCATTGGAAGTTCCCTGCCTGGCTTCGACGAATCGAGAATCCGTGTAGGGCAGAATGTCTATTATTATGAAGGATTGGTTTCTGAATCACTGCTGCATCAAAACGGGAACAGCAATCTCGACACGCAGAGAACCGGGCAGCAACTCATCGAGGAGGCAATGCTGTATATGAATGCCCCATACCTCTGGGGCGGCCGCACGCCCTTTGGCATTGATTGTTCAGGGTTTGTACAAATGGTTTATAAACTCCAGGGCTATAAACTCCTCCGTGATGCGTCGCAACAGGCAGGACAGGGAGAGGTGATCAGTCTCCCCGGGGAGGCAGAGCCGGGGGATCTTGCATTTTTTGATGATGTTGAGGGAAACATTACCCATGTAGGGATGCTTATTGACCGGCAACGCATTATTCATTGTTCAGGAAAAGTTCAGATTGATTCCTTTGACCAGGAAGGGATCTATAGCGTTGGGTTGAAGAAATACACGCACAAACTGCGGCTGATCAAACGGATATTCTGAAAATCAATAATCGCCGCTCGACTCCTTCCGTGGTGTCTTCGAAATTTTTTCCTGGTTGAATACCCAGGTCAGCCGTATGCTGATCACATTGTTGTATTGTTCGCGGGTAACAGGATCCCGTGGATATGCCTTTGGATTGTCGATGACAACAGTCCTGTTGCTTTTAATTGAATACTGGTAACGAAGGTTTGCCCAGAGTTTGCTGAATAAACGGATTTGCAGATCTGCAATAATGGAAATATCATTGTTTGACAAGGTTGTCTGATAATTGTACAACGTATCGTAGAAATTATTTTTCGTTTCCTTGTAGTTGATCAACTGTCCATAAGAAAAACCAACGCCGCCTGAAATCAGTTTCCTGTCGGTGAAATGAAGTAAAACCGGAATCTCTGCATAATCCTGGACAAGGCGATAGGTATAAGAATTAACTGAATCTGATCCCCCCTTGTGGTAACTCCCCTTTTGGGTATAAAGCAACTCCATACTTACTGACCAGTTTCTTTTTTTACCAAACGGGACGGCCACCATCGGGCCAACATTGAGCCCAACCTTATGAAAGCCAAAAAAATCATCACCATCCACCTGGGTGATATTCATGCCCAGGCTTACTGCTCCCATAAATCGCTGTGCATGTGCCCCTGGTGTAAAAAACAGGGTAAAAGGAAACAGGATGGAAAGAAAAACAAGTCGTTTTAACATTGAATTGAACAGTGAACTGTGAACAGTCTATCGAGAAAAATGAATGACGTCGTATAATAAGGTCAATTTTCGAAAAAATTTCCTGTATTTTAACGTTTAAACTTCAGGCTTAGTATGCTGGGTCTTCATGGTAAGTTGTATCCGTTTGCGATCCATATCGATTTCCAGCACTTCAACCATAACCTTCTGATTGAGCTTCACAACATCATTCGGGTCCTTCACAAACCGGTCGGCCAGCTGGCTGATGTGGACCAGCCCATCCTGGTGCACGCCAAGATCGACAAATACGCCAAAATTAGTAATGTTGGTAATAATACCCGGAAGTTTCATACCGACCCGCAAATCGCCGATGGCATGAATGTGCTTGTCAAATTCAAACATTTCGAATTGCTGGCGGGGATCGCGCCCGGGTTTGGCAAGTTCCTGCATGATATCATGGAGAGTAGGCATTCCGATTTTTTCGCCCGTGAACTCATCCAGTTTGATCTGGGAACGTAATTCAGCTTTCCCGATAAGGTCATCTACCGTACAACTCAACCGTTTGGCCATACGATCTACCACCGGATAGCTTTCGGGATGAACTGAACTCCGGTCCAGTGGGTTCTTTGCATCACGTATGCGCAAAAAGCCAGCCGCCTGTTCAAATGCTTTATCCCCAAAGCGTGTCACCTTTTTAAACTCAGAGCGTGATTTAAAGGGTCCGTGTTCGTTCCTGTAAGAAATGATGTTTTTAGCCAGTGCCGGGCCAAGTCCCGATACGTAGGTAAGCAGTTCTTCACTGGCAGTATTGACCTCCACTCCCACTTTGTTCACACAGCTCACTACCGTATCCTCCAGGCTCTTCATCAGGGCTGTTTGATCCACATCATGCTGATACTGTCCTACCCCAATTGATTTGGGTTCAATTTTCACCAGTTCTGCCAGTGGATCCATGAGGCGGCGGCCGATGGAAACAGAACCACGTACGGTAATATCATAATCAGGAAATTCCTTACGCGCCACAGCGGAAGCTGAATAGACGGAAGCACCGCTTTCATTTACAGCCAGGGCAATTACATCCCGGTCAAACGGGATGGACTTGACAAGACGTTCGGTTTCACGGCCGGCGGTACCATTACCGATGGCGATGGCCTCTATTTTATAAGCATTTACCAGGCTTTTGATTTTGTGAATAGCTTCTTTCACTTCGTTCTGGGGAGGATGCGGGTAGATGGTCTCATTGTGCACCAGTTTCCCCTGGCGGTCGAGGCAAACGATTTTGCAGCCGGTGCGAAACCCGGGATCAATTGCCAGTACGTTCTTTTGCCCGAGCGGTGGGGCAAGCAGCAGCTGTCGCATGTTTTCGGCAAATACCCTGATGGCTTCGGCATCTGCCTTCTCCTTGGCCCATTGGCGCATCTCCGTTTCAATTGACGGGAAAAGCAGCCGTTTGCAGCTGTCGGCGATTGCAGATTTTACCAGGACCGCCGAAGCATTGTTCCCTTTGACAAATATCCTTTCAAGGATTTCATGCGCGGTTTCTTCTTCCACTGCCACGGAAATTCGCAAAAAACCCTCATTTTCACCGCGGAACATCGCCAGGAGCCGGTGAGAAGGGGCACGGTGCAAGGGCTCATGGTATTCGAAGTACATCTGAAAGTTAATTCCATCCTGGTCTTTCCCTTTCACAACTTTGGCCGACACACTCGACTCTTTCTGAAACAATGCCCGGATCCTTTTCCTTGCATAAATGTCCTCATTAACTTTTTCAGCGATGATATCGCTGGCGCCCTGAATGGCCTCCTCCACCGAGTTGACACCTTTTTCCTGGTCAATGAAACTCCCGGCCCTGAATTCAATGTCATCGTATCGCTGAGATAAAATAAGGGTGGCCAGGGGTTCGAGCCCTTTCTCACGTGCAATGCTGGCGCGTGTTTTGCGTTTCGGCTTGTATGGCAGGTAGATATCTTCCAATTCAGCCATGGTGGCGGCATTGGTAACTGCAGATTCCAGTTCCGGTGTGAGTTTTTCCTGCTCCTGCAATGATTTCAGAATCGCAGCGCGACGTGCATCGAGTTCTTTCAGCTGGGCAAGGCGATCGCGTACCTGGGCTATAACCACCTCATCCATCGAACCGGTCATCTCTTTCCGGTAACGGGCAATGAAAGGGATTGTGGCGCCGCTTTCCAATAAATTGATTGTGTTCTGCACAAAACCGGCTGACTGTTTTAACTCACCGGCAATGATTTGCGTATATTTTTCGTTTATCATCTTACGATTGTCACAGTTCCTTTGAAAACAATATCTCCCTTGGTGATAATATCCTGGCCGAGAAATCCAATGTGAACGATCCAGACATAGGACTCCGGGGGACAATACTGGCCACCGACATTACCATCCCAGCCTTTATCAATATCATCTGACTGAAAAACCTGTTGTCCCCACCGGTCATACACCACCATGTTAAAATCGATATTTTTATATAAACCGTTTACCCTGAAAAAATCATTTATACCATCGCCATTGGGAGAAAAAGCATTTGGAATAAAATATTCAAAAACTTTCACAAAGGTGGTATCGGAATTGATACAACAATGATAATCTTTCACCTGTGCCCAATACGATCCCTGGCTGTTGACATTGATAACTGAGTCGGGGGAACCCGTTGACCAGAGGTAATCGGTAAATCCGCCGCCGGCATGAAGGTTTATGGTAGAACCGGCATACAACAATACGGTATCCCCCAGGGATATGACCGGAAGCGGATAGTTGGAAACCTGCATGGAATCAGTATACGCCTGCCCGTTAAATTTTTCCGTAAGTTTTACCCAATACTTGCCGGGGCTTGCATATTCATGCATTGGATCAGGGATGCCAGAGGTTCCTTTATCTCCAAAATCCCAGGTCAGTGAGTCGATGTTCGCTGTATTGGTAATATGGAACTGGGTATTGTTTCCGTGGCACACACTGTCCCAGGTAAAAGGTGGAATATTGACATAACTCTGCACAAAATTCGGAAGACTGTACATACTTTTCCTACCGCTCAAATCGAACCTGCTCCCGGGAACATGCTGCAATAAGTTGAAATTACACGCTGTTCCCAACCGGTTTGGATTATAAATCACATCCAGTGAATCTCTTTTTGAATTATGATTGTTGGTGCGCGACAAATAGATCCTGCCATCTATTGCCAGCTGCATCGCATTCATACGGACACCTGCAACGGAATCGATGATTACCGGTGTATTTAACCCGTTGACCAGGTCGAATTGAAAAATATAGGTAGGCCTCCTGGGAAATACCCCTCCAAGGTAGTCGAGTACAGTTGAATACAACTTTTTACTGTCGGGCGAAAACTCAATGCCATAGGGATTTAGACTGTCGGGCGAAAACTCAATGGCATAGGGATTTAGAACGGATTTGGCAACATGGAAGGATTTGGGATTTGTAAGTTTCCCGGATCCATTGTCGAAATCGAATACTTCAATGAGTTTATCGTAGGTAATGGCAAGTGCAAGTTTGCTGCCATCCGGGGAACACTTCATATACCCCATCGCATTGTTTCTTGCAAGTTTCGAAACAGCTGAATGGGTTGATCCAACTGCACTGATTACAGGAGAAGCAATTCCTGCGTTCGTTACAAGGTATGCATAGAACTCATTTGATTCCCATTTGTGTGCGATTACCCAAATCCCCTTTTGATCCCTGTTTGCCACGGCAGTGATTTTCTGGCAAACAGGAGAGAGCAGTGGTTTGTTCAGCACTGCGGAGACTGCGTCGCCCGAATCGCCGCGCAGTTTCATGTCAATGAGCGTGTAGGAAAGTCCCTTGGTGGTGTATTTGGTGGAATCATTATGGTCATAGGTGATCAAGTCAATGGTAAAGATATAATATAATGACTCATTTCCGGGATATGGCACAATCAGGCATGGTTGTGTGACTCCCGGGTATCCATCCAGGACGGTGGCGTTTGGCATGCGTGAAAAGGTACGGTCCCATGCGATCCGGCCATTCGTGAAGAACCGGAAGTTGCCCATGCTGTCGCAAATGCTCGAGGTCGCCTGTAAGGCATTCATCACATTCTCATCTGTGAGAGCCACTGCCGAACCAGTACGAAAATCAATCCCTGCTTTTTCTCCAAAGTACCAAACCCCGGCCTGCTTTTGTGACCTGGGGCAATTGCTCTTGTACCAGGCTGACTGGCATGGAGCTGCACAGGCAAACAGAAGGAACAGGAATGACAAGAGTATTTGCCCTGAACTTGCAGCTGATGGTTTATTCGATGTCTTTTTCTGCACTATTCAACGACCAGCTTTTGGATGTGAGTAAAAGTTGAATTATTGAACCTGACAAGATAAACTCCCTTGGGTAGGCCCGACAGATCGAGATTAACAGAAGACGTCGATTTGACCGGCTCCTGAAAGGTGAAGTCGCGCAGCACTTGTCCCAGTGTTGTGAGCAGGGAGCCGGTTGTGGTTCCTGAAATACCGTCAATATTAATCCTTACCATATCCCTGGCAGGATTGGGATAAATGTGGATGTGCCCGGAAAGAAAAAGATCATCAATTCCCGTGCAGGCATCGAAAGAAAACAGGACATTGATGTTGCTGTTGGATTTGCAGCCATGCTTATTAATAACTTCAACCGAGTAAGATTGGGCATCGTACCCGATACCCGTTGTGCCAAAAGAGATCTGCTGAGCGGTGGAGCCGTTTGACCACAGGTAGGTTGAACCAGGGTTTCCGGCTGAAAGTTTTATCGTATCATATATGCATACAGTGGTGTCGGGAGGCCCAAGATGAATGAGTGGCTCTGGATAAATAGCGACCTGGATACTTCCCTGGGTGTCATTAAACTGATCAGTCACTGTTACCGCATAGGTCGTATTTACCAGAGGATTTACCATTGGATCGGGGTCGGCAGAAGTGAATCCGGGAGGGGTCGAACTCCATGAATATTCATAAAAACCCACATTTCCACCTCCGGCAGAGGCGTGCAAACGTGTTGAATCACCCCGGCATATTGAATCAGGAGTGGCGACCGGATTGACGTTTAGCGGCCCGCCGGTAACTTCTATGGAAACATCGGCAGCATTATCACTGATACAGTTCGTAGCCAGGTCGGTAGCAACAAGCGAATATACTGTTGTTGCCGTGAGGTTGACCGTTTGGGGGTTCTGTTTGCCAGCATTGATGAGTTTGTCGGCTGGTGACCAGCTGTAATAATAGTTGCTGGTCCCGTTTAAGACCGATCCATTGAGAAATGTATATGTGCCGTATGGAATTGATTTCGTGATACCGGCATCTGCGACAGGCAACGGGATTACCGTAACGGTCACCGAACCGGTCACCGTGTTATACCCGTCAAAGGCTAATACCTGGTATGTAGATGTGACCGTTGGCGCAACTGTCGGATCCGGCATTGTCGAGGAGAACCCATTCGGGCCGGTCCACTGGTAGGTATAGTTCCCTGCCCCACCTGAGCCGATGGCCTGAATCTGCGTTGATGCCCCGTAACAGATGGAAGACGGGTTTGCAACCGCATTCACCGCAAGCGCACCTCCGGCAATGTTGATTGTTACCATGTCGGTTGCCTGGCAACTGGCAGAATCGTCGGTAACAGTAAGAGTAAACACTTGAGTCGCAAACAGATTTACAGTTTGGGGATTCTGGATACTGTCGTTTACCAGTTTTGAGGAAGGAGCCCATTTATAGTGATAGGACCCGCTGCCTGCAAGACCCCTGCCATGCAGCCTGGTGGTTACGCCATTTAAAATGCTGGTATCGTTTCCGGCATTTGCCAGTGGATGATACACATGAACAAAAGTGGTGGAAGTATCGCTGCTCGGCTGCCCGCCCACAATAACACTGAGAAAATACTCCCCCGAATTGGCAGGTGTTGCATTGCTAATGGCAGGATTCTGAAGCTGGGAGGAAAATCCGGCGGGGCCCCACCAATGGTAGGTAGCTCCCGAAATAGACTGGGCTGAGAATTGCAGTGTTTGTCCTGAGCAGATCGGGCTGTTGCTGATACAAGCAGGAGGCAGGATGGAACAATCGGTGGTGCCCGTACCTCCTGTTTGCTGAAAGATAATGTTGCAAGGCTGGTTAGAAAAATTCGTAATGATCAGCATATAATACTGGCCTGTTATTCCATTGGGGATGTTGCAGGTTTCATACGACAGGGTCGAATAGCTGCATGAAACAATTTTAGACTGGGTCAGCAGTCCGCAACAATCCTGGGAAGTAAATGGCCCCCAGCAGCAGAAATCAATATCTTTTGAAGGTTCACTGTGCATCTGAATGATGATATTGCCCGAGTTGGCAACCTTCATATAATACCATGCCGGATTTGGCCTGGTGGTTAGGCAACCATAAAAAGGTCCAATTTGTCCCGGAGGAGCATTCACGCCGGCCGGGAATGAATACAAAGTTCCGGTACAGAAAGGAGCTGCTGCTTCACAGGTGCTGTTGTTCCCTCCGCCACCCTGTTGGGCATAGCAAGCACCGTATATGACGAGCATCCCAATAAAAAGATACCAGCTTTTTTTCATAAGAACTTCTTATTATTTGTATTTATCGTTCTCTTTGAGCCACTCTGACTTCTGTTCATTTGACCAGGCGGATGACGTACCTGTTACCTTATTTTTGATATCCTCAAAGAGCTTCAGCACATCGTCCTCCTTGTTTTTCTTATTGGACATAAAGCAAACCCTGTTTTTGGTGACCACCGGATCGATGTTAACAAGCTCCTCAGACAAAAAGCTGAGGTTCATGAAAAAGACACGGTCAAAACGATCAGGCAATTTTGAGAAATCCAGCAAAAAGTAGTTATTCGTTGTATCCCTGCCAATGGTTAAGGCAAACTTCCCATTGAAATCCTGGTTGGCATACTTTGAAATAAAAGCGGTGTCATCAGGTTGAAATCCTTCCTGCTGGGCCCTGGCAGTCAGACTTGCAGCAAATATCAGGGCAAGAAATAAAACACGGATCATCTGTCTTAATTTAGAGGTCTACAATCCTGGACTTTATAGCCAGGGTTACCAAACATGCTTTCTGACATGTATAAAATGCTGGTGTAAAGAAACTGGAAGCATTTACTCCCGAAATTCCATTTGCAAATAAATCAATGTTATGGTTTACAAAATTACAATAAAAAAAAGAACCCTCTGAAAATTATCATGTTGGATTTGGCAGGCTACCAACCTGATGCAAGTATGTCAATAATATGGATGGTTTGAATAGGAAGGTTGTGCTTGTCAATGTAAGCTTGCTGATTCATCAGGCAGGAAGAGTCTGTTGATACGATATATTCAGCTCCCGTTTCAAGGGCCCGGTTAACTTTTTGCTCAGCCATTGCAGAAGAAATCGGTTCAAATTTTGCTGAAAAAGTCCCGCCGAATCCGCAACACACTTCATTTTCTTTCATCTCACGCAGTTCAAGCCCTCTTACATGCGACAGCAGTCTCCTGGGTTCATCCTTCAGGTTGTATTCCCTGAGTGCGGCGCAAGAATCGTGGTATGTGACAACATGAGGAAAAGAGGCCCCTACATCCTCAACCTTCAATTCATTTATTAAAAAATCAGTAAATTCAAAGATGTTTTTTTTAAGCTGCTTATATTCCAAGTGATACGCAGTATTATGAAACAGCCAGCCATAGTAATTCCTTACAAATCCGATGCAGGAGGCAGAAGGGCCAACAATGGGGCGGTCGTTAGGGAAATCCTTCAGGAATTTCTCCCCCATCTGCTTGGCTTCATCCCAGAAACCACTGTTGAAAGCCATTTGCCCGCAACAGGTTTGGTTGCCGTTAAAATTCACCGCTATGTCCAGCTTCTCCAGGATTTTCACCATGTTCATCCCGGTTTCAGGATAGACCTGGTCTACAAAACAGGGTATAAAAATATCAACTAACAAAATAGAGAATAAAATTGGTTCATTTGAAATTCACTTGTCAAAAGTAAGGAATTATGGGACAGGTAAAGAGGTATGCCGAAAAAAGTTTACGGATTGGATTTATCCTCAGCTTTTCGCACAAAGAAAAGAGGCTGCCTCGTACTTTCGGGACAGCCTCCTTTTATTGGGGGATAAAATTACCTAATCAATCCAAACACTGGCTGCAACATCCCAATCACATTTAATAATAACACCCCACTGTCCGTCGCTGATGGGTACGGAGAGAAGCTGATCAAGAAAAATCGTATAGGGACCCTTAACCACAATACCATCTTTAGCCAGCCACACCTTTGCAAAAACAGGAATTGGTGAAGTTGAACTCGATGAAATCACAACATCCATATCGCGTTTTTCACGGCCGGGGGTTCCATGAGAAAGACGCTCCTGGAAACCGGTGTTGAGTGCGGTCAGCTGGTAGTTAAAACTTGGAATAGGATTGATGTTGATGTGCTGTGCAAACAAACCGGTCAATCCTGCGATGAGAATAAAAGCTGCAATCAGGGTAATTTTTTTCATGGGGCTTAGGTTTTAAATATTAATTGAATGTTTTATGGTGTACGTTAAATTCAAAGTTAGGTTACAGGCATAACACACGCAATAGTGGAAATCCATAAATTCACCTTGTGGGAAACCGTAAGAAACCCTATCAAACGAAAATTTATTGCATTGATAAACAATACAATTATCATGTCAAATGGAAGACATTATGCTCGCCGGATTGTCAATCATTTTGGCGGGTTTTCACAAATAAAAACGCATATATGCGTTCTTTTTGTTAGAAAAAAGAAATAAAAAACGGGGAAGCAGGAGTTAGAAACAGTATCAGATGATACCCTTTTCAAGCAAAATTTTTATCAGTTCTGCATTATTTTTTGCATCACACCGGTCGCGAACATGCTTGAGGGTTTTTTCGACAGTAGAGACACTTGTTTTTTTCGAATCAGCAATTTGCTGCTGGGTAAGCCCGGATGATAAAAGTATGACCAATTCCTGCTGATTTGGTGTCAAATGATATTTCTGTCCGGATAATACTGTTGCCAGTTTTTTCTCATAATCAGGTTCAACGAGCCCCGAAAAGACGATCTGACCCCTGATAACTTTCTCAAGTGTTGATTTAATTTCAGATTTATTGGTGCTTTTGAGTAAATAAGCCATCACCCCGGCTTCAAACATTTTACGTTGCCAGGAAGATGAATCCTCAGATGTAAAAATGACGATCGGTTTCCCATAGAATTTCTCTTTCAGCTTTTTAACATTCATCAGTGGATGTGCATCGGGAAGCCACAAGTCAAGCAGGAAAATATCAAAAGTATCCGTATTTGCCTTCAATACAGCATCATCTACACTAAATGCGTTGTCTGTTATCTCTATTCCATCCCTGGATGGTCGAAAAAGATTCTTTAATCCTGTAACGATCACCGGATGATCCTCAATGACAAAGAGTCTGATCATGATTTGCCTTTAGCTTTTAATTATGTTTTTTTGCGCTACGGGAAAAATAATCTCCCATGATGTCCCCTTCCCCGGAGCAGTAGTTAAATTTGCCTGACCTCCAACCAGTTTGGCCCTTTCAAAAATATTTAAAACACCCATACTTGGTTTACTTTTCTCGCCCAGTGTAAAGCCGGACCCATTGTCGGAATACAAAAGAACAAGTTTCCCATTTTCCGTGTAAATTCTGATTTTCACCTGGCTATCCCTGGCATACTTCCCGGCATTTGTGAGTAACTCCTGTGTTATGCGGTAAAAGTGGAGTACCAGTTCATTCGGCAAATCCGACAATTCCTCCGGGATGTCAAGGTCTATCTTCATCCTAGATAACTTTTGCATGTCTTCACATAAACCTGTGATCATTTCGCTAAAAGTGAAGTGTTCTATCATGGCCCTGTTCATGCGGTGTGAGATCTGCCTGATACTGGCGCCCAATTCCTTGATCCGTGCTTTTATCAGTTCTTTAATCTCAGGATCCGGGAAATCAATATTTTCGATGGTACCCGAAATTCCCAGAACAAGTTGCCCGGTAAGATCGTGCAACTCTCTTGCTGTCCTGCCCTTTTCTGTTTCCTCCATCTCAATGATCCTTTTTGCTGAACCAATCTGCTCCCTCTGGAACTTCACCCGGTTACGCTGTTGCAAAATAAGGGTTGTAAAAACGGAGGCAACTACCAGCAGAAGAGCGATCGCAAGCCACAGTTCTGTTTGCTGGAGGCGATTGCGCTGGACAAGCAACTCCTTTTCTTCGTTTTGTATGATCAATTCCTTACTTTTCAGTTCAAGCAATGCATCCAGTAACCTGACCTGGTCGGACCCTTTCTTTAAGTTGTCAAGATCCCTCCTTTTCATTGCTTTCTTTTCAAATTCCCATGCTTTTTTATAATCCCCTTTCTGAACGCAAACATCAGCATAGGTATCATAAAGCGATGACAACCAATCATTGTCATTCATTTCGAGGGCAGCCGGGATTGCAAGATCCCTCAAACAGGATTCAGCCTTTTGAACATCCTTTTTATCAAGGTAACTGTATGCCATATTGTTGTAGGCTCCAAAAAGGATTTTCGGCAAATTGGCATTGACAGCCAACTTAAGAGCCAGTTTATAATAGAACAAGGCAGAATCAGGATTTACATGCTGGTTACCAATGTTGATATAGATATAAGCCATTTCCTCTTCAACACCATTGACTTTACTGAGATACTGCAATGCCTCCTTCTCGAGTGCTATTGACTTCTGAACATCCATTTCAAATGGTTTCCTGGCCAGGTTCCCCATTGCGACACCTATTTGTTTGTACATTGTATCGTTTTGGGCTGCCTTAAGTGCCAATTCAAACATTTGGCGGGCGCTTTCATAATCCTGAATGTTGGTTTTGATGTTGCCTAATGCAATGTAAGCATTGGCAATGCCTTCAGGGTCCTTGACGGCTTTTGCCAGAACGATAGATGAATCCAGCAGTGAGATCGCTGTTTCATAATTATATGCTGCACTGTAAAAACTCGCAAGATTGTAAAAAATGTGAATCTTTTGATATACCAGGTGGCAACTGTCGGCCAGACGCAAAGCAAGGTTGTAGTAGAAATAGCTGGAATCTTTCTGGTTTTGCAGGTAGGCCTTGCCGATCCATTTATAAGCATCTACCAGGTCGGGCTTGGATTTCGTTTGCAGTGCGATTGCCAAAGCCATTTTGGCATACTTTATTGAAAGCGGGTTGTTGCTTATCTTGTTTTTTTCAACCAGCATACCCAGCGCCTTAAGCGTGTCACCCGAGGCATAATTTACATTGGCCGTTACAGATGAGTTTGCAGTTGCAGTGTTTGTCCCCGAAGGAATAAGCAATACAACATTAAGCAAAATCAAAAAAAACAATTTCACCTGATTCAACATGATTTCTTTAATAACATGATTTAATGTCTGTTATCATAGGCAAAATAAAGAAGTACCTCTTTGTCAATTCCCTAAACACATTGTTCAAAGGTATGAAATATTTCATAAAGTGAGTTTTCTCACACCGATTATATTTTTTTTTACATCAATCTAAAAATCCTGTTCAATCCAGGGATGCCTTGAACGGCAGCACATCCACCTTGAGAACGGAGCAGAAAACGTATAACCTCCTTTTAAACAGGAGCATACTTGGTGTCAGGTTTATCCCTGATCGGAATGATGCCTGCCATATCACCAAGCACGTTCACAAGGTCGGAACCGGCCGGAACGACTATCTTGGAATTATCTTTCAAAGATGTTTCAAGTGCCTGAATTTTCCTCAGGATCTGTGCATTGCCGATAAAGTACTTTTCGGCAGCCTCATTTACCAATGCGATGGCCTGTGCTTCACCCTCTGCCCTGAGTATCTGCCCCTGCTTTACACCTTCGGCACGCCTGATTTCTGCCCGCTTCTCACCATCAGCCTTTGTTTCTGCTGCAGTTGCATAGTCAACAGCTGCAATCTTTTCATTTTCGGCCTTCACAATCTTGTTCATTGTTTCCTGGACATCCTTGGGCGGATCAATTTCCTTCAGCTCGGTACGAATGATCTGAATGCCCCAGCTCCTGGTCTCATCCAGCAAAGTTCCATGGAGTTCCTTGTTGATTTTTCCCCGCTCACTGTTGGCCGATTTCAGTGTCATAGTGCCGATGATGTTGCGGAGGGTGGTCCTTGCAAGGTTAACAATTTGATATTCAATATTATTAACATTATATTGTGAATTTTTTACGCTCTCCTCGTCATTTGTGATCTTAAAATAAACCTGGGCATCCACCTTTGCATTCAGGTTGTCGTTGGTGATGATCTCCTGTGGTTCAGCATTGATCATCTTCTCGGTGATATTAACCTGGTACATTAAATCGATGCCTGGTATAATCCAATGAAACCCCGGATTGGCAAAACGGTTGTATTTACCAAAACGTTCGATAAGTCCACGATGTGTTGGACGAACGATACGGATACCTGAAAAAAAGAGCAACCCTATGGCTCCTATGATGATCAGAATAAAGACATTGTTCATGGCGATTTGGTTTAAGGTTTTGTTAATAAATATTTTGTCACAAACTTATAAAAATTTCACAATGAATCCTATTGACAATCGCAAAAATTGTATTGCAATATTTCCTAATTTCGCAAGATACCAAAAATCTTATCCATGGGACAGAAAACTATCATGATTCCGGTTTTTGCCGCATTGTTCTTTTTCATGTTTGCAGCCTGTAACAGGCAAACCGGCAGTAAAACTTCACAACTCAGTTCAGAAGACTCCCTCATGAATGTAAAAATCAAGGAGTTTGTTTCCGTCAAATTAACAACCGACCTTACAAAGCTGAGTGAAAAGGAAAAGCAGATGATCCCCCTCCTCATCGACGCAGCGAAAATCATGGATGACTTATACTGGATGCAGGTGATCGGCGAAAAACGAAAATTCCTTGATTCAATTCCCGACTCCCTGACCCGCGCTTTCGCAGTGATCAATTATGGTCCTTGGGAGCGGTTGAATGGCAACAAGTCATTTATCAGCGGATATATGGAAAAACCTGCCGGTGCTAACCTGTACCCCGGAGATATGACAAAGGAAGAATTTGCCAAATGGGACAACAAGGACAAAACCAGCCAATACTCTATCATTGGCCGCAACGAAGATCACAGCCTCAAGAATATATGGTATCATGAAGCATTCAGGGACAAATTGGACAAAGCCTCAGAATTGCTGAAAAAGGCAGCAATACTGGCAGAAGATCCGGGCCTGGGAAAGTACCTGGAGTTAAGGGCCACGGCGCTGGTTACCGACGATTATTTTGCCAGTGATATGGCATGGATGGATATGAAAAACAATACCATCGATTTTGTTGTTGGCCCGATTGAGAACTATGAAGATGAACTTTTCGGGTATAAAACCGCTTTTGAATCGGCCCTGCTGGTAAAAGACAAGGACTGGAGCCTTAAACTGGCGAAATTTGCTAAATTCCTGCCTGAACTGCAAGCACAGCTTCCTGTAGATGATAAATATAAAAAGGAGAAGCCGGGTACCGATTCCGATCTCAATGCCTACGATATCATCTATGTATCAGGCCATTCAAATGCAGGCAGCAAAACCATTGCAATCAATTTACCAAATGATGAAAAAGTGCAGATGGCAAAGGGTTCACGCCGCCTACAACTCAAAAATGCAATGCGTGCCAAATTTGACAACATCCTCGTTCCCATTGCGAATGTGCTCATTGATTCAACCCAGAAGCAGAACATCAAATTTGATGCTTTCTTTTCCAATGTCATGTTTCACGAAGTCGCCCATGGGTTAGGCATTAAAAAAACCATTACCGGAAAGGGAACTGTGAGAGAAGCCCTGAAAGAAAAATACTCCTCCTTTGAGGAAGCAAAAGCAGATATTCTCGGACTTTTCATGACCACGCAGCTGATTGCAAAGGGAGAGGTGAAGGATATCTCCGCTGATGACTGCTTTGCGACGTTCATGGCAGGCCTGATCCGTTCTGTGCGTTTTGGTGCGGCAAGTGCCCACGGCAAAGCCAACATGATGTGCTTCAATTTCTTCGCCGACAACGATGCCTTTGAACGCGGTTCAAATGGCACATATAAGGTGAATATTGACAAAATGCGCCTGGCTATGAACAAATGGTCTGCCATTGTTTTAAAATTTGAAGGCGACGGGGACTATGATGGTGCGAAAGCCTACCTGGAAACCAATGGAAAAATCAGGGAGACGCTTCAGTCTGACCTGGAACGGCTCAAAACCGCCAATATCCCGTTGGACATCATTTACGAGCAAGGTGTCAACGCACTGGGTCTTACCAGGTAGTATTTTCAGCAGCCTGCTAAAAGAAGCAAAAGAGCATTTCTTTTGCTTCTTTTGTTTATGGTATCATATCTTGTTGTACCTTTGCAGCCACATTTGAAAGATTGTATCTCAATCTGTACGTAATCCTCCCACTTTTACAATTCAGCCTACCATACACTTTTTTAATGCACTCCGGACAATACTGTCATGCAGTTTTGCCCCCGGGGTAAGTCAATTTTATTTACATTAATAACCATTAAATGAATTTTGAAAATCTGAACCTTATCCAGCCACTTTTAAACGCTGTAAATAAGAAAGGGTACCTGAACCCGACACCAATCCAGGAAAAAGCGATCCCCACAATTTTACAGGGAAAAGATATTTTTGGTTGCGCACAAACCGGCACCGGCAAGACGGCTGCCTTTGCACTTCCCATACTTCAGCTGCTTGAAACAGAAAAGGACCGCAATCAACGCCGGGCAGTAAGGGCATTGATTCTTGCTCCAACGCGTGAACTGGTCGCCCAGATCAGTGAAGAATTCAACACCTATGGCAAAGGACTCGACATCCGCCTGGTAACCATCTATGGCGGGATATCACAGAAAGCACAAACCCAGGCACTGCACAACGGGGTGGATATCATTGTTGCTGCACCTGGCAGGCTCCTCGACCTTATGAACCAGGGATTTGTACACCTCGATAAGGTGGAATACCTGGTTCTCGATGAAGCCGACCGCATGCTCGATATGGGTTTCATCAATGATATCAGGAAGATTACGGCGAAATTGCCGGCAAAAAGGCAAACAATGCTGTTTTCGGCCACTGCCCCCGATGAAATCAGGAAACTTGCAACATCACTTCTCCACAACCCAGTTCAACTGAACCTCTCTCCCAATACCATGCCCCCGATTCTTGTTTCGCAGTCTGTTTACCACGTAAAAAAGGAGAACAAGAAACTGCTTCTGACCTATGTCCTTAACAATGACCTGGTTAAAAACGTGCTTATCTTTACGCGTACCAAGCATGGCGCCGACAAGGTGGTCAAGGACCTGATCCGCAACGGGATCAAGGCACAGGCAATCCATGGCAACAAATCGCAGAGTGCACGTGACAAAGCCCTGAAAGATTTCAAGAACCGCAGCATCCGCGTCCTGGTTGCCACCGATGTGGCATCAAGGGGTATTGATGTGGACAAACTCAGCCATGTGATCAACTACGAGATCCCGGAGCAGGCAGAAACCTATGTCCACCGCATCGGTAGAACAGGCAGGGCCGGTGAAACCGGGGCAGCATTGTCGTTTTGTTCGGCAGATGAAAGACCATACCTGAAAAATATCCATAAACTTATTCACAAGAATATTGATGTGGTTACTTCACATCCGTTTGCAATTAACTAACTTTCACAATCCTTCCGGGTGTTAAAAACCCGGAGGGTTTGTTTTATCCCCGCGGATCGCCCTGCAAAGGCATTTTCGCCATTTTTTCCACATTCATGCTGGGGAAACCAAACTCCTCCACGATCTTTCCCCGCACAAGATAAACACCATCTCCACGGAAAGGGTATGCCGTAACTGCTTTCGGGAAGTGCACGGTATCGAAAAAACGGCCATTGACGTCGATAAAGGTTCCAAAGTGCATCCACTCCCGTTTGACGGTACGCACATATTTAATGGTAACCAGCAATCCCAGCATGCGAATGGTCTTTCCCACATGGGAGGCCATGTCATGTGCGAGGATGTCACCCCTGAACTTTGTCTCCAGCAGATCGAAGTAGGTATACGTAATTGGAAATCCCAGCAGTTCGATCTCGTCGTATACATCGGCAAGAATGTTCTGCTCAAGAACGGGAAGTGAGAATTTTGCAGTTTTCGTCTGGAAGAGCAATGGGTTTTCGGTGTCCTGCAATGGTTCCCAGTTTTTCCCCAGCAGCATATGCGCCTCCCACAAGAGCGAAGCCTTCGGCTTGCCGGTAAACCTGAAGGCCCCTGCCCTTATCAGTATTATCAACTGGTCGAGTGTAACCGGAACACGCCGGACAAAATCCTCAAGATCCTTGTAGGCAGCTACTTGCGTCAATCGCAAATCGTCAATCGTAAATCGCAAATCGCAAATTTGCTTCCCCAATCCGGCTTCCAGTCCCGCCACATGGATAAATCCCAGGTAAATATCCTTTCCACGTATGCAGGTCTTGTATTCGCTGTTGTTGACACACGGCACATGCAGGCAGGCACCGGAAATTTTCGCTTCGTTGAAATATACCCAGGATGAGTAGAACCCTCCGAAGTTGTTGATGACACCGGTGATGAACTCCAGCGGATAATGGGCCTTGAGGTAAAGACTCTGGTAACTCTCCACTGCATAGGAGGCTGAATGGGCTTTTGAAAAGGAGTAGCCTGCGAATGACTCGATTTGCCGCCACACCTCCTTCGTCACCTCCTCAGGATAACCGTACGTTCTGCAATTCTCAAAAAACTTGTCGATGATGCGCTGCAGCTCCTTCTTCGACCTGTACTTGCCGCTCATCGCCCGCCTGATCACATCGGCATCAGCCAGGTCGAGGCCGGCAAAATGGTGACAGATCTTCAGAACATCCTCCTGGTATACCATCACCCCATAGGTTTCCTTCAACTGTTCTTCCATCACAGGATGAAGATATTTGAATTTGTCGGGATTGTGAAAGCGGAATATATACTCCTTCATCATCCCTGAACGTGCCACGCCCGGGCGGATGATGGAACTGGCCGCCACAAGGGTACGGTAGTTGTCGCAGTGCAGTTTTTTCAACAATCCACGCATGGCCGGACTCTCCACGTAAAAGCAGCCGATTGTGCGGGCATTGCGCAGTTGCTCCTTCACCTTTTCATCCTCTTTGAACATCTTTACCTGGTGCACATCCACACTGATTCCCCGGTTCTTTTTCACGAGTTCCGCAGCTTCATATATGTGCCCGATACCCCGCTGGCTGAGAATGTCAAGTTTCTCGAAGCCGATATCTTCGGCAACGTACATGTCAAACTGTGTCGTCGGAAATCCCTTCGGGGGAAGGTCGAGTGCGGTATAACAGGTAATGGGCTCCTCGGAGATCAGCACTCCGCCGGCATGGATGCTCCGCAGGTTGGGAAAATCGGCCATCATCTTCCCCAGTTCACTTATCTTACTGATGATATGATTGTTATGGGTTGTATCTTCGGGGTGTTTCAGGAATGCATCGATTTCCCCTTTCGGGAGCCCATGAACTTTACCCAACTCGCGGTAGATGGACTTATCACGGAATGTCGACATGGCGCCCAGCAAGGCAGTGTGTTCCCGCCCGTACCTTTTAAATATGTAGTCGAGCACCTCATCGCGTTCCTTCCAGGAGTAATCGATGTCGAAGTCGGGCGGTGATGTACGCTTGGGGTTGATGAACCGTTCAAAATAGAGATCGAGTTCGATGGGATCGACATCGGTGATGCGCAGGCAGTAAGCCACGATGCTGTTGGCCCCGCTCCCCCTCCCCACATGGTAAAATCCGCGTGACATCGAATAGCGGATAATGTCCCACGTAATGAGAAAATAGGCGGCAAATCCCATCTTGTCGATGATATCCAGTTCATGCTTCACCCGTCGTTTCGCTTCGTGATGCCCTTTCCCGTACCGGTACTGGAGTCCGTCGAGTGCAAGTTTTTCAAGCAGGATGTTGTCATCATACCGGTCGCCGGTAAATGTTTTCTTGTTTTTACATGCCTTGAAATCGAAATTGATGGAACACGCTTCGATCAGTTGTTCCGTATTGCCGATGATCTCCGGGAAATCACGGCACGACCCGGCCAGTTCGTCAAGCGGCTGCATGATCTCATCGGGGGCAGCAACCTGGTGGGGTTCGAGCCTGCTCAGCAGGACGTTATGGTCAACCGCCCGGAAATTGCGGTGCAGCTCATACTCTTTCTCATTCCTGAAAGTAACCGGCCCCATGACCACCATCCGGGGAATGAGATCGCGGTGGCGGGAGAGCATGAGCGGGTTCAATTCGGAGGGGCGGATACCGATATATGACTGGCGATTTGCGATTGACGATTTACGATTTAAAGATGAATGCAGGAAGGATGAAAAAGGGTAAATGACAAAGACATTCTCAAACTCTGGCATTCTTCCGGGCAGGGGTTTGTTGCTAAGGTTGTGGTAACTCAGGAATTCGTTCAGTTCGCGGAAGCCTTCATTGTTTTTTGCCAGCCCGACATATAGCTGTTGATCGTCATCCCGGAATTCGATGCCGGCAATGGGTTTGATGCCTTTCTCCCGGCATGCAGCAACGAAATCCATGATACCGGAGGAGTTGTTGATGTCTGTCAGGGCAATCGCGGGAATACTGTTCCTCACCGCCTCTTCAACAAGATTATCGATGGAGATCGTTCCGTAGCGAAGAGAATAATATGAATGGCAGTTAAGATACATGGGAAAGAGCGAAGCAGTGAAATTGATTTTGATTATATTTTAATCATTTTTATGACTACAATATAATCAATAAAAGAACAAACCGGAGACTATTTTGAAATAAATGCTACCTTTGTTTTGATTTGTGGGCAGGGATGGATTATTTACCGGATCATGCAAGCAATATAAAGTTTATGAAAAACCTGGTTACTCTTTTCAGTCTGTTTGTTCTTATAACCGTTCAGCCGCTGCAGGCCTGCACCACGGCTATAATCTCAGGCAAATTCACCCCTGACGGGCGCCCCCTCCTGTGGAAAAACCGCGATACCGGCGACCTGGATAACAAGCTGATGTACTTTACCGATGGCAAATACGATTATATCGGCCTGGTGAATTCAAAGGATTCAACCGGATCGGAGGTATGGACCGGCATGAATACCGCCGGTTTTGCCATCATGAATTCGGCATCGTACAATCTCAATGCAAAGGAGGATCCTGTTGAAGCCATGAACGAGGGGAAGGTGATGAAACTCGCGCTGAAACAGTGTGCAACCGTGGATGATTTCGAAAAACTTTTAAAAACACTGACTAAACCCTATGGTGTTGAAGCAAATTTCGGGGTAATTGACGCCCTGGGAAATGGCGCCTATTTTGAAACGTCAAACAACAGCTATTTCAGGATCGATGTGAACGACCCGGTTGCGGCACCGATGGGCTACCTCATCCGTACCAACTATTCGTTTACCGGAAAACCCGACCAGGGACAGGGTTATATCCGCTATCTTACAGCTGAGAAATTATTCTACCAGGCATCGGCAACCAATAACCTCACCCCTGGTTTTATTTTGCAGGGTGCGGCAAGAAGCCTGTTTCATTCACTTACAGAAACCGATCTGAGACAATCGCAAATACCGGAAAAGGATAAATTTGTCTGGTTTGCCGATTTCATCCCGCGGTTTTCCACATCAGCTTCTGTGGTAATCCAGGGAATAAAAAAAGATGACTCACCCGTATTGATGACCATGTGGACCGTTCTTGGTTTTCCTTTGTGCTCCGTTGTCCACCCCGCCTGGTTTAATGAGGAACACAAGCTTCCTGCATTGCTTACTGCTGATAAAAGCAATAACGCACCGATTTGTGATAAGGCCTTAAAGCTAAAAGACCTTTGTTTTCCTGTCAAACGCGGGCACGGAGAGGATTATCTTGACCTGCCTGTTCTCCTTAACAGTTCGGGGAGTGGCATCATGCAGAAACTTGCTCCTTTAGAAGAACAGATATTTGCTGAAACAACAACAAAATTGGAGTACTGGCGTAAAACCCTTCCGGGACCTGGCGAGGTAGCTGGTTTCTACCAATTGCTTGATCAAAGGATCGGAGAAGCTTATCAACGGTTGTTCGGGCTATGATGCAGGCAAAGAAGAAATGGATTTACATTCTCGGAGCGCTTGTGTTCATACTTACCGCATGGTTTTCAGTTGGCTACAACCACTTTGACGAACATTTCCAGGTGATTGAATTCGCAGGGCAGAAACTCGGGTTAACTGAAAAAGCAAACCTTCCGTGGGAATATAAATGCATGATGCGCCCGGCGGTCCAGCCCCTGGTGGTCTATTCAGTTTATCAAACCGTTTCGTGTGCCGGGATAACCAATCCGTTCATCATTGCATTCTTCATCCGGTTATTGTCCGCAGGTCTCACTTTTTTGTGCATACACCTGATCATCAGGTTATATGCCCCTGGCATTGCAAACCGGCAATTACTCCTTGCGTTTCTGCTGCTCTCGTTCTTCCTGTGGTTCGTACCCTACAACAGTGTAAGGTTTGCCTCCGAAACGATTGCAGGCAGGGTGTTTTTGATCGGGCTGGCCTGGTTTTTTCTGCGGAAGGAGCTGAAACCGGTTCATTACCTGGTCACAGGAATGATCCTTGGATTGTCGTTTATCACAAGATACCAGGTGGCTTTTATGGTCTTCGGATTTGCAGCATGGCTGGCCATCATCCGGAAAGCAGGACTGAAGAATCTGCTGATGTTCAGTTCGGGGGTTATCGTTGCGACTGCAGCAGGAATCGTGATCGACCGATGGTACTACGGCGAATGGGTATTGACTTCCTGGAACTATTTCCTGCAGAACATCCTTCTTGGCAAAGCAGCAGGTTTTGGCGTCAGCCCTTGGTGGGACTATATCTGGCAGACCTTCATGAATGCATTTCCCCCTTTGAGCATCGTTTATATCCTGGCCGTATTCCTTTATTTCATTTATTACCCGAAAGACGTCATGACCTGGACAATGGTTCCATTCCTGGCCGTTCATTTCCTGATCCCGCATAAAGAGATCAGGTTCATTTTCCCGATCATCGGTTTTCTTCCGGTCATGATCATCAGGACAGCAGATGTTTTACTGAAGAAAAACGGATATGAAATACTGCAGCACCGGGTGACGAAAATTTCCGTAAAGCTTTTCTGGTACCTGAACCTGGTCATGCTTGTCGTCCTGGTATTTCGCCCTGCCGACGACCAGATCGCCCTGTATAAAAAACTCTGGGATACCTATACAGTACCGGCAAAGCTATATTATACGGGAGACAATCCATATCACCGGGCCAAGGTCGATGTCAATTTCTATAAAAGAAAAAGCCTGGCATTCAGCCATGTGGATTCGTTGCAACATATTGTTCCGTCAAAGGATACCGTTAGCCTTTTTGTTACCAATAAACCCGTCACCCGGGTTGATGAACAATTCAGGCCTGTACTTGTATACTCATCTTTCCCGCAGTGGGTAAGCCATTTCAACGTTAACCACTGGATGGAACGAACGAGTTTCTGGTACATTTATGAATTGAAAACGGAACCCACAAGATAATTCCCATGTTGAAAAAGAACGACATTCTTAACGGTTTCACCATATTTGTAACGCTTGCCTGCCTGCTCACCTTTTCGCTGAACATGATCAACGGGAGGTTTCTTCTTGGCGACTTTAAAGTTTACTATTCTGCCGCTGCCAACTTTATTTCAGGCGGGAAGGTTTACCTGGAGTCGTACTACACCGGAAGCGGTTATTACAAATACAGCCCGGCAACACTCTTTTTTTTCCTGCCATACGTTTGTTTCAGTTTTAAAACAGCTGCAATTATTCACTTTTTCATCCTCGGTGCAGCATACTGGTATACGATGGTCATTATCCGCAAACTTGTTGCAGATTACCTTCTCATAAGAAATGTAAAACGTGAGGTTTTGTTGCTGTCGGTCGCTTTTCTCTGCATACTGATCCATTTCGCCCGTGAATTATACCTGGGCAACATCAACGTTATATTGCTCTTGCTCTGTTGCCTTTCAATCCGGGATTTTCTCACGGGCAAGGACAATCTGGGTGGCATCCTGCTGGGCATCGTGATCCTGACAAAGCCATACCTGCTGATCCTGCTGCTTCCGCTGGCACTCAGAAAAAAGTGGAGGGCACTGGCCTGGTTTGGGGTAACGGTCGTGTGCGGGTTGATCATTCCATTTTTTTTCACAGGCCCTGTGAAGGGGATTGGCATGTATCGCGACTGGATCAATACGGTCCTGATGCACGGTGAAGGTTTCCCCGGGATGACCTCCCTTGACTATATCTTCAGGAACGTCTTTCCTTCCTGGCCCAACTTTGGAATCCTGGTCATCTTTTTTTCAATTTGCACCCTGGTTGCCGTCTTCATCCTCAACAACATTTCAAATGAAAAGCAGGGCGGTAGGTTTGCCGGTATCGCCGGGATGAACTTTATGTTCGAATGGTTTTTACTCATTGCACTGCTCCCCAACCTCATTAAGACAGACTGGGTGCTCATGGTCTTCAGTGCACCATTGATCACATTCATGATCTTTTTCACAGCTTCCCGAAAGCAATACCTGTGGATACCTGTGCTGGTGATCCTCCTCTTTTTTTATGGAGCAAACTCCGACGATCTTCTTGGCCGGGAACTTTCACACACCATCATGCAGTCGGGCCTGATGGGATTAAGCAATTTCCTGCTGGTGTTGGTCTCCTGCACCATGTTCATTCAGCTGAGAAATAATGCTGCCGGCAGGAATGACCCGTCAGCCTGAATAAAACCCCGGCCGCCCGGGGCAATTCACGATGTCGCCATTTCGCCACGTTGAACTGCCACCCCCCTCCTCACACTCTGCTGCCCATACTTTCTCCGGATCCGGTCGAGCGCCTGGTACAGGTTGACCATCTCCACGTTGTCATCGAACATGTTGAGCTGAGGGTTTCCCGAGATCAGGCTGCTGAATCGCACGCCGATGAGGCGGATCAGCATGCGGCGCTGGTACAGGCGGTCGAACAGTTCCTTCACGACCGGGATAAGCTGGTGGTCGAAGGCTGTATAAGGAATCTGCTTCTGCAGCGTATGGGTATCGAAGTTCGAGTAACGGATCTTAACCGTTACGCAGGCAGTGAGTTTCTGCTTGTCGCGTAACTCGAACGAGATCTTCTCCACCATCTTCACCAGTATCTCTTTCATCCGCACGATATCGATGCTGTCCTGCTCGAAGGTGGTTTCGGTGCTTACCGATTTGGCCTCATGATAGGGACGTACCGGTGTCAGGTCAATCCCGTTGGCCTTCTCCCATATCACGATGCCGTTTTTGCCCATCACCCGTTCCATCATGTCGATGGGAATGTGGCTCAGGGTATCGATTGTCACCACCCCCATGGAACGAAGCAGCCGGTAAGTCTTTTCCCCGATCATCGGGATCTTGCGGATTGACAGGGGTGCCAGGAAAGGCTGCACGGCATCGTGCTCCACATACAATTCCCCGTTGGGCTTTGCCTCGCCCGTGGCGATCTTCGAAACGGTCTTGTTCACCGACAGCCCGAAGGAGATCGGCAGCCCGGTGTTTTTAATGATGTTTTCCCGCAATTCATGGCTCCATTTCAGCAACCCGAAGAAGCGGTCCATCCCGGTAATATCGATGTAGTGTTCATCAATGGAGGCTTTTTCATATACCGGCGCTTTTTCGGCGATAATCTCCGTGACGGTGTGTGAGTAATTAGAATAGCGTTCCATGTCGCCCCGCACGAGGATGGCATCGCCGCACAATGCCCGGGCCATCTTCATCGGCATGGCCGAATGAATGCCGAATTTACGCGCCTCATAGCTGCAGCTTGCAACCACTCCGCGGTCGGAGGTACCCCCAATGATCACCGGCTTCCCAACCAGTTCCGGGCGAAGCAGCCGTTCAACGGAGACAAAAAACGTATCCAGGTCGAGATGTATGATGTTGCGGGAGACGGACATAAATAGTGAAATAGTGAAATAGCGAAATGATTATTTTTTTATTATCTTTGCCATGTTTTTAATCATTTTTCCGACGATAATATAATCATATTTTTCTAAAAAACCCAAAAATGTTTTTCAGCAGCAACATAAAATTTTTACGGAAACGGCGTGGGCGGACCCAGGACGACGTTGCCGTGAGCCTGAACATGAAACGCTCGACATTGAGCGGATATGAGAACAACATTGCCCAGCCAGGCTTCGAAACCCTCATTGCCTTTTCGAAATATTATAATGTAGCCATCGATACCCTGATCAGGGTTGACCTGACTAAAATTTCGGAAAGCCAGGTCCGGCAGCTGGAACGGGGATACGATGTTTTCATCAAAGGTTCGAACCTCCGTATCCTCACCACAACGGTTGGATCAGACAATGAAGACAACATCGAACTCGTTTCGGAAAAAGCCAAGGCCGGGTATACCAGCGGGTTTGCCGATCCTGAATACATCAGCATCCTGCCAACCTTCAGGCTGCCTTTTTTATCGAGGCAAAAAAAATACCGGACTTTCCAGGTTAACGGCGACTCGATGCTGCCCATCCCGCATGGCTCATGGGTTACGGGCGTATTCATCCAGGATTGGACAACCCTCCGTGACCAGGATGCATACATCATCCTCACCATGGAAGAGGGTGTTGTTTTTAAAGTGGTTGAGAACAGGATCAAAACCGAAGGAAAACTTGTCCTGCATTCACTGAACCCCCTTTATGACCCGTATGATATCAATATCCGTGATATCCGTGAAATATGGCAATTTGTGCACTATATCAGCCCGAAAATCCCTGAAAACCTCAATTCCGAGAATTATCATCTTGTGGAAACCGTGAAACAGCTGCGCAATGATATCCAGGTAATTCAAACCCGCCTGAATATCTGATTTTGCTGCTGCGCCTTTTTTTTCGCGGGAAGCATGCCGGATAACAGAAAACCCTTACCTTGGTATGCCGATTTAACCACCATTATCATCTGCAATGAAAACAGAACAAAGCATTTATTCCGAAACCACAGGCTGGGCTAAAAAGAGTGAGAATAACCTGGGCAGCATGGCCCAGCTTGTTTTCTTATTTGGCAACAAAGACCTTCTCAAAGCGCAGCAACATATTGATTTTGTAAGAGCCGCATACCCGGCCGCCCAGATAGTCGGCTGTTCCACTTCCGGGGAAATATACCAGGAAGAAGTGTATAACAGCAACATTGTTTGTACTGCAGTCTGGTTTGAAAACACCGCCGTTGCGATTGCAGCGGAACATATCCATTCGATGGAAGACAGTTTTGCGATCGGTGAAAAACTTGCCGCAAAGCTCGACAAGGAACACCTGGTTCACATCATGGTGCTTTCGGAAGGATTGAATATCAACGGCAGCGAACTCACCAAAGGGTTAAACGACAGGCTCAGCAACAGGATCCCCGTCACTGGCGGGCTGGCCGGTGACCAGGCAAATTTTGCCGAAACAGTGATCGTTCACAACCACGCCGGAGAAAAAAACCTGGTTTTGGCCATCGGATTCTATGGAGAGCATATCCAGGTTGGCTATGGATCGATGGGCGGATGGGATTCGTTTGGCGTTGACCGGGAGGTTACAAAGTCCAAAGGAAACATCCTGTATGAACTTGACGGGCATCCCGCGCTGGAACTCTACAAACGTTACCTGGGTAGCCATGCGGCAGACCTCCCGGCCTCCGCACTTCTTTTTCCGTTGAGCCTCCGCCTGAAAAATTCGGAAACCTCACTTGTGCGCACGGTATTATCAGTAAATGAGGCTGATGGGAGTATGGTTTTTGCCGGCGACCTCCCCCAGGGGGAATATGTACGGCTGATGAAGGCAAATTTCGACCGGCTGATCGATGGTGCCAATGATGCAGCTGAAATGTCGAAGATCAGTCTTAAAAACCCAAATCCTGACCTTGCAATACTGATCAGTTGCGTAGGACGGAAACTTGTCCTGAAACAAAGAGTGGAAGAAGAACTTGAAATTATCCGCGAGGTGATCGGAAGTAACACGACAATGACAGGTTTCTATTCATACGGCGAAATCTGTCCGCTCAAACCCTTCGAACAACATTGTGAACTTCACAACCAAACCATGACAATTACGCTGCTTAAGGAATTATAGACCACGCGCATGATGGAAAACAAAGTGAACAAACTACTATTACGCCAGATTAAAAAGCATTTCGGCACTGCCGATAATATTCCCGACGGGGTTAAAGGTATTATTCAGGATATCAACAATACCTATACGTATTTTGAAGATGATATCCAGCTGCTTCAAAATTCCATTGAAATCAGTTCACAGGAACTCAGGGATGCCTTTCTGAAACACAAACATGATGCAGAAACACAGAAAAAGACGATAAATAAAATTAAAGAAGCCATCTTTACGCTTAGCCCGTCTGACCAAAACGGCATTGACCAAAGTGAAACGGCCTCTTCCGACAGCAGTTACCTGTTCGACTCCCTGATTAATTTGATTGAAGAGCGCAACCGGGCAGAGGAAAACATCCTCAAACTGTCAAAAGCCGTAGAACAAAACCCTGCTTCGATTGTGATAACAGACATAAACGGGAATATTGAATATGTAAATCCAAAATTTTGCGACCTCACCGGGTATACAAAAGAAGAGGCCATCGGGAACAATCCCAGGATGTTGAAGTCGGACAGCACGCCAAAGGAATATTTTACCGAGTTGTGGGGTACTATCCTGGCCGGTAAAGAGTGGCGCGGCGAATTGCAGAACACAAAAAAAAACGGAGAACTCTACTGGGAATCCGCATTAATTTCGCCAATCATCAACGATCAGGGAAAAATCACCCATTTCATTGCAATCAAGGAGGATATTACCCAACGCAGACGGGCCGAAGAGGAACGCATCCGGCAGGCCGGTTTGATCACTTCCCTGCTTGACTCCATCCCCGACATTGTCTTTTTCAAGGACGTCACCGGGGTTTATCTTGGCTGCAACCTGCCTTTTGCCGAATTGGTGGGTAAACCAAAAAACGAAATCATTGGCAAAACCGGTTATGATCTTTTTTCCAGGGATAAAGCTGATCTGTTCAAACAGGATGACAATAATATGCTCAGGCTGAAGACTCCCTGCCATATTGAAGAGTGGATCACTTATCCTGATGGCAGAAAACTATTAATCGACACGCTTAAAACACCCTATTGGGCAAGTGACGGAAGCCTGATCGGCATCCTCGGGATCAGCCGGGATATTACCAAAAGAAAGGAAGCGGAAGAAGCACTTCAGCAAAGCAGTAAAAAATGGGAAGCAATTGTCTCGGCCTCTCCTGACGGGATCGGAATGGTTTCTGTTGATGGGAAACTGCAACTCATGTCAGATAAATTGGTTGCGATGTATGGCTATTCGATCGATCAAAAAGAGGAGTATGTCGGGAAGCCATTCTGGGATTTTATTGATCCGTCGGATCATGAAAACCTGAATGACAATATGCGCAAATTACTTGCCGGAGAAAGTGAGCAGAAGATTACAGAATACCTTGCAATAAAAAAAGATAACACCAGGTTCTTTGTCGACGTAAATTCAACTGTTTTACGAGATGCCAAAGGCAATCCTGAAAGCGTGCTGTTTATTGAACGGGATATTACCGAGCGAAAACAGGCAGAGGAGATATTGAAAAAAAGCCGCGAAGATTTCAAGGAACTGTTCGATAATGCACCGGTAGGCTATCACGAGATTGATAATGAAGGGCGGATTGTCCGGATCAATGAAACCGAACTTAACATGCTTGGCTATTCTATTGATGAGTTGCTCGGCCAGCCTTTCTGGCAATTGAATGCCGACGAGGCCATCTCAAAACAGTCTGTTGCCTCAAAGTTGACCGGTTTAGCCGTCCCGACCCAGCCATTCGGCCGCGAATTTCGCCGGAAAGACGGAACCATCGTGCCTGTGCTTATCAAGGATAAGATAGTTATTGACAAAGACGGTAAAATAACCGGTATCAGGTCTACGGTTCAGGATATTACGGAACGAAAGCAGGCTGAAAATGAGCTCAACCAGGTTTCATCCCGCCTTGAACTGGCTACCCGTGCGGGTGGCGTTGGGGTATGGGACCTGGATCTCGTCGGCAACAGCCTGGTATGGGACGACCAGATGTTTGCACTCTATGGTGTTGATAAAATGATTGGCGGCGGCGCATACGAAACCTGGAGGGCTGGTGTCCATCCCGAAGACCTGGTACAGGGTGACCTGGAAATCCAGATGGCTATCCGCGGCGAAAAAGAATTTAACACCGAATTCCGGGTAGTCTGGCCAAATGGCAATATCCGCAACATCCGCGGGATAGCAACCGTGCACCGCGATGACTCAGGACAACCTTTGCGCATGATTGGCACCAATTGGGATATCACGGAACAAAAAACAACCGAGGCAGTACTTTTAAAAGCCAAACAGGAGGCCGATCTTGCCAGCAATGCCAAATCGGAATTCCTGGCAAACATGAGCCACGAAATCCGGACACCGCTCAATGGCGTCATCGGGTTCACCGACCTGCTGCTGAAAACCCCACTAAACAAGACCCAGCAGCAGTATGCCGAAAATGTGAATATCTCGGGGCATTCATTGCTGGGAATCATCAGCGATATTCTCGACTTTTCTAAAATTGAAGCCGGCAAGATGGAGCTTGATCACATAAAAACTGACATTATTGAACTGGCAGAACAAACATCTGACATTATAAAATACCATGCATCACAGAAAGGACTTGAACTCCTGCTCGACATCCAGACTGATTTACCACGTTTTGTGGTTGTAGACCCCATCAGGTTAAAACAAATCCTGGTGAACCTCCTGGGAAATGCCGTAAAGTTTACCGCTTCGGGAGAAGTGGAACTTAAATTGACCTTTACCAGGAAAGACCAATTAACCGGCAAATTCAGCTTCGCGATCCGCGACACCGGTATTGGCATTACTGAAGAACAGCAGAAAAAACTGTTTAACGCGTTTACCCAGGCCGACTCTTCAACAACCCGCAAATTTGGTGGAACAGGACTTGGGCTGACCATTTCGAACATGCTAGCCAATAAAATGGGCAGCAAGATTGAAATTGAAAGTGAGATCCACCATGGCTCCACCTTCTTTTTCACCCTTGAAGCAGCATATGAGGTTGGCGAAAAACTTGATTCCGGAAGTCTGACCGATGTCCACCGTGTCATGGTAATTGATGACAACGACAATAACCGGATGATCCTTGAACACACATTTATCAACTGGGGAATTGAATTTGTTGGCATCGACAACGGGCTCGATGCGCTGAAGCTCATTGAAAGGTCAAACCCGTTTGATGTGATCATCGTTGACTATCATATGCCTTATCTCAATGGGATAGATACGATCAGAATGATACGCAAACAGCTGAACCTTTCACCTGAGAAACAGCCTACAATTTTGCTGCACAGTTCGTCAGATGATGTTGAAATTTATGAAGAGTGCAAAAAACTTGGCGTGAAGTTCAACCTCACAAAACCTGTGAAATCCCAGGAATTGCTGCATTACCTGAAGAGCATTCACAGCAAACCGGTTCTTGCTGTCAAAGTGGATGAGCGACCCGCGCCCGTGATGCCTGTTGACCGGTCAAAGGACCGGTCAATGGTTGTGCTTGTTGCCGAAGATGTTGTATTAAACATGTTACTGGTCACCACCATCATCAAACAACTGGTTCCTAATGTCACTGTTTTAGAGGCGAAAAACGGGATAACCGCATTGGAAATGGTCATATTGCACAATCCCGACCTGGTATTGATGGATGTCCAGATGCCTGAAATGAGTGGTATAGAAGCCACACTTGCCATCCGAAACCATGAAAAGGGCAAAGGCACCCGGGTACCCATTGTTGCACTGACGGCCGGGGCCATAAAAGGAGAGCAGGAAAAGTGTTTTGAATCAGGCATGGATGATTTCCTGACAAAACCCATTGACAGAAAAGCACTGCATAAAGTACTGGAAAAACATTTGACATTCTGTGCATAAAATCAATCTGATAAACACCAAACTTAACAGAAATGTCGGCAATTGATTTTGAAAAAATGATTATATTTGAACCTTCATTGTTAATTGCCTGATTGCAAAGTTGAAAGAGCTGGCTGATGCATCGCATAAAATCATTGCCTCCTCACAATGTTAGTTAATTGAAAGTAATAACCAAAACATCAACTCCATGAAAGTTACCATCGTAGGATCCGGGTATGTCGGATTAGTTACCGGCACTTGTTTCGCAGAAGTAGGCATCGACGTCAATTGCGTGGACATCGACCAGAAAAAAATCGAAAACCTTAAAAATGGAATTATTCCTATTTATGAACCGGGACTCGAAGAGATGGTTCACCGTAATATGAAGAAATCACGGATCCAGTTCACCACAAACATCGCTGAGGCTCTTGAAGATTGCGAAGTGATCTTCAGTGCTGTCGGTACACCTCCTGATGATGACGGAAGCGCCGATCTGCAGTATGTGATCAGTGTTGCCAGGGACTGCGGCCGGCACATGAAAAATTATTTGCTGATCGTTACAAAAAGCACTGTGCCGGTTGGAACTGCCGAAAAAGTCAGGAAAGCTGTCCAGGAAGAACTTGACAAACGGGGCGTAAGCCTTCAGTTCGATGTTGCTTCGAATCCGGAATTTCTTAAGGAAGGAGCCGCAATCGATGATTTTCTCAAACCAGACCGCATTGTGGTCGGATGTGATTCACCTCGGGCCGAAGAATTGATGAAGGAACTTTACCGGCCTTTCACCTTAAACGGTCATCCAATAATTTTCATGGATATCACCTCTGCCGAGATGACAAAATATGCAGCCAACTCCATGCTTGCGACCAAAATCAGTTTTATGAATGATGTTGCCAACCTGTGCGAAATTGTTGGTGCCGACATCAACATGGTAAGGAAAGGAATTGGCTCTGATAGCCGTATTGGTAATAAATTCATTTATCCGGGGGTAGGTTATGGAGGCTCCTGTTTCCCAAAAGATGTTAAAGCGCTGATTCACACTGCGGAAGATTACAAATACAGTCTCAGGGTGCTGAAAGCCGTTGAAGCTGTAAATGATGACCAGAAATCAGTTCTTTACAACAAAATGGTGAAGCACTATGGCGGAGATATTGCTGGAAAGACTGTTGCCGTCTGGGGCTTGTCCTTTAAACCGCAAACCGACGATATGCGCGAGGCACCATCCCTTGTCATCATTAAAAAACTGCTTGATGCCGGCGTAAAAGTGAAAGCATATGATCCGGTAGCCATGCATGAAACACAGAGGATCCTGGGAGACAAGATTTATTATGCTCCAGATCAATATGATGCACTCATCGATGCCGACTGCCTTATGCTTGTCACCGAATGGCCGGAATTCAAATTCCCGAATTTCAATATCATTAAGAAACTTTTGAAAGATCTTGTCGTGTTCGATGGCCGTAACATTTACGAAATTGCAGAAATGAAGCGCAAAGGATTTGCCTACTACTGCATCGGGGTGGACACGACAAAATAATTTTTGCATAGAAACCATGAGACCATGTTGAAGAAAAAAATTTTAGTTACAGGAGGTGCGGGTTTTTTGGGTTCCCATCTTTGTGAACGGTTGCTTCGGGAAGGAAATGAAGTAGTTTGCCTCGACAACTATTTTACCGGGCAGAAACAAAATGTGGTGCACCTGCTCAGCAATCCATATTTCGAACTTATCCGCCATGATGTGACCATGCCGTTTTTTATCGAAGTTGATGAAATATACAACCTGGCATGCCCGGCCTCCCCGATTCATTACCAATACAATGCTATTAAAACGGTAAAGACATCGGTGATGGGCGCCATCAACATGCTTGGACTTGCAAAACGCATCAAGGCGCGCATCCTGCAGGCATCTACGAGCGAGGTTTACGGAGATCCCGAGGTACATCCACAGGTTGAATCCTATTGGGGACATGTTAACCCCATCGGAATCAGGTCCTGCTATGACGAAGGCAAACGTATCGCTGAAACCCTGTTTGTCAACTACCACCAGCAAAACAATGTACGGATCAAAATCATGCGGATTTTCAACACCTATGGGCCCCGCATGCATCCAAACGATGGCCGGGTGGTCTCAAACTTCATCGTGCAGGCATTGAAAGGACAGGATATTACCATGTATGGCGACGGATTACAGTCCAGGAGTTTCTGCTATGTCGACGACCTTCTTGAAGGGATGGTGCGGCTGATGAATTCGAGAGAAGAGTTCACCGGACCAGTCAATATTGGAAACCCCAATGAATTCACTATGCTCGAGCTTGCCGAAAAGGTGATCAACCTCACTGGTTCCAAGTCCAGGATCATACATATGCCGCTTCCGGCAGACGATCCTACCCAGCGTCAACCAGATATCTCACTTGCAAAAAAAGAACTTGGCTGGGAACCACGGGTAATGCTTGATGAGGGCCTGGTGAAAACCATAGATTATTTTAAGTCGATTATCTGATAAAATCTTAACCTCTCTCTATGAACATCCTTGTTACCGGTTCCAATGGCCAGCTTGGCAGTGAGTTAAGATTGCTTGCCCCGGACTATCCTGGTTTGAAATTTCTTTTTACTGATGTTGCTGAACTTGATATCACAAGCGAGCCCGTCGTGGAAGCCCTTGTAAGAGATATGAAACCCGGTGCCATCATCAACTGTGCCGCATACACTGCTGTCGATAAAGCTGAGCAGGAAGACAACCTTGCATTTCTGATAAATGCAACAGCTGTGGGAAATCTTGCCCGGGCCGCATCAAAATACAATGCATTGCTGGTTCACATTTCTACCGATTATGTGTTTGATGGCAAAGGCTATAAACCATATATGGAAGACGACCCCACAAACCCTGTTTCCCTTTATGCAAAGAGCAAGCATGCCGGCGAACAGCAGGTACAATCCTATGCCGGCAAAGCGCTCATCATCCGGACTTCATGGTTGTATTCCGCCTTCGGAAACAATTTCGTTAAAACAATGATGAAATATGGCAAAGAACGTGGGCAGCTGAATGTCGTCTTCGACCAGACCGGCACCCCAACTTATGCCCGCGACCTTGCAAAAACGATCCTGGATATCATTCAAAGCCAGCCAGCTATTGACGGAGTGGAAGTGTTTCACTTCTCAAACGAAGGTGTGACAAGCTGGTATGATTTTGCAAAGGCAATTATCGAATTCAGCGGCATCGACTGCAAAATAAATCCGATCGAAACAAAGGATTACCCTTTACCAGCCATACGGCCATTTTACAGCGTTTTCAACAAATTGAAAATCAAACAACGTTTTAAACTTGAAATTCCATACTGGAAAGACAGTTTGAAGGAGTGTATGGGGAGAATGAATTAATATTTACGAATTACGATTTACGAATTACGATTTGGGATTAATCTGAAGATAATATTAATAAAAGAAGTTATGGAGATTGAAAAGCCGGTAATGGAACGTGCGCAAATTTGGCTCAACGGAAGTTTTGATGAAGATACGAAAGCCACTGTAAAAAAGTTGATGGAGACAAACCCGACGGAGCTGACTGATTCGTTTTACAGGGATCTTGAATTCGGGACCGGTGGACTGCGCGGGATCATGGGTGTTGGAACAAACCGCATGAATAAATACACTGTTGGAATGGCAACCCAGGGACTGGCCAATTATCTTATGATGATGTTCCCGTCGCTGAATCCCGTCAAAATGGCCATTTCGCACGACAGCCGTAACAACAGCAAATATTTTGCCCAAATCGTTGCAGAAGTGCTTTCAGCAAATGGATTCAAAGTTTACCTGTTCGACGACCTCCGTCCCACCCCGGAACTATCATTTGCCATCAGGAAACTTGGATGCCAGAGTGGCGTCATGGTCACGGCTTCGCACAATCCAAAGGAATACAATGGCTATAAAGCATACTGGGACGATGGTGCCCAGATGATTGCCCCCCATGATGAAAATGTAATTAAAGAGGTGCAGAAAATCACGTCGATTGATGACGTTAAATGGGCCGGGGTAAAAGAAAACATCGTCAGCATCGGTGCGGAGATTGACACCGAATACCTTAACTGTGTCCTGGGTCTTTCCCTTTCACCGGAATCAATCCGTCGCCACAAAGACCTTAAAATCGTTTATACCCCTTTGCATGGTTGCGGCCGGAAACTGGTTCCGGAAATCCTGGCAAAATTTGGATTTGAAAACATCCATATGGTAAAGGAGCAAGCCATTGCCGATGGCAACTTCCCAACAGTCCATTCACCAAACCCTGAAGAACACGATGCACTCGATATGGGCATCAACCTGGCAGAAGAGCTTCATGCCGACCTTGTGATGGCAACGGATCCCGATGCCGACCGTGTCGGGATAGCTGTGCGAAACCATAAAAACGAAATGGTCCTTCTCAATGGCAACCAAACGGCGGCCCTGCTGTTTTACTATATTCTGAACCGCTGGAAAGAACTTGGAAAGTTCCGGGGCAATGAATTCATCGTTTCTACCATCGTAACAACCAAACTACTGTCTGAAATTTCCGGGTCTTTCGGTGTCAAGTATTTCGAATGTCTTACCGGGTTTAAATTCATCGCTGATGTTATCAGGCAACATGAAAACAAAATGAAATACATCGTTGGCGGTGAAGAGAGCTATGGCTACCTTATTGGCGATTTCGTGCGTGACAAAGATGCCGTCAGCGCATGTGCGTTGATTGCAGAAACTGCAGCCTGGATAGCCGATTCAGGAAAATCGCTGTTTGATCTCCTGATCGATATTTATCAAAAATACGACTTCTTTAAGGAAGGGTTGATCTCGGTGGTCCGCAAGGGAAAAAGCGGAGCCGAGGAGATTCAGCAAATGATGGTTGAATACCGCAACAATCCCCCGGTTGCAATAAACAATTCCAAGGTTGTCAAGATCAAAGACTACCTGCTTCTCAAAGCAAAGGAGGTGGCCACCGGCCTTGAATCACCTATCCAGTTGCCAAAGTCGAACGTCCTGCAGTTTATCCTGGAGGACGGGAGTATCATCAGCGTACGTCCATCAGGGACAGAGCCGAAGATAAAGTTTTATTTTGGCGTTCGGGAACCGCTAAAGAATAAAGCCGAATTTGAGCAAACAGAACATCGCCTGGACGCAAAAATCGCCGGGATTATCGCTTCAATGAAGCTAAAATAAATGCTTGGTAAAAGGTTTGCTATTCGTTTGTTTTGTCATTCAAACCTGATTTTATTCAGACAAATTCTCCTTCTTTTTGCAGGTTTGCTGCTTTTTTGCAGCTCTGGAACAGGCAACCCGTTTCACAATGAAGGACACGGACCATGTATCGTGGTCCAGGATACGGTGTTCGTGAGGAAAGGACGATATTTACTGCTGAGAAACGCCTCTATTAACATCCCGCGTGATACATTTTATATCATTCATCAAAAAAAATCGAAAAAGGCATCCGCAGGTTCTTTCCAGAATTCACAAATTCTGTACGATACGGTTTATCGGAAATTTTCCCGCAATAAGATAACCCAGTTGCTTTATTACCTGGCATTTGTGGCACCCAAAAAGTCGGAATTGCCGGATACACTGCAGGTGGTGAAAAGCACCCGCCCCTTTGAAGAATTTGAAGGAAAAGTAATCCGGAACATCCGGATAAACATATTACCCCCTTTCGGTACCAATGTTTATGATACTGCAAGCTATGTGCTGACCGGTATAGGCAAAACCCTCAACGGCGTGCATATGGATACGCGCAGATATGTCATCCGGAGAAATCTCCTGGTTAAAAAAGGCGACCGGTTGAATCCATTATTGCTTTCAGACAACGAGCGGTTGCTGAGGAATATGTCAGCCATTGACAATGCCCGCATCATCGTGGTCCTGGCAGGACAGGGTTCCGATTCGGTTGACCTTGTCGTCGTTGCAAAAGATGTATGGTCGATAGGCGTCGATGTTCCTTCAATAACTTCCCGTCAGGTTAAATTTCGCATATATGATGCAAATTTCCTTGGCCTTGGAGACAAACTGATCACAAACATGTCACTGGGTCTTTACCGTGCTCCGTTTTTCATGTTTGAAGGACTCGCCTATACCTATTCAAACATAGGAGGTTCACTCATCAATGCCACATTTGGTTATATCAGCGACAATACCGGGTACCAAAATTTGTTTTTCCGTGCCGACAGGCCCTTCCTGACCAATATGACAAAATGGGCAGGAGGAGCCCTTACCTCCCTGGAGACTGTGATCGATAAACCACCGGGCCACAAAAAAATCACCCTCTACCTTAACAATGAGGGGCTTTGGCTGGGGCGGGCATTTTTCCTGAAAGGGCAAAAGGATGCTTCCAGGGTAGTGTTATCCGCAGCTGTCTACCGCAAGAATTACACCTCCAGGCCCATTGTAACCATAGATTCAAACAGGAGTTATTATAACCAGTTGCAGGTTCTGACGGCCTTTTCTTTTTCCAGAAATAATTATTATCTCACAGACTATGTCCTGAATTTTGGAAAAACTGAAAACCTGCCGTATGGTCATTTGTTTCAAATAACCGCCGGACCGGATAATAGCGAATTTTATACCCGGATATATTCAGGAATCCATATTTCAGCAGGAAATTTTTTTGAAAAAATCGGTTATATATCAGCCTATTTAAAATTTGGCGGATTCTTCAATTATTCCTCTTTTGAAGATGCTGTTGTTAAATTCAATATTCATTATTTCACCCCGCTTCTGAAAACGCATGATTCAAGATATAAATTCAGGGTGTTTTATTCGACTGACTACCGGCGAGCCTTCAATATGCGGTCAAACAACCCCGACCAATATAATGCTAACCTTAATTTCAACATTGACAGGGTTCAAAATTCAGAGGACTTTAACACATACAATTTAATTTCGGGTAAACTGTCATCTGTCTGTTTTCTCCCTGTTTATTTTTATGGATTCCGTTTTGCCGTTAAGATGGACATTCAAACCGGCCTGTTTGCCCAAAAGAAAACACCACTGTATAATGCTCCATTGTTTGGCAGTATCGGGCTCAGTATCATCATTAAGAACGACAACCTGGTATTTCCTCCGGTGTCGATCTCTGCTTTTTACTATTCTCCCATCCGGAATTCTTACAATCAATTTCAGTTTTATATCAATTCAGACCTGTACATGCATCACGATGATTTTAATGTCGGGGCGCCGTATGAGGAAACACTTACGAACTAAAAAGCAATTGGATTAAGATTGATCCCGGAAAATCGCAAATTAGTCAGGTTTAAATTCCTCCTTCCAGTCAACATCGCTGGCAAATGGTTCCTGTGCTGATTTTTCGAACACATAATTTCCCAGTACCAGGTAATCCATTTCTGTTCTCATAAAGCACCTGTATGCATCTTCAGGTGTGCATACAATCGGCTCCCCGCGCACGTTAAAACTCGTATTGACAATGATGCTATATCCTGTCTGGTTTTTAAATTCATTGATGAGTGCCCAATATTTGAAATTTGTCTTTTTGCCGACACTTTGTATTCTTGCCGAAAAATCAACATGGGTTATTGCAGGAATATCGGAACGGGAATAATACAACCTGTCGTAAAGAGCCATATCCTGGTAGCCTTCCGGCAGCGGTTTGATATGTTTTTCCCTCACAGGTATAACATGAAGCATATAGGGCGAAGGCCGGTCCAGCTCGAAATACTCACCGATATCCTCCTCCAGAACTGTAGGGGCAAAAGGTCGGAATCCTTCACGAAATTTGATTTTCAGGTTCATCCTTTTCTGCATTTCAGGGTTCCTTGCATCACCCAGGATACTTCTGTTTCCCAAAGCGCGGGGACCATACTCCATTCGACCCTGAAACCAACCAACCACATTTCCTTCAGCCAGTTTCGAAGCAGCAACTGCAATCAACTCATCGAAATTCCCGTAATAATCGCTTTTGGCATTGTATTTCCTGATAGTGTTATGTATGTGATTGTCATAATATTCAGGGCCTAAAAATGCGCCTTTCATCGAATCAGGACTCGTATCGACGGTTCTTTTATTGCCCTGCCATAAGTACCATCCCAGGAATGCCGCACCCAGTGCCCCGCCCGCATCACCGGCAGCAGGCTGGATCCAGATATCTTTAAACAACCCTGACTTCAGCAACTTCCCATTGGCTACACTGTTTAAGGCAACCCCACCAGCCATAACCAGATAATCGCTGTTGGCAAGCCTTTTGGCAGTTACCGCCAGTTTGAAGACTACATCTTCCAAAACCTGCTGGATTGCCAAAGCCATGTTCATATACTCCTGGGTTACTGCAGACTCCGGACTTCGTGCAGGAATCCCGAAAAGGTTCAACCACTTTTTATTGTTGGTCATTTTCAATCCGGTTGCGAACTGAAAATAATTCATATTCAATACCATCGATCCATCATCCCGAACATCGACAAGTTCTGCAAGGATTTTCTCCTTAAATAATATTGTCTGGGGGGATGATGGATTGCCATACGGTGCAAGGCCCATCAATTTATACTCTCCACTATTCACCATAAAGCCAGTATAATAGGTAAATGCGGAATAGAGGAGACCTATTGAATGTGGGAAGTGCAGCTCCTCGAAAATCTCAATATTATTTTCCCTGCCATAACCTATTGTAGTCGTAGCCCATTCACCAACTCCATCAATGGTGAGTATGGCAGCTTCAGGAAATGGAGAAGGATAGAATGCACTTGCGGCGTGTGATAAATGGTGTTCGGGAAACAGGAGAGGAACTTTCTTATTGCCGAATTTTTCAAATTCTTCACGTAGCATCCTTTTCATCAATAGTTTTTCCTTGATCCATAACGGGATGGCTGAAAGGAAACTTGTCAGTCCTTTTGGTGCAAAAGCATGATAGGTTTCAAGCATCCTTTCAAATTTGATAAAGGGCTTATCATAAAACGCTATTGCAGTTAAATCATTAAAATCGATGCCCGCTTCGGATAAAACATATTTCATGGCATGCCTGGGAAAGGAAGCATCATGCTTTTTCCTGGTGAACCGTTCTTCCTGGGCCGCGGCAATAATCTCCCCATCACAGAGTATTGCAGTTGCACTGTCGTGATAGTATGCGGAAATACCTAATATATATGTTGACATTCTTGGAAATCAGTTAAATAAAGTTTCTGGCACTTCATGTGCGGGCGTTCGTTCGGAAACATCGTGTTCAAACCCCATCGCGATCATCCGATCGCATTTAAAAAATGGTATAAATAAATGGTGCTATTGCCGTACCGGATGTAAGTACAATGAGAACGCCAAATAAAAGCAGGATTAAGATAAGTGGCAGCAACCAGAATTTTTTCCTAACCCTTAAAAACGCCCATAAGTCCTTGATTAATTCCATAAAAACATGATTAATTGTGTGATGCAATGAAAAATAGCTGGTATAGCTGAAATTCAATAAGGGTGTTCCAAATCTTTGGCAGTAAACTTGTGATTCCTTGTTTTCATGACTGAACCCCTTGATTTCTTAAATTCGCCAAGGAGCAATGCGTCTTTCCCAATAATTCGTCTGAAAAACCCTACCGGCACGACAAACAGGAAAAAAATGAGAATTAATAAAACCTTCGAAATAAATGAACCTGAAAAGTTTGAAAGCCCAAACCAGAGAAAGGCAAACAGATAAAAAAACTTTGGAATGATCATATTGACAACCAATACAGGCAGGGCAATTTTAAAGTAGATAACCGAATGGGTATACAACCCGGTAAAAATCAACATGAGAACGATTGCCATACCCGTGTCTGTGCATTGTTTTATCGTAATTTCCGTGGGGATATATTTCATGATTTTTTTTGTCTGTAATATCTAATATGTTATAAGGTACCTATCGTTATTCTCCGGAATTCAGGATAAGGCCATCAACCCCGCAGAAAGTCTAAAACCTAATTTAGTCTTGATTTCAAAAGTAACATTTTTTTGCAACATACTGCAGGTTGATCACCGTTCAGGTTCATTTCAAATCACATTTATCTGCTGCCCGATCCCGCATATGACGGAATATTGTTTCGTGTCCGGCTCTTCAGGACAACCAGTTACCCGAGTTATTTCCATGATATTAATTAACTTAATTTTCGAAAATACTCACAAAAGCAATATATTTGTAAAATTATGATTTACAGGTACATTTGGACTGTTTGAATTCAATCCTATTTTCGGTTTATGAATGAAGTGACCAATAAAAAAAAGAAAAATATTTTTGAACGGAATCCCAAAATCACAATCACCTTCCTCCTGTTGTTTGTTTTTGTAATCCTCGATTGCATTATCGCCCAGTTAGTCAGCAAAAAGGAGAGCAAAAAGCACTACAGTAATTTTCACAGCTATTACCATCATGCTTTAAAACCAAACCTTGATATAAAATACACCTGGGGAAAGGGAGAATATAAATTATCAACCAATTCGCTTGGGTTTAAAGACTCAGTGTCACTAGCCATTGACAAGCGAAGTAGCAAAAAGAGATTTCTGTTTATAGGCGATTCGTTCACCGAAGGAATTGGCATCGATTTTGGAAAAACGTTCGTTGGCATCCTCAAAAGCCACTACCCGGAATTTGACATCCAGAATGCGGGTGTCCGCTCCTATTCTCCAAAACTTTATTACCTGAAAACCAGGTACCTTATCGAGGAAGAACATATATGGTTTGATGAATTAGTCGTTTTTATTGACATATCTGACATACAGGATGAACTTGTTTATGAAAATTTCATCCCGCACAAACCAGAAATGAAATCATTTTTTACAACCCTTGCTGAGAATATTCTGACCTTTATTAAAGAGAATTCGTTTATCCTCTCCATTTCAACCAAAAAGAATGGAGGAAATTCAACCAATCAGGATAATAAACGTGCAGTCCCGGGGCGCCCCTATACCGAACCGGCTGCCAATGGTTTTTCATCGGATAAAGATTACCAGAGAGAAAGGCCCAGATGGACATTTGATGACGAGATTTACCGTAAATGGGGAAAAAGGGGAATTGGTTTGGCTATCCGGAATATGCAAAAACTGTATGACCTGTGCACCAGGAATGGCATCAAACTAACAATTGCCGTATACCCCTGGCCTGATCAAATCAGGCAAAATGACCTGGAATGCAAAGAAGTCATCATCTGGAAGGACTTTGCACAACTACATCAAATAAGGTTCATTGACTTTTTCCCGGATTTTATTACAGCACAAGACACCAGCGTAATTAAAAAATATTTTATCGAGGGGGATGTCCATTGGAACGAGCAAGGTCATAAAAAAATTGCGGACAAGATTATCCTCGAAAACTATATTCAATAATAACCTGCAAGGCAAAATGAGACGCCCATATTAACAACGTCAATGCAAACCGTTAATGAGAATATGGGTATTCCATGTAACCATTAAAAAACAAATTATTACAATATGAAAACGAAAACAGCAAATCCTGAAGATGATCCCTTATACTCTGTAAAAGTACTTGAGATGATTACGGTTGCCAATGAATTCTGCCTGTTTCTGGAGAAAGCGGAAGCATATGATTTGCAGATCATGCTAAATTTCCTGCAGAAAGTCACACCGCTGATCTACCTTAAAAGCTCCCTGCTTCCTGATATTGAGGTGACCGATGAGGATGCGGTTGAGCATTACGTTACGGAAGAGCAGTGGGAAGCAATGTTTAACCTGCTTTACAACAAGTTCGGGCCTGCCGACGAGTTTTATTTTGTAGATATCCATGAAAAGAGCCACCACGATCCTGTAAAAGGCAGCCTCGCCGAATGCTTTACCGATGTATACCAGGACATGAAGGATTTTTTAACATTGTACCAGAATCCCCTGAGAACCTTTAAAGAAAATGCTGTCAGGGAATGTAAAAGGTTGTTCGAGACGCGATACGGGTACAAGCTGATCAATGCCCAGTCTGCCATTCACTGTGTTCTCTACCCGGCAGATGACGATATGATCTTCTAACCCGCCAAATCATTTTTTAACGTTGACCTTATCTAGCCTGTTAAGTCCTTCGATGGCCTTATCGTAATTAACTTTGATTTTTAGCGATTTCTGATAATCATCATATGCGTTCCTGAAATCACCCGACAATTCGTAGGCATATCCCCTGTTAAAAAAAGCTTCAAAGTAGGTGGGATCCTTTTTTATTGATTCGCTGAAAAACTGGACTGCTTTTTTAAAGTCTTTCAGGTAAACCAGGTAAATATACCCGGTGTTATAGGATGCTTCACGAAAGGCAGTATCTGATATGGCCAATTGATGATAAGTAGCAATGGCTTTATCGTACATTCCGGTTTCCTGGTAATAAAGCCCCAGGATATAGAGTGCTTCCCTGCTTGATGGACGCAGGGTCAGTGCATTTTTCAGGTACAACTCAGCCACCGGATCTTTCTTCATCGAATAGAGTTCACCAAGCTGGACAAAAGCTTCAAAGTATTGCTGGTTTTTATCCACAGCCTGTTTAAGGTCGTTCACAGCATGGATGGTATCTCCCTGCTCAAGCAACCCGATGGCCCTTGTGAAATACGCTGATGCGTTCCCATTATCAATGGCAAGCAACTGCTTCACCGTAGCGTAACAGTTTTTATAATCCTTGATAATCAGGTAAAGTTTCGCCAGTTTAAGAAGTGCATCGGTGTCGCGGGGATTTTTACTGATCGCCTTGTTTAATGCGTCTTTGCTCTCCCCGGGTTTCCCCATTAGAAGGTATATGTCGGACAGTGTGACAAACGAAGCTGATTTGTTATTATCCAGAGAAATTGCTTTGTTAACATCCTTCAGTGCATTGTCGAAATCGTGATCAAGCAGGTAACATTTGGCCCGCAGGTTATAAAGGTCCGGATTTGAAGCATCAGCTTCAATTTGCTTATTCAGAATTTCGAGTTTCTGATGCATCGTATCCCCGGTTTGTTTTTGCCTGTTTGCAGTATCTCCTCCATGGTGGCATGAAGACATGGCAAACAGGCAAAGCAGAAGACAACTGACAACGATTTTAATCATATTATACATGGCTGCTTAATGCTACCCGGATTTTACCTTCAAGTTCATCTGCCAGTTCGGGATTGTCCTGCAGGATCTTCTTAACAGCATCTCTTCCCTGTCCCAGTTTGGTATCGCCATAACTGAACCATGAACCACTTTTTTTGATAACATTCAACTCCGTAGCCAGGTCAATGATCTCGAATGCCCTGGAGATCCCCTCTCCAAAGATGATATCAAATTCAGCTTTCCTAAATGGCGGTGCAACTTTATTTTTAACTACTTTGACCTTCACGTGGTTTCCCACAACCTCATCCCCCTCCTTCAACTGAGTCTGCCTGCGAATATCAAGCCTGACGGAGGCATAAAACTTAAGGGCATTGCCACCAGTGGTTGTTTCGGGGTTGCCGAACATGACTCCGATTTTTTCCCGCAGCTGGTTGATGAAAATACAGCAGGTCGCTGTTTTACTGATGGTGGCTGTCAATTTCCGGAGTGCCTGAGACATCAGGCGGGCCTGCAAACCCATTTTGGAGTCACCCATCTCCCCTTCAATTTCACTTTTGGGAGTAAGGGCTGCCACTGAGTCAATTACAATGATGTCGATGGCCCCTGACCGGATCAGGTTTTCGGTAATTTCAAGCGCCTGCTCCCCGTTGTCCGGTTGGGAAACCAAAAGATTTTCAACATCAACGCCAAGTTTTTGCGCATAAAAACGGTCAAAAGCGTGCTCAGCATCGATGAAGGCAGCGATGCCCCCGGCTTTCTGAGATTCAGCAATTGCATGCAATGCCAGGGTCGTCTTTCCCGATGACTCAGGGCCGTAGATTTCAATGACACGCCCTTTTGGAAGGCCACCGATCCCCAGTGCCGAATCCAATCCGATCGATCCTGTTGAGATGAACTCGACTGCTTCAATGGCGTTATCGCCAAGCCGCATGATGGTACCCTTCCCGTAGGTCTTTTCCAGCTTATCCAGCGTAAGCTGCAAGGCCTTTACTTTTTCCTTATTCACTTCGATTGCCATTGTTTTGTCCTCCTTAAATTAAATATTAATAACCCATTGCTTTCAGGATCTGGGCTGTGTGGTTCTTTGTATCGACTTTTGTAAAGATATGCGCTATCTTCCCTGCTTCATCAATGATAAAGGTCATCCGGTTGATCCCGTCATACTCTTTTCCGTATAGTTTCTTTTTCCCCCACACACCATAATCCGTGATGATTTGTTTTGCTTTATCGGGTATGAGGGTAAAAGGTAATACATATTTTTCAGAAAATTTTTTGTGCGACTTCTCATCATCAGCACTGATCCCGATGATTTTAAATCCTTTATCGCTGAGAATCTGGTAATTATCCCTCAAATTACATGCTTCTGCCGTGCACCCGGGTGTGTTGTCCTTCGGATAGAAGTAGATAATCACCTTTTGGCCTTTGAAGGATCCCAGTGAAAACGGGTTTCCATCCTGGTCAACAGACTCTATCGCAGGGGCGGCATCCCCAATGGTTAATTGTGCCATAATCAGTTAAATAAAAATTGGTTTCAATAAAAATGATGAGCCCTCAAAATTAGAAATTATGAGCGGACAACCTTAAGAATCAAAAATTGAGTTATCAACAACTTTTTGTTGCCTTATTCGTCATAAAATATTTACAGCAGGCCGTCAGTCCGCAGGAGTCACACTTGGGTTTGCGGGCCTGGCAAATATATCGCCCGTGAAGAATGAGCCAGTGATGCGCAATCGATCTTAAATTTTCCGGGATATATTTAACCAGCTGCTGTTCTGCCTGAAGCGGATTCTTTGCATTGCTGGTCAACCCGAGGCGCGCGGAAACACGAAAAACATGGGTATCAACAGCAAGGGCAGGTTTATTAAAAATTACCGATGCCAGTACGTTGGCTGTCTTCCTGCCAATTCCCGGAATTTTCTGCAATTCGTCCACGTCGGATGGCAAGATTCCCCCATATTGTTCAACCAGCGTTTTTGCCATTCCGATAAGGCTCCTGGTCTTGTTGTTGGGATAGGAACAACTCCTGATCAATTCAAACACGCTCACCGGATCTGCGGCAGCAAGGGAATTCACATCAGGAAACATGCTGAAAAACGGTGGAGTGATGATATTCACCCGCTTATCTGTGCATTGGGCCGAAAGGATCACCGCAACCACAAGTTCATACGGGGCAGTATAGGTGAGCTCGGTTTCAGCCACAGGATGGTTTTCAAGGAAATAGTCCAGGACAAGCCTGAAACGCTCTTCTTTTCTCATTTGCCGGCGTTTCGGGCAAAATTGCAAAAAATACGGGATTATTCAAGTAAGTTTGTAGTCTTTGTTTTTATTCAGCTAGTAATTTACCATGGCTCATTATGAATTTGACCTCCTGGTTGCCGGGGCCGGGCCTGCAGGCTGTACCCTTGCACTGCACCTTGCAGCCAAAGGATTCCGGATCGGGATCATCGAAAAGGATATTTTCCCCAGGCAAAAAATCTGCGGAGATGCCCTGAGCGGCAAAGTACTGAATGTCATGAAACGTATTCCCGGAGGGGTTTATGAGGACTTTATCGCCAATGTCGAAAAAATTCCATCCTGGGGCATTCGTTTCATCGCCCCAAACCACAGGGAGATCGATGTCCCTTTTATACTGCACCGCACCGGGGAGCAACCCCCACCCGGCTATGTGTGTAACCGGGATGATTTTGATAATTTCATGTTCGGGAAACTGTCGGATTACCCGAACGTACAGGTATTTCAGGGTGAACGAGTGGATAAGGTTGTTACCCACACCGATCATGTTTTTGCAAGAACGCAGAACCATGAATTCCGAGGGAAAATTATTGCCGGGGCCGACGGTGTCCACTCCACGGTAAGGAAATTTCTCAAGGGTGAAAGGGTGGATAAAAAACATTTCTGCATCGGAATTCGCGGCTATTATGAAAATGTAACCGGTCTTCACCCCGAAAACTATATTGAGCTTATTTTCCTGAAGAGGCTCCTCCCGGGATACTTCTGGATATTTCCTTCAACGGGGGGCCGTGTCAATGCAGGATTAGGTATTATGCAGGACCGGATCAGCAACCGCAGGGAAAACCTTTCACATCTGCTCGATGATATCATTGCAAACGATCCCCTGGTTGCCCCAAGGTTCGCCCATGCGAGGCTCATTGGGAAGCCCGGGGCACATGTACTTCCGCTGGGTACATACAAATTCAACCGTTCTGGTAACCGGTTTATTCTCCTCGGGGATGCAGGTTTCCTGGTTGATCCGTTCAGCGGGGAGGGCATTGGCAATGCCATGGCCAGTGGTGAAATTGCTGCGGGTATCCTGGAAAAAAACTTCAGTGAAAATGATTTCTCAGCCTCTGCACTGGCAACCTTTGATGCCCGTTTGCAGCGCAGGTTTTCACAGGAATTCAGAACAATGTCGGCCCTTCAGCGCCTTGCGGGTTCCGAAAAACTATTTAACCTGGTGGTGGGAAAAGCACGTAAAAACAAGGAAATAGCTGAATTGCTGTCGGCTATGTTCACCAGTGAAAAAGAAAGGAATAAACTGTCGCAACCGGGATTCTATATGAGGCTGCTCTTCAAATAAGCCGGGACAATTATTTGATACGGAGAATGGCCACAGAACCCTTTTTGACCTGGTCCCCAAATTGTCCGGTCAGTTTCAGGATATAGAAATAGGTTCCATCTGAAAGGTGATCGCCATCCCAATCTTCACTTTTGTAATTAACCTCGTTGTACACTTTTCGTCCCCACCGGTCAAACACCAGGAATTCATTGGCCAGGTAAGCCTTACGAAAGTCCTTTTCAGTGTCATTCTGAATCTGGATGACGAATTTATCATTTACCTTGTCATCATTGGGCGTAAAGACATTGGGGATATCAAGGATTGCATGTTTAACGGTAAATTCATTCAGAATTGTCGTATCACAGCCATTTACATCGGTATAGGTAAGCCGGATACGGATATGTCCCTGTTTAAGGGTGTCACTGTAGGTTTCCATCCGTTTGTTTAAAAAATCCTCTCCGTACGTGTGGGAAACCGGGTTCAAATCGCGGATTGTAATACCGTCGCCAAAATCCCAGGTCCAGTTCATCAAATGCTTTTTCATCGAATCCGGAAAAACTACCTCGATGGTGGGGTTTGTAAAATAGATCAGGGTGTCGGGCTGGATTTCAAAAGTAACCTTGGGCGATTTTAAAAAATCGACAAAATAGGTTGTGTCCAGCGAACATCCCAATGAATCCGTTACCCTGAAGGTATAAGGAACAAGTTTCGGACAGAGGCCGAATACGATGGTATCCTGCGAATGCCCGCCATTCCATTCATAAATATACGGAGGATCATTTTTGAAAGGTGTTCCGCCGGAAACATGCGTTTTGAACTGCCCTTTGCATTCCCCAAAACATCCGAGCGGGTTATAGCGATACAAAGTATCAATGAACATCCGGGGCTTCATCCATAACTGAACGGAGTTGACGGGAACAATGATCCCGGCAGCAGTAATGGTGCAATGATACACACCCGGAGAGTTGCTTGTTACGGGATCGATGATATAAATGGAATCGGTTGCACCAGAGATATCGTCGATTCCCTTTTGCCACTGGTATGTAAGCGGTCCAGCCGTAGTTACAGTGGCAATGAATGTAATACTGTCGTGAAAGCAAACGGTATCATTGGGCTGTACAACAACGGGGTCCTGGCTCATGGCCACTACGCTGCAAAAAACAAATAGTACAAGAAGGAAATGTTTCATCTGGAGTTTCAATGCTGCCGCAAAAATAAGAATTTCTTTGATTCCGGCTACTTATTACATAACGCTCCATTGACCATGGTTATTATTGAACCATCAAACTCATTTGCGGATCAATAGAGATTGTTGGAAATCATGATCAGCGTACAGGCGTGAACAACTTCAATTCCTGCTGACGAAAGCCGTTCTGCAAATGCGGGTGACTCGGTTCCCGGGTTGAAGATCACGCGTTTGGGATTCAGGCCCAGGATATAGTCATAATAGGTTGTCAGGTTTTTCGGACCAATATAAATGGTTACCGTGTGAATATCCTCGAATTTCGGAAAAGGCTTTTCAATCCTGACGCCGCTGATCTCCCCTTCCCTGAGCCCTACCGCAACAACCGGTATGTTTCCATATTTCAACTTCCTCACAGCCATATATGAGAATCGTTCCGGGTTGGTACTGGCTCCAAGGACCAAGGTTTTCTTCTTCACGTGTTAACAAATTCACAGAAAGGACAAAAATAATTAAAATCAGTCAAAACGGCGGATTATTTAATGGCCTTATGCCATTTTTTCAGTGCAAAACCTGTAATTCCTGTTTGGATACAAATTTGCGGGCTTCCAAACATACTATAAAAAGGAAGCAAAACTATGAATTTCAACAATTTCACACTTAAAGCCCAGGAAGCGGTCCAGAAAGCACAGGATCTGGCTGCGGCTTTTCAAAACCAGTCTATTGAAAACATCCACATACTCAAGGGCATACTGACAGTGGATGAAAATGTGATTCCTTACCTTCTGAGGAAGATGAATGTCAACACCGAAATCGTTGGTAAGGCACTTGACAAGATGATTGAATCATTGCCAAAAGTGAGCGGCGGCGAGCAGTTCCTGTCGGCAGATGCCAATAAAGCCCTGCAGAAAGCTGTGGCGGTGTCCCGCGACATGAAAGACGATTTTGTGTCCATTGAACATCTTGTACTTGGAATTATTTCCGGAAACGACCAGGCAGCCCGCCTGCTCAAAGACAATGGTATTACCGAACCCGACCTGCGGACTGCAGTGAAGCAGCTGAGGCAGGGCAGCAGTGTCAAAAGCCAGACGGCGGAGGAGACTTACCATGCGCTCAACAAATATGCAAAAAACCTGAATGACCTGGCCCGTGAAGGAAAACTTGATCCTGTAATCGGCCGGGATGAAGAGATCAGGCGGATTTTGCAGATCCTCACCCGGCGGACAAAAAACAATCCGATCCTGATCGGGGAACCTGGGGTGGGAAAAACAGCGATTGCCGAGGGCCTTGCCCACCGCATCATCGATGGGGATGTACCTGAAAACCTGAAAACCAAGCAGATTTATTCGCTCGACATGGGCGCATTAATTGCCGGGGCCAAATACAAAGGCGAATTTGAGGAACGGTTGAAAAGTGTTGTCAAGGAAGTTATTTCAGCCGATGGTGAAATTATCCTATTTATTGATGAGATCCATACGCTGGTAGGTGCCGGAGCCAGCGAAGGCGCCATGGATGCGGCGAACATCCTCAAACCTGCGCTCGCACGGGGTGATTTGCGTGCTGTCGGTGCCACAACGCTGAAAGAATACCAGAAATATTTCGAAAAAGACAAAGCACTTGAACGCCGGTTTCAACCTGTCATGGTCAATGAACCAGATACTGTCGATGCAATTTCCATCCTCCGGGGATTGAAAGAAAAGTACGAATCACATCACCATGTAAGGATCAAGGATGAAGCCATCATTGCCGCGGTTGAACTCTCCCAGCGGTATATCACGGAGCGGTTCCTGCCCGACAAGGCCATTGACCTGATCGATGAGGCTGCTTCAAAACTCCGGCTCGAAATAAATTCGGTGCCCGAAGATCTTGAAAAAATTGACCGGAAAATCCGCCAGATGGAAATAGAGCGGGAAGCGATAAAACGCGAAAATGATGACATCCGGCTGAAAGCCCTGAGTGCCGAGATTGCCAATCTCAAAGACGAACAGCAGGATCTGCGTGCCCGCTGGAAAGCTGAGAAGGACCTGGCAGATTCCATTCAGTTGCGAAAAAACGAGATTGAAACGCTTAAACTTGAAGCCGACCAGGCCAACAGGAGCGGCGACCTGGGAAAAGTGGCCGAGATCAGGTATGGCCGGATACCACAGGCAGAAAAGGAAATCGAGGGGCTCAAAAACAACCTGTCTGAGATCCAGAAAGACACCCCCCTGGTCAATGAGGAGATCGGTGCCGAAGAGATTGCCGCAATAGTTTCAAGATGGACGGGAATCCCGGTAACCCGGATGCTGCAGGGTGAACGCCAGAAGCTGATGGAACTCGAAAATGAATTGCACCGGCGAGTTGTCGGGCAGGATGAGGCTATTGGGGCGATTGCCGATGCTATCCGCCGGAGCAGGGCCGGCCTCCAGGATAGCCGGCGTCCGATCGGATCCTTCATTTTTCTCGGAACAACCGGTGTCGGAAAAACAGAACTGGCCAAAGCACTTGCCGGGTTTCTTTTCAACAATGAGAACAACATGATCAGGATCGACATGTCGGAGTACCAGGAACGACACACTGTTTCGCGTCTTATCGGGGCTCCTCCCGGCTATGTGGGTTACGAGGAAAGTGGCCAGCTTACCGAGGCTGTAAGACGAAAGCCCTATGCCGTGATCCTGCTGGATGAAATAGAGAAAGCGCACCCCGATGTTTTCAACATCCTGCTTCAGGTGCTTGACGACGGGCGGCTGACAGACAACAAGGGGCGGACAGTCGATTTTAAAAACACGATCATCATCATGACTTCTAACATCGGGTCAGCGATTATCCGTGAGAACATGGAAAATGACCAGGGTGAAAACCGGGAGGCGCTGTTCCAGAAAACAAGGGAAGCTGTTTTTGAACTGCTTAAAAAGAGCATCCGGCCGGAGTTCCTGAACAGGGTGGATGAAATCATCATGTTCAAGCCACTGTCAATGGAGGAAATCACCAGGGTTGTGGAGCTGCAGCTGGAAAATGTACAGCAAATGCTCGCGAAAAACAACATCTCCTTTTTAACGACACCCAAAGCGATCGCTTTCATTGCACGCCTCGGGTATGATCCGCAATATGGCGCAAGGCCCATTAAAAGAGTGATTCAGAAGCAGGTGCTCAATGAACTCTCAAAAATGATCCTTGCCGGTAACGTTGACCGTGATTCGGAGATTGAGATTGATGAAAAAGATGGTGCACTGGCGTTCAGCAACAGGTGAGCCTCATTTGCCGGGGGGGACTGTTTTTAACAGTTTCCCCTTTTCGTAGATCTCTTTTTTTGAAACAACACCTTTTTCGTCGTAATAGGTCCATGTTCCATCCTGGTGCCCCTGGGAATACTGGCCGGATATGAACAGGCGGCCCGAATTATAAAAGACCGTAAAAGCGCCCTGCTTCTCACCTTCCCTGAATGCGCCGCGCAATTTCAGCTTGCCGTCAAGAAAATACTGTTCCCAAAGGCCATCTTTGATGCCATGCTTATAATAAACCAATTCGGATAATCCGCCTTCCGGAAAAAATATTTTGGACAAACCGCTGATCATACCGGCCTGGTAACTTTCCGTGGAAACAAGGGTTCCGTCTGATTCGCTGAAAAACTGCCAGGTGCTGTCTTTTTTTTCGTCGAGGTAATTGCCTTCGGCCATCTTCCTGCCGCCTGGAAAGTACGAAACCGTTGTGGCGCGCCTGCCTTTATCGGATATTGACGAAACTGTTTTCAGCTTTCCATTGGGATAGTAGTAGCGAAAAGATCCCGTCGGCACCCCATCCCTGAACCGGCCTTCATAAACCATCCTGCCTGCCGAGTCAAGTTTTCGCCAGTAACCCTGCCGCAGCCCCCTGCTGTCTTTAATATTTACAGTATCCTGTCCATAGAGGATACAGGAAAAAAAAGTAAGCAGGGTGATGATGGAAATTCGAAACATAATCCTTAAAAAATTACTTTTGCAAAGTAAATAATTATTTCAGTTGCAATCCTATCCTTCAAAACTTCTTGAACAAGCGGTTAACGAACTCGCGAAACTGCCGGGTATTGGCCGGAAAACCGCCCTGCGCATGGCTTTGCAACTGCTGAAGCGGAATGTGCAGGAGGTTGAGTCCCTTGGTAACGCAGTAATCAGAATGCGGAATGACATCATTTATTGTAAAGAGTGCCGGAATATTTCCGACCAGGATGTGTGTTCCATCTGTGCAAACCCGAAACGGGACCATGCCCTGGTGTGCGTGGTGGAAGATATCCGGGATGTGATGGCCATTGAGAATACCGGCCAGTTTGGAGGCGTTTACCACGTACTGGGAGGTATTATCTCACCCATGGAAGGCATCGGCCCGCAAAACCTTCACATTGATGCCCTGGTGGCAAGGGTGGCAACCGGAACAGTCGGCGAGGTGATCCTGGCGCTTCCGACCACCATCGAAGGGGATACAACAAATTTTTATCTTTTCAGAAAACTTGCTGAATTCAATCTTAAACTTACCACCATCGCACGCGGCGTGTCAATTGGTGACGAGTTGGAGCATACAGATGAAGTGACACTCGGACGGTCTATTTTGAACCGGACCCCCTATGAGTCGGGTTTAAGCCGGAAATAAAGCAGGGCACCTTAAAAAAGCTGAAGCTGGTTAAGCTTTTCCTGTTTGTTCACCACCACAACCAGATCGGAATAGTTTTCAAGATAGGGGCGGATTGCCTTTTTAATCAGCTTATTGGGGGTAGTGTGGCGCGATTTACAGTAATTCACCAGCGATTTCTTCTGCCTTGCTGTCACCTTTATCGTGACTACCTTGAATTTTACAGCTTTTCTCGCTTTCTTTTTTTTCAGGGGGGACATGGGATCAAAGGTCTTTTAAAATATCCTTGAAGTCGTTGATTATTTTCCTGGCTAGGTTATCGGCCTTGACCATCATATCGCTTTCCGCATAGATCCTGACGATCGGTTCGGTGTTGGACCGGCGCAGGTGCACCCATTCGTTGTCGAAGTGGATTTTGATTCCATCAATGGTGGAAATTTGATGTGCCTTGTACTTCTTTACAATGGTGGCAAGTATTTGCTCAATATTCATTTCGGGTGAAAATTCAATTTTGTTTTTCGAAATGTAGAAGTCGGGAAACTGGTCACGGAGCGCCGAACATTTTTTTCCTGATTTTACCAGGTATGTCAGAAAGAGGGCGATCCCAACCAGGGCATCACGGCCGTAATGCAGTTCGGGATAGATGATACCGCCATTTCCTTCACCGCCAATCACCGCTCCTGTTGCTTTCATCATTTCAACAACGTTCACCTCGCCGACCGCGGATGCAAAATACGCACCGCCCGCCCGTTCCGTGATGACTTTGAGCGCCTGGGTTGATGAAAGATTTGAAACGGTATTTCCTTTTTGATGCTGCAGGATATAATCAGCCACAGCAACCAGGGTATATTCTTCGCCAAATGGCTCCCCGATCTCATTGATGATGGCCAGGCGGTCAACATCGGGATCGACAACGAATCCCAGGTCGGCCCTGTTTTTCACCACCGCATCACAGATATCGCCCAGGTGCTCGGGCAGTGGTTCGGGATTGTGGGGAAAATGGCCGGTTGGGTCACAATAAAGCCTGTCAATTTTTTCAACGTGCAGTGCCTTGAGCAATGCGGGAATTGCAATGCCTCCCGTGCTGTTTACCGCATCGATCACCACCCGCAGATGCGCCTGCCTGATGGCTTCCCGGTCGACAAGCGGCAGGGCCAGCACCTTGTCGATGTGTTTTTGTATATATGAATCATCCGTTTTATAGTTGCCCAGTTCATTGACTCCGGCATAATCAAATTCATTCTTTCCGGCAATTGCCAGCACCCTTTCACCATCGGTAGCAGAAAAAAACTCCCCCCTGTGATTCAGCAGTTTAAGTGCATTCCACTGTTTTGGATTGTGGCTAGCAGTGAGGATGATCCCCCCGGTGGCATGCTCTTCAACAACGGCAATTTCGGTGGTTGGCGTTGTGGTCAGCCCAATATCAAGAACATCAACTCCCATTCCCATCAACGTCCCGACAACCAGGTTGTTCACCATTAGCCCTGAGATGCGGGCGTCACGGCCTACAACAACATACAGTTTCTCCCCCGGGTGTGTTTCAAGCAAAAATGCTGCATAAGCTGCAGTAAACCTTACAAGGTCGGCCGGTGTAAGACCTGCCCCCTGCTTCCCACCAATGGTTCCCCTGATGCCTGAAATCGATTTAATAAGTGCCATACGATTATTTTCAGGCAAATGTATAAGATTTCCAAGTGATCGGTCAATTCTGTTTATAAAAAAAACAAAATCCTGCCTTCATCCCACTTTCTGTCATCAGTTTTTTTCGTAATTTTGCAAAAAGCATCGCGGTAAACCTGGTAATTTTCCTGGTAATTCAACCTGGATATGGAATTCTGCGAGGAAAATAAAAATTAAGGCCGTCTTATCAACCATCTGAATGGAAGAACCTTTTGAATCATATTTTGACGGCGAAACGCTCTCTCTTGTGGGGCGGTTTGAGAAGATGATCCAGCAGGACCAGCATTTCTTCTTTGATGTTGACGAATTCGAGGAGATCATCGAATATTATTTTTTCAAGAACGAGCAGCGGAAAGCCTTCCTGACCATAAACCAGGCCCTGGAGCAACATCCGGGATCCACCTCCATTCTGGTTAAGCTGGCACAATTCCAGGTGAATGCGAAAAAAGATCGCGAAGCCTTGCGCATCCTGAAGGAGATTGAACATGCCGATTCCTCCGACAGCGATCTGCATCTCGCCAAGGGAAATCTATACAGTCAGCTCGAAAAACCGGAAAAAGCAATTGAAGAGTACAAGAAGGCTGTCGAGGGCGCCGATTACCTCGACGATATCTTCTCCAGCATTGCCTTCGAATACGAAAACATGGGCAAATATGACCAGGCCATTGAATATTTGCTCAAAGCGCTTGAACTGAATCCCGAAAATGATGCAGCACTCTATGAATTTGCGTTTTGCTGTGAAGTTTCCCAGCAAACCGAACGCTGCATCGAATTTCTGCACACCTTTCTTAACCGCCAGCCATATTCTGTCGCCGCCTGGTTTAACCTCGGCATCGCCTTCAGCAACATCGACCTGTATGAAAAGGCCATTGATGCCTACGATTATGTCCTGGCCATTGACGATACTTTTTCATCCGCCTACTTCAACAAAGCCAATTGTTATGCCAACATTGGCAATTATGACAAGGCGATTGAAACCTACGTTGAAACATTTTTTTACGAAGATGCGGAGCCTGTAACCTATTATTATATTGCAGAATGTTACGAAAAGCTCAGGAAATTCGACGAATCGATCTCCTATTACAACAAGGCTGTTGAGCTGGATCCCGAGTTTGCAGATGCCTGGCTTGGCCTTGGCGTTTCGCATGACGAACTGGGAAAACCACAGGCGGCGCTGCCGTTTATACTCAAAGCGATCAAATTAACACCTTCCATCCCCGAATACTGGTTTATCCTTGGTGATATCCAGATCAAGCTTTCAAAAATCGAGGAGGGGATCAGCTCCTACAGGAAAGTCATTGAACTTGATCCTGAAGATACGGATGTATGGCTTGACCTTTCGGTGGTGTACGCCGACCTGAAAGATTATGAAAAAGGGTATGCTGTTCTTCAGGATGGCTTGCAATACCATGAAACCCATTCCGATTTTTATTTTGGCATGGCCTATTACCTTTTCATGATGGGAAAACCGCAGGAAGGAAACGAAACGATGCTGAAGGCCCTTGCGATGGACAGTGACGGCCATAAACGGCTTTTCACTACTTTCCCCGACGCACAGAATCATCCGCAGATTGTTGACCTGATAGGATCATATCAAAAAAGTGACAAGTGACAAATGACAAGTGACAAGTGACAAGTGACAAGTGACAAATGACAAGTAAGACAGCCATATGACCCAATTCAACCTCCCATTCTTACCCGACCGCACCGCCAAACCACGACAAAACGGGATTGCGATGGTTATGGACAAAGGCTTAAGTGTGCGCGAAGCAGAAGACTTTGTTGAATCGGCAGGCCACCTGGCTGATTTTGTCAAACTTGGGTTTGGAACATCCATGGTTGGCAATAAGGTTAAAGAGAAGGTGAAGGTATACCACCAGGCCAACATCAGGGTTTATGTCGGAGGGACACTGTTCGAAGCCTTCGTCATCCGCAACCAGTATGATGAATACCTGAAGTATATTGACCAGTTGGGGCTCGATACCATTGAAGTTTCCGATGGCTCAATGCTTATGGAACATGATGTGAAATGTGAGTATATTCACAAATTATCAAAAAACTACACGGTTCTTTCTGAAGTTGGTTCCAAGGAATCAGGAATTATCATCGCCCCCGGGCGATGGATCGAAATGATGCAAAAAGAGTTGCAGGCCGGCGCCTTAAAAGTGATCGGGGAGGCAAGGGAAAGTGGAAATGTGGGGATATACCGTGCAACCGGTAAGGCACATGTGGCCCTGATCAAAAAAATCCTGGCAAAAGTCCAGGGGGATAAACTGCTTTGGGAAGCCCCGCTGAAAGCACAGCAGGTTTGGTTCATCAAAAACTTTGGCGCCAATGTGAATCTTGGTAATATAGCCCCGGCAGAACTTATCCCGCTTGAAACGTTACGGCTTGGATTGAGGGGTGATACTTTTTTCAGCTTCCTGCCGGCTAAATACGGGAAGTTTCAGCCAAAATAGGAAACGGCGAAATAGCGAAATGGGGAAAGGCATGGTGATATTGGGGCTGATCGGATTTCCGCTCGATCACTCGTGGTCGCCTCAGTGGTTTCAGGAAAAATTCCGGTCAACAGGCAACAACCATGCTGAATACAGGCTCTTCCCATTAAAAAACGTGAGCGAATTCCCAATTCTGCTTGCAAAGTATCCCGAGCTTGCCGGACTCAATGTAACAATCCCCCATAAAGAAAAAATTTTACCATACCTGGATGAACTGGACGCAACAGCCAGGCTTATCGGTGCTGTAAATACAATTCAAATTACCAGGATGAACGGGATTGTCCTCACAAAAGGATTCAATACCGATGCCCCGGGTTTCAGCAGGACACTCACAGACCATGTACCTCGCGGCCCTGCCCTGGTACTTGGAACAGGAGGCGGATCGAAAGCCGTTGCCCATGTTTTACAAGAGAAGAATATCCCGCATATCTTTGTTTCACGCAATAAAACCGGCCCCGGGATCATTTCCTACGAGGATCTTACCTTCGAAGTGATCAGCAATCACCTCCTCATTATCAATACAACTCCTGTGGGTATGTTCCCCGACACGCATCTGTTTCCGCCTATCCCCTACCATATGCTTACAGGAGCTCATTGTTTGTATGATCTGATCTATAACCCGGCAGAGACAGAATTCATGAAGCGTGGAAAAACAATGAAGGCCCGGGCAGTGAACGGCATGCAAATGCTGGTCAACCAGGCGGAGTTATCGTACAACATCTTCTTTGGCAAAGACTAATTTGCTAGGTATCAATATTTAGAAGCATTCTCAATAAGAGGGAATTACAAATTTAAGCCCTCTTTTGCTTAATTTTGCCGGAGGAGATCATTGTCCGTCGCAATGATTCACGAGACTCTTCCAGATATCCAGGCAATGTCAAAAATCGCACACATCCTTTATATTTTCGTTCTGTCCGCGATTGTATTGTTCGTGTTCATTACAATTTCGTACATCGGGTATTCCTATTACAGCCTGGGAATTGAAGATCGGTTCTTTCATCCCGGTCACTTAAACCTGAAGCCGAGCGGAGTCTGGGGGCACGGGTTTGGTATCATCGGATCCCTACTGATGATCATCGGTGTTGCCTTCTACATGGCACGCAAGCGGTTCAGGGTTTTTAACCGTGTCGGCATCCTTAAACACTGGCTCGAGTTTCACATATTCCTTTGTTCACTTGGGCCCATCCTGGTGCTGTTTCATACCTCTTTCAAATTCGGGGGGCTTGTGGCAATCAGTTTCTGGAGCATGGTGGCTGTCTTTGTGAGTGGAATTATCGGCCGGTTTATCTATATTCAAATCCCCCGTACAATAGAAGGCCGCGAATTAAGTTTAAATGAAGTACGGGAATTGAAGAGCGGCATCGGCGATAACATCCAGAAACTTGTATCCCTGGATGCTGAAAGCTACAATGTAATTGTAGAATCAACAAAGAAGAAAGTTGAACTATATCATAAAAACTTCCTGGTGCGCTATATCAGAAAATACAGCGACGACCGGAGAACACTTCTCAACGTAAAAAAGGTCCTCAGGCGAAACAAAATTACCAAACCGCAGCAAAAACAGGTACTGGACCTTGTGAAAAGTGATATCTCACTCAACAGAAGGATCGAAAGGCTTGTGATCATGCAGAACCTGTTCAAATACTGGCATGTAGCCCATTTGCCTTTTGCACTCGTGATGCTGATCATCATGATCATACACGTTACGGTAACAATCGTTTTTGGATATCGCTGGATCTTTTAACCATGGAATTACTGTTTGAAAAATTTGCAGCTTACTCGGTGGCGATCCTTTTCTGCCTGATCGTGGTCATCATTTACCTTCGCAAACAAAAACGGGATTCGAAGAAGGTTGAGGAGAAAATTGTCAAGGCAAAACTGGAAGGAATGTATGAGCCTGTTTCCCTTCATCCTGTGGTTGATGAGGGAAGTTGCATCAGGACCGGGGCCTGCATTGCTGCCTGTCCCGAAAAGGATATCCTTGGAATAAGGAATGGCAAAGCCACAACCATCAATGCCTCGCAATGTATCGGGCACGGTGCCTGCTTTCATGCCTGCCCCACCCAGGCTATTACACTGTGTATCGGTACTGAAAAAAGAGGGGTCGAACTCCCCCATATTGACCAGAACTTTGAGTCAAATATCCCTGGAATATTTATTGCCGGTGAACTGGGAGGCATGGGGCTCATCAAAAACGCCGTGGAACAGGGCAGGCAGTCGGTTGAAAATATTGTAAAATCACTGAAAAAAAACCACCAGGCCACCTACGACCTGATCATCGTAGGGGCAGGACCCGCCGGGATTTCGGGATCGCTTACAGCAAAAAAACATCAGCTCAGGTTTCTCACCCTGGACCAGGACACCCTGGGTGGAACGGTTTTCACCTTTCCAAGGTCTAAAATAGTCATGACTTCAGCCATGGACCTGCCGCTGTACGGTAAAGTAAAGCTCTATGAAACGAGCAAGTCGGAATTGCTCGATTTGTGGAAGACTGTCCTGAAAAAGAACGACATCACCATCCGGGAAAATTCAAAGGTAGAAGCCATCCTATCCGAAAACGGCCATTTTAAAATTGAAACGCTGAGCGGAGAACAATTTACGGCGAAAACCGTACTTCTTTCGATCGGACGTCGCGGTACCCCAAGAAAACTGGGCATCCCCGGAGAAACACTTGAAAAGGTAGCCTACAAGCTTATGGAACCCGAAGCAATATCAGGAAAAGCGATCATGATTGTCGGAGGGGGTGACTCCGCGATTGAATCCGCGCTTTCGCTTGCCGATCAGAACGATGTGACAATTTCATATCGCAGCGAGGTTTTCAGCCGGTTAAAACCAAAAAACAATGAAAAAATAAATGAAGCCATCTCCTCCGGGAAAATTAAAGTGCTTTTCAACACCACCCCGGTGAAGATTGACAAGGAATTCGTTTTGCTTTCGCCAACAACGGGCAGTGAAGAGATAAAAGTCAAAAATGACCTGATCTATATTTTTGCCGGAGGCGAACTCCCAACCCAGTTCCTGAAGAAGGTAGGTTTGGAGATCACCAAAAAATTTGGTGAAGCGATTTTAAAACATAAATAACAGGGAGTTGTTCTCGCAGATTTACGAGGAAAAGACAGCAGATTCGGGCAGAATTCATTAAAGATATTATGATCGGGTCCATTTAAAAATTTGTGGGATAACCTCAACCAGTATAATCAGGCACATGAAATTAAGGGAAGGGCATATTTATTTTATTATTTTTCTCGTCCTGATGGGCAGTTATCATGGTTTTGCCCAAATCTCACCGGGGGAACTGGCAAAAGTTCATACCCAGCTTGAGGGAATGACGAATTGTACCAAATGTCATATCCTGGGGAAAAAAGTTTCCAATCAAAAATGCCTGGACTGCCATACGGAACTGAAAGCCAGGGTCGTGTTAAAAAAAGGATATCATGCATCGTCTGATATTGCGGGGAAGGAGTGTGTTACCTGTCACAGTGATCACCACGGATTGAATTTTCAAATTATACGGTTTGTAAAGGAAAAGTTTAACCACAGTTTAACAGGGTTCAACCTGACCGGTGCGCATGCAAAAAAACTCTGCATCGACTGTCATAAACCTGAATTCATCAAGGATCAGAAAATAAAGAAGAAAAAGTTCACCTACCTGGGGTTAAACACAACCTGTTTAACGTGCCATGCGGATTATCACCAGCAAACGCTTTCTTCCAACTGTACAGATTGTCACGTTGCCGAAGCATTCAAACCGGCAAAAAACTTCGATCATGGCAAGGCGAAATTCCAACTGGCCGGCAAACACCAGCAGGTCGCCTGCGTGCTGTGCCACAAGACGGGGGTACAGAATGGGCAGAAATTCCAGGAATTCAAAGGAGTCAGATTCGACAATTGCTCCAGTTGCCACAAAGACGCCCATAACGGCAAATTCGGGACTAACTGCACGCAATGCCATAGTGAACAATCATTCAGCATAATCAAGGGTGCTCAGAATTTTGATCACAACAAGACGGATTTCATACTCGAAGGAAAACATCTTAAGGTTACCTGCAATGCCTGCCACAAAACAAAACTTACCAATGCCTTAAAATTTGGCCGCTGTGTTGACTGCCACGCCGACTATCATAAAACCCAATTCGAAAAACAAGGCGTTTCTCCCGACTGTTCACAATGTCATACCGTGAACGGATTCAACGAATTCACCTTTACCATAGAACAGCATAATGCGGGGGCTTTCAGGTTGAAGGGAGCGCACCTGGCAACACCTTGTTTTGCCTGCCATAAAAAGGAGATCACCCGGGGTGATACGAACTGGCATTTCAGGGAAATCGGAAAGCGGTGCGTTGATTGTCATACCAATATTCATCAAACCATTATCAGTGACAAGTTTTATCCTGATGCCGGTTGCGAAAACTGCCACAATGAGAGCAAGTGGAACTCAATAGCTTTTGATCACAAAACAACCAGCTTTGAACTCGCCGGGGCGCATACAAAGAAAACCTGCCGCGATTGTCATTTCAGGAAGGGAAGCGACGGGACCGTTCGTCAGCAATTCAATGGCCTGCCCACCAGGTGCGCATATTGCCACAACGACATGCACGCAAACCAGTTTGAACAGAATGGCGAAACAGATTGCAGCAGGTGTCACGACCTTGTCTTATTCAAACCCGCTGCAAAATTTGATCACAATAAAACGCTGTTTCCACTGGATGGAAGACATAAGGATGTTGCCTGTATCAAATGTCACAAGGTAAAACAGGAGAAAGATATTGCTTTTGTTCTATACAAAATAAAAGAATTCAAATGCGAAAACTGTCATCATTAATTCTGCTGTTGGCACTCTCTGTCAGCCTGTTTTCACAATCATCACCGCATGGTGATGGTTTTGCCGTCAACTGCATGGATTGCCACAATACCGCCGGGTGGACCATCGACATGAAAACCCTGGTGTTCGACCATAGTACGACGAAGTTTCCGCTTACCGGGCAGCACCAGGCGGTGAACTGCAAATTATGCCACACATCCCTGGATTTTACAAAAGCGGGCACAGAGTGTGTTTCTTGTCACACCGACATGCATAATCAGACTCTGGGTCCCGATTGCGGAAGATGCCATACACCTGTTTCGTGGGTAGTGAACAACATCACGGAGCTGCACCAGAAAAGCCGGTTCCCGCTGGTTGGAAAACATCTTGCCACCGATTGTTTTGCCTGCCACAAGAATGCGTCCGCTTCCTTGCTCAATTTTGCCCCGCTTGGCGTGGAATGCATTGATTGTCATAAAGCTCCGGTTCCGCCACAAACGGACCATTCGAAATTTTCCACCAACTGCACCGAATGTCATTCCATGAACGCTTTTTCATGGACGGGTGCATCTATAAATCATGGTTTTTTCCCGCTCACCGGCGGTCATAAAATCAGCAATTGTCAGGAATGTCATAAAAATTCGAATTATTCTGAAGCTTCACCTATATGCTTTACATGCCATGAACCAACATACAACGGCACTTCAAACCCCAATCATAACACCATCGGGTTTTCAACAAGTTGTAAAGATTGCCATACCACGAACCCGGGATGGAAACCTGCCGAATACCGTGAGCATGATGCCAAATCATTTCCTATTTACTCGGGAAAACACAATGGTACCTGGAACAGTTGCGCCGAATGCCATACCAACCCGGCCAGCTACGCACAATTCACCTGCATCGATTGCCACGATCACAACCAGCCCGATATGAACGGACAGCATGGTGACGTCCAGGGATATGCCTACAACAGCCCGGCCTGTTTCGCCTGTCACCCGACCGGCTCCAAGGAGGGGTCATTCTCCCATAATTCTTCCCCTTTCCCATTAACCGGGGCACATTCAACAACCGAGTGTATCAAATGCCATGCGAACGGGTATCCCAATACCCCAACCACCTGCGTCAGCTGCCACATGCAGAATTTCAATCAATCTGTAAACCCAAACCATGCCGCAGACAATATTCCCACTGATTGCGGAACCTGTCATACCACACAACCTGGCTGGAAACCGGCGACCTTCCCGATCCACGACAACTATTACATTATTGCAGGTGCACATATTCCAATTGCAAATGATTGTGCCAAATGCCACCAGGGTAATTATGCCAACACCCCGAAATTATGTTTCGGCTGCCATTCAGAAAAATACAACCAGTCGACAAACCCTAACCATATAACGGCCAACTTCCCCACAACCTGTGAAACATGTCATTCACAAACAGCATGGTCCCCTTCGACGTTCAATCATAACATCACCTACCCGCTCACCGGCGCCCATGCAACCATCGCCAACAATTGCTTTGCATGCCACCAGGGAAGCTACGTCAATACCCCCAATACATGTGCAGGATGCCATACCCCGAATTACAATGCTTCGACAAACCCAAATCACGCAGCCATCAACATTCCGACAACCTGCATTACCTGCCACACCACGAATCCAAACTGGACACCCGCCACTTTCCCGATCCACAGCAATTATTATGTACTGGCTGGCGCGCATGTCACGGTGAGCTGCATCGATTGCCACAACGGAAACTATAATGCAACACCCAATACCTGTGTCGGATGCCACCAGACAAATTATAACCTGACAAACAATCCACCGCATGCGGCATCACAGTTTCCGACCACCTGTGCCGATTGTCATACACAAACTGCATGGTCTCCCGCAAACTGGAATCACGACGGCCTCTATTTCCCGATTTATTCCGGAAAGCATAAAAACAACTGGAGTACATGTTCCGACTGCCATACAAACCCGGCCAACTATGCCGTTTTCACCTGCACAACATCTTGTCATCCTCAGTCATCGATGAACAACAAACACCAGGGTATCAGCGGGTACTCCTACAACAGTGTCGCCTGTTTAAGTTGCCATCCGCAGGGAAATACGCCTAAATTGATGAAAAGTACAATCGACAGCAAAGAGTAAAGCCAGAGCCATGAAAAATTTCCCCCCTGTCATACTGTTAATGCTTATTGTTCCAATCCTTAAAGGACAAACAACCTATGAGAATAAGGAAGGAAAAGTATCCTATGTAACCACACAGAATGTATATGTTAAATTTCAGTCAACAGAAAACATTTCAGCCGGGGACACACTTTTCTCCATCCAGAATGGCGTTCGGGTTCCGGTGGTCGTAGTCAGGGAAATCTCCTCCATTTCATGTGTTTGCGTTCCAATATCCGCTGAAAAGCTGGCTGTGGGTGATTTGATTTATTCCACGCAAAAAGCCCTACAGACAGCCTCCACCTGGAACAAAAATGCCGCGGCAGACGTTCCTGTTGTTGCCGCAAGCCAGGATTCAACTGTAACGAAAGCCGGGCAGCAAAAAAAACGGACCCAGATCGTGACCGGAAACCTGTCGGTCGCTTCCTATCTGAATTTTTCAAATGCCACAGCCAATTCCCAGAGGATGAAGTATACCTTTTCCCTGGGGATTCAAAACATTGGAAATTCGAAACTATCGGCAGAAATCTACATTGCATTTGCGCACAAGCTGGGTGATACCGCTATTCGAACCGACATATTCAACGGGTTGAAAATATACAGCTTCGCGCTGGATTATGCGTTTAACAGGCACCACACGATCTGGCTGGGCAGAAAAATCAACCCGAGAATTTCCAATGTTGGGGCAATAGACGGGCTCCAGTATGAAGCGAAGGCCGGTGCTTTTACAATTGGTGTTATTGCCGGGACGAGGCCTGACTACCGGAATTACAGCTTTAACGCAGCTCTTGTGCAGGTGGGTGCATATCTTGGCCATGACCTTGCGGGAAAAAACGGTACCATGCAAACGACCGTTGCCTTTCTAGATCAAACAAACAACGGTAGCACCGATCGCAGATTTGCCTATTTGCAGCACACCAACTCACTGATACGCAATTTGTTTTTCTTCGGATCGGTTGAAGTTGACATGTATAAACAAACGATGAATCCGCTGGATACTGCTGTAAGCAAGGAGGCAACCTATAAAAAAGACAATTCCCCTACCCTTTCCAACCTCTATTTATCCCTGAGATACAGGCCTTTCAGGAAGTTGTCCCTGTCTGTTTCATACAGTACCCGGCAGAATGTCATCTACTATGAAACCTATAAGGATATTGTCAGTACGCTGCTCGCAGCTGCAAGTGTGCAGGGGTTGACGTTCCAGGTCAATTACCAGCCTGTCAGGCTGATATCCCTTGGCGCCAACGCTGGGTACAGGAACAGTAAAAACGATCCCCGGCCAACAAAAAACATTTACGGTTACCTGACATTCAACAATATTCCAGGTATAAACGTGGCAGCCACCCTTTCGGCTACCATCCTGGAAACAAGTTATATGTCGGGACAGATCTACAGTCTTGGACTTACCCGCGATCTTGTTCCGGGAAAACTATCTGCGGGATTGGACTATCGCTATGTGAGCTATAAGTTTTACAGCGGGGAGACAAAACTGGTCCAAAATATGGGGGAAGTGAATTTTACATGGCGCATTTTAAAGAAACTTTCATGCGGCCTTTATTATGAAGGAACCTTTGATAAGACATCCACGTTTAACCGTATTTACATCAATATAACTCAAAGGTTTTAGCCGGTCTTCTCCCTAAAGTACTCTGTCTTACAACCTATTATCCTCCCGGGAACCAGATATCATTATGAAGGGAACCATGTGAAATGATTATTATATCTTTGTGCCCTGAAAATCTAAAATTTTTAACACCTGTTTTTATGAATAGAAACAAGATAATAGTAACCGCCGTCTTATTGGTCCTGGGTGTTTTTTTTATCGTGACAACCTGCTACAGAAGCGGGGGAAAAAGCAATGCAAGGGTTCTGCCCCCGGGTACACATGGAGTTGTTGTCAAAGAGGTCATACAAACATCCAATTACACCTATCTGCAGGTGCAGGAAAATGAGAACAAGTTCTGGATGGCAATTGTGAAACATGATTCAAAGCCCGGCGATTCGGTATATTACAGCCAGGCCTTCGAAATGAAAGCGTTTGTAAGCAAAGAGTTAAACCGCACCTTTCCTTCCATATTTTTTGTCCAGGATCCCAAGGGCAGCCTTGAAGTTGCAAATACTGAACAGCAGCCAAAAACTCCCCAAAAAGTTGAAATAAAACGCTGGACTGATGTATCAATCACACCCCCCAAGGGTGCCATTACCATCGCCGATCTTTATAAAAACCCGGGCGGGTATGCCGGGAAAACAGTTACCATCAGGGGCATTGTTGTCAGGTACAACGATCAGATCATGAATAAAAACTGGGTTCATTTGCAGGATGGAACTGACTTTTCCGAAAAATTCGACCTGACCGTAACCACCACCGACAAACTCGTTCTCGGCACAACGGCAACATTCACAGGGATCATATCCCTGAACAAGGATTTTGGCTCAGGCTACTCCTATGATGTAATCATGGAAGAGGCCAAAGCTACGGATATTAAATAGCATCCTTTTTTTCCGGGGCAGGGGGCTCCTCGTCCCTGACAACTTCAACTTTCAGATTCGCCACCATCGCTGCAACTGCGCCGACTGCTGCCAGCATTGGTGCAAAAATGGCGCCTATCAGTCCGAACGTGACCGGGATCTCAAGGTAGACCTTGCCATCTTCATCTTTGATGATGAGCCTGCGCACATTTCCTTCGTGGATGAGTTGTTTGACCTTTTCGACCAACTCTTCACCCTTAACCCTGAATTCTTCTTTGATATTTTCCATAATCGTTATTTTATGATCATTTTAAGAAGCCTGATCTTGTTTTTATAAGGGGCATATCTGATTGGAATATCAATAAAATTAGCCTTTTTCATGATAGAACGGGCATGTGAGAACACCTCAAAACTGTATTTCCCGTGGTAATGTCCAATTCCGCTGTTGCCGACACCGCCGAAAGGCAAACGATCATTGGCAATATGCATCAATACATCGTTGATACATCCACCTCCAGATGAGGTCGTTTTGAGGATCTCTTCCTGTTTTGCCCGGCTGTCGGAAAAATAGTACAGGGCGAGTGGCCTGGGATGCGCATTCACATAATTTACCACCTCCGAAATATCCCCGAATTCCATCACCGGCAGGATGGGGCCGAAGATCTCTTCCTGCATCACCGGGTCGTCATGTTTCACGCCATCAATGATTGTCGGTGCGATGTAGCGCAATTCAATGTCAACTTCGCCACCCGTGACCAGGTGTGCCCCCTGCAGCAATCCGGCAAGGCGTTCGGTTTTGGGAATGGTGGCAATATGCACATAATCAGGACTTGTTTTGGGATCTTCGCCAAAGTATTCCCGTATTTTCAATTTCATCAGCTCCATCAACTCGATTTTCACCGATTGATGCACATAAAGATAGTCGGGTGCAATGCAGGTTTGCCCGGCATTGATATATTTCCCCCACACAATCCTGCTGGCCGCGATTTTCAGGTTGGCATCCTTGTCGACGATGCATGGACTTTTCCCTCCCAGTTCCAGTGAAACAGGTGTAAGGTTTTTTGCCGCCGCTTCCATTACAACCTTGCCAACGGCAGGACTTCCGGTGAAGAAAATATAATCCCATGCCTGGGAGAGCAACGCCTGGTTTGCTACTCGTCCTCCGCCAAAAACAGTAATATATTCAGGCGGAAAGAACTCCGCGATCATCCGTCCCATTACTTCTGCCACATGGGGTGTGTATTCCGACGCCTTCAGTGTTGCACAATTCCCGGCGGAAATGGCACCAACCAAAGGGTTGATCAACAACTGAAACGGATAATTCCAGGGGGCAATGATCAAAACAAGGCCATAGGGCTCCTTGTAGATCCGGCTGGTCGCCCAGAAATGCACCGCCTGGTTCGTATAGACCCGTTCGGGCTTCGACCATTTGCGCAAATGGCGGATGTGCTCGCCTATCTCTGTCAGTACCAGCCCTATTTCGGTTGCATATGTTTCAAATTTTGATTTGTGCAAATCCGTCCAGAGCGCCTCATACAGCCGGTCTTCATAGGCTAAAATTGCCTTTTTTAATGTTTTCAGCTGGGAAATCCTGAAACCTGTTTCCTTTGTTTTATGCGTATTGAAAAACGCCCGTTGTTTCTCAGTTGCCAATCTCACCTGCTCATTCATACATCACCCCCTTTTTTTTGCATTTTGCTTTTGCATTTTGCATTTTCAACTATTCTTACCTTTTTCATGCCCCCTGAATCCCTTCATCGAACCATACACACCCAGCCATCTGCCCACAATTAGGTCGAACCAGCGAACCGGCATAATTCCTTTCGTAAATGGCACAAGTTTTACCATGAAAGGCGACCTTACAAAGAGCCTGTTGCCCTGGATGGCCCTGACAACTCTGGCCGCAAGTATCTCAGGTTTGAGCAGCGGCATGACAGGGTTAACCTTAACACCTGCGAACATGCCGGTATCAATGTAGGAAGGATTGACCGTTGTTACATGCACCCCGCTGCGCGATGCCTCAAGTTCGATTCTCATAGACTCGGACCATCCGGATACAGCCCATTTGCTGGCACAATACACCGACATCATGGGGTTTGACAGCATCCCGGCCGCAGAAGAGATATTTACAATGTGCCCGGATCCTTTCCTGATCATGCCGGGTAAAAATTCGAGGGTGACATGCATCAGCGCATTTGAATTAACTGCCATGATCTTGTCAACTTCAGCGTGGGTGAAATCCTTGAAATCCTTATTCCCGGTAATTATTCCGGCATTGTTTATTAAAATGTCGACTTCTCCCACTTCATTTTTCACTTTCCCGGCAATTTCCACTACCTGTGAAACATCTGCAACATCAACTAGCCATGGGTGAACAATGAAATGCAAAGCCCTTAATTCACGGGTTGTCTCCTCCAGCTTTTCCTTGTTTATATCCCAGATTATCAATTGTTTCGCACCATCATGCAGACACATACTACCCATCAGCCTGCCTATCCCGGCAGCTCCGCCGGTAATAAGTACCGTCGAACCTTTTATTTTTGTCATAATTTTACTATTTTTGCAAAGGACATGACCAAAATACGATTTTTTCATCAGACAGAGAAATATTGTTGGTGATAAAGAATTATTTGGTTATATCAAAAGAAATACATAATTTTGCAGCCCGTTTAAAAGGCCTATTAAGTTAATCAGAAACAACACTTACAGCAATGAATTTAGCACCTGAAGTAAAAAAGAAAGCATTCTTAGAACACGGAAAATCAGAATTTGACAGTGGCTCAACCGAAGCACAGGTCGCCCTGTTTACCATGAAAATCCAGCATCTTACCGAACATCTGAAGATCAACAAGAAAGACATGGTTACTGAGCGTTCGCTTGTAATCATGGTAGGCAAACGCAGGAAATTGCTGGATTATCTGAAAAGCAAAGAAATTCAACGTTATCGTGACATCATAAAAAAACTCGGTATCCGTAAATAAATTAACTATTTTCTTTATAAATCAAGAAAGAGGCAATGTGATAATTGCCTCTTTTAATATCTGAAAGAGACCAAACACATGAATGGAATAACAAAATCCTTTACCCTGGCCGATGGCAGGGAAATCTCAATTGAAACCGGCAAACTCGCCAAACAGGCCGATGGGTCTGTTGTTGTCAAGATGGGCGACACAATGATCCTTGCTACGGTTGTAGCCATGCAGGAAGCCAAAGAGAACGTTGACTTTATGCCCTTGTCGGTTGAATATCGTGAAAAATACGCAGCCGCCGGCAGGTTTCCCGGGGGATTTTTCAAAAGAGAAGCCCGTCCGTCCGATTACGAAATCCTTATCTCAAGGCTTATTGACAGGGCGCTCCGCCCGCTGTTTCCTGATGACTACCATGCCGAAGTCCAGGTAATTGTCACCCTGATCTCGGCCGACACCAATGTATTGCCCGATGCACTTGCCTGTCTTGCCGCATCCGCAGCACTTTCAGTGAGTGACATCCCCTTCAACGGCCCCATTTCAGAGGTCAGGGTTGCAAGGATCAAAGGGCAGTTCGTCATCAATCCGAATATCGATGCCATGGTTGACGCCGACATCGACATGATTGTGGCAGCCTCCATTGACAACATCCTGATGGTTGAAGGAGAGATGAAAGAGGTATCCGAAGAGGATATGGTCGAAGCGATCCGTGTGGCGCACGATGCCATCATTGTCCAGTGCAAAGCCCAGCTCGAACTTGCTGACATGATTGAAAAATCAAAAGTCAAACGTGTTTACTCCCACGAATCGAACAATCCTGAATTCAAGGAAAAGGTTAAAACAGCCACCTACCAGAAGGTTTATGACATGGCTTCCAGCGGAAACGCAAACAAACATGATCGCAAAAAGATCATCGAAGCCATCAAAGCTGAGTTTGTTGCCACATTGACCGATGAGGAAAAAGAGGCCAACAAGAACCTGATTGGCCGCTATTACCATGAAGTTGAAAAAGATGCCATCCGCAATGCCACGATGGACAATCGTCAGCGTTTGGATGGCCGCAAACTTGATGAGATCCGCCCGATATGGAGCGAGATCGACTATTTACCGGCAGCGCACGGTTCGGCCATCTTTACCCGTGGCGAAACCCAGTCGCTGACCACAGTCACCCTTGGTACAAAACTTGACCAGCAGGCCATCGATGGAGCCATTATCGAAGGAAAAGTGAACTTCATCCTGCACTATAACTTCCCTTCATTTGCAACCGGTGAGGTAAAACCTATCCGCAGCACCGGCCGTCGTGAAATCGGCCACGGGAACCTAGCACTTCGCGCACTGAAAAACATGATCCCACAGGGAGCCGATAATTTGTACACCATCCGCATTGTTTCCGACATCCTTGAATCCAACGGAAGTTCTTCCATGGCAACAGTTTGTGCCGGAACCATGGCACTGATGGATGCCGGCGTGAAAATTGCCAAACCTGTTTCCGGGATCGCAATGGGACTGATCACGGATAACAAGCGTTATGTTGTTTTATCCGACATCCTAGGTGACGAAGATCACCTGGGCGATATGGACTTCAAGGTTTGCGGTACCCGCGATGGAATCACCGCCTGCCAGATGGACATCAAGGTTGACGGCTTATCATTCGACATTCTCCGTGAGGCATTGACACAGGCCCGCCAGGGACGCATGCACATCCTTGGAGAAATGGCAAAGACCATCTCTGAGCCACGTCCCGACTTTAAACCATTTGTTCCCCGCATCTTCCAGATGAAGGTTCCCAAGGAATTCATCGGTGCGATCATTGGCCCCGGTGGAAAAGTAATCCAGGAAATGCAGCGTGAAACAGGGACCACCATCGTTATTGAAGAAGTTGGCGAATTTGGCATTGTCGACATTGTTGCCGACAATATGGAAGCCCGCGACAAGGTGATCGAAAAGATCAAACGTATCGCTTCAGTAGCCGAAGTTGGCGAAATCTACAAAGGAAAAGTAAAGAACATCCAGTCATTTGGCGCTTTTGTTGAAATCCTTCCCAACCAGGACGGTCTTCTTCACATTTCGGAAATTGACTGGAAACGATTGGAAAAAGTTGAAGACGCCCTCAAAGTCGGCGACGAAATCGAAGTCAAACTGATCGAGGTGGACCCCAAAACCGGAAAACTCAAATTATCACGCAAAGCATTGCTCCCGAAGCCCGAAGGTTACGTTGAAAGGACTCCAGAACCACGTACTGACCGCCCTGATCGCGGGAATGACCGGGGAGACCGGGGTGACCGCGGAGGCGACCGTCGTGGAGGCGATTATCGCGGTCCAAGAAGGTAACCTGTTGTAACCTTAAGTTAATTTTTACGTAAACCGACCCTTAGCAACGGTCTAAATAATTTGGTTCGCATGAGGCAGTTAAAAATTACCAAACAGGTTACAAACCGTGAAACCGCATCACTGGACAAATACCTTCAGGAGATCGGCAAAGTTGAACTGATAACAGCCGATGAAGAGGTTTCACTCGCCCAGCGTATCAAGCAGGGCGACATGGCTGCTTTGGAAAAACTCACAAAAGCCAACCTGCGTTTCGTGGTGTCGGTATCAAAACAATACCAGAACCAGGGGCTTAGCCTCCCCGACCTGATCAACGAAGGCAATCTTGGGCTGATCAAAGCCGCCCAGCGGTTCGACGAAACACGTGGATTTAAATTTATCTCCTACGCGGTATGGTGGATCCGCCAGTCGATCCTCCAGGCACTGGCCGAACAGTCCCGGATTGTCCGTTTGCCGCTGAATAAAATAGGCTCGATCAACAAAATCAACAAGGCTTACGCCCAGCTGGAACAAAAGTATGAGCGGGAACCCAATGCCGGCGAAATCGCCCTTTTACTCGAAGTTTCAGAAAATGAAGTAAAGGAGTCGATGCGCAATTCCGGCCGTCATGTTTCAATGGATGCCCCGCTGATCCAGGACGAAGACAATACCATGTACGATGTGTTGCGGAGTGAGGAAAACACCACCCCGGATAACGGACTGTTATATGAATCCCTGAAAAAGGAGATCGAGCGTGCTGTTTCTACACTCACACAGCGTGAAGCCGACGTTATCAGGCTTTATTTCGGACTCAACGGCAGCCATCCCATGACACTTGAAGAGATTGGTGAGAAATTCGATCTTACCAGGGAACGTGTGCGCCAGATCAAGGAAAAAGCAATCCGGCGGTTGAAACATACCTCACGGAGCAAGATTTTAAAGACGTACCTTGGATAGTTGACAAGTGACAAATGACTAGTGACGAATGACAAATGACTGGTAAAACGGCATTCGTCATTCGTCATTTTTAATTCGTAATTCGTAATTCCTCATGTCCCATTTAGTCGCTCCATCGCTTCTTTCCGCAAATTTTCTCAACCTGGAAAAGGACATTGCGATGCTCAATGAGAGTGAAGCCGACTGGCTTCACCTTGATGTGATGGATGGATTATTTGTGCCAAATATCTCTTTTGGCTTCTCCATCATCGAACAGATCAGGAAAGCAACCTCTAAAATACTCGATGTACATTTAATGATCGTCGAACCTGAACGGTATCTTGAGCGGTTCAGAAAGGCTGGTGCCGATATCATCAGTATCCACCTCGAAGCTGTTAAAAATCCGGCTGAAGCTTTACAAAACATCAGGAACATGGGTGCAAAGGCCGGGATTGTCATCAACCCGGGCACACCGGTAAGTTCATTGTCCGGCGTGATCAGCATGGCCGACATGGTCCTGCTTATGTCGGTAAACCCCGGATTCGGGGGACAATCCTTCATCCCCGGCACACTCCCAAAAATCGCCGAATTAAAGCAGATGATCGCTTCGCACCAACTCAGCGTGATGATTGAAGTTGATGGTGGCATTGACCTTCAGAATGCGCCTGTCCTTATAAAGGAGGGTGTGGACATCCTGGTTGCTGGAAATACCATTTTCGCCTCTCCCGATCCCCGCCACGTCATTCACCAGTTGAAAAACATCTGATGAAATTCCTGCAGCCCTTTTCATAATATCCCTGCAGAGTCAAATTATTTTTCCTATTTTTACAAAAAAAAGTTATCCTGCATGGATTTCATCGCTGCCAGCGAGTACATTGTTCATCGCCTGCGACGGGAATTAAATCCGTTACTATGGTATCATTGTGTAGAACACACTCTTGATGTGTTGGAAGCAACAAAACGGTTGGCTGATGCAGAAAAAATCGAAGCACATTCCCGGATATTGCTTGAAACAGCTGCGCTCTACCATGATTCCGGCATGATTGTTCAATATAAGGATCATGAATCCGCTTCCGTGATGTTGGCGAAACAAATACTTCCCGGGTTTGGTTTTTCCGAACCCGATATTGAAAAAATAACCGGTCTGATCCTGGTCACCAGGCTGCCACAGCGCCCCTATGATCATCTTGAACAGATCATCTGTGATGCCGATCTTGATTATCTTGGCCGTGATGATTTTTTCATCCACTCCTTCAAACTGAAGCTTGAATGGCAGGACAATGAAGTCCGAAACACCACCCTGGCTGAATGGTTTGATATCCAGATTAAATTTTTAACCGAACACCGGTATTTTACAAGCTCAGCCATGCTTCTCCGAAACAAGAAAAAATTGAAACACCTTGAAGAGATAAAATATCTTGTGTCACAAAACATGGTCAAATCGTAAATCGTAAATCGTAAATCGTAAATATTTTCGTATGTCTAAAGCAACACAGGAAAAAAAGTACAACAATATCGTACTGATCCCGACAGACTTCTCTGAAGTTTGCGGCAACGCAATTTCTCACGGCGTCAAGCTTGCTAAGTTTCTTGGGTATAAGGTATTTATCCTCCATATCATCAATAAAGAGACCAAGACTGAATTGAAGAAGAAAAATGTCGGTGTTGATTATATCGATTCGCGGCTCAAAGAGTATAAAAAATATTACACCAAGAAATACGAGGTTGAAATCGACACCATGGCTGTTGAAGGATCAATTTTTTCAACCATCAACACCGTTGCCAGGGAGATCAAAGCGAACCTGATGGTGATGGGTACCCATGGCAAAAAAGGATTGCAGCGTGTTTTTGGCAGCTACGCCATGAAAATTGTGGAAGAGTCGACGGTTCCTGTCGTTGTGGTGCAGAAGCGATCTTTCAAATCGGGATACAGGAACATCGTTTTTCCTGTCAGCAATGATCTTGAGCCACGCCAGGCTGTCCATTGGGCAAAACTGATGGCTAAATTGTTCAACGCAAAAATACATATCTACCTATCTCCCGAAAAAGAGACAGCAAGACGTACCTCCCTGGCAATTATCACAAAACAGATCACAACTGTTTTTGACACAGAAAATGTTGCCTGGACCATCACGACCGCCCCCAAATCAACAGGCTTTGCCGAACAGATTATTTCCCACAGTGTACTGCACCATGCCGATTTAATCATGATCATGACGCGTCCGAATGTGGATGTTGTTGGTTTCAGCCTCTCTGCATGGGATGAAAAACTGATGTTCAATGAAGCACAGATCCCGGTGATGGGGATCAACCCGATTGAGTACGGGTATCATTATTACGAGTGGTCGGTGCTGGCCTAGAAGGTTGCAGGCGGACAGGCGGACAGGCGGACAAGCGGACAAGCGGACAAGCGGACAAGCGGACAAGGGGACGAAGTAACAGAAAAGATGGATCATATTGAGGCAAAAGAACGGATTGCGGTTTTATCTGACGAAATCCGGAGGCACAACCACAGCTATTATGTTCTATCCACTCCTTCCATTAGTGATTTTGAATTCGACATGTTGCTGGAAGAGTTGATCCGGCTGGAAAAAGAACATCCCGATCTTGCCGAACCAGATTCCCCGACACAGCATGTCGGCGGGGGAATAACCCGTGAGTTCAGGCAGGTTCAGCATAAATATCCGATGCTTTCTCTAGGGAACACCTATTCCGAGGAGGATATCCGCGACTTCGAAGAACGGATCCACAAAACGATCGGCGACGAAGTCGAATATGTTTGTGAACTTAAATTCGATGGTGTAGCCATTGGACTCACTTACCGCGATGGCCGCCTGGTACAGGCAGTTACCCGGGGCGACGGTATCCGGGGAGATGATGTGACAACCAATGTAAAAACGATCAGGAGTATTCCCCTGAAACTTCATGGCAGCGGATTCCCGGATGAATTCGAGATCAGGGGTGAACTGATCCTGCCACATGCCAGTTTTGAAAAAATGAACGGGCAACGGCTGGAAGATGGCGATGAACCATTTGCCAACCCGCGAAATGCTGCTTCAGGCAGTTTAAAAATGCTGGATTCCGCTGAAGTTGCAAAACGCAACCTTGACGGGTTCTTTTATTATCTCCCGGGCGACAACCTGCCTTTCAAAACCCACTATGAATGTTTGCTCGCTGCCAAATCGTGGGGATTTAAAATCTCGGAGTTCGCCGTAAGGTGCAAAACAAGTGAAGAAATTTTCGACTACATCAATACCTGGGATGTTGCCCGTCATGACCTTTCGTTTGACATCGACGGGGTGGTGATCAAAGTGAACGACCTGAGGCAGCAGGAGATGCTCGGTTATACCGCGAAATCACCGCGCTGGGCTATTTCCTACAAATTCAGGGCCGAACAGGTTTCTACTGAGTTGTTGTCGGTCGCTTTCCAGGTGGGCCGCACCGGGGCAATTACACCTGTTGCCAACCTCCAGCCGGTTCAATTGGCCGGAACAGTCGTCAAACGGGCCACCCTGCACAATGCCGATGTCTTGGCCAGCCTTGATGTACGGATCGGCGATACCGTGTTCGTGGAAAAAGGCGGTGAAATCATCCCAAAGATCATCGGTGTTGATTTTACACGCAGGAGTGCTGAGTCAGTGCCACTCTCATTCATCAATACCTGTCCCGAATGCGGAGCCGCATTGGTCCGCACGGCAGGTGAATCAGCATGGTATTGCCCGAACGAAAACGGTTGTCCGCCCCAGATCAAGGGAAAACTCGAACATTTTATCTCGCGCAGGGCGATGAACATCGACAGCCTTGGGGAAGGAAAGATTGAGATCCTATTCGACAACGGGCTTGTACACAATTGCGCCGACCTTTATGACCTGACCTACGACCGCCTCATCGGGCTCGAAAAAACCTATGAATCAACAGTCGACAAAAAGGAAAAGAAGATCAGTTTCCGCGAAAAGACCGTTACCAATATTCTGAACGGGATTGAATCTTCGAAAAACGTCAGCTTCGACAGGGTATTATATGCACTGGGTATTCGCTTTGTCGGCGAAACCGTGGCCAAAAAGTTAGCTGCCCATTTTCTCAGCATTGAAAAACTTGCACAGGCTGATCTCAATGAACTGATCGAAGTGGAAGAGATCGGGGAAAAAATTGCCCGGAGCATCCTGGCCTGGTTCCCAGACCCAAGAAACATTGAACTTCTCGGGAGGCTCAGTGCTGGCGGAATTCAATTCAGCATGGACGAATCGCTCCTTGCCAGGGATAGTGATAAGTTTTCGGGACTCATCTTCGTCGTGAGCGGCGTTTTTGAAAATTTCTCCAGGGACGAACTCAAAAAAACCATTGAAGCGCATGGCGGAAAAAACGCCGGATCCATCTCGTCAAAAACCAGCTACGTCTTAGCAGGTGAGAACATGGGGCCGGAAAAAAGAAAGAAGGCGGAGAAGCTGGGAATCCCTATTATTTCCGAGGCTGATTTCCTGGAAATGGTAAGCCAGCACTGACTTTTCGTTATTCATTTTTCGCATTTCAATAATAAATAATCACTTACACTGGGATTTGTCCTGTTTCCCTGTACAAATTAAGGATCGCCTGATTCCCGAAACTGCTCTCCAAATTCAGATCTGAAAATTTATCATAAAATATTTATTTAAATATTTAGTTTATGTTATAAACTAGTTTATATTTGCAATGTATTTACTTTAACTCAACTTATATTATGGAAACACAAGAGAATTTCAATGGGCAAGACAGCCTGAAAATCATCAATGAAATGATCGGGACGGCAAAACACAGTATCGGCGATAAAAGTTTTCACTACCTGCTGTGGGGTTGGCTTGTTCTTATTGCCAGTGTCCTGGATTATTACCTGTTAACCATCCGTCAAACCCAGTATCATTGGCTTCCATGGCCAATCCTGATGGGTACGGGAGGTATTCTTGCGTTCGTGTTTTTAATGTTTCAAAAACGGAAGGAAACCGTGAAAACATATTTCGAAACTTTTCTGGGCTATACCTGGACAAGTGTTATAATTGCCTTGTTTCTGACCGCTTTCATCGGATCACGATTCGGGAGCGAGGCTGCGTACCCGGTCATTATGATTGTTTACGGGATGGGATTATTTGTTTCAGGGATGTCATTCCGGTTCACACCGCTGGTAATCGGCAGCATCTGCTGCTGGTGCTGTGCACTGGCTGCCAGTTTTGTAACCTACGACAACCAGCTGATTCTTCTGGGATTATCGGTACTAAGCGGCTATATTATTCCAGGTCATATTTTAAAGATACAATTCAAACATGAGACAGCTTAGTGATCTTGACCCGTTGTTGCATTCGCAGCTTCGCCTCGCGGTAGTTTCGATCCTGATAAGTGTAGTTGAAGCAGAATTCACTTTTTTAAAGGAGAAAACAGGATCAACAGCCGGGAATCTTAGTGTTCAACTGGAGAAACTCAGCAGTGAAGGGTACATCTCGATGGAGAAATCCTTTCGGAACAAACGTCCTTTAACCACATGCCGGATAACGCCCAAAGGGATCGTGCAGTTTGAGAGGTACGTTCAGGCGCTGCAGGCCTATATTCAGCCCGGGCAATAAAAAAAGTATCTCAGATTTTTATGGTAAAAGGCGCAGATCCATGCAGAATTCAAACCGATAGCTTGAGGTAACCTGCAAAACTCTGCGCCTTTTTCCGCGAAAATATGCGGGAAATATTTTGTTTGTTATTGTACTTTCTTGATAGAGCCAGCCCCAGATACACTCTGGTCAATGTCTGTTGGTGATCCCTTATACTTGACACTGCCTGCCCCGGAGATTTCGGCATGGAGTTTTTTGGAAACATTCACCTGGGCATTGCCCGCGCCACTGATATCGATGTCATAATTTTCGACAAGCATGTCATACCCGAAAATGTCGGAAGCGCCCGAAAGTTCCATGTTCACATCGGTGGCTGAACCAGAGAACTTTATCTTGCTGGCTCCGCTGCAATCCAATTTCAGCCTCTGCACCGCAATTTCCATTTTTGAGTCGGTGGCTCCCGAGGCCTCGATGTTGAGTTCAGGAACTGATATCCGGCCATCCGTAGCGATATCCACGGCACCGCTGACATCAATCCTTTTAAGATCCTTCACCGTTATATAAACTTTCATGACCGTTACATGGTGAATGGGCTTTTTGGTTTCAATTTTCAGGGTTCCCCCAACAACCTCCGTACGTATGATCGGAAGCAGGTTGGCATCTGACTCCACGGTTACCTCTTCGGTAGTACCCTGTTTCAGAATGATGTCGAATGCGCCGGATACTTCAATGCCATCAAAGCCGGATACCTTGCGGACTTCCTTTAATATATTTCCATCGCCGTGGGCTCCGCCAATGACATTGCAGCTGGCAACCAGGCTCGTCATACCCAGGAACAGGCTGACCAGGAATAACACAGAAAAGAATCTTGTTGTTTTCATAGGTTTGGTTTTAGGTTGTTTGACGTTGTTGTTAGATTTGGTTACAAAATAAGGGGACAGGCGGACGAGCGGACAGGCGGACGAGCGGACAGGCGGACAGGCGGACAAGCGGACAGGCGGACGGGTAATTGCATGGTTGACTGTTTATTGATTAAGGGGCCTGCCAGAATAAGTCAGGGTTATTTGTTTTATAGGTAATCCATTTCATTCCGTTTTTTCCTTCAGATTTTTCGGTTAGCGGCGTTTGCTTGTAATTGTCGGCCGGTATGAGCGCAACATATTGAACCACTTTCCCTTTAAAGGTTGTTTCCGTATCGTATTCACTGTTTACGGAACATTCGAGTTTATACAGGTTTTTCGCCATGTAATGAAACAAATATTCCTCCTTTGTGACGGACGATCTCCTGTTCCAGTTCGCATCCGGGTTTACAATCAGCGGCTGACCACTGATGATCCTGTTGCGTACCTCTTCAATACTCAGCAGGTCACCCCTTTCACTCATGACATAGGCATCGTTCGTGGGATCGATCCATAGCCACTTTTTCATTGCATCGCAATATACCATGTTGATTACGTGGCAGTCCTGGTCAACGCCCAAACTATCCTTGGGAAAACAGGTAACAAACCTTGACTTGATGCCCATTGACAGATAACATTCATTTAAAACCGTTGCCAGTCCCCTGCAGTTTAACCCCCTGTGGTCCCTCCTGCATTCGGCGATCATGCTCACTGCGTTTTTAACGGCAGGATTTCCATGATTTCCATCGTGCGGAATCAGGTAATGGACCCAATGCAACAGGTTTATAATTTTTGAAACTTCATTCCCTGTTCCTGCAACAGAGTCGAGGTTAAACCCTTTGCGCAAGGCAGCCAGGTTCTTGTTGTCTGCCGGTTGATATGTAAATCCAGGGATTTGCCGGTTTTCAGTGGTATTATAGGTTCCTGATTTTTTTAAAACATAGAGGTAATCCCCGATTTGACGTGTCGGCTCCACCAGTATCTTAAACTCCTTGTCATTCCTGATATTATCCAGGTCCTTGTCCTCCTGCATGTGGCTGTAATCGCAATAACCAGCTTTGATTGATTTTTCAAGGTAAGCAAGTGCCATTGCATGGTCGCCGTTCAGCGAATATGTGCAACAGAGGTTGTAATAGGCATTCATGTAATATCCGCTGAATGGTTTTTTGGCAGAATCGGATAACTGGTTGTACTCCGTTAAAAATTCCGCCAGGAGCTTCTGGTACAAGTTGGTGTCTTTTTGCTTGTATGCCGCGGTAAACAGGCTATCCTGCCGGGCAGCAAATTTTTCAAACCTGTTTGCTGATGGAGTCTGGCCCATCGCACATATTCCCATGAAGATAAGCAGTGCGGGTAAAAGATGTCTGACGTACATGTTTCCGGGGTTAAAGGGGTTATTTCAGGCTTATTTTCCCGAACTCACTGTGAACAAACACCTTGCTAACAGGGGCCTCTACCCCGCCTATGATGCCTTTATAGGAATTTGCGGTAGGGGTGGTTGACCTGAATGTAAATTTTGCCTTGTCCGCCGGAAAGTCAAGTTCGCAGAATTTCAGATCGGCATCCAGTGTGTATTTTGCCTGGTCGCTCAACCCGATCGAAACATCGCCATATTTATTGCGGATTACTACTGATGTAAAATCTGCCGGCATTTCATGCACATCGCATTTACCATACTGAATATCAAGGTTCAGGCTTTGCTCAATCCTTTGGATATCAATATCCGAGAATCTTGATTTGCTTTCCACCGCTGATGAATTTTCCATATTCAGCCTGCCACCTTCAAAAACAACGTTGAGTGCAATAATTTTTTCAGCATCCAGGTCGGAGAATTTTGAATCAAGACGCAAACTTCCTGCATAATCCAGGCTCATCTCGGAGTATTTCAGCGACAAAACGGCACCTTTGATCCAGTTTACCCTTGCCTTGCTGAATTTGATATCCAGGAGGTTATCCGAATTTCCGAGTTTGTTTGCTTCCAGGTTGCCATAGCCAAGGTTTATTTTGGCTTTTCCCTGCAGTTCATTGATATAAATATCCCCGAATTTGTTTGTTATGTCAAGGCTGACCGTAACCGGCATATTGATCATATAGTCAATGGAGAAGCGCCCCCTGCCATTGTTTTTCATCTCCTCCATGTTGGTTATGGCCGATACGGATGAGGGTGTACCGGCAAAATCGATCGAGATCCGGCGAAACTTTTTGTCCGCCTCTTCCTGGTCTGCGGCAGTAACAGTTATGGTTACCACGATGGAAATAGCATTCTTTTCCCAGTTGGCGCAGTGCACCTTTCCGAAACGGTTGCTCACAGTAAGCTGGGCATCGGGGTTCACGGCATACTCTTTTTTAATCACCTGGGTATACTCTTCATGGGCCTTTGCTCCTTTTATTCCTAGGAGCAGGATAAGTACAAGGATGAAGAAGGTTATCTTTATTATTGTTTTCATTTTTTCAAGTGGTTAACTACTTATTAAATTGAGAAAGTTGCATTATAATGGTATTGAGCATCGTTTCCTTCACTTGCTGGTTGCGGACAATTGCATCCAGGATCTGCTCGTTTCCCGGATTTTCGGCAAGTGACTTCTTCAGTTCATCGGTTGCTGCATCCAGGCTTTGAATTTCATTCAGGGCTGATGCACTTACGGAACCGGCATCCTTGTGGTTTGATGCCAGCTTATGGATGGTAGCGATTTGTGTATTCGTTTGATTTTCATAATACTGAACAGCCTCCCTGATTTCGGCAGGCAACTCCGTTCCCTGTTTGTATGTAGCATACCGATCCCTGATCTCACGGGTTGCAAATTCGAACACGACAACGCTCCCGGTGATCAGGATCACGATCAATGCTGCTATCTTCAACATCGGTGCGCGATGGTGACCCGGCGTTTTGAGCCCGGGCTGAGCCGCAAGCAAACCTTCAAACCGGTTTAGATGGCCAGGTTCAGGCTCATCCGAATCGAATTCGTCGCGGTGCACTTTAATATATTTTTCCAGGTTTGACATGGTTAATTTGAACTAAAAATGTTACTGAAACTGGTTTCTTTCAATATCTCCAGCAGTTTGTGGCGTGCCCTGGAATAACGGGTGCGCGAGAGCTGGTTCGTAATTTTCAGGATCTGCGAAATCTCTTCATGGTCATATCCTTCCAGCAAAAAGAGCGATAACACCACCCTGTATTCATCAGGAAGCCGTGAAATTGCCCTTTTGACTTCGGTAACCTGGAATTGAATCTCATCTTCCCTGTTCTCTTCGGCGGTATTGGGTATGTCATATTCCACCTCATCAAATGGAATTGTCTCCTGCTCCTTCCGAAGGCTGTCGAGTGAACGGTTTATTACAATTCGCTTGAGCCAGGAACCAAAACTACCTTCTCCCGTGTAACTGTGCAAACGCCGGAATGCATCCAGGAATGCTTCCTGCATGATGTCTTCGGCTTCGGCAGTGTCGTTCACGATTCTGAGGCTTGTATTGTACATGGCTTTGTAATATAGTTTATAAATCCTGAATTGGGCAGTCCGGTCACCGGCGCGACAGGCATCGATCAGGTCCTGATGCATATTGATGTATTTACCTTCCAATTCTCCGGATTTTTGACAATGGACTCGATGAATTCTGAAATGTTACAGTTTTAAAAAAAAACCGCAGATTTTCGCAGGTTTTTCCTGGATGATTTATGCAATAAAATTAATCAACCTTATCAGAAAAGTCATTTTTAATTTGCTGTTCCGGTCACCCGATTTGATTAATCCCCCCAAAGGTGTAATTTTGTACCTGTTTGAAAAAAATCCATATACCGGTCTATTTTTATCCGCTGGCGGCAATGCTGTTCTGGGGCCTGTCATTTATATGGAGTTCCCTGCTGCTGAAATCGTACCAGCCGGTTACCCTGATTTTTATCCGGCTGATCATTTCCTCGGTATTCCTGTTTGCCCTTATTTTTCTCTTGGGCAAAAATGAAAAGGTGGAACGAAAGGATTACAAGTTGATCTTTCTGAGTGCCCTCTTCAATCCGTTCCTCTATTTTCTTGGCGAAAACTATGGACTAAAATATTCATCAGCCACGATTGCAGCGGTGATTATCGCAACCATCCCGCTGTTTTCACCAGTGATCGGCTACCTGACTTTCAGGGAAAAGCTGACTCCATTGAATTTTATTGGCATAGCCGTTTCGTTTGCAGGAGTCATCCTGATGCTGGTTACACCTGACCTCTCCCTTGCGGCAGACATGAAAGGAGTCTTTTTTCTGTTCGGCGCGGTGGTTGCTGCATTGTTATATACAGTTACCTTGCGTAAACTTACCATGAAATATTCCGCCCTGGTGCTGGTTGCCAACCAGAACCTCATCGGGATATTCCTGTTTTTGCCCTTCTTCCTTGTTTTTGAGGCAAAGACGGCCCTGGCAGTGCCTGTTACCCGCGAGATTGTTACATCGATGCTGCTCCTCGCCATTTTTGCCTCCTCCATCTCGTTTGTCTTTTTTGCTCATTCAGTAAAATTACTGGGAATCAGCAAATCAAATATTTTTTCAAACCTCATCCCGGTATTTACGGCTGTCTTCTCCTACTTACTTCTGGCTGAACTGTTTACCGTTCAAAAAATAGTGGGCATTGGACTCGTGATCGGCGGGGTCTACCTTTCGGAAAGGACAAGGAAACGACTATAGTTAGAAGCATTTAGAGTATCTTTGCCTACCAATTGTTTTATTATGATTTTCAGGCCCGAAAAATTAAAAATTAAAGATCAGCGGATGGTCCCATTCATCGATTCGGATGAATTGTGGGGGTACATCAACAACACGCCTGCGACCAGGGAACGGGTGCGGGAAGTCATTGCCAAGTCGCTCGACAAAAACCGCCTGACACTGGCCGAAACTGCCATCCTGATCAATGCAACTGATCCGGACCTGATTGAAGAGATCAAGCAGGGAGCAAGGGCACTCAAGGAAAAAGTATATGGACAGCGCATCGTACTGTTTGCACCTTTGTATATCGGGAACCTCTGCACCAACAACTGCTCATATTGCGGATTTAAAGCATCAAACAAAAAGGTAAAAAGGGTCACCCTCAACCATGAAGAACTGGTATCACAGGTGAAGGCGCTGGAAGACTCAGGTCAGAAGCGGCTCATACTTGTATACGGCGAGCATCCCAGTTATGACGCAAAATTCATCGCTGATTCAGTCAGGACCGTATACTCAGTAAAAAGCGGCCCGGGCGAGATCAGGCGGGTAAACATCAATGCGGCACCTATGGACATTGACGGGTTCAGGATCATCAAGGATGCAAAAATCGGGACCTACCAGATCTTCCAGGAAACCTATCACCAGGAAACCTATGCCAGGTTTCATCCGAGCGGACAGAAACGCAACTATGACTGGAGGCTGACAGGTCTTGACCGTGCACAGGAAGCCGGTATCGACGATGTGGGTATCGGCGCATTGTTCGGATTGTATGACTGGCGTTTTGAAGTACTTGGCCTTGTAAGACATACCAACCATTTTGAAGCCGTTTACAATGTCGGTCCGCACACCATCTCGTTTCCGCGGATACAGTACGCTTCTGAACTGAACCTTGACAAATCCCACATGGTCAGCGATGCAGAGTTTACAAGGCTGGTAGCCATTTTGCGCCTTGCCGTCCCCTATACCGGTCTCATCCTCACTGCAAGGGAATCGGCTGCAATACGCGACGAAATTATGCAATTCGGCGTGTCGCAGATTGACGGGGGAACAAACATTGAAATGGGCGGATATTCCAAACGTAAGGAAAACGAAGACCAGGACATTGATCTCGAGCAATTCCAGATCAACGACAACCGGAGCCTGAATGAAATCATGGACGATCTGATTGAACACAAATATATTCCTTCTTTTTGTACTGCCTGTTACCGCCTGGGAAGAACCGGGGAACACTTCATGGAATTTTCCGTTCCCGGGTTCATCAAACGCTTTTGCCAGCCCAATGCCCTGATGACCATGGTCGAATATCTTGAAGATTATGCACCCGAAGAAACTAAAATCAAGGGATACCAGCTGCTCCGGGAAAAGCTGGATGAAATTGAAGACGAAACTTTCAAAGCAACATTGACCGGGAAGATCGAGCAGATAAAAAACGGGAAACGTGACCTCTATTTCTGAAACCAGGAAATTATGAAAGAACTCAGAATCATAGGATTGTTGATCACCGACCGCATCAAGGAAGCGGGCCGCACCCAGCAAGCACTCACAAAATATGCCCACGTCATCAAATCAAGACTTGGGTTCCATGAAGTCACAGAGGACGTTTGCAGCCGTGTCGGCGTTGTCATTTTACAACTTGCAGGAAGCTCCGAAGAATGCAATAAACTTGAAGTTGAACTGGGTGCGATTGGCGGCCTCGAGATTCAGCGGATGATCTTCTGCCTTTAACATCCATTCAATGATCGATCAACAGGGAAAAGAGCTGCGTAAGGAATTCCAGGAGTTTTTTATGATTTCATCGTTGCCAAGCATGCGCATCGGGCTTTTTCTTACGCTTGTGATGTTCTCCTGCTTTGCCATATTCAATGTCATCTTCTTCCCCGATTCCCCTGAACAACTCTATTACAACCGGTTCTGGGTTATCTCGCCCGTGATGATCCTCTCGATTGCGGTAACCTATATCAAACCCCTCTACAAATGGCTTCACCTCATATACATCATCCTGAACCTGATGATAAGCCTGGCGGTATTTTATGTCGGCATCAACTCCGACCTGGCCAACAAAGGTTCAGAATATTATTATGCCTGGGTGATGCTTGTGGTGATAGGGCTTTTCGTGTTTTACAAGATGCCTTTCCTCACCATAATCTCCATCGGGTTTGTCCAGATCACTGCCTTTACCCTGGCAAACGTTCTCAATCACACCCTGGAACATCAGCCGTTTTTCTTCTTTAACAATCTCTTTTTTGTCATTGCCATCTACTCCATCGGTTTCATGATGGCCTATATGTTCAGAAGCCTCAACTGGAAAAATTTCTTACATCAGAAAGCCCTTTCAAAAAACAACCTGCAGCTGCTCGATGAGATCAGGGAGCGAAAACAGGCCGTCGAAGCCTTTCAGCGGTCTGAAATTCAATACCACAATACGCTCGACTCGATTCCTGACTGGATCTATGTTGTTGACCGCAAGTACAACATTGTGATCATCAATTCTGCGTTAAAGGACGGGCATATCGGGAACGGTCTGCCTGTTGAAGTAGTCGGAAAGAACATTGTGGAAATTTACCCGTTCCTGACCTCTGCAACCAGGGGTGAACTTCAATATGTGTTCGATCATGGTATCATGCTGGTCACAGAACAGAAAATGCAGTTCGGGGATTCCGAAATCTACATGGAAATCAGGAAAGTCCCCATATATAAAGACCATGAAGTAATCCAGGTAATGACCATTCTCCGCGACCGTTCGAAAGAAAAGGAAGTTGAAGGACTGAAACAGAAAAATGCGGAGCAAAAGGAGATCATGTTGCGGGAGATCCACCACCGGGTGAAAAACAACCTGGCCATCGTGATAAGTCTTCTGAACCTGCAACTCCGCAACAATACCGACGGTGAACTCCGCCGGATTATTCGTGATATCGAGATGAGGATCCGCTCCATGGCCCTGATCCATGAACATCTTTACCGGTCGGAAAACCTTGACCGCATTCCGCTGGCTACATACCTTCAGTCGCTGGCTACCATCATCACCGGAACCTTCAGCGGTCACAGGATAAACCTGGTAACTTCACTGGATGCAACCGATGTAAGCATTGAAACAGCGCTGCCTTTGGGCCTCATAGCGAATGAATTGCTTACCAATGCATTCAAATATGCCTTTCCAGGGCAGCAGGACGGCGAAATACAGGTTCACCTTCATAAAGAAAATGAAGACGGGTTCACCCTCCTGATCAGGGACAACGGCGTCGGGCTGCCGGATTCATTTTCGCTGGATTCGGAAAAATCGCTTGGCATGTTCATCGTCAAACTGCTGGTAGAACAGCTGGATGGCCATATTGATATCGCGCGCCAAAACGGGACCTGCTTTACCATTCATTTCCGGAACCTGTTGTCAAAAAAACAAGATATTCCTTTGAATTGAAGCTATGAAACAGATTTGGATTCTCGGTATTCACATCACCGACAGGGTGCTGGAAGTTTCGGATGTTCAGGCAGTCCTGACAAAATTTGGCTGCACCATCAAAACACGCCTGGGACTTCACGAAGTGAAAGACGACTTTTGTTCGCGCAGCGGCATTATTCTCCTTGAACTCACCGGCAACCGGGAGGAGTTTGAAAAATTAGAAAACGAACTCTTTAAAATTGACGGGCTGGAAGTAAAAAAAATGGTGTTTGTGGAATGACAATTGACAAATGACAAGTGACAAATGACAAGTTACGCGTTATTTGTCATTTGTCACTTGTACTTTGTCATTATACAAGTGTTACCCTCGTCCCCCCATTGTCAATCCCCAGCATGGTCGTCTTTGTAATGATAGTATCTTTTCCGGAGTGCTCAACAAAATGGATGGCTGCGCGAACTTTGGGTCCCATGCTCCCATCAGGGAATTGTCCCTCTTCCAGGTACCGTTTTGCCTCGGCAATGGTCATGCGGTCGAGTGATTTTTCCTGGGGAGTGTTGTAATTGATGCAGACCTTGGGAACATCGGTGAGGATAAAAAACTTATCGGCGTTGATTTGCGATGCCAGCAATGCCGAAGCAAGATCTTTATCAATCACGGCATCTATCCCCTGCAACTTGTTTGGTTCAACGTAATAAACCGGAATCCCGCCGCCGCCCACCGCAATGGCAATCTGGCCGCCACGCGCGATCGATTCGATGGTTTTCTTGTTGATGATCACCAAGGGTGTTGGTGAAGCAACGACCTTTCTCCAACCACGGCCGCGGGGATCTTCCCTGAAAACCGATTTGGAATCACTTGCCATCTGGTCGGCCTCCTCTTTGGAATAATAAGGCCCGACAGGTTTTGTTGGGTTCAGAAAGGCAGGATCATCTTTGTTTACTAGGACCTGGGTGGTAATGGTGATGATGTCACGCTCCATGTCATGGATCTCAAGCACATTTTTCAGCTGCTGTTCAATAATATAGCCAATAAACCCCTGTGAATAGGCAACACAGATATCCAGCGGCATCTCAGGGATGCCAAACATCTTGAAGCCGGCCGAGTTTGCCAGCATGATATTCCCCACCTGCGGACCATTTCCATGCGTGATTACGATGTTGTAATCGCGTTTGATAAGTTTTATCAGGCTTTCGGCAGTAGCATTGGCATTTGCCTCCTGCTCATCGATGGTTCCTTTCTGATCTCCGCGCAACAGGGCGTTCCCCCCAAGGGCAACAACAGCAAGCTTTTTCATACAGTTTTCGGTTTAGGCGGCAAAATTAGAAAATTTTTCCGATCTTTAAGTACCTTCGCACCGTGATGAAACCCCAGAAAAAAGCCTATTTGTTTGCCTTCGCTGCAATTGCCTGCTGGTCTACCATCGGATCGGCATTCAAATTATCCCTGCGGTATCTCGAACCACAGGGATTGTTATTCATTTCAACACTTGTTGCCTGCCTGGTCCTGTTCACCATTTTGCTTGTGCAGGGTAAGGTGCAATTACTTCGCTCCCTGACGGTTAAAGAGGTATTGTTATCTGCCTTCATGGGATTCCTGAATCCTTTTCTCTACTATTCCGTCCTGCTCAAAGCGTACGACCTGCTCCAGGCCCAGGAGGCAGGGACACTCAACTACATCTGGCCGCTGGTGCTGGTGCTGCTGTCGATCCCGATGCTTCATCAAAAGATAAGTTTCGTGAGCATCATCGCCATTATGATCAGCTTCCTTGGGATTATCCTCATTTCCACGCACCCCGAAACCGCCGGCCACACAGGCGCCCCACGCATCGGCGGAGTGGCTCACACAGCCGGGGTGATGCTGGCTTTGGGAAGCGCCATACTGTGGGCGCTCTACTGGATATTCAATGTCAAAGATCAGCGGGAGCCGGTAGGAAAACTATTCCTTAATTTTTCCTTCGGACTTTTATACAGCTTTATTTCAATGGCCGTATCAGGAAAATTCCACCTACCTCCCTGGCAGGGTTTCGCCGGCGGGATCTACATCGGCCTGTTTGAAATGGGCATTACTTTTGTACTTTGGCTCTATGCCCTCGAATATTCATCCACAACGGCAAAGGTGTCAAACCTCATCTACCTCTCCCCTTTCATCTCCCTGATCATCATCCATTTTACCATCGGCGAAATGATCCTTCCTTCAACGGTTGTCGGGCTCATGCTGATCGTCGGGGGAATCGGATTGCAGCAATACCTGAAACAGTAGCCTGTGATCAAGTGACGCGACGGCCGGTACCAGCCGGCAATTGCCAGTGCCACAAAGGCACGAGGGCACAAAGCTTCACAAAGTAGTTATTTTCAACTTGAAACACTTTGTGACCCCTGGTGCCTTTGAGCCTTTGTGGCTATTTTTTTCCCGGCGATTTTCATCAAAATAAAAAAATTAACATGTTGGTAAATTAAAAAATGTAATTTAGTTGATGAAATTGTAACAACCTGAACACAACAAGCCATGAAACAATTCTCCAAAAAGATCAGGGGTATCGGGCTGATCCAACTCAACAATAGCTTCCTGATGTTTTGCCTGCTGTTGATCGCTGCATTTTACGGGTGCCGGAAAGATTTCCAGTTCGACAAGGTTAAAAACCTGTCATGGAACCCCGATTTTGCAGTTCCGCTGGTAAATGACACCATCACGCTGAGGAAAATCCTGACACAGGGCCACGCAGGCGACAACCTGAAAATTGACGAAAGCGGTGATATCTCCATTCTTTACTACTTCAACAGCGACGCCTTCAGGCTCAGGCCCGCAGATCTAATCAGGCTTTCACCTGCCTCTTTTGCTTTCCAGCACCAGATTTCACAGGTTGAGCAGGAAACACTGGGTATATCCGACCTCATCCTTCCGCCAGTAACCTTTAACCTTCCTCTTGTTATAAATAACCCGCAAATCACGGTGACCAAGTTAACTGTAAAAGTTGGCAGCATAATGGTGCGTACCAGCCACACCTTCAGCAATTCCGGATCCCTCACCACAACTTTCCTGAACGCAACGAAAAACGGGCTCCCCTTTTCCTTCAAAGTTGAACCATTTTCTGACGGGCCTAAAGAGACAAAAATTGACATTTCAGGGGTCACATTCGACCTCTCTTCCTCACCAAATGTTCTTTCGGCAAAGGTTGAAGGTGTATTGAAGCAATCGGGTGAGCCTGTTGCAGGTGACCAGATGCGTGCCGACTTTGAGGTTGCCATCGATACCATCGGCTGGTTTGAAGGGTACCTGGGACAACAAACCTTTGATAATCTTAAAGATACCGTTGATGTCCGTGTTTTCAACAATGCCTACACGCTGGGAGAGGTCTATTTCATGGATCCGCAGGATTCCATCACCATCGTGAACTCGATCGGCGTTCCCGCTGAGATCACGATCGAAAAAATGGTTGCGATCAATGATGCCTCGGGCACTTCACTGGATATTGCAAACAGGCTGGGCTCCGGTTCTGTGCTGCCGGTTCCCTCCCCGTTGATTACCTCTACATTGCCTGCAATATCAACCCTCGCGCATACAAATGCAAATACAGGCAATGCAATGAATGATTTTTTCAATGTGAAGCCCGATCATGTTGCTTTCCAGGTAAAAACCGTCATCAACCCGGCTGGCAACAGGAACAATTTTTTCTCGGATACCAGTTCGTTTTTCGGGGACCTTCGGGTGAAACTGCCACTATGGGGGCATTTTGATCACCTTACTTTCCAGGATACATTTGACCTGGTCATCAACAAGCCCGAGGAACTTGAACATCTTGAATTCCGTACCGATATTTCAAACGGGCTGCCGCTCACCGCGCTGATGCAGATATATTTTACAGATGAAAACTACAACAAAAAAGATTCCTTGGCCGGGGATGACATGATCCTCATCCGTGAAGCTCCCGTCGATCCTTCAACCTATCTTCCGTACCCTGATCAGTATGGGGTGAAAGACACCACCTATATCCTGAACACCCAAAGGATGTTAAACCTGCAAAATGTCAAAAAGATGCTGGTCAAGGCGGTACTGAATTCTGCCGACAACGGGCATGCGGATGTCAAACTCAGGGCAAGCCAGGCGCTTAAACTCAACTTTTCGGCCAGGGCGAAACTGCGGAAAACAATTGAAACAGGCAAGTAACAACGATTTAAAACAGACAAACATGAAAAATAGAGCAGTTTGTTATGCGGTCATCTGTTGTTTGCTTGGCCTCGCACCTGTCAGAATATTTGCACAGCATGATCTGGGCCTGTACAACATGCAGATCATCCCCCAACGTATCTTCCAGAACCCGGCATTCATACCCGAACAACGTTTTTACATCGGCATCCCGGTGCTGTCGGGTATTCAATCGGCTTATACGATTCCTTTTTCATACAACGATGTGATTGAACGAGATTCCTACGATTCGGTCACCTTCAAGGTCGAAAATTTCCTGGGGAAAATTGCCAAAAACGACAAATTCAGGGTATATTCAAACGTGGAAATATTATCCCTGGGAACCCAACTCGCCAAAGGAAGGTTTTTCCTCGGTTTCAGCATACGGGAAAGGATATCCCAGCACCTCATGATCCCTGAAAATTTAGGCAACCTGTTGTGGTATGGTAATGCAGCCCCCCAGCTTTTTGGTCAGTATGCCAACATTTCTCCCTCTGTTGACTTTACGGCATTCGATGAATACGGCGCATCCTTTTCAGGTTATGCCATTCACAATAAGATGACCTGGGGAGCCCGGCTGAAGTACCTTGCCGGCAGGGTCAATGCCACAACCACCCGGTCGGAATTCGAGGTTTACACCGATACCGGCAGTTACCAGATCCGCATGCGGTCGGATTTTGAAATGAAGACATCGGAAATCCACGACATTGAGCATTATATGGATAAGCGGGTATCTTCGCTTGTCTTCCCGGGGAACAACGGTTTTGGCATCGACCTCGGGGCAAGTTACCAGGTAAATGACCATATCGGTGTGAGTGCCAGCGTGCTGGACATTGGCTTTATCAACTGGAACTCAAACACAATGACGCTCGTCAGCCGCCATCCCGGTGAAGAAGTTTCTTTCAATGGCCTGACTTTGAAGGATTTTACAGATATGATCGGTGATTTGGAATCCTTTGGTCGAAAACTCTCTGACAGTATCCTCGAACAGGCGAAAATTGATACGGTATACGGTCAGAAATATACCACCTGGCTGCCGGTCAGGTATAATATCGGCGGCACCTATGCACTCAATGATCACCACCATTTCAACCTCCTGTTCAATGGTGTTTCATGGGATCATCATTTTTATCCCGCCATGTCGGTTTCCTATTATTACCAGCTTCCGCGCATCCTGGGAGTGATGGTATCCTACAACATCTTCAACCGCCAGTTCACCAACATAGGCGCCGGGCTCAGCGTCAATGCAGGCCCGGTGCAGTTGTATATTATATCCGACAATCTTCCCGGGCTGATCTATTATCGCGGATCAGACAGCTATTCAATCCAGTTTGGGATCAACATTGCCATCGGCAAAAAGAAGGCGGTTGTCGCGGCAGAACAGGCACCACAGGCTGATCCTGCAAATAAAACACAGGAATAAGGGGGACGATGCCTTACGGCACAACCTGCCATTGTACCCAAAAACGTGTATTTTTGCAGGATGAATTCAAAATCCATCGCATTCCATCATTTTGGCTGCAAGGTAAATTTCGCAGAGGCGTCCGCGCTGTCGAGGCAATTCCAGGAACACGGGTTCGAGGTAAAGGATTTTCACGATCCGGCGGATGTATATGTGATCAGCACCTGCGTGGTTACGACCGTTGCAGAAAAAAAATGCCGGGCTGCCATCCGCCAGGCGCACAAGATAAATCCCAATGCCACGATCGCGGTCATCGGCTGCTTTTCGGAACTGAAACCCGGGGAACTGGCCAAAATGGAAGGTGTCGACCTTGTACTGGGACACACCGCCAAATTCCGGCTTCTCGAAGAACTTGCCCGGCTATATCCTTCCGATACCATTGCACCTGCCAGTCACGTTGGTAATGAATCACATTCCAAGTTACCGGAACCTTCTGAACCCGCCAGCGAATACCACGGTGGGCTCACAGCCCCCGTCAAACCAGCCCGTGATGCTTTCATTCCATCCTTTTCATTTGGCGACCGTACGCGCTCGTTTTTGAAAATCCAGGATGGATGCGACTATTACTGCACATATTGCACCATTCCGCTGGCCCGGGGCCGCAGCCGCAGCGATACGGTTGAAAATGCAGTGAAAAACACCCGTGAAATTTTATCGAACGGGATCAGGGAGATCGTGCTTACCGGGGTGAACATCGGCGACTTCGGAAGACACCAGGGAGAGACCTTCATCCAGCTCATCACTGCGCTTGACAAGGTGGAAGGGATGAACCGCATCCGGATTTCATCCATTGAACCCGATCTGCTCACCAATGAGATCATCGGGTTTGTTGCTTCGTCGGCCAGTTTCCTGCCACATTTTCACATCCCGTTGCAGTCGGGATGCAACAAAATACTCAAGGCGATGCACCGCAGGTACACCCGCGAACTCTATGCTTCCCGCGTGCAGAAGATCCGGGAGCTGATGCCGGGGGCCTGCATTGCAGCCGATGTCATCGTTGGATTCCCGGGTGAGACCGACGAAGATTTTACCGACACGTTCGACTTCCTAAGCAACCTTGCTATTTCCTACCTGCATGTGTTCACTTATTCAAAGCGTGAGAACACGGCTGCTGCGGGAATGGGAGCTCCTGTTCCTGAAAAGGTAAAGAAAGAACGCAGCGAAGCCCTGCATAAACTGTCGGATGCCAAGAAACACCAGTTCTACCTTGAAAACCGCGGCTCGGAAGCGATGGTCCTCTTCGAATCTGACAATTCGCAAGGATTTATGCATGGATTCACCGAAAACTACATCAGGGTAAAAACCGGTTTCAATCCGGAATATGTCAACCGCATCCTGCCTGTAAAACTTGAAAATTTAACGGAGGATGGCTACCTGGTGACCGTCAATTCTTAAAAACCAATGGGAAGGATGTTGGAGTTGCAAGTGCGGGTAATTCAAACTCAATGTCAATCTCTCCCAATCGTAAATGTAAAGGAGATAAACAAGGGAAATTTCGTAAAATGAGTATTAAGGCGTTACTTTGCAACCTGAAATAGATGCACATGAACTTAGAAAAATTGACATACCAGGTTTGCGAATTGGTTGTAAAAACAGGGGAATTTCTGAAGGCGGAGATATCAAAGCTGAACACGACAGATATTCAGTCGAAGGGGCTTCATAATTATGTGACCTGGGTGGATAAGGAATCGGAGCGGCGCATTGTTGAGGAACTTTCAAAGTTATTGCCCGGCAGCGGGTTCATCGCCGAGGAGAACCAGGCGCTGCAACCCGGTGATTTTACATGGGTCATCGATCCCCTCGACGGAACGACAAACTTCATCCATGGCGTTCCGCTCTATTGCATCAGTATCGGGCTGATGCACCAGGAAGAGACCATCCTGGGGATTATCTACGAGCCAAACCTTAAGGAGTGTTTTTATACCTGGAAATCGGCCCCGGCATACCTTAACCGTGAGATCATCCATGTATCGCAGACGCCATTGATCAACGAGGCCCTCTTTGCCACCGGTTTCCCCTATTATGATTACAACCGCCTTGACGATTACCTTGCTATTTTCAAACACCTGTTGCAAAACAGCGCCGGTGCCCGCCGCCTGGGATCTGCCGCAGCCGACCTTGCTTATACTGCCTGCGGCCGGTACGACGGTTTCTTTGAATATGGCCTGAGCCCCTGGGATGTAAATGCAGGCGGTTTGCTGGTCAAAAATGCAGGGGGCATTGTGACTGATTTTCGTGGCACAGAAAACTATACCTTTGGAAAACAAATCATCGCTACAAACAACTATATTTATACTGAATTTTTTAAACTATTTGACGCATGGAAACACGAATTGAATTAATCCGGGGTGACATTACCAAACTTAAGGTAGATGCTATTGTAAATGCTGCCAACCCTTCCCTGCTGGGAGGCGGCGGTGTTGACGGAGCCATTCACAAAGCAGCCGGACCGGGTTTGCTTGAGGTGTGCCAGCTTCTCGGAGGCTGCAAGACCGGCGAAGCAAAAATCACAAAGGGATATAAACTGCCTGCCCAGTTTGTGATCCATACCGTTGGACCGGTTTGGGGGGTCGGCGACCGTCACGAGGAAGAACTCCTGGCAAGCTGCTACCGCAAGAGCCTTGCGCAGGCAACTGTTCATGACTGCAAAATCATTGCATTCCCTAACATTTCAACAGGGGTGTACCATTTTCCAAAAGAACTGGCAGCCTCCATCGCCATCCGCGAGGTAAAAGACTATCTGTCAGCCAATCCAGTGCCCGAAAAGGTGATCTTTGTGTGTTATGACGAGGACAATTTAGCAATCTACCAGCAATTGCTTAACCAGTAATTTGCAGTGTTCGTCGATTAAATAGCCAGATTGCTGTAACTTCTCCTATTTTTGGCTGTCTGTTGTCCATATGAAAGCATTTCTGCTCTTCTTCTGTATTTTTTTTTCCGGAATGGTTGTTTTCCCGCAAGCGGCAAAGAAAACTGTGAATGCTATTCCGGTAAATGAAGCAGTAAAGGTGGATGGTGTTCTTGACGAAATTATCTGGAAATCAGCCCCTGTAGCCACGGATTTTATACAGCGGGAGCCCTACAACGGTAAAGCGGCAACCTTTTCCACCGAGGTGAGGTTCGTCTACGATAACAGCGGCCTCTATATCGGGGCGACCATGTTCGACCCTCACCCCGACAGCATTCCAGCGCAACTTGGACTCAGGGATGCCACCTCGCTGAATGCCGATAATTTCATCTTTGTGGTAAGTCCGTTCAACGACGGGCTCAACGCTTTCTGTTTCCTGGTTTTTGCCTCCGATGTTCAGTCCGATTTCAAACTAGCCGCCGACCGTGAAGACGATTTCAGCTGGGATGCAGTCTGGCTCAGCAAGGCACGAAAAAACGCACAGGGCTGGGTTGTTGAGATGAAGATCCCCTACTCGGCAATCCGTTTTCCAATCAAGCCCATCCAGGAATGGGGCATCAATTGCCAGCGCCAGGTCAGGAGATTCAGGGAGGTCGATACCTGGAACCTTGTTGACTCAAAAGTTTCCGGTTACGTCAATCAGAGTGGCCGGCTCGAAGGTATCCGGGACATCAAACCTCCGCTACGGCTTTCGGTTTCACCCTATCTGTCGGGATACCTGCAAAACAGCCCGGGGGAACATGAATATGACTTTTCCTACAATTATGGCGCCGACCTCAAATACGGCATCAACCAGAGTTTCACCCTAGACATGACGCTCATCCCCGATTTCGGGCAGGTGCGGTCGGATGACAAAGTATACAACTTCTCCCCTTTTGAAATCCAGTATGACGAACGCCGCCAGTTTTTTACCGAAGGAACAGAATTATTCAACAAGGGGGGCCTCTTTTATTCCAGGCGGATTGGTTCTGAGCCCAAAGGGTATGGAAATGCGGAGAGTGAATGCAAGACCAACGAACAGGTCACGGATAATCCGAACCAGACGAAACTGATCAATGCTTCAAAAATTTCAGGCCGCACCAGCGGTGGCCTCGGGATCGGCGTGTTCAACGCCATGTCGGCAAACACCTGGGCAACCGTCAGGGACACTGTTACGGGCGTAAGCAGGCGCATCCTCACACAGGGTTTTACCAACTACAATAGTTTTGTACTCGATCAAAACCTGAAAAACAATTCGTACATCGATTTCCTCAACACCAACTATTTCATGCCAACAGAGGGTTATACGGCCAATGTTACCGGCACTTCATTCAAATTTGCCAATAAAAAGTACACCTATGCATTCATTGGTGATGGATTCATCAGCCAGAAATACTACAGCCACGATGCGCCCGAACTTGGGTACCACTACTCACTGACCTATGGTAAAATCGCGGGAAACTTCCGGTTCAATTATGCCCAACTCCTGGAAACGAAAACCTATGATCCGAACGACATGGGATTCAATCCGATCAACAACCGTTTCAACAACACGCTTTCAATGCAGTACAACATCTATGAACCATTCTGGAAGGTGTTGAACTGGTACAATTTTTTCCAGGTCAGTTACAAAACCCTTTATGACGGCTTCCGGTACACTTCGTTTGAATTCTATTTGGAGAGCAATACAACGACCAAAAAGCATTTGTCGATGGGAGTCTACACCAATTTCTCCCCGGTAGAGTCGCACGACTATTATGAGCCGCGGGTCGACGGCTGGATGTACATCTCCCCTGCCTATGGCAATTTTACCTACTGGATTTCGACGGACTACCGGAAAAAATTCGCCCTAGATCTGGCGCTGACCGGGTACCTTGCGCCGAAAATAAAATCGTCGGCTTATGGGCTGAATATTGAACCAAGGTATCGTATCTCCGACAGGATCATGCTGTTGTATCATTTTTATTTCGAGAATATCCTGAATGATGTCGGTTATGTCGACACCATGACTGCCACCCCCGGCAATCCTGACATCTATTTCGGTCGCCGCGACCGGCAAAGCATTACAAACATTCTGGAAGCGAATTACATGATCACCAGCGCCATGAGCATTGATTTGAGGGCCCGGCATTACTGGGTTTCGGCACCTTACTACTCCTTTTCAATACTCCGGCCCGACGGGACGCTGGAGCCTGCCAGTTATCCAAACGATCCTGATGTCAACTACAACCTCTTCAACATTGACCTCACCTATATCTGGAATTTTGCCCCAGGAAGCCAGATCTCGGTCATGTGGAAGAATGCGATCAACACGTTTGATCACGATATTGAGCCTGATTTCGCCCGGAATTTTGGCAGAACAATCACATCACCGGCATCGAACAGTTTCTCAATCAGGATATTATATTATCTTGATGCACTCTACTTTAAGAAGAAACGAAGTAGCGAAATAGCAAAATTATCAGGGCAGGGTTTTGACTGAAAGGATGGGGTGGATCTCACGTCCGTTTTTTGCACATCCGCGCAGCCACCAGTGGCGGGCATCCCAGAAGGGAACTCCTGTAATCTCAACCATGACCGGTTCACCGGTGGCCCTGAGCTGGCCTGCCGCCACCTGCATCTCACGCCTGGCTTTTTCATATGCATGCCTGAGTGCTGGCAGCGAATCAAATATCCTGCAATCCGGATCAGGAATCTCGCCGATCATGGAAACGTCGGCACCAGGTGCTTTCAGGACAATGTGCAGATCGCGGTCATGTTCGGTTTTAACTGATACAATCATCGCAACCACTTTTACCTGCTGCTTTTCGTCATCATAACGTGGTAACCGGCCATCATTCGTTGACAGGATAAAAAAATGTTTCGGAGGATGAACCGCGACCAGGTCAGTCAGGCGCGAATCTGATATCCTTGCCGATAGCAGGTCGATGCCGCCACTGTCGGTAAGGGTTTTCACCTCCCATCGAAAAAACCCCTTACATGCATTGCCCTTTACCTGCGAAAAACCGGTGATCAGGAACAACCATCCCAAAATGAATATCATGCCCCTTTTCATCATTTCGCTATTTCCAGCGAATCCAGTACCTTCAACTCTGCGTTGTAAACCCTCATCTTTAAAGTCGCCGTGCTCACATCAAAAACGGCGAAATTATAATCAAAGGCCTGGGTTACCGTATAGGCAGCCGCCTGGGGGGTATAAAGCGGTGCTCCGGCAGAGCCAATGACCAGGTGATGGATTCCCCTGACCAGGTTGTTCTGGTAAAAATGAGAATGACCGGCAAGCACCATGTCGACTTTGTTGGGTTCGAAAATCTTCTTTGTCATGGTAACCATACCGGCATCTTCACCGTGTCCCCCGCTGCAGTAAGCCGGGATGTGCGCCATCACGATTTTCCAGGTCTGCCTGGTCTGTTCAAGATCTTTTTTTGCAAACTCGAACTGGGGCGTGCCCGGGGCATAGGGGACCATGGTATTCAGGCAGAGTACATGCAGATCGCCATAGTCAAAGGAATAGTAATCCTGTGTCCGGGAGCCCGACGACGGGTTCTGCATGAATGCCCTGGTGTTTTGTTCCCATCCTTCATGATTCCCGGTTGCATTGAAAAATGGCACCTGGGATGCCAGCTTGAGCTGGTCTTTGATGAAAAACTCCTTTTTCCAGACAGCGTATTTGGCGCTATGGCACAAGTCGCCACCATACAGGGCCACCGCCGGATCTGCAGCAACCATGTTCCTCGAAATTTTTGCAAAAACAGCAGTACCGGTGCGGCAATCTGCCATCCAAACCATCCTGAACGGCATTCCCTGCAGCACTGCAGTAGAAAATGCCGCAACCTTGCTGATCGATTTTCCCTGGGTGGCCTGGTAATAGTACCGAGAACCGGGCATGAGTCCCTGCAACAATACCTTGTGCACATATGTTGTGCGCTTTGCGGTGGTCGCTTCAGCAATCTCTGTCCTGGCCATGAGCCCATATTCGGGAGTAAGCCCGTACATGACGGTTACCTGGGCAGAATTATCGCATTCAACCAGCACATAAACAGACGTCTGCGTAACTGACTGCAGGTAGGGAGTCATCACGATTTTCGCATCTGCCAATGCATGCAGGAACAAGAAAAAAACAAGGGAAAACAGGTACTTCATGGCATGCAGTTTTTCTGCAAAGTTACCTGAAATTCCCTTTCTCCATGCATGCTTTACGCCATGGCATCATGGCGGTGATATCAGAAAAATTTATAGATGACAATCTCAATGATCAGCCCGAGGATAAACCAAAGCCCGAACTTGCGGTTAAATTCAAAAGCATATGCAACCAGGTAGAGCGGCCAGGCACTTTTGTCGTACCCTTCGGGAGCCTCAGCCGGGCGGGGCTTTGAAAACACCCTGACCATCTTCACAAAATCCGGAACCGTGATAAATACCAGCAGCATGGCATAGCCCAGCTGACGGCTGACCACCATGTAGAGTACCAGGGCATACTGCATCAGCCAGAAAAAAAGAGTCAGGTACCTGGTTGGTTTTTCACCAAGGATCACCGGTAGTGTGCGCACCCCTTTTGCCTTGTCTTCAGGAAGTTTGTCGGTGTGTTTGCCAAGTAAGACCGTTGTGGGCCCAAGGGCATATACAAGGCTTACAAGTGCGACCCAGTTGTCCCAATGTCCCCCTGATACTACAAAGTAGGTTCCGCCGATCATCAGCGGGCCCCATACAAGGATCACCGAAAGTTCACCCAACCCGAAATACTTCAAAGGCCATGTATAAAATAACAGGAAGAAGAGTCCGGCACCAACCAGCCATAATGTTTGCGGCCCTACCTGCCATGCGATCAAAAGCCCAAGGCTCAGTGCAATGGCCCCCGTAACATAGATATAGTTCATGAAAGCCTTTTTTGATAAAAAGCCATGCTCCAAAGGATGCGGGCCGTAAAGTGAACGGTAATAGTTATTATGGTCAATTCCTTTGCGGTAATCCACAAGGTCGTTTAATAGGTTGTTGGTGGCATGGGCAAACACAAGCCCGAACAAGGCTTCGACAAATATCAGCCAGTGAAATACACCTTGCCGGTAAGCCAGGAGCCCGCCGATGACACCTGCTGTGGCGGTCATAATGAAAACTGCCGCCCGGGTTGCTACCAGCCATCTTGAAACTATGTCGAGGTGATCCCACTCATCTTTGGAAATCCTTGGAATAACCTTCAACGCTTTAATCCACATTTTAATCATATATGTTGAGTTTAAATGAAACAATAGAAGAATTGGTAAAATCAAAAATCGAAAATCGTAAATCGAAAATCACAATGAGACCTGGATAACAGGAATATGCCTATCTGTAAAATAGCTCATTGTCAACTCCTTGTCCCTGGTAAGACACAGGAGGAACCCTCCGCCACCTGAACCGCAAAGTTTGAGGGAGAACAGGCCGGTTTGAAGACCTTCCTCCCAGGAGGGGATAAATACTGCAGGGATCGGGCGGTTCAGTTTCATCAGTTGAAAACGCGACAACTCCCAGATGGCTTTCCACAACCCTTCCGGATCACCGGAAAGCAGTTTTCCAATGACCGAATTGACCAGGATGCACATATCGGCTCCTGCGGAAGTGATCATCCCGCCAGGAAAAAATTCTGCCAGGAAATCAGCAACCAGTGGCCCGGTGCTGCATGGCTTGCCCGAATCAACCAGGATTAAGTCGATACCCTCGTCAGCCAACGAATGCCCGCTGAAACTGACGGGTGCCAGCTCTCCATCCCTGCCGGCAAGCAGCGGTGTTTTCAACCAGGATACGAGCGGATCGAACCCGGAACTCCTTCCGTGAAAAAAGGATTCCATCCGTATGAATATTTTCCGGAGGGCAACAAGATCTGTAACATCCACGTGACCTGTAATGTCATGACTTTCAACGTGATATGCATCATAAACGGCAGCGCAAAGCACCCCGGAACTGCCCATTCCATATCGCTGGGGAATGGTTGAATTTAAACAGAGCCCGTTGAGGATGTCATGGCTGAGCCCGTCACAATCGAGGATTTTATTAAAAAACAGTGAATCTTCAAGGAAAAAATCACACATCCTTTTCAGATGTCGGTTGCTTTCAAGCGTAGCCACAAGGGCGTCACCGGTTTCATGACCGATATAGCCCAGTGAAGCACCAAAATGGTTGAAAGGCACGCCAAGCGCCGATGAGCCGAGCAGGATCGAATATTCGCCAAACAAGATGAGTTTTGCCGGGAAACGTGTCATAGGTCCGGTCTGGTATCATTGAACCTTGCCGGTCCAGGTCCGCAGCAATCGAAGATTACGCGTTCATTCTCACACAACGGCTGCAAGGCACTCCGGATAAATGCTTCAACGGAAACCGCTTCGCCTGCAGGATACATCACATGAACATTGGCCCCCGCATCAAGGGTAAAGAACAGGGGAAGCCCGGTTTTCCTGGCTTCACGCACCCTGTGAATGATCCCGACTGTGCCTGGTTTCATCAGCAGTGTGCCAGGGTTCGCGCTCATGATGAGCGCATGCAGGGTGAGCGCCTCGCACTCAGCGATGGAACCTAATTTTTCAAAGTCATTGGCAAACAATGCACCGAGTGCTGCGTGCAGGTTGGTCTCTGCCTGTTTCATGCGGCCGTTGAAAAACGGGTGGCCATCAATCGACTGGTGCCCCATTGAACTCGGAAGACTTTTCGGATCACCTGAAACAACCAGGATGGCATCCTTCATCAACATCATTTCGGGATGAACGTAAGAAGCCGCGGGAATGGCAAATTCATCGGATGAACCTGGAATATCTTGTGCTTTCCCCCACTCCGAAAATCCTCCATACAGGGAACGGCAAGCACTCCCCGAACCCATGCGGGCTGCATAGGAGGCTATATGCATAAAATCCTCCTGCTTCATCTCAGCCTTCAGGATATCGCAGGCAATGGTGAGCAGGCACAAGGCAAATGCGCTGATCCCGCTGGCGGAGGATGCAATTCCGGTGGAATGCGGAAAGCTGTTTTCGGTGGTTGCTGTCAGCGTGACCCCGGCCAGGACCGGTATTTCATGGGTCATCCAATGTAGAAGATGCCGCATCTTAGGTAAAAAAGGATGAAACAGATCTCCGTTCACCGAAACCAACCCCTTCGGCGATGCTTCAAATGAAACGATCACCCGGGTCCTTGTGACAGCCCGGTCAAGCGTCATGCTCAATGAAGGTGTTGCAGGCAGTTGCCCCTCCTTTTTACCCCAATATTTCACCAGTGCGATGTTTGACGGACTTTGCCACCCAACACTGAAGGTTTCATTCAAAGCAAATCGCCTGGGGGAGACAGTTTCATTCAACCGTAACAAAGGTGAGACACTCATGCCTGGATTTCTATATCGTTGTAGGAAAATATTTTATCAAAACCCGCCTGATGAAGGTGCCGGTTAACCACTTCACGTTCCATGCCACTGACAAACATGGCAAAATCGCCTCCCCAGGCGCCAAGGGATTTTACGGTGCCGGGAAATGTGCGGAAACGGCCTGCGATCGGCTCCCGCTTCAGGATGGTACTCAGGATGAATTCATGCTCATCAACCAGTTTTATCAGTTCCTCCGGCGAATCCGCATCACAGATTGCCGTGGAAAGCCTCGACACCTCGGCCAGGTCAATCGGAGTATAATTCTGGCTCAGCAAAAACGCGGCTGCTTCCCTGGCGCTGTCCTGTTTGTTTCCGAGGTATGTAAACCATGTGTTTTCGCGCAGCGCACTGCCGGCCCGTGCGGGGGTGATTTCGCGGCGCCCCTTTCGCAACTGGTAATAAAGCAATCCCTGCTGGCCCGCACATGCAATGTCATATCCTGAACCTTTGGAAATTTTCCGGAAAAGATCAAATGTCTGCACACCGGCCCAGGCTGCAACGAGCGAAATGAGCGTTGAACTGCTTCCAAGGCCCCATTCCAATGGATAATTGGCATTCACAACAACTTTCCATCCTGCCGGTCCAGTCAAAAACCCGGGATTCAGCCAGCGTGCGGCTAAAAGCAATTTTTCAATGTCAGAAGCCACCCGCTTGTTATCAGTCGAGATGAACTTCAGGGTTACGGGGTCAAACCAGGCGCTGAACCAGGTCCCGGCAACAGACCTGCTTTCCCAGTCAACTACCCGTTTGGCGGTTTCACGAATAATCATCTGCTGTCCGAACCTCACAGGCAGCGCGAGGGCCTTTGCCCCTGCGAGCACAAGGTATTCGCCAGTGAGGAGCAATTTACCGTTGGCATGAAATTCAATGGTTGATTTCATGCAAAAAATGTTTAACCGCATTAAAACTCACTTTCCTGTTGCTGAAATACAACTCGGCTTCTTCGCGCTGGCCGTTGTTGACATTAAGCATATTCAGGATGTTTGAGAGATGCAGCCGCATATGCCCCTTCTGGATCCCCGTCGTGACCAGGCTGCGGATGGCGGCAAAATTACTGGCCAGTCCCACAGAAGCCACGATGCCCATCAACTCTTTTGCGGTCGGATTTCCCAGGATTTCAAGCGACAAACGTGCCAGCGGATGCAAATTCGTGATGCCTCCCACGGTACCCACAGCAAGGGGAATTGTAAGTTTGATGGCAAGCATGCCATTGTTTACCGAACAAACGCTCAGGGCTCTGTATTGCCCATCGCGGGCGGCATAGGCATGGGCGGCGGCCTCGGCAGCCCGGTAATCGTTGCCGGTTGCCATCAATACCGCGTCAACACCATTCATGATGCCTTTGTTGTGCGTCACCGCACGTGAAGGATCGTTTTGGGCGATCTGGTATGCCAGGCAGAGCTTGTCGGCAAAAACTTCAACCGGCAGCCGGCCTGCTATTGGTTTTAGGTGTTCAATCTCGCAGGATGCTTCTACTGTAACGGTGCATTCAGGGGTGTAGTTGCTCAGAATGGCCATGGCCACCTGCAGCTTCTTTTCACTGGTTATGTCATCAACAGTAAAAAACAGGTCCAGCGCCTCAGCCATATCTTCGAGGCAGGTATTCACAAAATTGGCTCCCATCGAATTGATGGTTTCCACCTTCAGTTCAAGTTTGTACAAATGAACGATGGAGATTGTTTCATCCAGGAGTTCCAGGCTGAGGATGCCTCCTCCGCGGCGAACCATGTTGGATGTTATTTTCTTAAGACGTTCAAGGAGGAATAGCTTAAGCTGGTGCCATCTTTCGCGGATATAGGCCGGGTCGCCGAACCAGCGGAAATAAACATGCCCGAGTTTGACCGTCGACAGTTCAGTAACCCTGAAACCACCGCGTTCGGCCCAGAACCGGGCACTGTGTGAAGCCGCTGCAACAACCGAACTCTCTTCAATAGCCATCGGGACATGGTATACTTTCCCGTTTACTACCACATTCGGTGCAATCCCATAAGGTGTATGAAAACTGCTGATCGTATTCTCGCTCAGTTCCAGGAAATGGCTCCGCTCGGTTTCATCCTCCATCAAAAAGCGCTCCAGCCTGTCTTCGGCCTGTAATGAGTCATTGCACAGCCGGGCTATAAAGTTCCGTTTTTCCTCTTCCGTCAGTTTCGAAAAACCCCTGACAATATCATTGGTTGTCATCTGTTCCTGATTTGTAAAAATGCTTTTGCAAATTTCAGCCCATTGATCTGGCCGGCCACATATGCCTGCAGTTCGTGATAGTCGCCCCGGGCATAACGCAAAAATTCCGAAGCCTGCCCATAAACGGCGGGCAGCACGCTTTTTGATAGATAATAATAGCCGTCAAGAAAGGAGTGTATGCCTCCCGAAACAATCAGTTGCCTGCACGACAAAGGTTTTCCACCGGTTACAAGTGCGTTGACCGTATCCAGCATCTCCCCGGCAGAATGTCCGACAGCGGCAAGGGGATCATATTGTTCCCTCAGCAGCGGCGAACTGCGTGCAAGTTCAACCTTTGCAAAATTTGTCCCGCCAAAAGCTGCAAACTCAAAAGCTGCGATGGGGAGATTCATCAGCTGCATGATGCTGGCGGGCCCCATCCCCTGACCAACCTCCTTGACGATGATTTTCAGGTTTGTCAATGACAGAAACGCTTCTATCGTGTCGATCGGTGACTGTTTCATCACGTCTCCTTCTTTTTGAAGCCATTCCTGGACGGGGTTCACATGAATGATCAGACCATCTGCCTCCAGGCGCCCTGCCAGGTCTTCCAGTTTCCTGTAGCTTTTATTTGCGAGCATCTCCTCAACCTGTACGATCCCGATGTTTGCAAACAGGGGCAACTCATCACCAATGATGCCCCGCATGTTAAAATCATCAAAATGGTCACTGTTCTCCAGCAGTATCCGGCAGGAACCCAGCCCCATTCCCATGCCAAACTCATTGCAGGCCCTGGCAAGGTTCCGGTTGATTGTTCCGGCCTCACGACTGCCGCCCGTCATGCTCGAAACCCAGATGGGAACGCGCATGGTCTTGCCCAAAAAAGGAAAAGGAACGATATCGCCACGCAGATGTGACCCCAGCATTGGTTCGTATGTAAACCTGGGATCGGCAAGTGCCGGTGCAACCCGGGAGGAAAAAGCCAGTGAAATATGATCGTTTTTTCTTTGTTCCATAACTGTTCAGGATAGTGTCAGACGAACACCTGCAGGTCATTTGTTCCCTGTGAAAAAAAACCGCTGATTGATACATCAAATATATGCTTTTTTCAGTAGTTAATTGCGCCGGTACGGTGATCTACAGCCAATATCACCTGCACATTCCGATTTTTGATATAAATCAGGTAACAAAGGTACGAAAAATGTTCAGGCAAACAGGTATTGATATTCCTGAATTGCTGCGTCCCTATCCTCCCCGTCAACGGATCTTCGTTGCATCTGGCTGTATTCAAGCGCATGGCATGCCCTGACCAGGTAGGCAGAATGAAATTTTCTCAAGTGAAAAAAATAATTACCTTTGGCATAGCTACAAACATTTTTTCGATTCACTAAACCAATTGCTCCTGATGAAAAAAAAGACAAACGGCATCTCTGAACAAAGTTTGATTAGAGATGCCTTGAAGCAAAGTGAAGAAAAATACCGGATGTTGCTTGACATGGCGGTGGATGCGTTTTTTCAGGGAGATCAAAACGGCAATTTTATTACGGTCAATGACAAGGCTGTTGAATTAACGGGATATTCCAGGGGAGAACTGCTCAAAATGAACATGCGGGAATTGTTTCCCAACGACGGACTTATGTCAAATCCATTGAATTATGACCTTTTATCAAGCGGGATTGCTATAAAAACAGAGCGGATGATCACCCGAAAGGACGGCAAGCGCCTCCTTATTGAAATGCATTCCAAGGCCATGCCAAATGGAACATTCCAGTCACTGTTCAGGGACATTACCGAAAGCAGGAATGCTGAAATTGAGGCCCTCGACACCGAACTGAAATACCGCAACCTCCACATGAGCATGATGGACGGGTATGTTTTCGCGGACATGCAGGGGCACATCATCGACAGCAACGCTGCCTACCAGCGTATGCTAGGTTACAATGCCAGCGAACTTAATGCACTTACATATGAAGAACTGACACCTGAAAAATGGCATGAGTTCGAACGTAAAATTGTTGCCGAGCAGATCCTTACCTTAGGACATTCGGCCGTTTACCAGAAAGAGTATGTTAAAAAAGACGGCACGGTTTTCCCCGTCGAACTGCGTACCTTCCTCGTGAGGAACGTGGCCGGTGAGAATGAGGGGATGTGGGCGATTGTGAGGGATATCACCGAGAGGAAACAATCAGAGGAGGCCCTGCGCAAGTCGGAGGAGAAATTCAGGAGTATCGTGGAATCTTCCCCCACAGCCATGCACCTGTACCATCTCGACAGCAGTGACAACCTAATCCTGACCGGCGCCAACCCATCCGCCGACAGTGTCCTGGGAATTTCTCATGCACCGCTTATCGGGAAGACGATCCAGGAGGCTTTCCCGAATCTGACTGCAACCAACATCCCTGAGATATACACAAAAGTGGCCAAAGCTGAAACCGGTCCGCAATCGTTTGAACTTTCCTACGTGGACGAACGGATTTCCGGTTACTTTACCGTTCATGTCTTCAAAACTGGTTCAAATTCCGTCACCATCGATTTTTTCGACATCACCAGGCGGCGTGAGACCGAAGAAGCCCTGCGCCGCTCCGAGATCGAATACCGCGATACGCTGGATTCACTCCCCGACTGGATCTATGTTGTTGATGAACAATACAAAATTGCGATGGTCAACGCTGCCCTGAAGGAAGAACTGATCAGGCACGGCATTAAGCCCGATTGCATCGGTGTGGAGATTGTCCCCGACTTCCCGTTTATCAGTTCCTCCACGCTTGAAGAGGTAAAGCTGGTGTTTAATACCGGCGTGGTATCCGTAAGTGAACAAAAAATCGAATTGAAAGGAAAAACCCTGCATGCCGAAATTACAAGGGTGCCCATTCTAAAGGACAACAAGGTTGTTAAAGTGATCCTGATGATCCGCGACCGCTCGAAAGAGAAGGAAATCGAAGAACTGAAACGGCGCAACACAGAACAAAAAGAGGTTTTGCTCAGGGAAATCCATCACCGGGTGAAAAACAACCTGGCCATCGTGATCAGCCTGTTAAACTTTCAGCTCCGCAACAATACCAATGAAGAGCTAACCCACATGATCATCGACATCCAGATGCGTATCCGCTCCATGGCACTGATCCACGAACATCTTTACCGCTCTGAGAATCTTGACCGTATCCCGCTGGCATCCTATATTGAATCGCTTGCTTACATGGTTATGACGGCGTTCAGCGGACACCGGATCAATCTTGTCAGGGAGCTTGACCCAATGGATGTAAGTATTGAAACGGCGCTGCCGATCGGGCTTATCATCAATGAACTTCTTACGAATGCTTTCAAATATGCTTTCCCCGACGGGGCACAGGGTGACATCCACCTCAGGCTTGAGAAAGAAGAAAATAACATGTGTACCCTGGTTGTCGAAGATAACGGCGTCGGCCTGCCGCCATCTTCCTCAATGGATTCCGAAAAATCGATCGGGCTCTACATTGTTCGTTTGCTCGTTGAACAACTGGAGGGAACTGTGGATATCAAACGGAACAATGGCACCTCCTTTTCAATCAGGTTCAGGAACCTGGTTACAAGGAAACAGGAGAAGTTGCCGCGTGAAGATTGACCACGCAAAACACCTCTGTCTCCACATGCCGTGAAGCAACGGCGATTTTAATCCCGTTGGCATGCCTGCTGAACAGTTCATGAACCAGGCCGGGATGGTTATTCTCGGCCGAAAGGTGCGAAAGCACCAGGAGTTGCATGTGCTGGGGCCGGTGGGTGGTGAAGAGGTCCAGGGCCTGGGTATTCGACAGGTGCCCTTCCATCCCTCGGATGCGCTGTTTCAGATAATAGGGATAGCCTCCGTTTTCCAACATTTGTTCATCATAGTTTGCTTCCAGGAATGCAGCATGGCACTGGCTGAGATGTTGTGCCACATGCTCGCAGACGATGCCGATATCAGTGAAAATACCAACCGTAACACCATTGCCGCTAACGGTGAAACTATGCGGTTCGGCGGCATCATGTTGTTTGGGAAATGGATTTACGCATAGATCGCCAATGTAAACCGGGATGCCTGCCGAAAAATGTTTCAATATCTCCGGGGCAAGGTTCATCCTGCTGTTACGGTAAGTTGCGGGAGTTACATAAACCGGGATATTGTATTTCCGCGAGAGCACCTCGGCCCCGCGTGTATGGTCGGTGTGCTCATGGGTGATGAAAATCGCCCTGACAATTCCGATAGGCAATCCCATGCGCATCATCCTGCGCTCTGTTTCCCGGCAGGAGATGCCGGCATCGATAAGCACAGCTTCGGCACCGTTGCTGATATAGTAACAGTTTCCGTTGCTTCCAGAATTGAGCGCGGCAAGGTAGAGGGACATGGGTGCAAAGAACGGGAAAAAATCAGTTCGTTTGATGCTGGTTGGACACGCCGGGCAGATCATTCACTTTCCGCCGCTTCAATCGCCCACCCTGAAAATATTATTATCAGACAAAAAGGATGGTCACGATAAACATGTACAGTGTGGTCAGTGGTTTCGGTTTTTCCACCAGATTGCTCATCTTACCCTAAGCCGGGGGGGGGGACTTAAGTTATTATAAAATAAAACATTTCATTTGATGGGATATTTTGCCATACTGGCAATTTTGTTAGCCAGCATGGGATTATCCGGTATGGCTTCCTTTATCACGGCAAGCCGCACGAAAGCAATAGGCATACGCAAAGCAAACGGGGCAACTGTTTCGGAAATAATGTTAATGCTTAATTTCAGTTTCATCAGGGGGATCGCCATCGCATTTGTCATAGCCGTACCTGTGGCCTGGTATGCCATGTACAGGTGATTGGAAAGCTTTGTCTCCAGGAGTCCCCTGAGCTGGTGGATTTTTGCATTGGCGGGTTTGCATGTTATCGTGATTGCATTGCTCACCGTGAGCTGGCAAAGCTGGCGGGCGGCAAAACGGAATCCTGCATTGGCGCTGAAGCATGAATAGATGAATCAAATTATACAATGAATTATCTGTATACAGCAATCATTCGGATTTCACACGAAATCAGGTTGGCAACATGATCAACCTCCCGGGCCTGGCAATTTGCAATGATATTCCATCATCATAATTTTGAGCACTCTTGCCGGAAATTTCAATGGTTTGACCGATTTGATTTTATTTTAAATATTCTGTGATATATTTTAGCCACATTAAACATATCTTTATTATGACAGTAAATTTTTTCACCATCCTGACCATCATCAGCATGTTCCTCACAATGATCCTGTCATTGTTCTTCTTTGTCAATAAAAGAGGTTTTGTACTTGAAAATAAAATGCTTGCCATGCTCCTGTTGTTTTTTAACTTTCAGATATTCTACTCTTTTGCAACAAGTTCGTTTGCCTGTCACTATTTCATGGATTGGCATAAATCACTTTTTCTGGTCAGGCAATCTTCTTTTCTGACAGGCCCGCTACTGTACCTCTATGTCAATTCGTTTCTGAAGAGAATGGATGTTTTCGATTATCGCATGTCCGTTCACTTTTTGCCATTTACTGGCGCTGTAATTTTCCTTCTTTTCTACTTCAGAAATCTGGATCAACTTGTCATTTGGGAATCAATTATCGACCTGAATTACACCATGCTGATCCTCACCCACAACCTGGTATATATCGTGCTCACCCTGTTGAGCATGAAATCAGCGACCGTACGCGCCAGGGGATTTTATGAGAGTATCCTGACCTCCTCCCATAACAGGTGGCTTCAGATTCTGCTGATGGGCTTTATCATTATCTGGATCATGAATTTAACTTCTTTCGCGGCCTATATGATTGTGAAGGGCCCTGGCTGGGGTGCCTATACCGGTAGTATTTCTGCCCTTGTTGCTTTTTTATTCATCAACACCATCATATTCGTACTCCTTTTCAAACCTGATGTTTATTATGTAATTGCGAAATATAAACACAATAAGCTGACACAACCCGATAAATCAGAGTACCTGCAAAAATTGAATTCCTGCATGGAAACCCAAAAACCATTCCTCAACCCGGACATCTCCCTGGAAACACTTGCCAGTGAAATCAATGTAAACCCCAGGATTCTGTCTCAAATAATCAACGAATCTTTCAATAAGAATTTTAAAAGCTATATTCTGGAATACAGGATTAAAGAGAGCATGCAGATATTATCGGATTCAAAACACAGGAACCTGACCATTCTTGAAATTCTTTACCAGGTGGGGTTCAATTCGAAGTCGGCCTTCAATAACCAGTTTAAATTATTCACCAATCTCACTCCCATAGAATACCGGTCAAAAGCCATTGGCTGATTCTTCCCGGCTATCCCGGAAATTTTGGGTGTATGTTCAGGAAAATCCTTATTACATAAACGAATTAAAAATAGAATGATAATTTTCATCTATAGTATTGCATTGTTGGGCATGTTTATGACGCTTGTTTTGTTCTTTTTCTTTTTGATTACCCCGAAAGGCAATAAAAATGAAAACCGGATATTGGCAGCACTGATACTTGTTTTCGGATTCCAGATTTTTATTGCACTATCCATGGGCAATTATGGATTTCAGTATTTTAGTAAGCCACATTTGTACATTTATGCTTTAAAATTAACTTGTTTTCTGTCAGGGCCTTTGATCTATTATTACACCAGGGCTTTTCTGAATAAAAACAAATCCATTAAATTTCATCTCGTTCATTTTACCCCTTTTATTTGCAGCCTGCTCTTCTTCGGCTATTCCAGGTTTGATCTATATTTAATCTCAAAAACCTCTGTTTTAATTCATTCACTGTGCCTTCTTCAAAATCTCGTATACATAACAGGTTCAATATATCTCATAAAAAACAGCAAGGCTCCGTTCAAGTCCGCCATCAGTAATTTACAAGATTTTTCATTCATGAACTGGGTGCAGGTTGTTTTATTGGGTTACATTGTCATCTGGGTGGTCCAGCTTAATTCCCTTTCTGTTTATGTGATTTTAAGACAACCGGGCTGGTGTGCTTATACGGGCAGCATATTCGCATTAATTGTACTCATGTTCACTTTATTGATCATATTCCTGCTGCTACTAAAACCTGAGATTTATCATATAACAAAATACAAGAACAAAAACCTGCACGAATTATCAAAAGGCGATTGTTTACAAAAGCTCAATGATTATTTTAAGCTCAAAAAACCATACTTAAATGGGGATATTACATTGGAAGACGTGGCAACCGATATTTCAATCAGTCCGAGGCTGTTGTCACAGGTGATCAATGAATATTGTAAACGGAATTTTAAAGCCTTTGTGAATGATTTCCGTATCAGGGAATGTGTCAGGCTGTTTGCTGAAGACACCAACAATGAAAAAACAATTCAGGAAGTCTATTACATGGCAGGCTTCAATTCAAGGTCAGTCTTCAACGATTTGTTTAAAGCACACACAGGGTTAACGCCAAAAGAATTCAAAGAGAAAATACAAACAGGCAAATAATGACTAAATATTGCGTTCGAAAACATGTTCCCGAACAATTAGCCAAAGTCTTCTTGCCTATTTTGTGCTAATTATTAAAACCTTAAAAATTAGCATATGAAAAAATTAGCACTAACATCAGCCTTGCTTTTAATTTTTGGGATTATTGCCACTTCACAACCAATACCCCCGGATAGTCTTTATCTGGGACAAATACCTCCTGGGAGTCAAAGAAAAATATTTAACCTTTTTGCTGACCCGGGGTATTATGCTGTTGAAAAAATTGCTGTATCGCCGGATGGAAAAGAAATTTATTATGAGGAGACAAACAGCATCTGGATATCTTACAAGTTTAAATATTATAAATATTACAATGATAAATGGAATGGACCGGTCAATTTATTTACTGGTTATTATTGTCTTTCAATATCGCCCGATGGGAATTCTATGTATTTTGAAAATAATAATTACAATGACTGCTGGATTTCAGATAAACAGGGTGCAGCGTGGAATCCTCCTGTCAGGTTTTTAGAAAATTTCAATGTCCATTCCCTGAACTATACAAACCTTGGCAATTATTATTTGTCTTCAAATCCGGCAGGGTGTTTGGGTCAAAGAGATGTTTGCAAACTCATCACAGAAAATTCTGACACATCAGTGGCCGGATTGGGTCTCCCGGTAAATTCGAGTGCAAATGAAGGTGATTTTTTTATTTCAATTGACGAGTCATTCATGATTGTTATGTCGGACAAATCGGGTGGTTACGGAAGTACTGACTTATACATAAGTTACAGGAAAAGTAATGACCATTGGACCAATCCCAAAAACCTGGGCACATCAGTAAATACGTCAGGTGATGATTTTGGTCCTTATGTAACAACCGACAATAAATACCTGTTCTATGAGAGTGGATATTCCAGCCCCAGTTCAATATATTGGGTACAGGTTGATCAACTGATCGATAGCCTGAGATTTACCAATTTTTTACCTTATGTGAGAAATCAGGTCCCTGATCAAACAGCTGTTATCAGGCAGTCATTCAATTTTACTCTTCCCGACAGTACCTTCATCGATGATGATGGCAACAATACACTGACCTACTCGGCTAAACTCACCAACGGAAACCCATTACCTGCATGGTTGACCTTTGACACCCTGGCGGGTACATTTATCGGCACGCCTGAAATAATTGAAACATTGAATATCAGGGTTACTGCAACCGATACGGCCGGGGCAGCTGCTTCAACGAGCTTTAAAATCATGGTAAAATATCCTGTTTCAATTGATCAGGTATACGGGCAACCTGAATGGGTGAGGATCTTTCCAAATCCGACAGACGGGTTGATAAATATATCGTTAGGAGAATTATCGGGTAAAACGGCCAAGATTGAAATCAGGAATCCTGAAGGAGAAGTAATTCTGAAATCAACATTTTTAAATTCCATTCTTCTTAGCTTTACAGACAAACCAAAGGGATTGTATCTGGCAAAAGTTTCTTTTGAGAATTGCATGATCATCAGAAAGTTTATAGTCGAATAGATGCCAATTTGCCTTTGAATCAAAAAAAAAGGTCCATTAACCTGTTAAAGGTCGACAAGGCTCCTTCTTTATACTTCTTTTGTGCAGAATTTAAAAATCGAACTATGCAACAAAAAGAACGAACCATGAAAAACCTGGTTGAAAATGATGCCGTCACCCTGGTTAAGTTATCGGACGACCGGATTCCGAATATGATCCACACCGGCATATCCAACACGGGCGCAGCAGGGACAAATCCAACAGAATAAATTAATTATGAGCATAATAGAAAATAAAAAAAGCACTTATGAAGACAAAAAATGGTTTTATTTCGTCTATCATCATTTTGATTAACCTTATAGCAAGTATTAATCTGCAAGCTCAGGAAAAGAGTAAAATACCCGGCCTGGATAACTATATTTCGAAAACATTTAAAATTTTACAGATTGACACTATGCCGGGAGCCTCGGTATTGGTTTCCCAAAACGGAGATATTATTTACCAGAAAGGATTTGGGTATGCCGATATTGAAAAGAAAATGAAGGTTACACCCGAGACTAAATTCAAAATTGGTTCTATTTCAAAACAATTTACGTCTGTTGCCATTCTCAAACTCCAGGAAGAAGGCAAGATAAAAATTGAAGATAAATTATCAAAGTATATTCCTGATTTCCCACGTGGCAATGAAGTAACCATTTATCATCTGCTTACGCATACATCAGGAATCCATGATTACAATTCTCAACCTAATTTTGAAATGACCAAACCTGTAACACCCCAGACATTACTTGATATTATTAAAAAACTTCCGTACGATTTTAATCCCGGAGAACGCTACCTGTATAACAATTCCGGTTATTTCATTTTAGGCTGTATCGTTTCGCAACTTTCGGGTAAAACTTTGGGTAAATATCAAAACGAAACATTCTTCAAACCTTTAGGCATGAAAAATACAGGTATTTATGAAACCACTACTGTATTGAATAACGAAGCGCAGGGATACAGCATGAATGGTGAAACAGTGAAAAAAGCTGACTTCCAGGAAATGTCGTGGACATTGGGAGTCGGAAGTATCTATTCCACCACACAAGATTTGTTTAAATGGAACGAAGCAGTTTTTAACGGGAAAGTGTTGTCAAATGCCACTTTAAAAACCGCTTTCTCACAGGCAGTTTTAAATAGCAGCGGCAAGGTTGACTATGGGTTTGGCTGGTTCTTAATTACGAACAGGGGACTAAATTTCATTCAGCATTCTGGTGTTGTCTCAGGTTTCAGTTCATATCTTGAGCGCCAACCTGAAAGCAAACTTACAATTTGTGTTTTGTGCAACTCACTTCCAGCGCCCGAAGGAATTAATCCAATATTAAATGGTCAGGCCATCTCTGAATTTATCCTTGCGGAAAAAATGAATAAACAAAATATTGGAATAATTGACACAATTATAAGTAAAAATATTTTGTCAAAATATGTGGGGAGGTATGATTACGGGCAAGGGATTGCCATGCTGGTAACAGTGAAAGACAAACAATTATTTGGACAGATGACAGCTATGGCAGCAAGTCCAATGACACCCATTGGTGAAAATGAATTTTATTTCAAGGCCCGGAATGCAAAAATTAAATTCGTATCAAACTCATCCTCTGTTGTTGATCGTTTATTTCAATATCAAAACGGTTTGTTCTTTGAAGCAACCAAGCTTAAAGATGAAACTCCTGTAAAAATTAATCCTTCCTTTTTTGATAAATTGACCGGTAAATATGATTTTGGAAATAATTATGTAATTGAGATAACAAAAGAGAATGAAAAATTATTTGTCGTAACGCCTTATATGCCTAAATACGAGTTGTTGCCTACAAGTGAATTGGATTATTTTGCAATGGAAGTTGCGAGTAAGATTTCATTCATTTTAAACAAAGAAGGTAAAGCAGTGTCATTAAATTCAACATTTGACGGTCTGATTATACCAGCTAAAAAGCTTGGTGACTGACCACTTAAGAAATAAATAAAACCGCCTTCTGACAACAGCTATGCACCATAAAACTTTATAACGGTTGGGAAATATTATCCTTAAATATGTTGGAAAATATAACAGAGATGGGAACAATAACCGTAAGAAAAACCAGGAAAATCGAGGACTTCAGGAATGAAAAGGGAAAAAGGACCTTTTTAGTTCGTAATATTCTTTTATGCACAGGATTAATTGCTATTGTTTCGGCACTTTTTTATGTTCTTATAAATCTTGAACAACCAGATCGGATTATCCATAGATGTTTGCCAATTATTGCATTAGGATTAGTGTTTGTATCGTGCTATATAATTGGGTGCTATAAACTACCGGCAAAACATACATCTTATATGAGGCATAATGCCAGTTTGATTGTTGTATTCCTTTTTTTCTTGCTTTCATGCAAAAAAGAGGATAATAAAATAGTAACAACCCCACTGAATATTTATAAAATATTTTGGGATGATTTCAATGCGAATTATCCTGCATTTCAACTAAATAATATCAATTGGGACTCTGTTTACAGTGTCAATTCTGCAATGATTAATTCAAATACAACAGATTATACTCTTTTTAATATAATAAAATCTTCAGTTCTGGCTTTAAAGGATGCTCATTCGGACATCAGTTCAAATCAGTATGGCCGTGCTGATTATGGTTATGTATTTGTTCAGCAAAAGCCAGCAAACTTCCCTGTCTGGAATACAATTTTCACAAAGTATGTTCAAAAGTATAAATTTAATCACAGTAATGCAACTATGGCATACGGGAAAGTATATAATCAGGATATTGGTTATTTTTTAATTGAAAGCTTTAATGAAATTGAAAATGACTATTACATGATTGATTCTTTCCTTGATAATTTTCAAAACTCAAAAGCCATAATTATAGATATCAGGCATAATGGTGGTGGAAATGAATCATATGCCCAAATTGTTGCAAGCAGGTTGACAAATCAGGCTGTGACTTATCGTTATGCAAGATATAGAATTGGCCCGGAAAATTCCGATTTGTCAGACTATATACCATTAAAACTTTACCCCAACGGTAAGATAAGGTTTACCAAGCCTGTCATTTTACTAACAAACAGACACACATTCAGTGCAGCCGAGGACTTTACTTTAATGTTACGGAGTTTCCCCAATATTGTACAGATTGGTGATACCACATTGGGTGGTGTTGCAACAAATCCAATTATAAAGACTTTGCCGAATGGATGGACATATAGAATGGCAAGGACAATCAATTGTGATAAAAGTAAAGCACCTATAAAAGGGGGCATTGCTCCACAGGTTGAAGTTCAGATTAGCAAACAAGATTCTATCAATGGAGTTGATAAAATAATTGAAGCTGCAATTGACAAGATAAATGAAAAAATGGAATAAAAGATGTAACGAACCTGGTTGACCCGTCCTGACGTGAGACATAATGAATTCATATAAATAAAGGAGGAACTAAAAATGAAAATATTAGTAACTGGTGGCACCAACGGAATGGGAAAAGGAGTGGCGAAGGTATTGGCAGGGCTTGATAACCAAATTCATGAAGTTATCCTGTTGTGCAGATCTCAGGAACTTGGCGAGTCAACAATCAAAGAAATTGAAAACTCCACCATGAATCATAAAATGTCAATTATTTTATGTGACCTTGCAAAACTCAGTGATGTCAGGCATGCTATCAACGAGATTCAAAGGAAACATACGTTCCTGGATTGTATATTCATAAATGCCGGATTAGGGTACGCTGCAAACCGCGTAGAAACTGAGGACAGAATGGATTCTCATTTCCAGGTGAATTATTTATCTCAGTTTATGCTGACTTTAAATTTATTGAACTTGTTGGAAAACTCTGAAAATGCCGGAAGAATAATTTTCAATGTTACTGAAGGGGGCAAAATACTATGGGATGATATGCAAATGAAAAATGTGTGGAGTTATGAAACTGGCATCCATCAATCCATGGTTGCCAAAAGAATGTTCCTTGTGAAGTTACATAATTTATATCGGGGGGTAAAAGGTTCAGAATTATCCTTTATTGGTTTTGAAATATCCAAAACAGTGTGGAGTAATCAGATCAATATTATTCCGGTATTTATGAAAATAATGGCAACTATAATGAAGTATCTGGGCACATTTATTTCAATAGAGAAATGCGGGGTTATCATGTCTCCTCTGTTCACTGAAAAGCAGGAAGAAAGCCTGAAAAAATCAGGGAAATTTATCACATGGAAAAAAAATGAGTTTATTGAGATCAAGGAAGATGATATCATTTTAAACCAGGAAATGCATCATCGGTTGTGGAATGCCAGTTTGCGGCTGTGTATGGACGAAAAAACGACACAAATTGCTGAGAGACTAATTAATTGCGCAAAATAATGTCCAATTTTTAACATAATTGATTGTACCAATAAAAAAGTGCGACTCCCGACACGGGGTATAGCCAATCGTTATCATCAATGATAAAAAACAAAAAAGCATATGACAATGAGATGGAACATTTTTTTATCACTATTCATTTTTATCACAATTAATGAATTAAAAGCCCAGGATCATCAGTTTTACATTCCCGATTATGTGAATTTCGATGCAGACAGCGTTCTGAAAGAGAAAATTTACAGCAACTTAAATACTTTGTTTGGCAGTATAAACGGAGATATCAGGAGTTGCAGGTTGGTGAACAACGGGAACTACAGCCAAAATATCGAGTTTTTTGAATGTTTAAAAGGCCTGGAAGCAAGTAAAAAGTACAATGCCACAGATTTCTATAAAAAGCAATTAATAAACGCCTACAGGATTTTGCCAAATAAATACTTGCTAAACATTGCATATGTTGGTTACGCCGATGGATGTCCAATTATCAATAATATTTGTACAATTATCGTTGACGAAGAAAACGATACAATTAAATTCTCTTCCCCATTGGAATACAGGACAACAGAATGGAAAAGTAAGCAGGTTGGCAATATCCTTTATCATTACAAAAATGAGTTCAATATTGAAGTGGCCGTAAAGTTCGAGGCATCCTCCAGGTATATAGCAAGTAACCTTGGGTTAACGCCTTTGGATCTAATCTTCTATAAATGTGATAATTTCCAGGAGGCTTTCAGAATTATTGGGTTTGAGTATGATCTAAGTTATAACGGGAAATATAAAGAAAGTTGGATATTAGGCAATACCATTTTTCAAGGCTTTAACAATGAAAAAATCTCTCATGACATTTTTCATGTCTATACTGCAAAAATGATTGATACGCGGGACAGGAACTGGACAGCAGAAGAAGGAATTGCATATAGCTGGGGAGACGCATACTATCCAAAGCAAAACGGAGAAATAATTTCACGAAACGAATTAGCTCAAATACTAAAAGATACAGTGAATAAAACCCCGGATATTGACCTATTAAAGCTGTTCGAAACCAGGAGCGATATTTACGATGGTTTATCCCCGAATGTTAAGGTAAAATCGGTTATGTCCAGCCTGATTTGTGATGAAGTTCAAAAACAAAAAGGAAATAAGGGAATCATCGAGCTTATCAAATGCGGAAAAGGAGATGCTAATTTTTTTATTACAATTGATAAACTTATTGGGATTAACAGGGGAAATTTTAATAAAAAAGTAAAGGAATTAATAGAGAGGTACAAATAACCGCCGCTGATAACAGTACTTCAGCTGTCGTGTTACGAAACCTAAACTGCAGATATTTTAAAACCAATTGAACTGAAAGAAAACAAAGTTTATTGAGCTCATCACTGGTATAATCAGGTATAACTATTTAAAATAAGGTATGACACCTACATTAAGAATGCTGCCAGTGCTTGGAATTTTCCTCACTGAACGATCGCTCTGTGCACAACAAACTCTGCAGGTGATAAAGGCTAATTCGAAAATCGTCGATATTAAAGACGGGAAAACCTTTAAAAAAGGGACCTGGACGATAATTCCGGAAGCCAAACCAGATGTTTATAAAACGTCAGCCAAACGGGTTACGTTTTACACAGATCTGGATTCAATTACTTTTAAGGTTAACCCTAAGAACGAGTATAACTTCGTCATCCTGCTTAATGGGAAAGACTCGGCTTTTACACAAATAAAATATGAGAAGGAGAACCATTTACCAAGTTATCTGGAGGTACTGCAAAAAGCATCCCGGTATAATTTCAACGACAGGAGAGAAATAACAAAATTTACCTACAAACCGGTGGACGATACCGGTTTAATGAAAATAAGAAAGGATTTCAAGCTCGATTCAATTATGGGTTCGGGAAACGAGGTTTCTCAAATACTGAGTTTGCTTCACTGGGTGCATAATACAATTCCACATGACGGCACGAAGGACGCTCCGGAATATTCTTCCATCCATAACCTAATGAATATTTGTATCAGCGACCATAAGACAGTGGATTGCGGCACATTAGCAGCCGTACTCAACAATTGTTATCTGGCTATGGGATATAAATCGCGAAGGGTTGTTTGCTTGCCAAAAGATTCAGCTGATTTTGATTGTCATTCGATAAATACGGTCTATTCAAATACCCTGAACAAATGGCTGTGGATCGACCCGACAAATGACGCATATGTAATGAATGAGAAAGGCGAACTGCTGAGCATTGCAGAAGTAAGAAAGAGATTGGTTGAGAACAAAGGTAAAATCATAAACCAGTTAACCATTTCAGGTTTGTTGGGGAATAAATATTCTTTAAAGAGAAAAAATGACAACCCGGTTTCTATTTCTAATCTTCAATGTATTGGCGAAGAAATACATTGTTAAAAAATGGGGAAAGGAATTTTATTATGCCTATAAAAAAGCAGCAAAGCAGAAACTGCGCGAAATTGAGTCTGAATTGCCCCCCAGAGTAGATAATTTCTTTCAGACTGATTATAAGAGCATCGTGGCTTGTATCCCGATTTACTTTGCATTGATGAAACAGGGCATCCCCAGAAATGAAATCGACATGGTAATCTGGAAGACGATTGAGAGAGTCTATAATTTAGTGCCACCAAAGGGTGGCAAAAAGAGTTACAGGAAGATATTGGATGGATTGAAAGCATATCAAAAAAAGGGAGAAATGGGTCTTCTCGCAAAAAGCGATTGGGTTCTAAAGGTCGAAGAAGAAGAAAGCGGGTCATACTTTTGTCGTGTGACGGAATGCGGGGCATATAAAATCCTGATCAACAAAGGTTACGACTTCATTTTTCCGTGCATGTGCCGGGTTGACCATTTAACCATGAACTTAAGGGGATTCAGATATGAACGCGACAAGACGATTGCGGACGGAGGGGATTTGTGCAACAACCATTTTATGGGATTGGGCTATACGGAATGGGCTCCTGAAAATGGATTTTCAACCAGGAAATAGTTCAACCCGATGATTGGAAAGATGAATGTTCAAACCAGAAAGATTCGCTGGTGCGGTTGTTCAGACCTGGCGCTGACCGCACTGGGTTTTCTTCTTGCATATACGCAACCCGCCTGTTCGCAAACAAAACCGGAATCAGATAAATCAGCAGCTATTACTCAGGCCCTTACGGAAGTGGTGAATCAAGGACAAGCCCCCGGAATGGTTGCTGCAATTATCTCAGGTAAAGGGATCATTGCCATCGGTTCAGCAGGTGTTCGTAAAGTTGGTTCAGATATCCCCTTCGCCTGCAATGATCTCGTACACCTGGGCTCATGCACCAAAGCGATGACCAGCACTATGATAGCCACACTTGTGGCAGAAGGAAAACTTAACTGGGAGATGAAATTGGTTGAGGCACTACCGGAACTTAAGAAAAGTTTTCATCCTGATTTTCAAGACATAACACTTTGGCAATTGCTCACCCATCGTGCAGGTCTTCCGTCAAACCCGACGGATTGGGATGCGTATAACACAAAAGAAATCAAAGAGAGGCGCCTGGCAATTTTGAAGGATAATCTCAGTTCTGCCACTTCAGTAAAACAAGGGGAATTCAATTACTCCAATTTTGGTTATATGATCGCAGCATGCATGGCAGAAAAGGTAACCGGCTTAAGCTGGGAATCCCTGATGAAACAACGTTTGTTCAATCCATTGGGGATGTCATCAGCCGGGTTCGGGGTTCCGGGTACACCCGGATTAATCGATCAACCCTGGGGTCATCAAAGATTCGGCGGGCGATGGCAGCCAAGTAACGACTACGATGCAGAAGCCCTTGGGCCAGCTGGCGAGATCCGCTGCACTGTTGCTGACTGGTCTAAATTCCTGGCCATTCAACTAGGCAATAAAAATTCAATTCTGGAACAAAAATATTTGGATAAACTGGTTGAACCGGTCGGATTCTACGCCGCTGGCTGGGGGGTCATAGAAGATCTGCCCTGGGCTCAGGGCAGGGTGCTCACGCATAATGGCAGCAACGGGATCTGGTACGCCACAGTGTTGGTGGCAACCAGGTTGGACAGGGCCTATGTGGTGGTCACCAATTCCCGTGATTTCACCAATACCGAAGATCTGTGCAGTAAAATGATCAACAAACTCATCAAAATTAATCAAACCAACAATTAACCTTATGCTGAAATCAATGAAAAAAACTGCCCTTCTTTTTGTACTCTTAACAGCCCTTGCAAATGTCTTCGGACAGAAAAATGTCCGGCAAACTGCATCCAATTATCTGAAAGATGGAAAATTGGACAAGGCCCTTGAGGCTATTAACCAGTGTATCCTGGATCCGGGGACGGCACAGGATGCCAAAACCTGGTTCCTCCGGGGAAATATTTACCTCGGGTTAGCCAACTCCGGGGATGAAAAATTTAAAACACTTGATCCGGATCCGCTTTCCAAAGCATTGGACTCCTATAAAAAAGCAATTGAATTTGATCCCGGGAAAGAATACCATGAAGGGATCGTTGTCAAATTAGAGTGGCAACGTAGTAAATATTACAACACCGGGGTCGAAAAGTACAACAGTAAACTGTACAAAGAGGCAAGCAGGAATTTTGGCAAAGGGGCAGAGGTGATGGAATTGGCTGGTGTTACTGATACCGCTTCGATTTTGAATGCCGCCACCTGTGCTTCCCTGGCAAACGAGAATGAAGCCTCAAAGAATTACTATCATAAATTGTTGAAGATAAACTACAAAACGCCTGGTGTATTGATCGCCTTAACCGATATCTACCGCCTGGATAAAGACTCTGCCAATGCATTAAAATATGTGCGGATGGGGCGTCAATTGTACCCGGATGATCTCCGGCTGCTCCTGACTGAAACAGATATTTACCTGGCTTTCAACGATAATCCAAGGGCTCTTAATAATTTAGAAATGGCTGTTGGCAAAGATTCAGCAAACTCCCCTGTTGAATTTTCGCTTGGAACTATTTATGATAATATGTCCAACGACACAAGCAAAACAATGACTGACCGGCAGGAGGCATTTGAAAAAGCGATCGTTGCTTATCAAAACTCCATCCGTTTGAACCCTGACAATTTTGATGGAAATTATTACCTGGGCGCTTTGTATGTCAATAAAGCCGCCACTGTCAACAATGAGGCGACGAAACTGCCCCTGGAGGAGTCGGCAAAGTATGACAAGTTGAAAAAAGAGACAGACGGGCTCCTGGAAAAGGCAATACCATACCTGGAGAAGGCAGCGGCGCTTCAGCCGGCGGACATCAACACCCTGGTTGCATTAAAACAGATCTATTCCCGCACCAATAAGCCTGACAAGTTGAAAGCAGTGCAGGTCCGTCTCGATGGGCTTACTGAAAGTAGGAGATAAACAAATCGTTTTCGATGGTTGTATGACTATACCGACGCATTCAGCGCCACCCATTCCGACGCATTCGGCGCCACCTATTCCGATGCATTCGGCGCCACCCTGTTAAGGTGCTTTTTTTAGCAATTAGCAGAAAAGTGAAAGGTCAAGCGACCTGACATTCCGAC
>JAPLDF010000082.1 GCA_026391835.1 Bacteroidota bacterium
GACTGTCACATAATAAACCGTGGTGGCCAATGGAGAAACTGTAATAACCGGCGTGGTCATCCCATTGCTCCAGAGATACCCGGTACCACCAGAGGCGGTGAGTATTGCCGGAGTCCCGCTGCAGATGGTAGCCGCGGGAGATACAACGGCGTTCAATGCACTCACATGAACGGTAAAGGTTGAATCGAGGATGGTGTAGCAGCCCGTGGTTGTATTGGTAGCCAGAACCGTGAATGAGGTGGTCTGCATCAGCCCGTTGATGGGGAAGGTCAATGTATTCCCGTTCCCGGTCTGAAAAGTGCCGTAGTTGGCTCCGTTGTGGAGCATTTGATAATTTACGACTGGCTGTGAATGCAAGATATTCAATGAGGTGTTGTTACCAACGCATATTGAATCGATTGATAGTGAGGCAGCAAGATTATAACAACTCTCGGAATAAAGGTTTGCTATTTCATTGTCAGTCAAACCACGATTATAAATCTGTATTTTATCCAATGAACCAAAGAAATGACGGTCAGCTCCTGTATAATTATCATATCCGATCAGGAATGCCTGGTCAACCGTAAAATTTACAATTCCATTTCTTGAGGCTACGAGTTGATTGTCATAAAATAGTTTTGTCAAGCCATTTTTATAGGTTCCGGCAATAAAATGCCACTGATAGTCAAGCTGGACTGAATAACCCAGCCCACCATTGTCATTGACCAACCAAAAACCGATTGAACTATTCTGCACGCCGAGTCCATTTTCCTGGTAATACCCTGAACGGGAAGAAACAATGCCGCTCATATTATTTTGGTTGCCATCAGCCTTATACCACGCACATAATGTAATCTCATTGGTAAAGCCACCTGATACAGGAGTTGAAATAACATCATTTATTCCATCAAACCTGAAAGCCTTGTTTGCATTTCCACACCTGTCTGTCGCTGGTATTGCCCCGCTGACGAAACCATTATTCCCGTTTCCGCTCTCATCATTTGCATTGCCATTGAAAGGATAATAAGCCACCAGCCCCTGGCTGAGGTTGGTTGTTGTTTCTCCCAGGTTGGCCGGCAACGGATGAACCACCATGGTAACCGCATTCGACGTATCCGGGTTATTTGAAAGACAGGTTCCTGTTGCAGTAAGGACACAGGTTACGACATCGCCGTTTTGCGGGACATAGGAATAAGTAGAATCAAAACCCTTGTACAACTGCCACACTTCAACCGCAGACAATGAACGGTTGTAAAGGCGCACGTCGTCAACCTTGCCTTTAAAGGGATAAGACCAGTACGACGGGCTGGGATCGTAGCAGCAATAGGTAAAATGCCTTCCGATCGCCAATGGATAGTCAGGGCTGCTGGAAACATAACTGCTGCTTGCCATGAGCCGCTTGTCAGCCAGGGTTCCGTCGAGATAAAAACTCGCGGAATCGCCCTTGAAAACACAGGTATACAGATGCCATTGATTCAGGGAAACACTGGTATTTGTCACATAGGCCCCGTTGTTGCCTGCATAAACCACCTGCGCATTTCCGCCACCATCATACATGCCGTATCCGTTGATGATATCGCGCCCCTTGTTAAGGATCCAGCCCCCGTGAACCTCCTTGTTTACCCAGACAGATACAGTAAAGGGATTTTGTATTGCCAGCGCACTGCTGTTGGCCACTGTAAGATAATCGCTGCCACTTGGGTTGCCCCCGATATTATAGGCACTGTTGGGATTCCCGAAACGGTCGGTCGTCCATGATACATTGCCATGCTCAACGGCATTCTGGCTGTTTCCTGTGGCATCTGCCAGGGTCCCGTTGAATGGATAATGGGCAACCAGTCCGTTGATGATGCTGTTGCCATAAACGGGAAGACCATTGACATACCATTGCAATGCCGCATTTGAGCCTGCATTGGCCATGTGGGCCGTATATTGAACCGTATCGCCCTGGCAAACAGGGTTTGCCGATGCAGTCACCGTAACAGAAACAGGTACCGACGGGATAACAGTAACTGTAACAGAATCAACATCCGTACACCCGGATGGGCTGGTAACTGTAACATGGTAATTCGTCGTAGCCAGGGGTGAAACTATGTTGACAGCGGTTGTCGCTCCGTTGCTCCACAGGTAGTTCAGCCCGCCTGAAGCAGTAAGCGTCGTGTTGCTGCCACTGCAGATTGTTGCCGGCGGAGAAACGACGGCATCCGGGGCACTTACATGTACAATAAAAACGGAATCGAGTACGATGAAGCAGCCTGTGGCAGGATTGGTGGCGAGCATGGTGAAGGACGCTGTTTGCATCAATCCGTTGACAGGAAAAGTTAACGTATTGCCATTCCCGGTTTGAAAAGTGCCATAGTTCGCTCCGTTTTGGAGCACCTGGTATTTTATGCCGGATTGCGAATTCTGGATGTTTAAGGAAGTATTGTTGCCGGCACAGACCGTATCATTGCCCAGGGTTGCTGCAACCCCGGAACATCCAGCGGATAATGAAACAACTTCCTGGGAAGTAAGCGCACGATTGTAGATACGCATTTCATCCAAAGCACCGTTCAGCCACTCTACTGGCCCGTGGGCGTCCCTGGCGATTTCAAGTCTCTGGCTGTTCGGATTTATCGATATGGCAACATTCGATTGATTGTTGAGCACGCCGTTGATATAATACCTGATAACCGAGCCATCATAGGTGACTGTATAATGAAACCAAGTATTCAGGGAAACCGGGGAGGTAATCGTTGACCCATAATCAGTGCCATTCATCCCCAGCCAGCACCCTTGGGAGGAAATATCGTACATGGACCTGTACTGGTAAATATTATACGACGGACCGTTGATCTTACAAAGGAACGGAATATACGAAATGCCGGATTTGACCCATGATGACATTGAAAATCCGGTGTTGGGGGATTGAAGCGACGATGAATTGGGAACCTCGATCCAATTACTGCTCCCATTGAATGACATTGCTCCTGCTGCGTTTCCACAATGACCGGCCGTTGCAGTTGCACCATGGTTGATGCCGGTGTTCCCATTCCCGCTTGCATCGTTCGCGTTGCCATCCATGGGATAATGAGCCACCAACCCGTTTTGCAGGGACGGCATGAATCCTCCTGGCTGGCCGATATCTGCCGGCAAGGCGTTTATTGTTGCCTGAACAGGCACTCTTTGACTAAAAACCCCGGAACTGTCAATGGCAACATAATAGGTTGAATTCTGAGAGATAAACGGAGTTATGAAAACCGGCCCGGTTGCCAGTGCGGTCTGACTTGTGTCTGAACTGTACCAATAATATTGGGCGGATCCGGAAGCCCCGGAAGCTGTAAGTGAAACAAGCCCCGGGCCACACGATGCGCCCGGTGTTGCAACCGGGGGAAGTACGTAGATCCCATAGACAAAGATCACTCCTTTGTATGGTAACATCCGGCTGTAGCCGTAAAATTCAAATTTCCCGTCACCGTTCATATCAGCAGGAATAACATTTTCGATGGCATTGCCATAGGTATTATCGGTATCTGTAAAACGAATCAATGTATCGTTGATATCCAGGTAATTAACTGCATCGCCGGCAAACACAAATGATTCTTTACTCCCGTTCGGGTATAAAATACTGGCAAATACGTCATTTATGCCATCATTATTCACATCCCCGGTTGCAACTGGAAATGAAATCATACTTGTTGTCCCGGAGGAAAAAGTGAAGGATAATTCATTGTTAATATCAAAATTTGTTGCTCCTTTAATAATATTAATTGTTGCAGAACTTCCTGCACCAAAGCCGTAACAGAAATGACTGCTTCTGATTATGTCTTTGATTCCATCGTTGTTTATATCACCCAAAGCCGTCCATCCTCCGTACATTCCCGTAACCCTGGTATAAGCAGGCGTGGTGTTCATACTTGTGCCTCCCGGAAAGACACTTAATGTTTTGTTATTCTCATTCCAGGACGGCATATCGACAGAGATGATATCATCAAAATTATCCCCGTTGACATCACCACAATTCAGATAGCAGATGCCAAGTATGGTGCTGCCGTTTCTCGAAAGGATTTTATCAGGCGTATTGACAAAGTTACTTTTACCATAATAAACATAAAGCCGACCGGAATAACCTGATTCATGGATTGCAGATACGACTAAATCCGTTTTCCCGTCGCCGTTCACATCGCCTTTAGCCACTGCGACACCGAAATTGATTCCGCATGAACCGCTGCCATTGAGCTCTGTAAATGTTAACGCATCAATTCCTGTTCCATCTGGTTTTGAAAAATAAACGACGGCATAGCCATTTTGCACACCACCGCACGACTGGTAATTATGGGCTGTTAATACCAGGTCATCGTAACTGTCATTGTTAAAATCGCCCGTTAAAACTGTATGAAAACCAACCAGGTCATGAACCCCTGCTATTTCCAGTGACGGGGTGTTGCTGATCCCTGCCGGAGAACCATAATAGATATAGGCCTTCCCCAGTATAATGCCATTTACGTTTTTCCAGTTTGGTGCAAGCACTACCAAATCATCATATATGTCATTGTTGAAATGGCCGACACAATATTCAGACGCTCCATAATAATAATTGGCAGGATCATCGCCAAAATTCGCACTGCTGTCATTTGCAGCAATATGTATAATTTTCGATGGTGTTGAATATGTGATTACTTGTGCAAAAGCACGACTCAATCCAATTAAGGAGAGCAAAACTAAAATGGGAATTTCTTTTTTCATACAAGTTTAAAATTAGCCTGTCCAAATGTTCAGTGCACCACAACCTTTCTCACGATCCTCGCCGTTTCGCCTTCAATCACCAGCATATATACCCCGGCCGGCACCGGCCTGAGGTCGATGGTTTGTTCTGTGTCGCCGTTGAGTTCAATGCCCGGAAGTTCCAGGATCTTTTCCCCCAGGCCGTTCAGGACCGATAATGTCGCCCGCTCTGGCGTCGGGGAATTCACATAAACCCGGAAATAACCGTCATTGGGAACAGGGTAAACTTTCACCTTAACTGGTTCAAGGTTGTTGATGCCCGTCATGACATAAAAGAACCCGTCGGATGCTGCCGAGCTGCAGCCCGACATGGTTACGGTCACCGTATAAGCACCGGACTGATCCGGGGTGAAGGTCGCCTGGTCTGCTCCGGCGATCAGCGTTCCGTTGAAGTACCACTGGTTCCCAAACGGCGCGCTGCTCATCAGCTGGTTGCCGTTCTGGGTGATCACCGGCACCGGTGGCAAGGCATTCACCAGGACACTTCTTACACCGGAGATCAGCCCTGCCCCGCAGGCGTTGGACGCATAAACAGTGATGCCGCAGGTAACCGGCCCGACCGGGAATTTCGCCCTGATCGAATTGGTCCCGTTGCCTGTTGTGATCACGCCGCCGCCGGTAATTTCCCAGATATAATACACCGCATTCGCGATGGGTGAAACATAATAGATCACACCCGTGTCGCCCTGGCAAACCACCTCCTCCCCTGTCGGGGTGCCGGCATTGCCCGGCAAGGCGGAAACGGCCACATGCAAGGAAGCTGACAAAGTTCCGTTGCCGCATAAATTGTTGCCGTAAACGGTCACATCTCCGGGCTGGGCATTGGGGTCAAAATCGACCAGGATGCTGTTTGTTCCCGAACCCGAGGCGATGGAAGCACCCATTGGAAGACTCCACACATAGGTCACCGCATCTGGAATAAGGGTGGTAGAATAGTTCACCCCTGCTGCGCCGGCACATACCGAAACGGACCCCAATACCGCTCCGGCTGCACCAGGCAGGGGGTTAACCATGATATTCAATTGTGTCGGTGCAGTGGCCGTGCAGCCGCTGCTGTTGGTATAGCTTACTTTGAGCCATTGGGGGCCGGGAACATCCCAGGTCACCGTAACCAGGTTTGTCCCTGTACCGAACAGGATGGTTCCTCCCGGTGAAATGGTCCAGAGGTAATTTGTCATGCCCGTTTGGGTTGCATAGTCGTAATACCCTGACGACACGCACATGCTGCCGTTCCCGGTGATGACGGGGGCCGGCATGGGGTTGACAGTGACGTTCATGATGGAAGGAGTGGCGGCTGTACAGCCAAGAATGCTGGCATAGTTCACCCCGACTGTCTGGGATCCCAGCGTATTCCAGGTCACCGTGATGGTATTGGTCCCGGCACCTGCAGTGATGGTTCCTCCTGCGCTGACGGTCCAGTTGTAGCCGGTCATCCCGGCTTGTGTGGTATAGGCAATATTTACAGCCCCCAGGCAAATCGAATTCGTGCCTGTGATGGTTGGCAGCGGTGTGGGATTGACATTCACTTTA
>JAPLDF010000055.1 GCA_026391835.1 Bacteroidota bacterium
ATACTTTCCTGAATTCATAGTTCCGCAGTTAGTGCTGCAAAACTACAGGTCAATTCAAATCAAAAAATCAAAGAACGCTTATATTAAATTTTATATCAGCTATTTACACGAAATATTAAAATATTAACGCATCACCAGTAATTTGGGATTAATGATTTTACTGATTTGATTGATAAGCGCGTTATGATTATCAAGGTAATCTTTAAGGTTTTTTACATCATTCTCAGTCGGACGGGTATTTTCAATTGAAGGTGTTTTTTTTAATTCACACAGTTGCCTGAGAATCTCCATTGAATGATGAAACTCAGTTTCCTTTGTTCTCAGAGACAATCCTTCCTTATATTGGGTTTCCTGTTTTTCATCGTAATATTTCTTCTGCGACAGTTCATTGGATTTCATCATGACGATAGTCTCATTTTTTATGTAATTCAGAAGGAGGAAAAATAGTAGAATCAGAACTCCAAAACCTGATGTTGTAAGAATCAGGAATATCAAGGGAGGCAGCCCGGTTTGAAGGATAAGTGAAATAATGAATCCCACGCAAGCCAGGAGAAATACAGCAATGATGCCAGGTGCTTTAATGTTCATAGGTGCGTTCATTTTATCATTAATGGTAAAAGAAATGGTAAGAGAAATGTAGCAAGCAGAATTAAGGCAATCAATGCATAAAGCCAGTTAACAATGGTTTTATTTGGCGTTTTTGTAAGCCATAAAATTAGCCCTGACAATACAATAAAGGATCCAAATACCCATATCTGTGAAAAGGCAACCGGATTATTTCCATTAATTTGCAAAATGTTCATTCCAAAGTAGCTTGCGATCAGTGATGGTGCTATAAAAAGCGCACCGATTTTTGTCAATAAGCTTAGGTTTTGGTTTTGCCTCTTGTCGTCGAGTAACGCTGCGTAATTATGCAATTCTCCAATTTCTTCGTCCAGGTCTTTCACCTGATCTTTCATATGAAGACTGATCTGCAACATCTCATACAATTCGATTCCCTGTTCCTGGGCTGTAATCTCCCTGAAGTAAACCTGATTGACAAATCTGATGTAGGCCTGGTAGAATTTGCCAATATTATCGGCCAATCGCTGGGGGTCTTTGTCTGATAGAGAACTTAGCATTGTAACTTCGGATGAAAATTTCAAGGTAGAAGCCCGCTGAACCAATACTAATTCCACCATTCTTACATACATGGTTCTGAAATGGGTTAGAAGGACATTCTGTGCAAACCATCCTTCATTTGAAATAGCTATAAATGAATATCTTGTAATTCCATAAAGAGTACCTTCTTTTTGCCACCTTGCATAAGTGTGATCCTCCAAAAGTTTTTTTTGCATCTTTTTATTCTGGCAGGTTGATCCATTGCTGTCAATATAAAGATATTCATGCCAGTCATTGCTTATTGCATATTCTTCATAACTAGTGTCACTTTTGATTAGCTCACTGGTCTCATTGTCAAAGAACCAGCACATGGTAAACATCCGATCGTCAACAACCGGCTCAGGTAATATGGTTTTATCCAAATCTTCAATCAGTGATTTAATAAACCGGGCAGGCTTGTAGATGTCAAGTGCTGTGAATTGATTGAAATCTTCAAAATACCTGGATGGTTCACCACTCAGTCCATCAATGGCAATATAGTCTGCAAGCTCCCCGGTTTTTGTGCCGGCGACACCTGTTCCGTCAACCATATAAGGAGGAAAGACCCTTCTGCCAAACTGATTGATGCGTTTAACATCAACAATGTTATTGTACAGATGATTTTCAAGATAAAAAATCAGGATACCTGTCCCTGTTGAGAAAAGATCAATGCCAATGGATTTGATTTTTAAATTATAAATGTTCTCTTTACCCGCTTTTACCCCAATTTTAAAAGTCAATTCACCATTATATGTTTCTTTTCGCTCAAAATGTCTGATGATGGGGTTGCCTGTTTTTCCAGTATCATACAATACATTATGGACAAATTTGTAAAAGAAATTTTTCTCATTGTATAACTCGGTTTCATATTGATCATTTTTGGGAACAGGCAGGTTTTCCCACATCGAATCATTGTCAACATGAACCTTATTAAGGTCAAACCTTTCATTAAAAGGTTTATCCCTGCACCGATCATGCTCCCACTGAAAAGGAAACATAAATATATGGTAACTGTGTAAAGCCATATCCTTAATTGTTATTAACCAGCTGAATGATTTCGTTCTTTATTTCTTCAATTTCCGATTTGCTGCAGCAGTTCTTGACCAGGCCGAAAAATGACAATGGATTTCCACCACAAAAAGCCCTGTTGTCAGAAATTAAAGGATGAAAAAAGTCAACCAATGATGCCGTTTTGTTACCATAGTAGCATAGTGTATTATGGTTCCAGACAAGCAAATGATTTGAGGTGCTGCGATCGGTAATTGATGAAAATCGTTGGCCTTCATAATAAATGACGAATAAGTCGCCGATGTTGAGCCCATCATCCATTGCAAGCTGGGCGAGATGTTCTTCCTCTTGTGTCACCCCCTGCGCCCTCCTGTCAGCCTCCCTGATTTCCTTCACTTCTTCCTCACTGGCACCCATGGCCAGCATGGCTGGAATATAGCCCCTGTCATTGGCGGCAACCAGTTGCTGATACCGGTCAAGGCTGATATTGAGTAGTTGTGCGATTTGCTCAAGTGAGGAAGGAAGATCACTCTTTTCATTGTGATGATCAATTTCAAGGTAATGCTTCGGTTGTGGGATATCCCTGGCCAGTTCGATTCCGACGAAGGTGTGTTTGTCGTTGAAAAGGTGCTGGTATGCACTGAGTTTTGCACCCCATTCAAGGTTCAGGTTATGGAATTTTTGTCCATAGGATATAAGGATACTGGCGATTTCATCCATCTCGAGGTCCCAGCCTCCTAACAAAAAAACATATGGGTCATTTCCGTACATGGCTGTATAACACTAACTGTAAATCTTCGGCAAAAACTTCTGCTGTATCCCGTTGGCCAGCAGCTGCGCGATCTCCTTGCGCGAAAAACCAAATACCGTTGCGCCGTAATTGTACAAAAAGGCGATCTCGTCCCGGGAGATGTCCTTGTCGGCGATCACAATGTTCATCAGCATGTCGAACATCGGGTAGCGGTCGCCGGGGTTGAGTTCGAGCAGCATCCTGGCCGAACGGTCCATCACCTCCTGCACCTTCCCCGATTCGGAGATCTCGCGCAGCAGGCCGGCGGGAAAAATCGTGAAACCCGACAGCTGCTTCAGGATGGCTTCAAGTTCGTATTCGTTCATCTCGCCGTCGACGCCGGCCATCACCATCCCTGCGGCGGCGATGAAGTACTTCCGGTGATAATCGGCCTCGGAACTGCTTAACACCAGGAGCGTCTGGACCAGGTCGCTGATCTGCCCCGCCAGCGTTTCATCCGGTTCCGGGGGAAGTTTTCCGGTAATGGCCCGGTAGGTGTTCGAGTTGCTGAACAGCTGGATGGCCTTGATCCGGATGGGGTTGATGGGATGCGACATCAGGTTGCCGGCCTTGTTGTCGCGGAAAAACCCGAGGATCCGTTCATTTTCGGCCAGGTAGGCATTGTAGTCAAAGCTGATGCGCTCCGCCGCCAGCCCCGAAGCGAGTTTGAAAAACCCGGAAACGCATTTTTCAAGATTCGGGCTGGCAATAAAACCGTACCGGTCGGCGGTGAGTTCGGCAAGTTTTTGCCAGAGCTGGATCTTGTGGTTCAGGATAACCGGGATGCGTGCCGTGTCGGGAAAAACGAAGCTGATCAGCTTTACGATGTTGGAGTTGTGGGTGATGAGGTGGCCGATCTCGTGCCCCACCACAAACCGCAGTTCGTCGTCGTCAAGCTTGTCGACAAGCCCGGCGTTGATGTTTACGATATGGGGTTCGCCCGGCTCCAGGCTCGACAGCGACCATGCATTGAATTCGGGGGAGTTGTTGATGAAAAACTCAACCGGTTCGTTGAATTCAAGTGCCTCCACCACCGAGCGGAACATCTCGTAAAGCGTAGGGGCGAGTTCGCGCGTGGCTTTAAAACTGTGTCCCTCAAGGATGAATTTCCACTCATTCTCAAATTTTCCGATCTTTCCCTCACCCAGGATCTCCTCCAGGAGGTCTCCTTCCATAAGCAGGAACAGTTCCTGCCCGAGCTGCTGCTCCAGCGGGATGCGCACAAGGTCTGATTGCATAGGCTTTCAATGATACGGTTGATAAAACCTGCAGGGTAAAAGCGGTATGCAAATATCTGAATGACTTTCGGCTGGGGTGTCAGACCATGGTATTGGCAGCTTTCCTTCTGGCGGTTTTGGTTTTGTTATAGTGATGTCTGATTTGAATCGCCTAATTTAAAAATAAAAATTACCCTCGCCACAACCAAGCATCAAAAATCTGAAATTTATAGAAGGTCTAAATAAATGGGGACACTGTGCAGATCCGGGTGCCTGCCTAACCGAGCAGGTCATGCATCACTTTCGCCTTTTTTATTTTCAGCACCAGGGCCTTGTTTTTCTTCAGCTGGACCATCTTTTCCAGGGTGAGGGCTCCTTCTTCCGAATCAAGCTCACTGGTAAAGATCTCATACTGCATCATCTCCTCGGTGTAAATTTCAAAAAGGCGGAGTATTTGAAAGGTGAACAGGTCGCTCACTTTTTTGGTAATGGTCACGGCTTCTCCCTCGCCGTTGGCTGAAGGGACCATGATCAGGAGCTCCGGCAACCCCTTTTCGGGGTTCCACTCAAAGTCGATTGAATTGGCAAGGCTCGCATTCGCCAGCCGGAACAGCAGCTCCCAGTCAAATGAATCGGAACAATAGCCGGGAACATGGTAGGGAACGGTATCGAACCGGGCGATGTATGGCTTGTAAAACGGGAAATCGGTGTACTGGCGGATCTTTTTGAAAGGCTGGACCAGTGATTCGTACCTGGTTGCCAGGTTTTTTTTTGTGTCTGATTGTTTCAGGCCTTTCAGGAATTTCGGGAGTTCAAACAGGTATTTTTTCATAATCCTCGGGCAGGTATTGTTTGGAACCCAAAAATAGATATATTTGGAACAACTTTGACCAGACACGCAAACTCATGAAATCCCCGACACATCTTTACGGAATCCCTGTCCTTTCGCACCTTAAAACAAAGTTTGTTTATGAATTTTACCGGGTGATGTTCCTTACCGATAATTATACCGCCGAAGAGACCGCTGCCATTATCAAGGCAGTATTTTTGTTCGGGAGAAAAGAAAAGGAGCTGACCGGACTGAAAAACAGCGCGGGGGAGTCGCTCAAAACGGATTCGGAAAATACCAGTAAATCGGATGAGTATTTCCGGGAGCGGAGGGATAAACTCCTGAACTGGATCAAGGTTTTCCCTGAAACAACCGATGAGGAGCTCCGGGAGTATTTCATTTTCCACGCCCTGCCGGAGCCTGATATCTTTACCGTACTGGGCTTTCGTACCACGCTGATGGTGAGGGCGCCGTCAAACATCAAGGAAAAACTCGACAAAGTCATCATCGGCCAGGATAAAGCCAAGAAGGTGATGAGTTTTGCTTTTTACCTCCACCTCATCCGCACCGGGATCATTCAGCCGCATATCCACCAGCTCAAAGGGGTGAACGGCAGCAAGCCGGATGTCCTGCCCAGGCCCAACATCCTCCTGGTGGGGCCGACCGGGTCGGGAAAGACGCTCACCATAAAAACGTTGTGCAACATGTTCAGCATCCCGTTCATCAAGGTGGATTGTTCCTCCCTTACCAGTTCGGGCTATGTGGGCAACCACCTGAACGATTACCTGAAACAGCTGATCCATCACCATGGAAAGACCAAGGCCGAGCAGGCGGTGATCTATTTTGACGAATTCGACAAGATGAGCGAGATCAACATCGGGGGGAGCGGCCGCGGGTCGGTAGGCGGGGTTGAGCTCCAGCAGGAGTTTTTGTCGTTCCTTGAAGACCGCGACAGGATCATCACCCGCACAGGGAACGAAGACGGCCGGTCGCAGGAAACCATCAACATCGAAAACATCATGCTGATCTTCAGCGGCAGTTTCCACGGCATCGAGGAGATCATCATGAAGCGGCTTCAGGCAGGTAAAAAGGAGTTTACGAAGTATCTCAAGAGTCCTGAGGAACTCAAGGAGGAAGAGAACATCCTGCAGAAGATCAACTACACCGATATCATCAGTTTCGGGATCATCCCCGAACTCACAGGCCGGCTTGGTTTCATTGCGGTCCTCGACAAACTGTCGGAGAGCGACATCGTTGAGATCATGAAAGGCGGTGCCGGAGGCATCATCGAACAATACCGCAACTATTTCGCCCATCATTACGACCGGCTGGTCATCGAGGAGGAGGTATACTCGCTGATCGCAGCCGAAGTCCTGCGGCGTAAGATCGGCGCCCGGGCCATCAATGGCATCATCATCGAGTTGCTGCAGGACCTGCTCTACGACGCACCCAATGAATTCGAGGAGGAGTTCAGGATCGACAGGGCGTTTTTCATGAAGAGGTTCTCGTGACGATCCTGTATTCACGGCTAAGTCGCAAGGTAATGCAAACCAATACTTCACGAAAAATGAAAATAAGCCATTTGTTTTTTCTGATCCCGGTCACTTTTCTGATGACGGTGTTCCCATCCTGCAGTGAACGCAACGCCGGGGATCTCAGTGCCGGCATCTTCGGACTGAAGCCCAGGATCAGCGACATCTATACCCGGTCGTCAGAATACCAGGACAAGGAGGTGACCATTAAGGGGAAAGTCGAAAATTCGGAGTCGATCCTTGGCTATTCCGGGTTCCGGGTCAACGACGGCACCGGCAAACTGCTGGTGGTGGGGGCGGAGATATCCCCGGCCGAGGGGGAGGAGATCACCATCAGGGGAAAGATCAGCATCCCGGTGAGGATAGGGGGGAAGGCGCTGATCATGCTGAAGGCCCGGGATAAAAATACAAAGGACTGAGCCCGTCTTCAAAAGATCCTGTCGAGAACCGGTTTTACCAGGCCGGCCAGGTAAACGGTGAATGGCTTGATCACCCCGAACGAACTGATCGCCATAAATTTAAAGAACGGCCAGATGCCGGGATACCCGTAACAGATCAGGTAGAAGATCAGGCCATAGAAAAGGAAGGTGAACGCCACGATGGAAAGGAATGAGGCGATGTAGCCTGTTTTCCCGATGTCGGTCTTTCCGGTGTCTCCTTCAGCATCCTTAAAGTACCTGTTGCTCCAGTTCTCTTTGGTCTCTTTTGCAGTGCTCAGCAGATGATACATCATCGTAATCCCAAGGAAAATATCAAAATAAAAAAGGTATTTCTGTTCGGTGACAGGCCTGAAAAACACTGCAACCAGCGTGAAAGTGGGCAGAAAGTAAGGAGCTGTCGTGATCATCAGGTCGCCGAACTTCCCTCCGAAACTTCCGGATTGGACAATAAAGCCCCCGTGACGACCTGTAACGACAAACCGTTTTATCCGCCTTAAAAAGATAAGCGCCATCAGTGCATGTGTCAGTTCGTGGTCAAAGGTCGTAAACCAGTGCGTTTCCCGGAGGACCAGAAAGTAAAGCACCACTCCTGCGCCCATTCCGATGCCCAGCGGAACCCACAGGCTTTGCGAAGCCAGGATCAGGCTGAACCCGGTCCAGCAGGCGATGGCAGCCCCGGGGATTATGATCAATGACAGCAGGGAGAAGAGGAATTTCATGGGTGGGGGTTGGGTAAGAAATTCTTTGTTTGACCGAATGGCTATATTGCAATCGCAATTGCTCTGACTTTAAGCAATCCTCAAAAATAGCAATTATAATGGTATTACTAAACCTGGGGCAAGTGTCCGGTGTCCGGCGGATTTATGTTTTTTACATTGCGATTAATTATAAGTATTGTATCTTCGTGGCTGTTAATGAAAGAACAGGTATGTTGTCCCTGTTCAAGGAGGCCGAGGTATGACACTGTGATTCCCTATGTGAAAAAAGTATTTGGCTTGTGTTTCCTGGTTAAACAAAGATAATCATGGGAGTTGGCAACATAGGAATGAGTGTATAACCGCTGAATATTCAGGGAGGTCTTAATATGTTGAAGTTTGGTAAAACAAACCGTCCAATGATAAAATAAAAGGATATTTGCATATGTTTTTACAATTCATCATCAATGGATTGATCACGGGAATGCTATATACACTGGCTTCCCTGGGTTATGCACTGGTGTACAATACAACACGAATATTTCATCTGGCCCTTGCAGTCCTTTATGTTGTGGCTGCATATATTTTCTGGCATGTCACCGTTGTTTGTGGTTTTCCCATGTTTGCAGGAATTTTTGCAAGTGTATGTTTTACTGCATTATTGAGTCTGGCCATTGACAGGCTGGTCTATTTCCCGCTGTTTAAATTAAAAGCCTCCCTAAGTGTTGTGCTGGTGAGCTCTATCGGTGTTTTCACTGTGCTTACCAATCTCGTGGCACTGACCTGGGGCAATGAATTTAAAGCATTTGGCTCCGACATCAGCAGAATATATTCGTCTGGAAATCTTATTGTTACAGGTAAGCAATTGTTTCAGTTTATTGCTTCCCTTGTACTGATAATAACTTTTTTTCTTTTTTTAAACCGATCGAAAACCGGCTTACGGATCAAGGCAGTACGGGACGATTCTGAGCTCTACCAGGTATTGGGTTTCAGCCTCACAAAAATGCGTGTAACAGTTTTTCTCCTGAGTGGAGCCATGATTTCCCTTGCCTCATGTTTGACGGCATGGGATATCGGCATGGATCCGTATGTCGGGATGCCTATCCTTCTGAATGCTATTGTAGCGTTGATTATAGGAGGCGCAGGACGGTTTGAATCATGCGTTATCGGAGGCATAACACTCGGCATCCTGCAGGCCCTGGTAGTTTGGCAGTGGTCGGCACAATGGCAGGAAGCAATAACCTTTGTTGTGCTAATCATTTTCCTTTTCTTGCGACCCCAGGGGTTTATCGGAGAAAAAAGCAGGGTTGTATGACAAAATTGATACAATTATAAAATTCAAGCCGGAATGGACTTTTTATACCATATCATCATTATGATCGGGATTTATACCATCCTGGCTCTGGCGGCAAACATTCCTGTTGGCCTTGCAAACTTATTGTCACTTGCCCAGGCAGCATTCTATGGTATCGGCGCATACCTGTCCGCATTTGTTTTACTTAATTTTAACATCCCTCTTCTTCCAGGGCTGTTTGTTGTTGCCATCACTACCGGCTTTTTCAGTCTTCTTATCTCACTCGCTTCAATCCGGCTTAAAGGAGATTATTTTATTTTGGCAGCACTTGGGTTTCAACTTATTGTCTTTTCAGTTCTTTACAACTGGACAGATGTTACCAAAGGGCCTTACGGAATTTCCGGAATTCCACCACCAAGGCTCTTTGCATTCATTGAACTTACTGCCAATTTTCAGTTTGCAATACTTTCTGTCTCCCTAGCAGCGTTAACCTCTTTTCTTTTTTATTATCTGGTAAAATCACCCTTTGGAAGAGTATTGAAATCCATCCGGTCTGATGAGCTATCGGTGAGTATTTCGGGGAGAAATGTATACCAGTTTAAAATCATCGCTTTTTTCCTGTCTGCAGGTTTTTCTGCTTCAGCTGGCTTTCTTTTTGCAGGATATGTTAAGTATATTGATCCAACCAGTTTTACCTTGGACGAATCTATATTTATCCTTAGTGCATTATTTATCGGAGGTTTGGGGAATGTAAAAGGGTGCATTGTTGGTGCCGCCGTGATTGTAATTTTACCTGAACTGCTTAGGTTTGCAGGATTACCGGACAACATTGCTGCCAATCTCAGGCAGATCATTTATGGACTTGCGCTAATCCTGGTGATGCTGTATTTTCCCAAAGGACTGGCAGGTGATACGATGTTAAAATGATAAAGATTGGAAACAATTCTAAACATATCGAACCTTAATCTCAGTTTTATTTCTGACAGGCAGAAAGAGGAGTCTCTTTTTCTTTTCAGGGACTTGTCACTTGAGATCGAGCGTGAAAAAATTACCGCACTTGTCGGGGGGAATGGCGCAGGAAAAACAACATTGTTCAATGTTATTTCGGGTTTGCAAAGAGGCGCTTCCGGAAAAGTAAACTTTCAAGGAAGTGAAATAACCAGGCTTTCTCCGTATAAAATTGCCAGGTTGGGAATCGGCCGGCTTTTCCAGGGTGCCAGGGTGTTTGAAGAATTGAGTATTTTAGACAATATGGTCATAGGTGCCATACACCATGCCAATGAAATTCCGTTTTATAATTTGTTGTTTTACAGGAAAAGCATGGCTTTTGAAAAGGGACTTGAAGAAAAAGCAGAAGCTATTTTATCTGAACTTTTTGGAAGTAACAACATTTTTTGGGAAGATCGTATCAAACCGGCCGGGAATCTCTCATTTGGTCATCAGAGGTTACTTGCCATGGCAAGGTTGCTTATGGGTAATTATTCGTTATATTTGCTTGACGAACCAACTGCAGGCGTCCATGTACAGTTCATCGAACAGATTGCTTCAGCAATCCGGCACATGAACAGCCACAGTCATAAAACAGTCCTGTTGATTGAGCATAACATGCATTTTGTACGGCAAATGGCGGAATATTGTCTTTACATGGAAAATGGTAAAATCATTGCAAAAGGCCATCCGAATGATGTTTTGGCCAGTGATCAGGTGCAGCAATCATACATGGGAATCTAATGCTTAAACTCGAAAATATCCAGGGAGGATATACGCCCGGAAGCCTGGTACTGCAGGGTGTTGATCTTCAGGTTCAACAGGGGGAAGTGATCGGTATCATTGGATTAAACGGGTGTGGCAAATCCACGCTGGGCAAAGCTGTTTTGAATATGTTACCCTTCCGCACAGGGAAAATCTCCCTAAAAGGACGGGATGTTAGTCATTTGCCTGTTCATCACCTTCATAATTTCGGCATCGGGATGGTTATGCAGGGAGGAATGATTTTTCCACATATGTCTGTATGGGAACATTTGCAGCTGGTTGGAAAAAGCAAGTCGGAAAAAGATTTAAAGAAAAGAGTTTCAGAGATTGAAGAACAGTACGGATTAGTTATTTTCGCACCGGGAACGGCATTAAACAGGAAAGGAAGTTTCCTCAGCGGAGGTGAAAAGCAGCAACTTGCATTGATGATGGCCCTCCTGGACAACCCTGAATGGCTAATCCTTGATGAAGTGAGCGCAGGGCTTTCACCAGGAAATGTCTCAATGGTTGCCGAACTAATCAAAGTGCTGAAAACGGAAGGCAAATTGGGTATTATACTCATGGAACAAAATATTAAATTGGCAGTGCAGTTGTCCGATCATCTCCTCCTGCTGGAGAGAGGAGTCATTGATAAACATTTTGTTGTTGACAAAGATTTCGACATCAACAACCTGAACGAAAACATATTTAATTAGCGAGCTATGAATAAAAAAGTTGTTTACGGGATAGTTGCCGTTATTTTAATCATACTGGTAGGATTTGGAATCTACAGGCAGGTTAATACCGGGCAGGCAAACGAAGTTGTTAAAATTGGGGCGATATTGCCTTTAACAGGAGGTACCGCTACTGTTCCGGCCAATGATGCCAGGAATGGCATGTTGCTGGCAATCGAGTATATTAATGAGAATGGGGGCCTCAATGGAAAAAAGGTGGAACTTGTTGTTCAGGATTCCAAGAATGACAATAAAACAGGCCTTGATGCTTACAAATACATCGCTACAACCGGAACCATCAGGTATTTCATAACCCAGATCAGCGGCGTCACCATGGCCATTAAAAACGAATCAAATTTGAAAAAGCAATATTTGATTTCCATGATCGGTGCAATACATTTTAAGGATGATTGCGAAACGTGCATCAGGAATTATATAGAACCGGATAAAATCGGGAAGGAAATCACTGTTATTATTGCTGACACCCTGAAACTTAAGACTTTTGCGGTAATTTACCCTGAAACGGAATACGGAAAAAGCATCTTCAGTTCGGTTGAACAGGAATCAAAATTGAAGGGCGCGACGATTTCCAGCAATGTCAGCTATGATGAGAAGACAATTGATTTTAAAAATATTGTAAGCAAGCTTTTAAGCAACAGGAGTTTTGAAGGTGTTTACATTACCGGCCTTGGAAAAAACATCGGGCAGCTCATCAAAGCATTTAAAGAATCTGGATACAAGGGGCAGATAGTCTGTGATCATTCATCTTCGATGTCTGACGTAAAACAAATTGCCGGCAATTTGATGAAAGGAATTTATTATTTCAGTTTTCCGGATATCAATGAGGATTTTAACAGGGTTTTTAAAAACAGGTTTGGTTATGAACCTTCATTTTATTCAGGACTGGCATATAATTCAATTAAATTCATTCTGAAAAATGAGAAGTCTGATTTGAAATTACCATTAATGTACGATACACTGAATATTGCAGGCCAGGAGTTTTTATATAATTTTAAAATAAAGAGATATTGATGGATTTTATTGCCAAGTTGCAACTGCGATACAATGATTTTGATGGACAGAAAATAATAAATAATGCTGTGATATTTTCATTGCTTGAGAATAGCCAGCTTTTATTTTTTGAACAATTGGTTGGCAGCAGGTGGGACTGGAGTTGTGTCCCATTGGTGCTAAGCAAGATAAATGTTGTTTTTGTAAAGCAAATCCAGTCAAAGGAACCTTTACACGGCAGGGTGCTTGTAAAAGAGGTTGAGGATTATTTTGTGGTTTTAAAAATATATTTGGAGTCTCCGCGATCTGAAGTTTATTCTATTGGAGAACTGAAGTTGGTCCATTATGATTTTACGAAACAAGAAAAGGTCATGTGGGATGAGGCATTATATACTAATTTAAAAAAATATATTGAATAATTTGAAAACCCATGAATATATTAAATGAGGAAGAATTATATAAAGCCTTACGGGATAATGAAAAAAGATTTTGTCTCGAAGAGCTCATTGAAATATACTTGTCATCCATCAAGGAGTATTTCGAGAGGATTAATTCTCATTATATAATCTCTATTGCCAAATATTCAAGAGAGAATAAGCTCAGGATTTCCGATTCATGGGAAACCAATGCTGATAAGGAGTATGGCTATGTCTCTTACTTTGACAAAGCAGTTGCCTATGTGAACAAGTACAATGCTTTATCATTTACAAATTTGATCTATGATTGTGAAATAGATGTATTAAAACTTTATGTGAAAACCAATGGATTAATTGAATCAGAAACCAAACTAAGAAGAGTTAACATTGATGTATCAACCATTGTTCATATTATTGAAAACGAAATCAGTGTTCATACAAAGGAATTCAGTCCGGAAACCATAAATACCATTTCAAGTCTTCCATCAATTATTGCTTGTACTGAAGAAATTATTAATGATCTTTCTTCATCTTATATACTTGAATCCCAAAAGGACATTATTGCAAAAATAAACAAGGAGAGCCTTGCCAGGATATTGTCTGTTTATGCCTATTTTTTTCATATCAATCAATCATCTATTGCAACTGCTTATTTCCTGAACTCACAAAACCTGCTGGCCAAGGATAAGTTATCACAGATATTAATTCTTCAACATCCGATTGACGAGGAACTGCCGAAAATTCTTTTAGGACTGAGAACAATTATCCATGAAGGTGTATTTGAGCAATTGAAAAAAGCTCAGGTTAAATCCGCCAAGGCAGCAATAATGGCCAGAAACATCAGCCACAACCTGGGCAGCCATGTGATGTATTATTTGAATTTGAAATTGAGCAGTGTAAACAGTATTTTAAAGGAAAATGTCCTTAAAGATCTTTTAAAGCACAGTTCGACAGGATTAACTTGTCAACTTTCAATTTCTGCGAATTTGCCTGACTGTTCACTGGTGAAGACGTTATCAACTCCCAATAAGGATTCGTTAAGTCTGCCGTTTCTGATCGGACTAGGCCGCTTTATAAATTATTTGCAGGAGCGCATGGATTATATCGCCACTATTTCAACAGATTATGTTCCATATTGCATGCCTGTTAATTTTAAGGATTCGATTTACGATGAACTCAATTATGATTTAAAAATCGAACGGCACAAGGAATTTCAGGAATTTAAAAACAAAAAAGTTGAAAATCTACTGTTGGATTATATTGCAAGGTCTGAGGGGCTGAACCGGAATGATATAAGTTTGAATTTTGAGTTGTTTAACGGCAAAGAGAGGGAACATGAGGACTTGCAGAAGTTAAGAGATGTACAGGTAGATTTGCCTGGCGGAGAAATAGGAAGACAGGCGTTTTTTAGCATTATTGAGAATATCATTCGCAATGCGGCGAAGCACAGTGGTGCATCTAATTCGGTAAATGGGAAAAAACTTGTTTTTACAATCTCAACCGCTGAGTGTCCTGAGTTTTCCGACCTGATCAAAATTAGTATAACGGACAATATTCAGCACGATAGCCAACTCTGTAAGCCAGGGGGAAAGATTCACAAAGCAAATGAAGAAGATTATGTAAATCAGTCAGGACAATTAAATGAATCGGGGAAAGGTATCAAAGAAATGCGAATTTCTGCTTCATGGTTGAGATGCATTTCGGATGAACGGGATGTAATTCCCAAAGTTTTGCAGCCTTCGATTAACATAGACGGGAATTTGGTTTTTGAGTTTTATTTACTGAAGCCACAACATGTCGCTGTTATCTGTAATCGGTTTGAGGAAATCTTCAAACAGCAGAAATTATTTGATGATACAGATGATTTTGAATCGTTTTTTACCTCTTTAAATCAGGAACTTGGCAAGATTGGCTGGACTTTATACCGGTCAAAAGATTATATTAAAGCCGGTTCGAGGCATAAGATAGTGGCTATAGACACTAATATTGAAACAAAGGATTATACTCAGACGACTGCATATTGTCATAGCAGGGTAGTTCAATGGGATACCTCTCTAATTGATCTTTCAAGGACCAATGGCATTGGCGATGAACTATACACCACAAACTTGTTTTCTCAATTATATAAAATGCATATTGAGAGTATCTTGAAAATTTCTGGGAGTTGTTTACAGCACATAGGTATTGATGACGAAAAAGTCCTTGGTAACCATCCAAAATGTACCGATGAATATGGCAAACACACTTTTGTAAAACCATATGGCATGGACGTTGATAGCAATAATGTCAGAACGAAAAACAGTGCCATATTCATAACAAAAGGTGAAATTACTGGAGATGATTTTAACATTATTTTCAAAAAGCACTTCCTTTCAGAACCCGGGGACAAAAATCTAATCACTGATGAATACCAGTTTATCGAAAGCATCACAGGACATAATTCCACAGATCGGTTAATACGCAATGGGAAACTGGATAAAAATTGGTATTACCAGATGAATGAAGCAGCCCAGACGAGAATTGCGATTTTTGATGAGCGATTATGGGCTGATTTTTCAGGTGTTTCAAACGATGATATCGAAGATTATTTTTCGTCCTCGACTGATCAACAGGCTGATAAGGAATTTTCTGTTAAACTCGGATCTCATCTAGAAACATTTGTTACAGGTGATGAATATAATGCTAAACCCTATGGTATTAAACTGAACGCTTTACATGAGTGTATTATTTCGTTTTTTGCATTGATGGGGGTCTCAGGAAAATTTCAGTATGACGAGTTTAGTCGCCACTATGAAGACTTTGAAGAAAATAAGATTGATTTGGAATCCCTGATTAAAACCCTCTCAGCGTATGTTGCAAGTAACCGACGCATGTCAATTCCTCTCTGCGCTGATGAAGAAAATACATTATTACTCGATAAGAAATTTGTCACCATTTTCAATGTTGTAAAATGTACAGATAACAAATTTGCCATCATTAGACATGATTTTAACAGTGACTTGGCAAAAGATGATGTTAAAAATGAAACAAATCAGGTTGTAGGTTGGATTAAAAAAGACCAGGATCAAAAAATAGTAATCGCATACAAGCCAAAAGGAAAGTATCATTTTATTTCAATTCACCAAGGAATTCTTGATAAAATATATGATTGTTTTGGTTTAAAATCGCAGATAGAATCAAATAGTGAAGGGATGAATATGGTGACGGAAGAGTTCAGGCAAACCTTCTGTTATCTGTCGGGTGATCATAAAATCAATCAACTTGTTGTGCACTCAGGCAGGTCGAGGCCAGCTGAAGAAGATATGCCCCAAAAGGTTCCATTTGTTCAATTTTCTGCTATCAGTAACGCATTGAAGGATTGTAAATTTTCACTATCAGAAGTGTTTTATGCAGCAAGATATTCAAAGTATTGAACAAACTGACGGTCAGGTAGACACTATAATCATTGTTACCACAGACTATTGGGATTATCAAAAACATCGATTGGAATTATTTAAAAATATGGAGGAAAAAGCAATTCCTTTTTGGCTTATTCCAATGACAATTCCTGAAATTTACTCAGAACTGAGAACAAAACATTTGGTTACGATTCTTGAAAGTTCTGAGGAGAAGTTGAAAAATATTATCATTGCTTATTCTAAGAAAATTGAAAATAAAATAGCAACGAAACAAAATTTTACAGATCTAAGTAATTTCAATAGGCAACTATATGATTCTGTATTCAAAGAAATAGATGAGAATTTTTGGGTAGAGAACAAAACGAACCAGGAACTCTTTACGCAGTTTTTAACTATGAGGAAAATTAAAGATGCGAGGATCTTTATTTTGCCATCATTGCCAGATGAATATTTTACTGAACACAAACTTAAGAAAAACTACCTTGAATTTCTGATTCAAGCTTGGAAATACACATTTAATAATCGTCAGGAGCCAAGCCACAACACACGTTTTATTTTTATTCTTCATGAAAAAGATTTGGGATTGGGAAAAGAATACAAGGAACATGTTATCAATCCAGAAGATTTCAAGATAAATCCATTTTTACTTGGTTATCAATATATTTCACAAAATATTTTTAATGGGCTTGGCAAGAATTATGAAATAATTGTTTTCCAGCACGACAGCATGAATAGTCCGAATATAAATCGTGATATTTTCGTCAAATCCAGTCCAAATGAAAATCTGGTTGAACAGATTGAGCAGATTATATTGCTGCTAAAAATAAAATGGGGTGAATTATACAAATTAAGGAATGAAATATGCTTGCGATTGATTACAGGTGCAGAAATTACTGACCTGATAGATCTGATTAAAAGCAGAACTACAGAATTGGAACAATTAAAAAAAATTGCCCCGGATTCTGTAAATTTAATATTAAATTGTAACAGACAAACAGAAATAGCCGATTTGAAATATGCCTTTGACAGTGTTTTTACCAAAGCAAGTGTATCCTCAATCCTCTGATAATGAAAATCTCTCGATTTGATGGCACACAGATCGTACTTGATGATTATGGATCATGGAACGATTTACATATATCGCAGATACGTCCAGTAACAGAGATAATTTCTTTCGATCTACATGTCATATATCTTGACTACATTAATAAGGCTTTGTTGGATGAGGTAATTAATTTGCGGGCCTTTCCTAAGGATTTCGAGGATTACTCTCCTTTGCCAATTCTTTTTATTGGTTTTGAGGATTTGTTTTCGCAAAATAGTGATTCATTCAGAGAATCTAATTTTTTTAAGAAACTGAATATTCCTCTGTATTACCGGTTTCTTGATGATAGTATATGGAATAATTATTTGTATCTGTTTGATCCTTATTTTAAAGATAAGTTATTGTATACATTAAATAGAATTGACAGTTTTCACAAACTCAAATTATATTCGTTGAATGTGACAAGGGAATACATTGAATATAATTCACGACTATGTAAAGAATCAAAATTGGTGAATTTAAAAGGACATGGAACGCATATAGCGCCATATCTCTTTCACTCAGAGAGTCATTTACATTCTAAAATCAAAATAAGTAAAGATATTTCATCATTATTTCCTGATTCGAAAAATGAATCAGCAGCTAAATCCAAAGGTATTTCATTACGAATCTTGCTAATTGACGATAAAATTGGGGGAGATGATTTTTGTAAGGCAGCCCTTGTAAAAAAAATGCTGGAATTCGACTGGATAACAGATTATCATGAACGATTTAATCACCGAGAAAATGTCTGTTGGAGAACTCCTGAAACAAATAAGGATATCAAAAGTGAAATAACTGAAACCGACGTTATTATTATCACTAGTTATATAAAGTGTATCAAAATTGATAATGTAGAACATAATTTTAGAATATATAAGCCACGTTGTCATCCACATGATTACAATTTGACTGAATTATGTAAATATATTAAAGCTAATTCATCTGAAAAAATTCAAATAATCGCAATTAAAAATCTTGATGAAGCAAGAGAACTTCTCTCTCACGAAGAAATTCGATTTGATCTGATATTGATGGATTATTTGTTAGATGAAATTTCTGAAAACAAAGTTTTTAGGAGGGAATATGCTACTGAATTCTGGGGTGATGGCAGAGAAAATTATTTCAATATTTCAAGATCGGAAATAAAGAAAATAAAGGATAGTAAGGATTATCCTGATGCTGATATAGCAAACTATGAAAAAAAATTAGAAATTTATAACAAAATTAAAGCAAATCGGGGACCGTTGCAAAGGTTATGGATTTTTCCTATAACAGCATTTAATCAGACATTTATCGATGATTTGCGTAATAAAGGCATCCGGTTAATCGATTACTATTGGTACTTAAGCCGTGGCGCGGATCCACTCAATACGCCTTATTTATTTATTTATACACTGAATAAATTTCTTCAACTGCAAGTTGAGAACTCAATTTTCAGCCTTGACGATCTGTTGGGCTTTCTAAAAAAGTCGATAAAAAAAATTAAGGATTTGAATGACGCATTTCCAACTGAATATAATTTGAATACAAAAAGTAAATTAAAAAATTTATTTGGCTCTGAATATATTTTTTTTATCACGAATTATGCATGTGAAGAGCAAATTGGAAGGGACAAGGCTCAGGGTAGTTTGTTCGCAAATTATATCGATGAAAATTTCTATCACCGGGCTGATGAAAATAAGGATATAGCAAACCTCCTGAATCTTAATAAGGCGTTACGCCGAATATATTATCTGCTTGCTTATGGGGAGGATTATGAGATCACTCAGTGCATCGAAAACTGGTATAGGTTAAGAGATATATTAGCAATAATTATGCACTATATAAAGCAACATACATCTGGTGATCACCAAACATTTTCGATGATTTCCTTAACAGACATTAGTGAAGTATATAAATCAATTACTTATAGGTTTTGGAATGGTGAACATTTGGGAAATCAGGATTGAGGAATTAGAAATACCTGACGAACTACCTAAACTATCTCTTTTGCGAATAAAAATCTTTCAAGACCTGGACTATTACAGTTTTTTTATTCGTCTGGATGAACAAAGTCTAAACATAGAACCAGGTGAAACTAGGCCTGTCAAAATCCCATATCAGGATCATCTCAATATTAATTTGCAAAATGAGGCGGACGCACAAATTGATATTTTGCGAAATAGTTCCAGTATAAATCATTTATCTGCCGTGTTTTTAAATGGTTTAAGCCTGCAGTTATCCATTGAAAAAAAGTATTTGTATCACTTTTGGGAACAGCCAAAGATGAAAAATCACGACGGGTGTTTGCAATTTTCCTCTCATCGTGAATTACTTAGCTTTCTCTTGCTTTTTTACATTGATGAAGTTTTATCTTTGATGTCGCCTTATGAGAACAATCAGGGCATTCTTAAAAACTTTATGGACAGATTTACTAGTTCCTTTGTTGGAAATTTTCTGATCAAAAGAATGTTATATTACAAATACAGAGATTTCAAAGATTCCGATATTTCCAGAAAATCAGCTGAAGACTATTATTCGTTACTTTTAACAAACAAATTGGAGACCTACTATTCTCCAGATATCATCTCAGAAGGAAAATCATTTTGGTTTCCACATCCGGAAACTGAAATAATAAAACTTTTATATGAATTTGACTAAGTAGCTGATGATAATAGATAAAAAGGAAGCTATCAAATTGCTTCTCAAGCGTTATGATATTTTATCAACATGGAAGTTTGTCTTCAGGCCATTGTTGTATAGAGTTGCGATTCCGTTTATCTATTCGGTTACGACTATTTATATTTTAATTTCAATTTTTGTATTTTCCAAAGGCAGTATTGTTGAATCTATTCTGGGACACTTTTATAAAAAGGTTGTGCTACTGAGTTTGTATTTTTTCTCTAATCATTCCATGGCATGTGTGTGGATATTGACTTTTATGATCTTATGCGGTTTTTTTATTAGAGATAACGTTTTTGATCTTAAAATTCAGAAACAAAAAATAATTAAAAACCTTAAAGGTGAAATTTGGGCCATTAAAGAGGGCTATGGCCTGTTATTTATTGTGAAAAGCAGGCCAGGAGTCGCGCTGAAAAAATTGTTGGGGTTACTCGTAATTTTTATCTTTCTTGGGTGCTTAACCTCCTGGCTTGTTTTTTTTTACATTATTATTGCTTTCTTTCTGGTCCTTATTTTTATCAGGCGTGAATACTTTATCATTTCAGTTTTTTTACCCAGGATTATTATTTCAGTTACCTACTTATGGGCTACTTATATTTTAACAGAAGAGAATACAAGATTGTTTTATGCATTACCGGCCGGGACCTATTTATTTATTTTCCTCGTTTCATTATTTGGTACAATTATCTTTCTTTATTTTGAAGCAAAACAATATTCTCCATCGACTAATTGGGAAAATTTGTTGAAAAGAAGGGTACTCCCTGTATTTTCATTTACGGTTACCATTGCCATCGTGTTTGGTCTTATCGTGAATTCCTTATTAATCGATAAACGATCCAAACAAGCTCAGACAATACAACTGAACTTTTTGGCTGATTCACTGGCAATTAATTCAAAATTACAGGATTGTATCAAAACATACTCTGAACATATTGAACGTATCAGGTCAGATTACCATAATTTACCAGTGATCCCACTTGAAACCAAATTGCAAAGCCTGACAAATTCAGGATTTTATTCGAGAAGGTACAATTTTGGCATTGATATGTTATTAAATAAAGTTCAGTTTTGTTTATTATCCTTAAAGCTGGATTCGGCACTCTTAAAATCAACCGATTCTGCATATTATAAAAGGACATATGAGAGCATTGGGAAATTTGGGTTGAGTCATTTATCAGTTGCCCGGCGATTCCAAAGGCAACTGCGACAACAGGATTCTATTTTCGAAATGAACCAGGTACGCCTTGAATCGTTGATAACCAGTTTAACCGAATTAGCCGATAGAATTGTTGCGATTTATTCAATGCGAAAGGCCCGATATGATGACATTGATCATCTTTATGACAGTGAATCAGGCTATGTTTTTTTTAAGGGAAAGAAATGCGATACTATTGAATTAAACAGGTTGGTTAATTGTAATAAGGATGATGTTTTATATACCCAATTTCCCATCTCGGTCTATTCAAATTCTGAAAAGAATACGATTAACCTAAAAAGTTTCTTAATTCAGGTAGCCATTGCCATTGCATTAGGTGTTATTGGTCAGCTAATCATATCAGATAAAACTGCAACTGAAGCATTGTAAAGATCACCCAGGGATTAGTTATCACTATAGTTTTATGGGATGATCAGTAAGTTCCCTTTTTTGCCCGTTAAGAACTTGTGACCAGAATGGTTATCAAGACAAACTGTATTTCCTCCTCATATACTCAAAAGGGTTATCCGGGCAAACCTTCATCACATACCTGATGCCGTCTCCGTATTTGTCTTCGCTGTTCATGCGTGAATTGAGATACTCTTCGGCATCTGGTTGATGGCCTGCCTTCCCGAGAAGGAACCATTCGGCCCAGACGGTGCTGCCTTCGGTCAGGTTCTGATCGTCCTGGTCGGAGGTCATCCTGTTGTTGTCGATGGCCTGGTATTGCCAGATATGGCCCATTTCATGAATGATGGTCGAGAGCACCCGGAGAGGTTTATAGCCATCCTCGACAAGGATGAAATCGTTGGCCTGGTCAAAGGCTACACCGATGGCTTCACGCACATCATACAGCATGGTAATATGGAAGGGTTTCCCGTATTTTTCATGAAGTTCGGTGGCGGAAACAAACAGGGCATCGTAAGGAAATGCTGAGAAATCGATTCCCAGGTGATCGCGGTACAGTTGTTTTGCCTGCTGGTGCAATGCATCAAACGCCTCCTTCGTATCCACGGCGCCGTCGGAACATGTGGTGCAGCGCATCCGCCCGTCATTCAATACCAGCAGTTCGCCGGTTTTGAATTCGGCACGGCAAAAATCACATTCGGCATAGGCCGTATCCGGTAATTTCCGCCTGTTTTTCTGCAATTCATACCATCGTTCCTCGCCAAGCGGGTAGTTGTGCATGATAAAATCGCGCAACAGGGTGAGGTCCAGGTAACCGGGCAACTGTGTGCCGCCATATCGCAGGAAAGCCTTTTTGTCCGGGTTATCCCGGCAAACATACCCGGCAAAACCCGGCTGGTGATTCATGGGTTCCTCTTCAAGCCAGAGCAGGTAATCGAAAATGTGCCGGAGGATGTATTCAAAATTCCTGACAAAGGATTTGATAAGCCCGAGGTCGATGTTGGCATCCTCAAGCAGGAACAACTCCAATACAGGCTGGTTCCCATGGGTGTGTTCATAGCCGAACTCCATTCCGGGGAACAACCATCTGCAGAACGAATGCATTTCCCCCTGTTCCGGGCCGCCGGGATGTGACATCAGCAGGAGGTACTGGTGGTGATAAGGATAAAAGAACTGCAGCGCTTCGCCAAGGACCAGGTGCAATGATTTGCTGATGACCGGGATCCGGTCCCGGAATCCGGGGATCACCTCCCATTTTATCTGTAAAAGTCTCCCGCTTTTATAATTCCTTTCCAGCTGCATACACTCCCCGGCGGAAAACCCGTTGATGTTTGTTTCAGCCGAGAATTCAGGATCACGGTAATACCTGTCGAAGGTATAATAGCCGGTTGTGGAAACCTTGCAGGGGGTTTCGTAAAAGTTGAAGAGAATGTTATAGGAGACCCCGTTGCGCATCAGGTTGCGCGGCCAGAAAGGCTCAATGACCTGTGTTGGTTCCGATTGGATGACGACGTTCCTGACAGGCCTGTAGAACAGCGCGTTGGATGTGTTTACTTTTGAGACAAGCAGTGTTCCGCCTTCGATAATCCGGTCGATCTGGTACGGACGGCCGTTGAAAACGTGCACCTGGCCGGGGAGATAGTTCTGGTAAGCAAGATCGCGCATGATCTCGTACAACAAGTTCCCGGCATGGTCCCTGACCTGGATTTTATCGAGAAAATCAAAAGCGGGGTCCGATTCAACCGTATCGGAATTGTTCAGGAAATAGCTGACCACCCTGGTGTACTCACCTTTGCGGAAAACGGTTCCGAAATCAGTCTGCAGGCTGAAATTATCGCGGATGTTGTAGTTGAAGTACTCTTCAAAAAGGTTGCTGATGGTTTCTGAAAGCGGTTCATCCGCCAGCACCATATACTGGTTCATTTTTTCTTTCAGCAATGCCTCTTCCACATGTCCCCTTGATAAAAGTTTAAGCAGGAGCAGGGCAAGGTTTATCCTGCTGCGCGACAGCTGGGGCTGGATGGCTTCAACCGGGTGGCCGCTGAAATAGGCAAAGTTGTCATTGAAATATTCCCGGAACAGGTGGGGTTTGGAAATGACGATTGAAAAATTCTCGTCCCGCCCCAGGTGGAGCCATTTCCGGTGCGCTTTGGGGGCATTGTTTTCCAGGTCATACAGGATGAGGAACTCCTGTCGGTTCATAGAGCTTGCAAGCGGCAGCACCTGCATGAACAGCTTCTCGTTCAGGGCCGATTGCGTGATGGTGAATTTGCTGATGTAAGCGTTGTAATTTTTAATTTCCTCGGCACCTTCGATCACCTGATTGTATGAAATATCCATGAAATTGACAACGGGGACATCCATTTCAATCGCCGGGCACACAAGTTCAAGGCCGGAATACACATCATGCGGCGGAATTGCCCTGGCAATCTTATTCCAGTTGTCGTGCCATTTTTCAAAATCGAAGGCGATGAAAAAGTGGCGTCTGGAGGTTACCGGGTTGGACAATTTGCGTTCCTGCACGTTGTTCAGCAGCCAGGTTTGTTCAAGTGCCGGCTGCAGGTCGAGCCGGTAAGGCGTAATGATCAGGGTGCTGTGACGGGGGTTGGTAATGTTAAGCAGGGTGTTGAATTCCCGGTTCTCAAAGAGGTTGGAGATTCCGCGGTCGTGAAAATTAAGGATGACCATCAGCTTCAGCTCCTGCAACCATGGCTTTTCAAGGATGGTATTGTCCATGAGGTTGTTCACGGAAGTGAGGATGATCCTTTTTCTGAATATTTCGGCTGACTGATCGTTGTCGTAGAGGTTGAATTCAATAACCTCCTTTGACCCGGGGAGCTGATCCTGGAGCTGGGCGGACAACTGGTTGCAGAAAGCCTGCATCATGCTCATCTCCCTGCCGGTGAGATTGCTTTTCAGTTGCGATGGCTGCACATGGAAGTGTTCGGGGATTTCTACAGCAACAAGGATATTGCCGCCTTTGTTGATGGCGTCGAGCAATACAGGAGCCAGCTTGTAAAACGAGCTTGCCAGGTCGAGATCCGACACGATCAGGTCGGTGTTGTCCTTGCGGTAGGAGTCGATGAGAAACCTGATGACCTTTTCGTTTTCCTTCTCGATCTCTTCACTGTCAACATGGTTGTTCCGGTACCACCCCGTTGAGAACCCGTCGGTGTAGGTGTCGATATACAGGTGCCATAGTTTCAGGAAATCAATTTCAGGTTTTTCACCGGGTTCCCCGATGGATTCAGGAACATCTTCCTCGACCGACGTGGTAAGGTAGATGAAATACTCCAGGAAAAACGGGATCAGCAGTACGAGAAAGGATGTGTTGAGTACAAAGATGATTTTGTCGCGCAGGAAAAAGGTCCAGATATAGAACAGGATGATTGCCAGGCAAATCGACAGGAAGAACAGGCTGAAATAGGATTTTCCAACCTTGGCTTTGATCACATCGCCTTTATAGAAATATGGCCAGATCAAGGCTTTTTCGTTTTTTTTCAATTTCCGGTAAAAAGCCAGGATGGCATGATCGAAGCCGGTTTTGTGGATGATCAGCTTGAGAATGATCCAGAGAACCAGGTATACCCCTGCAAGGACCAGCTCGGAATAAAAACCGTCCAGCGAAAGCCACGAGAGGATCAGGCCGGCAATAAAACCGTACAGGAGGGCACACAAAAGGGCAAGCAGAAGAGATGTCCATGGGCGGTGCCAGCCAATATGCTTTTCTTCAAACCGGTTGTTTGAAAATTTATAGATGACAAAGCTCAACAGAAGTAAGCCGGCTGTCAGTATCAATCCTGCAATATCCATAGTTTATGCCCGGACCTGTTTCCTGCTGGGAGGAAACCTTCGGTCTGTTAAGTATTCATTTGTATCCTGTTGAGGAAGCTGACACATTCAACCTCCTTTTCTGCATGGTCAATGGTAAACGGTATCTTTCTTACACCAAAAACCTGGCTGATGTCAACAAAAACACCCATGTTGTTATCCAGCAGGGCATTGTCAAACCTGTGCTGGGTAGGGTGGGCTGCATAATGCATCAATCGCCGGTATTTGGTGAAGATTTCTAAAAGAGCGTCGTAGTAAAGGATCCAGCGGTCAACCTTGAGATTATGCTCGTCAAAAATCTCAAGTGCCCTGCTCAGCTCCTGGTAGTTTGTTTTATACACAAATGTTTCTGCAATATCTATGGCAGCTTTGCGGATATCTTCAGAAAACGTGTCAAGCGCGTTCACCATGGCCCTGTTGACAAGTTCCAGGTCTTTGATGACCTTCCTGATTTTCCGGCGGATAAGGAACCAGCAAACCAGGGATACGAGAAGCACAACGCCGCTGAATATACCAATTGCCGGGATCAGTACAGGGTTGTTGTAGTACTGAAATACAGGCCAGTACATCAAGGTCAGCAAAAAAACCGACAACACCACAAAGATTATAAATTTGTTCAGTGACGCCAGCTTCATGAGGTGCTTTTTGAATTTTTCTTTCAATCCGAGTATCACGCTCTGGTTCTCTTTTTTCTGCAGCAAATAGGCATCGAAGTCGATGGTGGAATTAATCTCTTTTTTATTCAGTTTAAACTTCTCAAAGGTTGTTTTAACAGAGTTGACTTTTTCAGTCCGTTGCAAGGCATTCAGACTTTCACAAGAGATATTTGAAAAAAGCTGTTCCTTCCTGTCAAAGACAATTTTTTCCATGGATTCAATGGCATCAGGATTGATGGAGCCTGCCAGTTTTGCAGCCCAGTCATGATCATAGAAAAATGGGATGGGCTCCAGCAGTTTGTAATAATTGATATGTTCCCTGTGTTTTTTTTCAATTTCCGCCTTGTCCTGGATATGCGAACTCTCTTTCAGGGAGTATTCGTTGTAGGTGATCAGATTTTCCTCACCCAGCCGTTCGATTTTTATGTTTTCAAGTATTTGCCTGCACAATCCATCCAGTTTGCCAAACGAATTTTTATCCGGTTCGGCATAGCCAAAATAATATGGCTTTCCCCTTGGGAAAAGTTCCTGCAGTTTTTCCGGTGTCAGCTGGGCAATAACATGGATAAAAGCCGTCAGGTTAAGTTTAAAGGTGAGATTTGCTGACAGGTTGCTGGTGTCTGATCTGAACCGGAATAACCTGACATTCTCGTTTTTAAGGCAATTTACCGAGAAACAGTCGGCAATGACTTCCCTAAAGGAGCCGGCCGGATCAAATTTTTCAAAATCAGCAATGGTGACGATTGACCGGATCATTGACCTGAAGCCATCGGATAATTTAGCCGGAATATCGGCCAGCCCGTGAATTGCAAGAATGGTTTCAGCAACACTGCGGAATCCGGCTTCCAGTTCGCCCAGGTAAGCTTCAACATGGTTGTTGCCGCTGACGGCATCCTCCGAATTGAAATTTTTAAGACTTATATTTTTCTTTTTAAGGCTAAATTCGACGAATTCTTCACCGAACCACTTCAAAGTCACATCATCAGTTTCAATAAAACCGGTGTTTTCAATGCCTTCCAGGAAAGGGGCATATTCCTTTCCCGGCAGGCTGATGAGATAAAACGAATAGGTGAAGTTGTGGTGGTCAAATGGAAAAAGCTTTTTAATCAGCAGCAACAAGTAATTCACTTTAAATAAAGCATACCGGTTAAAAGTGCCCCATTTCATGAAGTTCCACTTGTCATACCCAAGCAGCATATGAATATGAAGTTTTGCCCCGATCGATCCAAGCGACAATTTGTTGGTATAATACAGCCGGCGCAGTTCGGTAATGACTGAGATAATGTCCTGTTCAGAGGGAGATTCGGGGAACCTTGTCTGCGTCAGTTCCCTGAAGAAGGCAATAGTGCCATCCGCCTGGGCCGGTTCCAGGACAGGGTAGGTCTCTTCAAAGCCAAAATCGTTCGAAAAATTTAGGATGACCGATGGCATGTAAAATAGCGTTTATTTCAGGTTTTTCAGCGCATTCCCGATCATTTTCAAATCCGGCTGTTCTTCTGCTTTTTTCCCTTTTGCTCCCGGGCTGTGGGCCATGTTTTCCAGTACTTCCCTGCAAACTTCCCTGGAAGCCAACGTGTCTCCGCCAATGAAAAGAACCGTTTTGATCACTTCATTGATTATGGCCGACTTGAAATCAGATTCATTTACGCCGAGGAAACTATCATTTGCAATGAACCTGAACATGGTCAGGAGTGTTTCAGGATGTGTCCAGCCACTGTCCTTGTAAGTATGGTTTTTGATCGACTGGATCAGCGGGAGATTCAAAAGTGCTGTTTTTTTGTCCTTGACATTCTTGCTTGTAAAGGATTCACGCACATTTTCAACGATGCCCTGGTGATTGGAAAGGATCGAATCGACGATGGCCGGGTTTATCATCAGCCCGTTTTTTGCAAGGTCGTTGAGGGTGGGTTTGATGGATTGATTGTCCATGTCCTTGACGTCTTTGTAGGCGCTGTTGCCTGCCGGGAAAAACCGCCAGATCTTCTTGCCGTCCCGGTCGACCAGTTGAATGTCACCGTTGATCAGGCCAAGAAAGAATGCAGCATACACCCTTGAAACACCTACTTTGATATCTTCGTTGATATTTGGCAAATACGATGGAATGTGCCAGCGTTTGTCGAGGTGCGGGCTGATTATTTTTTCGGGCGAGGTGCCGTTGTCAAATTGAATCATCTTTTCCAGAACGGCCATATAGGCTTTATAATAATCTCCTGAAAAATCAGAGACATATTTTGAATCTTTTCTGGTGATGAATTTGGGATAATTTTGTTCCAGTGTCAGGAGAAAAACAGCGTCGGCTCTTACGATTTCATATTTGCTGAAGCAGTCAGGATCGGGCAACCTGATTGCCGCAGTAAGATGGGTTACGGTCACGTCCTCGCTTCCCATTAAGTCATTGATCATGTTTTGCGTAAGACATTTGGGCTGGAGGCAATCTGGGTGAATACCCCAGGCATTGACAAACCGGCACGATTCTGTATCGACAGGGCCCTGAACGTCGGCCAGGGTGACAGCTGCATTAAAATAGTATTTCAGGCGTTCATCTTCATCTTTTCCGAGGAGTTGTGCCTCATACCGGATCGCGTCGATGATGTTTTTCTCAACCAGGTCCTGTTTCAGCGAGATCCGCATTTGTTCCTGCTGGTGGGCAATGACATCTTTCTCGAAAAAATCGAACAGTGTTTTGTCTTCATCCGGGTTTGTCACAGGCCGGTTGGCGCTGACCATTTTTTCACAATCAAGGAAAATTCCTTCATAAATCAGCCTGGAGAGGTTTGCAGGGAAAAGAATATCTGCCATCTTTTCAATCTTCTCCTCGTATAGTTTTCTTTTGATTTCAGGATCGGCAAAAACGTATTGAATCGATGTGTCGCTTGTTTCAGTATGTTTCCTCAGAATGTTTTCCCGCGACAGATGAAGCGCCTGGGTGACATCAAAGAGTTTTTCAAACATCTTTTCGTATTTCTCGACCATCAGGTTTACCTGTGCAATCAAGCCCTTAAAGGCTTCCTCCTTGAGTTTGGTAAATGCATACCGGTATATGCGTTCAACCTGCTTCTTTGATTTTGCCTGGTAATTTTCTTTGAACTCCTTGATTTCGCTGTTCCCGGTTACTTTTGAAAACAGTTTTGTCATGAGTTTGCTGCTCTTCCCCTGTTTGATCATGTAAGCTTCGAGCGCTGTTTCTACATGCTCGTCGTTGAACCCGGTGTCGTCCTTGATGTCAAACGTGTTGTAATAGGCCTTTATGTCATTCAGTGTGTTTTTGTTTTCATCTGCCAGCTTCGCATACCGGGATACAAGTTCTTTCCTGACGTTGTAAAGGAAATACCGGGCAGCCATCGGGTGCATCTCATTCTCCTTTTCAAGAATGTAGGTGTTCAGGCGGTGAGATTCGGTGGTGACAAAATTACGTTCCCCTGCATCTGCAAACAGGGACTGTTTGATGCACTCCCTTTTGTAATTTTCAACAAACTGATCCGCTTTTTTGGCGAATTCAACAATCACCGATTCGCAGGTGTTGATGGTGGTTGTATCATTGGCCTGGTTGTTTTCTGTCGGGAACTCTTCCGGGATATAATAATTTGCCTTGATCTCTGCCAGCGTGTTGTTGTTATCCCGCATTTTCTCAATATATATCTCAAGTTGATCCAGCAGGATTGCCGCTTTTGAGGAGACGAAATTCCCGTCCTTGTCAAATTTCTGCGTGCTGTTGTATACATTAACAAAAACGATTCTTTCGCGTCCCGTAGCGTTTTTCGCCAGCAACTCGATATTGTCCATGTAGAAAACCTCCATTTCAGGTTTCTCTGAAACCAGCCCTTCCAGTACCTTTTTGCGATACTCTTCCAGGCGCTCATAATAGAGTTTATCAATCTTCAGCCAGGAGGTTGTGAGGTTTTCAGAGACCTTTTCAATCGAAAGATACTGCAACAGGTCTTCGATAGGGTAGATGATCCTTGATACTCCAAAGGAACAGAACATGTTTTTTCCGCCCTGCTCAATCAGTTGCTTGATATTATTGATCTCCTTGCTGCGCGTATTGGCCCCGACCTGGCTGAAGCAGTTCAGGTAAATGTATGAAGAGAACTGATCGTAATAGTTCTCTTTCAGGCCAAGTCCCTGGTTGTTACGGGTACTCAACTGGTCTACCAGGTAGCAAAGGTCGTACGGGGCATAATCGGTAGGGATATTATATGTACGGTCCTTGAGGCTGCTGCTTTTTTGTGAAGCGAATTCAAATTCTATGTTTGTGATGTTCTGTTTGTTCATCACATAGCTGTTAAAACCGCTCAGTTCTTTCAACGATGCATATGTGTTTGCCCTGATATTCTCCTTCTGGCTGTCATTCATTCCTGAAGCAGGATCGTTGCAGATAACATCGGCAAGCATGAAGTATCCCGTTACGCTGGGGGCATCGAAACGAAACTCATTGATCAGGATACTCTTCACCAGGTAACCCATTTGAAGAAATGTGCCTGCCCCTGTACCACCGGCAACACTGCTGACGATGTGGACATTGATGTTGTTGCCCTTATCTTTCTGAGCCCCTTTCTTATTCATATGAGTGAGTGTGTTCCGCAGGATCTCAAATTTTCCATCTTCAATGGCTGCCATCATGGCGAGCCGGGAGGCCATTCTCACCTGGCCTGCCCCCCTGTTGAGTGTGGCCCGTTTCAGGATATGGCTGCTGGTATCAAACCACTCTTCAGCGGTAGACCATTTTTTTATCTTATTGATATAACTGCCCACCGTGATGTTTTTATCAGAACTGGTTTTCACCACCCACTCTGCAGGCATCGATTTCTGACGGAGTTTTATATCGTTTTCATCCGTATCGAAACAGAGAAATGCAACGGTTTCACGGTCAATCCCTGAAGGATTTGATTCATCGAATTTTTTATAGATGTTGGCAACGATTTCGGAACCAATTCCACCTAGTCCGATAATGAGTGTTTTGGGAAAACTTGGCATATGCTGTGGGTTTTAATAATTGTGAAATATCAGAATGAATTGCCCGCCAATGAACCAACGAAAAATAAAATGGCTAAAATGGCTGTAAAAATAGCAAATCCGTTGAATAAACGGTATAATTTTATATCATCAGCCACACCGGACCTGCGGTCATATGTGATCCTGAATGATGCATTCGGAATATTTGCCACTTTTTGAATGAGTATTGAATCTCCCTCTGAAAGTTCGAAGGTTGGAAGTTTATCTTCTTCGTCATAGTTGGGGCAGACCATGCTCTTTTTATCAAAGTTTCCCTTCGGCACGATGATCCTGTAGGTTGAATGCGTGGCAATGAACCTGAATGTCCTGTTGGATTGTGCAAAAGTCAACTCCCTGGATTCCGGGATAAAAGGATTAAACCAGCGGTTAAGCCACGACGCCAGCCCACGGTTTCGCAATTTCATAAACCCGTTGATCGGATGCCTTAAAGAAGCGGTGGCGTATTCGGTAGTTACTCCCGAACCTTTTTTAAACCTTGACTTGTGATTAAGATAATAGAGGTAAATGATCAGGAGGATCAGCCCGAATATGGTAAATATCACCCATTTGCACCGTGACCACCATGAACTGTCCCTGATGATTTTTATTTTTATCGGTTGCCTGAACCCTTCAAAATTCATGTCTTTTTTTGGCTTTGCAACGATGGTGAGCACCAGCGTATCGGGCAGGAAACAGTCGCACCAGTAACCTCTTTTCTGGGGGCATAAAAAAACCGTGGTTCCGGCAATTGAAATCGTTACTTTACGGAATAACGTCGGGTAGTTATGCGTGACCGACAGGTAAAACAGTTTGGGGTCAAGTACAAGGGTGTCGCTTTTGGTTGTTGAAACAATTGTGCCATTGATGCATTGTTCGTCTGCAAGATCGGACGCCTTGAATTCTCCGGCATAAATGGCGGGTTTGTCAATAACTGGCTTTCTTTGAGGCGTCGCTTCTTTGTCCGGTTCCGGGGAACTTCCTTCATTTTTTGTTATTTCTTCAGCTCTTTTTGCCAGGTTGAATGTGATGTGATCAAAAAAATCATCGGGAACGGTCTTCGACGGATTGCCCATATCTACCAGGGAATAGTCGCCAATAATTGTCTCTTCAAGGACATAGTCGCTGGAAGATTTGTCCAGGCATGCCTGATTTACCGGGAAGGTATAATACTCCTGTTTGAAAAATTTCCTGATGTTATCTTTTCTGTGCAGGTTTCCATAATTAAGCATGGCGATGGTCACAGTTTTCGCTTTTGCAATGAATTCGAAATCGTAAACTTTGCCGTAGGCATTCGGGGTTTCAAAAATAACAGGCTTGTAACCTGAAATCCTTAGTCCCACCAGCGCATCCACATCTGAGGCTTTTGTATACTTGATGACATCAATAATTGTTTGTTCATGCATCGTAAAAAACCTCAACCGGTAGCGGTTACCGGTGACAAGGCCTGCAACTGTCTGTTTTAAAACGGAAGAATCGACATCGTCAGCCGGCCGGGCACTCTTCATTGTTTTTTCAAATTTCAGCAGTTCTCCGGTATGGATCCCATATGCATTAAATTTCAGGGTTGACAACAAAAAAAGTTCCGGAGACAAATGATACATATAGATCAGTGATGTTTTGGATTCGAGGTTGAAGAGCTTGTGGATATCCTCAATTTTCCCGCCAACATTCCAGAACATGGGAGAGGCTCCCATTCCATACCATTGCCAGTGGTCCACATTGCCGGTTCTTTGGTCCACCTTTTTAAAATCGCCGTTTTTAATCAGGTTTGGGGATTTTTTGGCTCTGCCGCGGTCAGGATAAACGGTGAATCCTTTTTCAATTTCAAAACTGCCTGTTTTTGCCCAGTTCTGTTTGACCTGGGCATTACCTGGGTTAACGTGCATGAAAATCAGGAATCCTAAGCAGGCAAGGAGATTTGTTCTGAGTTTTTTCTTCATTGGCAGATTTCGTAGACTGTAGTCAAAATAACACGTAAAATCTCAAAAGGAAATGATCTCAATGGTTTGAGGTGCCAAATTAAGTATAATTTTCATTTTCACATCAGCTATATTGGAAAAATGATTCTTTTAGTGCACTTCAGTAAGATCAAAAGCTGACGGTAATGAGCGAGACGATAAAGAAAACCATGATTAATAAAGCAGCAACCATCAATAGCCCGCTGAAAAACCTGACAGTTTGAATGTCATCCCTTACCCCGGCCCGTCGATCATACGATATGCGGAAGACCGCATTTGGAATATTTGCAACTTTTTGAATTATAATTGAATCACCATCGGACAGTTCGAAAGTTTTTAGTTTGTCCTCTTCATCGAAGTTCGGGCATATCATGTTCTTCGTATCGAAATTTCCTTTGGGAATGTTAACCCTGTATGATGAGCGTGTGGCCATGAACCTGAATGACCTGCCGGGTTGAGCGAAGGCCAGGTTCACCGACTCGGCAGTAAAGGGATTGAACCAACGGTTGAACCAGCCTGAAAGCCCTGACTTCCGCAGTTTCATAAAGCCTTTGATGGGATGTCGCAACGAGGCGGTTGAATATTCGGTGTTTATACCGGAACCTTTTTTAAACCTTGGTTTCCGGTTAATGAAATAAAGATAAATGCAGAAAATGATTATACCCAGAATGTTAAAAATAACCCATTTGCACCTTGTCCACCAGGTACTGTCCCTGATAATTTTTATTTTCACAGGTTGGCTGAACCCTTGATAATGCAGGTTGTGCCTGGGTGTTGCAACGATTGTCAGAACCAGTGTGTCCGGCAGGAAACAATCGCACCAATAGCCTCTTTTTTGCGGACACAGAATAACCGCAGTGCCTGAAATTGAAACAGTAACCTTGCGGAACAATGTTGGATAATTGTGCGTAACTGTCAGGTCAAACCGGTTTGGATCAAGTACGAGTGTATCCTTGTCTGTGGTTGAAATGATGGTACCCTTGATACATTGTCCATTTGCAAGATCTGAAGCCCTGAACTCGCCGGCATAAATTGATGCCTTCTCAAAAAGACGGTTGTCGGTTGTTTTTTCTCCTTTCACGGAATTGCTGGAATTTGTCTGGCCACTGTCACGATCTTTTCCGGCCCAGGCATTCCGATCATTGGGATTGGATGTAAGTATTGAACAATCTGTAGTCGCATTACCCCCTGTCTGTTGAAATTTTATATTGCAAGGTTGATTTGAAAAATTCGTAAGGATAAGCATGTAAAATTCGCCGGTCCTGGCTTTTGGGATCGTACAGGTTTCAAAGGCACTGGGAGAAAAGCTGCATGAAACAATCTTGCCGGCAGTAAGATAGGAACAGCAGTCCGGGTATGTAAAGGGACCCCAGCAGCAGAAATCGATATCCCGTGCGGGCTTGCTTCCCATGGTGATGACAATGGTCCCCGGCTTCGCTATTTTCAAAAAGTACCAGGCCGGATTCGGGCAGGTAATAAGACATCCGTAATCAGGACCTGTTTGTCCTTTCAGACAGTTTACGCCGGCAGGGTATAAATAGAGCGTCCCTGTGCAGAATGGGGCAGCTGTTTCGCAGGTGCTGTTTTGCTGCAGCGGCTGCCGGTCGCCGGCATAGAGAAGCCCCTGGTGACACAGGAACATGGCCAGTAAAATCAATACGCTGCTGACCTGCGCTAAAGTGGCCGGTTGTGTAACTTCTGAATGACCGGTAATCATGAAAACAATTAAAAATGGATGGTATCTAAAATATTGAACTGAATAACAATCCGACTAAACAAATTGTAATAACGGAAAATGATAGGATTAACGCAACAATAAATATTTTAAACGGAATGATATCATTGACAGAATTGATGTCGTAATTATAACAGACGGAAAATGTGGCATTGGGAATGTTGGAAACTTTGTTGATGTTGATTGATTCACCGTCTCCAAGGATAAAATAAGGTTTTTTGTCAGAAGCATCATACACGGAACAAGTCATTTGATTGCTGACATATGATTTTTTGTCGACATGGATATGAAAATGGGAACGACTCGCCACAAAGCGAAACGATTTCCCGGGTTGTGAATAATATTGAGTACTTGTTTCCGGGCCGAACGGCAACAACCACCTGGCAAACCAGGCCAGGAACCCCTTTTCTCTCAGTTTTCGTCGGCTTGGCGGCAGATTTTTCAATGTTGCAGTCGAATAGGTCGTTTTTATTGCCGCACCAGGTGAAAATCGTATTTTTCTTAAAATTGCAAACAGGTAGATCAGGATTCCAAGGAGCGCAAGAATGGTGATTATGATCCATTTACACCGTAAAAACCAGGAAACGTCCTTAACAATGGGGATTTTGATTTTGTATGAAAAACTGTTATGAGCATTTCCCTGCACCGGAGTTCCATCGATGGTCAGAAAAAGTGTATCCGGAATAAAACAATCACACCAGTATCCTCTTCGTTCAGGGCACATCCGGATCATCTTCCCATCCACTTCGATTGTGATATTTTTAAAAAGGAGAGGATGGTTATGCTTCACCTTAAGGATATACCCGCTGACATCAAGTACGGCGGAGTCTTTTTCATGCCGGAGGAGAATGTAACCATTGAGACAATTGTTTTTCCTGAGATCGGTGGAGGAATATCTTCCGACAAATCCGGCGATCCAGTCATCTGCATATTTACAATCCTTGCTGCGGATGACTCTCCGGACTTCAGAAAAATAATGGTAATATCCTTCATCGAAATATTCCAGGGTATAAAAAACGGTGTCTTTACTGACGGGTATGCTGACACAAAACTGGTTGCCGTTAAATCGCCCTTTGTAAATGTTGTTGCTAACCAGAACCTGGAAAGTTGTGTTCTTTAACAGGCTGGCAGGAACCATTTTCCCGTCACTGAAAGTCAATACGGAGCGTAATGAGATTGAATCGTTTTCAGGACAGATGACCCATGTTTTGGCATTGATTTTGTCAGGACTGCCTGTTTTTACAAGCGGTGTCTGCTCATTATCCGTGAGATCAAGTACGGGGAAAATGCTGAGTATCCCCCTGATATCTTTCGAAAACTCAAAGGAGATCTCTTTTCCTGATTCGATCTGGGAATTTTGAGGGGCTGTGATGATCCAGGCCTTACCGCTGATCAGTTTTTCCTTATTTCCCGATACGATCCTTTCGTCGGTTATCGTTCTGCTCCGTTCCAGTTTCAAAACCCTTTTTCCCTGGCGGGCGGTAAGAAGGTCGGGTATTTGGGATAGTCCGGCTGATTCCTGGTAAAAGACGTACAACTTTTTCAGGGAATACTCCGACCGGGTAACAATATCTTTTGCTCCTTTTTTTTCTATGGCGAGGCCATTTTTCCCGATGCCCAGGATGGCAGATGAAATCTGAAGGCAACCTCCTATAATGGTGCCCGGATCTGTAGAAGACCTGATTTGTGGAATATCACCGAACCTGGTATTTAAAAATTTCGCAAAAGCATTGGTTTCTTTCAGATTGGTTCCTGTCTGAAGGTGATAGCATTTGATCTCGGAATTTGTGAGCAAAGATGAAAAGCCATCCAGGTACTTCCCGTCAACATTCCAGATTCCGTCGCCAACAATGAATAACCAGTTCTCACGGTGGTTGTTTCGAAAATAACGGCTGAAAGCATAAATGTCTCCGCTTTCGGTATATCCGAAATCGTTGTCACAAAAAACTTTGTTCAACCCGGCTATCAGGCTCTTTTGCTCCTTTTGAAATTTAATTGTCTGTAGATTGTTTATCTGGTCTTGCTGGGCTGTGAGATCGATTTTGTAAATACAGCCATATATGCCAAGGTATAGTTCATCTTTCTCATCCAGCAAACAGGTAAGTAATTGAATGGTATAGTTGGCCAGGTTATATTTATCGCCCTGCATGCTTTTTGACACATCAAGGGTTACATAAACAGTGCGGTTTTGTGCATGAACCTCATTTGAAACAGCCATTAAAAACAACACAAGCAGTAAGAAAATCAAAAAACAGCCACGCTGCTTTCCTTGCCTGGCCAATAACCTCAATGAACCGCAAACAAAATTATTTAAATGAAGCACCAGGATTCCCGGAGAGACAGAAGTTACAGAATGTTGTGATTTGAACTGGTGAGACATTGTAAAATGATTGCCGTGTAAATTTACATTTTTTTTCAACTTCCCGTAATTATTATCATTTTTCATGTTAATCGCACCTTCCAGAGCAAAATTTGAGACCAGATATGTGTCGTTATCGCAAAACGATGCCGGCCTGCTGCAACAAATGGAGTCTCTCAGGAATTGCCGTGTGTCGTTAACCGTATGCATTATATTCCTGTTTTAATGTTTTATTAATTTTTACATTTGCCCGTTCATTGGCCGTGTCTTCTCCACCTAGCAAAAAGTTTTCGCTGTTTCAACTTAATTCCAGGAAAATATGCAATCAACCTTCCAAATTCTCTTTATAGAAGATGAGCCGGAAAAATGGGCCCGTTTTTTTAACAATGATAACAACAGCCAGGAAACGGATATACTCAAGGTTGATCAGGTTGCTTCACTGATTACAGGAGCAGAAGCCATCATACAAAACCATCTTTTACTGGACGCTGTGTTAATTGAGTTCAATTTCCCGGATGTTTCGCCCGGAGAAATCGAGGATCTTCTCCAATGGAAAAGAAAATTCTATCCGAATCTGCCGGTTTTCATCCTGTGTGCAAATCCCGCTTCGGAAGATATCGATACGATCACCACGTTTATCAAAGCTGGGGCCGTCAACTATTTTAACATTGCTAATTTTCAGATGGCCTACCTTAAGGCGCATCTGTGGGCTGCCAGGGAGAATAAAAAAACCAGGCAGCGGTACGATGTGATCACAACAGCTGTTTCACAGGACAGGCAGGGCACTCTCCCTCTCCTCGAAAAGCAGGAAACGGACGGTTTGCGGGTAACTGGATCTTTTGCCTATTCACTGGAGGCGGTTAAAAAACCAAGGACAAATGAAGAGGAGACAGAATTTATTGAGTATGCAGAACAATGGCACCGCGAATTCTTCAGAATGCTTACCCTCGTCATTGATGACCAGATCACAGTTTCGCTGAAGTTCATCCGGAAACCGCAACAAACCATTGAAAACCCTGATACAGTTGGAGTTTATTGGTACTTTACGATTAATGCCGGCAGCCTGGATGCGCTTGTCTCAGAATATGAAAAAACAATCCGGGATATCAACCTCTACCTGGGGGTTCCTTCTTTATATCCAAACAATCCGTATGTTATCATTCCGGTGATTCATTCAACGCAGTTGAAATCACTGATGTTCCGGGACGGGATGTTTCAGTTCGGGGCCAGGAGAAAAACAGTTGAATGGACTTCTGCAATGAGGCAGATAGGATATAAGGAGAGCGGAAGAGTGAATACAGGCCATTTACTTTCCGTGTTTCAAAAACCGGAAGAGTGGGGGTCGATCAACACGTTTTGCAAGATCCTGGCCCAGGAACAGGAGACTGCTCAGTTTTCAATTTCCATTAAGCCGGGCCGGTTGAGTGACCGGGATAAAAAGGAGGCAAAAAAGTGGGTAGCCGGGTTGCCTGAGAATTTTCCGCTTCGTACCGATGAAGCCGATGTGTATCATAAATTCCTGGAAGGATTATCGCGTTCAACATTTAAAATTTTCAATGTTGAATTTCATCTGTCTACATGCGAACAAATCCCCAATGATGCAATTAAGGCGGCCCTTTTCAATACATTTGCCCTCGGGCACTTTGAAAGTGATCAGCAACGGGAAGTGAATGTGTTGTTTGAAGGGGTTTACCCGGATTACAGTCTGCCAGTGTTTGCCAGGATGCCATTGCCACAAAAAGAGGGGATTCCCGGAATCAATACAATCCCGCAGAATTTATTGTACTATCCCCGCGATATTCATACTGACGGTGTTCTGGTCGGCCAAAAAACAGTCAATAACCAGAAAAAAGACATTCGTATTAAATACTCTGACCTTGCACAACATGCCTATTTGCTGGGGCAAACCGGAACCGGGAAAAGCACCATGCTTTTTACGATGGTTATGGATATGCTCCGAAGTGGGAAGCATGTCAGCCTGATTGATCCTCATGGTGACCTGTATGACCAGGTTGTGAAAAACCTGCCGGCATCATGCAGGGCAAACACCATATTTTTTGATCCATCGGCTAAAGGGGAAATGCCGGGAATCAATTTCCTGCTGCATGATCCTGTAGACGCTTTTCAAAAATCGTACCTGCTAAATGCCATGTACGTGATTCTTGACAATTTATATGATATGAAACTGACGGGGGGGCCGATCTTTACCAAGTACCTGCAAGCTGCCACGAAACTGGTTATGGAGAACCAGGACTCACTTCTGGATGTCATACGGGTTTTTGAAAACCGGGATTACCGGGACGGACTCATCAGCAATTCAGTTGATCCCGATTTGAGAGCAGAATGGAATGAAATCAATTCATCGGGCGGGGAGTCAAGTTTTGCAAATGTTTCGGTTTACGTTACCAGCAAATTAAATGAGTTTCGAAACAACTCCTTCCTCCGGGAAATTCTGAGAAAGAAGGAGTCTCAGATCGATTTCGGAGAAATTATGAACCAGGGCAAAAATCTGCTTGTTCGTTTGCCCGTTGGAACACTTGGGGAGCGAGGTGTGAACCTGGTAGGGCAGATCATTTTCAACAAATTCCTGATGACTGCGTTCGCCCGTGAAAAAGTACCTGCCGATCAACGGCTGGATCATTTTCTTGTCGTGGATGAATTTCATAAATTCACCACCGACGCCCTCGGCAAGGTTTTTTCTGAAGCCCGGAAATATCATTTGAGCCTGGTAGTGGCCAACCAGACATTTTCGCAGCTTAACAGTGATGTTCAGCACATTTTGTTGGGGAATGTCGGTAGCATGCTGTTTTTCAGACCTGGCATCAATGATGCCCATGTGGTTTCAAGGTATTTCGAACCGGATTTTAACACGGGGGAACTGTGCAATATGCCCAATTACCAATGTGCCGCAAGAATAAGCATTAATCACCGGCCATCAAGGCCTTTTGTTTTTGAAACCATTCAGATTGAACCGGCAGTTGATGAAATTCGGCATTAAATGACCAGGGGACGATGTGTTCGTTTCATTTCAGATGCCCGGCCGGAATATCCCGGATGATCAGTGAGGTACCCTGAGAACATTTTCGCTTACCCGGTTTGTCTCAAATCTTAAATTTCAAAAAAAATCTCCCCGATTAATAAAAAATCTCTTAATTTCGCATAGTTCATTCAATTTACTGTCAACCCTTCAAACGAAGTTATGAAAGCACTTACCAAAATCCAGTCAGGCGTTGCTATGGTTGCCCTTTTCCTGGTCATCGCCGCATCTAGTTGCAACAATGCATCTACCAGTGATAAAGATGCAAATGCCGCTGCCGCCGACACCATTAAAAAGGAGGTGACCCTGAGCCCTGAATCACAAACCGCGCTCTCCTCCCTGCCCACACCTTTCGAAGTCACCACCCTGCTTGAAAAAGCCAAAGCCGGCTTTATCTTCGACATTACCAACCCTCCGGCCAATGTTGCCAAATATACCACCGAAATGAGCAAGTCACTCAACCTGGGGGTGTACAGTGCCGACCTTAGTTATTCAGCGACCTACAACCGTACTGATGAAACCAACAAATTCCTGGCCTGTACCAATAAACTGGCCGACGAACTGGGTATCGCGGGCGTCTATGATCAGTCGATCATGGAGAAAGTTAAAAAATTCAACAACAACAAGGATTCCCTGGTGGGGCTGATAAGTAAGATATTTAGCCAGACCAATAGTTTCCTTGCCTCGAACAACAGGACCAAGGTTGCCGTACTTATTGCCGCCGGCGGATTTTCCGAAGGCCTGTACCTCGCTGCATCACTTGGCGAAGTGGCAAAAGACAACACCAAAATCATGGCCATTATTTCCGGCCAGATCGACAACCATATGAAACTGCTGACGATCCTCCAGGCATACAAGGACGACGAAACCATGAAACCCGTGATCGACGGCATCGCTAAATTAAAACCCATCTGGGGAATTTACAGCATTGAATCAGGGAAAAAGATGCCACAGGAGAAAGCCGCCGAGATCAGCGATCTGACCGAAAGCGTCCGGCTGACCTTTGTGCAATAACCTGAAGCACTAATACACTCCGGCCGGGTTGTCAAACCCTGCCGGGGTGGTTTACAACCGCCTTTGTTCAAAGTACGGTTTTTTTTATGCCACTTAATTCGTACATTTGAGATGGTTTAATCTCCTTTTCAATGTCCGAGCCTATCCTGATGGCGCTGGTGCAGCTTTTTGCCATCATTGCCGCTTCCGTAAAAAGAAATGTTTCAGAGAATTCCAGGAAAATCCTTGAGTCCTATCTCAGGCAGCATCTGAATGCCAGCGAACTGGACGAGTACCTCAAACTTTTCGATGAGCTCGTCTATTTTCATCAGCCTGAGGAGGAGAGCATGACACTGGTGGATGTAAACGAACAGATCGCCTGTATTTGCATCAAGGTAAACAAGGGGCTTCACCAGCGCGATAAGATACTTGTATTCGTAAAGTTCGTCGAGTTCCTCGATGAAGGGTTCAAAGCCCAGCTGGCCGATCATCCCGAAGTGGAACAGTTATCTGACAATTACATCCGGACAATCGGCAACTCTTTCAACCTGAGCGAGGCGGAGTTCGCCGAGACGTTGAAGTTTGTAACCGGTACTGCTGATCCCGGGGCACGCAACGAAAACCTGCTGGTCATTGCGCCCGAAGATCAGAATCCCGGGCCGGCCCAAAAGTTCCTGGCACGGGAGCGCCTCAACGGACGGATCGTGATCCTGCATGTGCCATCAATCAACACATTCTTGTGCCGGTACCTGGGGACAGATGAGCTGTTCCTGAATGGCCACGCGGTTTTTCCGTACAGGTCATTCCTGTTTGACAAGGGATACATTCTTAAAAGCCAGAAGATCAACCCGGTATACTATTCTGATATGATCTCGCAATTCCTGTTCACCCGCGAGAAAGTACGCATCGTATATTCGGCAAGGGAGATCGAATACCACTTCAGGAACAGCACGAACGGCATCCAGCCCTTCAGCTTCCAGGCTGTTTCAGGCGAACTGATCGGCGTGATGGGGGGCAGCGGCGTTGGCAAGTCAACCCTTCTCAATGTGCTCAACGGGAATATCGGACTGGAGAAAGGTGAAATTCTTATCAACGGGCTCGATATCCGCAAAGAAGCCGAAAAACTGAGGGGAAGCATCGGGTTCGTGCCCCAGGATGACCTGCTGATCGAAGAACTCACCGTATTTCAGAACCTGTATTATAATGCCAGGCTGTGTTTCAACGGCTTCAATGATGAACAGCTCGTGAAGGCTGTTTCAAAGACACTCGCCGACATCGACCTCCAGGCGAGCAAGGACCTCAAGGTTGGCGATCCGCTCAACAAATTCATCAGCGGCGGCCAGAGGAAGCGGCTCAACATTGCCCTGGAACTGATCCGTGAACCATCAATCCTTTTTGCGGATGAACCTACTTCAGGCCTTTCGTCGATGGATTCCGAGATGGTGATGCTGCTGCTCAAGGAACAAACCCTCAAGGGAAAACTGGTGATCGTCAACATCCACCAGCCATCCTCGGATATATTCAAGCTGTTCGACAAGTTGCTGATCATGGATAAAGGCGGTTATCCCATCTTTTACGGCAACCCGATCGACGCCCTGACCTATTTCAAAACCATCAGCAATTTCGTAAACCCCGAACAGAGTGAATGCCTCAGCTGCGGTTTTGTCAACCCTGAACAGATTTTGCAGATCACAGAGGCAAAGACCGTGGATGAGTACGGGAAAATGACTGCCCAGCGGAAGATCTCACCGAAAGAGTGGTATGCACATTTCAGGAAAAACATCCAGCCGGGTCTCAAGACGGTCGTTGAAAAGCTGGAGCTTCCCTGTTGTTTCTTCGAGATCCCCGGCCGGGTTAAACAATTCAGGATTTTCAGTATCCGCAACCTGCTTTGCAAGATCACAAACAGGCAGTACATGATGATAAACCTGCTGGAAGCCCCGTTCCTGGCGTTCCTGCTTGCATACCTCACACGATACAAATTCGGGGAACCGTATGTTTTTGGCGACAACCGGAACCTCGTTCCTTACCTTTTCATGAGCGTTGTGGTTTCATTGTTCCTTGGAATGATGGTCAGTGCCGAAGAGATTATCAAAGACCGGCGTATCCTCAAACGCGAAGCCTTCCTGCACCTGAGCAGGTTCAGCTATCTCAACTCAAAGATCGTGCTTCTCTTTTCACTCTCTGCCATTCAGTCCCTTTTGTACGTCGTGGCAGGGAACCTGATCCTGGGAATCCATGGCATGACGCTCACCTACTGGCTGATCCTTTTTGCCACATCCTGTTTTGCCAACATCGTGGGATTGAACATCTCGGCCGGGCTCAACTCGGTCGTGGCCATCTACATCCTCATCCCGTTCATCCTCGTGCCGCAACTGCTGCTGAGCGGCACCATCGTTCCGTTCGACTACCTCAACCCTGCCATCGCCTCCCGGGAGCATGTTCCGCTGGTCGGCAACATGATGACTTCACGCTGGACTTTTGAGGCCCTCGCCGTGGAACAGTTCAGCAACAATGAATATGAAAAGGTGTTTTACCCGTACGACAAGGAAATTTCGCACTATGCTTACATCACAGCCTTTGTGATCCCCACGCTGAAATCTGAACTCGATGCCTGCAACCGGAATCTTACCAGGCACACCGACCGGGATAAGACAGCAAATTACCTTGCAATCCTGAAAAACGAGATCCCCGGTTTGCAAACGGGGGCCGGTTTTGCTTCCTTCCCCTATATGAGCGGGTTGACTGAGAAAACGCTGGATGATTCTGTCGTTCAACACACAAAAGCTTACCTCGATTCACTGAGCAGGGCTTATTCGTCGCGCATGAATGCTGTAACTTCGAGGCGTGATGCTGCCTGGGAAAAACTCAGTACCAGGCTTGGCAGTGATGGCGTATACCAGTTCAAACAAGCCTTTTACAATGAAAACCTGGCCGACCTGGTGCTGAACAAGGGCGCTGAGAACAAGATCATTGAAGGACAGGGGCGACTGATCCGGAAGAAGGACCCGATCTTCATGGATCCGACATCCCATGATGGCAACGCGCATTTTTATGCCCCGGTCAAGATCGTCGGACAGTGGAAAATAGATACCTTCTGGTTCAACTTCATCGTCATCTGGCTGATGTCATTTGTCCTTTATTTAACGCTGCTGCACGATACCCTGCGTAAAACCATCGAGTTTTTCGAACGGGTGAAATTCCGTAAAGCAGGATAAGGGTTTGGCGGCGATGATAAAGAACAGGACCAGGAAAAAGAAGGATGACCTCCTTCGAACATTCGGAAAAATCAAGGATGATCCGTTTGATTTCGGGCAAATAGAAGCATATTTTCTGAAGAAGGATCAGTCGTCTGCCTTCCAGGTGCTGTCGGATAAAACATGCAATGATTTGGATTTTAATGAATTATTTGCTTTTATCGACCGTACAACCTCAAAAATAGGGCAGCAGTATCTCTATAACAAATTGAGGACTCTTTCATCCGATGCAACAGAAAACAATAGGCATGAAAAGTTGATCAAACAACTGTCGGATGATCAGGATTCCAGGGTGAACATTCAGTATTTGTTAAGCAAATTAAACAGCACCGAGGCGTATTATATATCCTCCTTGTTCCAGGATGAGCATCTGAAGCCCCCAAAATGGTTTTTTATTGTAAGGGTTTTATCGCTGACCAGCCTGTTGTCATTGATCCTGACAGTTTTTTACCCGGTGTTTTTTCTCGTCCTTCTTGCGAATTTCATTGTCAACCTGGTCCTGCACTATTGGAATAAAAGAAACGTATATGAATACCTGGTATCACTGCCCCAGTTGTTGAAATTAAACGGCATTGCCAGGGAATTGTTAAAGTACAGTTCCCTGAAGGATCTCAATCCCGGGCTGTCAGCATTGCTCAGTGTCCTGGATAAGATCAGGAACCGTATGTCCTACTTCAACCTGGAGGCCAAACTGCAGGGGGATATACAAATTATTTTCTGGACCATTCTGGAACTTATCAAGATCCTTTTTCTACTGGAGCCAATGTTGTTGTTTGGTGTTTTAAGACAGCTGGATACAAAAAGAAAAGAGATTGGGGATGTTTTCATGTTTGTCGGTGAGGTTGATTCGTTTATTTCCATTGCTTCACTGCGTAAAGGGCTTGACAACTATTGCCTCCCGGTGATGGTTGACACACCTAAAACGATAGCTGCCAGGGAAGTATATCACCCGCTGATAAAAAATTGTGTAAAAAACAGCATTTATGTTGATGGGAAATCCATCCTGCTGACTGGTTCCAATATGTCCGGAAAAACTTCATTTATCCGGACGATCGGGGTAAATGTCATTACAGGGTTAACCTTGAACACCTGCTTCGCCGAACAATTTTCAATGCCTTTCATACGGGTATTCTCAGCCATCAGGATCAGTGATGACCTGGTAAACGACAGAAGTTACTACTTTGAAGAGGTGCTGACCATTAAGGAGATGATTGACAAATGCGTGGAAGAACCGCGGAACCTGTTTTTACTCGACGAGATATTTAAAGGGACCAACACGGTGGAGCGGATTTCGGCCGGTAAAGCCGTCCTCTCGTCGCTGGCGAAATCCGGCAACATAGTTTTTGTATCAACACACGACATTGAGCTGGCCGACTTGTTGACAGATGATTATGAATTGTATCATTTCAGTGAAAAGGTGGATCAGCAGACGGTCGATTTTGATTACAGGATCAAGCATGGGAAATTAAAAAACAGGAACGCCATCAGGATACTGCAGATAAATGGTTATCCCGGGGACATCATTGAAGAGGCGATTGCAATATCGGCAGAAATGGATAAAATCAAAGTGATACCAACACCGTAGCCGGTTAAGGTGATGCGGTTTGCAACCGGTGGTTATCCTTCGAGACCATACTGCCTGATAACTTCAAGCTCTTCAGCAGTGAACACGCCTGCTTTGAAAAGTTTCAGGTATTGTTCCGATACCCCGTCGCCGAAAACCAGGACATCGTCGGTGTTGATGGTTACCTGTACGCCATGGTCATATAAAATGCGGATGGGGTGGGTTTTGTAGGATTTTACCCGCTTCAACCTGATGTTGCTGGTCGGGCAGATGTTCAGCTGGATCTTATGGCCGGCAAGCCATTTCATGACAGCGGGATCGTCAGCTGCACCAATGCCGTGCTGAACGGCGTCCAGTTCCAGCACCTCAACAGCCTCTTTCACCGAACCGGCCGATCCGAATTCCCCGGCATGGGCCTTGCATTTCATCCCCCTGCTCCTGGCAAACCGGTACAACTCCCTGAAGTTGGCGATGGGCTGCGCGAATTCATCGTCATAAAGATCGATGGATTTGAAATAGCCGAAATCGGGAAAAGGCTCGAAACAGGCAAGCAGGGTACGCAACGATTTGTTGCGCGGAAACCCCAGCTCCGGGCAGAAGTCAATACCAGGTGCCACTGCCTGGTGAAAATGTTTCAACACCGCCACAATCCTTTCGGGCGGCACATGGAATATGGTGCCAAACATAACGTCAATGCTCATTTCGAGCCGTGTGACCCCGTCAAACCTGGCCTGCAGGAAAGCTGCCTCCACCGCTTTTTCGAAGGCGCCAGGCATCTGGAAAAAGGGGCGCAATTCAGTTCCGATCCATTGGTTCAGATCCCCAATGCCCGGATGTACAGCCTTAAAGGTTGATAGTTTTTTCCCTGAAAATTTTTCGATGACCGAACGCCTGCCCCCAAGCAGGCAATGGTTATGGAGATCGCTTTTTGCCAGCGAACGAACTTTGCTGATATTCATTGGCTCTATCCGTTGCACCTGCAGCTTAACTTGTATTTTTGAGCAACTTTGTCGGTTTTGTTCATCACCCGCATGAGGTTTCCTCCCCAGATCTTACGGATGTCGTTTTTTGAATAACCGCGCCGGACAAGTTCAAGGGTGATGTTGCCCATTTCACTGACGTCGAAACAACCTTCCACCCCGCCTCCGCCGTCAAAATCGGTTCCGATCCCCACGTGGTTGATCCCTGCCACACGCACCATGTGATCGATATGATCCACGACGTCGGCAACATTGGCCAGTTTCTGGGGAAATTTCTCATTGATGGCATTCCATTCTTTCCGGGCCGCTTTCATTGCGGTATCGCTCAGCCCGTCAAAATTGTTGAATTTTTTCCGTGCGGCCGCCCTTGCCGAATCGCGCATAGGATTTGGAGCTGGGGTTTTCACATAATCGCTCAGGATGCACATCTGGATCACACCGCCGTTTTTTGCAATGGCCCGGAGCAAATCATCCGACAGGTTCCTGGGGTTGTTGCACAAGGCTTTGGCGCAGGAGTGCGAAGCGATCACCGGGGCTTTTGTAAACGCCAGGACGTCGGTGAGCGCTTTATCCGAAATGTGTGAAACATCAACCATGATCCCCACATGGTTCATCTCCTGGACCACTTCATAGCCAAACTGGCTCAGCCCGTTGTTTTCAGTGCTGTCGGTTGAGGAATCACAGATGTCATTGTTCTTTGTGTGGCAAAGGGTGATGTACCGTGTACCGCGCAGGTAATATGTGCTGATCAGCGAAAGGTCTTTCCCGATGGCATACCCGTTTTCAATCCCTGTAAAAACTGCTCTTTTCCCTGCCTTCTTTATCCGGATGGCATCGGCCGGGGTGACTGCCAGCTCCGCGACATCAAGGTTTCGCCCGACAACTGCGGCAATGGTGTCGAACAACATGACAGCCCTCAGTTTAACCTTTTCATAAGCTTCGGTGTTGCGCGGCCCCTGGGAAACAAACACGCCGAAAAATGCTGCATCAAGCCCTCCTTCTTTCATCCTGGGGAAATCGATTTTCGAATATTCTGTGCGCGCATTGTGCCTTACCGACATGTCAAATCCCTTCTGGACCATCTGTAGCGGGGTGTCGGTGTGCGAATCAATGGTCAAAACCGCCAGGTGAATTTTTGATGCCTTTTTTTCAATGTCCCCGGGCTTCCCTGTTGCATAACCATTTGTGATTGCGAGCAAACCAAGCAAAATCAGTCCGGACAACTTTTTCTTCATATTCAATATTTCAGCATTGTTTAAATAACAGCGATCTCATTTCTGACGTTTCAATTTTACAATTTGACTTTGCATTTTGCAATTTGAATTATTTTTCCCCTTCTCTTGTCAGCTGCCTTAAATAAAGCTGAATGGTATTTTCCAATCCATAATATAGCGCATCACAGATCAGGGCATGCCCGATGGATACTTCCAGCAAACCGGGTATACGCTCAGCAAAATATTTCAGGTTGTCGAGGTTCAGATCATGCCCCGCATTGATGCCAAGACCGGATTCAACGGCAGCATGTGCTGCAGCAACATAGGGTTTGATCGCTTCTTCCCGTCCCGATGGAAAATACTTTGCATAAGCTTCCGTATACAGTTCAATCCGGTCAGTTCCGGTTTTTACTGCCTGCCTGATCATTACCGGGTCCGGTTCAATAAAGATGGAGGTACGGATGCCGGATGCGTGGAACCGCAGGATCACCTCTTTCAGAAAGGATTCATGCTGCAGGGTGTCCCAGCCGGCATTTGAAGTCAGAACCCCCGGGGGATCAGGTACCAGGGTGACCTGGGCCGGCAGAACCTTTAAAACCAGGTCAATAAATGCATCGGAAGGATATCCCTCTATGTTAAACTCCGTGGTTAACAATGGCTTAAGGTCCAGCACATCCTTAAAGCGGATATGCCGCTCATCGGGGCGGGGATGAACAGTTATTCCCTGGGCCCCGAACCTTTCGCAGTCCAAAGCGGTTTTTACAATATTCGGCAGATCGCCGCCGCGTGCATTGCGCAGGGTGGCAATTTTATTGATATTGACGCTGAGTTTGGTCATTTCCGGTTGATTTGATGCAAAGCTACGATAAAACTCAAAATGCAAAATTCAAATTGCAAACCGCAACCTGGTTTATTCAATCGTAACCTGCTTTTATTTACTTTTGACATTCGATAATCTATAAAAATTTAACGATTGAGGGCAGTCATCCAACGGGTTTCACAGGCGTCGGTTTCCACCGGGCCTGAAATTACAGGCCAGATCGGCACAGGATTGCTGGTTCTCCTCGGCATCGAGGAGTGCGACGGCGACGAGGATGTTGAATGGCTGTGTTCCAAGCTCATTAATTTAAGGATTTTCAATGATGTCCATGGTGTCATGAATAACTCCGTTTTAACTACCAGGGGAGATGTTCTGGTCGTCAGCCAGTTTACCTTGCATGCCAGCACAAAAAAAGGGAACCGCCCGTCCTATATCCGCGCGGCCAAACCTGAAGCCGCCATTCCTTTGTATGAAAAATTTATTCTTCAACTCGGGCTCTTACTTGGAAAAGCTGTTCATACCGGGAGGTTTGGGGCGATGATGCAGGTATCCCTGGTGAACGACGGACCGGTTACCATCATCATCGATACCCGGCACAGGGAGTAGGCTCCTTTGGAGGCAAAGCATAGTTGCAGGGAATACGGAAAAATTAGGTTTATAAGTAAATTATTTTGACCTTTGGCTCCTAAATCAGGCGGGAAAAATATGGAAAACAAATATGCGAAACTCTTTCATTATCAAAAGAGTAGCCAGTCATGAAAAGTAATGCGAAACCCGGAATGGACTCCATGAAGGATACTGAAAGTGCCTTTCTCAGGACTGAAGTTGTTTTCAGGACCTTGTTTGATATGCACAGCGATGCTATCCTTATTGTGAGGGCTGCAGGAGGTATCGTGCTGGAGGCCAACAGGAAGTGCTGCGACATGCTGGGGTATCAGGAGGCTGAAATGACTGGTTTGCATGTGGCATCTTTTATGCCTGAGGTGCCAGAACTGCTTTTTGCAGGCGGAGACATGGCGGGCCCATATGATGAATTGCTTTTCATGCAGGAAACTACATGGAAACACCGGGATAAACATGAAATACCGGTTCAGGTGAGCATGAAGAAAATCAGTTTGCCCGGTGAACCAGTATTGATGGTGACGGCCCGTGACATCAGTGACCTGAAGGACAAAGAAATGGCTCTGAGAGCCAGCGATGAACGCTATCTCGACCTGGTTGAAAACAGCGGCGAAGGGTTGGGAACAGTGGATCCGCATGAGAATTTTACTTTTGTCAATCCTGCTGCCTGCGAAATATTCGGGCTGCCTCCTCATAAACTCGTCGGGTCAAACCTTCTTTCTTTCCTGGAGCCCCATTCAATTGAGGAAATCAAGGCTCAGACTTCAATCCGCAAGGCAGGCCAGAAAAGCATGTACGAGATCGAGATCATCCGTCCCGACGGCGACCGGCGCTGGATCATCGTAACGGCCACTCCCCAGTATGATCCGGACCGGAATTTTACGGGTACATTCGGGATCTTCAGGGATATCACCAACCGAAAACTTGCGGAGACCAAAGTTCGTGAAAGTGAACAGCGGCTGCATGAGATTGTCGATCTGACGAACGACTGGATCTGGGAAATCACACCGGGTTGGAAATACTCGTTCGTTTCCCAAAAAGTTTACGAAATCCTTGGCTACCGGCCTGAAGAGATGATCGGAAGATCTCCCTTCGATTTTCTGCTGCCTGAGGATGTTGCAAAAGTCCAGGAGGGGGTGAGGAGTGTTGTACATCAGTATAAACCACTCAATTCCATTGTAAACCGTGCAAAACACAAAGACGGACACCTGGTTTACCTTGAAACATCGGGTATCCCCGTTTTCAGTGAACAAGGTGAGTACAAGGGTTACCGGGGGGCCGACCGCGACATTACGCTGCGTAAATTGTATGAGCGTGAATTGATTGTCGCCAAGGAAAAAGCAGAGGAATCGGACCGGCTGAAATCATCCATTCTTTCAAACATGAGCCACGAACTCCGTACACCGTTAAACGGAATACTCGGGTTTGCCGAAATTCTTAAAGATGAGTTGCATCACAGCGAATACGAGAGCATGGTTGACAACATTTTCAGTTCGGGGAAACGGTTGATGTCAACCCTGAATTCTATCATCATGCTGTCGCAGCTGGAAGCCGGAAAAATTAATATAGCCAGGAAAGAATTCAACATTGAGTCAGGTATATGGACGGTGGTCAAGTCGTTGGAATTCATGTCCTCCGAAAAGAAAATTTATCTGGATACCAGCGGGATAAGATCATTTCTTATCAACACCGACGAGCACCTGTTTACACAGTTGGTGCATCAGATCCTGGACAATGCAATAAAATTCACCGATCACGGCGGCATCACCATCGAAACCAGCGAGGTCAGCGAGTCAGGAAGGGCGTGGATGGTGGTGAAAATTTCAGATACAGGGATCGGGATTGAAAGACCTTTCTATGAATTAATTTTCCAGGAATTTCGCCAGGTAAGTGAAGGTTTCGGACGAAAATACCAGGGAAGCGGGATAGGCCTCACCATCAGTAAAAAGATAATTGATTTGCTTGGCGGAAGGATATCCGTCGAGAGCGAAGCCGGCCGCGGCTCATGCTTCTCCATCTGGATGCCTCTTGACCAGGAAACCTCAGTTCCCGCTGAGACCAGGCCACCTGCAGAGGTAACTCGTTTGTCTGAAAAACCAAATGCTGCGCCAGGCATCTTGCCGGTTATCCTGCTTGTTGAGGACAACCTGGTGAACAAGGAACTGACCATTCTCCTGCTCAGAAATACCTGCCAGGTTGAATATGCACAGGATGCGGCTACCGCAATTAAAATGACAGGAGAGAAGCAATACCGTGCCATTCTGATGGACATCAACCTCGGGTATGGGATGAACGGGATTGAGGCAACACGCGAAATCAGGAAAATTCCAGGGTATGAGCGAACCCCGATCATTGCAGTAACTGGCTATACCATGGCTGAGGACAAGGAACAGCTCTTTGCAGCAGGATGTACCCATCACATCGCCAAGCCATTTGATAAGCAAACTGTAATAAAACTTGTTCAGGAGATACTCCGCATGGATTAAGAATGAACGGGTTAACAATAAATTAACAATATGCCATTGCGTATATGAAAAACTTGATGTAATTTTGCATGAATATTCAAAAGTTAATAAACAAACTAAACCCAAATACCATGAAAAAAGTTGTTTTGTTATTTTCCGCAGTTGTTCTGTTCGCAGGTTTAACCTTTGCACAGACGCCACAGGCCCAGGATAAAGCTGCAAAGCCAGCCGATAAGAAAGAGTGTGCAAAGGATGCAAAGTCCGGATGCGATCATAAAACCAAAGCTGCCTGCAGCGATGCAAAAAAAGGCTCCAGCTGCTGTGCAAAAGATGCAAAAAAAGCTGCTCCTGCAACAACTGCTCCTGAAAAGAAGTAGTTATAACAATAGCATTTATAAAAGATTGGAAGAGGGGCTTGCTGCCCCTTTTTTATTTGAATGAAGCCGGCTTGCCGGGGATTCTGAACACGATGGGCATCCGCACCAGCACCCGCACGGCACGTCCGTTCCGTTTCCCGGGTTCCCAGTGGGGCATCTCCCTGGTTACCCTGATCGCCTCTTCATCACATCCACCGCCGATTTTTTTTGCAACATCGACATTGGAGATGGAGCCGTCAAGCTCGACCACGAAAACAACCATAACCGTTCCCTGCACAAGCGCTTTCAAGGCGGCTTCAGGATATCTTACCTGTTTGCGCAAATAATAGAGCCTTGACTCATCCCCGCCCGGGTACCGTGGGTACACATCGATCGAGGTGGCGAGCCCCGCGTCACTCCCGATACCGGCTCCAAGGCCTGAACCTCCCGGTTTTGCTGCCGAATCAGTGTTTGTTTTCACTGTTTCAGGCTTTTCGACAGGTGGTTCCTCCACGGGTTTTTCCTTGTCTGGCCTTACTGAATCAGTTACAAGCGGTACCTGTTCGATTTCCTGCACCGGTTTTGCAAACGCCTGGGCTACTTTGTTCGTCTCATCATCAGGAGGCGGGCTCATGTTGTAATACTCCACCGCGTAGATCATCTCCCCTTCGACGAGCGGGATGGGCTCAAAGTAGTATAAAAACCAGGAGATAGATACCGCGAGCGACACGATAAAGATTCCGGAAGCCACAGAAACCAGTAAAAACCGGTAATAATTCTTACGGAGGTAATAGGCACCATAGTCCTTATTCCTGCCTTCAAAAGCAAGATCATCCAATCCGGGGAAGCGGTTGCTGATCATTCGTCGAGATATAACTTTAAAAATTCGATCTCCCGCCGCTCCCGTTTTGTCGGGCGCCCGATTCCCCGTTCACGGAATTCGAAATTCATCTCATCCTTGCGCTTCAGCTTCTGGTATTCCGATTCCGGCGTCAGATCTTCCATATAACCGGCCACGAGCTTCGCTGATACACGATTGCCCAGGGGTGCAACAACTTTTACCGTTTTTATGATCGGCGTAATTGAAATGGAAATGACTTCACCGGTTTTTATGTCGCGTGAAGGTTTTACAGCCTGATCGAGAATTTTCACTTTTCCCGAACGGCAGGCATCTGAGGCAAGACTGCGTGTTTTAAAAATCCGGACTGCCCAAAGCCATTTATCGATGCGGATACCGCGTTCCATCAAACTATTTTTGCCGGAAATAAATCTCCATCGGAACCCCGTTGAAATCAAATTTTTCGCGAAGCTTGTTCTCAATAAAACGCTTATATGGCTCTTTTAAGTATTGAGGATGGTTGCAAAAAAATGCAAACGACGGAAAAACGGTGGGCAACTGCATGGCATACTTGATCCTGACATATTTCCCCTTTGTTACAGGAGGTGGCATTGCCTCGAGGATTGGCAGGATAAAGTCGTTCAGTGCGGATGTACTGATCTTTTTTGACCTGTTTTTATATACCAGGATGGCCGTTTCCACGGCTTTAAAGATACGCTGTTTCGTAAGAACTGAGGTGAAAACCACGGGCACATCGCTGAAGGGCTTGATCTGGTTCAGGATGGACTCTTCGAAATATTTGTGGGTGTTGGTCTCTTTTTCAACGAGGTCCCATTTATTCACAAGGATAACGACTCCTTTATGGTTTTTTTCAATAAGTGAGAATATGTTGAGATCCTGTGCTTCAAAGCCCCGTTCGGCATCGACCATTAAAATGCACACATCGCTGCTCTCGATGGAACGGATGGCGCGCATGACCGAATAGAACTCAATATTCTCGGTTACCTTGGCCTTTTTCCTGATACCTGCCGTGTCGATCAGGTTGAAATCGAGGCCGAAATACTGGTAGTGGGTATGTATTGAATCCCTGGTTGTACCGGGGATGGGGGTGACGATATTCCGGTCATTCCCAAGCAGCATATTGACAAGCGAAGATTTTCCTGCATTTGGCCTGCCGACAATGGCAATTTTGGGGAGGTCATCCAGGGGTGTCTGGTTGTCTACATTCGTTTCAACCTCTTCAAACCCTTTCACCACATCGTCCATCAGGTCACCCGTGCCGCTCCCGCTGGTAGAGGCAACGGAATAGATTTCGCCAAGTCCCAGCCTGTGAAATTCGTGGATGTCGTTGATCATTTTGTAGCTGTCGACCTTGTTGACAACCAGGAGGACACGCTTTTTTGACCGGCGCAACATCTTGGCAACATCCTCATCCATGGCCGTAAGCCCCTCTTTGGCATCCACCATGAAGAGGATCACATCCGATTCATCGATGGCCAGCTTGACCTGTTTTTTTATTTCGTCTTCAAAAATGTCACCGGATTGGTGTACATACCCGCCGGTATCAATGACGGAATAAAATTTTCCGTTCCAGTCACCATGGCCGTAATGCCGGTCGCGGGTAACCCCGCTGGTAGGATCCACGATGGCGTCACGCCCTCCGCATAAACGGTTAAATAATGTGGATTTTCCAACATTTGGCCGGCCAACGATTGCAATGATGTTTGTCATAAAAAAGATTTGAAAATGTGCGGATTTGAAAATTTAAAAATGGACGAAAGTCCCGTTACCCTGTTACCCTGTTACCGTGTCTCTAGTCAACCGAATACCCGAATCTCTTCAGGGCCCGGTCATCTTCCCGCCAGTCTTTGGCGACTTTCACGCGTAATTCAAGGAAGATATGTTTATCAAGAAATGCTTCGATGTCTTTCCTGGCATCGGTGCCGAGTTTTTTGATGGCCGATCCCTGGTGTCCCAGCAAAATCCCCTTCTGGGTTTCCCTGGCAACAAAGATGGTTGCGGTGATGCGGGTGAGGTGATGTTCCTCGATGAACGACTCAACGGCAACTTCGGTGGAGTAGGGGACTTCCTGCGAAAAGTTGAGGAGGATCTTCTCGCGGATGATTTCGGATACAAAAAAACGCTGGCTGCGGTCGGTGAGTTCGTCTTTGGGATAAAATGCAGGCGATTCGGGCAGGTGGTGCAGGATGGCTTTGAAAACCTGGTCAAGATTGAGGTTATGCAAAGCCGAAACAGGCAGCACGGTGGCCTTGTCCATGATTTTCATCCATTTGGCCACCTCTGCTTCGAGCACTTCCATGTTTCCAAGGTCGATTTTGTTGATGATGATGATGACCGGTGAGGCGGACTCTTTAAGTTTCCGTAAAATGTCTTCCTGGTGGAAATCGTTACCGGGCTCGGTAAGCAGCAGTATGACGTCGGCGTCGTCCATGGCCGAGAAGACGGCTGCCATCATGGCCCGGTGCAATTTATAGTGCGGGTTGATGATGCCGGGGGTATCGGAATAGACGATCTGGTAGTCATCCCCGCTGAAAATCCCCATTATGCGGTGGCGCGTGGTTTGGGCTTTTGGCGTGATAATCGACAGGCGCTCACCAAGAAGGGCATTCATGAGGGTGGATTTCCCGACGTTGGGATAACCGATGATCGAAACAAAACCAGCTTTATGTGACATATTTTTTTATGAAAGTTGTATAACACGGAAACAAACCTTATCTTTGCACCGCGAAAGAAAGTACAAAGGTACGCAAAAATATAGTGCGGGGTGGAGCAGTGGTAGCTCGTTGGGCTCATAACCCAAAGGTCATAGGTTCGAATCCTGTCCCCGCTACCAATTCAAGTGCAAAGTGTAAAATCCAATTTACATTTTGCATTTTTTGTTTTAGGCGTTACACTTATTTACAGAGTGGAAGCGTATAATTCGGATCAAGAGGAGGCCCCGGTCACTTTAATCCATACTTATTCACAATGGCCTCGCGTTCTGCCATACATGCAGGCGAAAAAACAAGCCCGAATTTGTCATTCAGTATCCCAATCTCTTTATTCTTGGCATCAGAGCCATTCGGGAACCCATTTTCCGGAGTGAGTTCAAAGAAAAGCCGTTCCAGGTATTCCTCAAAAGGCTGGTTGAAATACATATCCATAAAACGCAATGGTTTGTCCGAAGCGTTCCAGAAAGTATGTTTGATTAACCGGGGACGCAGATGCCATCCCCCTGCCTCAACTTCCACAATCTCCTCACCTATAAGAATAGTTGCGGTTCCGTCGAGAACCAACATGAGTTCATCCAACTCCTTATGATAATGAGGAGGAGGCCCCATCATTTTTGGCGCAACGGCACATTCAACACTTGAAAACAAGCCGTTTGTCATTGATGACCGCATCCAAACCCGGATATCCATGCCTCCTTTGCTTTCTAACGGCGGTAAGGAAGGCAGGAGAATTGGTTTTAGCGGGTCAGCCGATGATGCATTATGAGTTGCAGCAAAAGGATTTTGTGAGACAGCTAAAAATGCAGTTAACATGCTGGATTTTAATAAAAAATCTCGTCTTTCCATTTGAATATTTTATCAGAAATTTCTATTTAGTTTTGATGGTATTACATTGTCCAGCGCAGTATATTACCTGAAAACGACTGTAGATGACCATTATAATAAACCTGATCATTCTTATTTAGACTGTATCTATACAAAAATATGCAATAATTGTTGACCTGGTGTTCATTTAACTTTTATTAACATCTAAATTGGAATTCCTTGGTCGAATTAAGTTTTCCTGAAGATCAATCTCATTCATACAAAGTTGAGGAAGTAAATGGTTTCTCCCTTTTATCAATAAAATCAACTATTTTCACGATATGACTGGTTAATACCAAGTTAGGTATCTCAGAAGCCTTTGCTACAAAGGAAAGCCGCAGGTTTGCGGCTTTCTTCATTTTTAGCAGGCCCGTCGGAGTAGGGAAACGGAATCTTCAGACGAATGGTCAGTCACCAATGAAGCAAACTTAGGCAGGCGGCATCTGTTATCTAATTATTCCTGTAAGCCCCCCAGAGCTTTACCACCAACCCGGCCTCGTTCCCCACGCCCTTGTCTTTCTCCATCGCTTTGGCTTTGGCGATGAAGGCGGTGTCGATGTTGTCGGGTCGATTGCTGTTAAGGAGTATGAGGCAGGCGAGGGAGGCGAGGAACTCCTCTTTGTCGGTTTCTGACAGGGTCCGGGCGGAGAGGGCGGCGAGGCGCTCGCTGAGCTCCTTGTTGGTTTGCGTGAAGGACTTTGTGCCGGGTGTGGCGGTCTGGAGGATATCGACGCAGGCGGGTTTGATCAAGGGCAGCATCAGCGGCCCGGAGCGGGGGATAAAGTAAAGGATTTTGCCGTCCCTGAAGGTGACATAAGGGGATTGCTTCGGCTGGGTGTGGGCCAGAAGGGGGAGCATCGATAAAAAGACCAGAAATTTTATCATACCATTGTATTTCAAACGAAGGAATTGAAAATTGAAAATGTTTTATGTGTAATCCGTTTGTTTCGTCACTTCGTCCGTCGCGATAACCATCTTCTCCATGAAATCCGGGGTCTGGTATCCGGCATCAGACATCATTTTACCACCACCAGTTTCCCCCTCGCCAACGACGCTGCTCCTCTCGCTGCTTTAACCATGTAGACCCCCGCCGCGAGGTGCGAAACATCCATCCGTGCCTCCTTCCGGAACGACATGCCCATCACTTTCTCACCGAAGAGATCGTACACTGCCAAATCTGCCATTTCATCTATCTCTGTATCCCCCGAAACAATGATTCTCAAAGCATCGCGGGCCGGGTTGGGGAAGATCTTCAGCTCCGCAGCCCTGTTCTCACCCATTGCCTCCCCGAAACCGGTGATCAGGTCGCAGTTGCAGGCGATCGTGTCGGTTGGGATGGGAACAGGGCATAAACTGTTGTAAATGAAAGGGTAGGCGTAAATTGAATCGTAGTCGAGGTCCTGGTTGACCTTGATAAGGTAGCCGTCGGTGTGCGAAATGGAATCATAGTCGTAGGGGGCATATCCGCTGATCAGGTACTTATTGTCAAACGCCGTAGCAATACACTTGGGATACGGAGCACCATGGTCATTCTGGATGAATTTCAGAATGATACCAGCAGTATCAGTCTTGAAGAGCCCGATCTTTGGGAGAACATTATAGTTGGGAGCGACACGGCCAACAATGATAAGGTTATCTGGCCCGCATTTTTTAATTCCGGAGAGCCAATCCACCAATGTGTCAGGGTGCAGTGTTTCTTCGAGCGTTAATTGTCCTGTTTGCGAGCTTTTGCAGAAATAAGGAGCATATTCCGGATAACCTGAATAGTTGTAACCGACGGAGTAATACGAACCCGATTGTTCCGTACTTGATATGATTGACCCCACATGGTTATTAACGGTATCTGTAGGCCGATGCCATTGCTCATTTCCAAGGCTGTCGGTTTTGACGAATAAATGCTGAAGCAGTGTAATGTTTTCATTGGGAGGCGGCATTCTATAATAGCAAAACCCTGTAAAAAACATCCCGTTGTCGCTTGTCAATATGAAATCTCCAAGACCGGCATGGGTGAGGTCTGAATTGCCATAACCAGGCACCAGTTGTACAACGGACAATTCATTTCCCGCTGTATCGAATTTCCGGATCTGGTTGCCTTCATGAAAATCGTTGGAGGCATAATTCGTAAGCACCAGGTATTGGTCATTTTTAACTATGACCATCCTGCTGTAATTCATCCCTGGATAATTAAGCACCTTACACCAAAGTTTTTGCCCGCAGGCATTCAACTTCATGATGAATGGGTCTCCCTGGGCATCGAACTGCTTGGTTTCACCGACAATGATAATATTTCCATTATTATCTTCATCAACTGAGTAGGGAAAGAATTTATACGATGAATCAAAGAAGGTTTTGGACCAAAGAACATTTCCATTGATATCGCATTTAATCAGTACACCCTACTCAAACTCCTGCAAATTCCAGATGCATAAATTTATAAGGATGCCGTTATCATATGTGGTTTTAACGAATTCGATCGTTTCGCCTCTGTTTTGAAGGCCATAGTACCTTTCCCAGCCAATGCCCTGGGTCATTCCTGAAGTGAAAATCAGGAATGAGAAAATAAGTAATCCTGTAATCCGCCTGATCATGTCCGAAGAAGATGAGGATGCAATGGCAAATATAAGGTAATTATGCACAGATAATTTATAATTCACAATGGTAACATTCATTATTCGTTCTCGATACCCTCCACCACAATTGATTTCAATACCCTTCCATGTGCAATCTATCTGGTGAAGCTGGTCGGCGTAAAAGGTGTGCAGGTGGGGAAATTCATCAGGCAATAGAAGACTCAATAAAATCAACTACTTTAGAGATATCTCCGATCAGTTCGAAGTTAGATTAGTGAATCCGGACCACTACTTAGTAAGTCAGCATTTTACGCTTGCTCTTTTATGCCCGTAAATTGACGGATTATGGAATGATCCGGGTTATTCCTTTTCTTTCCTGATTTTGTCATAGTCCTGCAAAACCAGGTTGATGCTTGAAATTATGATAGCCGGATCATCCTTCTGAATCATATGCCCGGAGCTCGAACAATAAAAGAATTTCCCGTATTTGAGCGGATTAATTAATTCGATCCAACTTTTCATCTTTATATTGTTGTTTATTCGAAACATTTTTTCCTGATCATATAGTGATGGCGTTTTTTCCTGATTTATGGGATATCCGCCAGCCATTATAAAATGAACGGGCACGTCGGGCAATGGATTTCGATTAATCAGCTCAAACCCGGATTTGCTGAATTCTCTTTGTGCTTTCATTTCTTCAGCAACAAACCGGGGCCCCGAAGCTATATAGTCGTCAGCCCATTTGTCGTAGGAATCAAAAAGAGAATCGATCTGGCTTTCGGTCAATCCAATTTCCTGGTATGGCAATCTTCCACCACCCGGTTTTTTGACAAAGTCGTGGGGGTCAACAAATATCAGCCCGGCAATTTCATCAGGGTAAAAAGATGCAAAACACCTGGTATATGCTGCACCCCATGAATGTCCTGCAAGGACGTAGGGAGGTTGTAGCCCCTTTGCGAGAAGTGATTGCCGAAGAACATCAACAATATGACCGATCGTAGGGAGCTGGCCGTCATCCTCAGAACTTCCAATTCTGGGTCGGTTATATGCGAAAGTCGCATTGTCCTTTGATACCTCCTGGATGATTGGAAGCCAGTACTCAAAATCAGTGCCCCTGCCATTCTCAAAAACAATGACCGGCTTTCCTTTTTGGTTATGCTCCATTCCGCAGGTAATCACTTCAACCTTGAATCCATTTACCGGTATCGATTCCAGGTTGGGAAATGCTTTCTTTTTATTTGCCTGGACTGATTCAAGCAAGGGCTTCCACCGACTGTCATTATAGCGCTCGTTTAACATGGCTTTCCAGCCGTTTACCTTAAATGCACTGGAATAAGTAAAGGCAGAATTCTTAAAATCTTTCTCATTGTAAAGTGAGTCAGCGATCCTGACAAGGTCAGGATATTTTTGAGACGTACGTTGTCCGAACAGTGAAATTGTAAATATCACAAAACCAAAAAATAATGTTCTCGTTTTCATATGTTTCATGCGATTATCGTTGCTTCTGATCAAATTTTTGGCGTTTCGCGGCTTATTTTGTTTTTTCACCTGTTTTCCAATCCTTATAAATCATTTCAAAACCAGCACATATGCTTTTAAATCCTAATGAGTTATGGGTTTCGTTTTTATAATGTATATAATCCCACTTAATTCCTGCCGGTGCATATTTTTCAAGCACTTCAATAAAAGGGAAAACGCCCATCTCCTTTTCATTTGACAAGGAAATAAAGATAGATTTTCTGATAGTCTCATTCTTTTTAAGAAATCCGGGCATCTCACTGGTGCAAGAATGATTATCGTACCACAAACTGGGATCAATGCATATAAATGAGCTGAATAAATCAGGTTTATGTTCCAGGGCATAAACAGCAAATAATCCACCTGCGGAATGTCCGATAATACACCGCTCTGAACTTGCCGGGTAGGCTGAGTCAATGAACGGTACCAATTCTGAATCAATAAAACGGAGGAATTTATCAGCCCCTCCGCCTGTTGGCTGTTCTTTCGAAGGTGCGGGCAGGTAATCTTTTTCTCTGTCGCCGGACACAACCCCCACAATGATCATCCGGGGCATGATTTTCAGCATGTCTGAATAATAGTTCACAATTCCGAATGTTGCAAAAAGATTGTTCCCCGGGTCAAGAACATAAACCACAGGAAATTTTTCATCCGGCCAGTCTTTATAGTTGTAGGGCGGAATAACAACGATGGATCTTCGCTCATGAAGAATTTTTGATTCAAAACTGATTTTATCACCAATGGCAAAATCACTCTTTTTTAGTTGGGCATGACAGATGATGAATTGTGCCAGGATTAATAATGTCGTAAGAATTGTGATAAATAGTGTTTTTCGTGTCTTCATTATTTAGTCATTTTAATCGGAAGTTTTTGAAAGAATCCTTTCATTATATGGTTCGACATTTATTCTAATTTATTGCTAAAAGCGCTGCCTGATTATGTTTGTTAACTCGTTTATAACCGAAACCTGCAAAATCACTGCTGGTCTTTTAATTTATTCAGTTTGTTTATTGCCGCCTTAGAAGGTTCGTGGCCGGGATTGATGCTCAGTGCCTTATTGTAATTTGCTTTTGCTGATTCAATATCTCCGGATTTTTGTAACAACCGTCCCAAACAATAATAATTAACTTCAGAATCAGGATACAGGCCGATAAGATAGTTCATGATACCGATCGCCTGGTCTGTTTTTTGTTCATCGCCCAGGTCGAACGCCATATCGAGCAACACACCCGGCTTGGGATTAACCGTGAAACCATATTCCTCAGAGAGCGCTTCAAAATGCGCTTTGATCTCAGGAACACCCAGTTTCTTCCTCTCGGCTGTCATCGTGCATCCGGAAAAGAAAAACAGCAGGGCATTGTTCAGGGTTGAATAGGGAACGTGGCCCGTATTTCCGATCAGATCGACCCGCCATTCAAGGCCTGCGGGCGATTGCTCCAGCGCCTCTTTAAAATTGTTCATGTGATTGAAAACCTGCACATAATCAAGGTCGCCGTAGGAGATGTAAAGCTTTTTTCTGATCCCGGGATTATCTTTAAAAAAGCTTCTTGTTTTGTTCAAAAAGAAATCCGGACACCATCCGAACATCGGGCTGGCGATTGCATATGCGTTGAACAGATATGGGGAGAATAAAAAAGCATACATCACGAAAAGACCTGCGTTTGACTGCCCCGCCAATATCTGGTAGCCGTTGGTCCGGTAGTTTTTCCTGATCCCGGGGATCAGTTCATCTTTCAAAAAAGCTGAAAAAGTGCTTCCACCCTTCACATAACCGCTGTCGTTGGGGCAAGCCCAATAATTTCCCGCCACACCTGTGTTGGATATCCCGATGAGGATCATGTCGGGGATCCGTTCACCTGCAAGATTATCCAGGGTGGCCCCGTCATTCGCAAATTGGGCAATGTTCTGCCCGTTCATCATAAAGACCACCGGGTAACTTTTATCCGATTTTTCATATCCCTCGGGCAGGTGTTCCAGGTAGGTGAATTCACCACCAAGTATTTTGGATTCAAATTTCCTGTACTTCCCAATGGTTACATCTTCCTGGGCTGTCAAGCTCAAATGGATCAGGCAGGCAATCCATAGCAGGTTCATTGTTTTCATCGTGTTGTTTTTAAATAAAATTTCCGGATTGGAAGTTTGTATCTCCCTTTAAATGATCAGTTATCTCCACTTATACTGAGCTTTAATAAAATCACATCGTGCCCTTCGGGCTTGTCGATTACCTTAAACAGGTTGCCCCCGGTATTCCCGGAGTGGTATATGTTTCCATACTTATCTGTACAAACTTCCTTGCCACAGGTTCCCCCGTTTTTACCGCCTTGCCGTATAATTATTAACCCATGGCAACCTGCCGTCGTTCGAATACATACGAATGAATGACTGGCATAAGGGCCAGTGCTGGCAACCACTTACAACGATATTCCCGGATATCTTTTCATTCAAGGCTATGCCATTCACTCCATCCCATTTACCGGTGCCAAATTGCCGTGTCCAGGTAATTTCAAAGTCCTTGTTTAACCTTGATAAAAAACTGTCTCCTTCGCCCCGGTTTTTGCCGCTGAAATCACCGCCTGTGCTGCCCCCGATATAAATGTTTTTTTCTTTGTCAACGGTTATATGGCTTGCCATATCAAATTTGTCTGTTCCGAATTGGAGCAATTTCACCTGTTCCCCCTGATCAGTGAATTTTGCGATAAATGCATCCAGGTTGCCTTTGTTTTTACCTGCCATATCTCCAAAGGTGTAACCGCAAATATAAATATTTGTACTGTCTCCTGTTATTCCCTGGCACTCATCTCCCTTCGTGGTTCCAAATTGTTTCCCCCAGATGATATTGCCTTGACTGTTCAGTTTTAAGAGGACGCAATCCGCACCGCCATGCGACAGTTCATACATCGTTCCCTTGGTCGCTGCCGTTATATAAATAAATCCATGAATATCTGCATAAACCATATTCCCGACCTCCGTACTGTCACTCCCAAAATGTTTCTGCCATACAATATTCCCATTTGTGTCAAGCCTGGCAACAAGGATATCTTCCTTTCCAAAATTCCTGTCACCGAGCGTACCGCCTGTATAACCGGTTACATATACATTTCCAACCTCGTCGAGCGTTAACCAACTGATATTGTCATCCTCACCTGTTCCGATTTGTTTTGTCCAGAGGCTCCTTCCGGTACTGTCGAATTTAGCGACAAATCCATCTCACTTCCCGTAATGCTGACCAGCAAGCGCCCCTTTTGTGTCGGTTCCCAACTTTTTCCTTTATTCAAGGCAGACTTTTTTAATGCGTATTTCATGGTCCATGCGTAGTTTTACCAGGTAGATGCCCTTCCGGGAACCGGATAAATCAATTGTCTCCTGATCTTCTATTATGCATTTATAAATGATTTTCCCTTCAGGATTGATGATTTCCGCCATGGCAGTATTACCGGCTACGCCGGAAAAAGAGAGCGTAAACCTGCCGGTAGATGGGTTCGGGAATATTTTGAAATCCTGCATGGCGGGAACACTATTTACCGAAGTTATCACGCCGCTGATTGCTTTCAGGCTGTCGATGGTATTGTCTATTTTCACCCAGTATATATCAGTTATGTTGTCATACGTCATGTATTTGCCATCAGGAGTGACATCCGCTGAGCCCTCATAACCGGCCGTGTTTATTTTATTTCCGAAATTTTGCGGCGTCGTCCAGGAATTGTCAACATTCCTGAATGAAACATAGAGGTCTGAGCTCCCGAACCCGCCGCTCTTGGTTGAAGTGAATATCATGTAACTTTCATCCGGAGCGACATAGTGATCGGGCCAGGTACCGCTGTTCACATTGCCCGGCAGCAGCACCCTCGGCAGAAAAGTGCCGCCGCTGTATTGGGCCCGGCATGTCTTCCCAGCCCCGTTGGCGAAATAGATTGACCCGTCGTTCACGATATTCGGATGGAACTCATCGCCGGTCGTATTCAGTGTGTTCCCCAGGTTTACCGGGGCGCCCCACACGCCGCCTGATTTTTCACTGTAATAAATATCCGCATTCGTTGAACCAGTTGGAGGGTATGCATAATAATAGACCCGGTTGCCATCCATTGAAAAGAAAGGTTCTTCGGCGGAACGACCCGCCGAGAAGGATGCCGGTTCAGGTGTTGTCCATGCACTGTCGATATACTGGATATACATGGTGCTGCGTGTAGGCCAGTTCCCGACAGCAAAGAAAATTTCATGCCCCGATGGCGAGAATGTAATGACCCGTTCGTTTCTTCCCGGTAACGATACAATCCCGGGTGCAAAAACTTCGGGCGTATTGCCTGGTGGAGTCAGACCTAAATACAGATCAGGAACCTGGGAAAAACCCATTTGCACAAAAGTTGCAAAGATCAATGGAAGTAAAGCTGCTTTTTTCATAAGTGTTGTTTTAATGGTGAATGAAACTGGAACACGAAATAACAGTGAAGAATGGGTTAATCAGTCCCAAATCATGATTCAGGATTGAATTTTCAGATTTTTTTTTAATGGAAGTTAATTTGACATTGTTTGTTGTTCCAATTTGCATTTGTTTCGGTATTCCTGGGGTGTAACAGCCGTGTATTTTTTAAATTCGGAATAGAAAGCCGATTTTGAGTTGAACCCGGAATCATATAATATTTCGAGAATAGTTTTTTTATTCCTGAGGTCCGACAGTTGTTTAAGACTTTCCTGTATCCTGAATTCGTTTATATATCCGTTAAAATTGTTGTTGAATGATTCGTTTATGATTTGTGAAAGAGTCCGGGTGTTTACCGAAATATCCTTTGCAACTTTTTCCAGGGTGACATCAGGATTCGTGTAAGGTTTCATGGTTTCCATGTAATCATTCAGTATTTTTCTATAACTGGCTTTTTTCTCATCATCAACCGGGGCGTTTTTATACTTTCCGGGAAAAGAATAGATAGCAGGTTGCAACAGAAGGATAAACTGGATCGAACCAAGAAAAATAAAAGCAGTTAAGGTGTAGATACTGCGGCTGTATGCGCACCATTCAGGTTTTTGCGTAATCATCCATATCGCTGAAATATTCAGGTTCAGGATCCAGAGTATAATGAAACTGAAGAGAATGTATTGAATCCAGGAGATATGCGAGCTCTTTTTTAAATTATTGAACCATCCGGCAACCGAAAACGGGTTTGTTTGAAGTTTGATAATTGAGAACAGGATGTAGGTGAAATTACCGGCAAGAATAAGGATCGTGGTGTAAAGGTCCAATGGGGACTGCCAAATGACAAAATTGCCGGAACCGGAGTTGTATAGCATCAGAAACATGATCATCCCGGCGAATGGAATCGCATGAAGAAGTTGGACCCGGTGAAATTCAAATTTTTTCAAAAGGCTCAGTGTGTAAAAGTAGATTAACGGACCCGTGTAAACGGTAAATAACAATGCGAGATTTCGGCAAATAAGAATGCAAGAAATCGGTAAATAAGGATGCAGAAATTCGGTAAATAAGAATGCAGGATTTCGGTAAATAGGCATGCAAGTATCCTTCCTCGATTAGTTTCCC